>JAJDAC010000021.1 GCA_029262065.1 Candidatus Krumholzibacteriota bacterium | reverse complement strand
AACCGACTGACCAACGACAACCAGGAAAAGGAATCGCATGCGCTCTCTCCCGCTCATCACGGTGTGTCTGATCGTCGCGTCAGCGCTGTTTCTGGCGCTGACGCCCAGCGTCAGCCCGGCGCAGACCCAGACCACCGAACGCGTCATCATTCTGGGTTTCGACGGCGCCGACCCCGACCTGGTGCAGACGTTCATGGACCAGGGTCGGCTACCGAATCTGAAACGACTGGCCGAGCAGGGTACGTTCAGTTCGCTGGCCACCACCAACCCGGCCGAATCGCCGGTGAGCTGGGCCAGCTTCACCACGGGCCAGGGTCCAGGACACCACGGGATCTTTGATTTTCTGCGACGGGTACCTGGTACCTACCTGCCCGAAATCGCCCTGGCCAAGTCCACGACGCAATCGATCATGCCCAGCCGGGTCACACGCGGGGCCCTGGCCGCGGGCTTGGCCCTCGTGGCGTTTCTCGTGGGTTTTCTCGGCCTGAAGATGGCCCGGGCCGGAGCGCGCGCCGCGCTGGTCGCGGGAGTGGTGCTCGCAATGGGAGCCGGTGGCGTGGGAGCGTTGGCGGCGTTTCGCTGGATTCCCTACGAAATGCCCAAGGCCGAAAGCACCCGCAAGGGTGTTGCCTTCTGGGACCAGGTGGCTGCCTCCGGTCGCCGCGTCACGGCCATCGACATTCCCGTTACATTTCCCGCGAAGGCTGAGCCCGGCGTCCAACTCACCACCGGATTGGGTACGCCCGACGTGCGCCAGACGTGGGGAAACTGGTCGGTCTACAGTTCGGCCAGCTTCGACTCCGAGACTTCCGAGACCGCCGGCAACCTGAAGCACGTGGTCATGAACGGTGACCGGGGACAGACGGAGATCCGTGGACCCGTGAATTTCACGGCGCCAAAGGCACAAAACGGGGGCAAACCCGAGATTCCCATTCCCATGGAAATCGAGCGCACCGGACCCAAATCAATGCGCTTGTCGTTTCAGGGAAACAGCATCGAACTGGATGAGGGCGAGTGGAGCGACTGGGCGACGGTTACGTTCAAGATGAATCCGCTGATCAAGCTGGTGGCCATGACGCGCTTCAAACTGCTGACCACCGAGCCGGATTTCAAGATCTACCAGGAGCCGTTGAACTTCCACCCCCACCACCTGCCAAAGGCCCCGGGGCAGGAGCCCACGGTGCGGATCAGTGCGCCCACGGGATACGCGTCGCAGATGGCCAAGGAGTACGGCCTGCGCGAAACCGTGGGTTGGGCCATTGCCACCAATCCGCTCAAGGACAACCAGATCGACATCGATACGTTTCTCGAAGACCTGCGGTATACCCTCGACCGACGCGAAACCGTGATCAAGGGCGAGCTCACCAAGCGCGATTGGGATCTGTTCGTGGGTGTCTTCTTGTCCAGCGACCGCATGCAACACATGATGTTCCGCTTCTACGACGAGACGCATCCGTTCTACGACGCCGCGCTGGCCGCGAAGTACGCCGATCAGATCGGTTGGATCTACGAGCAGATGGACCGCATCGTCGGCGACGTCATGCGCGACCACGTGGACGAAAACACACACCTGATGGTGGTGAGCGACCACGGCTTCCACAGCTTTCGACGTGGCGTGAACATCAATACATGGTTGGTGAAGAACGGATTCATGGCCCTGAAAGGCCACGACCCCAGCAAGAACTACCAGAAGCTCGAAGATTTCTTCGATCCCGAGGGACGCTTCTTCCAGAACGTCGATTGGCCACGCACGAAGGCCTACGCCCTTGGCCTGGGCAGCATCTACATGAACCTGCGCGGCCGTGAACCGCAGGGCGCGGTGAAGACGTCGGAGTACCGGGCGACCGTCGACGAACTCATCGCCGCCCTGAAGGCCATGGAAGATCCCGAGGATCCGGAGCGACCGGTCGTGCTGAACGTGTTCAAACGCGAAGATATCTTCAAGGGTCCAGAACTGCCCAACGCGCCCGATCTGTTCGTGGGTTTCAATACGGGATACCGGGTATCCTGGCAGACCGCGGCCGGAGGAATCCCTCCCGAGGTATTCGAGGACAATCTCAACAACTGGAGCGGCGACCACTGCAGTGTGTCGCCAGATATTTCCGGTGGGATCTTCTTCAGCAATCGCGTCCTGCCGGAACAGTCGCGTAGCATCCTGGACATCGCCCCTACGGTATTGACCGATTTCGGCTTGCCGGTCGGCGAGGAGCTCGAGGGCAAGTCGCTGGTTCCCTGACCGAAACCCAATGACTTTCGGCCACCAATTTCGATCTGACAAATACGCCGGTTTCGGCTACAACTCTATTTGCCGGCACCCATCAGGGTGCCGGTTTCTTTTCACCTTTTGGATTTCGGGAGACCAGGCGCCATGAAGGGACAGTTGCAACGACGAGGCAAGAAGGGTTCGAAGAAGCGTAAGGCGAAGAAGCCGATTTCCAACCTGACCGCGGCAAACGCCGATCTCCACGATCTATATCAACGTGCTGTCCAGGATCCTGACTTCGAGATCGAGTTCCTCAATCGGGCCTATCGCGAGATCCGCAACAAGGAGCCGCGCCACCTCCGCGAAGATTTCTGCGGCACTGCCTTCACGACTTCGCGCTGGGTCACCCAGGGCGACGACTACACGGCCGAGGGCTTCGATCTGGATCAGTCCACCCTCGACTGGGGTCGCGAACAAAACGTCCAGCCACTGGGAGCGCAAGCCGAGCGTGTCAATCTGGTCCGCGGCGACGTCCGCGACCCAGCGGTCATCCCGGCCGACATCCGCAGCGCGCAGAACTTCAGCTACCAGGTGTTCCATACGCGCACGGAACTGCTCGAGTACTTCCGCGCGGTGTACGCCGGACTGGCCGACGACGGCATCTTCGTCATGGACATGTACGGAGGCTCGGAGGCCGTCGAGCCGCTCGAAGAAGAGCGTTGGATCGACGACGAGTTCATCTACGTGTGGGATCAGGACGAGCATTGGCCCGGGACCGGCGAGCACAAATGCTACATCCACTTCCGATTCGAAGACGGAAGTGAAATCCTACGCGCGTTCCAGTACGACTGGCGACTTTGGTCCATGCCCGAAGCAAAGGAACTGCTGGCCGAGGCCGGCTTCAAACGCGTGATCTCGTACTTCGAGGAATTCGACGACGAAGGCGACGGCTCCGGCGAGTACAAGGTCAACGAGCGAGGCTTTCCGTGTGAAAGCTGGTTGGCTTACATCGTCGCGGCGAAGTAGTCGGCGATCGACCGAGCCGGCGCGGACGGGCAATGCCACCCGCGCCGGAAGCCTCGGACTTCACGCGGACCAAACGGCACTAGGCCGTGTAGGTACCGCGAGCAATCCGCCGGATCTTCGTGCTCGTCGAAATCGTCCGTCGAAGGACGTTGTCGAAGTTCTTCGAGCTCGTGGCAAACAGATTGCGGCGAAGAATCGAATTCTTGATGTCGGGAAACAACATCGGGCCGCCCTTCGAGTGAATCAGGTCTACGACGACATCCTCGAGTGACTTGCCACCACGGCCTTTGCCGCGGCCTTTCGCGGTAGCGCCCGCCTTGCGACGTCCTGAAGCCGTGCGTCGGGTTACACCCGCACGCGGCCCCGTTCTCCCGAGTTTCTTGACCAGATCAGCGATCTCGCCGTCGATGCGGTGGAGTTCGTCCTCCACTTCTGCCCGCCTCGTTTCGGCCTCGACCAGTTGCTCTTTCATTACGAGAAGCGCTTCGATCTCGTTGATACTTAGGGAGCGAGCCAAGCTGGCAAGGTTGTTACGCATGTCCATCACCTCCCACCGATTCGTGTGAATCGATACCGAGTTCCAATCTAACATTACAAGCTCACGGTAAACCACGAGCAGGGCACGGTGCAAGGTACGACGAGAAATGTAAGATAGGTTGGTCAGGCAGCGAGGTCAGGGATCAATGTACCAGTCCAGAATCATGCCCTGTGCAATGCCGGATATCAGGCGGGCCAAGCGCGCCTCATCGAAATGCGGCTGACCACCGGTTATCACGGGCGCGCCAATGCTCATCACATGGTCCACCGCCGCGCTGTGTTGCAACAACAACACATGTCCCAGTTCATGGGCAGCAACCCGGTTGCAGAAGTCCTGGGTGTTGAGCTCAGACACCATGCGCACGGCCACCCTGCGGGGAATCACCGATCGGAAGATCCCCGATGGCTCGAGCAACTCAACGCTACCGTGCGCGCCCTGGCCGGGTTGCAGATCAGGGCGCATCTCACAGCCCACGGCCACCGGGGCATCCACGATGCGAATCAACTCCTGGCCTGATCGCTCGTTCCATCCCGCGGCGGCAAACTCGAACGCGGCCCGATAGTCCACCACTTCCTGGGTTTCTGGATTCGTGTACGTGTATCCGGGCGTGTAGATATGGACGGGATACTCTTCCCAGCGAAACAGCGGCAGATCTTTCTGGAACTCTCGGCCCGTCATACGCCGCAAGAACGTCAGCATGGTCAGGGTCGCGTCGTCGGCCGGTGTCTGACCCCTCAATACCACGAAGTCGCGCGGAAAAAACACCAGGTCCAGGCGGCGATCGATGGGCTCGAACGCGTCCGTGCGAATCGCGTAGTAGGCTTGACCCGCGGTGTACTGAAGGCTGAGTGGTTCCTCGAACAAGTCCGGTAGGCCCAACAATCGAAAGTCGCCCGCCGCGTCGGTCACGTCGCGGTAGCCGTTGAGGTCGGCCAGTACGCCCGGCAACGGTCCGAGCGGAGCGGCCGGATCAAATACCTGAACGTTACCTGTAACGTCGAAGTGTCCGGTGACCTCGCCGAATGCCTCGGGACTCAACTCGGACTCCCGATCGAATCGGTCCCGCGCACGCACACGCACGTAGTAGATTTCGCGCTCGTCGAGACCATCGAGTTGCTGGCGTTGGCGTATCGCGGAATCGTTGTGGGCCACGACCAACTGATCCACGGAATCGAACTCGCCGTCGGCGATGGGCGACCGCGAGAAAGCCAGGGTGTAGCTTTCAATGGGAACGTTGTCCGAGGTAACGCCCGGCTCGTCCCAAACAACTTCCAGGGATGCGGGAACCGGACCGACCGACGCCGTGACGAGGGCCACCGCTGGAGTATCGGGAGTGCCTACCTCAGTAACCGTGACGCGCCAGGTTGCCCGGAATTCGTCACCGTTTTCGGTTTCCACGATGGCTTCCACCACCGCGAGCCCGATCTCTTCGCCGCGGAAGCTGAAACTGGAGTCCACGGCCAGCTCATTGCCGTCCACGATGAACCGAGCGGTCAGCGCAGCCCCCTCTCCGTCGGTCGCGCTGAACTGGAGCGACTGGAAGGCCACAAGCGTCAGATCACCCGGAACGGGCTGGAATTGGACCTCGACCACCGGGACCGTTGGAATGACCGGGTCATCCTCGGAACAACCGAACGAGCCAACGAATAGAAGGATGGCACCGGCGAACGTACGCATGGCGCGACTGCCCGTGGCCGACGTTATGTGAGACGCCATATTCCGGAGGGGAAAGAGACGGGAACTCCCTTGCTGTCACCGGAAATTAAGGACATCGGCGGGCCCTTGTCAACTCGGCCCCAGCTCGGCCTGACTCGCGTAAAGTACAGATTGACAACCATTTTCCACAGTGGGAGCCTTCCCGACATGCACTTTCACACGAGAAATCCCGACGATCAGGGACCGGCCAGCCCATGGCGGAGCCACCTCAACCCGTGGCAAAGCCACCTCGACCCGTGGCAAAGCCACCTCGGCCCGTGGCGTGGCCACCAGAACCCATGGCCAATCCACCGCTCGGTCGTATTTCTGGTGATCGCGTTGGGTCTGGTGGCGGCCAGTACGACCGCGACCATCGCGGCCACGGTTACCGTCTACAGTCCGCACGGGAAGGAACTCCTTTCGTTGTGTGAATCGGATTTCGAGGCCGCTCACCCGAACGTGGACGTTCGTTGGCTCGACATGGGCAGCCAGGAAATCCTCGACCGCCTGCGGGCCGAGGCCAAGAGGCCACAGGCCGACGTATGGTTCGGAGCCCCCGCCACCATGTTCATGACCGCGGCGAACGAATCGCTGCTGGAGGCCTACCAACCGTCGTGGTCTGGGGCCGCCGGCGAAGATCGGCGCGACCGCGAACATCGTTGGTACGGGACGTTTCTCACACCGGAAGTCATCCTGTACAACAAGGCGAACGTCACGCACGCCGAGATACCCGATTCGTTCGAAGGCCTGGCTGACCCCGTCTTCAAGGACCGCGTCATCCTACGCGAGCCGCTGGCCAGCGGCACCATGCGCACCATCTTCGGGGCGCTCATCCTGAACGCCGAGACCGAGGCGAGTGGCCTGGCCACGCTGGCGCGCCTCGACGAAGTAACCGTTTCCTACGCCGCCAATCCCACGATGTTGTTTCAATCGTTGGCGCGCGGACGCGGCGACATCACGGTGTGGAACCTGCCCGATGCCATGTTGCAGATCGACAAGTATGGATTCCCTTTCGAATTCAAGGTCCCACCGCTTGGCACGCCAGTGCTGGTCGACGGCATCGCCCTGATCGCCGGACGCGACGACGAAACGAAACCCAACGGAATAGCGGCGCGCGCATTCTACGAGTTCGTCACCTCGCCAGAAATGGCCGCGAAGATGGCGCACGAGTTCTACCGAATCCCCGTTCGCAGCGATCTCGACCCGGCCACCCTCCCTGACTGGGTCGGCATTCCCATCGTGGCCATGGACATGCAGTGGGAACGACTGGCGAGCGAAGGGCCGGGCTGGATGAACGTGTTCGATCGCCAGATCAAGGGCCGCGGCGCGAAGTACCTGCGCGAGCAAGGGCACTGACACCCCCATGCGTTCATCTTCGCTGGTGCTCGATAGCGTCAACTTCGCCTACGGCGACACCGCGGTCTTGGACGACCTCAACCTCGACGTACCGGCGCAGTCGTTGTTCGCGCTTCTTGGCCCCAGCGGCAGCGGCAAGTCCACCCTCCTGTCGCTGCTGGCCGGATTGCTGCCCATGCAGACCGGGCGGATTTCGCTCGAGGGCCATGACATCACCCATCTTCCCCCGGAGAAGCGCGGCATTGGCGTGGTGTTCCAGAGCTACGCGCTGTTTCCTTCCATGAGCGTGTTTGCCAACATTGCGTTCGGTGTAAGGGATTCGCGTCCGGAAACGGCAACGCGGGTGCACGAACTTGCGACCCGACTGGAGATCGACGACCTGCTCGACCGAAAACCGCACGAATTGTCCGGCGGACAGCAACAGAGGGTGGCGTTGGCGCGAGCGCTGGCGCCGCGACCGAAACTGCTGCTGTTGGATGAACCGTTGAGCAACATCGACCCCGCATTACGCGCGCGCGTGCGCCGCCAACTGCGCGAATGGCTGCGTACGTGGCACGTGACGACCCTGCTGGTCACGCACGATCGGGAAGACGCGTTCTGGCTGGCCGATCACCTGGCGTTGTTGCGTGAAGGCCACATCGTGCAAACCGGTACTCCTCGTGATGTCTACGCACGGCCCGCGGATCGTGCGGCGGCGGAAATGTTGGGGGCCGTGAACGAGCTTCCCTTGGCCCGCGACGGCGATCGGTTCGATTTCGCGGATTCTCCGACACTCGCTTTGATTCGGCCCGAGGAATTATTCCTGCGGAAGACGCCCTCACCCACCGCGGTGTTGAGCGCGAAGGCGACCGTCGACGAGTTGGTGTACGTGGGATCGGAGCCACGCGCGCTTGTCCGCCTGGCGCAAGTGGGCGCGCAGCGACTGTGGAGTTCACGGGTCGAACCGGGAGTCCAGACCGGCGACGAAGTGAATGTCGAACTCGACGCGCCCCCCTGGATTCCCTCCTCACCATGAGGTTTCGATCCTGGGAATGGATCGCAACGTTGATCCTGGCCTGGGCCGTGTTGGCCCCGCTTGGACTGCTGGTCGGCAAGACCGTCGACCAACCCGATGCGTGGCGTCTACTGATCGCGCCAGAAGGCGACACCGTCCGCGAGGCCATCGCCACCAGCGTGATCGTGAGTCTGGCGACTGCGTTGGCGTGCACCGCCGTTGCCGCCGGGCTGGCCGCGTGGAGCGGACGGCGACGATTCTCCGGCCGCGGGCTGGCGCAATTGGCCCCGCTGCTTCCGTTATCGCTGCCTCCGTTGGTCGGCGTGATGTCGTTCATGTTTCTGTGGGGAGACGTTGGGTTGCTGGCCGGGGCCTGGCGGCAGTTCATCAACGACACGCCACCGCCACCGCCCAACGGCCCCGTCGCGGTTTGGCTGGTGCATGTATATAGCTTTCTGCCGTTGTCGTTTCTGCTCATGCGGGATGGGTTTGGGCAACTCGACCAGGCGCAGGAAGACGCCGCGCGGACACTGGGTGCTTCGCGCGGGTCCATGTTGCGCGGCGTCTGGTGGCCGCAATTGCGGCCGGCGGCCATGGGATCGGTATGGATCTCGTTCATGGCCAGCATGGCCAGCTTCAGCGCCCCGTATCTACTGGGCGGAAGCGGGCGCTACCTGAGCACCGAAATCGTCGCGCGGCGCATGGGCGGTGAATTGGACCTGGCCTACGTGGAAACGTTGGTGCTGGCGGCCATCAGTGTGTCGCTGCTCTTCTTCCGCCCCACGGCTAGACCCTCGACCCGTCCAACTCCTCCGCGAAGCTCACTCGCCGAACGTCCCTGGTTGCACAACACGCTGGCATTCCTGTTGGTAGCCGTGATGGTCCTGCCCCACCTGACGTTGTTGTTGCTGAGTTTCGTACGCGACGGCAGCTGGACGTTTCAGCCGTTACCACCCGAGTACACGTTCGCCAATCACCGTGGCTTGTGGGACCCCGCCTCGTGGCGACCACTATTGAACAGCTTGCTCATGGCCGCGCCCGCCACGTTAGTCGGTGCCATCTGGGCCTGGGGTGTCGGACGCGCGGAAGCGCTGGGTCCTTCTCGCGGCCGTCCGTGGGCGTCGATCATCGGTTCATTGGCCTGGGCCGTACCGGCCACCGCCATGGGTATGGCGTGGCTCGCCGCCTACAACGATCGCCATGTCGCCGGCTTCGGTTTGGTGCTCGCATCTACCCCGTGGCTCTTGCCCTGGGCCTACGCGATCCGATTCATGCCCATGCAGGTTCGCGCCGTTACCGGCGTACTCCAGGCCCGCGGCGCCCAACTCGAGGCCGCCGCCCGAACGTTGGGCGCATCGCCCACCCGAGCCGCGTGGCAGGTTACATTTCCCGTGGTCCTGCCCGCGCTCGCCGGAGCCAGCGCATTGGCTTTCGTGTTGGCCGTGGGCGAGTTCGTCGTATCCATTCTGTTGT
Source organism: Candidatus Krumholzibacteriota bacterium (assembly GCA_029262065.1). Classification (GTDB taxonomy): domain Bacteria; phylum Krumholzibacteriota; class Krumholzibacteriia; order JAJRXK01; family JAJRXK01; genus JAJDAC01. The sequence goes on along the minus strand of JAJDAC010000021.1, from coordinate 92,442 downwards.
ACATTCCGGAGAACCGCCCGATCAGCATCGAGATCTTGTCGGAACTACGATTGTTCAATCTCGGCCGGGCCGCGGCCATGGGCACCTGGATCGCGGTTTTGCTCACGTCCGCTCTCATCCTCATTCCGAATGCAGCCAAGTCATGGAACGATTCGTCCTCGTCGCGCTCGTCGTAGCTCTTCTTGGTTCTGCGCTCGTAGCACCTTCTGTGGTCACCGCATCCCCTGCGAGCGCCGCGCCCGCTTCGAGCGCCGACAAGTACGCAAACGAGGAAGCAATCCTACAAGCGTACTTGAACGACCTGGACATCCGCGCCAAGCTTCTGCGCAAGGACGCAGAGAACGACATCCGAATCATGAACGTGGCCGCCCACCCCGACGATGAAGACGGCGCCAGCCTCACATTCCTACGACGCCACTACGGCTACCGCACGCACATCGTCTATGCAACCCGCGGCGAGGGCGGTCAGAACGAGATCGGTCCCGAACTGGGTGACGCGCTCGGTGTGATCCGAAGCTACGAGTGCCAAGCCGCGGCCACCGGCTACGGCGCGACGATCTCGTTTCTGAACGCTCTGGACTTCGGCTTCTGCAAGACGGCTGACGAAGCACTTGAGCGATGGGGTTTCGAGACCATGGTCAAGCGAATGATGTACGAGATCCGACGTTTCGATCCGGCGATCATCCTCACCCATCACACGCCGGACGAGGGGCACGGTCACCATCGCGCCACGAGCCTCATTCTGCGGGAGGCGTGCCGGCGGATGACGGAAGTCCATCGGATGAGGCCGCCTATTCTGCTGGAACTTGACTCGGACCCAGAATCTGGCGATGGCACCGAAATGAAACTAGTCATCGATTCTGGCCAACCCGCTCCGGACCTTCCTTGGACTTACGCAGGTCTGGCCCACGTCGCGCTGAGACGCCACAAGTCTCAGGGAATGGGACTACGGCCAACACCCAGCGGTGCGCGAGCCAAGACCTATCGGGTGGTGCCGGACATAGTGGAACACACGGACTGGCGGGACGACGTCTACAACTGGATCCATGGACTTTACGGCTATGTTCCGAACGAGCCCATGTCGTCAGCCTCGATCGCTCGCATCGACCGACATTTCGGGCGCGGGCCTTTTCTAGCAAACGCTGACCGAGACGCGAAATTCCTCAACGGTCGCCGGGTTCGGGGAAGCGGTCTCTTGAATCAAGCACGTCGAATCGAAACCGGTTCGCCATTGATCGTGAACAACGGTAACGGCGAACAAGTTCAGTTCCTGCCCCCGCATCCGCGTATCAGCTCCATCGGAGTTCTCGGGCCTGTCCCCGATGGCATGCGCGTCACCGCGACAAGACCTCGGTGCTCTCCGAGAACAGACCTCCAGCACGAATGCTGGGCGATCGAGTTCAGGAACCTGTTCGCCGAACCGAATCTTCCCCGCGAAGACTTCGTTCGCACGAGAAGGACCGTCACGGATTCGCTGGAACTCGAGATCACATTCGGCGACGGCGAGAAGGAACTGCGTCGGATTACCATCCCTGAACGACCTCCGTATTCATATTTCGTCGCTCCAACTACGATACCCGCCGTAGTGCCTGGCTCCAGCACAATGCTCACCGTTCGATGCTTCGGCTCGGCCAAGAATACCGACGTCAAATCAGGGGCATTGACGTCAAGGCTGTCCCCATTCTCCCCAAGCCGCGCAGGATGGAGCCAAGCTCAACTGCAGCTGACAGCCCCAATCGACGCCAGGATAGGTGCCGTAGAGGTAAGTGTAGGTAACGGCGGCCATCGTAGAGACTTCACGGTTCCTGTGCTTCAAGTCGACGTGCCACAAGACATGAAGCTTGGATTCGTCGCTGGCGTCGACACAACGACAGCCGACGCCATGGAGAGCATTGGGGTATCCGTAGACCACCTCTCCGACCAGGACCTCGCCACCGGCGACCTGTCACGCTACTCGGTCATATGCCTAGACATCCGCGCCTACCTGGTGCGAGAAGACCTGAAGAAGCACAACGAACGACTCCACGACTACGTACGCAACGGCGGACACCTCGTGGTGAACTACCAGAAAACGTTCGAGTGGAACGACGACGACGGCGGATCTCCCTGGCCCATCCTACCCATCACGTTGGGCCGCGGACGCATCGTCGATGAAACCGCAGCCATCACCCGTCACCACGAGGACCATCCGTTCTGGAGTTACCCTCACCAACTTGAAGACGAGGACTGGGAAGGCTGGGTTCAGGAACGCGGGCTCTATTTCCCCGCCGAGTGGGACGACGGGTATCAATCTCTGGTCAGCATGGCCGACCCCGGCGAAGGCCCACAACACGGTTCACTGCTCACCGCACGGGTTGGCCAAGGCGCGTACACCTACACGTCGCTGGTGTGGTACCGCCAATTACGCGCTGGCGTGCCCGGCGCGTACCGCGCGTTCCTCAATCTGTTGACGTGGCCCCTAGCCGACTGAGTCAACACGTTGCCGACCTGCCAACATCGCCGCGATGCTATTGCGGCCGACCCGACCAATCGACTATTTTGCAGTTGCCTTCCATGAAACGCATCCCGGATCCGGAACGATGTCATGGACGAACTCGAATGCGCTCGCAACGCGCACGAGACCCTCGTGGCTGCCCTCACCAAACTAGAGAGTGCACACAAGAACGCAACACTCGCATTCGCTGAAATCATGCACGGCGAACACTACCGGGTGCTCGGCTACGCCGACATACAACACTACGCCCTGGAGGGGCTGAAGCTCTCGCACGGGAAGACGATGCAATTCGTCCGACTGGCGAAAGATATCAAGCGCCTGCCTGCGCTCGAGAAGGCGCTCGAGACCGGTGAGGTAACGTGGACGAAGGCGCGCACGGTTGGCGCGGTCGCGACGCCGGACAACCAGGACGAATGGGTTGAACTCGCGAAAAACGTTCCCCGTCGCGAACTGGAAAAGAAAGCGAAGCAGGTCCGACGGCGACGCAAAGGTGCGCGAACCACTCAACGGGACCTGGCTCTCGGCATCTCGTCTGCACTTCCGATCGGCGATCCACCGCGGCGCATCAGCTTCGAGCTCACGGCCTTGCAGTCGGCCCAGTTTGAGAAGTTGATGGAGCGCGCGCGTCGCCAGGGCCAGAAAGACACCGCCCAGCTTCTTCTTTGCGCACTTGATCTCTTTACTTCACAACATGTTACCCGGGTGAATGGTGACTCGATCAGCTCGGAGGGTTCGGCCGCTGAGCTGAACGGCACTCCCGCCGAGCCAGGAATTCGTTCGCGCCCCGCCGCCCAGGTTGTGCTCTACCGATGCGATGCGTGCACGGGGGTGGCCAGCCCCACTCGCGATGGCATGAAGACACTTTCCGCCGCCGAAGCTCGCGCGGCGTTGTGTGACGCGGTTGAGATCCGCGAAGACGGCAGCACCAAGTCAACTATTCGCCCCAGGGTGCGACACCGGGTCCTCATGCGAGATCAGCATCGCTGCCGACGCTGCGCCAACACCCAGTTCGTCGACGTGCATCACCTGCATCGTCAGGTCGACAAGGGCGAAGGCACGGTCGACAACTGCGTCTCTCTGTGTCGTAGATGCCACGTCAACTGGCATGCCGAAGAAGAGCGCTTGCTCGCTGCAGGAGTCACGTTCGAGCGCATCCTGGAGCGCGCCCGCGAATTCGCCCGCTTCAGGAAAACGGACCTGACCTTCCCGCCGCCTACCAACGACGACGGGATGCCCTCAAGCAAAAAACCCGAAGCTGGCTAACCCATTCAAGACTAGCCAGCCGGCTGGAACAGATTGAAGCCGCCGCCCTGCGCGTCGCACATCACGCCGATGCGCCCGATGGGAATGTCGAAAGGCGAAGCGATCACCGTGCCGCCGAGCGACTGAAGTCTTTCGGTCGCTGCGTCGGCATTCGCAACCGTGAAGTAGACCGACCAATACGGCGGGACTTCGCTCGGCCAGTCGGCGGTCATCTGCATGAGGCCCGCGGCCATATCGCCGCCGTTGTAGGCGATGAAATATTCAGTTGGCGAGGCTTCGTTGGCTTCGTAGGTCCATCCGAACGCGGCCGCGTAGAACTCCTTGGCCTTGGCGAGGTCGCGCGTAGCCAGCTCGTTCCACGACCAAGATCCTGGATCGTTCACGAGGCCAGCGCCGATGTGCTTGTCCGCTTGCCACAGGCCGAGCATCGCGCCGGTAGGATCGGTGAGAAACGCGAGTGAGCCAGCATCGAGTACCTTCATGGTCGGCACTACCACGGTCGCGCCTAGATTCGCGCATTGCTGCTCGGCGGCCATGCAATCGTCGACGTTCAAATAGTTGTTCCATGTGGGCGGAATTCCCATGGCTTTCATCGCATCGTCCATTTGTCCCAGTCCCGCGACCTCGTGTCCCCTGGACTTGAAGATCCAATACGGTGGACCACCCTGCGTGTCCTGCTTTTCAACGCTCCATCCGAAGAGGTCGCAGTAGAACTTCGCCGCCGTATCGGCGTCGTGGGCAGTGAAATCGATCCATGAAAACTGGCCGTGGGCGTATTCGGTCATAACCGGCATCGCGCTTCTCCCTTCTCTTTTTCCACAGTGAACCCTCTCGCGGTGATGTCTCGATCAGCGGGAACGATCGGTGAGGTCCTATTGAAGTGATTCTTATTGTTGAACTTCCGCCCTTTCCGCGACAAGTCGGAAGTGATATCTCATATCGCTCACATTCGTAAACAACGTTTACTACTACCCTGTTAGTTTTTTCTTGTATGCATCTGTCTACATGTGTAATCTATCCAAGTCGTCATCGATGGCTCTCCCGGAGCGGATGAGGACTTCTCCAGCCGACGGCTGCAAACGAGGAGTTCCACTACCCGTCCAGGGGTCCCCAGCGAACGACAGGCGCGCTCGCCTTGTGAAGAACCCCTGCCGAGCGCTCACTCGAACCGTCGATTCCCGTACCACCTCTTCGAGGAGTCCAGATCATGTTGACCCGACGTTACTACCAAATGCTCGTGGCTACCGCACTCATGATGGTCACGCTGTTCGGTTGCGGCCGAGAGATTTCCGTCGCCCCCACTGAGCCGGAAGCGTTCGCACCTGTTGCGGCCCCCGCTGTCGAAAATGCGCCCGGCATCCTCATTGGCCCCATCGAGGACTTCACGACGGGTTGGCACAACGTAGACGGCACTACAATGTTCCGCGTCCCGCGCGGCGCCGCTCTCCGATTCAAGTACGCGCTTCCCCAAGGCGCCACCATTGAGTGGGAAGGAGCGTCGGAGGAAGACCGCGATGCGAAGTCATCGTATGCAGTGTGTACGCCAGATGCGGCCGATGAACTGGCGATCCGTGTCACGGTCTCAGATGCGTCCGGCAACCTGGCGGCGGTCAATGAATGTAACCTGCGCATCGTGGATGTCACCCCGACTGACTTCGCAGAACTGGCAATTTCCCTGCAGCAAGCCCGACCCGAAGTAACCACCTACGCCACGAACCTGGAAACCATGGCGGCCTGGTTCGGACCGTCGATCGGTGACATCGTTGAAGTTGGTCACAACCACTACCGAACCGCGGTTGGTCTGGTCATCGACTTCAGCAGCAACATGGAATCGCGCGCGGCCGGCAGTCTCATGGAATGGCGCGTCAATGGCAAGGCAGTGTCGCTGGGTCGCACAGATCAGCAGACCCTGGATCGTGCTGGCGCGAACGTGATCTCGGTCGGGCCGCCTTCGCTGGCCCAGGAAATCCGGATCGACACCTATCGAGTTGAGATCGTCAGTCACGAGCAGGACGAGACCGTACTTACCGGCACGCCCGTCACCTATCGCGCCGTCACCCACCCAGCAGGCTTCGAAAACGAGATCCGTTGGGTCGCCAGCACAAAGAACGGCAACGCGTACCCGACCATCGGCAAGGGCGCCGAGTTCACCACGACGTTCTTCGACACCTTCGGACCCGACAACTTCCAGTGGCTCGGCGTGAAAGCCGGCAACGCCAAACGCGGCCAGGATATCGCCATGCGCGACCTGTGCGATGACCTGTGCATAGGCTGCGGCAACGCCAAGACCGACTACCAGGCCAACATCGGCACCGGCGGCGCGACGGTGTTGTCGGGCAGTATGATGGGCGGACCCGCGGGCCAGTCGGCGGCCAACCTGGGCGAACTCATCGAGAAGATCTGCGCGGCCTTCGATGGCACCAACAAGATCGACGTGTTCTACGTGGCCCACGGCAGCTCCGGCGGCATCAACGTGGGCACCGGCGTCGCCGCGGGCAATGCTACCGCCAACAACGCCGGCACCCGCATCGGCACCGCCAACGCCGCCTGGTTCCGCGACCAGATCAAGAACAAGGTGAAGAAGATCACGTTGTTCGGTTGCAGCACCGGATCCGGCACTGATGGTCAGGAACTCTTGGATACGATCGCCGAGCCAGGCCTGGAAGCCGTCGCCTACGACGGAACGGTATGCGACAACGGTACGGCCGACGGCGGGTTTGCCCCCGCGGTGGGCTCGGGCGCGGTGAGTGGCAACTAGCACCATCGACTAGGCACCATCGATGATCTGCGCGTGGCGGCCCCATCTTCCGTGGGTCACCGCCGCTCGGCTGACGCCGGAGTTCCCTCGAGCTCCGGCGTCGCCGTCGGCGATTCAGCCTTGGGTTTCAGCGCCGCGATTCAACCCTGCGATTCAGCCTTGCGATTCAGCCTTGGGTTTCAGCGCCGCGATTCAGCCTTGCGATTCAGCCTTGCGATTCAGCGTCGCGCTTCAGCCCGTGAGATTCAGCCTAGGCCTCTTCCACAACTGGCTTCTCTTCAACCACGGAGCTGGCGGTGAGCCGCACATGTAGGTCGCCGTCGGCCACGTCGACTTCCACCGTCGCGCCCTCAGTCGTCTCGCCAGACAAGATTGCCCGTGCGATCTGGGTTTCCAGGTGATGCTGCAGGAAACGCTTCAAGGGACGCGCCCCGTAGACCGGATCGAATCCCTCACGCGCCACGTGCTTCCTGGCCGCATCGGTGAGCGTGAGCGACAGTCCGCGATCCTCCAATCGACGGCGCAGGTCCTCGACGAGCAACTCCACGATCTGTTCGATCTCCGAGAGATCAAGCGGCTCGAAGATCACTATGTCGTCCACGCGATTCAGGAATTCCGGCCGGAAATGATGCCGCATCTGCGATCGTACGGTCTCGCGCGCCGCTTGCGTCACCTCGCCGTGCTGCTCTACGGAATCCAGCAGGTCCTGCGAGCCGATATTGGACGTCATGATGATCACGGTGTTCTTGAAGTCCACGGTATGACCCTGCGAATCGGTGGCCCGACCATCATCGAGAATCTGCAACAGCACGTTGAACACGTCCTGGTGGGCCTTCTCTATCTCGTCGAAGAGAATCACGCTGTAGGGCTTGCGGCGGACGGCCTCGGTGAGTTGCCCGCCCTCTTCGTATCCCACGTACCCCGGCGGCGCGCCGATCAGGCGCGACACGGCATGCCGTTCCATGTACTCGGACATGTCGATGCGCACGATGTTGTCTTCACTGTCGAACAGCGCCTCGGCCAACGACCGTGCGAGCTCGGTTTTGCCCACGCCGGTGGGTCCAAGAAAGATGAAACTGCCGATGGGACGTTTGGGGTCCTTGATGCCCGACCGGGCACGGATGACCGCGTCGGCCACCAGCTGAACGGCGGGATCCTGGCCGATCACACGCTCATGAAGGATCTCATCCAATCGCAGAAGCTTCTCGCGCTCCCCCTCCACCAGTCGCGTCACCGGCACTCCGGTCCACCGCGACACGATCTCGGCCACTTCGTCGTCGGTCACTTCTTCGCGCAGCAGGCGGTCGCCATCGGTATCCACCTTGGCCTCCAGCTCTTTCAGCTGGTCTTCCATTTGTGGTAGTCGCCCGTGCCGCAGCTCCGCCGCCTTGTCCAGATCGTACTGGCGCTGCGCCTCTTCGATCTGACGCCGCGTAAGCTCGATGGCGCCACGCAGCTCACGCACATTGTCGATCGCTGCTTTCTCGGATTGCCACTGCGCCTGCATTGCGTCGGCCTGGCTCTGCAGGTCGGCCAGCTCGCGCTGCAAGGCGGTCAGGCGGGATTGACTGGCGCTGTCGGTCTCTTTCTTCAACGCCGCCTCTTCGATCTCCAAGCGCATGACTTTTCGCGTCACCTCGTCGAGAGCCTGCGGCATCGAATCGATCTCGGTGCGGATCATGGCGCACGCCTCATCGATGAGATCGATGGCCTTGTCGGGAAGAAAACGGTCGGTGATGTAGCGATTCGACAGGGTCGCCGCCGACACCAAAGAAGAATCCAGGATACGTACACCGTGGTGCAGCTCGAACCGTTCCTTCAAGCCACGCAAAATGGATATGGTATCCTCTACCGTGGGTGGATCCACCTGGATCGGCTGGAACCGGCGCTCGAGCGCGGCGTCCTTCTCTATATGCTTGCGATGTTCATCCAGCGTGGTGGCGCCGATGCAATGCAACTCTCCCCTGGCCAACATGGGCTTGAGCAGGTTGCCCGCGTCGGTCGAACCCTCGGTCTTGCCGGCGCCCACGATGGTGTGGATCTCGTCGATGAACAGCAGGATCCTGCCCTCGCTACGCTTGATTTCGTTGAGTACGGCCTTCAGACGTTCTTCGAACTCGCCGCGGTACTTGGCGCCCGCCAGCAGCGACCCCATGTCGAGTGAGAACACGGCGCGGTCTTTCAACCATTCCGGTACATCTCCGCGCACGATACGCTGTGCCAGTCCCTCGACGATGGCCGTCTTGCCCACGCCGGGTTCACCAATGAGCACGGGATTGTTCTTGGTCTTGCGTGAGAGGATGCGGATGACGCGTCGAATCTCCATGTCGCGGCCAATCACCGGGTCCAGTTTTCCGGCCCTCGCCTGCGCCACGAGGTCGTACCCGTACTTCTCCAACGCCTCGTAGGCATCTTCGGGGTTGGCGCTGGTGACCCGCTGGTTGCCACGCACCGAGGTAAGAGCCTCCAGGAACCGGTCACGCTCCACACCGTGCGTGCGCAGGAGATCGGCGCCTTCACCCTTGCTTTCGAGGATGGCCAGGAACACGTGCTCCACCGACACGTACTCGTCCTTCATGCGACGCGCCTCCGCGTCGGCCTTGGCCAGGACCTCGTTGAACTGCGGGGAGACGTAGATCTTACCGGGCTCGACGCCCGGGCCCGACTGGCGTGCGCGGCGCGCCAGCGAGCTTTCCACGGCCGATACCAGGCCACTGGCATCCACGTGCATTTTCTCGAGCAGCCGCCGTATCAGACCGTCGGGGGCGTCCAATAACGCGATAAGCATATGCTCCACGTCGGTCTGCACGTGACCTGCGACTGCCGCTCGGCGCTGGGCGTCGGCGACGGCTTCCTGACACTTCTGGGTGAGTCGATTTAGATCCATTGATTTCGCACCTCGAGCAAACACCGCCTCGACCCCCTATCGCTGGGCGATAGGCGGCAAAGACAAGAAACCTCGCAAGGCAGGCGTTGCACCGCTCGCAAGACGATTTCAGGCTCGAAGGCGCGACGCGGGCACACCACCGCGTCGACATCCGAACCAAAAGATACGGGTGGCGCAAGGAACCGCAAGCCATCGCCTGGCTCGATCAGCATCTTGTTTATTGGCGCTACTCTACGGGGACGTCAGACGACACCGTCGATGCCCAGCTTCTTGATCTTGTACCGCAGATTGCTTTCGGAGATACCCAGGCGGCGTGCCGCCTCGGTCTGGACTCCCCGCTCATTGCGGAGGGCATTGCGGATCAGGACGCGCTCGAAGTCTTCGAGCGACTCGCGCAGGCCCGCATCGTTGGGCATGGGTGCCTCAACCGGCGGTCCTCCCGACATTGCCGGCACCGGAATGGTCATGAGTTCGGCCGATAGCGCAGCTCGTTCGTTTCGCATCTCCTGCGGCAACACGCTGGGCTCGATCGTGGTATCGCGACTCAGGATGACCGCGCGTTCGATGACGTTCTCGAGTTCGCGCACGTTGCCCGGCCAAGCGTACGACTGCAACATGGCCAATACTTCGTTGGAGATGCGCATCCGCCCGCGACCATTGCTCTTGGAGAAGCGGCCCACGAAGAACTGGGCCAGCTCGAGGACGTCCTGGCCGCGCGCCCGCAGCGGCGGAATCCAGATCGAGACCACATTCAACCGGTAGTAGAGATCCGCCCTGAACTCCTTGGTCTTGATGGCCTGTTCCAGGTCGCGGTGCGTGGCGGCCACGATTCGGACGTCGATCGGAAAGACCTGGCGGCCACCCACACGTTCCAGCTCGCGATCTTCGATGACCTTCAGCACCTTCGTCTGGGCCGAATTGCTCATGTCGCCAATCTCGTCCAGAAAACAACTGCCGCGATTGGCCATCTCCAGGCGGCCCTTGCGTGCATCCACGCCGGTGGCCACGCCCTTCTCGATGCCAAACAACTCAGCTTCGATAAGGTCCTCGGGTATGGCCGAACAGTTGATCTGCACGAGCGGACCGTTGGCGCGTTTGCTCTGTTGGTGGATATACCGCGCGAAAAAGCCCATTCCCGAGCCACATTCGCCACGCAGCAGCACGTTGGCCGTGCTTTGGGCCACGCCCTCGGCCATTTCCACCGCGTCACGAAACCGAGGGTTGCTGCCGATCGGTTCGACCTTCTTGGAACCACTACGTCGCAGCCGCGAGTTCTCCTTCTGCAGATCATTGCGCTCGTGGGCCAGGTTCTCGTACACGCGGGCGTTTTGGATGGCCACCGCGGCATGACCCGCCATGATCTCCAGGTAGCGAGCATCTTCCTCGCTGAACCCCTCGCCGCCTTCCTTGTTGAGGACCTGAAGCACACCAATGACGCTGCCGGTGCGGTCCTTGATGGGTACGACCAGCATGTTCCTGGTCTTGTACCCGGTGGACTTGTCCGACGCCGGGTTGAAACGCTCGTCGCGGTAGGCGTCGTCGATCAGCAGGCGCTGGCCGGACGCCGCCACGTGCCCGGCGATGCCCTCGCCCAGCGGCATGCGCAGCTCCTGCATACCGTCGCCCAGGGCCACCTCGCTGACCAGGTGCTTGGCTTCCACCAGGTACAGGGTGCAACGATCGCCACCGGTGTGCTGCGTGGCGTGGAGGCTCAGCGTGTGCAATATGTCCTTCATGCTCAGCGTGCTGTTGAGCAGAAGCGACGCATTCAGGAGCGATTGCAACTTCTCGTCGTTCGAACGGCGAGAATCGTTCATGGTATCCACCAGACATCGGAGGAAAAGCGCTTGGGACGACTCTAGCATTGCGCCAATATTGGCGAAAGTCACAATCCGCGTTCGCAAAGGAACCCCCCATTTGCACCACCGTCGAACCGCCGCGGTCCTGGTCACCCTGACCATCGTGCTGACCCTGGGCCTGGCCGAGGCCATGCTGGCGCTGATAGCCCCCGTGAACTACCGACGGCCCCCGGCCGACGATTTCGACGCGGAGTGGAGGTCTCTGCTGCACCAGCCCTCGACCACGCCGGGGCTGGACTACGAACTGGCTCCCAATCGCGATCAGATGGCGCGCGGCGCCCGCGTACGCACCAACTCACTGGGCATGCGTGACGACGAGCCCCGGGGCCCGCTCGGACGGCGCCTGGTGCGCATCGCGGTGGTTGGCGACAGCTTCACGTTTGGATTCGGAGTGGAGCAACACGCCACGTACTGCCATCAGCTCGAAGGCCGTCTGAACCAACGCGCGGCCGCATGCGACTATGACGTTCTCAATTTCGGCGTAAGCGGCTACGGCACCCGGCACGAAGCGGCGGTGTTGGAGCATAAGGTCATGCCGTTCGAGCCCGACCTGATCATCGTGGGCTATGTAATGAACGACCCGCAGCATCGTCCGATCCAGCCGCTCCCTTCGCACTTCGCCAAGGTCGAGTGGTGGCAGCGATCCCACGTCCTGCGATTGATCGCTCGTGGCCACGATCTCTGGCAACGCAAGCGCCTGGGCAACGGTAACTTCTACGAAGCTCTCCACGCCGTGGGCAGTGATTCGTGGCGCAGTGTCACGCAGTCTTTCGATGCCATGGCCACCCAGGCTGGCGCCAACGGAACCCCCCTGCTCCTGGTCCTGTTTCCCGAAGTGCCGGTCGAAGGATGGGACCGCTATCGGTACGGCCAGATCCACGCCCAGGTCGCCCAGGCCGCGGCCGATCGCGGCTTCGATACACTGGACCTGGTGGAAACGCTGCGCCCTTACGATCCTCGGAGCCTGCGTCTGAGCGCCACCGACGAGCACCTGACGCCAATGGCCAACACGCTGGTAGCCGCCGCGATCCAAGCTCACCTGGCGTCAAGGGGTTGGCTCTGCGAGTAAGCCGTCAGCCTCGGCGGGACGGGACAAAAAAAGGGGCGCGATCCAGCGACCGCGCCCCAAACAACCTATCAACTTGAGAGCGGGCTACCGCACAAGGGCCATCTTGCGCGTCTGACTGGTGTGCCCGTCGACTTCCAACCGCGCGAAGTACACGCCTGATGCCACGGCCTTTCCGGCCTCGTTCTGACCCAACCAGGTCGCCTCGTGCGAACCCGCCGACATGCGCGAGTCGAGCAAGGTCACGACCAGGCGGCCCGCCGCGTCGTAGACCGACAGACGAACCTGCGCATCGGGGCCCTGGGGAACTTCGTAGCTCAGCACCGTGCGCGGGTTGAATGGGTTGGGCACGTTGGCGTGCAAGAGCGGAATAATCGCCCGACCCGCCCCCGGCACCTCGGGCGCCGCGGTGGGAACCGTGAAATCATAGATTCCGTTGCGATAGACATTGCCACGGAACGTGGGCCACGGAACCAACGACGAATTGTACGGCGCACCCAGATCCCATACGTGGATCAACTTGTCCCAGGACGCCAACAACAGGTTGATGTTTCCGTCGCCGTTGAAATCGGTGAGGGTCGGCGTGGCTCGCGCGAACCCATCGAGCAGAATCGGGAAGCCCGCGATGACGGTGCCGTCCTTGTTCCACCCATGGACAAAGTTCTGCTCCTCGCCCAGACCGCCCACACCCAGGATCACGTCGAGCTCGCCATCGCCGTTGATGTCGCCGACCACCGGGCTCGACTCGGAGATATTCACGACCGTCAGCGGCCAACCCGGCAACGTGTTGCCCAGGTGGTCCACGATCTGGCATCGCGTTCCGCCGGACTGCAGCGTCTCCATGATCACCATCTCGATGAAAGCGTCATTCGTGAAGTTGCCCAGGGCAATCGAGGGTGCCAACGAGTTCTTGTCGACCGACTGTGACGTGAACTTCTTCGGCCAGGGCGCCACGTTGCTACCGTCGGGATGCCATACGTACATCGAATCGTTCTCACACAGCTGCATGATCTCGTCGATGCCGTCGTTGTTGATGTCGGCGATGGCCGGACTGCACAGGAACTCCGAGCGGGTACCCATGACCTTGGGCCATCCGGCCGCATTCGTTCCCGAGCCGTCGGTCTTGTAGGCGAAGTACATGTCTGACGCCACATCGCTCTGCATCTTCGTGCCGTAGAGGATCTCCAGGTTGTTGTCACCATCCACGTCGTACAACGCGGGGGTCATGCGCCCGAAGCTCTCGTTGACGCCACTGATGGTCGCACGTGGCGCGATCACGCCAAAGGTGCCGGGATCCGAATCGCCATCGGCGACCTCGGTACCATCGTGGTGAAATGCGTAGGTGTAACCGGCCACGTCGTGGATGACGATCTCCAGATCGCCGTCGTTGTCGAGGTCACCCAGCACCGGTGAACTCCAGTTCTTCGCGCGCAGCGACACCGGCCATCCCGGAAGCACGTTGCCCATCTCGTCGAACACCCACGCTCGCAGGTCGGGCTCGGTCGACGAGCCCCAGTTGCACGTGACGATTTCCTTGCCCGCGATGCCGTCAAGGTCACCCAGGGCGATCGACGGCGGCGTGAACTTGAACGCCACGTCGGTGATAGGCCCGAAGGTCTGGGCGTCGGCATCACCATCGAGCTTCTCGGCGCAGTTGCCATCGATCACGAGCACCTTGTCGGCGCCGATCACCATGTCCAGTACCCCGTCGAGATCCACATGATCCACGGCCATGCTCGCACTGGCCTCAAGATCCATGGGCAGCGGGAAACAGGATATTTCGGACGGCGCGGTGGACGCGGTGACGATGTCCGACAACGGCCCCTCCAGACGTCCCGTGTCGATGGCCGAAACCACGTAGTCGAAGCTCGTGAGTGGCGCGAGGCCTGAGTCTCGGAACGTAGCACTACCTACGATGATGTCCGGACTGGCCACCGTGAACGGATCAGTGGTTCCCCCGTTGCGGCGGTACACGCGATACCCGTAGAGATCGACGTCCGCCGTCTGGAACCAATTGACGACCGTCTCCCCCGGCCCGCCCACGCCCGGCTCCACGCCCAGCACCTGGGCCGGCATGTCCAGATCGAATTGGACGATCTGTACGCGGCCTTGGTCGTCGGTGAGACTCAGATCGTACAGGTGAGGTGAGGACACCTCGTTCTGCGAAGCTCTAAGGATCGCCAAACTGTTGTCGGCCGAGTCCAGCGGGTTGGCCATGGCCGCCCAACTGGCGTTGCCGTCGATGATGGTGACCGCGGCATCGGCGCTCGTGAGCGCACCGGTGACACTCTGGACGCTCCCCGCGCCAAAGTTCTTCAGCGTGACCACGATTTCCACGTCTTCATTCAGATCCAGCGTTCCGTTGCCGTTGCCAAACGGAGCGTCGTTCCACTCCACCTTCACGACTTCCAGCTCGGCAGCCTTGAACAGCACGACCTCGGTGTCGGGCCAGCTGCCCGCGCCACCGTCATCGGCCGTGATAGTAATCGTTGCCTCGTGTCCATCGGGCAGGCCAATCCCCACGTCCACCACGAACGCGTCGCCGGCCATGGCGTTGCCACCACCGCTGATGGCGCCGATGGCGGCGGTTCCATCGATGATCGTGAGATACGCATCGCTCGTGGTAAGCGTCAGCGTGCCGCCGCCGAATGCAGCGCTTCCCGCGTTGAGAACCGACGGGGTGATCTCGATGCGCTCGCCGCCCTCGAGTCGACCGTTGCCGTTGCCAATACTCGCGCCCACGCCATCGTCGCTGAATGCCATGGTATCGACCGCAAGCGCGGGCGCAGCCGGATCGACGACCGATACCGTGTTCAGGGTCGGAAGCGTGCCTTGGCCACTCACCCACACGTCGATATCGCCCAGGGTTTCAGCGTCGAATTCGACGCTGACCATGCCCGAACCGTCGGTCGTGGCCACCACGTAGTCTTCATTGTTCTTCGAAAACGTGACCGTGGCGCCCACCAGCGGTGACGTCGTCGCCTGGTCGGTCACCGTGATGTTCAGCACCTGCTTGCCCGGGAAGGTCGAGGCCGGCGCACTGACCACGGCCGCACGCGGCGCCGTCGGCCACATGGGCATGGCTGGATCTCCGAGCAGGGTATACGTGAAGTGGGTCCAACGATCGGGTGTATTCCAGAATGTATTGGCGGTGAACGGAAGACGGCTCTCGTTCATCGCATCGCCCAGGCGGGTGAAGCCATCGCAAAGGACCGCTTCGAAGAACTCCTGCTGGTAACCATTGGCCGAGTTCGGGAATGCCGCGCGACAGGCTCCGATCGACGCCACGGAGCCGCCGTTGGGGTTCTGCATGAACCGCTCCAACAGACAGTTGAAGTCGAACGCGGCCGAGCTGCAATTCAACGCGTACAGCGTGAAGTAGTTGGGCGCGTTGGTCAGCGCATCGGCGTCACCCACCACGATGTTGTCATCGCCCACGCTCATGTTGAAGAAGAACCCGTGGCCGATGTGATCAAACAGGCCCTTCGTGCCCGAACTCAGGGTGTTCAGGATGCTGGCCTTGGTCTCGGGTACCGATCCTGGCCAGGCGGTATCGTTCTGATACTGGCGAAGGCCGACATATGAACCGTACGGATCGCACGGAAGCAGATTGTTCACGAGGTCTTCACTGAACACCGCCCCGTCGAGCTGAATGGTGTCACCGAGTTCCCAATCCTGGGGAAACAGGACTTCGCTGGCGAACAAGGCCTCGGCCTGGTACCCGGTGTTGGTCGGGATCTCGTACTCCAGGACCTTGTCGACGAACGTCTGGGCCTGCGCAACGTTGCTGACGGGAGCTCGCCCGAACGCGACCTCGGGGGTGAAGTCCACGAAATCACCCAGCTCGACGCCGCTGACGAATGGTTCACCGAATGTGAAATCACCGTCGTCGTTCCAATTTCCATCCAGTCCACCGAAGTAGAGGTCGGCGGGAATATCGGTGTGACCACCAGCCGGGTAGAACGTGGACCTGACGTATCGCGGCGGGATCACGCCGCTGTCGCCGCCTATCAGCAAGTAGTCCACGCCCCATTTGGAATAGGCGTCGCTCACGTACAGGCGAATCGTTTCCGCCAGGTCCAGGCCCTGACGGTAGTTGGCCAGGATGTCCTCGACCGTGACGACCAACGCCGGCAGCCCCAGAGCCGTCCGGTGGTCGGCCAGGCGCTGGAACTCACCGGCCAAGGCCGCATTGGTCACAATGAGGTATCGGACCGGACTCGTGGCGAGACTGGGGGTCTTGCGGAGGGCCGCCGACTCCGTCGGCTTGGCCGCAACCTGAGCGGGCAACGGGTAGCCAGTGACCGCGGACGGATTGGCAACCCGGGCCATCACCTGGCGCGCCACCTGTTCGCGCCAGCCAGGTACGTCGCGCTCACGGTCAACGATGATGCGCGAATCCTCGCGTGGCGCCAGCTCCAACTCGAGCCTGCCGCCGTCGACCGCCGTGAACTCACCGGTGGCGAGCTCCTGGCGGACCGGATAGTACTCCACACCCACCAGATGATAGCCATGTAGGTACTGATCGGAACCAAGGCGCGCGGCGACCGGCGGGTACACACCGGCGGCGGCTACCACGGCGTCGTCAAACAGTCGGATCTCCAACGTCGACTGACCAGGGACCGCTTCACCCTGAAACACCTTTGCTTCGCGGCGCAACCCCAGGGACCGCGGCGTATCGGTGACGTAACGCACGTCCACGACCATGCGGTCGCGGGGAATCAGCACCTCGACCCGCCGCACGGGCAGCTCCGGCCGGCCCATGTCGCGCAGCAAGGCCGCGCCAGGGACGTCGAAGCGACCGTCCTTCCACGACGGTTGTCCGTAGTTGGGAAGATCTACCTCAATGCTCTCGGCGCGGGCTTCGCCGCCAATAAGAGAGCTACTTCCAAGCAGGATGAGAGTCAGTAGACCGAAGCAAACAGCATGGCCCAGGCTGCGATTTCGACGCATGGATGGATCAACTCCTGAAATGAGAACGCATTTCCGCCGTATGACGGAAACGATGGGCGCGCAAGCTCTTTGCCGCTGCCCCAACCGCTAGCTAGTGGACCCAGGGAAAGTCCGTCGTCACCGGTAGCAATGTGCGGTCAGGTCCTCCCGCCGGGTTGCGGCGATAAAAAGGTGAGACCCGGATTGGCAGGCGAATTTTCCAATCCGGGCTCACAGTTTATCATTCTCCCACCACGGCCAGCAAGCAAGCTGGTGTCGAGACTCCACCAGCTCCCCGCCGCCTGGCCATCGAACCGGCTATTTCACCAGCGTCATCTTCACCGTGCGGGACTCGCCCGCCACTTTGAGTTTCGCGAAATACACGCCCGAGCTCACCGTGCCACCCTGCGTGTCCCGACCATCCCAGGTCAGCTCGTGACGACCCGGCGCCAACGGTCCCGCTACCAGGACCCTGACGCGGCGCCCCGAGAGATCATAGATTTCGAGCGTCGTGGGCACCAACGCACCCGCGGATCCGGGCACCTCGAACGGAATCGTCGTGCTGGGATTGAATGGATTCGGACGATTGGCGTGCAACCTGGCCGCCACCACCGGTACGGTAATCGTCTGCGAAAAGAACTGCAACGCCATGCGGTCGTTGATCAGACGGTACTGGTAGGTTTCGCCCGACTCGACCGCTCGATCGGTGTACTCGATCCGCCCATCCACCGCCTCCAGGTCGTCGGCCAGACGAGTGTAGACCGTCTGCTCTCCCACGCGTCGCTCGAGGTTCATTCTGAGATTCTCGGGCAACGCGCCTTCGAGCGTCGACGTGATCTGGACTCCCCCGCGAACTGGCCGCAACTGGAAGCCCGCCCCCGTGACCGCCGTGAGCGGATCGTAGGAGAAAACGCCCGTGCGTTGATTGTTCGCGTGGAACGTCGGCCAGGGATTGTTGGTCGCGCTGTACGAGAACGGCATGTCCCAGATATGTAGATTGCGATCGAAGCCGGCGTACACGATATCGGTATCACCATCCTGATCGAAATCGGTGATCACCGGCGTCGATTTGATCGATCCGCTCAGCGTAATGGGAAAGCCCGCTACATCTTCGCCGTTCACGTCGAAGGCGAACAACTGATTGGGAAGCGTGTCGGAGCCGCCACCAATCCCTACCAGGATATCGAGCGATCCATCACCGTCGATATCGCCGATGACCGGAGACGTCTCCGAACGACCGGGAAGTTGGCGCGGCCAGATGTTCGCCCCGCCGGTCCGCGTGACGCCGTCGTCATCTTTGAGATGCACGTAGCAATTGCTGTCGGATGTGACCGATACGACGACCAGCTCCAGGTCGCTATCGCCATCGAAGTCCGCGACCGCGGCGCCGGGAGTGATGGAGTCCAGATCAGCGCCCTGGCTCGTGAAGACCTGCGGGAACGTTCCGTAGTCTGAACCATCGGGTTCCCAGATATACAGATTGTCGTTGTCGCACGGGTAGATGATCTCCATCACCGAATCGTTGTTCAGATCGGCGGCGACAAGACCGGTAACTCCGTAGCCGCCGGGCCCCAGATTCTTGGGCCATCCCGGAGGCGCCGTCGCGTCGTTCTTGAGCGCGTACACGAAATTATCCGCGCCGTTGCGAAAGTGCGTGGCGAAGATGATCTCGAGCGTGCCGTCACCGTCAACGTCCAACAGCAGCGGCGTGGAACGACCGAAGTTTTCGCCCGTACGCACGTGAAATACACCGATCGAACCGGGGTTCGCATCTCCGTCGAAGAAATCGGTGCCGTCGTGGTGCCAAACGTAGGTCCGTCCGCCGGCGTTGTTCACCACGATCTCAAAGTCGCCGTCGTTGTCCAGATCGCCGATCGATGGCGTCGCCCAATTCTGGAAGTTCATGGTGCGGGGCCAGCCCGGCACGTCAGACCCGTCGCCCTTCACGGCCCAGATCTCGAACGTGTTCCAGTTGCCCGCGACCACATCGTCGGCCATGTCGCCGTCCAGGTCCGCCAACGCAACTCCCGAAGGGGTGTAGCGCCGATCGGGTTCGTTGGCCGGGCCAGCCAACGGTCCGAGGGTCTGGGAGAAATTGTCTCCGTCAACCAGCTCGTCACCGTTGGAATCGATGGCCATGATGTAGTCGGCTCCGAACGTGACCACGTTGCTGCCGTCGCCCCGTAGATCCCCCACGGCCGACGGGCCGGCGAGTTCCCGATTCAGGGGAATCGGAAATCCACCGGCGAGCTCCGGCGGCGAGGTGCTAGCCGAAGCCACCGGGGTAGGTACGCTCTCCACGCATGAGGAATCGACCACCGTGGCCTGATAGTAGTACTTGGTCAGAGAGGCCAGTCCCGTGTCGTGGTAGAAACCGGAACCATCGAGCTTGTCGATGGTGATTTCCGTGAAGGGTCCGCCCGGATCGTCGGCGCGGTAGGCACGGAACCCCAGGAAATGGAATTGGAACGCCGACGACATGCGCAGCGCGATGCTGTCGGGCGAAAGAGACGTGTCCAGCAAGAGAGCAAGCGGTGCGGCCGGCGGCCGCAGCTCGAACTGATGCGTCCAGACGTGACCCCAGTCGTCCGTCAGCGTCAGCGTCATGAAATTCTCGACGCTGGCGTCAGACTCGATGGTCTCGAACGTACCAACGCCCTCCCCGCTCTCCAGCAGCGCGAGCGAGTTCCAGGTGTTGGAACCATCGACGATGGTCACGTTCCCGGAGGACGAACTGAGAACGCCGGAAATCGGAGCCGCATCGCCAGCTCCGTAGTTCTTCAGCTCCACTCGTAGCTGTATGTTCTCCCCGTTGGTGATCACGCCGTTGTTGTCACCGGTCACCGAGTCGTCGTACTGGACCCTCGCAACCTCGATTTCGGGTGCAAGCACCAGCAATTCGAAGTCCTGGCTCCACGAGCCCTGATCACTCGTTACGTCGACCTGGAAGTCCAGGAACGTTCCGTCACCGATGGTCGGATCAAGTGTCACGACGAAGGCGTCGCTGGGAACCGAGTTGGCTCCACCGGGCAGATCGATCACCGTGATGCTGGCATCATCGATGGTCGCCCCAGGCGCGCTGACGGCCGACAACGTAGCCGACACGTTCGTGGCCATGACCCCGCTGCCGTTGTTGAGGAAATCGAACAGCAATCGCACCGTTTCGCCACTGTCGGCGGTGCCGTCACCGTCGCCATTGGCCGGGAGGGCCGAGGAATCATCGACCGAGGACAACGTAGCCAGCACCTTGGCGCCGCTCGCGGCGTTGACCGGGATGTTGACCGTGTAGGGCATCAGATTGCCCTGGGAAACATTCAAAGTCATATTGCCTGTGGTGTGAACCAACGAGTTCAACGACAAGGTGATGTCGCCATTCACGTCGGTAAGGCCCGAGGCAAATCCGCCGTCGGTGCGGGTGAGAGCAACCAGGACTCCGGACGCGGCGCTACCTCCGTCGGTCACGTTTACCGCGAATGACCCGTCATCCAGCGCGACGGATGCGGCGTGCGTCACACCCGCCGTGCGGGGTTCCTCGCGCCACATGGAAAGAGTGGGATCTCCCAGCAGAGTATAGGTAAGGTGCGTCCATCGATCGGGAGTGTCGGTCAGCGTGCTACCCGAGAATGGCACTCGACTCGAATTGACGGCGTCGCCGATTCGCTGTCGACCGGCCACGAAGACCTCGGCGTAGAACCGCTGTTGGTAGTCGTCGGCCGTGGTGGCAAACGCCGCACGCGCCGCTCCCATGCTGGCCACGCTGCCACCGTTGGGGTTCTGTATGAACCGCTCGAGCAAGCAGTCGAAATCGAATGCACCCGAACTGCAGTTCAGCGCGTAGACCACGAAATAGTTGGGATCATTGGTGAGGGTTTCGGCATCGCCCGCGAACAGATTCGCATCGCCCACACTCATGTTGTAGAAGAAGCCGTGCCCAACATGGTGCACCAGACCGAAGTTGCCCGTCT
The DNA here is from genome assembly GCA_029262065.1 of Candidatus Krumholzibacteriota bacterium. GTDB lineage: Bacteria > Krumholzibacteriota > Krumholzibacteriia > JAJRXK01 > JAJRXK01 > JAJDAC01. The sequence goes on along the minus strand of JAJDAC010000021.1, from coordinate 71,218 downwards.
CCATGGAGTCCAGGGCGGCTGCCTTGGTTTCTGGAAGCGCACCCACGTAGGCGGCATCATTTTCGTACAGGCGCCAGCTCTGCATGAGGTTGCCGCCGCCGATGATGCTGTTGAAGATGATGTCCTCGCTGAGCGTGGCCCCATCCAGAACGATCGGCTCGAAGCCGTCCCAGTCGGCCGGGAACAAGACTTCGCTGAGAAACAGGGCGCGACCCAGGTAGGCCGTGCTCGACGGTGTCGTGTACTCGAGAACCTTGTTCACGAATATGTTGGTCTGCGCGACATCTTGTACTGGCGCGCGCCCGGCGAAAACTTCAGCCAGCATGTCAGCACCGTCACCGGGATCCAGGAAACTACGGAACGCTTCGCCGTAGACACCGTCGGCATCTGCGTTCCAATTGCCATCCAAGGCACCGAAGTACAGGTCGGCCGGAATGTTCGTACCAACGCCTCCCCCCGGGTAGAAAAAGCTCTCCGCGTATCGGGCCGGAAGAACATTGTCATCTCCACCCAATAGCACGAATCGGAGTCCCCACTCTGCGTAGGCTGCCTGCAGAAAGAAACGGATCGATTCCTGAACGTCGCCGCCGCGGCGGTAGTTGTCCATGATCCATTGGTCGGTGACGATTGCGGACGGAAGCCCCTCGCGGGTCCTGGCGTCAGCCAGGGGCTGGAACGCGGACACAAGCGAAGGCACCGTAACGATGACGTACTCGACGCGCCCCTCGGGTAGAGAAACCGTCTTCGGACGCGCGGGCGCCTGCGACGGATCAATTCCCGCGGGCGGCGCGAAGCCGGCGACGTCCGATGGGTTTGCAACCAGCGCCTGTACCTCGGCCATCTCACGCGCCCGGTAGCCGGGCCAATCGACGGTACGCCGTAAGACGTCTTCGCCCGTCTGCTCCACGTCCAACAAGATGCGCCCACTGGTCAGCAGCTCCACCGCGCCGTCGCGCACGCGCAACGGAAATACCTGGACCGCACCGATGTTGTAGCCGTGCATGATCTGCGTGCCCGATTCCAACACCGCCCGCCGCGGATACGTCACTGCTTTCGCGTCGAACGCCAACTCATCGACCAAGTGTTGCCCCGCGACCGATTCGCCGTCGGCGTTCACGTGCCGACCGACGTTGGCGATTCGCTCGGGGCGATCGACGACCTGCCACTTCGCGTCGAGCAGTTGCACGCCACTCAACCGAGTTGCGTGCGGCAAGACAAATTGACGCGATTCGAAAACCAACGCCGGTGCGCCCGTCTCGAAGATCGTACGCGTTCCATCTATTTCGTACCGCGTTCCGTCGCTCTGTAGAACAACCAGAACCTCCTCGACGTCGAAGGCAACGCGGTGCTCGATCGTGCTCGCAAGCGAAGCGGACGAACCCACTGTCGCCAGCGCGAAGAAGACTAAGAGTGAAACGAGAGCTTGCATCGCGAATACGAATACGCCCGAACCAGCACCAGACTTGGCGCGGCAGAGAGCAGGCATGCGGTTCCTCCTGGGGAACGAGTGCGAGATAGGGCAACGAGGAGAAAGCCCGTAGTGCAAACAGATTCGTCTGTGGGGGTGCTTCATGCGGCGTGTCGATGTCGAGAAACGGCCAAAGTTGCATCACCAAATGACGAGCGCGCGGTTGCTTCGTACAGGAAGGACAGGGGCACCAAGCCCCCGTGGCAGGAACAAAGCAACCCATGAAGGATACCGCACCCTAAAAATGGGTGTCAACGCAGTGAAACCCTGAGTTCCTGCGAGAAGTGAACATAGGAGGAAGGACGTGCCAGTACCAGCTACGACGGGCCGCGATTTGACTCCGGGGCTTCCACCACGTGGGTACCCGGCGAATAGAGTCGCGGCGGGAGATCCGGTGTGAGCTGGATTACACGATCCCGCGGACTGTAGTTGCGGACGATCCAACTCTGGCCCCGGTGAATCACCGAGTAGCCAGACCGCTTCAGCTGCGCCACCTCGATGTCCAGGAGGTACCGGGTTGGACGATCATCGGCCAACAGGCGAAGCGCGGTCGCCAACTGCTCGCGCCCGGCCTTCACGACCCGGGAGTCAAAATTCACAAACTGCACTCGATGCGAAGAGATGATCCCGGGCTTCCCCTCACGCCAGGCCGCGCGCACCGCGTCGACCGCGGCAAAGGCGCACTGGCCGCAGGCCGGGTCGGACTCGCCGTACGGTTCGAGACGAGCGTGGCGTTCAAGATAGACCAGACCACGTGACCTGGTATCCCACCAGCGACGCAACCATTTGCGTACCCGCCCCACCGTGCTCCCGGGGTTCAATGTCGGATCAACTTGTTCGCGCTTGGCTTGCACTACCGTGATGCCCAGCGCTTCCCATGCATCTTCGTCTTCGGCGCCCCATCGGTAACGCGGCGCGATGACAGACGACGGGCGGCGCCCGAAACGCCGCTCGAATCGCAATACACTCTCCTGGGCGATATCCACGGCGTGTTGCGGATCGGTTCCGGAGAGCTCAGCGTCCAGAAGCCAACCCTTGTAGGCCAACACCCCATACTCGTGTGCAGCCAACGCCCACGGGTCCTTGTTCTCGTAGGCCGCGCGATAACGCTCCAGGTCGAAATGGGTCAACCCATGAAGCTCGGGCCACCACACGCCACGTTCGATGGCACGGTCCACCGCGAATCCCAGAGACGGTCGAAAATAAGGACCCTCGCCCATTCCACTCTCATGCAGGGACCAGTTGTCTGCGCCCGGACGCAGAAGGTCCAAGCCCGCAACCACGGTGTTGGCCTGCAAGACGGCCGGCAACCCGTCGGCATCGATGAACCCGGCCAGAAACGTGGCCAGAGAGTCGATGTCCGCCGCCTGCTCGAGACTGGTGGTGGCGTAGGCTTGCATGCCCGGCCCCAGCTCGGTAGTGAGGTCCTTCAACGCCTGGGCCGCGACCTCGTTGGGAAACGAAGCCTCGAAGCCCCAGTCGTCGCTCTGCAGGACAACGACTCCCCACGCTCCGAAATCCACTTTTGAAGCGGGCGGTGCCGCCAGATTGGCAACGGCCAACGCCGCGAAAACCACGGTCAGAGCCAAGACAATGGGTTTGGTTTTCACAGTGTCGCGTCTCCCCGAGGCTTTTTATAGGCACGCATCCAGTAGTCCCCGTACTCCATGCCATGCGACTGCACGCGCCGTTCCAATCGATCCAATTCGACCGTGTCGCCAGATTCCGCGCGCGCGCGCAGCCAGCGCAACGGCTCCAGCGCGTCCTGGATTGACCATGTATTGGGCAGTTCGGCCTCCAGGACCGGCTCGCCCCACCGATCCGCCCATCCCCGTAGCCATTGAGGACCCACGGCGGCGCCGCGCGACGGATCGCGCCCCGCCAGAAGGGTCAGGACCTCACGATAGTTCTGCTGGGCTATTGTCTGCGCGTCAGGATGATCTTCAAGCACCACAACCACACCGCCGGGGCTCAGCGCGTCCCATACCTGCTCAGCCACGTCGGGCCCGTCGTGCCGCGAAACATGGCGCACTGCGTTGGCCCAGACGGCGGCCCCCAACGATCCGCGAACGAAGGGAAGCGACGACCAATCGCCGGCAACGGCGAGCGTGCCGATGGTTGGCTGCGGCATCAGATCCAGGAGGACGGCATCCAGACCCAAGCGGCCCAGACACTCGACGAACGAACCCGCGCCGCCACCCACCTCGACGATCGGACCACGCCGCCGAGCTTCGCGCAGCAGTTCAGCGAGGTTCGTCGGTAGCGGCCAGAACGACATCTTTCTGAGCCTCACCCGCCGCGCCAACCTTGGCCGCCGTTCGGCCGGTGGTCGCCGGCTTGCTGGGCTCTTTCGCCGGTGGCGGGGGAACTGGATGATCAGCCGAGGGCGCGCGACGCAAGCGCTGGTAGGGCTGCATCTCGATCACCTCCGCCAAGCGTGGTCGCGGTTCTTCGTTGACGGCCAGAGGTGCGAGGCCCAATACGTAGAGAAACGCTTCCTTGGCCGTGGGCTGGCCACCGCGTGGAAGCGTGTAGGCAAACTCGATCGCCGCGGCCGCTAGCGCACCAAGCGCCAAAACACCCGCGCCGGCCACACCGTAGACCATGGCGCCGGCGGCGGCCGCTGATAGGGTCAGCATCCACAGGCACGCGGCCGCACGGCGTGGCGTGGTGCCCAGGCGTAGCAAGCGGTGATGTAGGTGTTCATCATCGGCCCGGAACACGCTCACGCCACGACGCCAGCGCCGAAGGATGGTGGTGCTCGTATCGATGACCGGAACCGCCATGGCCAGGATGGCCAACGTCGATACCGAGGGAGTGGTACGGGAAACGCCAAGGGTAAGACCAGCCAGCCACAGCCCCAGCAGCATGGAACCCGCGTCGCCGAGGAATATGCGTCGGCGCGATAGATTGTTGCGCAGGAACCCAGCCACGGCGCCGAGTAACGCCACTACCCAAACCGCAGCCACCGGATCAGCGGGCGCCACCACGACCAACAACGCTCCCAACACGAGGCACACGATGCCACTCGCGAGACCGTCGAGACCGTCGATCAGGTTCACGCTGTTGATGAATCCCAGGTACCAGAACAATGTAATGGGACCGGACATGAAACCGAACTCCACCAGTCCCAGGCCTGGCAATTGGATCGATTCCAATGTAAGGCCGCTCGCCAGAGGCAAAGACACCACGACGATCTGACCCAGTAGTTTCTTTTCGGCGTGAAGCCCAAACCGGTCGTCGAGTACGCCCAGCACCAGCGTACCCAATCCGGCGAGCCCCAGGGCCAACAGGGCGTGCGAGGAAAACGGCACGCCCACCCACAGACTCAAGCCGACCGCCGCGATCACGACCGCGGCGTAGATCGCCAGCCCGCCGCTGCAGGGAACGGCTTCGGTTTGGTTGCGCCGCCAACTCGGGTGATCTACCAGACCCCAGGCAACGGCGAGTTTTCGCACGGCGGGCATCAGCGCATGCGTGAGCATGGCTACCCCCACCAACAGCAACGTCATGGTCATCCACGCGGTCATACGATTCCCTACCTCATCACGTCAGCTGCGCCGTGGCTCGATCTCAGCCAGTCCGTCCAGTGTCGCCCGCGCGCAGCGCTCCCATGAGAAGCAACCAACGCGCCGGAGACCGGCCTGAGTGAGCCGCCGCCGCAGAGTAGGCTCGGCTGCGAGTCGATGCAAGCCCTGCTCGATGCTCCCCTGACTGGCGGGATCCACGAGCAGCGCGGCGTTACCCGCAACTTCTTCGGTAGCGATTCCACGGGAAGTGAGCACCGGGCACCCTCGGGCCATGGCCTCGAGGACAGGCAGACCGAAGCCCTCGTAGAGCGACGGAAAGACCAATGCCAACGCGGTTTCGTAGGCCTCGACCAACTCCGCGTCGGAGCGATAGCCGAGGAGCAACAACCGCCGGGGGTCGAAGTGGTCGATCACGGCCCTTCGAATCTCGGCGTCCTGCCAACCTTTTCCACCAATGACGCGAAGCGCCGGGAATGCAGCATCTTGACGACACAGGTTTGAGTGCGCCGCCAATATCCGAGCTAGATTCTTCCGAGGCTCCACGGTGCCCACGAACAGGAAGTCACGGCGCGGAGTTCGTGTGAACTCGTTTGCCCTTCCCGAGTCGCGGTCGCCATTCTCCAGATAGGTCGGCGGTACCCCCAAGGGTGTAAGCCTGATTCGTTCGGCCAATTGGGGATCGAGCTCCAGGAGTTCGTTCCCCACCGCTCTGGAACTGACAAAGACGCGCGTGGACCGTTTCACCGAGCGTCCCACCATCAGATGGTAGTAGGCTCGTTTGGTCCGCGTCGTCGTCTCGGGAAACCGACGGTACGTCAGGTCGTGGACCGTGACCGCCGTGCGAAACCCGCCCCAGACCGGCGCGATGAAGTTTGGACCAAAGACGGCGTCCACTCCCAATCGCCGCGCCGTCGCGGGAATCGTCGTGTGGATGGCCATCATCCGTCCGCGGGGAGTATCCCCTCGAAGCATGGTCGGCACCACATCGAATCCATCGATCTTCGTGAGAAAATCGAAGTATTCTGGGTACGGGGCCGCGACCAGGACTTCGACGGAGCGAGACACCTTGGTCATTCCCCGGATCAACTCCAGGGTATAGGTGCCAACTCCGGTTTGGCCCGGGCCTACCTGCAACGCTGGGATCAAGATACGCAACATCTAGACCACACCGGAAGGCCTGGCACCGATAGCCGCGCTAACTCCAAATACAATCCATAGATACGGAAGCTGTATCATGGAATGAGTGAACGCTTGGACGGCGACTGCCACGCAGGCGGACGCCAGGATCAACGCCGACCTGTCCCACTGCGGAGACACCGGCCGAACCAGCGCACGCCAAGCGGGCCAGGCGGCCATGGACCACAGGCCGACGCCGACAACACCGGTCTCGGCCATCAACCGCAGTGGAACGGAATTGGCCACCGGCCACCCGAAATGAGCTCCCGCTCCCCGCGCCGGCGCCAACTGGAAGTACTCGAAGCCGAAGGCGCCCCATCCCGACCCGACCAGGGGCGACTGCCGCACCATGTCCCAGGCCACGGCCCAGGCCATCCAGCGGGTCTGATTGGACATGTCGTGCGACTGGAACGTCTGCGCCAGTCGCGCCACCAGAAGGCCGGGAAAATCCCAGGGCATCTTTCCCACCAGGGGCACCGAAACGAAACTGGCCAGAGCCAGCGTTGCCGCGGCCAGTCCGCACGCTCGCCACGACCAAGGCAATCGTCCCCGCCAGGCCGCGAACGCATAGACCACGGCCAACACGAACGCGCCCAGATAGACGCCACGACTGAACGTGAGAAACAAACACCCCACCCCCAATGCCATGGCCAACACGCGCCAAGCCCGCGACCCACGGCCGCGAGAAGACGCCAGACCCATGGCGCACACCGGCAGGGCCAACAGCAGGTACGCACCAAAGTAGAGGGGCTCAGCCGCGGTGCTCCGTACTCGCGGTACGCCAACAAAACGATGCCCAAGGTAGAGTTCGTGGCTGCCGGATGCGATCGAGGGGTTGGTGGCCCAAACGCCATCCACCCGGGTCAACGCAGGGTCCTCGAGATAGAAGTTCGCCGCCTGAACCACGCCCCAGAGCGAAGCCAGCAGTAGTCCGGCCGTGCAGGCGCGCTCCCAGCGCGAAAGAACCGCGCGAACGTCGACTGCACCGTGCAACAACATGGCGGGTACCAACGCCAGCGGCACATGCATCCACACGACCGCGAGCTGCTTGGCCGATTTCAACCAAGGGACTTCGCCGATCAACCCCATGTGATCGACGGCCGCGACAGAGGCCGCGCTGGCCGTGGTCCAAACCAGCGCCGCCGTCACCGGCCAAGGCGGTCGGTGGCTGCGCCTGACCCACGCCGCGGCGGCGAACGAAAGCAGCCCCAACAACAGTGCGGGCTGCAGCCCCATGCCCAATCGACGACCGAGAACAACTTCCGTCGTACCCAGGCCTACCCAAGGAGCAGTAAAGACTGCCCCCAGAAAGGAGGCCGTCGCGATTCGTTGTACGTAGGACACGATCTCTCCGTGCACAAGAGAAGCGTGGTGACGAATAGCACGGTGGCTGCAACCCCGTCTATCTCAGGAACCTCACTCGCGGCCGCCGCTACGACCGGTGCGAGACCGCACGGACGTCCGGGGACGATCGAGGCTTCGCTGGACCAGGGAAGCGCGTCGCATGAGCACCAGTACCACCAACCCCATCCCCACGGCCATGGCCCAGGCGCCGCGACCGCTCATGCCTCCCTGCGAGACCACGCGAACGTGAATGGTCGAGCCTTCAATGCTCACGCTGCCACGACGAGCCACCAGATCCACGTTCGGCGTCCGCAGCACGAACGAGGATTCGATCCTGGTTTCACCGGGGCCAAGGGCCAGGAGGCTATCGCCCACCTGAATCCGCAGATCCTCTCTTGGTGCACTGAATTTTACCGAGGTACCGTCTTCACCCCAGACGACATGACCCGGGGCCGCGCGGAGACTCCAGGACGGCCCCACGTGCAGGTCGGCGCCGGGTGCTGCCTTTTGTAGTCCACGCACCTCCACGCGCACATTCTCCTGGCCGTGGGCCGTGGTGGCCGCCAGGAGGGCAATGATCGCGGCTATGAAGACGCGAATGCGGGCTTTCGGCAGGTCTGGCACGGGCCCGGCTCCCAGGGCAATTCGACTCAGCGGAACGATGTCGGCGCTCGATGGGCCAGAAAGCTCTGCAACACCCGGACCATACAGGCGTTCGCGGCGGATCCGTCGCCCGGACTCCAGGCCACGTTCTCGATCCGGCGGGCGTTCCCGGTGAGGCTCAGCCCAGCATTCATGGATTGGGCGGAGGCCACATCGGGGCTCAGCACGATGACGCGACGCACCCCCAATCGAAAGCCCAGGACCGACATGGCGTAGAGCTGGCCGCGGGACAGCCCCTGATCGATCGCCCAGACCAATCCATCCGCCAGCGAGTTGGCCGGCCGCGAGCCCAATCGTGACACGTCGCTTTCTTCGAAACCAAGTACCGCCGAGACCAGGACATCGGCCGCCGAACTCGGGCGCGAGCGCGACGCCAACACCACCTGGAGTTCTTGCGCAGCGCACGCCAACGCACGCAGGGCGTGTTCCCCGACTTTGGCATCCCAACTGGCGACAACCATGGAAACCGGCGCCGTTGACGGTCGCCTCAGGTAAGCCCGCGCGACATCGTTCAACCGGCGGTCACGCGCCGACCAATTCACGACGCGTCATCCGCGGCGGGAACCACGATGATGGAATTGAGTTGTCCGTAGCTATTGCGAACGCGCTCGGGGTTCTCGGGATCCACTTTCCAGACGCCGTCGACGATGTACTTGTACTCGTAGCAACCCGCCGGCACGGGAACCTCCAGACGCCAGCGGCCATCGGAAATCAACTCCATGGGCTCGCCTTCGACCGACCAGCCGGTGAAGTCGCCGGTAATTGCCACGCGCTTCGCGCGGGGAAATTCCGCGATGAACTCGACGCCCGGCCCACGGGCCCGCCCTCCGCTTAGCAACCGCGACCAGGTTGAAGCGTCAACGTCACCGATATCGGCACCACGCCCATCGAGTTCTTCGGCCAGGGCCGCGAAATCAACGGCTCCCCGCGAACCCTCGTCGAAATCGTCGATGGCACGGCCGGCCGCGGCCGCCTCGCGCAGTCGCACCGTGTGATGAATCAGGGTACGAAGGCGATCCCCCGGGTACAGCTCGTCCAACGCGGCCAGGATTTCGCGCGCGTAGCGCGTTCGCAGGTCGAAACCGCTGGCCACCAACTGCAACGTCACACGATGGCCGCGTTCGAGGGTCAGCAGGTCCAATGTTTCCCGCAACCGGCCCACGGCATCGAGACTGAACTTACCGGGATCAACCGGAACCACGACCTCGCGGCTGGCCATCAATGCATTGAACGTGAGTACGCCGACGTTGGGCGGATTGTCGATCAACACCACATCGTAGGGAGTTTCCGACACCGCGAGACGTTCGGATAGCCGCTGCAGCTTGCGCGGCTCGTGCTGCAACGCCGCTTCCACCGAACTCAGGTCGATATCGGACGGGACGACATGCAGACGAGGTCCAACCTCGATCCGGGCGTCTTCCACATAGATGTCACTGGTGAGATAGAAGTCGCGAGTCGACAGCGAAAAGTCCTTGGACCCCACGCCCAACGCCATCGAAGCGTGGCCCTGGGGGTCGTTGTCGACGACCAGTACACGACGCCCGCGACGCGCCAACGCCGACGCCAGATTGACGGCGACCGTGGTCTTGCCACAACCGCCCTTCTGGTTGGCCACGGAAAGTATCCGCATAGTTTCCCCTCGGGACGAAGGCACCTTCGTCCGTGGGGGAAATATGTGTCAAGAAAAAATGCGAACGCGTTAGCGACCCAGCCAGAGGTGTTGGTAGGCCCAAAACACCATCACGCCCACGACGACGCCACCCAGCACCTCGGACCAGGTGTGCCCCACCAGCTCGCGCAGTCGACCGCGATCCACCTTCTGGGTCTTGGTGAGCTCGTCCAGCATTTCGTTCAGAACGCGCGCCTGATGGCCCACCTCCTGTCGCAGCCCCGTCGCCTCGAACACGAAATACAGCGCGAAGATGAGGGACATGCTGAACAGGATACTGTCCGACCCCTCGATCCCCCAGATGCTGAGGGTCAGGGTGGTCACGAGGGACGTATGGCTACTGGGCATGCCGCCGGTGTAGAACATCCGACCCACGCGGAACGAATGTCCACTGGCCACGGCAATGAACGGCTTGACGAACTGCGCCACCAGCAGGCTGATGAGGCTGGCCCAACCGACGTCGTGCATCAGGATTGTGGCGGGAATAGGTAGCATGGCGATCGAAAAGGTAGGCGCAAACCCAGCAAGGGGTCAACCCGGCGCACGGCCTACTCGAGGAAAGGATCACGATCGCTGAATGGCGCCACGTCGAACGAGAACAATTCGATGAACAACCCGGGGACCAACAGGCGGTCGTTGAACCACTCGAACAGCGCAACCAGATGCCGCCCTCCGGGAGCCAGATTCAGCCACGGAGTCACCCAGGCCACCGGCTGCAACTCGACGCCGAAGCCGAAACGGTTGCGCAGCTCGGGCAGGTCCCAACTGGTTATTTCGTAGGTCGCCATCAGGTCCAACACCGGCCGTTCCATGGAGCCGACGCGATAGCCCACGCCAAAACGACCATTGGGGTAGTCGTGCCAGAAGTTTCCCAGAAAGCCATTGGACTGCGCGGGTCCAAACGCCCGGCTCCACGACTTGAATCCGAATTGAAGCGAGAACCGTTGAAGGTGCGGATGACGGGCGGCCAGATCGCGCCCCCCCGTAGCCAACCAGGCTCCCAACGCGTTGGCGAATGGGTCCAACGGGTCGAAGCGCACACCGGGCATGAACCCATTGATCACTTCCATGTAGGTCAGGGAACCGAATCCTCCCACCCACGCCCCCAGCGTGCGTGCACGGGATTCACTGACCCCACCCAGCCGTCCTACCGACGTCATGAGATTCGCGATCTCGCGTACATTGAAGACGTGAGCCACGAGGTCGTAGGCGTACGCCGACTCGAGACGAACGATCTTGAAGCGAGACTCCAGGCCGAAACGGCTGCCCACCTTCGTGGCCCCGGCGTAGAGACCCGCGTACGAGGCTACCATTCCGCCGCGACGCCAGAGATTCACCGGCTCCGGCGGCGGCGTGAGCGTGCTGCCCAGCGACGGCACACGGACGGTGGGTTCTTCGGCCAATGCTTCGGCCAATGCTTTGGCAGGCGCCGTTACCAGCACCAGCAAAGTCAGAATGCCAACCCAACGTCTCACGAATTCTCCGTCGATCAGATTACGGCCCGCAGCTTCGCTACCATTGGGTATCGACGATTGGTCGACAACAGTGAAGCGCTATCGACGCGCCGCCCGGCGCGCCAACTCCAGAAAGGCGTCGGCGCGAGCATCGTCCGGGGCCCCCGCCCTCCGTGCAGCAAGCAAGGATCGCTGCGAAACCGCCCGCTTGCGCCGACGTTCGAGCGACGCTGGTCGCGATTCAGCCACGGCAGCCGGCAAAACCGACCACCCCAATCCCAAAGCCACGAGTTGTCGCAATACCTGCGGATTCCCACTCTCGAGAATCACGCGGGGCTGGTAACCGGCCGACTCGAGACCGGCGTCGATCTGGTCCCGGGTCTGACTACCTCGCGGGTACAACACCCAGTCCGATTCTTCGGTCGGCCGGGCGGTTGGGCCATACAGGTACATGGGTTCGTCGTAGATTCGATTCAGCTGCAGATCGGCGTCGTGGCGCGGCCCGGTCACGAAGGCCAGGTCGAGCTGGAGGTTGCGCAACTTCGTGAGCAACCCTCCGCTCGACTCCACCGTCAGTTCCAGACGCACGCCCGGGTGGCTCTGCCGAAACTTGCCGACGGCCGAGGGCAGGATATACAGGCTGGCCGCGTCGATCATGCCCACGCGAAGATCGCCGCCGGCGCCACCGGCTACCTCCTGCAACCTGGCCTGCAGGTCCGCGGCATCCGAAAGGACGCGCTGGGCAAAGGCGGCCGCCTCACGCCCGGCCGAGGTCAGCCGCTTACGGCGACCTACGCGTTCGAACAGCGCCACACCCAGTCGCCGCTCCAATTCGGCCAACGCCTGCGACAGCGCCGGCTGGCTGACGTGCAGACGCGTGGCCGCTTCGCCCCACGTGGCGCTGCGCTCAACCTCCCGCAGATAGGCCAACTGTTGGAGGTGCAGATTGTAGGGCGCGCGTGACTGGCTTCTTATTTGATTAGACATTCTTAACATTTAGTCAAAATAAATCCATTTGTCCAATATAGATCCAACCCGTAGCTTGGCTTCGCAAAGGGTGCCCGAGCTCCTACCCGCGCCCCTCTTCATGCTTTCCAATCCAGTCCTGGAGGACCGCTGTGAGCGACAAAATGAAAATCCGTCCTGCCCAAGGCCGTCTCGGCGTGCTTACGCCGGGAATGGGAGCTGTGGCCACTACGCTTTACGCTGGTGTATTGGGCGCCCGCAAGGGCCACACGAAGCCTATTGGCTCACTCACCCAGATGGGTCATATCCGTCTGGGCAAGCGTACCGACAACCGTAATCCGCTCATCAAGGAATTCGTTCCCCTGGCCGGCATGGAAGACCTGGTCTTCGGTGGCTGGGATCCCATTCCCGAAAATGCCTTCGATGCGGCGATGACCGCCGGTGTGTTGGAAGAGCGCGACCTGCTTCCCATCAAGGACGAACTGTCGGCCATCCAACCCATGACCGCCGTGTTCGACCCCAAGTTCGTGAAGAAGCTCGAGGGCACCCACGTGAAGACGGGCGCCACCAAGATGGCTTTGGCCGAGCAGCTGATGGACGACATCAAGAATTTCAAAGAGAAGAACAAGTGCGATCGCCTGGTCATGGTGTGGTGCGGTAGCACCGAGGCCTACGAAGTGCCCAGCGAGGTTCACCAGACGCTGCGCGCATTCGAAGAAGGACTGAAGAACAACAACGAGAGCATCGCCCCCAGTCAGATCTACGCGTACGCCGCCCTGAAGATGGGCATCCCCTACGCCAACGGTGCGCCCAACCTGACGGTCGATGCGCCGGCGATTCTGGAACTGGCCATGGAGAACCGCGTGCCCGTGTGTGGCAAGGACTTCAAGACCGGTCAGACGCTCATGAAGACCATTCTGGCGCCCGGCTTCAAGGCACGTCTGCTCGGCATGAATGGTTGGTTCAGCACCAACATCCTGGGCAACCGTGACGGCGAGGTGCTCGACGACCCGGCCAGCTTCAAGGCCAAGGAAGTCAGCAAGCTCAGCGTGCTCGAATCGATCCTTCAGGCCGATCAGTATCCCGACCTGTACAAGGACCTCTATCACAAGGTTCGCATCAATTACTATCCCCCGCGCGGTGACAACAAAGAGGGATGGGACAACATCGACATCTTCGGATGGATGGGTTACCAGATGCAGATCAAGGTCGACTTCCTGTGCCGTGACAGCATTTTGGCCGCGCCCATCGTGCTCGACCTGGCGCTGTTCATGGACCTGGCCAGCCGCGCCGACCAGCGTGGCATCCAGGAATGGCTCAGCTTCTACTTCAAGAGCCCGCAGGTTGCCAAGGAGCTGTACCCCGAGCACGATCTGTTCATCCAGCAGACCAAGCTGAAGAACACGCTGCGACACTGGATGGGTGAGGATCTCATTACCCACCTGGGCACGGAGTACTACGACAGCTGATCCTGGGTCACCGCCCGGATCGAAACGAAGAGCGCGACCCTGGCATGCCGGGGTCGCGCTTTTTTTCTCAGAGATGTCGGGCCGCCTAGGACGCGACCGGATCCGGGTCGCGCTAGGCGGTCGCCAACGAAGGCTCGTTTTCGGCCAGGTCGCGCTCCCTCGCCACCAGATGCGCCACGGCTTCGATCGCCGATCCGTTCACCGGCGGAGGTTCCATTCCCACGGGGGTTCCGTTGTAGTCGGGAACCAACGCGCGCAGGTGCGCCACCAGTTGCTCGCGATTGCCTTCCTCGGCCCAATCGATCAGCGATTGAACCCGCTGCGGCAAGCCCAACAGCTCGTCGTCGGCCAGCGGTGCGCAGAGGATCGAGGGATGTTCGGTGGCCACGGGTACTTCCGCTTCGGTCCAAAGCTCTTCATAGAGCTTTTCGCCCGGCCTCAACCCCACGAACTCAATCGGGATGTCGCGTTCGGGCTCGAGCCCACACATGCGAATGAAGTGTCGAGCCAGGTCGTAGATGCGCACCTGTTTGCCCATGTCCAGAATGAACGTGCGACCCTCGCCTTCGAGCGCGGCCGCGAACAGCACCAACTCGACCGCCTCGGGAATGCTCATGAAGAAGCGCCGGATCTCCGGGTGCGTAACCGTGACCGGTCCACCCTCGGCGATCTGACGCCGGAAGAGCTGTAGCACGCTACCATTGCTGCCCAACACATTGCCGAACCGGATGACCCGAAAACGCGTGTCGCTGCGGCGATCGATCTCGCGCACCACCATCTCGGCCACGCGCTTGGTGGTACCCATGACGCTGGTGGGTCGCACGGCCTTGTCGGTCGAGATCAGCACGAAGCGATCGGCGCCGTAGGCGTGCGCCAACTCGGCCACGCACCGCGTCCCCTTCACGTTGTTGCGCACGGCCTCTTCCGGGAAGTGTTCCAGCACCGGCACGTGTTTGTAAGCGGCCGCGTGGAAGACCACCTCGGGTCGGTACTGGCGAAAGATGCGGTCGAGTCGGTCCTTGTCCTGCACCGAACACAGCAGCGGGACGCAGTGCACGCCGGCGCTTCGCGCCCGCATTTCGTGCTCCAGTTCGAACAGAGCGTTTTCGTTCGAGTCGAGCATGAGCAGTCGCGCCGGCCGATGCGCCACCACCTGCCGCGCCAGCTCGCTACCAATGGAACCCGCGGCACCCGTGACCAGGACGGTTCGTCCGGTCAGAAGTCCGGTCACCGGCTCCCGATCGGTGCGGACCGGGCGCCGCGGTAAAAGATCTTCGAGGGTCAGGTCGCGCAGGTCGCCAATGGCGGCGCCCGAACCCAGCATTTCGTCCCGACTGGGAATCCGTTTCACCGGCCGCCCCGTGGCGCGGGCAATTTCCAGGATCTCTCGTTTGCGCTGCGCCCCCACGCCGCACATGGCCACGAGCACGGCGTCGGCGTCGTGCCGTTCGACGATGGCGGCCAGGTCTGAAGTGCGGCCCTGCACCGGGACACCGTGGATCGACATGCCCCGCTTGCGCGGGTCGTCGTCGACGAAGGCCACGGGAACGTAGCCGGCGCTGCGAGCCACGAGCTCACGCACCACCGCTTCGCCGGCGTCGCCGGCTCCGACCACCACGAGACTGCGCACGTCCGCGGCACTGGGCGCGAACTCGCGCAGCACCCGAGGGGCAACGCGGGCGGTTACGAACAACACGAAAGATAGCAGGCCGTCGATGACGGCCACGGCCAGAAGGCCCAGTGGCAGGCCGGCGGCCAGGACCATGATCACCAGTAGAAGACTGGAAGCGCCGGTCCAGCGCGCGGTGGCCATCAGGTCGCGGATTCCGGCGTAGCGCCAGATGCCACGATGCAAGCCCGCGAGCGCGGCCATGGCCAGTTTCACGGAGAGTACGATGGGCAAGCCCGCCCAGAAATATCGCGAGCCCAACGTGCCCTCGTGCAGCGCGAAGGCGCTGGCCAGAGACACGGCCACCAAGGCAGATTGGGCGGTCAAAAGGCAGACGCTTCGGGCGCGAAGCATCGCGGTGGGCACTGACATGTGCCTCGTTCCTCCCAGGTCAGGATGAGTTGGGAGCCTCGACACGTGACCGCGTCCGTGCACAAAGCAAGAACACGACCACGCGGGCGCAATCGTTCTCATCAGCCTTGCTTCTATCGGCCGATCGGCCGCGGGCTTGAGGCTTGGGACACGAGTTGACAGCGAGGCAAGGCGGGGATAGCGTCCGCCTAGGCCCTCCCCACGCACCAGTTCCGGGCCAGGAGAATCATGGAACCCATTCCATTTCATGTACCTTCGGTCGACGAGGAAGACATTCCGGGCGTCGTGGAGGTCGTGCGCGGAGGCTGGGTGACCACCGGCCCGAAATGCCGCGAGTTCGAAACCGAGTTCGGCCGGGCGCTAGGCGGCCAGCTCGAGTGCGTGGCCGTCAACTCGGCCACCGCGGGCCTCCACCTGGCCCTGGAGGCCATCGGCCTGGGTCCAGGCGATCGGGTTCTTACCACCCCCTACACGTTCACAGCCACCGCCGAGGTCATTCGTTACCTCGGCGCTGACCCGGTATTCGTGGATGTCGACGAGGCTACGTTCAACCTGCAACCCTCGGATGTGCGCGCCGCGCTCAAGACCATGACGTCCGAGCAACGCGGCTCAGTGAAAGCCGTCATGCCCGTGCACTACGCCGGCCTGGCGTGCGATATGGCCGGCTTTGAGGAACTGGGCCGGGAGTTTGGCCTTCGCATCGTTGACGACGCGGCCCACGCTCTGCCGACGCGGGTAGATGGCAAGCCCGTGGGTCAATGGGGCGACATATCCGTATTCAGCTTCTACGCCACCAAGACACTGTGCACCGGCGAGGGCGGAATGGCCGTTACCGCCGACAAGGAGCTGGCCAAGCGAATGCGGACGATGCGACTGCACGGCATCAGCAAGGACGTATTCGACCGCTACCGGGACAGCGCGCCTTCGTGGTACTACGAAGTGGTGGCGCCTGGGTTCAAGTACAACCTCGGTGACATCGCGGCCGCGCTGGGGCTCAGCCAATTGCGGCGACTGGACAAATTCCGTGACGCGCGCGCCCGCATTGCCCGCACGTACAACGACGGTCTCTCGGCGCTCGACGGCGTTACCCTGCCCGTCGACGCCGCCACCGGCGATCTGCACTCCTGGCACCTGTATCCCCTACGGGTCGATGGAGGAAGGCAGGTCCGCGATGCCTTCATAGAGGAGCTCTCGGAAGCCGGTGTTTCCACCAGCGTGCATTTCATTCCCCTGCATCTGCAGCCGTACTACCGCGATCGGTACGGGCTGCAACCGGAAGACTTCCCGGTGGCACTTCGGTGCTTCGAAGCCGAAGTGAGTCTGCCGATCTTCCCCGCGATGACCGACAACCAGATGAAACGGGTAATCGACGCGATTCCCGCGGCTCTCGAGCGTGCAAGGAAGCGCGCAACGAAGGTAGCGAGGCAGTAACACTTCGGCCGAGGACTTGCTTGCAGTCGCGAGCAGTCATGTCGGTGTGTCGCTCCCACGCGCCGCGGACAAGGAGGTCCAGGATGCACCGGTGGGGAGAGGTGCTTTTTGCCGCCACGGGTTTGGCGGTAGCATCACCCGTACTCTTGCTTTGCGCCGTCGCGATCGCGCTGACGTCTTCGGGTCCCATACTCTTCCGCCAGGAACGAGTGGGTCGCGGTGGTAAGTCCTTTAATATCATCAAATTTCGCACGATGGTCTGTAACGCCCGCGAAGTCGGCGGACCGCTGACCATTGGCGCCGACGCCCGCGTGACGTGGGTGGGAGTCGCCCTGCGAAAGTTCAAACTCGATGAGTTGCCCCAGCTCTGGAACGTGCTGCGCGGCGACATGAAATTCGTGGGCCCCCGGCCCGAGGTGCCCGAATACGTTCGCTTGTACGACGAAGTGCAACGAGCGGTGCTTCTGGTGCCACCGGGAATTACCGACCCCGCGAGTATCCAGTTCCGCAACGAGAGCGCCATGCTGCAAACGGTGGAAGATCCCGAGCGCTTCTACGTGGAGGAGATCCTGCCCCAGAAACTGGCTATCAACGCCGAGTACCTGGAGCATCGTAGCGGCTGGCGCGATATGGGCGTGATCGCCGAGACGGTGCGCAAAGCGGTTCTGAAGATCTGACCCGTATGCAAACGCAGCCGCAGACCACGAGCATGCACCGCGCGACCATCGGCCCCGCCGTTTCGGTCATCGTCCCCTGCCGCAACGAGCGTACGACGATCGACGCGTTCATGCGGGATTTGCTGGCCCAGCGTCCGCCCGAAGGCGGAATCGAACTGCTGATCGTGGACGGAGCAAGCGACGACGGAACGCGGGAGATCCTGGACGGCTGGAGCCAGGAATACCCCAACGTCCGCGTGATCGACAATCCCCGGAAGATCGTCAGCTGCGGTATGAACCGAGCGATCGAGGTCGCGCGCGGCGCCACCATCGTGCGCATGGACGTGCACACCCGCTACGCCGACGACTACGTGGAGCGATGCGTCGAAACTCTCGAAACGACCGGCGCCGCCAATGTGGGCGGCCCCGCCCGCACGGTGGCCGAAGGTCGCATGGGTCGGACCATTGCCGCGGCCTATGGATCCCGTTTCGCGGTGGGCGGTGCCCAATTCCATTTCCCCGACTACGAGGGTGAAGTGGACACGGTCACCTACGGATGCTGGCGACGCGACCTCTTCGATGAAGTAGGACTGTTTGACGAGAACCTGGTGCGAAACCAGGATGATGAACACAACCTACGCATACGCCGCGCTGGCCATCGCATATGGCAATCGCCCGCCATCCAGTCGTGGTATCAACCTCGTGCCTCGTTGCGGGCGCTCGCCCGCCAGTACTACCAGTACGGGTACTGGAAGGTAGCCGTCATCCGGAAACATCGGATCCCTGCCTCGGTACGACACCTCGTGCCCAGCGCATTCGTGGCCACGCTGGCGTTGCTCGCCGTGGCGGCGACGTTCTCGCAACTCGGAAGACTTCTTCTGGTGGGGCTTCTGGCGATCTACGCCACCTTCGTGTTGGCGGGATCCGTGGGGATCGCCGCGCGTAAGGGATGGACTCTCCTGCCCCTGCTGCCGCTGACCATCGCTACATTCCATGTGTCCTACGGCGTCGGATTCCTCAACGGACTGCTCGGCCATGCCCTCGGCCGTGGCCCCGGCGCAGCCGCGGAATTGACGCGCTGACCCGCCTCGAACCGGACCGGAATCTCTGACCCCGCTTGGCAACGTTCAGGGACGAATTACGGCCACCACGTGTGTCCTGAGCCAGGGAACGGCGTTCAGCGGTGTATACAACCACGGAACCCGACGACCGATTGGCGGCGCCAACGTCACCTTGTGCGTCTCGATCGAAGACGCATCGGAGAACAGCGTGGTCAGCTCGCGCGTGGGGATTCCGCGCACATCCGGGTTGCGTGGATTGTCATATACGAAGTCGTACCACAGGCAAATACCCCCGGGCTTCAACCAGCGCAGGATCGCGGCCGCCAGATCCTTGCGAAATTGAGCGTCAAGAATCGACGTGAACACCATGGACTGGAAGACCACGTCGAAGCGTCCATCGAAGTCCAACTCCAACGCGTTACCCGGGTGAACTTCCACGTCGGGAAACCGCGATCGCAGGGTCTCCACTCGCTCGGGTAACAACTCGTTGGCCACCAGGTTGGCGGGCGCCATTCCCAGTTCACGAAAGTACCGTAGGTTGTCGCCGCTGCCCGCGCCGATCTCCAGCAAGGACACGTCATCCAGAGAAGGCCAACCCGACCGTAGTATTCGAGCGTACAACGCCTGGCGCTCTGACTTGACGCGCGCGACGTAGGCTTCGACTTCCCGCGCGCCAACGCCGGCCTTGGTGCGGCGTTCGTACCGCTCGTGGATGCGTTCGACTTCGCTCATTCGACGAGCACCTCCGCCGTCCTGGCGCGATCGAGGGCCCGGGCGAAACGAACCGCCAGGGCCGAAGCCCACACGATGAACGCAGGAAAAAGAATTGAATACACGACGATGGGTTTGTAGGCCTCGGGTCCCGAACGCACGAAGTTGGGCAGCCCCGCCGTAAACGCGAAGAAACCCACGGTCCAGGCGCACCGTATCAGGCCAGACCCTCCGCGGCTGACGAGTTGCCGCTCGCGCAACCAACTCCAGATCAGGCCCAACATTGCGCCGCCCATGACCACGCCCGCCACGCCGAAGTTCAGATACCAGGCCGTGGCGTGATGAATGGTGTAGCCCTGCCCCTCGGCGGCGCCAACGCTGGCCACGTAGTGATAGTAGATTTCGGCCGGACGGCTTTCCCACAATACGCGAGGAACGACCGACGCGGCCAAACTCACCAGGCTGCTGCCATAGGTGAGCGGAACGTGCTCGTGGAGCACGCCGTACATGGACATGTGGGCCGCGAAGGCTTCGTTGCTCGTCCAGATGTTCGAAACCACGGCCCATGCCTTGGCCGCATCGAAGCCGGTAGCCAGATCGAGCAACGGTAAAGCGCGCACGAAGTCCACCAAGGCCACGCCCAGGAACGCGACGGTCCCAATCACGGCCAGGCGACCTACACGCGGCGCCGGCGAATTTCCCACGTAGAACAGCAACGAAAAGATGAGGGCGAACAGCAGCTCGTTCTTGTTGCCCATGGCCAGACTGAAGGCAAAGGTGGCCATCAAGAGCGCGACATAGCCCGTAACGACCCGGAGGCCGCGACCTCCCACCAACCAGCGCCCCCCCGGCCCGCTGGCCACGATGGCCAGCCCCAGGCCGGCGGGAATAATCGCGAACCGACTCAGCACCTGATGAATCACAAACAACGGCGTGGCTTCGTGGCCCGCCGCGGTGACCGCGTAGCCACTACGGTTGAACAGCGCGGCCTCGACCAGGTTGTCACGAACGATGAGGAAACTACCGCCCAGAGCCACGGCACCCATGATCCAGAGCATGGTGTGCGAGACCCGAATGGGATCGAACTGGCTTTGCGCCACGTCACGTCGGGCGGTCAACAACACCGCGGTTTGGACTGACACCAGAAACAACGTGTATAGGAGAATCGCTTGCAGGTACATCGCGTCAACGGCCACGGGAAACAGCTTCTGGAACAGATACTGATAACTGCCGTCCAGGTTACCCACGTGATCGTCGCCGACGATGAACCATGCGCCGTACAGTGACCACAGATACAGCGCGCCCGTCCCTATGAGGAACGCCAGGCTACGCGTACGCTTCCACGTCGCCCACGCCAACAGGCCAATCAGGACCGTGGCGCCCACGAGTACGAGCAGATGGACCATCAGCGCATCACCGCCGCACCGTAGACCGCCCGTACCCTCTGGGCCACGTGGTCCTGTCCCAGTTCGCGTACGCGTTCACGGCCAGCTATTCGTTGGCCCTTCCGCAACACGCCCATCAGTGCCTGGGCCAACGCCGCGGGTTCGGGCTGCACCACGAAACAACCGTCGACGCCCTCGATACGAATCCGTATGTCGCCCACGTCCACCGCCACCACGGGCAGATTGCAGGCCAGCGCTTCCTTGACCACGTTGGGTGAGCCCTCGAATCGACTGGTCACGAGCAGACAGTCCGCCGCGTTGAAGAGCAGCGGGACGCGGGCGGGATCCACGTCGCCCCGCATCACCTCGAACCGCAACGACGGAAACTCCCGTCGGGCAAGCTCCACCGATGCCTCGGCCATCTCGATACGCTTGACCCAGGGATCGAGCCCACAATTGAACATGACCACGGGCCGATCGTCCCAGCCCAACCGCTGCCGAGCCTCGGCCCGCGGCCGCGGCGAAAAATGATCGAGATCGACACCGCTGGGGATGACCACGGCGCGATCGCGTCGCCACCAGAGCCGGCTCTTGAGCTGATCGCTGACACAGATGATGCCGCACGCCCGCAATGCAGCCAGCTGCGACAACAATCGCCCCAGAAGGGTACGCCACGCCGCCACCGCGGGCGATGGATTCAGATCGCTACCGCGGTAGGTGACCACCACCGGAACCGAAGAAGCGATCACGCAGACCAATGCCGTGACCGTCCCGTAGTGTGCGTGGACAAGATCGGGCCGAACTTCGCGCAGCGTCCGGCGCAAACGGTTTACTTCGCGCCAAACCGAAATCGGTTCGGTTCGGGCGGTCAGATAGAAATCGGTCACGTGCAGTCCCAACGCGGCCAGACACGAACTCTGACGTTTCGCGAAGATCATGGACGAACCGCCGTCCTCACCCGGGATGACCGAAAGCACACGCACCGCCATCACCGCGCCACGGTCGGAGCGACGGGAACGATGGGCTCGTGATCGCGACTGCGCTGGCCCCGGGCCCTCTGCTCGAGAAGAATCCAGTGGACCGCGTACTGCACCGAAATGGACGCGGCCAGCCCCAGTACGCCCCCCCACCAGAATCCCAACAACTTGAATACCAAACCCACTGCGAATGCAATGACCGCGGCCTTGGTGGGGCTCATCGCGTCGTCGGCCGCGTAGAACGTACTGGTCCAGGCGTGGACCGCGCCGCCGAAGAGCGTGATACCCGACACCAGAGCCAGCAGCTGAAAAAACATCCGCAAAGTAGGCGCGTCAAACGCACCAAATGATTCTTCCGGTCCGAATCCGTTCGACCAGAACCGACCGGCGCCGATGCCCACCAGAATCAGAAGGACGACGATCGCGCTGATTACCAGGATGCGATCTCGCGTGCGGCGGCTCATTCGGTGGAATTCCGCCCGCCCGGGCCGATGAGCGGAAACCGCCAATGACGGGACGACGGGCGTCACGACACCTTGATTCAGAGTGCGCACAATGGCGCCGTGGATGCGTTGGGTCAGATCGAGCAGGGTAATGCTGCCGGGAGCCAGAAACGACGCCAGCAAGCGGTCGACGACGAACCCCGACCGGACAACCGCGGTGCCCATGTAGACCACGCGCAGTCGTCTCCACAACTCACGGCCAAACGCAGGGTCAAACGCCGACGGGCGCGCCACGCTCGACACCAGAAAAATCGCCGGACCACCCAGCGCAACCACCTGCGCCCAGGCCACCAAATGGATTCCGCCACGCTCCAGGCCAAACACCAGAAGACCAAACGCGAGGGCCGTGCTCACCACGCTGGCCAAGGCCACGCGTGCGAACCGACCGCGGGCCTGATCGTAGGCGGCCAGGACCGCGAACAGCGCGGCGCCGGGCACGATCAACCCGACGATGCGCAGCAGGTCCACGCTGAGGCGCGAAGTCGCCGCGTCGAAACCCGGAGCCAGGAC
Organism: Candidatus Krumholzibacteriota bacterium; assembly: GCA_029262065.1. Lineage (GTDB taxonomy): Bacteria > Krumholzibacteriota > Krumholzibacteriia > JAJRXK01 > JAJRXK01 > JAJDAC01. The sequence continues at coordinate 48,204 of JAJDAC010000021.1, read as the reverse complement.
CTTCTGCGACAGCGGAGCAATCGCAATCACCACCGCCGCGGTAACCAGCGCCAGCCCGCCCACCGTGATCAACAGGGAGAACTGCGACCGGGTTTGCTCGGCGCGCGGTTGGCTGGCCCACCAGGGCACCAGAATGGCCCGCAACGAATCGAAGGCGAACGCCGAGATGAGCTGCGGTAGCGTCAGGGCCGCGTAGAGAGCGTCGATCTGGTGCCCCGCACCCAACCGGTAGGCTGCGTACCACTGGATGGAGAAGGAAAGAACTATCTGGATTGCCGTGAAAACCGAAAGCGAGAACCGGGACCGGTACGCATGGGTTTCCGTGTCAGTGGGCAATTCAAGCGCTCCCCGCCCAGGCGCGTCGGACCGTCGTCCACTGGTGCAACACCACCGCTGCCGCCGCGCCCAGAATCAGGGACAGGAAGAAGCCGCTGAGCATGATTCCCGCACGGTCGGGTGCATGCCTGCGCACCGGCACTACGGCACGATCGATGACCGCGATGAGTGGCGTGTTTCGCCCTTCTTCGATCAGGGCGATCTCCTGCTGAGCTTTCAGCGTAATGAACAACTGCTGATTCAGTTCCACGTCGCGCATGTGACGCGCCTCTTCCAACATCAGCGTGGGCGACCCACCGGTTTGCCGGTTGGCCGACCGGAACTCGCGCAGGCGTTCTTCGGATTTGGCCAGGTCCACGGCAATTGCCGCCACGCGCTCGGAAACGAAATCGACCTGGTTCTGGGCCTGTTCCAATTTGATCTCGCGGCTACGCTGGTCCAGTTCGTCGATGAGGTCATTGGCCACGGCCGCCGCGACGACCGGGTCTTCCATTTCAACCGCGACGGAGCTCACACCGCTCTTGCGATCGTGGCCATAGCGCAGCACACCCGAGTGAAACCGGCGAAGGGCTCTTTCCTGGCGGCGGCGCTCGTCGGCCTCGTCGACTCCGAGCACCTCGAACAAGGTACGCGACTGGCCGTCCTCGCCGGTGTACTCGCGAGACAACACGGCCAACCCCAGACCGCGGCTACGCAGAAGTTTCGGAAAGAGCGCCGATGGGTCGGCGCCATTGCCCCCCAGGTTGAGGCCCAGCTGCGTGGCCGCGTCACCCAGGTTGCCCAGCTGCGCCAGACCGGACGACGAGGAAATTGCAGACGACGGCAGCACAGTCGCTTCAGCTCGATAGATCGTGGGCGTCAGGAATGCGTATGCGGTAGCCAGAGCGCTTCCGGCCAACGTGATAGTAGCTACCACGCGCCAACGCGAAATCAGGGCGCGCAGATTGTCGGTCGATGGATCGGTTCGGACCCGTTCGGCCGCCACCGCCGCCGAACGCTGCCGCTCGACTTCCTGCGCCACTTCACGGGCAATTTGGTCGACCGACATCAGTTCGTCCTGTCGATGACCAGATAGATGGTCGCCAGACTCGAGATGATCGACGTGGTACCCACGATCACCTGGCCCCAGTCCACACCCTCGGTGGGATCGCGACTGGGCACGAAGATGGTCGATCCCGGTTTCACTCCCGGGTCGGGCCACAACCTGCGCACACCGCCGGAAAGACCATTGGGGTACACGATCTTGGTGCCGCCCTTGTCGGCATCGCGCGTGAAACCACCGGCGTTCTTTACGTAGTCGCCAATGCTCTTGCCCTTTTCGAACACCACGCTGGTGGGAAAACCCACCGCACCCACCACGCGCACGCTCATGGGCTGGGGTGGAATGACGATCTCGTCACCCGCCATCAAGATGATGTCGTTGGCGCCGCCGGGATCCTTCATGGCCTTGGCCAGGTCCAGACCCACGTTGCCCACATCGCCTTCGCTGCGGACGAAGCGAAAGCCGGTGGGATAGGCCGTGTCGAGCAATCCGCCGGCGCGGGCGATCACGCTCGACAGTCGTTCCTCGCGCGAATGCAACGTGTACACACCCGGGTAACGTACCTCGCCCTCGACGATGACGTTGCGCTGCAGCTCGTAGCCGGGAAGCTTGCGCACGAACACATGGTCATGGTTGGAAAGCCCGAAGGTAGCCGACTCTGGCGATGATCCATCGCGCCCCAACTCTACGTCGAACAGCTCGGCCAGCCCGTCGCCGCCCTCGCCATCGAGCGTGACGCGGCTCACCTGGGCTGAGCGCGCCTCGGCTGACTCCAGAAGTCCACCGGCCGCCAGTACCAGGTCCTGAAGAGTCATGTCTTCGAAGTACGGGTACTCGCCCGGAACGCGAACCTCGCCGTGGATCGACAGCATGCGTTCTTCCTGGAAGATCTCACGCGAGAACACGTGCAGCGAGTCCATCGGCGCCAGCGTCACGTCACCGGCGGAATCCGGCTGTATCGAGGAGAGATTCACGGGAATGCTCTGGCGCGTGTAATCATCGCGCACGCGCACCAGGACGGCGCGATCGCGATAGGCGTCTCGCCACAACCCCTGGCTGCGCTGAACAAGATCGCTCAGGCGCATGCCCGATTCGTATCCGTAGCGACCGGGAAGACCCACGCTGCCGCCGATGCTTACGTAGGCTTCCACCCGGTCGCTTAGCGGAAGCACCGTCACGCGATCGCCGTCGGCCAAGGGGACCGAAGGTGCGCCTACGTCGAACACCCCTTCCAGGGACAGATCCAGATGCAAGCGATCCAGCTGACCGACGGCACGATCTTCATGCGGCCGCACCCTCTCCACGTGCGCCAGGTCGGCTCGCGCGTTGGCGCCAAGCCCGCCGGCGAACGCCACGAGTTCGCGTACGCCCTCGCCGGGTTTCAATTCGAAGATGGCGGGACGTCGCACCTCACCCTGCATGGTCACGGTACTATTGGTGACCGGAATGAACACCGTGTCGCCGTCGCGCAGCGTGAGGTCCTGGGTGCGTAGACCACGCGTGAGCCATTCGTACAGATCCAACTCGGCCGTGATCCGGTTGTTGCGAATGAGTTGAATCGCCCGCATGGAACCAATTTCGCTGGGACCACCCGCGGCGTACAACGCCTGAAAAACGGTTGAAACCGCACTCACTTCATAACCGCCCGGACGCGTGGCTTCGCCGATCACGAACACGCGAATGGCACGCAGGCGGCCCATGGTAACGTCTACGAAGGTGCTTCCGCCGCCGCCCGGCTTCACGCCGCTGATCACGCGCGCCAGCTGTCGTTCGACCGTGCGGCGCGCCGCGTCAAGGGTCATGCCCGTCAACGTGATGCGACCGGCATCGCGCACGAGGATGCTGCCGGAGCGGTCGACTCGATAAGTGTCGCGTAGGCTTACGTCGCCCCAGATTTCCACGACAAGTTCGTCGCCAACGCCAATGACGTAGTCGGCGGGTACTGGCCCGAACGAACCCGGCGAGAATGTTTCGGGCGACTGGTCAAAAAGCGATTGACCAAATCGGCGCAGCTCGGCCTGAGCCAACTGGGGCCGCTTCGATGACAACGCGGTCAGCGAATCGGCGACATCCAACGACTGACCCAGCGGTCTGGCCTCGAAGCGATCGTCGATGGGCTGGGCGCTGGGATTGGTTACGGTGGAGTCGGCCACCATCGGCGCCCCGCGCAGGCGCTCCATCAGGAGCGCTCTCTGCGCGGGCGACAGATTTTCGACCCGCTCGAGAAGGTCAGCGGTTTCGGCTGGCGTCTGGGCCGTCGCGGTCGCCGTCGCAAAGACGGATCCGGTCAGTGCCAGAATAGCAAACGCCAGCCACAGCTTGTGGCGTGGAATGGATCTGGTCCTGGATTCGAGATTGGCTCTGGGCATGAATCAGCGTTTCCCTAGGGACGTTGCGAGGCCCGCGCGCCACCCTAATGGACGGCGACCGAAGGTGACAACTTGGTTTTCCCCGCCATTCAAGCGGTTTCGGCACCCAGTTCACTGTCTTTCCACCAGGCCACCATCCACCCGAGGACGACCAGTCCCCAGAGTAATCCGGCGACGCCCGGCGGCAACTCCCACAGTCCGGTCCGGGCGACTTCCCACCACACCGCGTACGCACCCCCCATGGCCGCGACAAACGACCACAGGCCGGTGTGGGGTCGATCTCCCAGCCAAGGGAGAACCCACAGGGCGTACCACGGTTGCAAGGTAGGTCCAAGCACCAGCAACCCGAACAGGAGCATGGGAGTCGAACGAACAGGATCCTCGCGTCGCAGTGCAGCAACCAGGCCAGCCACCAGAATCACCACGAATGGGAGTACCCGCAGCAACGCACGCTGGCCCGTCCACGCTTCCAGAATGGAATAGAAGGGACTATTGAAGCTCCAATGCGCCAGGTATGTACGCATTCCGGCGAAAATGTCCACGCCATGGGCCATGAACGGCAACAACCCCAGGACTGCGATCACCGCGGCCAGCGCCATGATCTTCAACGCGTTTCGCTGGCGAAGCCACGCCGCCAGGATCACAACTGGATAGAATTTGGCCAGAATCGCCAGGCCCAGTGCCACGCCCGCCCACACCGCGTGGCGATGCCACCACCACGCGGCCAGCACCAACGGCAGCGCAACCAGCGGCTCGAGGTGGCCATTGGCGCCGGTTTCCCAGATCGCCAACGGACACAGCCCATATACCGCCGCGGCCCGCCACCCGCGCGCGCCCTTGCCAAACAGCCGACTGACCGCCCAGACGACTCCCAGGTCGACGCCGGTCATCAGAACACGCCACCCCGTGGCATCCAGATGCAGTCGGGCCGCGACCCAGGCCACCGCCTGGACCACCGGCGGGTAGATGGTGGGTACGTCGGGATGGTTCACCCGGGCGGCCAATGCGGGGAACAGACCTGTGATTACTTCGTGCTCGGGTGCATAGCGAAATGGGTTGATGCCCGAGGCCAGGACCCGTCCGTCCAGCAAGTAGCGGTAGAGATCGTCACTGAGCCAGGGCTCGGTAGGCACCAACAGGAGTCGCGCCAGGGCAGCCCAGGCCAGAATGACCCACGGACTCGCCACGAACTCATCGTCGGCCCGAGCACGAAACGTGATCAGGTACAGCCCCCAGGAAATGGCGTAAGCCAAAAGCCACCATGGGGTTTGTTCCGGTGCGCGGGCGAAGTAGGCGGCGACTGCGTACACTAGGAGTGATGCCAGGGCCAGCAAGATCGCGGGCTTGTTTCGCCGTACCGTCAGCACTAACATGGCGATGCACCCCAGTGAGGCCCAGACGGTTCACTGCATGGCGCCCCGTCCACCCCCCGCGGACCTTCCCCGCCGCACGAGCCAAAATGTCGCCAATCCTTCTCATATACTTCGCAGCCGTCGCGGGATTGGCGTTGTTCGGTCTTCATCGCTTCTTCCTGCTCGTCCTGTACTGGCGGGTCCGAAACCGCAGGCCCCAGGAAACGGTACTCGAAGAAGGGGACCTGCCGTTTGTAACGCTGCAGCTACCTCTGTTCAACGAGCGCTACGTGGCGCGCCGCCTGGCCATGGCCGCCGCCCGGTTGGACTATCCCCGCGATCGGTTGCAGATCCAACTCCTGGATGACTCGACCGATGAGACCCGCGCCCTGCTGGCCAAACTCACACGCCGGCTTCAACGCGTTGGTATTCCCATCGAACATATCCACCGTGAGGACCGATCGGGCTTCAAGGCCGGCGCGCTGGCCGAAGGTCTTGGTAGCGCGCGCGGATCGCTCGTGGCCATGTTTGACGCGGACTTCATTCCCCCCACCGAGTTCCTGCGCAAGATCGTGCCGTACTTCAAGAGCTCCGACGTGGGCATGGTGCAGGCGCGCTGGGGTCATCTGAACCGAGAGTATTCGCTTCTCACGCGGCTGCAATCCATCTTTCTCGACGGGCACTTCCACATTGAGCACGTCGCCCGCAACCGCACTGGCCGCTTCTTCAACTTCAATGGCACCGCGGGGGTCTGGCGTCGCGAGTGCATCGACGACGCCGGCGGTTGGCAAGGCGACACGCTGACCGAAGACCTCGATCTTTCCTACCGCGCGCAGATCAAGGGTTGGCGATTCGTCTACCTCGACGATCTTTCCAGCGACGCGGAACTTCCCATCGACATGAATGCCTTCAAGGCGCAGCAGCATCGTTGGGCCAAGGGCAGCATTCAGACGGCCCGCAAGATCCTACCGTTGGTTTTGCGCAGTTCGCTGCCATGGCGCGTGAAGGTAGAAGCCGTGCTGCACCTGACCAACAACATGACCTATTTGCTGATGGCCATTCCGTGCTTTCTCTGGGTACCCACGCTGAGCGCGCGGTTTGACACCGACCGGCCGTGGATGATTGCATTCGCCACGGCCATGGCCCTGACCACGCTTTGCGTTGGTACCTACCATGTGGTCTGTCAACGCGCCGCCGGCCGCAGTACGTGGTCTACCATCAAGGTAATGCCCGCGTTGCTGTCACTGGGTATCGGACTCTCCATGAACAATGGACGCGCGGTGATGGAAGCGCTCCTGGGGCATCGCTCGCCGTTCATGCGCACGCCCAAATACGGCGAGGGTGGCACGAAGACGCGTCGATCGTTCGCGTACGGACTCAGGCACCATTGGCTCACGTGGTTGGAACTGGCCCTGGCCGGTTACTTCGGCGTGGGCCTGATCGTCGCCGTGCAGAGTCAACGCTACGTGGCCATTCCATTTCTTCTGCTCTTTCTGGCCGGCTTCACCTACGTGGGGCTTTCGTCCTTGGGGCGGCAGATGGATCGCCTGCTGTCGCTCGCGTCGCTGGTAGCCTGTCTTTCGCTGCTGGCGTTCGGTCTGTGGGTTGGTCGCGCCTTGCTCGCCTTCGCGGGATGAACCCGGTTCTGCACCTGGACGCCCGCCTCGCTACCGGGCCAGTACGTGGTGGCATCTCCACCCGGCTCGGCTTTCCCTACAACGACGCCAAAGACCCCGAACCAACGCGGGTAGAAGCGCGCCAGATTCTGGCGACCGCGCTGGGCACCGAGCCCGCTCGTCTGGCCTGGTGCCACCAGGTCCACGGCGCTCGGGTCCGGGCCGCCACCAAAGGAGGACTGCAGGGCGACGGAGACGCGTTGTTCACGACCGCCCGCGGACTCTACGTTCTCATATCGGTGGCCGACTGCTGCCCCGTTCTGGTTTGGAACCGAGACGTCGTGGCGGCGGCCCATGCGGGTTGGCGCGGAATGGTCGGCGGAGTGCTCGAGGCCACGGTGCGATCGCTGAGCGACCAGGGCGCGAACGTGGAGAAGCTGAACGCGTGGATCGGCCCCAGCATCGGTGTGGATAGGTTCGAGGTGGGGCCGGAGGTCGCCGAGCAGTTCGACCCACGGTTCGTACGGCAACCACGGCCGCCCCAACAACCCAAGCCGCACGTGGACCTGAAACTGGCCGCTCGATCCAGGCTGGCCGACACGGGGCTCGACCCGGCTCGCATTGCCGCAAGTGACCACTGCACCTTTGAACACCACGGTCTGTACTGGAGCTACCGCCGCGACGGCGGCATCTGCGGCCGGCACATCGCCTACGCGGGGTTGGTACCGTAGATATCCATGTCGCGGATGAGCGTGCGTCCGGGCAACTTCGCCAGATGAACCACGGTGGCCGCGATATCGTCGGCGTGCAGATGCAGGCCGGCACCAAACTCACGGTCACTGGTGGACTTGTCGACGCTGCTGGGATTCAACACCATCACGCGTACGTCATGCTTGCGCACCTCGTACATGAGCGACTGCGAAAACCCCTGAAGTCCGAACTTGCTGGCCGCATAGGCTGAGGCCCCAGGGTCACCCTTCTTGCCGCTCATCGAGCTGATCATGAAGATGTCGGCCCGCTCCAGTTTGAGCATTTCGGGCAGAAACGACTGCGTGGTCACGAACACGCCGGTGAGGTTGGTGGCGATCACGTCGTTCCACAGCTCGAGATCCATGTCGAGCACCGGCCCCCACTTCATGACACCGGCGTTGTTCACGAGGATGTCCGGGGCACCGTGGGACTTCAGCACCTGGTCGGCGAAGCGCCGCACGGCCTGGGGATCGGCATGGTCGCACACCAAGCCGGTCGCCCCCGCCCCCGCTGCTTCGGCCGCCGCACCTATGGTTGCCTGTTCTCGCCCGGTCATGACCACCCGCATGTCTTGTGCGACCAGCGACCGGGCGATGGCCAAACCAATGCCGCGGCTGGCTCCGGTAACGACCGCCAGTTTGTCTTTCAGTTCATTCACGTGATCCTCGTTTCGGTTGAATTCCTGCCTGGACAAGACTAGATCCAGTTGCCACGTTGCACCAGTTCGCTCGTTCTCTTCCGGAGGAAAATCTTGCGCCACGCATTGAAACCAACGTGGATTGCGTTCGTCGTGACCATGGCGCTGTGGCCAGCGACGGCCACGCGTTCGCAGACCACGACCGAAGCGCCCAACCGACCATTCGGGGCGCGCTCCCAGCTGGCCCACGGTGCGTGGTTTTCACCGCTCGACCTGGAGTTCGAGCTGGTACGGGAACTCTGGCGCCGAGGACATCTTCGCGAGGGCCACGCCGGCGATACCGCGTATCTGTCCGAGCCCAATCTACCGGTGGGTCGTGACCGCCTGTGGCTGGACCCCGCGGCGTTCGCAACCGGGCCGGGGGCCCAGCTCCGCCGTTGGCTGGCTTACGGCGCGCGCGAAACAACCGTGGGATTTGCTCTGCAACCCGAGGTCTGGGTCGAAACCCACGGCACCGATCCACATCTGCAGATGCAGCCCCGCTACGCCGACATCGGTGAACACGATCAGGTTGACGATGGCGTGCGGGCCCGGGCCGCGCTGCGGCTGGATGCGGCGGTCAACGAAACGCTCTCCGGCCACTTCCGCTTCGCGTTCGATACCGACGGCCGGAACAACCCGTTGAACCGTACGCGCCAGTTCGAACAACTCGATTCCAGCAACAACGTCGACGAAGCGTACGTGCGCTGGGCCGGAAGGACCTGGGGCGTGGTGTTGGGACGCGCCCCCCTGCAGTGGGGACCCGAGCGGTTGGGCAGCCTCATTCTGTCGTCGACGGCGCCGTACCTGGACATGCTCCACGGACATGTCCAACTCGATCGCCATCAGATCCAGGCGTTCGCCGCGCAGCTCTCTTCGGAGGGCGTGGCCGCCGCCGATACGCTCAATACGCTGGATCCTGGCGTCACGCAACATCGACGGTTTCTGTACGGGCACCGCCTCGATCTGTGGTTTGGTGCCCAGAACTCCACACGCCTGCGCGTGGGCCTGAGCGAGACCGCACTGGTGGCCGGACCCGGCGAAGGCTTGAACCTGCTCTACCTCAACCCCATCCAGTTCTACGCGCAAGCACAGACCGAGCAGGACGGCGGGGCGTCGGTGCAGGTGAACGTCATGAACTCGCTGGACTTCGACGCGTTCCTGGGACACTCGGGCGTACACCTGTACGGTTCGTTCCTGGTCGACGATCTGCAGATTGCCGAAGAAGGCCGCAAGAACAACCCCGATCAGTTGGGCTGGACGCTCGGCGCCGACTGGTCGCCGTCGGCCCGTTCACCTTGGCTACTTGGAGTTGAGTCGCGTCGTGTGGGAAGCTGGACCTACCTGCACCGCGGCGACGCCACCGACTACCGGCACTTCTTCCGACCGCTGGGCGCGCCCGAGGGACCCGACACCGATCTGCACAACGTACGCGTGGGATATCGCAACGGACACGGCTGGTCCATGGCGCTGGAAGTCGAACGCCTGCGACGCGGCGAAAACCGCATCACATCGTTGGCGTCGCGCATGGGCAACGCCGGCCGCCCGTTTCCTTTGGGCAACGTCGAGGTGCGCAACATCGCCCGGATGACGGTGGAAGTGGATCTGGCCCCGTACGCGAAAGCCGCCCTGCAGGCGGCTTTCCACGATGTATCCGATCTGAACAATTCGCAGCGGAGCGAGGACGTTGTTGAAATACGGTTCGCGGTCACGCTCCGAGGCCCCACGCTCGAGTGGGCTCGCTCTGAACCGATCGATTGACGCGCTGGCTCCGGTAACTGGCTCCAGTGACTGGGTTCTGGTTACGGTTAGTAACGGGCCTCGATCAGCTCGGTGCGCTTCTTCTCGAGTTCTCCCAGTCGGTTCAGCAGTTCCTTCTTCAGGAAGTCACGGTACACCGTAGCCCCCACACAACTGCTGTCGTAGGAGTAGATGCTCTGGAATTCAGCCGGTGCTTCTTCCAATTTCGTATTGGTGGTGATGTGCGTCTTGAAGATCGCATCCTCGCCGAAGATGTCGGTGACTTCCTTGACCAACTTCTCGTTGAGCTTCGTACGCGCGTCCTTCATGGTGACCAGGATGCCGAGCATCTGGAGAAGGTCGTTGCTCGAGTTCTGGACCGCATCGAGCGTGTCCTTCAGGAGCCGCATGGTGCCCACCGACAACCCGTTGATAGGCGACGGCACCAGGACGTAGCCGGCGGCCACGAGGGAGTTCTGCGTCAGGACTCCGAGGTTGGGCGGCGTGTCGATGAGAATCCAACCGTAGCTGCTGGCCAGTGCTTCGGTGACCTTCTTCAGGCGATCGAAGATCTGGGTCTTGGCCATGCTTTCGAGATGCGGACTCGACGGAATGATATCGATGTTCTCGGCAAATACGGTATTGGTGATACCGTCGTGGGGCGTGATGGCGCGCCGCAGTACATCGAAGATGCTGCGGGAGGGCGCGTTCCCCTCTACCTTGCCCAGCAGGGTCGAAGTGGAACACCCGTGGGGGTCCATATCGATGACCAGGACCGACGAGGTGATCTCGCTGTAGCGCAGGAGACCCGCAGCCACGTTGAGCGTGGTGGTGGTCTTGCCCGAACCGCCCTTTGGATTGACGACAGCGATCACGTTACTCAATTCAGACTCCTTGGCACGACGGCATAAAAGGGCGCTTCTGGCGACTGGGAAGCACAATCGCCTGGTAGATTAGTTTGGACCCACTTCCATGGCAAGGCCAATCACGTAAGATGCGTATTTCCAGACTCTTGCCATACCTGCGTCAACATCGGGGCGCGCTGCTCATAGGCCTGGTGTCGATCGTGGTCGGCGACGCCCTGCTGCTCACGGCCCCCTACCTGCTGAAGCAGGCCATCGACGCCCTGGGCGACAACCAGTTGGATGCGGCGCGCCGGGCCGCTCTGCTGATGCTGGCCGTAACCGCCGTTGGCGGTCTGTTCAAGTTCATCATGCGACGCTGGATGATCGGCGCCAGTCGGCACATCGAGCGAGACCTGCGGCACGACTTCACCGAGCACCTGTTCAAGCTGTCGCCCCGCTACTACGACCAACACAAGGTCGGCGACCTGATGGCGCTGGCCACCAACGACCTGAATGCCATTCGCATGATCCTCGGGCCGGGGATCATGTACATGGCGAACACCACCATCACGCTCTCGGTGGCCATCGCCCTCATGGCCAGCATGTCCATCAAACTCACGCTCCTGGCCTTCATCCCCCTGCCCCTTCTGGCCCTCTCGGTTCAGCAAGCCACCAAACTCACCTATCGTCGATTCAGCCTGGTGCAATCGCAGTTCGCGGCCGTCACCAGTACCGCCCAGGAAGCGCTCACCGGCATCCGGGTGGTGAAGAGCTACGCCCAGGAAGACGGCATGGGCGACCGCTTCGACGAGCAATCCCACGACTACATGAAGAAGAACATCTCGTTCTTCCGCGTCCAGGCCACCATGTTTCCCATGATGAGCATGCTGGCGGGCATCGCGGCGAGCTCATGTTTGTTCTTCGGCGGACGCATGGTCATCAACGGTTCGATCACGGTGGGCACGCTGGTGGCATTCCTGGCCTACGTTGGCCAGCTGACCTGGCCGGTCATTGCGCTGGGTTGGACCATCAACATATGGCAGCGGGGGCTGGCCAGCCTGGACCGGATCGACAAGGTGTTCGAAGCCGAGCCCGAGATCGTCGAACACGAGAATCCACAACCCTGGTTGCGCAAGGGCGCGGTGACGGTGCGCGACCTCTCGTTCTCCTACCCCGACGCACCCACGCCCAGCCTGCAGGAAGTTGGCTTCGATCTGCCGGCGGGCAGTTGGACGGCCGTGGTCGGACCCACCGGATCGGGCAAGACAACGCTCATCCGTTTGCTGTCCCGTCAGTACGATGGGTACGGAGGAACCATCGAATTCGACGGAACCGACCTGCGGCAGATCGCGCTGACCGACCTGAGGCGGGGACTTGGGTACGCGCCACAAGACGGCTACCTGTTCAGCGACACGCTGCGCGAGAACATCGCCTTCGGTGCGCCCGACCTGGACGAGGCCCGCCTGGAGAAACTGGCGGAGGTCAGCCGTTTGGCGCGAGACCGCGCGCGGTTCCCGGAAGGTTGGGACACGCCGGTGGGTGAACGCGGCGTGACGTTGAGCGGCGGCCAGAAACAACGCGTGGGCATTGCCCGCGCCCTGGCCCACGACCCCACCCTGTTGTTGCTGGATGACGTGTTCAGCAGTGTCGATACCGAAACCGAGGCCGAACTTCTGTCGCAGTTGAGACAAGCGTGGAGCGGCAGCACCGTGGTTCTCGTGACGCACCGCCTGCTGGCCGTGCAGGAAGCCGATCAGATCCTGGTCATGGACGGCGGACGCCTGGTCGAACAGGGCCGCCACGCCGACCTCGTGCAACAGGGCGGGCTCTACGCCCGCCTGTTCCGGCAGCAACTCACCGAGGCCGAGATCCATGCGCTGGGAGACAGTTCGTGACCGCCTACAACGACATATTCGAACAGGAACACGAAGACCAGAAGGCAACTGGGAGCGACGCCCACCTGTTGCGTCGACTCATGGGCTACCTGCGTCCCTACATGCCTCAGGTCGTCGTGATCCTGTTGCTGCTCGTGATCGTTTCCGCCCTGGGAATCGCCGGCCCCTGGCTGGTGAAGCTTACGATCGATCGCGCCTTGACCAGCGACGCCAGCAACGCGGAACGCTTGACCATGCTGCTGCGGATCACGGGGATCTACATCGGCGTGCTGGTGGTTACCGCGGGTGTGCACTACGCGCAGATCATGATGCTGCAGACAACCGGCCAAAGGGTGATGTTCGACCTGCGACGTCAGCTCTTCCGCCACCTGTTGCGCCAGGACATGACTCTCTTCGACCGGCAGCCCGTGGGCCGGCTGATGACTCGCCTTACGAGCGACATAGATGCACTTAACGAACTGTTCACGAGCGGCGTGGTGACCGTGGCCATGGACGTGTTCACATTGGTGTTCATCATGGGCGCCATGGTGTGGATGGACTGGCGACTGGCGTTGTTGAGTTTCTCCATCATTCCCTGCTTGTTCCTACTGTCCATGGTATTCCGCAGCCGCGTTCGACGTGCGTTCCGGAAAATCCGCGTGCGCGTGGCCCGCATCAATAGCTTCCTTCAGGAACACCTGGCGGGAATCTCGGTGGTGCAGTCCTTCGGCCAGGAGCCGCGCCGACTGCGTCGGTTCGACCAATTGAATGAAGACCACACCAACGCCCACCTCGAGACCGTCGCGGCTTTCTCGGTGTTCTTTCCCGCGGTTGAGGTATTGAGCACGGCCGCGGTCACGTTGTTGTTGTGGAAGGGTGCCGGCCTGGTGGCCAGCGAAGCCATCACGTTGGGAACGCTGGTCGCATTCGTACAATACGCCCAACGGTTCTACCGCCCTATCAGCGACCTCGCCGAGAAGGTCAATATTCTGCAGGGGGCAATGGCGGCCAGCGAACGCATTTTCGAGCTGCTCGATCGGCAGCCGAACATCCGCACCGTGGCTGAGCCCAAAGGTAGCGACCGGGTGCGCGGCGAAGTCGTTTTCGACAACGTGCGCTTTGGCTACGAGGCTACGAGCAATGATGGCGGCAACAATGACAGCATGGCCAACAACGGCAGCGATGACGAACCCCGCGAGCGCAAGATCGTGCTCGATGGGTTGTCGTTCCGCGTCGAGGCCGGCGAACGCATTGCCATCGTCGGTAGCACGGGTGCCGGCAAGACCACGGTCATTTCCCTCATGACGCGGTTCTACGACGTTCAGGAAGGACGCATCCTGGTCGACGGCGTCGACGTACGTGAATGGGAACCACGTGGACTGCGGCACAACATCGGCGTGGTGCTTCAGGACCCCCGCTTGTTCAGCGGCACGCTGCGGGAAAACCTGACGCTTTGGCGCGACAACGTGGACAAACTCGATGACGCGATCGAGCGCGTCGGGCTGGATTCGGTCATTGCGGGGCTGCCCGATGGAATCGACGAAGTCATGCGGGAAGGTGGCAGCCGCTTGAGCACCGGAGAGCGACAACTCGTGGCATTCGCGCGCGCGCTGGCCCACGACCCGCCGATCCTGGTGCTCGACGAAGCCACGGCCAGCGTCGATTCCGAGACCGAAGCGCGGATCCAGGCCGCCATCGAAGAGCTGCTACGCGGTCGTACCAGCATCACCATTGCCCACCGGCTTTCCACCGTACGCAACGCCGACCGGATCCTGGTGCTCCACAAAGGGCGTCTGCACGAACAGGGAACCCACCGCGAACTCATGGACCATGACGGACTGTACCGACGCCTCGTGGATATGCAGTTGAAGAGTGCGAGCGTCGACGCCAGCTAGAACGTGAAATTCCAGTTCACGCCCAACTGCCAGAGGGCCACGGTTCCATTGGCATCGAATGTGTCGGCGTTGAAGCGGGCCGCTTCGTTGCTCAGATCGGGACTCACGAGCGTGGCGCGAATATCCAGATCGATGTTGACTCCCTCGAGCGAGCGCACGCGCAAGCCCCCACCCAGAACCACACCCACGTTGGTCTGATCGAGCGAATCACCGTCGGCTCTGCCCTCGAACGCCAGGTTGGCCAGGCCCACCCCGGCTTGGATGTAGGGCGTGTTGCCTTCAGCCACCAGATCGTACGCAGCCAACAGGTCGGCCCCCAGATAGAACATCTGATCGTAGTCGGTCGATAGGAATGCGTCGGCGGCGGTGCGATGCACGGCCGTGATATTGAGATCACTGACGGTTAGACCGGCCTGCAAGAATACCTTGGGCGTGAGATACGTACCCACCCGCAGTCCGCCGCCAAAGAATTCCTCGATCTCGGTTTCCAGGGTCACGCCCTGCAACCGCCGGCCGTCCGGCGTGATCCAATCGCGCGATGTCTCGGACGTGGCTCGAAACAGCTCGCCGGCGGCCGAAAGACCACCGTGGAAACTGAGCACCCACGATCCCTTTTCTCCAGCACGGACGGGCATCGGTTGCACCATGATGGCCAACGCAAACCCAATCACGAGAACTGGGACCAATAGACGACGGTTCATGAAGTACTCCGAATATCTGGGGATTGGGGCGCGCAATCGCGAGGACCTGGACATTGGTAACATTGCGGTTTCGTCGGTCGAGCGCAAGAGTCGCGTCAGGCGAGTAGAGTCCCCTCGCCCACTACCACGGCCGCTCCACCGACGCGTACCGCGACGATTCGCTGGCCCGCTGTCTCGATCTCGATCGATAGCCGGCTGGGGCGACCCATTTCAATTCCCTGCTCGCTCTCGATACGGATGAGGCGCGACATGGGCACCGCGCGGTTGCGCACCAGATAGGCCCCCAGGCAACCGTTGGCGCTGCCTGTGGCGGGATCCTCGGGGATTCCGAACGATGGCGCGAACATGCGGCAATGAACCGTGGCCGTCGGATCCACGGTGTCGAACGTGAATACGAACAGATCACCGAATCCAATGGCGTTGCTGAGCTGAGTCAGTTTATCGGGGTGAATCTGGATGCGACGCATGGCTTCGAGGCTACCTACGGGCACCATGTGGACGGGCAGGCCCGTGGACACCACCTCGCAGGGGAGGCCGGTGATGGCAATGTCGGCCACGTCGATTCCGAGCGCCTCGGCCACAATATCCGTGCGGTGCGATTCGCCCAGGAACACCGGCTTCTGCTGCGTCATGACCGCGCGCAACAGGCGACCATCGTCGCCACGATTCAAGTGAACCGGACAGTCGCCGCCCTCGAGCTCCAGAACCACGTCGCTCGAACAGTCCCTTAGCCGGCCCTCGTGTTCGAGCGCGAATGCAGTCCCCACCACCGGGTGTCCCGCGAACGGGACCTCGGCTTCAGGGGTGAAGATCCGAAGCCGAGCCAGTGTGTCGCTGGTGCAGGGATAGACGAACGTGGTCTCGGTAAAATTCAACTCACGCGCGATCGTCTGCAGCAAAGCGTCGGGAATGTCGGTCGCATCGGGAAACACGGCCAACTGGTTGCCGCCGAAAGGGGTCTCCGTGAACACATCCACGAGCAGGAATCGGTAGGACATTTGGAAGGGCGCGAGCGGAAGAGTGGAACTTTGGGTGAACTGTGCCTTGCGGCAGCCCACGGGGCCGGTAGTCTATCAGCTATGCCAGCGCCCCAACAACTGCGAGTTCGCGACATCTGGTCCTTCTACGGGCCATTGGTACTCACCTCGCAAATGATGACGCTGAGCAACCCGCTCATCAACCTGCACCTCTCTCGTGGCCAGGACCCGACGGTCGAGCTGGCCGCCTACAGCGTGTGCTTTGGTGCAACGGTTTTCCTGCATGCGCCCCTGCTCATTACGCCCAACGTAAGCGCCGGCATCGTCAAGGGACCGGCGAGCTACCGTCAGGTCTTGCGCACCGCGCTGGCCCTGGGCCTACTGCTGGCCTTGGCCGACCTGGCCCTGGCCTTCACGCCGCTGGGGCGTCTGTTGTTCGAGGGCCTGCTCGACTGTACTCCTCGCGTGGCCGCCCAGGCCCAGCGCACCGCGGCCAGCTTCGCGCCGATTCCCATATTGTTGGGTTTGCGTGGAATGGGCATGGGCCTGGCCATGTCCACCAAGCGCACCGGTCACCTGACCCGGTCCACATTCTCGCGCCTCAGCGCCATCGTCTTGTTCCTGGTCCTGGCGTACGCCATGGGTTGGCGTAGCGCGCCCCAAGCCGCCTGGGCTTTGACCATGGGCATCGCCACTGAAACCGCATGGATCACCTGGCGTACGCGCCACGTGCTGGGCGAAATGGCGGCGGCGGGCGAGACTGCCCTGAGTCCAAGGCGAATGTTTGATTTCGCCTTTCCCCTGGCGCTGTCGGGGTACGCGTGGACCGGCTTGAGGCCCCTGGTAAACGGAATCCTGGGTCGCTGTGCCGACAGCGAAGCGGCGCAAGCCAGTTTCGGAGTGCTCCACCCGCTGATCCTGCTGGCCGCGAGCGCCCTGTGGGGCCTGCAGGCAACCGGTCAGGTGCTGGCCACCGATCGCAGTCGCGCGCGCAGCTTCCTGGCGTTCGCGTTCGTCACCACCCTGGTCCTGGCCACGGTAACCGGGATCCTCGGCTGGATCGAGCCGGTGCGTATCTGGTTGCTCACGCAAGCGTTCACACTGCCACCTCGACTGCTTCACTACGTGGATCCGGCCATGACCTTCCTGTTTCTGGCCCCGTTCTTCCTTGGTCTGCGAGCGGCCACCAAGGGCGTCATCCTGGCCACCGGAGATACGAAGATCATCACGTGGAGCTCCGCCACCTACCTGGGGACCGCCGTTGTGGTGGGAATGAGCGCCGTGAAAATAGCGCCCGAAGTGAACGGGGCGGTATTGGGCGTGCTGTTGATTTCGCTGGTGGAAATGGTCGAGGCGGTAATCCTGGGGATTACCGCCTCGCGACGCCTGCAGCTCGTGGGAACCCATGCGATTCCTGAGACAGGATAAGAACGACCAGATCAGTACGTGGTCAGATAGCGATCCAGCTCCCACTGGTGCACCGAGCTGATGTAGCTGGCCCACTCCTGGTCCTTGGCATCCAGATAGTGATTGAAGATGTGTTCGCCCAGCGCCGTCTCCAGCACCTTGTCCTTGCGCAGGAAGCCGATGGCCTCGTTCAGATTGGCGGGAAGTTGATCGATCTTGTGTTTCCGCTTCTCGCGCTGGCTCATGGCGAAGATGTTCTTGTCCAGCGGCGCGCCCGGATCGATCTTGTTGGCCATTCCATCCAGGCCCGCGGCCAACATGACACCAAACGTCAGGTACGGATTGCAGCTGGGGTCGGGCATGCGCAATTCCACGCGCGTACCCACGCCGCGGCGGGCCGGAACGCGCGCCAGAGGTGACCGATTGCGCTGACTCCAGGCGACGTTGGTCGGAGCCTCGAAGCCGGGCACCAGTCGCTTGTAGCTGTTCACGATGGGATTGCTGATGGCACAGATTGCCCTTGCGTGCCGCAGCAAACCGCCGATGTACTGCAGCATGATGTCGCTCAGCTCGTAGGGACGCTTGGGGCCGTAGAATACGTTCTTACCGGCCTTGAACAATGACTGATGGACATGCATGCCGTTGCCGTTCTCGCCGAAAATAGGCTTGGGCATGAACGTGGCGTGCAGATCGTGATCGCGGGCGAACTTCTTGACCACCAACCGGAACATGATGGCGCGGTCGGCGGTGGTAAGCGCGTCGGCGTACTTGAAATCGATCTCGTGCTGACCCGGCGCCACCTCGTGATGCGCGGCCTCCACTTCAATCTTCATGGCCTCCAGCGCATTGACGATATCACGACGCGTTTCCTCGCCCCGATCCACGGGAAGCAGATCGAAGTATCCCCCGGCGTCATGGGTCACAGTGGTGGCGTTGCCGTTCTCGTCACGGCGAAACAGGAAGAACTCGAGCTCAGGTCCACACATGACCTCGTAGCCCTTCTTCTTGGCCGCCTCCAGGTTGCGACGCAGCATGGTGCGCGGGCAACCGGCGAAGGGCGAATCATCGGGGTTGAAAACATCGCAGATCAGCCCCGCGACCGTTCCCCGCCCATCGGCCCACGGAAACACCACGAACGTGTCCAGGTCGGGCTTGAGCAGCATGTCGCTCTCCTCGATGCGGGAGAACCCCTGGATCGAGGACCCGTCGAACATGATCTCGCCGTCGAGAGCCTTGGCAAATTGGCTCTCGGGTACCTCTACGTTCTTGATGGCACCCATGATGTCGGTGAACATGAGGCGGAGGAATCGGACTTTGTGCTTCTTGAGCTGCGCGACAACTTCGCGACGGGTCATGCGGGGGTCTCCTGAGGAGCGGGTGAACTGTAACCCGAACGGCAAAATATTCACATCTTGCACAATTCGTGGGTCAGAAGACCTGATCTTAGCCAAAATCAGGCCATAGTGCTCATTGTTTTTTGCAGTTTGTGCAGTTTTTTCGAATCACTATGGCCCAGACACCCTGTGCCCAATGACCTGAAGTTCCGCTTGATGCCGTCGCCGGCCGGGGAATAGCTTAGGGTTCCGCCGGAACCGGCAGCGGGAGGCACCACGCCAGGCACTGGCGCGCCCCCTGGACTCCTCAAGACAGGACCTGGCTCGAACCACAGAGGCCCCCTTTTCTCGGCGGCCCGAGGACACTCATGATCAAAACGTACGTGCTGGACACCAACGTGCTGTTGCACGATGCCCACTCGCTCGACGCCTTTCCCGACGGTGAAATCGTCATCACCGTCGACGTGCTGGAAGAACTCGATTCGTTCAAGTCGGCCGGCAGTGAACTGGGACGATCGGCGCGACAGGCCATTCGGTTTCTCGATTCCCTGCGCCAGGTTGGCGCCCTGAGCGAGGGCGTCAAGCTGCCCAACGGCGGACGGCTGGTGGTCATCCTACGCGGCTACCTGGAGAACCTGCCGTCGACGATGGACGTGGCCAACCCCGACAACCGCATCATCGCCTGTGCGCTGCACCTGCGCCGCGAGTCAAACCGCGAAGTGACCTTCGTCACGAAGGATCTGAACGCCCGTGTCAAGGCCACCGCGCTGGGCCTGCTGGCGGTGGATTACGAACCCGACAAGGTCGTCTTCGAGGATCTGTACCGTGGCTACCAGACGCTGGACGTACCGCGCGCCCGGGTCGACGAGTTCTACAGCAACGGTAGCGTCGAAGCGCCGTCGGGCATGAACCCCAACGAATTCGCCATCCTACGCGACTCGGCCAACCCCAAGCACTCCGCCCTGGCCCGCCACCACGAGGGCCGGCTGATTCCGTTGCGCCACCAGGAGACGCACCCTTGGAAACTGCGCCCCTTGAACATGGAGCAACACTTCGCGGTGGAACTGCTGATGGACCCCGAAGTGCAACTGGTCACGCTCATGGGCAAGGCAGGCACGGGCAAGACGCTGCTCGCACTGGCCGCGGGCCTGGAGCAGGTAGCCGAACGCGACGTCTATCGGCGCATCCTGGTGTACCGGCCCATCGTTCCACTCGGACGCGACATCGGCTACCTGCCCGGCTCCAAGGACGAGAAGCTCGAGAGCTGGATGGAGCCCATTTTCGACAACCTGCAGTTCCTGGTAGACCCGGCGCTGGAATCGGCCGAGGACAAGGTGGACTATCTGTTCGAGCGTGGCTGGATCGAGGTGGAGGCGGTAACCTACATTCGCGGTCGCAGTCTGCCGAAGCTGTTCATCATCATTGACGAGGCCCAGAACCTCACGCCGCACGAGGTCAAGACCATCGTCAGTCGCGCCGGCAAGGACAGCAAGGTGGTCATGGCGGGCGATCCCTACCAGATCGACAATCCCTACCTGGATGCATCCAGCAACGGCCTGTCGACGCTGGTCGACAAGTTCCAGGAGCAAAGCGTGTTCGGTCATGTCCGATTGGACAAGAGCGAACGCAGCGATCTGGCGGCCCTGGCCGCCGAGCTGTTGTAAGGCACCCCTTCAGCCCCGAGGCTAACTTGTATCCCATTCTCTTTGAAATCGGTCCGCTGAAACTCTACAGCTTTGGGCTCATGGTGGTCATGGCGTTCCTGGTGGGCGGATGGCTTGCCACGCTGGAGCTCACGCGCCGCAAGCTCGAGCCCAATCACCTGGAGGGCTATCCGCTGCTGGCTTTGGTCGGCGGCATCGTCGGCGCGCGAGTCTATTATCTGATGGCCCATTTCGATCAGCTGATCGCGAACCCCATGGGGACCATCTTCGACGGCGCCGGCCTCACCTGGTACGGCGGGCTCATCGGCGGTGCGGCCGCCGTCCTGTACCTGGCCCGCCGCCGCAAGCAGAACCTGTGGTCCATCTGCGACTCGTTCGCCCCCGGGCTGGCCGCGGCGTACGGCGTCGGGCGCATCGGCTGCCAACTCGCGGGCGACGGTGACTACGGCCCCCCCAGCGACGTGCCCTGGGCCACGGCCTACCCCAACGGCGTGGTCCCGAGCATCGAGGCGTGTCACCCCACGCCGGTGTACGAAGTGCTCATGATGATCGTGGTCACGTCAGCACTTTGGAAAATGCGCACCCGCGTGCGCGCACCCGGCTGGCTGTTCAGCTTCTATCTCATGTTCGTTGGCATCGAGCGTTGGATCTCGGAAATCTGGCGGGTCCGCCCCGACCGTCCCGGCGGCATGTCGGTCGCCCAGTGGATCAGCGTGGGAATCCTCCTAGCCGGCGTACTGCTCTGGCAAAAGAAGCGATCGCAACCGGCCCATGCCTGACCCAACGCCCGATTCAACGCCAGATTCAACCCTGGGCTCCTCCGCGTCGTCGCCGGCCACCTACGGAGACTACGCGCTCATCGACTCGGGGCAGTTCTCGAAGCTGGAACGCTTCGGTCGCGTGGTCCTGGAGCGTCCGGCCGCGGCGGCCATCTGGCCGCAACGACTACCCACGAATATCTGGCACGAAGCCGTGGCCACCTACCACCGCGATCGAAGTGGTGGCGGCGACTGGACCGTGCGCGATCGCCTCGCCGAGTCGTGGACGATCGAAACCGGCGGCCTGAAGCTGCTGACCAAGCCCACGGGTTTCGGACACGTGGGATTATTCGCCGAACAGATTCCGTTCTGGCGCTGGATCCGCCACCAGTGTTCGGTGCGTACGCTCGAAGTACTCAACTTGTTTGCCTATACGGGTGGCAGCACGCTGGCGGCCGCCCAGGGCAAGGCCCGCGTGACGCACTGCGACGCATCCCGCGGCATCGTGCAATGGGCGCGTGAGAACGCCGATTTGTGCGATCTGACCGATGCCCCAATTCGATGGATCGTCGACGACGCCGGCAAGTTCGTGCGGCGCGAGGTGAAGCGCGAACGTGCCTACGACGCGATCATTCTGGATCCGCCCAGCTTTGGCCGCGGTAACAAGGGTGAGGTCTGGAAGTTCGAGCGTGACCTGTTACCGCTGTTGGAAGCCTGCGGCGAGTTGCTCAGCGACAAGGCGTCGTTCTTCCTCCTTTCGGCGCATACACCGGGGGTATCGGGACTGGCCCTGCGACAACTCGTACTGGACACCATCGGCCGTCGCGCCGGATCCACCGACTGCGGCGAAATGTGGATCACCCCCGAACACGACGGCCCACTTCTACCCAGCGGCAATTGGGCCGCGTGGTGGGCCGACGGTTCGGGCCCCGAACTCGATACGCTGCCATGAGCGAAGAGACCATTCGCAGCCTGACGAACGCGCGCGTGAAGGAGCTGGTGCGGTTGCGTCAGGCGCGTGCCCGCAAGGAACTGGGTCTGACGCGCATCGACGGCGTCATCGAGCTGCAGCGGGCGCTCGATGCACGGCTGGTACCCTCTTGCATCTATCACGTCGAGTCGGCACAGGGCAAGCCAAGCGTGGGCGAACTCATTATGCGTGCGGCCGCGCGGGGAACCAAACTGCAAGCGGTATCCGACGAGGTCTACGAGAAGATCCGGTACGGCGATCGCGACGAGGGAATCTGCGCTACCATTGCCTGGCAGCCACGGCCGTTGGCTGAACTACCCGCGGCTGACAACGCGCTCTACCTGGTGCTCGAAGGGCTGGAAAAACCCGGCAACCTGGGCGCGATTCTACGCACGGCCGACGCGGCCGGCGTGACCGCCGTGATTCTCTGCGACGCGGCGGTGGATGCGACGAACCCGAACGCGGTGCGAGCGAGTCTGGGGACCATCTTCACGGTGCCTGTATTCGTGGGAACGTCGGTCGAGGCCAAACGATTGTTCGCGACCCGCAGTGTTGCCGCGGTGAGCGCCGTGGTCGGGGCAGCCAGAAGCTACGCCGACCACGACTACCGACACAGTTGCGCCATGGTTCTGGGAGCGGAACACGACGGATTGACCGATGCCTGGAGGTCGGAGAACCCGGTGGGGATCCCCATGGCCGGTCACGCGGATTCGCTCAACGTATCGGTATCGGCCGCGGTGCTATTGTTCGAGGCAGTACGTCAGCGAAGGAATCCAGCGCCCAACCTCTGACTTCGGCGGATCGTTCCGGGCCAGCTCAGGGGCAGGTCGCGCCCATTGCGTTCGCCAGCACCGCCACGTCGGCCAGGTTCTCGGTGCCGTCGTGCGTGAAGTCGCCGGCAAAGTCGTAGCTTCCGTTGAAGAACCAAGCCGCGAACAGTCCGACATCGGCCAGGTCCACGTCGAGATCACCGTCGGCGTCGGGACTGTTCACCAGGATCGGCAGTGTTGGACTTGGGATCTGAACGCCGGCCAGGTAGACCTGCATTCCAACCTGGGTGGATCCACCGCCGGCAATCGCGCCGCTGATGGTGGTGAATCCGTCGACGTTGGTATTGCCGTCGGCCACCGAGCCACCTTGGCACAAGGACACGTCGGCGCCGCCGGCGTGCCCGAGCCAGATGTCCTGGAACGGGTAGCCCGGAATGCCAGCTTCGCACGGGTCCAGGACATAAACTTCGACCACGCTGCCTATGCTAGCCAAAGTCGGACCCGCTCCGTCCGGCTTTATGAATAGGGATCCACCCGGGGTAGTAGCGTAGCTTCTTCCGGGGTCGGGAATGCCGATGATTCCACCGCACAAACAGTACACATCGAAGCTCTGAACGCGTGAGTTGCCGGTGTCCACGACGTACCAATCCGGAGTCTGGATGATCTTGGAATCGGCGCTTGCCTCAGGCCGCGCTTCGGCCGGTGTGTCCATTCGCGGCACGGCCAACGAAACCGCACCGCTCACGTCGACCGGCCCATCGAATTGCCCGATCGCGCTGCCGAACCCACCGAGCTCTTCGATGAACCCACCAGCCGTATCGAATCGTTGCACGCGATGATTGCCCGTGTCCGCCACCAGTACGCTGCCGTCGCAGTCTACGCCGATGCCGCGCGGGCCAGAAAACTGACCGGCGCCCGAACCCGAGCTACCGAAAACCAATCCGGGCAGGAATCCCGCCACCTTCTGCACCCGGTCGTTACCCGTATCGACAACGAACACCTCGTCGAAGTAGGCGGCCACATCCTCGGGTGACACGAAGTGGCCGGGTACCGTACCGAAGCTGCCCAGCGTGAGCTGGTGCACGCCCGTGGCACTGAACACCTGTACGCGGTGGTTTCCCGTGTCGGCCACGTACACTTCGCCCGAGAACGGAACCGCGGCTACACCCTGGGGTGACTCGAAGAAACCGTCGCCGGTACCCTGGCCACCCCATTGCGTCAGGAACTGACCGAGTGCATCGAACTTCTGGATGCGATGGTTGCCGGTGTCGGCCACGTAGACGTTGCCGAAGCCGTCCGTGCCCACACCTGAGGGCGACTCGAACTGACCCGGACCGGAACCCTGCGACCCCAGGACCATCTGGAAGTTTCCGTCGGAGTCGAACTTCTGTACCCGATGATTCCCGGTGTCGCACACCCATACGGGGCCGCCGTACGGGTCGGCGGCGACGCGCGTGGGCCCACTGAACTCGCCATCGCCGGAACCGGCGGTACCCCACTGCGCAATGGGTTCGGGCTGGGCCAACGCGTTGGCCGCGGTCAGTAGGCTGAAATGAACGAGCGCGAGGAACAAGACCGTGCGGGCGACCATGGACGAACCTCCTGATGGGACTGAGCCGAGAGTCGGAACTAGACGCTCGCCTCTTCTCCCTCCCGGGATCCCACCGAGTAGTAGGTCGCATCGGGATGGTGGAACACCAGCGCGGACACACTGGCTTCGGGATCCATCATATACCCTTCGGTCAGGTCGACGCCAATGTCGGCGGGCTGCAGCAAACGGAACAGGTGTTCCTGACCGGCCAGATCGGGACAGGCAGGGTAGCCGAAGCTATATCTACGGCCACGGTAGCGCGCCTGGATCACATCTTTGGTGGTGGTCCCCGACGGGTCGGCGAAGCCCCAGTCAGCCCGGAGTTTCGTATGCAGCCACTCCGCGGCCGCCTCGGCCGATTCCAGCGCCAACGCTTGCAGACCATGACTCAACACGTACTCACCCGCGTCGCGCGCCTGCGCCGCTCGCGCGGAGATTCCCTGGCCGGCCGTGGTCACGAACAGTGCCACGTGGTCGGGTTTGCCATCCGCGCCGTTCACTACATAGTCTGAGAGACACAGTCCATCTTCGCGTCGTTGCCGGGGAAACTGGACGGTCGCCGCAACCTCACCGCTTTGCGGATCCAGGAACGATATCTCGTTCCCCGTGGACCGCACCGGAAACCACTGCCAGGCGCACCGGATTTTCATGAGTCCCGCTCGACACTCTTCCTTGATGGCTTCGATCTGGGCCTGAAGCTTCACCATCTTCTCGTCGCCGCGCTCCAGGGCGCGCATCGCGTTGCCCCGGAACCCCATGTGCTTGCCGTAGAGCATCTGCGGATTCACGTAGCTCCACACTTCGTCCAGGTCCTCGACGTCGAGTGCGTGGCGGGCCGTGTCCGGCACGCTAGGTATCTTCACATCGGTGCTCACCAACGAACTACGGACGTGGGTCTCCGGCGCCAGGTCCTTCGCCGGCGTCGACGGCGCCTTGCCCGAAAAGTCGGCCTGTTGGCCACCGGCCACCTCTTCGCCGCCATCGCGCATGATCCGGTTCAGCAGATCCAGGCCGTCCATGGCGTCCCTGGCGTAGATGGTCGGCGCTTCGTACGCAGGAGCGATCTTGCGGCGCGTGAAGTTGGAAGAAAGCGCGGCGCCACCGACCAACAGCGGCAACGACACTCCGGCTTCTTTCAGATCGGTCGCGGTCAGCACCATCTGCTGCGCGCTCTTCACCAAAAGCCCGCTGAGACCCAGCGCGTCGGGTTGGTGG
The DNA here is from genome assembly GCA_029262065.1 of Candidatus Krumholzibacteriota bacterium. Taxonomy (GTDB): domain Bacteria; phylum Krumholzibacteriota; class Krumholzibacteriia; order JAJRXK01; family JAJRXK01; genus JAJDAC01. The sequence goes on along the minus strand of JAJDAC010000021.1, from coordinate 22,322 downwards.
TCGCGCACCGCCTGCAGCAGGATCTGCGAGGGAATCTTGATACCCAGGTTGATGACGTTGTAGCCGTTGTTGGTAAGAATGATGTCCACGAGGTTCTTACCGATGTCGTGCACATCACCCTTCACCGTGGCCAGTACCACTTTGCCCTTGGAACTGCTTTCGCTCTTCTCCATGTACTGTTCCAGGTGCGCGACCGCGGCCTTCATGGCCTCGGCGCTTTGCAACACTTCGGCCACGATCAACTCGTTGCCATTGAACAGACGGCCTACTTCGGCCATGCCAACCATGAGTGGGCCATTGATGATATCCAGCGGAATGGTGTCGGCCCGTTTGAGTTCCAGATCTTCCACCAGGCCCTCTTTGGTGCCTTCGATGATGTACATCTGGAGTCGCTCGTCGAGCGACAGCTCGCTGGCCGGCTTGTGCGACCGCGAGGAACGGCCGCGGAAGTGCGCGGCGAACTCGGCGATGGGATCTTCGCCGCGGTTCCAAAGAAGGTTCTCGGCCAGCTGACGCTCTTCGTCGGGAATACTGGCGTAGCGCTCCAGTTTTTCGGTGTTGACGATGGCCATGTCGAGGCCGGCCTTGGTGCAGTGATACAGAAACACTGCGTTCAGCACTTCGCGCCCGGCGGGCGGAAGTCCGAAACTCACGTTGCTCACGCCCAGGATTGTCCTGGTCTCGGGGTACCGATCTTTGATGAGTCGTATTCCCTCGATGGTTTCCACCGCGCTGCCCACGTAGTTCTGATCGCCCGTGGCGCAGGGAAATGTCAGCGGATCCCAGATGATGTCTTCGGCTTTCACACCGTATTTCTGCGTGAGCAACTCGTAGCTGCGCTCGGCCACTTCCAGCTTGCGCTCACGCGTGACGGCCATACCCGACTCAGGATCCTCGTCGATGGTTCCCACCACCAACGCCGCGCCGTAGCGCAGGGCAATGGGCACTACCAGCTCGAACCGCTCCTCGCCGTCTTCCAGGTTGATCGAGTTGATGATCGCCTTGCCCTGACTGTAGGTCAGCGAACGCTCAATCACCTCGGCATCGGTGCTGTCGATCATGAGCGGAATCTTGATCTTGCGAATGACCTGCTCGAGAAACGCCTCCATGTCGGCCATTTCTTCGCGGTCGGGATCGGCCAGGCACACGTCGAGAATCTGCGCGCTGTTCTTGACCTGCAACCGCGCGATCTCGCTGGCCTCTTCGAACTTCTCTTCGCGAATGAGGCGCTTGAACTTTCGCGAGCCAATTACGTTGGTACGCTCGCCCACCAGCAGCGGGCGATTGTCATCGGTTGACTCGACCAGGTCGATGCCACTGTACAACGCACGCTGATTGTCCTCGGGTCGCCGCGGCGTCTTGCCTTTGACCATGGTGGCCAGTGCTTCGATGTGCGCGGGCGTGGTACCACAACAACCGCCCACGATGTTCAACCATCCAGCATCGACGAATCGTTCGAGCACCGAGGCAATGGCCTGCGGCCCTTCCTGGTAGTTGCCATCTTCATCGGGTAGTCCGGCGTTGGGTACGCACGACAAACGCGTCTGCGCCAAACCGGCCAACGAGCGAATGGAATCGGTCATGAACTCGGGGCCCGTGGCGCAGTTCAGGCCAATGGAAAGTAGATCCAGATGTCGCAGGCTCACCGCGAGCGCTTCGGCGGTCTGCCCCGCCAGCATGGTACCGGTGGGCTCGATGGTGCCCGAGACCATGAGCGGCACGCGGACGCTGAGTTCCTGGAAGGCGCGTTGGATGCCCAGTACGGCGGCCTTCACGTTGCGCGTGTCCTGCTGCGTCTCCACCAGAAGCAGATCGACGCCGCCGGTCAGCAGTCCCGCCGCCTGGACGCGAAAGTGATCCACCAACTCGGGAAACGTGACGCCGCCCGTTACCGATATGGCCTTCGTGGTAGGGCCCATGGAACCGGCTACCCATTTGGGGCCACCCGTCCACTCCGCCACGGCCTGGCGCGCCAACTCGGCGGCCAGGCGGTTCAGCTCGTGGGCTTCTGCCTCGAGTCCGTACTCGGCCAGCACCAGAGGGGTGCCGCCGAACGTATCGGTTTCCAGAATGTCGGCGCCGGCCTCGAGATAGGCCCGGTGAATGTCCAGCAACACATCGGGGCGCGTGCGAACCAGGACCTCATTGCAACCGTCCAGGTCGGCTCCGCCGAAGTCGTCGGGCGCGAGATCACGGTCCTGGATCGCGGTGCCCATGGCACCGTCGATGACCAGAATGCGTTCCGTGAGCGCTTGCTCGAGCTGAGCAATACGCTGGGGATCAATGGCTGGGCGGTGGGTCATTGGAGCTCCGGCGAGTCGATGGTAATACGTGAGTTACCATGAAACTCGCAAAGCCCCGATCCTGCAACACCCGACGCCTACCGTCCCACGGTGGGATCCTGCTCCTGGAAGAACGAGTACAGTTGCCCCACCGCGCAGGCGTTGGCCCGCTTCAGGGCCTTGGGCAGGAATTCCTCGGAGATCTTCTTGTCTTCCCGGGCCGTAAGCCCCAGCCGGATGCGTTTGGCGTACGTTCCCTCGCAGGTGGTCGACCACACTATCTCGTCGGTGGCACGATCACGGAGCTCCAGCATGACCTCCACCGTGGCCTCGGTGTTCGCCGGCGCGGGAATGAAGGTGCCCAGGAAGGCGCCCGCCAGGCCCCACTTGAAGCCATGGCTGAAATCGGTGCTGGCGCCGGCAATCATGCCCGCCGCCAGGCCCGCGGCCACGGGGAAGAACCAGGCCCCAGCCGGCCGCGACAGTTTGGTGGTCATGCTGGTGAGCTTGGTCGACACCACGTAGTCGGCGTTGTCGGGGTTGGAAACCAGGCTGGCGACACGCGTCTGTAGCAGATCCTGCATGAGGGCCCGCTGTACGATCTGCGACGCTGGCATGTCCAGTTTGTCATCGGCCGGGAAACGCAGGGTCAGGAACCGCCCCTTGCCCCGTCGTTCGGAACTGGGCCGGAGATCGACCGGCTCGGCCACGAACAGCGCCAGCGCCGGACGATCGTTGAAGAAGTTCGTGTTCTGTTCCTTGGGATACAGGAATCTCACCGTGTAGCGGGAGCACCCAGCCGACATGGCCATCGAAAGGCATAGCGTCAGCAGCAGCGCTCGCCTTGCCCACAATCGTTTACCCGACCGTGTTCCAAAGAGGTGGCTCAAACTGATTCTCCTCGTTTTTGCAGGAACCAACCGGCCAGGAAGATCGCTGATCCGGCTAGCAGCAGCCGAAGCTCTTCCACCATTGCCTGTTCGCGGGTCAGCCCCACGTAGAGCCCGAAGCCCGTGGTCGCGATGCCCATGAGTTGTACCACCTTGGCGGTCAGGAACAACACTATGAGTCTCCCGCGTACAATGTCAGACCGTCGTGCGCCAGATCCACCCGACCGGTGAACCTGCTTCGAATCACTCGTTCTACTTCGCCCGGGTCCGTTTGGGGGTAGAGATGCGTGACCACCAGATGTTCCACATTGCACCGCTGGGCTGCATCAGCAAGAGCGGTCGGCGACATGTGTTTGGCGGACGCCTCGGAATCGGGGTACGAACACTCGGATATCAAGATATGGGCGTCGCGGGCCAGACTCAAGAGCCCCACGCCAGGTCCCGTATCACCCGTATAGGCAACAACTTGCGAACCCATGGTGACTCGGAACCCGATACTGGGCAAGCTGCCGTGCGCCATCGATACCATTTCTACCTGTCCCCCGCCCCACGAAAAAGTACCGTTGTCGGACTCGGTGACCTGGAAATCGAAGCGAGGTCGTAGCCAGGACCAGGTTCGCGCCAGATCCTCGCACAACTGGGACACGCCCGGCGGACCGAACAGACGCACCAACGGAGACGCCGATGCCGGCGGATCCACATAGTTACGCGCGAACAGCCACGGCACCAGATCGCAACAGTGGTCGGGGTGGATATGACTCAAGCCAATGGTATCCAGACCAAGTGGATTGATCCCCTGGTCGGCCATGCGTTGAACCACGCCGCGGCCCAGATCCAGTTGCAGATGTTGGTCGCCACATTGCAACGCCACGCCGGACGACGCCCGCTGGGCCTCAGGGACCAACGTTCCAGTTCCCAACGTGATGATTTTCACGGGCTCATTCGGGTGAGGGAAAACGCCCCACGAAGCGCATCACCACCCCAAGCAACGCAACGCCCAGGACCAACGTGATGTAGGGCGGTACGCCGAATCCCGCGGGCAAAGCGCCCAACAACACGGCCAGGGTACCGGCCAACAGGGCGTAGGGAATCTGCGTCTTCACGTGGTCCACGTGATCAGCACCCGAAGCCAGGCTACTCATGATGGTGGTGTCGCTGATGGGCGAACAATGGTCGCCGAACACCGACCCGCTGAGCACCGAGGCGACGCTGGCCAGGAACAGGCTATTGCGCGTTCCGTCGGCCAACTCGGCGGCCAACGGGAGTTCATGGGCCATGGGTATGACGATGGGCATGAGGATGGCCATGGTGCCCCAGCTGGTTCCGGTGCTGAAGCCCAGGATGGCGGCCACCACGAACGACACGGTGGGCACGAGCCGAGCCGATAGATTGCCGGTGGCCCAACCCACCACGACATCGCCGGTACCCAATCTCTCACACACCGTACCCACCGACCAGGCCAGCACCAGGATGATCAGGGCCGGCAGCATGGCCTTGGCTCCCTTGGTCCAGGCGTCCATGGCCTCGGACAACTTCAGCGAACGCTCGCCCACGGTGAGCGCCACCACCAGGATGCACCCCGACATGACCGCCCACAGCAATGAAGCCGCCGGGTCAGCCGCCGAAAAGATGTCTCGCAGAGCCAGCTGCGACATGCCCTGGGCGCCGACTTGCGCGAGCAATGCCGTCCGGCCATCGAAATACAGTCCGACCACGGTCACCAGCAACACCGCGGCAATCGGCAGCAGCGCCTGGTGCGCCCGGCGCGGTGCGCCTTCCTTGGGCGCCATCGACTCGCCCACATCGTCGACCAGGGGCGTCGCGCCGTCGGCCACGACCTTACCGGTGGAGCGAGCGCGCGTTTCGGCCTTGAGCATGGGTCCGAAATCGCGACGCAATCCTATGACCCAGAACACCAGGGCCAGCGCGAACCAGGAGTAGGTGGAGTACGGAATACTGGTGATGAACAGGTCGTAGGCATTGCGTGTGTCGCCAATGGCCACCAGCCCCGTGCCGATCAGACCGAGTTGGTAGCCAACCCAGGTGGAAATGGGCGCGATGGTAGCCACGGGAGCGGCCGTGCAATCCACCAGGTAACTCAGCTTCTCGCGCGAAACCCGCATGCGATCGGTCACCGGACGCATGGTGTTGCCCACCAGCAAGGTGTTGGCGTAGTCGTCGAAGAAGATGACCAGTCCCATGAGCGCCGTCATGAGCTGAGCACTACGGGGACCACGAATGTGCTTGCGCGCCGACTCCACGATGCCATGGGTACCGCCGCTCGCGGCCATGACTCCCACCATGCCGCCCAGCGCCGCGGTAAAGATGAGCATGGCTGCGTGGAAGTCATCGGCGACCGACCCCACGACGATCGAGCGCAGGCCTTCCAGGAAGGCGCTGATGGGATTCCCGTACAGAATCCAGGCCCCCGCGAACACGCCGGCCGCCAGCGCAAGCAGGACCTGACGCAGCCACAGCGCCAGCACGATCGCCACCAACGGCGGCACCAGCACCCAGAACTCTCCCACCACGTTGATCTTGCCCTGTACCTCACCGCCGGACGTACGCAGGGCGAACTGGCCATCGCCCACCGCAACGTCGTGGAGCGTCACGGTTCCATCGGCGTCGGTCACGAGCGCCAGGTCACTGAACGATTGTCCGTCCGCGTCGACCCAGGGCTGGGCCAAAATCAACGTGACCGGAGTGTTGGCCAGCGGCTCGGCGTTCTGATCTCGCACCGTGAACACGATGGTGGCGGGGCGACCACTCAGGACCTGCTTCTCGGAGCTGGTTCCCACCAGCGGCTGAGCTGAGCAGGGGGCGCTGAGCACCAGCAACAGTGCCCACGCAACCGACGCAACCCACGCGCCCGAGGCGATACGGGCCACGTAGACGGGAACGGGCGGACGAAGCCGGATACAGGTGCGCGGATAGGTGGAAGTCACAATCCGTGCAGTTTGGCGGGCCACGCGAAGTGGGTCAAGCGCCCACTGGTTTCTGCTCGACGAATGGGCTTGGCCGAGGCACCATGCCGGCGAAGCCCTCTGGTCCGTGCACTCTGGATCCGGCTGCGTTGCCCATTCCCATTCAATGTCCTCAAGAGGTTGCCGCATGCGACGAGTACTTCCCATCCTGGCCGCGATCCTCACTTTCGTGCCGCTGTACGGCTGCGTTTCCTCGGGTAAATACAACGCCCTGGAAAACGAACTGGGCACCACGCAATTGACGATGGCCGAGGAAATCGCCGTCCGCGATCAACGCATCGCCGCGCTCGACTCCGCGTTGGGGAAGTCGCGGGCCGAGGTAGATCGACTGACGAAACGGGAGGCCGAGCTGCAAAGCCTGCTCGAGGACACGCAGCGCGAGCTGGCCTCGGTCATGCACGATCGATCGCAGTTTCAGCAGTCGGCCCAGGAGCTGCAACAAGCCCTGGCCGCCAACGCCGTGCGACGTCGCGCGGCCGAAGCCCGCTTGGCGCAGTTCCGTGAGCTGCTCGATCGATTCCGCACCCTGATCGACGCGGGCACGCTCAGCGTGAAGATCGTCGACGGCAGGATGGTGCTGGAACTGCAGTCGGACATCTTGTTCGCGTCGGGTTCGGCCCGGCTGTCGGCGTCGGGACGCGAGACCATCGGCGAAGTCGCCGGCGTGCTGGCCACGCTCAGCGACCGTCAGTTCCAGGTGGAGGGTCACACCGACACCGTACCCATTTCCAGCGAGCGATTTCCATCCAACTGGCACCTGGGGTCGGCCCGCGCGCTGGTCGTGGTGGAGGCCATGCTGCAGAACGGTATGAAACCCGAACACATCAGCGCAGCCAGCTTCGGTGAGAACCGACCCGCGGCCGCGAACGACACGGCGGAAGGCAAGGCGGCCAACCGCCGGATCGAGATCGTGGTGGTGCCGGATCTGTCGAGCCTACCCGGCTTTGAAGAGTTGAACGCCGCGGTGAAACAGGAATAGGCGCGACCGTTCGCGACACGCACTACAACGGATTGCAGGCCCTGCGAACCCAGGCCGCGTAGGCGCTGTTGGCCCTGACGGTCCAGGAGAGAATCTCGGGAACGTCGTAGGGATGCAACTGCGATAGGCGATCGCGCACCGTCGGCTCACGGTCCACGCTGGTCTTCAGCCACACCTGGATTTCGCTTTCGTGATGCAGTTCGCCTTTCCACACGTAGGTGGATTCGACGGCCGCCGAGGTGCACTGGGCGCATGCCACCAGGTTCTCGCCCACCAGCGCGTCGGCGAGGGTGCGTGCTTCTTCTGCGTTTCCAACCGTGGTCTTCACAACGACGATCTGGTCGGCCATGGGTTCACTCTCCTATGTCCCAGTCCGTCGGACCGGTGAACGGTTCGCCCAGAGGCCAATGCTCTGGATCGGCCAGGGCCGCGTCCAGCAGCGCGTGAACCTCCTGGTGGATGGCCGGAACGCTTGCCAACAGTCGGCCCTGGCGTAGCGGATCCTGCCCCGACAGACCGCTTACTTCGGCCCCGGCTTCGTGCGCAATCACCATGCCCGCGGCCACGTCCCACGGCGACAGGCCACTCTCCCAGAAACCGTCGAGTCGCCCCGCCGCCACGTAGCACAGATCGAGCGCCGCCGAGCCCGCGCGCCGGATGCCCCGACAGTGATGTAGCACCTGCGCCGTGCAGGCCAGGTTCAACCGCGCGCGCCGGCCGCGTTGGTAGGGAAACCCCGTGGCCAACAACGACTCGGCAATGGAAGTTCGATTGGAAATCGAAATAGGCCGCGGGTCAAGGCCGCGCTGGGGTCGCTCGAGCGTGGCGCCCCCGGACCGCTCGGCCGCGAACAGTTCGTCCAACGCCGGCGCGTAGACCACGCCCATCTGCGGCGTGCCCGCCACGCATCGCGCCAGGGACACCGCATAGAACGGGAACCCGTGGACGAAGTTGGTGGTTCCGTCGAGCGGATCCACGAACCACACCACGTCTTCTTCCCACGCGTGCGCGGGAAAATCGCCTTCCTCGCCCACTACGAGTTCGCCGGGAAACTCGCGCGCGAGCTCGGCCAGCACCTGATCCTGCACCGCACGGTCGGCCCCGGTCACCAGGTCGACCGAAGCGCCTTTGGTTTCGACCACCAACGATTCGCGCCGGGCGTCCCAATCGAGAAGCGTGGCCCCCGCCCGCAACGCGACAGCCCGCAGTCGCTGCAGCGGCGAAGTAGTGTCCGTCATGGTAGCTCGCTTTTCAGAGGAAATGTCTGTTCGCACTCACGGCCCCAGATCATACAGGGCCCACGCCTCGTCTTCGTAGCGAAGTCGCCAGCTGGCGTGGGGACGCACGTTGCTCGTCCGGTCCACGATCACCTGCTTGACGCCCGCGTCGCGCCAACGGGCCCGACAATTCAGGTCGACTCCGTCGCAACACGCCGTGCGCATCTGCTGAATGACCGCGGGTTGAAAACCCGTGCTCCCCCCCATGACCGGTTGTGCGCTCAGGGCGGCAAACTGCATCGCGCGACCGTCGCGGGGGCCCTCGCCCTGCTCATTGCACGGCTGCGGCAGGTAGGTCCATGGCGACTCGAGCTGGGCAACCAGCTGGCGTTCACCTTCGGTGAGTGCCGCCCGGACGTGCGGTCCCGGCCCCGGAGCCAGGTCGGCCAGGGCCAACAACCCCAACGAAGCCGCCAAGATGCGTTGCCAGCCGCGGCGTTGCAGCAGGGTACATACGCCCAGGCTGGCCGTGGCTGACAGTATCAGGCTGGTGAGCAGAAAAAACCGCGAGGGGTCACGCAACGCGCGCAACGGCCAGAGTCGATCCTGAAGGTAGGCCAACGGCATGGTCAGCTCACCATCCATGCCCGGCATGGGATGCGTGCGTCCCCACGACAGGAGCACTCCGCTGATTCCCAACACCACGAACGCCGCCGCCACCGTGCGCACGGGCAGGTCTACCTCGCGACGCGTCACCAACACCCACAATCCCACGACCGACCACAGGACCCAGAGCAATCCGGGGTAGGTTCCCGGACGATTCGACTGCGCTTCGGGCCATGGCAGTGCGTGATATCGCGGCGCGTGGAACAGATCGAACCACCGGGCCGCGTTGGGACCCACGTTCTCCGCACCGCGGACGTAGCCGTCCACCTCGGCCGCCGCCAGGCGATACGGCTCACTCCATTGCGCCGTCAACGCCAGCAGCCCGAGCGCTACGAATACCAGGGCAACCCAGCTTCGCAACGGAATCCGACGCGCCAGGAACGGCAGCCAGAGGACCACCGCGATGGCCAACACGGCCGTGTAGTAGACGCCACTGATCAACTGCAACAAGCCTGCCGCCGCCAACAGCACGCCGCCCATGAGATGCCCGCGCGAAAGCTGCAGCACACCCAACAAGGCCAGCGGCAACCACGGGGATGGAAGCTGATTCAGGTGGTGATAGTTGGCCGCCGCGTAGGGGGAAGTAGCGTAGGCCCAGCCCGTGAGCCACGCGGCCCACTTGTTCCAGCCCAACCCCCGCGCAAACAGCGTGGCCGCCAGGAACGCGAGAGCCAGCGTCAAGAACATGGCGGCGTTGTACGCCAAGGCCGGCGAGCCCTTGGCGCCGGGAATCCAGGCCACCATCAATGCCTGGCCCAGCAGAGGGTCCATGTAGGCCAGGCTCCAACGCGATGGCCAATGAAACGGAGCGTGCCACTTTTCCAGGGTCAAGGGAGGCTCACGCAGCGTCTGTTGCAAGATGGCCGATTGGAGCAACGGATCGGCCCCCTCGCGCACCGCGGGCACGTCTCGCCAGGGAACACTACCTGACAGCACCAAGGGGAGCGCACCCGCCACCAGCGCGCCCAGCACGATGCTCAAGATCCAGCGTCGGGACGTACCGTTGCTAACCATCGACATAGCCAATGGCCTTCAGCTGTTCTTCCTGGGTCGAATCCAGTTCCAGTCGTCGTGCGCGTGGCTGGTTGCGGCCCCGCCAGAGTTCCAGATTCATCCAGAGCTGTGGATCGCGATCGTGGTCGGACAATTCGTGCCATGAAGATGAGTCGGCGGCACAGGAATTACGCGCTTGGATCGCACCTTCCGACCATAGGAAATTCGCCCCGCTCGGTTCGATCAATCGCACGCGGTCGGCCCCGTACAACATTCCCTCGGCCAACAACCGGGGCGGTTGGCACCGGGCCGGCGCCGGCCAATCCGATCGCAGGTCACGCCCCAGGACGTAAGGCATCAGGGCCGCGTCGTCTTCGGTCAGGCCACTGCCGCGACTGGGTTCCATGGCGAGACCCAGGGCCGAAAGCAACGTGGGACCCACGTCCTGAAGCCGCATGGCCCCCACTTCCTGACCCGCGGGAAAACCGGGGCCTCCCATGGCCAGCGGTACCCGAAGCAACTCATCGTGCATGGAGTGCCCGTGTTCGAAACCACCGTGGTCCCAGAATTCCTCGCCGTGATCGCTGGTGGTGACCCAGAGCAGCGGCCGCTCGAACTCTCCCACCGCACTCAACAGGCGCCCCACCTGGTAGTCGGTGTAACGCACCTCCGAGCGATACATTTCGTGCAGAGCCGCCCGTGCCACCGGCGTCGTCACCGACGTACTGTCGCGGGCTCCCCACAGGTCCGTGAAGCGACGTTGAGCGTCGAGATCTTCTTCCACCTGGGCCAGCCAAGGCGGGTCCTGTTGAGGTTTCAAGGCCCCGTCTTCGCCTCGCAGGTGATACGGCATGTGAGGGTCGATCAGATGTACCCACAGAAACCATGGCGCCGACTGGGCCTCCACGTCGGCCAGCCAGTTGAGGGCACGGTTGACGATGCGGTCCCCGCGGTTCATGTGCGCACGCCCCACCAACTGCCGCTGCAACCACCGCAGTACGAACGACTGCGCAACCGGTTCGAACCGTTCCAGTTCCGCCGCGTGCTCGAAACGATCGAAACCACGACCGAAGCCGAAGCGGCGCACCATATGCGGATTGCAGACGACCGCCTGGGTGACATAGCCCGCCTCCTGCAATCGTTGCGGCCACCAGTCAATGTCCTCGTGCAAAGCATGGTTGAAACGGGCGCCACTACCGGTGGCACTGACGCCACTGAACAGCGCGGCCATCGATGGCAGCGTCCAGGGAGATGGCGCCCAGCCGTCGGCTACGATCCCCTGGGAAAACAGAGTGTCCAGATTCGGCGTGTCGCTCGCGCCGTCGCCGGCGGCGTAAGCCCCCACCGCATCCCGTCGCAGGGTGTCGATGGTAAGCAGCAGGATGTTCGGGCGGGAGTCTGATGCACCTACTGCCATATCTGACCCAGCCCCCATGTTGGTGTCCGAGCCCGCGTCGCTGCGCAGCGGCACTTCTGAAAACTGCCAACTCGCAAGCAACAGAGCCACTACGCCGGCCAGCAAGCCAAGGGGCACGGGTTTGATCATTGGCCAACGCCGCAACCATTGCCGCAGTCGCGCTTGCGCCAGACGGCTCGCGACGAGCGCGCCCACCGTGGCCAGAAACGCGGCGACCAGCAGTACGCGCGCGAAGTGTGAGGCACCGCCCTGCTGGACGCCAAAGCCAGGCACACCGCGCTCGTGGATCACATGGTCCAGCACCACGAAGCCAGTAGGCACGAACGCGGCGAACCAGACGCACCAGTGAGCCAGACGGGCGGGAAGATAGAACGTGGCCAGGGCCGCGAGCAGGGCCGGCAGGAAGAGACACGAAGCCATGAGCGCCACGTAGGCCACGAACCCGGGGCCAGCATGACCCGGCATCCCAGCGGGCGGAGCGGGAAGCACAGCGTGATACATGGCCTCCAGCAGGCCAAGCAATCCGCCCGCGACCACGACCCAGATCAGGTCGTCGAATCCACCGCGACGTGGACCCGCTGGCAATGGCATCTAGAAGGAACCGGCGAGCGCGGACACGCCCTGGCGGGCCAGTTCGGCCATGGGTCCGGGGAACAGACCAATCCAGAGAAGAGCCACCGCCAGAACCACCATGGCCGCGCCAACCTGGGGATCGAGTCCGGTGTACGCCTCGTCCTCGGGCTCACGCATGTACATGAGCACCACGACCCGTAGGTAATAGAACATGGCGACCGCGCTGTTGAGCAGAGCGATGACCGCCAATACCGTGTGGCCGTCGCGCACGGCCGCCTCGAACACGTAGACCTTGCCCCAGAATCCCGCGGTGGGCGGAATACCGGCCAGGCTGAGCATGAACACGGTTACGCAGGCTGAAATGACCGGGTGACGTCGGGCCAGTCCGGCGAAGCCGGCCAGATCCACCTTCTCGCCCTCGCGCGAACTGACCAGCGTGATGAGTGCGAACGCACCCAGGTTCATGAGCGCGTAGACCATGAGGTAGAACAAGATGCCGCGCGCAGCGGGATCGGTCATCGACGGCGTCGTCGCCACGATGCCCACCAGCAGGTAACCAGCATGGGCAATGGCACTGTAGGCCAGCATGCGCTTCAGATTGCTTTGGGCCAGCGCGATCAGGTTGCCCGCGGTCATGGTAACCACCGCGAACACGACCAGCATGTCGATCCACATGTCACCCAGGGCCGGCAGGCCGGTCCAGACCACGCGCAGCATGGCTGCGAAACTGGCCGCCTTCACACCGGCCGCCATGAAGCCAGCCACGGGTGCGGGCGAACCATCGTAGACGTCGGGCGTCCACATATGGAAGGGCACCATGGCAATCTTGAAGCCCAGCCCCACCAGCAGAAAACCCCAGCCCATCCAGAACAGGAGGTCGCGATCAAAACCCACCCCTTGAATGGCCGTGGCCATGGTGGGCAGGTGCGTGGAACCGGTGCTGCCGTAGAGCAACGCCATGCCGTACAAGAGGAAGGCGGAAGAAAACGCGCCGAGGATCAGGTACTTGAACCCGGCTTCCATGCTCAGAATGGAGCGACGCTGCAACGCGGCCAGCACGTACAGCGAAATTGACATGGTCTCGAGACCCAGGAAGATCGTGATCATGTCGGTGGCCGCGGCCATGACCATCATTCCCACCGTGGCGAACATCACCAACGGGAAGAACTCCACCAGGGGCTGCTCTTCGTCGGCGAAGTAGCTGCTGCCCAGGGCCAACGTGATCAAGGCCACCACGATGAAGGTGAGATTGAAGAAGGCGCTGAACGAGTCGGCCGCCAGGGCGCCGGCGAATGCCGATCCGCTGGCGTCGGAGCGCGCAGCGTAGATGGCGGCGATGGTCAGGAACACGACGGAAACGGCGGTCAGGTGCCCGGTGCCGGCGCGACGCCAGAAAGCGTCGGTCATGAGCACCGCCACGCCTCCCAGCGTGACCCATAGGATTGGCGCGATCAGGCTTGCGTCGGACCAGGTCATCGCTCTTCCCCGTTCTCAACGAACCGCACCGCGTCGTTCGCCGGACTGACCGCGGCGTCTTGAATGGCCATGCGCGCCTGGTGCGTCTCGATGACCTTCACCACCGCTGGCTCCATGCGCGAGAGCCATGGTTTGGGATACACGCCCATCCAGAAGATGAACACCACCAGCGGCACCACCACCAGTACCTCGCGCAACGACAGGTCGGTGAGTTTCTGGTTCTCTTCTTTGTCGCAAGGCCCAAAGAACACGCGTTGGACCATCCAAAGCATGTACACCGCGCCGAGAATGACGCCGGTCGCCGCCAGGGCGACGAACGTGTGCGAATGGGCCAGGCTGCCGCTCTTGAACGATCCCAGCAACACCAGGAACTCGCCCACGAAGCCAGCCAAACCGGGCAGCCCCACGCTGGCCAGGGTGGCGATCATGAAGGCAATGGAATATCGCGGCAGACCGTGGGCCAGGCCGCCGAAGTCGGCGATGAGGCGAGAATGGCGGCGCTCGTAGATGGCGCCCACCAACAGGAACAGCATGCCGGTGGAAAGCCCGTGGGCCAGCATGACGAACACCGCGCCCGAGATGGATTCGGGGGTCAATGCGAACAATCCCAGCACGACGAAGCCCAGATGGCTGACCGAGCTGTAGGCCACCAGTTTCTTCATGTCGCGCTGCACCATGGCCACCAGCGCGCCGTAGATGATACCCGCCACCGCCAAGCCCGCCATCAGCGGTGCAAACTGCTCCACCGCCGAAGGGAACAGGGGAATGGCGAAACGCAGCAAACCGTAGGTTCCCATCTTCAGCATGACGCCGGCCAGGATCACACTGCCCGCGGTGGGAGCCTCGACGTGGGCGTCGGGCAACCAGGTGTGTAGCGGGAACAATGGCACCTTGATGGCGAAGGCCAACGCGAAGGCGCCGAACAACCAGGCCTGCTCCCCTGGCGTCAACGAGACGCGCATGAAGTCAGCCAGCGCGAAACTGCCATTGGTCTTGGTATAGATGTACAGAATACCCACGAGCATCAGCACGCTACCGGCCGCGGTATACAGGAAGAACTTGACCGCCGCGTAGAGACGGCGCGCTCCGCCCCAGATACCGATGAGCAGAGCCATGGGCAACAGCATGGCTTCCCAGAAAACGTAGAACAGCACCAGATCCTGGGCGCAGAACGTGCCCAGCATGGCCGCCTGCAGCAACAGCAGGAACACATGGAACTCTCGTACGCGCGAGGTCACCGACTCCCACGTGGAAAGGATGACCACCGGCCCCAGGAACGTGGTGAGCATGATGAGCCACAGACTGATGCCGTCGACACCCAACGCGTAGCGAATGCCGAATTGCGGCACCCAATTCACGCTCTCCACGAACTGCAACGCCGCCGTGCTCTCGAATCCGCGCAACATGAGCACTGAAAGCAGGAAATCGAGCAAGGCGACGGCCATGGCGACGGGTCGAATCAGGCTGCGCGGCGCCACCAGGAGTAGCGCGATGCCAACCACGGGCAGGAAGATGATCCAACTCAACAAATGCGATTCGATGAATGCTGGCATGTCACCCTCCCTTCCGCGTCAGGTAGATGAGCATGGCGAAGACCCCGACCGCGAACGAGTAGGCGTACCAACGGACGAGTCCATTCTGAAGAATGCGAACCACGTGACCGATCATGGCCAGGAAACGAGCCACGCCATTGACCAGGAGGCCGTCGATGATGACCGCGTCGACAAAACGCCACAGCACATTGTCGGACAGCCAGCCGATGGGCCGGATGATGGCGTATTCGTAGAGTTCGTCGACAAAGTACTTGCCCGACAGCAGGCGATGCGGAGCGCCGCCCAGGAACGCCTGGCCTTGCGTGGCCACGGACTGGCGTCGTGTGTATACCGTGAAACCAAACCAAAGCGAGCCCAGTGCGACAGACAGCGAAGCCAGCGCCAGGACCCACTCGGTAACCACCGAATGGCCGCCCGTGTGCAATGCATCGGCGGCGTGCGAAGCGTCGACCGCGTGCGTCGCCACCCCCTGTGTAGCTCCAGCCACGTGGCCAACCACCTCGGCCCCATGGGCGCCGACCCCCGCGAACACCGGCTCCAGCCAATGATGCAACCAGTTGCTGCCACCCAGAAACTCGGGCCAGCCCATCCAACCACCGACCACGCTCAACACGGCTAGTACCATGAGCGGCGCGGTCATGATGAGCGGCGACTCATGCAGATGCGATTTCGTGTTGGCGTCAGCCCTGTTCTCGCCAAAGAACGTCATGACCATGAGACGAGCCATGTAGAAAGCGGTAAGCGCGGCCACCGCGAAACCCACGACCCACAACAGCGGACTCTCCAGGAAGGCTTTGTAGAGGATCTCGTCTTTGGAGAAGAAGCCGGCGAAGGGAAACACACCGGCGATGGCCAGCGTGGCCACGAACATGGTGCGGAACGTCCACGGCATGACCGAACGCAGGCCGCCCATGGACCGCATGTCCTGCTCGTGATGCATCGCGTGGATCACCGAGCCGGCGCCCAGGAACAACAATGCTTTGAAGAACGCATGGGTAAGGACATGGAAGATGCCCACCGCGAACGCCCCCACACCGCACGCGAGCATCATGTAGCCCAGCTGACTCACCGTGGAGTACGCCAAGACCTTCTTGATGTCGGTCTGAACCAGGGCGATGGTGGCCGCCACGAGGGCCGTGAGCAGACCCACCACGGCGATGACCCCCATGGCCACTTCGGTTTGCACGTACAGGAAGTTCATGCGGGCAATCATGTACACACCGGCCGTGACCATGGTAGCGGCGTGGATCAGCGCCGATACCGGCGTGGGACCGGCCATGGCGTCGGGCAGCCAAACGTACAAGGGAATCTGCGCGCTCTTACCGGTCGCCCCCAGGAACAGCAGCAGGCCCGCCACCGTCGCCACCGGGGCCAACAATTCCGGGTGAGCGGCCATGGTGGCGAAGCCCAACACGTTTCCATCGCCGACCTGGCCCGCCAGTTTCTCGGCGATGAAGAACATCCCCAGCAGGAATCCGAAGTCGCCCACCCGATTGACCACGAAGGCTTTCTTGCCGGCGGCGCTGTTGGCCAGGTCCTGGAACCAGAAACCGATGAGCAGGTAGCTACACAGGCCCACGCCCTCCCAACCCACGAACAAGAGCGGCAGGCTGTCGGCGAGCACCAGCACCAGCATGGCAAACACGAACAGATTCAAATATGCGAAGAAGCGGGCGAAGCCCTCGTCTTTGGCCATGTAGCCGACGCTGTACAGGTGGATGAGTGAACCCACCCCCGTCACCAGCAGGATCATACAGGCCGATAGCGGGTCGACCATGAGGCCCGCGTCGATGTTCAGCTCGCCCACGGGAATCCACGAAAACAGATGATCCACCAGCACGCGCTCATCAGCGGGCAGCGCCCGAAGTTTCAGGAAGGCCATGACCGACAGGACGAATGCACCGGCTACCGAACCAACCCCCACGGTGGCGGACACGGCCCGTGGCAAACGCTTGTTCAATAGACCGTTGATGGCGAAGCCGATGAGCGGCAACAACACGATCCAACGCAGGAACTCGGCGGGGGAACCCTCGTGCATCGGCTTACTCCATCAACTTTCTGAAGTCATCCACGTCGATTGACCCGCGTCGTTTGAAGATCTCCACCAGGATCGCCAGACCCACGCCGGCTTCGGCCGCGGCTACGGCCAACGCAAACAGCACGAACACGTGTCCCTGGTGGTCACCCAGCTGCCGGCTCACGGCCAGGAACGTAAGGTTCACGGCGGTCAGCATGAGCTCGATCGACATGAACATGATGATGGCATTGCGTCGAAACACTACGCCGGACACGCCAATGAAGAACAAGATGGCCGACAGCGTCAGGTAGTGGCCCAGGTGCACGTGCAACGTCGTCAGGTCAGGCATGCGGCACATCCTCGTGTTGCACGGCGGAACTTGACGCGGTCGATGTCGCCGCCTGCGATGTCAGGCCCCGCACCACCGGCGCCTTGGCGCCTCTTGAGCCCGGCGCTTCACGACGGGCCAGGTACACCGCACCAATGACCGCGGCGGTCAGCAACAACCCGGTAAGCTCGAAGGCAAACAGGTACTTGGTAAGGAGCACTTCGCTCACGGCCTCGATGCCACCGTAGCTATCGGCCACCGCGGGAAACGGCGCGTGCGTCGAACCCACCAGGCGCGTCAATACCACCGTGGCGCCAATCAGCGAAAGCACGCCCAGGGCCACCACTCGCCAATCCGATGTCTTCACGCGATCCTGGCTCTTGCCCAGGAACATGATGACAAACAGGAAGAACACCATGATCGCGCCGGCGTACAAGAGAATCTGCAGGATGGCCATGAAGTGAGCCGACAACAGTGCGAACAGAGCCGCCACGCTCAGGAAACAGAAGATGAGCCAGAAGGCCGAGGCCACCGCATCACGCCGGGTTACCGTGAGCAACGCCGAAATCACCGCGAGCGTTCCGAACACGTAGAAGAACACCGCTTCCATCAGCTCTTCACCCCGTCGGTCGTGTTGTTCAACAGGAAGTCCATGTCCACCTGGAACGCAGCCCGGTTGTCGGCGGCGATCTCGAAAATTCCCGTGTCCATGCGGATCGCGTCACAGGGGCAGGCTTCCACGCACAGACCGCAGTAGACGCACCGCAAGAGATCGATATCGAAGGTCTCGGGGGACTTTTCCACGTCGGGTCGGTCGTCGTCCATGGCCATGATGCTGATGCAGTCGGCCGGGCAGATGGTAGAGCACATCTGGCACGCCACGCAGCGCGGCGAACCATCTTCGCGTTTCATGAGACGGTGACGCCCCCGCAACCACGGACCGTAGTCGGGCTTCTCGTCGGGGTACTGCAACGTGGGCATGTCGCCCATGTGGAACACGTTGCGCACAAGGTGCCGCATGGTAATGAACAGACCCTTGCAGATCTCGATGAGATACAAGGACTCCTTCGGCAGCAGGCCTTGTCCCTGGCCGCCGGTGCGGGCTTTCGGCCCGTGCACGGAGTATCCCATTTCGAATTCCCCTATCCGAGGCTCAGCCTCGAATTTCGATGCACTACTAGCCGTGCGTGAACAGTACGAACGCGGCCGTTACCACGAAATTCAACAGCGCCAGCGGCAGCATGTACTGCCAGCCCAGACGCATCAATTGGTCATAGCGAAACCGAGGCAACGTCCAGCGCACCCAGATGAAGACCCAGCTGAACAGCAGCGTCTTGGTGATGAACTGCCCGATCTGCATCACGGTTGCGAAGTGTGCGGAGGCCGCGGGACCGATGTCCCATGGCTTGCCCACCAGAAGATAGCCGCCGGTGGCCAAGGCCAGGCCCAGAAACACCACGGCCAGAATGCCGGACTCCAGTTCGCGACGGTCGCCCAACGTGCCGCGCTCACCCTGGAATTTGCGCCAAAGGCCGGTGGCGAACAGCAGGTTCAACAGCGTACCCACCGAAAGCGATACCGTGAGCAATGTACCGGCATTCTCGCGCAGCCCCTCGGTGGTGAGCCACGGAACCTGCCAACCGCCGAAGTACAACGTGGACACCACGGCCGCGCCCACGATCATGTTGCAATACTCAGCCATGAAGAACAGCGCGAACTTCAGGCTGCTGTACTCCAGATGGTAGCCGGCCACGAGCTCGCTCTCGCCCTCGGGCAGATCGAACGGGTTACGATTGGTTTCGGCGAACAACGCCACCAGGAACAGTACGAATCCCACGGGCTGCAGTACCACGCCCCACGCCGGAATGAATCCCCACAGGAGGTCGCCCTGGGCCACGACCATGTCGTTCAACCGCACGCTTCCGTACACCAGGATCAGCGCCAGCACGGCCAACCCCATGTTGATCTCGTAGGAGATCATCTGGGCCGATGCTCGCAGACCACCCAGGAAGGCGAACTTGTTGTTGGACGACCAACCGGCCAATACGGTGCCGTACACCGTGAGGCTCGAAATGGCCAGGATGTAGAGGATGCCCACGTTCAGGTTGGCAACCAGCAGGGGAATCTCGCGCGTGCCCAACAGCAACACGTCACCAAACGGAATGACCGCGAAGGTGCTCAACGCCACCGTCATCATGATGATCGGCGCCAGATGGTAGAAGAAGACATTCACGCCGGCCGGCACGATCTCTTCCTTGAAGACCAGTTTGAAGACATCGGCCAACGGATGGATCAAGCCACCCAGGCGGAACACGCCGCCGATGGAAGCGCGGTTGGGACCGCTGCGATCCTGGATATAGGCCGCGCCCTTGCGCTCGGCCCAGATCATGACGGGTAACGTGCCCAGGATGACCGCCAGCATGAAGCCGATCTTGCCCAACGCCCACAGCAGTTCGGTGATATCAGGCACGCTCCACCTCCGATTCGGCGGCGGCGTCGAGCGCCAGCCCCAGTGGCCCCACACCCTGGGCCATGGCCGCGAAAGCGCCTTCCCTTGCACACAATTCGCTGCGAACCGCTTCGATACCGTCCCAGGTGGGTTCGTGGCCGAACAAGGCGCCCAGCTCGCGAATGACCCGCAACGGGTCCCGCGCCTCACCGGGAGCATCGATCGCGGCGGCGAATGTCTGCGCGCGACCCTCTCGATTCACGAAGGTTCCCTCGCGCTCGGCGTAGTGGGACGTGGGTAGCACGATGTCGGCAAGCATGGAGGTGGAGTTCTCCTGCCAACCCAGGTACACGACACAGCCGAACTTCGACAACGCGGCGCCCGCGTCGGGCGCCGCCAAGGCCAGATCCCCGCCGACCACCAACAACATGGTCTTCTCATTGGCGGCGGCCTCGAGCTGTTTGGCGTCGTATTCGGCCAACCCCAACTTCTTCGCGCCCGCGGCGTTGGGCGTGCGATCGGCATCGAACAGGAGCTCGTCGCCTTCGCCGATTTCACTGCCGCGTAGGCGATACCCCAACAACGCGCCGCCTACCGAGTCACTCAGAACTGACTTCGCGGCGTAGAGTTCTTCCACCGTGGCATGAGGGCTGAGAATGATCATGAGCGCGGCGTCATCACCGCCGAGCGCCTTGCCGGCGGCCTCGATGCTGCGGTAGGCATGGTCCCAGCTGGCCGTTTGCGCCAGCTCGCCCCGGGCCTTGCGCACGCTGGGTTGCGTCAAACGGTCGGACTCGGCGATCTCGTGGTACAGCGTGCGTCCGTGGTCGCACATCCAGTAGCGGTTCACGTCCATGTTATCGCGCGGCTTCGTGCGGTACACGATACCTTCGGAGTGATGGATCGACATGTTGCACCCGGTGGCGCAACCGTGACATATGCCGTCGGTCTCGCTAAGCCACCACACCCGACGGCGGAAACGGAAATCGCGGCTGGTCAACGCACCCACCGGACAGATGTCCACGGTATTCAGACTGTAGTTGTTGTCCAGGGTCTTACCCGGGGCTACATCGATCTCACTGTGATCGCCCCGGTTGAAGATCCCCATCTCGTGGGTCTGCGTGATCTCGGTGGTGAACCGGGTGCAGCGCGCACACAACACGCAGCGTTCGGCATCCAACATGACCATCTCGCCGATGGGCTTTACCTTGCCCTTGGCGATCTTGTCTTCGATGTCGACGTCGGCTTCATAAAGCCCATTGGCCATGTAGAAGTCCTGCAACGAACACTCGCCCGCCTGGTCACACACCGGGCAGTCGACGGGGTGGTGTAGCAGGTGGAAATTCAGGATCTGACGCACCGCGCCATCGACGCGCTCGTTGCGGGTGTGCACGACCATGCCGTCCTTGACCTGACTGTTGCAGGCAATCATCAGCTTGGGCATGCCCTCCACTTCCACCTGACACATCCGGCAGACGCCCGCGATGGACAGCCCCGGGTGGTAGCAGAAGTGCGGAAGGTTCTCACCGCGGGCAACAGCGCACGCTTCGAAGAGGTTCATCCCGTCTTCGAACTCGTGTTCCTTCCCGTCGATGGTCATCTTGGCCACGTTACAGACTCCCCTACTTCGGCATCTCGGCCGCGGTGGCCGTGGGCACGAAGTCTTCCGGCTCGTCGGCTTCAGGCAACAGCGCGACGAACTCGTCCTTGAATTTCGAAATGAAACTTCGTGCGGGCATGACGGCCGCGTCGGCCAACACGCAGATGGTGGTACCGGCCATTCCGACACACACCCGCTCCAACAAATCCAGATCTTCGGGGCGTCCTTCGCCCGCCACCATGCGTCCTACGACCATGTCCAACCAGCCCGTACCTTCACGACACGGAGTGCACTGACCACACGACTCGTGGTGGTAGAACTGCAGGATGACCTTCAGTACTTCGGGCATGCTGGCGTCGTCGCCGATGACGATGGCACCGCCCGACCCCAACATGGTCCCCTTCTGGGCCAGGGACTCGTAGTCCAACTCGGCCTCCATGGTTTCCTCGGCCGTGAGCACGGGCACCGAGCTACCGCCGGGAATGCACGCCTTGAGTTCAACGCCATCGAGCATGCCCTGGCCGTACTCCTCGCCGAAGATCAGGTCGCGCAGCGGCAATCCCAACGGGATCTCGTAGTTGCCCGGTCGTTTCACCGGACCACTCAGGCTGAACAACTTGGTGCCAGGACTCTTCTCGGTGCCCACCGCGCGATAGGCGTCAGCCCCTTCGGTAACTATGTAAGGCACCGCCGCCACCGTCTCGACGTTGTTGACCACCGTGGGGCAATTCAGGAAACCAACCACGGCGGGGAACGGTGGCTTGATGCGGGGCTGGCCCTTGCGACCTTCCAGGCTGTTGATGAGCCCGGTTTCCTCGCCGCAGATGTAGGCCCCCGCGCCTTTGTGCACAATCATCTCGCAGTCGAAACCGCTGCCCAGGATGTTCTTGCCCAGCAA
>JAJDAC010000020.1 GCA_029262065.1 Candidatus Krumholzibacteriota bacterium | reverse complement strand
ACCGCTACCTCGCCAACCTCCGGGTGCTGGTACAAGCAAGCTTCGATCTCTCCCAGCTCCACCCGATAGCCTCGTTTCTTGATCATGCGGTCCTTGCGCCCACGAAACGTGAACCCTCCGTCTTCTCCCTGCACCACCAGGTCACCGGTGGTGTACCCTCGCCCGCGGTGGTCGAGATGCACGAACACGGCGGCCGTTTGATCGGCGAGATTCCAGTACCCTCCCATCACGCCATCACCGTGGATTACGAGTTCGCCCTCGGTGCCCGGCTGCACTGGCTTGAGATCGACATCGACAATCGAAGCCTGATAGTGTTCACAGACTATTCCAATGGGGTACGGATCGGTGCGATCAGCTTCGATTTGCGCCGGCAGCTTGAGGTACGTGCACACATTGGTCTCGGTGGGTCCGTACAGATTGAAGTAGTCCGGGTGGGGTAGGCGTTCTTTGAGCGCTCGCAGGTGGCTTACGGGAAACACTTCACCGGCGAACAGAACCAGCCGCACATGGCTGTAGTCATACTCTTCCATCTTTCCGTACTGGGCCAGCATGGACAAGATGGACGGCGTGGAGTACCAGACCGTGAGCTCACTCGTGGAAATGAACTGGGCCAGCCGTGCTGGGTCCTTGCCCAGATCTTCCGATACAAGCACGAGCGTCGAACCACCCTCGAACGGCGTGTAGATGTCCAGGATCGACAGGTCGAAGTGGAAAGGAGCGTGGGAAGAAAATCGATCACGCGGGCTCGGCGAGAATGTCTTGGCGCACCAGTCCACGAAACGCGTTGCGTTGCGGTGACTCAGCATCACTCCCTTGGGTTTCCCCGTGGATCCAGAGGTATACAATATGTAGGCCAGGTCATCCGCCGTAGACGCCACGCTTTCCGTCCGGCCGTCCGTCCCGCCTACGCTACCCTGGTTCAGGAACGCTCGCATGGGCAGCAGCTCCGCTCCACGGTCGATGCACAACAAGTGGGTGTTGGTCGCGTGGTCTCCCAGTTCTTGGCGCAAAGCGGCAGCCAGGTTCTCTTCCACGAAGATCGCCTTCACCGAGCAATCGGCGAATACAAATGCATTTCGCGTGGCCGGAGCCGTCGGGTCCACCGGTACGTACGCGGCACCCGCCTTGAGTATTCCCAGCAATGCCGCCACCGAATCAATGGACTTGTAGAGGCTCAAGCCCACGCGATCTCCGCGCTCGACGCCCAATGCCGCCAAGCAGTCGCGCACTTGGTTCGAGAGCGTGTCCAGGTCGCCGTAGGTAATGGACGCGCCTTGCGAGTCCTCGACCGCAGCGCGGTCGTGGAAACGGGCCGCGGTCTGGGTAAACCGAACGTGAAGTGGCAAGAACCCCGGTGCCGCGGTCGTCATTGCTTCGAGTCGACGAGCTTGACGATCTGCGCCACGGTGTGCAGGTTGTCCTTGTCCGCTTCATGCGCAGCGATCGTGATATTGAAGTGCTTCTCGAGGAAAGCCACGAGCTTGAGCGTAGCAAGTGAATCGAGAATGCCCGAGCTATACAACTCGAGGTCATCGGTCAGGTCGGCCGGGTCCTCGCCCGGCAGAAATTCCTTCAGGAGAAACTCCTTCACTTCGCCGTTGACGTCGATTCCATCGGCCATTTGTCCATCTCCTTCTTCGCGCCAGCGGCGCCGATTGTAATTACTGTGGGTCTGCGGCCTTCAGAAACGCACTAAGGTGGCCGTAGAAGCTATCCGCCAACATTTGATGAGCCGCAGCATTCGGGTGGGAGTCCCACGGAGCCAACCACAGATCCTCCAGTGACGCCGCACGCTCGTACACGTTCGTCATGTCGAAAACCTCGAAGCCGAATTGGCGGGCCAGGTTGAACTGCGCATGCCAATCGGCGCGGGTAGCGTCGTCTTCCTCGCGAACGCGGGAGATTCCGGCCAGGACCGGTTGGATTCCTCTTTCCGCGCAGAGACGGGAAAACTCGTCGTAGACCATCTCCAGGAGTGGCCCGCGATCTGGATGCATCTTTTCCATGCAATCGTCGAAGTCCATTCCCCTGGGCAGATCGAGGGCCCGCGTGGCTGCGACCAGATCGGGGTACGGGGACGTGTACTTCCCCGCCACCTCCAAGCACAGGTCCCGCGCGGTCCAGTACATGTCATTCACCGCTACAACCACCACTGCGTCCGGAGCGAACTCCAGGACCTTGTGCTCCAGCTGGTGCAGACGAGATACCGACCCGTATCCGGGCACGGAGAAGTTCAGGATCTCAACCCGGGGGCCGCCGCCTTGTTCTGCCAACTCGTTGAGCCGATCCTCGACGAGGTTCTCGAAGCTGGCGTTGTCCTCCACGCCCGTGCCCATCGCGTGCGAAGCTCCCATGATCGCAACGCGAAAGACACCGTCGGGCTTGTCCTTCGTGTACTCCCGATCACGCATGCCCCACTGATTGGTCGACATCATCGCACCCTTGAATCCCACCGTCCGCGACGGGAGTAGCTCCGACTGGGGAAAACTTCCCGTACGATGCAGCGCCCAGCAGCGCTCCCACGTCAAGGGTCGCCGCGCGTAGATCTGCGCCAGTTCAGGGTTCAACCGGGACACGTCGGTCAGGTCCTCGTAGTAGCCGCGATCGAGCATCTGGGCATCGACAGAATTGAGACGCAACGGATTGCGTGCGGCGTCGAGAAACGAGGCGAACTGGGCCGGATAGAAGAACACGAGTGATCCGTAGGCCGAACCCACCAGGGCGATAGCGACGGCGAACACCTTGATTGCCGACAGTGGGAGTCGAAGAATGCCTACGCCGTATCGTTTGTCCCCGGTCGCCGCTTGCTTTCGCGTGT
This sequence comes from Candidatus Krumholzibacteriota bacterium, assembly GCA_029262065.1. Classification (GTDB taxonomy): domain Bacteria; phylum Krumholzibacteriota; class Krumholzibacteriia; order JAJRXK01; family JAJRXK01; genus JAJDAC01. Next base: position 71,410 of record JAJDAC010000020.1, on the reverse strand, counting down.
CCAAGCGATCAAAGACGACGGCCGCGATCCCCAGCGTCAGCAGACTCCCCAGGATCCATCCCGCGTCGCGGGGACCGGGGCGCAGAAGATGATGCATGGCCAGCTCAAGGTCGCTCCATGAGCGCACCGACCAGATCGCCCAGCTCAAGAAGACCACCGTGAACGTACCCATGACCTTCAGGCCAAGCATCATGTCGGTCCGCGCGGTGCGCTTGAAACCACGAATAGTTCGGCGTCGCCCGTACTTGGTCTCGTAGATCATATTGGTCAAGACGATTGCGCCCATGACCGACCAGAACACGATGTCCTGCCAGATCACGGGAAATCTTCCCTGGATCCAGTACCATTGGTAGGAATGCAGAACCCAGGTGGCCATGAAAGCAATGAGCGTCGCGCATATCAGCGAAGTCGTGGCTCCGAGGTTTCGATTCAGCCGCATGTATGCCGGAGTGAAGAAGATCTTCTGCAGGAACTCCTTCCAATAGATATTTATTCGACGCCAGTAGTCAGTGAAGCTCGACGCCAGGAAGTAGTTGTGGTTCGTGCGTGGCAGGGCGAAACCGAACACCTGGAGTAGACCGACGGACACATGGAAGCTCCCGGAAACCTTCAGGTACAGCAGATACGGTCGCACGAGGTAGAGTGCGGCATCCGTGGCGTTTTCGATGGCTCCTGGGCTGATCGAGATGTTCTGATACACCAGCCGGTACAGCAGCAGCTGAACCAGCCCGCGCAGTATCGTCTCCATCCCCTCCTGGTAGGTCTTGATGCTGTCGCGCTGGTAATGACCCCGCACGAAGTTCTTGTAGTCCACCACGGGAAAGAGGGGAAAACAGAGGTTCGGAAACATGAAGAAGTACGACAGCGACGCCCAGGGTGAAAACGGCACGGCCTGCGTCTTCATGTCGTACATGTAGACAATGAGTCGGAACATGAACATGGAGCCAAGGATCGGCCAAATCACCGATGACCAGGGCGCGACCCACCAACCTCCGCGGAATACCGCGAGAGCGACCCCCGCGCTCAACACGAGAAAGACCCGCAACCCAAAGGGCACGGGCAAATGGCTCAGGGCAATGAGCGCGGTGCCCAGGCCCAGCAACCAGGCCGCCTGCCCGATTCCGAATACCAACCCCGCGCCTACGGCGCTGAGCACCAGAAAAAACGGCATGCGGAAACGAAGCGGCAGCACCGCATTGACGACGAAGCCAACGGTCGCCAAGGCGAACAGGCTGTGGAAGAGGGAGTTCTCTAGGCTATACGCCTTGGCAATCAACCAAAGCAGGCCCATCTGGAACGTCAGGCCGAGCAGGTCGATTGCCCGAGCTACACGAACTCCGCCACTGGCGGGATCTGTCCTCGTCACGGGGGGGGACCTCGACTTTCGGGGGAAGGTCCGACCTACCCCGGCCGCTCGCGCGACCGACGGAGAGACGGCACGACGAAGAAGAAAATCGTATCACACGCCGAGGTCTCTTTTCTACCCGAATGCAGCTTCGTGTGCACGAAGACCTCCTCCCGCGAAGCGTCAGTCACAGGCAACCGCAGCGAAGGAAATGCTGGTGACGGAAACCGTCCCCCCAACGTTTCCACCGCACTGCACGAACAACTCCAACATGACCGGCCCCCCGCTCAGATCGACTTCCATCAGGATTGGAATGCTCGTGTCCGAAATGTCGCCGGCGCCGTACTCAAAATCCACTACGGTCTCGGAGTCGGTATTCGGATTCACCACCAGGTACCCGTATAGGTAGTTATCGGCCCAGTCTCCGAGTTCAACGTCCACGTGCAACGAGCCCGTGGCACGATAGGTTCCGCTGCCCGTGAGATTTGACCCCGAAAAGAACCTGTATAGGGCATACGCTTCACCCAGGCTCGGAAGCTCCTCGGGTTGGGTCGAGGCATGCACCTGGACTTCGTCGCTGCTCGTCGTGATTTCAGATCCGGCCGATATGCTGTACCCAGGGCCCGTGATCGCCACGCCGGCCGAAGTCTCTCCGTACTCTTCCTCGCGTTCCACCTGGACGCCTTCCGGGGCGTATATCGCGTTGGAGTAACACTCCGTGAACTCGGCGCCGGGATCGCTGCCCGGGACCACACCACACGTCGATTGACCACCTTCAACCGTCATACTGGCTGACGCAGTGCCTTCACTTCCCTGGTCATTCGTGGCCCTGGCGTTCAGAACCAGCGTTCCTGCCTGAGACGTTGTCGTCACCGCGCACACGAAGTACCCATTCGCATCGGTCACGCCCGAACTTGGCGACACGCTACCCGGCGTCGCCCCCACGACGATGGCCATCCCCGCCTCATACACCACGGCCCCCGCGCCGTCGGAATTTCCGGCGCGGATCGTGGCCGTCACCGTAGACTCCACCGCCGTCGATGGAGGAAGATCGATGGTCACCACGGGAGTCGTCGCGTCGGCGTCGGCGGTCGCCGTAGCCATGGCTTCGGTCCCCAACCCGTCAAACACCGCGATCTCGACGGTGACCTGATCGCTCCCGTCGGCCAATCGCACGATCGTATTGAATTGTCCGTCGGCATCGGTCGACCCCGTCAACTCTTCCGCCGTACCTCCCGTTACCGTGAGTTCGACGCCAAGCCCGGCGGTCCACTCTATGGACTGATCCTCCTGTCGATACCCCGCGCGAATACCCAGCACACCGGCGCCCTGCGGCGTAATGGTCTCGGGAAAGTCGACCTCGACCACCAGATCCTGTACGACCGCCAACTGAACGTGGTCGGAGCCGATGATGTCGTCGCCAAACGCTCCCGAGTTGTACTCGACCAGCCCCAGGAAGCTGTCCAGGAAAATCGCATCCTCGTCGACCGACGGCCGATAGTACGCATCCGAGAATCCAAGAGTGGTTTCATTGGCCTCCCACTCCAGGCCATCGTCGGCCAGGGCGACGATGTCGGTTTCGCTGCTGACCAGATCTATGAGTTCGGGCGACACGATCTCGGCCGTCCACCGGGTCAGGGGCATGCTGTACAGATCGGTCTCCAGGTTCAGACCCGGGTTCGACGCGGCGTAGGTCGAAAGCGCCGTGTTGATCAGATCGAGCGTTTCCAACACGCCGGCCAGAAAGATCTCCACGGCGGCTTCACCCGCAGGCCCGGGCAGGAAACCGATGAGGTTCACGAACTGGCCGATGTAGTCGGTGAGCAGAATCGCCGGCGGTTCGTTCTGGACACAGATGAGCTTGGTGGACTCCGAGATTGCACCGGGGGCCAGGTCCGAGCTGACAAAATCGAGGGTCAGTGCGGTGATCTTGGTAGGAAGATGCGCGACCACGAACTTGTTGACGATGAGATCCAACAGCGAGATGTACGCGTTGACAGCCGCGGCAATGGTGCTGGCCGTGGGCAGCTGCTCCAGAAACGGAAGAATGGACCACGACAGTATCGTGTTGACCGTGGAGTAGGTTCCGGAAGTATCCGTGAGAAACCACTGGGCGTAACGCTTGGCGTACACCGAGAGCTGCATCATGCGAGCGAGATTCCTGTCGCTGATCGAAAACCCCTCTCCGTTCGCAGCTCCCTTTCCGAATGCTTCGCGCGGTTCGATTTCCACTCCGGTCAAAGCCGCGACCAGGTCGTCGATCGTCTGCTCGGCTCCCGACGATGCCAGCATGGAGTCGAGCAAGAGCTGATCTTCCGGCTCGATTCCATTGAACATGTCGGCCAGCGGGCCGTCCTGTTCCAGGTCCATCGCGGCAATCAACGCATCCGGAAGAGTGCGCAGTGCCTGTTCTTCGGCACCGGGTTCGGTGGGCATCGAGGTGTAGATACGGGACATGTGGGTCAGAACCGAGCCAAAGCCCAGCATGACCCGATTCGCCGCACCCGGAGACTCCAACATCGGCTCCAGGACGAAGTCTGCCGACTCGGCGACGGTCTCGCTGCCACGGGAAATCCGGATCCTGACTGGCGCCTTGGGGACCGCGGACCGTTTGGTCGAACTATCCAGGAAAAGTGGGAAGAGGATCCGCAGACTCCCGTTTCCGTCGTGGGCAATCGCCGCGTCATGCTCGCCGACATGGGCCCGATACTGCTCGATATCGGCCGCCACAATGGTGAGTCCGGTCAGGTCGACCCATCCGGCGGCGCGCGGAACCTGGCCCTCGGGGAATCCCACCTGGGCCGGCGCTTGGGGGACCATGGGCTGAACGGGATCGCTACCGCCGCAGCCACTCACCGATCCAAGCGTAAGTAGGACAAGGACTACCGGGAGGGGCGGAAGGGAAAAATGACGACGCTGCATGGCATTCCTCTTGAGACGGTGAGACACGTTTCTCTCGTATCAGAACGCGACAAGCGCCCCGGGAACCCGACAAGGGTTCGGCGAGCCGGCACCGCAACTCGAACGCGGGTGCACGGTTTCGGCGCCTCCGTGCACCTTTCTCAGCTAGAATTTGGTGTTAACCTCCCGCTCCAGACTCCCAAGGAAAAACGTGCGATATCTCCTTCTGCTCACGGTCCTGATTCTCGGTGTGCCCTCACTCGCCGAGGGCGTGCAGACCCCTGAGGCCTCCGCCCAGGTCGGTCATGTGCCGCTTCCGGTCGCGCTCGAGGACGACTTCACAGGTGGAACGCCTCCCGCCGAAGCCCAACCCGCGTGGAAGGAATTCCGGAAGCGGAACCCCAACTGGGCGGCCCTTTGGCGTTCCGGTTCGGCTTCGCCCCACCGGGCGTTCGGCCCCGGCATTCCGGTGACCGGGCCGGTCACCTCGTCTGAGCAGGCAGCTCGCGCCGCCCGATCGTTTCTGACCGACCACGCCGGTCTTACCAAAGCAGGCGGTAGCTCGAGACACTCTCGGCCACGAAGGGCGGCCGGGTATGGTACGCGCACTTCCGGCAGGTCCACCGGGGCGTGCCGGTCCTGTTGACCGACATCACCGTGCGCCTGGGAGAAGACGGAAAGGTCTTCGCGTTCGGAAGCGATGCTCGCATCGATATTGACGTGGATCCCACCCCGCGCATCGATGCCGCCGGCGCTCGCATGGCCGCACTGGGAGGATTGGACTTCGAGCCGTCCCGTGACCGATCGACGGGAGGCCACGATCTGTTCCTACTCCCCCTTCGCGACGGCGTCACCACGGAATACAAACTGACGCGGCGCGTGGAAGTGCTGCAGCACCACCCGCCCCACCGCTGGGTGACGTACGTCGACGCCCACACCGCGGAGGTCGTGTGGCGTTTCGATCGGGTTCGCTACGCCCAAATCGAGGGCTCGGTGAGCAGCCTGGTGCACGTGGCTCTACCCACCGTGCTCGAGACCGTGACCAACCCCGACACCTACGTCAATATCGACGGCGTCGACGTGACCACCAACAAGTTGGGTGACTATTTCGCCGACAACGTGAGTGGCGTGGTCGACGTTCAGTTCGAGCTTGAAGGGCCATGGGCCAAGGCCCTCCGTCAGGATGGTCAGCCCGACGCCCTCGTGGAAACGACGGTCGATACCAATAGCACAGCGTTGCTGTCGCATCACTGGGACAACAGCAACAGCCACTCGAACGCACGCGACGCCTACCACGGGATCGTGCGGGCACACGACTATATCAAGACGCTCGACCCGGCATTCACCGATATCGACATCCAGATGCCCGTGAACGTGTTGATAACCACCGGCGACTGCAACGCGTTCTGGACCGGCGACAGCGTGAACTTCTACATCGGGGGGGATGGTTGCCACAGCACGGCGAAAGTCATCGACATCGTGGTTCACGAGTACGGCCACGCAATCAACGATCTCTTCTACATACAACTTGGATTCTCCGATGGAATGTTGAACCGCTCGATGCAGGAAGGCATGTCCGACGTCACCGCGGCCTTTTTGACCGACGACGCGATCATCGGAAACGAGTTGTATCTGGACGGCAGCGACGTTCGTACGCTCAACAATACCAACACGATTCCGCACGACGTAAGCAGCAGCGTCCACCGGAACGGCCTGATCATCGGCGGTGCTTTCTGGGACCTGCGGGAGGCCGTGGGCCTGGAAACGGCGGAACGATTGGCCCATTACGCCCGGTACGGAGCGCCTGACGATGAAGACAACATGATCGCAGCGTACCTGGAGTACCTCCTGGAAGTATTGGTCGCTGACGACGACGACAGTAATCTGGCCAATGGGACACCCAACGGGGACGCCATCTTGGGCGCCTTCTCATTGCACGGAATCAGCCCTGCCTCGTCCATACGCTTCAGCCACACGGCCCTGCCCGATACGGACAGGTCCGACGAAGACCTGGTAGTGCAAGTCAACGTGAGCAGCGACATGCCGATCATCCCGATCGATCCGAACTCGGTGCGCATGAGCTATCGGTCGAACTACGGTGCGATCGTAACGCAGGACATGCAGTTCGTGGCCAATCAGACCTGGCAAGCCACGATTCCCGGTCAACGCGAGGGCACCGTCGTATCGTATTGGTTCGAGGCGTCGGCGTTCGGCCAGGTTCGGTATCGGCCCGCCCTGTTCGGATCGCGCCCCCACCAGTTCTACGTGGGAACCCCCTCCGCGCTCTTTGAAGACGACTTCGAAACAGACCAGGGCTGGACCGTGGGAGCGGCCGGTGACGACGCCACGTCTGGCGTGTGGGAACGCGGAGCACCGGAGCCGATCGTCGACTCCGATGGCGATCCAGTGCTATCCCAATCGGGCTTCGATCACTCTAGCGACGGGACGCTGTGTTTTGTCACCGGGGCATCCGCCGGAGACGACTTTGACAGCTTCGACGTCGACGGTGGCAAGACCACACTGCTATCGCCGGTGTTCGATCTGAGCGGCGCGGTCGAACCGGTCATCCTGTACCACCGGCTGTTCACCAACAACATCCTGCGCTATCCAGGCTCGGCCCCCGCTTCGGATCCGTGGCTTGTCGAAATCACGAGCGACGGCGTGGACTGGGTGGAGATTGAGAACACCACGGACAGCAATGTTCCCGCCAACAAGACGAACAGTCTGACCGTGTCGGACTGGCAACGCGTGGCGTTTCCGGTGGACGAACTGGTGGCACCCTCCAGCTCAGTGCAGCTGAGGTTCACCGTCACCGATCAGGCCGAGGCCAGCCTGGTCGAGGCCATGCTCGACGATTTTCTCATCTTCGATTTCGAACAGGCCATCGTTCCGGTCGCAGTCTCCAATTTCCAGGCCCGGAGCGTGGGAGCAAGCGTGACCGTCAGCTGGCAGTCTGTGCGAAGCTACGCCGCCGCCGACTTTCGTGTGCACGCCACAGCTGACCACGAGTCCTGGGTGGTCTTCGGCGTAGAGCGCGACGAGTTCGGAAGCTTCGTGGCCGTCGACCGCCATCACGCGCTTGGCTCAGCCAACACCGTCAGCTACGAACTGGCGGCCCGGGAGCCAGAGCTGGGCTGGGTTTCGGTGGCCCGCCAGGAACTGCAGCTGGCCCGGCCTCCGATATCACTCCATCGCCCGTGGCCCAATCCGTTCAACCCCGCGACCAACGTCGCGTTCTCCGTCGGCGAAGAGGCCCAGGTCGATTTGGGCGTATACGATGCGTCGGGTCGGCGCGTGGCGACGCTTGCGCGGGGGAGCTTCTCCGCGGGGACACACGCAATGACCTGGAACGGACTGGACCAGCATGGCCGCGCGGCCGCCAGCGGCGTGTACTACGTGATGTTTCGAGCCAATGGTCGGGAGGTTGGTGCTCGGAAACTCGTGCTCATGAAATAGGCGATCGAACTTGCCTTGGACTCTACGGATTCATGATCTGCGCGGAGCCGGCCGCGAGTTGCCCGCCGGGAGCGAGATTCAACACGAACAGCCCTCCGTCGAAGTCGCTGGCCAGAATCCGATTGTCCCCCAGAAAAGGATAGACTCCCCAGTTGCCATCCTCTCCCTCGATATCATCAGAGTACCGATCCCACCGGGAAACGTGTCATAGCTGGTAACCGGGACTGAGTTAAACAAGCGCCCGAGTTGCGTTTGCGTAGATGTACCTAGTGACCGACAGCACGTATCGCCGCAGGCGAGGCCCTGCTGCTCGCACCCGGTTCGGCAACCCAATGGCCATCGGGCGGTGGCTGTTTTGACACCGCGTGGCACGACGAGGTATGCTGTCCGGTGGTATTGCCCACTGAATAGATTGTCTTGGTTCCAATTCCCATAGGAGAGTTCCCATGCTAAAAATTCTATCGATATCAGGCGGTATCGCGCTGGCGATCATAGCCTTTGCGTCTTCGCCTGCACTGGCGGTCCAGGGTGCGGGATCACTCGACGTGGCCGGTGCCAACACCACGCCGACGCATTTCGACATCCCTATCGGAGTTGAAATCACGGCCACCATCTGCGGCGTAATGACCGCCGAGGTGGGCGATCCACTTCCCGCCACCATCACGGTGTGGGTCAAGAGCACGGAGAACGGCAACACGATGCTCACGGCCAATCGCGTCGGATTGACGGACTGCTATGAGTTTGCGTACACGGCTCCCGAGGGATCGTGCAACACGACGATCGTCGCGTACCAATCGCCGGGCCTCAACTCGAACAACGACATCGCCGATGACGGCATCGTAAACGGCAGCGGGATCGCCGCTGCGGGACTTCGATTCGTAGACGAGTTTGGCGACCCCATCGAATGCGCGGTGCCTACGACGCGGCGTTCGTGGAGCGCTGTGAAGGGTCTGTTTCAGTAGGCTTCGACAGTAGCTAAATATGATGGCCCTCGCCGTGCTCTGCGGTGAGGGCTTTTCTCGTTTGAGAGTCGCCTAACCCGCGAACTCCTTGCACGGGGGTTCCCCTAGGCGCATACTCAGGCTGTCCCGTCCGCGAGTCACGCTCCCGGTCCAGCATCCCTCACCTCGACACCTCACCATAAGCTGGAAGCCACCACGCCCGCGCGGGGCCTGCGCCACCTTCGGGTGGCCGAACTCCTCCGAGGAGGTCGCTGGCCATGGGTTTGAAGCGGAAAATATCCCACTACGAACTACTCGAGCTGGTGGCCACGGGTTCGTTTGGCCGTGTGTACCGGGCCTACGACTCCTTCGCTGACCGTACAGTCGCAATCAAGTCACTGCGCGCGGTGGCCAGTGCCGAGCGCGACGCCCGTGTGCGGTTTCTGCGCGAAGCCCAGGCCATCGCCAAGATCGACCATGCCAACGTGGTAACGCTCTACGACGTAGTGCAGGTGGGCGACGATGCGCACCTGGTCATGCAATGGATCAATGGCAGCACGCTGAAGCATCGCATCAAGCAAGGCAGCATCTCCCGCTCCGAAGCGACGCGTATCGCCGGCGAGATCGCCGACGGGCTGGCCGAAGCCCACCGCGTGGGCGTGGTGCACCGCGATCTCAAACCCGAGAACGTTCTGGTCGACGAATCTGGTCAGTGCAAGATCGTGGACTTCGGGTTGGCGCACACGGCCGAGAAAACCACGCTGCGAAACCAGGGTGGCATCGTGGGCACGCCAGCCTATATGTCGCCCGAACAGCGACAAGGCAAGGAGGTGGACGGCAAGACCGACGTCTACTCGCTGGGACTCATCTTGCAGCAAATGCTGCTCGAATCGGGACCCACGCCCAAGCGCATGCGCGAACTCATTGCCAAAGCTACCGATCCATCCCCCGACACCCGACCCTCGGCCTCGGAATTCAAACGGGAACTCGAACGCCGCCCCCTATTGCCGGCCCGAATGCTCGCCCTGGTTGTAGTAGTCGCGGGGCTGGCGCTTTGGCCCCAGATCAAGAACCTGGTAGATCCGCGCCCCACTAACGACGTGCATCGAATTCTGGTCGCGCCGTTCGAGAACGTCGGAGACGAGGGGAACATCTCGTGGCTCTCGACGTCGATCATGGACAACCTCATGCTCGCGTTGGGTCAGATCGAGGGATTCCGTCTGGTCAGCCGCAACGCAATCAGCTCGGCCCTGGTCGACCGCGCCCCGGTCGAGGCCGGCGTTCTCAATCAACGACTGTTCCAGCTGGCGCAAAGGGTCGAGGTGGACTTCCTGGTGTCGGGCAACTATCTGCAAACGGGCAACAACCTCAAGATCAACTGCGAACTGGAAGACTTCCGCAAACAAGAGCTACTGGCAACGTGGTCCACCAACGTCGACCACATCGAGCGCGACCTGTTGGCCTCGATCGACACCCTGGGTACCGCTATTGCCTCGGCGCTCGGCGTGAAGCAGAACCCACCGCCGCAGCTGTCGCGGCATACGTCGGACGTACTGGCCTTGACCCACTTCGAAGAGGGTATGCAACACCTGCAGCGGGCCGATGAACCAAAAGCCAGCGCGAGCTTTCGCGCGGCCGTGGACGCTGACCCGGAGTACGCCCGCGCCTGGTTGTACCTATGGCGCACGTTGCCCGACCGCGACGAGCGCAAGGAGGCGATCACGCAAGCCATGCAGTTCCGACGGGGAAAACCGGCTCCCCTGGGTGCGATCATCGAGGCGGCGTACGCCGATCACAAAGACGACTACGCCGAGGCAATTTCCCGCTACAGCGAAATCCTGGACACCCACACCGACCAGACCCAGGTACGCAAGTGGCTTGGGAACCTGCTCCTGCAACAACGCAAATGGCTCGATGCAATCGGCGAGTTCGAGGTGGCGCGGCGTCAGTCACCATTCGACTATTCGTTCCAGAGCCATTTGTCCATGGCCCACATAGAGGCCGGACGCACCAACGACGCCCACCGCCTGCTGCTGGACTGGCGGCAGGATGCGCCGGGCGACGTATCCGCACTCGTGGCCCTGATCCAGTTCAGCTGGACGACCGGTGAATTCAGTCGGGCCCTGGCCTATTGCGACACCCTGGCCGGATTGAGGCCGGGTGCCGACCTGGGACACCGGGCCACCGTGCTACGCATGTTGGGCCGCGCGACCGAAGCCGAGCAGGCCTTGCTGAGCTGGATGGACGTTCGCGAGGGACGCTACATGCGCGCGGCACCTTTGATGATGCTGGCCGATCTCGACCTCGAACGCCAACGGCTGCAGACCGGCCAGATGCGGATCCTGGAGGCGCTGAGCATCCAGGACAACTACTACAGTCGTTGGATCGCGGGCAAGATCAGCGTGGCCACTGGCAACCTGGACGATGCGCGAACGCACGCCCAAGCCATCGCCACATCGATCGGCGACGATCCCGAGGGCGCCACGACCAACGAGGCTTACACCGAACGCCGCTTCTATCTGGATCTGATGGGCCGGATCGCACTGGCCGCCGGAGATAACAAGGAGTCGGTCCGACTGCACGAGCTGGCCCGGCGCGCCTCGGGTCGGTTGGACGCGGCCGCCATGCGCACGCCGCTGGGCCGGGCATACCTGGCCGCGGCCGATACGGCTTCGGCCCTGCAGGCGTTCGACCAGGCGCTATCCCTCAACCACAACTACTACGAACCCCTCCTCGAGCTGGGTCGCATAGACCTGGCCCGCGGAGACATCCAGGCCGCTCGTACACACCTGGATCAACTGGCTTCCGTCTGGGCGGCGGCGGATGCCGATTTCATTCCAAACCAAGAACTGGCGGAGCTGAGAGCCCAACTCGATCGGTAGGAAGATTGAAATGGTAGCTGATTGGCGCCCGTCGACTGCAAGGAGCAATCATGGCCAGGAACGTTGAGCAACTACTGAACGATCTCCGCTTTCTGCAAGACGCCGTTGCGTTCACCCGTGACATGGTCGAAGGCTTCGCCCAGGCACTGCCGGACGACCCGGCGAAACGGCTGGCCGATGTCGATGTCGTCGCTCAGTTCTATACTGATATGGAAAAACAGGCCACCAACCTGGACGGCCCCGGTGATGGCAGCAAACCGTGTTTTCCACCTGGACCCTGCGATGCACCCGTGGGCAATACGGTAGCGTACCTGGGCGCCCTGAAGCTCCTGAGCGAGCACGTCATCGTCAGGCTGAACGCCAGCTTGGAAGACCTGAAAGGCAAGAACGACTTCCTCGATTTCCAGATCTTCCCTCAGCGCAAGCTGGAATGGAAATCGGATCAGGCGTCGGGCGGCGCGGGCGGCAACTGATGGCGACCGACATACCGATTCCGCCGACACGGGTTGGTACGAACTACGGTGGAGCAGCGCACATTCCGCCGCGCCAGTCTTTCGCACAGGACGAAACAGTCGTCCTGCCCAAGGGGTGTTACGAACTGTCCATCGTTCCGTACGATCCGCCCGATTCCTACGAATGGAGTCTGGGCGGATCGCTTCGGATCGAACACGCAGACGATGGCTTCGTGGCCAGCGGCGACACGTACCTACACCTGGATGCCAAGACCGAAGAACTGGGCCTGCTTCCCGAGCAATACGGGGAGTGGCCCTCCATGCTTCAGATTCCCATCCGTACACGCATGCAGTACGCGTACTACGTGTCGGTAACGCAGCTGGTCGACCGCCTCAAGGAAGAGGACTTCGTGCGACTGGGGTTCGATCTGTTGCGAATCACCGAGCAGACGCTGTGGTACGATGAAGACTCTCTTGGTCCATACTGGGCCGACCTTGAGCCAGCCCCGGTTCCCAGCGACGCCCCCGACGGAGCCGTGAGCTACGGGGGCGTTCTCTACGACGGCAAGGGACTCGCGTTCGCCGACATTCATCTCCACTGGGTCAGTTCCTACCTGCGCCGCGCTAACATCGATATTCAGCGTGCGCCCGGAGTGCCGGCGATGACATCGCCGACGGTGGGCGAAGCACCACTGGACATAACCAAGGTGTTCGAGTCGGTGGATTGGCAAGTGGAAACCAGTGACCACGAGATTTCCGTAGCCACACCCGAAAGCGGCGATTGGGACCTGGATGAACTCCACCGAACCATGATGGGCTGGCGGTCGGAGTGGGATGTCGATCGCACCTGGACGTACAACCTGCTGATCGTCCCCGAGATATTCGGAGTCGATCGCGGCATCATGTTCGACTACGCCAGCGACCCCAACGCCGTACCGCGCGAAGGAGCCGCGCTCGAGAGCAACGCTTTCACGGGCGCCGCGGACACCGAACTCGGTGAACTCTCGCAGGCCAAGCGGGATGAAGCTTACTTTCGCGTGGCCATCCACGAGCTGGGCCACACCATGGGCCTCGACCACAATTTCGAAGACAACGGCTTCATGAATACCACGGGTGACATCTTGGCCGACGGCGGCTGGGACGGCGTGAGCTGGGGCTTTCACGAGGACGACGCGTGGCGGCTCCGTCATTGGCCGGACCCGCTGGTTCGTCCGGGCGGGATTCCGTGGAGTGGCGCGTCGCTCTTCGACCTGGCCGACGGCGGAGGCCTGGAGGGCCTGACCATAGCGGTGCGAAACGTCCAGGAACTGCCGGGCTTTCCGCTGGGAGCGCCGGTACGGTTGGAGGTGACCCTCAACAACGAAAGCGGGCGAGACATTGAGGCGCCGCCGGGCGAAGACGAGTACGAGTTGCCGATCAGAGGCCGTGTGATCGGACCCGACGGGATCGCCCGTAGCTTTGGTCCCGCGAATCGCTGCCGAGAAGGCCTGCCGACCCAGCGGCTGCCCAACGGCGAGCAACGCAAGGGATCGGTGGTGCTTTTCGATGGCCGTGACGGCGTACTGTTCCCCGTCGCGGGACGCTACATCGTAGACCTGGCCATGCAGGTTCGGGCGGGCTCCGTCTTTACGTTGGCCGCTACCCACGTAGTCATTGTGAAACAACCCACCAACGAGGAAACGCTACGGCGGTCAAAGGCCCTGCTGCGCGAACCGCAGTTTCGCGCTTTCCTGAAGGTAGGCGGCCAAGGCTTTCCCCGCGCGTTGCGGTTGCTGAACGAGACGATCGAGAGCAATGGCGAACTGACACCCCACTATCGCGCGGTCGAAGCGGATCGACGGGCGCGGTTCGGCTCGTCCGACACGGACGGGGACCCCACCCAGACGATGGATGGCGAAATCATCGCAACCGGCGTTGAGCGCGAAAACGTGCGTCGACGCTTCGTAAGGAGGACGAACCCCCAACCGAACAACTAGGCTCCGGGCGCAGTCAGCTAGAGCGTTCGCGCAAGAGAAAGCGAAGGTCGTAGTCCCAGGCGCGTGCGACTCACCGGGCTCAGGTGACTTCGCCAGGAGACCCGCGAAGACTCCACCGAGTGACGGAAGTCACTTCCCCGGGCGACACGCTCGCAATATTCTTCCAGCGAAGGGCCGTCGACGAACTCCAGCGCAAGGAATGCCCGCTTGTCTCGCCAATGGCCAACCTCGAGCACTCGCGCGATATTGCGATGATTGACCGACGCCAGGGCCTGCTGTTCGACCTGGAAACGCTGAACTTCGTCTTCTCTGCCCGATTCCAGGATCTTCAGCGTGACGCGTCGATGGACGGGTTCCACCTGGATCGCGTCATACACGGCGATATGGAAAACCCGTTCGCACAGTTCCTGAAGTCGAAAACTGCTATGGCCGAAGCGCGCCAACTTGGGCGAACTCCTGGGCTCGGGCTGGTTCGAGGGCCGCGTGGCATCACGGACCTCGGCCAATGCCCTCGCTCGCACATACAGTGCCCAGTCCTCACCGGCCGACTCGAACAGGAACCGGTCGCGTTCCGTTTCGCTGCGAAGCAAGGCGGCCTCGGCAAGTTGGCGAGCTCGGCTTTCGGACAAAGGAGCCATGATACCTCTGCCGTTCTAGAGGTCGCGCCATTGCGTCGAGCGACTGACGCGCTGACGTAGCCAGGCCCGAGCGAAGGCCCACTCGTGATTCACCGTCGACGTGGAAACATTCAGGAGCGTGGCAATCTCGTCGGCGGTGAGACCAACGAAGAAACGAAGCTTCACGATGGAAGCCTGTCTTGGGTTGTGCGCCTCGAGCTGGCTAAGCGCCGTGTCCAGGACAAGTAGTCTGGCCGGGTCGAATGCCGCCTCGCGATCGATCGCGGCCATCTTCACCCGCGCCCAGTCCCCACCACGCCGCCGCCGGGACTTGTGCCTTGCGCGCTCGATCAGGATCCGCCGCATGGCTTCGGCCGCGGCGCCGTAGAAGTGGCCCGGTCCATCCCACACGTGCGGACCGGATGACACGAGCCGCAGATAGACTTCGTGGACCAGAGCGGTGGCCTGGATTGTCTGCCCAGGGGCTTCGTGGCGCATTCGGGAGTTTGCGAGTCGACGAAGCGATGGATAGACGAGCTCGAGCAGCGCTCTGGGATCGCTCTCCGGGGCCTCGGTACGTTGGGTGGCAGACCTGGACATACACCAATTCTGTCATAGCTGGTGGGACCGATTCAACCCATCCGAAAACAGTTTTGCAAGAACTGACAACGGATGACGCATGACCAGGTGACGCGGGATGGCGCGACGACGACAGAATCGATTTCTGTCGCATGATCCGAAGTGTGCCCGCGAGCTTCTCTCAAACACCGCGAAAGGCAGACAATATGCACAAAGTCGTTCTGTTGGTTCTCATCGCCGCGCTCGGACTCGGAATCGGTCTGGGCACCCGCGTTTCCGAAGCAGAGGCCGTGCCGCAGGTCCCCGTGGCGTGGCTCTACTGCTGGACCGAGTGCCGGAATCATATCCTGTACGAATGCTGCATGGGGGCCGGCTTCTACTTCTGCGAGTCGAGTCGCATCTACTGTGAGGGCGACCCGGGCGGAGTGTAGGCTGAACCGTGAATAATCTGATGCGAACCGTTGCCCTGGCCGCCACCGTGATGGCCGTTGGTGGGCTCGGCTACTTGGGCGGTCGGTGGCTCGGACCCTCGTCGAACCAGCCGACCGCTGCAATTCCCATGGTACGCACCGGGCTCCTGGAGGGAACCCGGTTCCCTGACGTTCGCCTTGCGGCCGCTTCGGGCGAAGAGGCAACTCTCGCGGCATGGGCCAGCGGGCATGACGTCACCGTGCTGTTCCTCGATCCCCAATGCTCGCCGTGTGGCGATGCCGTCGAGCGCTGGCAGAGTCGAATCGACGCCGGACAGATCCGCACCGAGGAAGTGGTGGGAATCGCGGAACAATCGAGCGCGGAGATTGCGCAGTACCGGGAAGAGAAAGGACTGAGCTTCGCCATCCTGCGAGACGTGGAGTTCACGTTTCGAGAGACCTACGGTGTGGATGTCTTTCCCTACGAGGTCTCGGTCGATCGTGATCAGATCATCCGTCAGGCTGGTCTGAGTAGATACTGACTTGAGTTCACCAGGCGAGGCCCGGGTTACTCGTCCGTACCGAACAGCGACTTCACGTCGCCGAAAGAGTGCAGCTCGATCGGTACCTCGCACCCCGTCTGACGGTAGACCAGCGTGAAAACCCAATCGCCGGTTACGCCGGCCACGCACGCGTCCATCCAGCCTCCGGGAACGGCGAAGATCGCGTTCATCCCGGGCTGGCAGCCATCGCCGTCGTGCACGACGCTGGCCGCGCTGAAGTTTCCAGAGTTGGAAGTGGCGAACTCCAATGCAACGAGAAAGGGACCCGAATCAACGGTGATTTCTCCCGGCGCCGGTTCCAGGTTGTATTCGTTGATGACGCCGTCGGTCAGCTGAGGCCCCACCAGCGTGTAGATGGGCGCGCCGGGATTGGGAAGGCCACCGGCGTAGATGTGTACGGCGGCCTCAAATGCCGGCGGAGTGGCCCCACCTTGCGAGCCCCAACCCACACCCACTCTGAGAATCTCGATGGGATAGTGATCGGCGGGAACGTTGAAGATCGCGCCGGCCTGCTCGCCAGTAGCGAAACAGGGACAGGTGACCTGACCGGCTCCGTTGTAATTCTTGTGCAACGGCTCGTCGGCGCAGCTCTGCGCGCGGGCCGAGGCGGGCATAATGGAGACCATAAAGACGAGGGTCAGGGCGAGAATGGGAGCTCTCATTGTTGCCTCTCGTTTCCTGGAGTTGCCCATGGTTGGCCATCGGGGATTCGACGGGAAAGCGGGCACTCCACGTGGGACTACCTGTGCATCTTTCGCGCCGACGTGGCCATCTTGACCTGGTAGCCCGTTCGCCGGTTCGGATCGACGGGTAGAGACGAGGTCACACGTTCGCTACGAAGCGAGTGACGATTGGCTCTATCTTCAAGACACCGAAAGGAGCCCGCTCGTGTGTCGCTACCTCTCCTACCTCGGCGCTCCCCTCCCCCTTGCCGACCTCGTGTACAAGCCAAAGAACAGCCTCGTCCACCAGGCGGCCGAAGCCATGGAGAGCCGGACCCGGATCAACGCGGACGGATTCGGAATCGGCTGGTACAACCTCGCGACTCACCCGGAACCGGCGGTCTTCAAGGATCTGAGTCCAGTCTGGAACAACGCGAACCTACGATCCATGGCATCCAAGATCGCCCCTTCATGCGTTCTCGCGCACATCCGCGCGGCGCGACGCTTCGATCCGGTGAACCGGGCGAACTGTCACCCCTTCCAGAGCGGGAACTTGCTTTGGATGCACAATGGAGACATCCCGGGACGCGGCAGGCTTCATAAGCGCGTCTGCCATCAGGCGGCGGACTCGCTCGTCGCCAGGATCGCCGGTAACACAGACTCCGAGCTGGCTTTCGTGCTCTTCCTCTCTCTTCTCGAAGGCCCCCTGGTTCGCCAGTTCGAAACCGACGAACTCCGGCGCGCTCTCCGGCGCACGATCGAGAAACTACTAGAGTGGTGGCGGTCGGACAAAGAACCCGCGCCGATCGTCCTGAATTTCTGTGTCTCCAACGGCACGTCGATCGTGGCTTCCCGCTTTGCGCTTGGCGAGACCGACGTCCCATCGCTGCACTACTGCGTGGGATCGCGCTACTCCTGCGAGAACGGGGTCTCCCGTATGACGGGCCGGCCCGGCCACCGGGCAAGTGCGATCGTGTCCTCGGAAAGACTCTCCGAAGACCCTCATTGGGCAACCGTCGACAATGGAAAGGTCGCGGTAGTAGATGGTGGCCCCAGCGTAACCATGGACGACTTGACCGATCTTCTTTGAGACTGTGCAAAGCGCAGGTGGAGCGCTTGTTCGCGGTGGGCGAGCGGGTCGACGGCGAGAGCGGCGGCAAACCAATTGCGGCGGCGGCCGGGGACCGCTTGGCTCATACCGTAGACCACAAGTCGCCCCATCGGACCGAGTTGTCGGCGACACGCCGCTGTCGCAGCTCCCCCCACGGGACCCAGGGCGATGTCCAGTCCCCGCTCACCAACGGCTTCCAGCAATGGACCTTCCCAGTTCCCGCGTGAGTCGAAGCACGCGGTCGCACCCAACTGCACCCGATCGCCCTCACGAACGGTACGCACGTCGGCGCCAACTCGTGCCACGGTGCCCGCGACCTCGAACCCCGGGCTGAACCGATGGTCAATTCGGGTAGCGGCTGCTCGTGAAGTGGAAGTGAAGGGTATCCTTCAGATCATTCTTGCGACGTACTGAGAGTGTTCTACAATCAACAATCTCACCAGAAGGCCTATCTCGAGGCAGTCGCCGCTGATCACATAGCAGACAATCAACATTACCCTGGTAGGTCCGCGATGATTGGCACTTACGTCGGCCACTACGAGATTCGGGAAAAGCTCGGCGAAGGCGGAATGGGAGTAGTCTATCGAGCCTACGACCACAATCTGAAACGCGAGATAGCTCTCAAGGCACTTCGCCCCGAACTTGCACAGGATCGCAACCTCGCCAAACGAATCGACCGCGAAGTAACGGCCATTGCTTCCCTCGATCACCCCAACATCGTTGCCCTGCATTCGGCTCCGAAATTTGACGGACGCCGCTACCTGGATATGGAGTTGGTCGAAGGACGGTCGTTGGACCGCGTGATGGCATCAGGCGAGCTATCGTTGCGAGACACGCTTGATATCGCCATCGCCCTCGCCGACGCCATCGCCACGGCACACAGAGGAAACATTATCCATCGGGACATCAAACCGCAGAACGTGGTCGTGACAAAACAAGGGACCCCGAAACTGCTGGACTTTGGCCTTGCGTTCTCCAGCGTGTCGCACGAAGTAGCCCACGACGCCTCCACACGACCCTTGACCCAGAAGCACGCAGTGATCGGAAGCGTGCCGTATATGTCACCAGAGCAAGCCCGAGGAGAGAAGGTCGCTGCGACCTCTGACCTCTTTTCGTTCGGTGTGCTCCTCTACCAGGCAATTGGGGCCCAGCTTCCATTCACCGGAGCCAGCCGCACCGATATCCTCACCTCAATCCTCCGCGATGATCCCGCGCCCCTTTCGTCCCTGAGGCCCGAGGTGTCGCCACTCCTGGAAGGCACCGTCGGGAGGTGTCTAGCCAAGAAAACCGCGGATCGGTACCAGTCGGCGATCGAGCTGCGAAACGACCTGACCGCAGCGCGGGCGCAGATGGAAGCAAGCACGGCTTTTCCATGGAAGTGGTTGGCGACGATTCTAGCAATTGCCCTGCTAATGGTCATGGTGCTAAGGCCAGACCGAGCCGACAACGTAGTCGAGCCACTACCCTTCCCCTGGGAGCAGTCTTCTGATCTCGCCTCCGTGGCTTTCCTCCCCTTCGATGACCTGAGCCCCGATCGCGATCAAGGTTACTTCACCGAAGGGCTCGTTACCGAACTCATCGACCTACTGGTAAAGGTGCCGCGCCTTCGCGTTGCAGGACAACAAGCGAGGTATCACGGGGACGAGGACCTGCCCACGATCGGCCACCGAATGAACGTGACCCACCTGGTTCAAGGAAGCGTTCGCAAACACGGATTATCTTTGCGAGTTACAGCCCAATTGATCGACGCCAACAGCGGATTCGTAGAATGGTCCAAGACCTACGAGCGAGAGCTCGATGACGTGTTTGCGGTCCAGCACGACATCGCCACCATGATGACCAACGTGCTCGAACTGACTCTGTCCGGGGAGTTTCCCGCCGCACCATCAACCGCGGTCTACGACGCCATCTTGCGCGCTCGGCATGCGCTGCGTCTTCGATCGCCGGAGAATGTTGAAGAAGCCATGCGAGCATTGGAGACCGCGCAGTTGCATGATCCATCCTCGGCCGCGGTCTGGTCTGAGATCGGCATGGCATACGCTGTGAAGCTGCAGCTGTCCACGGACGCCAACCAAGCCCAGGCAGCCCGAAGCCAGATGAAAGAAGCTCTGGAACGGGCTTTGGAACTCGATCCAGACCTGGCCACCGCGCATTCGCGCATGACGGTACTCTTGCGCGAGAACTGGAATTTTGCTGCGGCCGACGAGTCCGCCCGTCGGGCGTTGGCACTGGCGCCAGGCAGCAGCGTCGTCGTAGGAAATGCTGGGATTCAAGCCATGTATGCCGGACGCCTGGACGAGGCCGGGCGGCTGTTGCGGCGGGCGATCGACCTGGACCCTTTGAATTCCCTTCTGCATTGGATGAGCGCAAACCTTCACGCGCTCGCGGGACACTTCAGCAAAGCACGAGAAAATATCGCGCAGTACTACGAACTGACGCAGCGTCCAACGCCATTCATCGATGGCTTGATCTTGTGGCTGGAAGGACAGCCGCGAGATGCACGCGACGCGTTCGCAAAGATGGGCAAGGAACCCGCCAAGTACGTGGGACTGGCAGCGGCCGAACAAGCACTTCGTGACCCCAAGGCGTCCGACTTGGCCCTGGCAGCTCTAGACTCGTTTACCGGCGACTACACATACCAAAAAGCGCAAGCATACGCGGCCCGGGGCAACGCAGACCTCGCTTTCGAGTGGCTGGACCGAAGCTACGAGGTTCGAGACCCTGGGCTGACGATGGCGAAAGTAGACCCCTGGTTGCGCGAATTGCACGCCGATTCACGTTGGAGTGCATTGTTGGATCGACTTGGGGTTTCGGACCGGTAGCTCAACAATCCAAGAAGAAACCCCTAACCACCGCTGCGAGAGTTCACGTCAGAAGAAGTCCTCGCCAGATCTGGCGACTTTCACCTACCCTCAAAATCGTTCAACTCTTGCGTTCGGCTATTGGCGCAAACGGTCTCCAGAGCGTTGCCAGTGCCACAGATAGCAGTGCGTAGCCACCCTCCTCTGGGGCAGTGCGGCTGAGAGACCCCGCGCCGGCCAGTTTCGGCGCAGGAATGGGGACCGCCGAGCGTTGAGAAGGGAGAGCCAAGGCGTGACCGACGATGAGCTCATGGTTCGCGGCGCCGCCGGAGACCAAGATGCCTTCAGGGTCCTGGTCGAGCGCTGGCAAGGCAAGGTACTTGGGTTTCTTACCCGAACGCTAGGGTCCGAGGCAGAAGCAGAAGACGTGGCACAGGATACGTTTGTCAGGATGTGTCGATCTGCGGGTTCTTATCGGGCCGAGGGTCGATTCGCAAGTTGGTTGTTCCGGATCGCCGGGAACCTGGCCAGAAGTCGAGCTCGTCGCCGAAAGATCGTCCAGTTCATCTCGTTCGATCCGTCGAAGCACGACGTTCCAGTGGCTCCCCAGGTGGAGGAAGAAGTCCAACGCCGGGAACTTCGGGAGGCGCTGCAGCAAGCACTCAACAAGCTGCCTAAAAGGCAACGAGAAGCGTTTGTCCTCCGCTATGACGCCGAAATGAGCCATGCCGACATCGCCCGCGAACTCGACACGACCGTTTCGGCGGTGGAGACATTGCTTCACCGCGCAAAACTGACGCTCCGTGCATTGTTAGGAGACCGGCTATGGCCGAACATGTGAAAGTCAGGCTGACCGCCTACGCGAGCGGAGAGCTCGACCCAGGTGATTCCGAGCGCATACGCGTCCACCTGGAATCGTGCGCCGAATGCCGCTCGGCCTATGAAGAGCACGCACGATTCGAGACCCTCCTGCAAGAGGCCACGCTCTCGCTGGCGCCGACGGAATCCTTGTGGCCCAAAGTGGCCGCGCGCTTGCAGGCGCCAGCGGCATTCCATTTCACATTCCGCCTCGCCGGAGGAATGGCATTTGCAGCAGCAATAGGCATTGTCGTTTCGCTAGCAATACCGACAACCACGCCTACCGATGCAGGAGGTGGAGATCTCTGGTCTACACTCGACTACGGTCTCGTTGACGGTGCCCCCGTGGCACTGAGCGCTTTTGATGCGGGGAGCACCGAATGAGGCGAACTGTGGCCATACTCCTCGCGCTATCGCTCGGCCTCAACGCGGGACTTGTTGTACGCGCGTGCCGGGCGCCGTCTCCGCTGGAAAGACGCGCGTCAGGTCAGCGACCGACGCTCGACGAAGTCCTGGAGCGACACTTCGAGAGGATGACCAACAACCTGGAGCTCAGTGCCCAGCAACAGACGGCCATCCGTGAAGTTCACGAAACGCTGCTCCCGTCGGTCCGAGAGGCCCGCATGCGCGTTGAGGCGTCTCGCGATGCCGCAGGCAACACATTTCGTGGCGCCGTAGACGCGCCCGACGTGTTTCGGGCAAGCGTTCATGAAATCCAGCAGGCTCGCGCCCACGTCGACTCCCTCCTGACCGAGGTCCTGCTTGCTGAGATGTCCGTGCTCAATGCCGATCAACGCGAGGAGTACGTCAAGGCCAGTCCCTGGAGTCGACGGCTTGGGGGCCCACGCTCGACCGACGACTCACGACGGCGTTGATCTCCCACCACTCGGGCTCGTAGAACGCCAGATGACCGCTTCTGCCCCCAGACACCCTGAACGACCACCTCCCCCGTCCTGTCATTTCATCTTTTTTAGCAGGGTCTGCCGCCAACGTGCGTTTGGAACCATGACCCAGCAAGACCAGCGCTCCTCGGCGGAGTGCGCAGAGCCTTCAAGAAGAGTGAACACATGAACATCAGAACACCATTCACCGCCGCCATCGCGCTGGCCGTAACCATCACCGCGTGCAGCAGCGATAGCACCGGCGTAACCGAAACGGGAACCTCCGATGTTGTCGGCGTTGTTGTAGGTGTTGATCCATCTCATTTTCTGGCTGGTACAACAGTGACCACCGTGCCCTGCACGCTGTCCGATGGCACCGTGACCACTTGCTACAACATTGTTGCAAGCACACCCACAGACCACGAGATGGGGCCGTGGTGCCCCGAGAACATTTCTGACGGGGAAGAAGCCGGCGGAATATGGCTGGAGAACGGCGAGGTATACGATGTAGACGGTGCTTTTGTCGCCAATATGGCCACCTTCTACAACGACAACACCTGGCTGATGTATGACACCAATGGGGACATCTACGTTACGGCCACGGAGGAAGACTGCATCAACGCAGCCAACCCCAATGTTGGTGAAGCCTACAAGAACTTCTGCGTGGAATGCATTCCAGACTACATTTCTGATCTTGAGCGAACATGGTTGATCCCCACCACGCCGATAAAACTAACGACCGCGGCCAACTTCGCAGGCATGGGACCGGGAAGCTTTGGTCCCACCATCCGGGGAATCGCCCTGAACGGCGTGGAATTCTCGGCGTCTGCACCGGTCGACAACATCCTGGGTGCCTACACCCTGGCGCCGTTCGATGACGCCGGCGGTCACATCAATGTCCATCAGGGTTATCACTACCATGCGGCTACGGGAATGTCGACCAAGGTGACGCAGGATGATGGGCATGCGGCGATGATCGGCTACGCCACTGATGGACACGGCATCTACGAACAACTCAACGAAGACGGCAGTGAACCGGATGATCTGGATGCCTGCCGTGGACACTACGATGACACAAGAGGCTATCACTATCACGTAGATGCACCGGGTTCGAACAATTTCATCAACTGCCTCTACGGCGCATACGCCAACTAGGGGATCTCATGCCAAAGACATCAACGTCACTCCTTGCAGCTGTCCTATGGCTAGCGGCCGCCTCAGCGAGCGCGCATCAACCCGACGTTTCCTCCTTGACGCTGGTTGAGCAACCGCTCGGGCGTTGGATGCTGCAGTTGAACGCCCCCATGACGGCATTCCAACATGAAGTGAGGATCACTTACGGTGCCGATTCCTACGCCTCCGCCGAGGAGTTCAATCAGCTACTTCTGGAGTACCTGCGAGCGCAGATTGCGCTCCGAATCAATAACAACGACGTGACGCTCGGCAATGGCTTCGTGAAGCTCGGACATGCAACGACGGTGGTGTTCGAACTAGCCGATTTTCCGGAGGTCGTGGAAGAGGTATGGATCAAGAACCATGGCTTCACGAATATTCGAGATAGCCGGAGCGTCTTCAGCATCTTCAAAGATGGATTGGATAGAGATTCATTCATTCTCAACAAGGAGAACAACTTCCAATTCCACCTATCGCTGACGGAATAGAGCCCGTCCTGTTGGCTGAGACGACATCCTCCTATTGTTGACGCCCGCGCCCTCGTTTCTCCGAAGCTCTCGCACCAGGCTCCGGACCCATCCCCAATGACCCGTGCCTCGATCATTTTCCATCGCAGGAACCCAGCTCTTCGTTCGTTTGGTTGGATAGCAAGGGCCATCACCCTGATCGAGCCCCCCCAGGGGACCGTGACAGCCATCGTAGGGCGCCGGTAGTCATTTCCGCAAAGGTTGCGACATGAAGAAGTTACTCATCATGGTCTCTATCGGGATCGTCGGAGCCACCGTTTTCGGAGTCATCCGGAACGGTCGGAGCGAGGATACGGTCAACTACCGTCTGGTGGCTGTCGAGCAAGGTGACCTGGCTGCCGTTGTCTCCGCCACAGGCACGCTCGACGCCGTTACCACGGTGCAGGTAGGAACGCAGGTCTCCGGCATCATCGATGAGGTCTATGCCGACTACAACGATACGGTGAAGGCTGGACAGGTCATCGCCCGCATCGACACGACCCTTCTGGCCAACGCAGTGGCCGCGGCGGATGCTCAGCTCGCGCGTAGCCACGCAGAGCTTCGCCAAGCGTTACGCGAGTACGAACGCTTTGACTCACTACATACAGAGCACGTGGTTTCCGACAGTGAGTACAGTACCATTCAGTACAACCTCGATGTTGCACGCGCATCGGTGCAGTCGGCCGACGTCGACCTGACCCGAGCACGTCAGACCCTCAAGTACGCCACCATTACCTCTCCCATCGACGGCACGGTCGTCTCCCGGTCCATGGAGGTTGGCCAGACCGTCCAGGCCAGCTTCTCGGCTCCCGAGTTGTTCCTCATTGCCGGCGACCTGACCCGCATGCAGATCCTTGCAGCGGTTGATGAAAGCGACATCGGTCAGATCGTCGAAGGACAGACCGCTCGCTTCACCGTGCAGGCGTACCCCGATGACGTTTTCGAGGGAACCGTTCGACAAGTGCGGCTGCAGTCCGCGACCGAGGACAACGTGGTCAACTACACGGCAGTCGTCAACGTCGTCAACGCGGACGGCCGTCTACTGCCCGGTATGACCGCAACAGTGGACTTCATTGTCGACACGGCGGCAGACGCGCTCTACGTGTCGAACGCTGCCCTCCGCTACACGCCGGATACCGAAGCGATGACCGCCGCAATGGAGCGGATGCGATCCCAGCGTGAAGCACGTTCGGACAGCACCTCGTCTGCGCCGCGGCCGGGCGCCGGTCCCGGCGCCGCCCGGGGCGCCGGTTCCCGAGGCATGCTCTGGACGGCCGATAGCGGCGGCCAGCTAGTGCCAATCCCCGTCCGTACCGGCATCAGCGACGGATCGAACACGGTCGTTCTGGGGCGCGAACTCGAAGCGGGCCAGCTGGTGATTGCCGGGGTGTCGCGCAGCGCCACCACAAGCAGCCAGAGCTCACCATTTCAGCAACAGCAACAAACCGGCCAGCGTCCACCCGGTCCACCAGCCGCCGGGGGATTCTAGTCATGTCCAAGGCCAACGCGGTCATCACGCTGCGCGATCTGAACAAGACGTACGCGATGGGGCGCAACCAGGTTCATGCGTTGCGAGGTATCGACTTGACGATCACCGCCGGCGAGATGGTCGCCATCATGGGTGCGTCGGGTTCGGGAAAGTCGACGCTCATGAACATCGTGGGTTGTCTCGATCGGCCGACCTCGGGAACCTACGAATTGGACGGCGAGCGGGTGGACGGTCTTTCCCGCAAGCAGCTGGCCGATATCCGCAACAACCATATCGGTTTCGTGTTCCAGAGTTTCAACCTGCTTGCGCGTACCACCGCGCAGGAGAACGTCGAGCTCCCGCTGCTCTACGACCGTTCGGACCGTAAGATCGATCCCGTGGCTGCCGCGCGCGAGGCCCTCGAGCGCGTGGGACTGGGCGATCGCCGGGACCATCAGACCAATGAACTCTCGGGCGGACAGCAACAGCGGGTTGCCATTGCGCGCGCGCTTGTCACCGCCCCGTCCCTGCTACTCGCGGACGAACCCACGGGCAATCTGGACACACAGACCAGCATGGAAGTCCTCGCGTTGTTCCAGGAACTCAACGACCGCGGCTTGACGATCGCGATGGTTACACACGAGAACGATATCGCCGCCTACGCCCGCCGGATCGTTGAACTACGCGACGGGTTGATCATTCGTGACGAGCCCGTCGCTGATCGGCGCACCGCGAAACGCGGCCTCTCCTCGAGCGTCGCGGTGTAGGGAGTCACCATGAAATCCGACAAACTCATTCGTATCGCCATACGCAGTATCATCCGCACGAAGATGCGCAGCATACTGACCATGCTCGGCATCATCATTGGTGTGGGTGCAGTGATCTGTATGGTCGCCATCGGTCAGGGCGCGCAGTCACGCATCGAGCAAAGTATCCTCAACCTGGGTGTGAACATGGTTGTGATCACGCCGGGCACCAGCAGCTCGGGGGGTGTCAGCCGAGGCGCCGGCAGTCTCAATCGACTGCAAGTTGCCGATGCCGAGAAACTCGCGGAAGAGGGTATGTTGCTCAGTGCGGTCTCACCGGTGACCATGACCGGTGGTCGCATCCGCGGCGGCGGCGGCAACTGGCACGCACCGCTGTACGGGGTCGATGTCACCTACGAGAACATCCGTGACTGGCCGGTGGCAACCGGCCAGTGGTTCGACCAGTCCGACATCCGCTCTGCGCGCAAGGTTTGCTTGTTGGGGAGTACCGTCGCAAGCGAGCTGTTCCCCGACCAGGACCCCGTGGGTCAGCAAATCATCGTGCGCGACGTTCCATTCGACATCATTGGCGTTCTCGAGAGCAAGGGACAGACCGCAAGCGGCGACAACCAGGACGACTGCGTAATCGCGCCATACACCACCGTTCAGAAGCGACTCGCGGGCCGGCAGTTCATCGCGCAGATTCTGGGTTCGGCGTGGAGCCCCGAAGATGTACCAGCGGCGATGGAAGAGGCCACCACCATCATGCGCGAAAGCCACAGCCTCGCCGATTGGGAAGACGACGATTTCACCGTGCGCAACCAGTCCGATCTCGCCGACGCTGCGACGGGCACCACTGAAGTGATGACATTGCTGCTCGCCGCCATTGCGGGCATTTCACTGTTGGTTGGCGGCATCGGAATCATGAACATCATGCTTGTTTCAGTGACCGAGCGTACGCGAGAGATCGGCGTCCGCATGGCCGTCGGAGCACGGCCGGGCGATATCCTCCGACAGTTCCTGGTGGAGAGTGTCGTGCTGTCAATTCTCGGCGGTGTTGTCGGCGTCGCACTGGGCTACGGCGGCTCCTGGCTGGTTGCCTATCTCACGGGATGGCCCACGGCCATAGACACCGTCGCGGTGGGAGTTGCACTGGGTTTCTCGGCGACAGTAGGCATCTTTTTCGGATTCTGGCCGGCGCGCAAGGCGGCTGGCCTCGACCCTATCGCGGCCTTGCGATACGAGTAGGCCACGAACGGACACCCTCTATCCCATCCCCATTCAGGAGTCTTGTCATGAAGGACATGCTGAGGGAAAGAGTCGCCGATGACGCCTTTCGCAACGCCGGGTTGCCCGGATCCCAACCTCGCGGGGAGCGCGAACAAGCCAAACCTGCGCTTGCTTCGGCAAGCTTGGGCCCGTCTGGTCACTACAACACCGGCCGGGCGCCCTACCGGATCCATGGAACTCAGGCCCCCCTTGACACCGACAACCACGGGTACTATATTGACACCTTAAGGTATCATTCTGATACCCTAATAGACCCATGGAGGTAGATAGTGAGCTCCACAGCCCAAATGAGCACCCCTGACGCCGCCGACCGCCACGCGCGATTCGCTGGCATTGCGGGGCTGCTGGTTGCGACCAAGTACGTAGTTTCGGCTTCCATGCACTTCGCCGACGGGACGCTGTTGCGGGTGCTGGATGCAGCCGAGATCGGGATCATGGCCATCGCGATTCTGGTGGTTGCGCCGTTCATATATTGGAAGATCGCAAAGCTACCTCGGCACGAGCGGGGCCTCTATTTCGGCCCGGACAGCTTCGTGGTGGAGTCCATGCGCAGCGCACGCAAGGCATCGTGGGCCATCACCATGATCAGCCTGTTCGTGCTCGAGTTCCTCAGTGCCACCCAGAGCCAGCTCCCAGGTGAGTTCTTCATCCAGATTGCCATCGCCATCATCTTCGCGTCGTTCTCCGTTTCGTTTCTGTATTTGATGCGGGGCGATGGTGGCGATGCCTGATGAAGTCCTGCACAACCGCATTCGTGTGTTCCGCGCCGAGCATCGCCTTTCGCAAAGCGACCTGGCGCAAGCGATCGGCGTGTCCCGCAAGACCATAAGCACGATCGAGGTCGGGCGCTTCACCCCCTCTACCACCATCGCGCTCAAGATAGCGCGTCACTTCGGCGTTCCGGTCGAAGACATTTTTTCACTGACGAAACCCACAGGGGAGTAGCCTCATGTTCCGCATCGCACGATTTTCCGTCGTTGTTCCACTAGTGCTTCTGTTGGCCGCGTCTGCTCTGGCTCAGGCCGACCGCTTCGATCATGAGATCAGCGTGGGAGACGAGGATCAGAAGCGCAGCCTGACCGTTCAGCTACCAGAATCCTACGCGCAGACTCAGAACTCCTACCCCGTTCTCTACGTGCTCGACGGCGAGAACAACCTCGACTACGCCGCCTCAGTCGCCACGTTCCTGGCCGAAACCGGTGCGACGCCCGAATTCCTGGTCGTGGGTCTACACGCGGGTACGACGCGCGCTTTGGACTATTTGCCTGCGGGGAACGACGCAAACACCTCGTCGGGCCGCGCGCATGAATTCCTCCGCTACCTGAAGGACGACATTGTTGCTTTTGTCGAAGAGAACTACCGTGCAGCGCCACTACGCGTGATCTCTGGACACTCCTACGGCGGAATATTCGTGACGTACGCAATGCTGGAGGCGCCGGACCTGTTCCACGGCTACCTGACGCAGAGCCCCTACCTCGACGAAGCCTTCGCGGCTCCGCTCTTGTCCCGAATCCCCGAGCTCGAGAATCAGCAGGTGGGCTTCTACTACCTGAGCCTCGGCGACGAGCCGCAGCTACAAGCCGGGTTCGACCAGGCGAAGCAGGCGCTCGCCGCGCAGGCATCTGACTCGTTCCAGGTCGCCTCACACCAGTTCGCTGGGCAGACGCACATGACCACCCGCCTGGTGGGTCACTACGACGGTCTCGAGCGAATGTTCGCCAATGACTGGAAACTCACCCAGGCGGTGCTCGTTCAGGGTCGACTCGAAGCACTGACCGACCACATCGCTCGCCTATCGAACGAGTACGGCTACGAAGTTCTCTACGGAGAAAATGGACTACAGCAGGCGACGCAGATTTTCATGGCTCTGCAAGATTGGAACTCGGCCGCGGGTGCGAGCGACCTGTACGTAGAACTGTACCCGCAATCGCCTCTCGCCCATTTTCTTCGAGCGTCGGCGCTTTCAGGAGCATCGGATATCGCTGGTGCGAAGCGTGCCGTCGAAATCGCCATCGCCCTCTACGAGGCGGCGCCGTCACCAGAACTTGTCGCCCTGGTTCCGGCCATGCGAGCTCTCGAGCAATCGCTGGCACCCAAGGTGGATGCACCGTGAAACTCGTTATTGCCCTCTTGGTCCTCTGTACATGCCTTCCGGCCCGGGCGGCATCCTTGGGCCAGCTTACCGACCAGCTTACAAATGTCACCGCGCGGGATGGCGTCGTGCTCGATGGCGAGTGGCAGATCGTTGTCGACCCCTACGATACGGGATCGATCGACTACCTGTCGCGCCCTCGCGACAACGGATTCTGGAGTTCTGCTGGGCCGGTCACGTCCACCGATCCGGAAGAGTGGAATTTCACGGATGCCGAGGTCCTGCGCGTCCCAGGCGACTGGAATTCACAGCGTGACGACCTGTTCTTCTACGAAGGGACACTTTGGTATCGACGAGCGTTCGAAGCCGCGCCCCAGCCCGGGCGCCGCTATTTCCTTTGCTTCGGAGGTGCGAACAAGCGAGCAAAGGTCTGGGTGAACGGCTCGGAGGTCGGTGAACACGAAGTCGGCTACACGCCGTTCCACTTCGAGGTTACCGCACTGCTTCGCTCGGGGGACAACGACGTGACGGTGCGCGTGAACAACGAGCGTCGAAGCGACGGCGTTCCCGCACTGAACACCGACTGGTGGAACTACGGAGGCCTGACGAGAGAAGTCCGACTGGTCGAGACCCCGGCCACCTTCGTGCGCGACCTCGAGGTGTCGTTCGACGGCACGCAGGTCATGGCTCGAGTCCGCCTCGACGGACCGGAGGCCGCCGACGCGAGTGTTGCGATCTCGATCGAGGAACTCGCCCTCTCGCAAGAAGCGCGAACGAACGAGCAGGGCCAGTCGACCTTCGTGCTCGACGCTGGCGATCGCATCGAGCGGTGGTCCCCCGAAAACCCTCGACTCTACGACGTGCGCGTGAAGACCCGGGAGGACACGCTGGCCGACCGCGTGGGTTTTCGCACGGTTGCGACTCGCGGGTCCGAGATCCTCCTGAACGGATCGCCTCTGTTCCTGCGTGGCATCTGCATCCACGAAGAGGCGCTGTCTCGCGAGGGTCGGGCGCACGGCGAGTCGGACGCGCGAGAGCTGCTGGCATTGGCCAAGGAGCTGGGCTGCAACTACGTAAGGCTCGCCCACTACCCGCACGACGAGTCCATGCTCCGCATGGCCGACGAGCTGGGGCTGCTCGTCTGGGCCGAGGTTCCCGTCTACTGGACGCTCGAGTACGACAACCCGAGCACTTTGGCGGAAGCGAAAACGCATCTCACCGAGATGATCGAACGCGATCGCAACCGTGCATCCGTCATCATCTGGTCGATCGGCAACGAGACCGGCGACGACCCGGTGCGAACTTCGTTTCGAGTGGCCCTGGGAGAACACGTCAAGGCCCTGGATTCGACCCGGCTACTCTCCGCCGCGATGTGGGCTCGGGCGGAGATGGAAGACGACCGACCCGTCGGATTCGTGGTCGAAGATCCCTTCGGCGAGGTGGCCGACGTTCTCGCGATCAACAGCTACATCGGCTGGTACTGGGCCGACGTCGAGGACCTGCGCACGTGCCCAGTGACGCGGGCTTGGGACAAGCCGCTGATTCTCTCCGAGTTCGGCGCCGGGATGAAGCGTGGGTTTCGCGGCGCCAGTAAGGACCGCTGGACGGAAGACTTCGGCCTGCGGATCTACCGTGAAACACTCGCGTGGGCAAGCCGCATCGAGGGGCTCGCCGGGATCAGCCCGTGGATCCTCAAGGACTTCCGCTCGCCGCGACGGCAGCTCACCGGAGTGCAGGACTGGTACAACCTGAAGGGCTTGGTTGATCATCGGGGCGAACGCAAAGAGGTCTTCGGACTTCTCCAGGAGCACTATCGTGGGCTGGCCGAGGAATGGTCGGTTCGCGAGTAGCCCTTCTGGGCGCCCGCAGTTGCCCTTTCTTTGTTCGAGCTCGAATGAGGCCGACCGTGATGGATGTGTCCACACTGTAGACATGGGACCGGGGTCCCATTGGCAGGTCGCAAGTTAGTTATCTCCGCCGGAGCCCCATCTTCTCCAACGCGCGTCGTTGAGTCTTGAAGATCTGCTTGCCAGTGAGCCAGGGTGAAGCGGTTGACCGATATCCCACTGCCCCATAGAGTTCCCGGATCTGACCGAGAAGGCCCGCCAAGGAGCTCACCATGCCTCGCCACGTGAAACGATGCGTCCTGTTGCTCGCCTTCCTGGCGCACGGGTTGGCGTACTCGGGTTGTTCGTCAACTCCCTCGCCCGCGCTCGACGAGGGTGCCTCTCTCTTGACAGAAGGCCCAAGCCTACTTGGCAACAGCGACATTCGGGCGGTCGCCTACTCCGGTCACCGCAAGGTGCCCCGAAGCGTCGAGAACACACCCACCCTAGAAGAAACCAAGGAAGACCTGCGGATCCTCGCGGCCATGGGCATCAAGCTGCTCCGTACCTACAACACGACGATCTACCCGCACAGCGCGCGCACCCTGCAGGCCATCAGAGAACTGAAAAATGAAGATCCGAACTTCGAGATGAACGTCATGCTCGGAGCCTGGATCCAGTGCAAGAATGCCTTTCAGGAAGGCGTCGATCACACGCTCGAGGATGCCGAGTTCAACCTACGGGAAATCGAGGGTGCCATGAGGCTCGCAAGTGAGTACTCCGACGTGGTCAAGATCATCGCCGTGGGGAACGAGGCCATGGTCACATGGCAGGCCCATTTCGTCCCCGCCGGCACCATTCTCAGGTGGGTCAAGCATCTGCAAGCAGCGCGCGGTCGTGGCGACATTCCCGCCGGCACCATGATCACGACGTCGGAAAACTGGGCCGCGCTCGGTGGCGAGGAGAGCTACCGCAACGAGAACCTGGCCGAGCTCGTCGCGCGCATGGATTTCCTGTCACTCCATACCTACGCGTTCCACGACACCTACTACAACCCGGCCTTACAGTGGGCGCCTCTTCCCGAAGAGACCGAACTGCCGTTGGTCGAGCAGATCGACCGAGCCATTGCGCGCGCCGTCGCCCTGCAGAAGGATCAGTACCAGGCCACACAGGACTACCTGGCCTCGATCGGGGTGGAGAAGGAAATCCACATGGGCGAAACGGGCTGGGCCAGCCTGGACAATTCCTTCTACGGAAAAGGCGGCACGCACGCGGCCAACGAGTACATCGCCGGGCTGTTCCACGCCGCCATCCGCGAGTGGACGAGCGAGAGCAACCTGACCTGCTTCTACTTCGAGGCGTTCGATGAGCCCTGGAAGAGCGACGGCACCGCCGGATCGGAAGGCCACTTCGGCCTGATCACCGTGGACGGCCAGGCCAAGTACGCGCTCTGGGACCTGGTAGATGCGGGAATGTTTTCGGGACTGAGCCGGGGCGGTCGTGCGATACGAAAGACACACGACGGTGTGGAGGCGGTGTTGTTGGAACGACTCACTCCGCCGGTGCACCACAAGTTCCAGCCCTGACGACGGCCAGTGGGCACCGCAGCATGACTGCGGTAGACTGTCAGTAGAACACGCGTTCGAATCCGCACAAGGGAAACCTCCTACGCGGTACGTTGAAACGCTGACCTGAGGCGCATCAGCATTCTGAGTAGTTCAACTCGATGACACTGACCGGTCAGGTGCGGGGACCCTTACACGTGCTGATTCCGAAGGGCAGATAGGCCGGACACCACGACACCAGGGCCGTACCCAATAGGATCAATCCCAAAGCGCCCCACCAACTGCCGGCGATGAACCCCCAGGCGACTACCGCGAGGCCAAGAATGGCGCGAACAATGCGATCTGTGGTTCCCATATTCGACTTCATGAATAGTCTCCCTTGATGTCGGAACCCGGGTACGCGGCTGCGAACCCAGGTCCATCAAACACGGATCTTGTAGTCGCTCATTTCACGAGCATCAGCTTGGTCGTGGTTCTTTGGTCTTCAAACGTCACGGTGGCGAAGTACGCTCCCGACGCACCGGGCGGCGAGTAGGGTTCTGCGTAGATTCCCGTAGGGTGCCATCGGTCGACGAACAACGTGTCGTGCAGCCGACCAAGCGCGTCATAGATGCGCAGGGACACCGAGCCCGGTCGGTCGAGCTGATACCGGATGGTCGTCGCAGGGTTGAACGGATTCGGATACGCCTGCAACGTGACGGCCGGGCGTTCGGGGTGATCTTCCGGGGCCGCGGTAGTGAGACCGGTCGAGAGCTTTGCGGCCAGAGTGAAATGGCTCGAAGAATAGAACGAGCCTGCGGCCCAGAGGTTTCCGGCGTCGGCCCGTGTGAGGCCGCGCCAAGCGACCGTCGACGCGTTGGGAATGTCGATCGTAGGACCATCTCCCCACTCCACCCCATCCCAACGGGCGAACTTGCTTCCCGGGGCCAACGAGTACGGTGCGGCCCAAACCTCGTTGGGACCCAGTACTACGACGTCACAAAGGGGTGTGCTCGAGGGAGGCCCGGTTCGTTGTATCCACGCGCTGCCGTTCCACTGCAGAGACAGATGCTGCGCAGCGCTGTCCCCCACGATCCAGACTTCGGTGGGAGCGCTGCCATCGATGTCACGGAAGTAGGTCTGCATCTGACCAGTGAAGGGCGTCGGCACCACCGACCACGCCGAACCGTTCCAGTGCTGGACATATCCTTCGTAGTCTCCGCGTTGGTCACCGCCATACCCCACGATCCAGACATCGTCAATCCCGGCCGCGTGAATCGATTCTGGATAGTTCAACGTATCGAACACCTGCGGCACCGGCGATTCGGTCCACTCCGAACCATCGAAGTGAACGACGTCGCCGGCTCCCGTGAGAGCCCAGACGTCATTCGCCGAGTTCGCGGTCAAGGCGACGGGGGCTCCGGCGCTCAAGATCATGTCGACCCGATCGATGACGCCGCCGCGCGCGCGCAGGAAGAACACCTCGCGCTCGTACACCGAGAATGCGCGCGTTCCCGACAGCCAGACGTCACCCTCGGGAGTGCTTCCGGCGGCGCCAAAGGCGATTCCAGCGACTTCCGGTGGCACCGTGAATTCAGCCCAGTTGGTGCCATCGAAACGCAAGATGAGAGGCTCGGTCGTAGGACCCGAACGTGACCCGACGGCCCAGGCTGTCCCGTCGGCAGCGGCTGCGATGTCGACGAGAGCGTTCGAACTGGTGCCGGGATTCGGAGTGGGAATCTGCTGCAGGACGCCAGCCGGCTGGGCCGCGCCGTAGGATGCCAATAGCAGGCCCAGGATCAGAAGTGTTCGTAGGCCAACGCGATAGCGCCGAGTCATGACCGTGCCTCCTTGGGGAACGAGCGCAAACTATCGTACCAAGGTACGCAGGCACGCCATTGGTGATACACGAAAGCGACAGACAGTGTTTCGATTCTGTGATCTGGGCCGTCGGCACGTCGACGCCACACGAGTCCCGCGGGACAGCCAACACATGTTGCTCGATTGGCCGAAGCCGCCACTAATATTGCCCGATGCAGCTTCCATCCAAGCTTGTCCGGCTACCTGCTTGGGTGGCGAACGAGGGGCCGGCGAACGTCACGAATCTAGTTGATGACGCTCTGGAGAATTGACTCCAGCTCCCTCGTAGGAACACGTTGTTCCTCCGGGATTCTTCGCGTCGTTGGTCGGGTTCTCCAGCGTAGGCTCAATCACCATCAACTGTCGAGGGACACGCGCCGGGCCGCTACTCCGTACGGGCCAATAGAAACTCGAGGGCCACGGGCAGCCGCTCTTTCCAAGCGTCATACCAGTGGGTGCCCCCTTCGGTGACGACCAGGCGCAGCCGGTCCTCGGTCAGACGAGGCGTGAGCGTGGCGTGCAGATTCTCGACGCTGGCTACGGTATCCGCTCGGTCTTCTGGAGTTTCGCCTTCTGCGGTGCCGACCCCCAGGTAGACCCGTAGTGGTAGTCGGTCCTGATGTGCGGCCAGCTCGAGAATTTCCGTGCGTCCCACATGAAGCGACGGGCTCTCGGCGAGCAGGTAGCCAATGCGATCGGGCCGAACGAGGGCCGTGTGGAGCGCGGCGATGCCCCCGTATGACGAGCCAGCAAGACCGGTATTGGCCGCGCCGGTCTTTGTGCGGAAACGTTCGTTCACGGCGGGGATCACTTCGTCGAACAGAAAAGCGGGAAAGAGCTCGCCGTTGGGATCGGGTCGTGTGTCGGGCCAGAATGGATCGCGATACGGAAGGTATTCATGCGCGCGCTCGACAGCGGGGTCCTTGGCCTCGTGGGTTCGGCCGCCACTGGTAACTCCGATGAAAATGACTGGGGGAATGGCGCCGTCAGCCCAGAGCTGCTCGGCCACTTCGGGGAGGCCCCAACCGTGCCATGCGTCCCAACCGTCGGTGAAATAGAACACGGGGTAGCGGCGTTCGGCGTGGTTCGGTTCGAAGTAGCCCGGCGGTAGCAACACACGGATGGTACGCGTGTTGTTGAACGTGTCGCTGGCCAGTTCGAACGTACGTTGGCGCGCATCGGTACTGTTCTGCGCGGGCGCCACTGAGACCAGAGTCGCGGATATCATGGCCAGCGTCAGACTGCATGCCTGTTTCATGTGGTGCCTTCTCGAAAAGTTCAGCGCAAGAGCACGAGCGTTCGAACGGTCCGAACCCCCGCCCCTTCCAGAGCCAGGTAGTAGACGCCGGCCGGAACCTGCGTGGCATTCCACTGGATCCGGTGCTCGCCCGAGTTCGGGCGACCTCGCCATACGGCGGCGACGCGACGACCGGCCACATCGAACACCTCCAGCTTTACCTGGCGCGACCGGGCCGTGGAAAACCAGATGGGCACCACGCCGCGAGCCGGGGACTGCGCGCGAAGGCGAACGTTGGAAACGTGAGGATCGCCCGGTGGCGCAGCCGTAACCTGAGCCGGCGTCGCGAGCGCCACGTACACGTGCGAACCGGTTCCCCCTTGGGCCCGACTCTGGCTATTCTGGATGCCCGTGAACTCAATCTCGATACGTTCCAGCCCCGTGCCCGGCGGCGCCCTGAGCACCGAGTACGAGCGGTTGTAGTTGGTGCCGTCGACGGCAATCAACTGAATCCCATTGGTAGCAAAGGTGGTCGTGGGAGTCGGGGCAATGATCGGGCTGAACACCGTGCCCGTATCCTTATATAGAGACAGGTCACCTTCGGCGGTGAGGTTCCAGGTCGTCATGTCCAAGGGCAGGCCGTTGACCCCGAAGGCTCGTACGGTCACGTCGTCACTGGTATCCAGGTCGGCCACGAGCAGGTCGACGCCGTCGATCACCGCATCCGAGAACGTGTACGACAGCGTAGATACACCGTCGGCCGCAATATGCTGAAGCAAGGGCAGCCGCGAACCGTACACGGCGACCAGGTCGAGATCGTCATAGTTCTGGGGGTTTCCAGGATCCGACGGCGCCACGTAGTTCAAGGTGTTGCGGGCCGTACGCTGACTCTGTCCAATGCCATCGCCATGCAGAACGGACTCGTCGGTCTGCAATTCCACGGTTACCGTGGTGGGTCCACCCACCCAGGTCGCGGTGACGAAATGGTCCCCGTAGGTCGCGGGGTGCCCTGGGTACTCCACGAAGGACTGCGCCGACGCAGAAACGACGTGCAAGCCGCCGATAACCGCCAACATCAGTGATCGATAGAGCATGGGAAACAACTTGGCCCGAAAGAACTTCATGACGCCTATTCTCGCATTTCTGCTCGCGTTGGTCTGCATCCTCGTTCCGCAGGGGGTCATCGCCCAGCCCGAGGACGGCACCATCCTCTCACGTGATCCCGTACTACTTGCCGACGACGCGCCCGATGCGGCGCGCTCGGCTCTCGACGGCGTCATCCTCGAGCGGGTGGTCTATTCAAGCGACGGACTGGAGGTCGAGGCGTTCCTGGCCCGGCCCTCTGACGGGGAAAGTGAAAACCTACCCTGCGTAATCTTCAACCGGGGCGGTAACCGAGACTTCGGCGCCATCACCCCGGTGCGCGCCGCATACTTGCTTGCACGCATCGCCAAGCGCGGCTACGTGGTCGTGGCGAGCAACTACCGCGGCAACGGCGTGTTCGGTGCCGCCAAGTATCCTGGGGAGCATGAGTGTTCCGAAGGCGACCGCATCGGCGGCGTGGGACGCGAAGAGTTCGGCGGTGCCGATGTACATGACGTCCTCGCACTCATCCCCATGCTCTCCCACGTCGATCATGCTGACACGTCGCGCATTGGCCTGTTCGGGTGGAGCCGCGGCGGCATGATGACCTACCTCGCACTCAAGTCGACGAACCGTTTCAAGGCCGCTATCGTCGGGGCCGGGCTCGCCGACCTGGCGCAGAGCATTGCGGAGCGCCCGGGGATGGAAGAGCACGTGTACTCCGAGCTGATCCCCGGCTGGAGCGACCCCGCGACGCAGGCGACGGCCATCGAAGCGCGGTCCGCCGTTCGCTGGGTCGACGAGCTATCCGCCACGACACCCATCCTGATTCTGCACGGTACTGCCGACTGGCGCGTGAGCCCCAAGCAGGCACTCGCCATGGCCCAGACGCTTCAGGCGGCACGCCACCCGTACCGCCTCATCATGTTCGAGGGCGGCGACCATGGACTTTCCGAGCACCGCGAAGAAGTGAGTCGCGTCATCGACGACTGGCTCGACCACTACGTCCGCGACGGCAAGACGTGGCCGAGTTTGGAACCGCACGGGAATTGACGTTGTTGGGCCAGTGGCTCAAGTCGTGCTTTCCCACGCGAAGACCTAGCCCGGCCGACCCGCCGGGGCGTCGGTGCTCGACGTGCCTTCCTGTTGCCGCCTCAGGGCCACGAACAACGCGGCCAGGCCACCGGCCACGACCAGCGCACTGAGGACGCGGAACAGGCTCATCACCCAGGCGATCCCAAGGCCGAGGGCGGCCCATTGGACCCACCAATCCCCGGGGGACGTCATCCAATTCACGATCAACAGGAAAAGTAGAATCAGCGGAGCCAGGAACAGGAACTTGATGGCTCGTAGGGTTTCCAGCATCGGGGGCCTCCTTGTTTTTCCACTACGAAGGACTCCGGTGGCAGGTTGCACCACGCTAGGAACGAGCTACTTGACCAGCGTCATGCTTCGGGTGAGCCTACGCGCGCCGGTGTCCAAACGATAGATGTACACGCCCGAGGGTACCGACCGGCCGCGATGGTCCACGCCATTCCAGATTATCTCGTACTCACCACTACCACGCACCTCATCAACGAGCGTGGTTACGCGGCGTCCAGCCAGATCATGGATCGAGAGCCGGACGGACTCTTCTTGCGCCAGGCTGAAGGCGATCTTGGTGGAAGGATTGAAGGGATTGGGACGGTTGCGAGCCAATGACAACTGATACACGCCGTCGGGCATGGGAGTCACGTCATCGGGATCCTCTATCGATACCATCTGCTCGAGGTTCGACATGAACACCAACTGTCCACCCTGAACCAGGTTGGCCGTGGAAATGATACCGTCGGTAACGCTGTGAGCCTGAACGGTGGCGAATAGCAACCGCTCGGTCGACGTGGTGTCGAAAAGGCTGGTTACGTCGATGATGCCCGATGTTTCCCAGTCACCAATATCGTTCGGATCTCCATCGGTTTGGCCGGTGGGCAAGACCGAACGATCGACCTGGGCAACGCGGGTCAACACGCCGGTGTCGGGATCGAGTTCCCAGATCGAGGCTTCTTCGGCGCTGACGGTGCCAAAGGAACTGAAACCTCGATCCTCCTGGACGTAGATTCGGCCGTTCTCAGACCATACCAGGTTGTCCGGCGAACGCAGACCGTAGTCAGGCCCCACGAACTGCCCGTCGCCCGAATCGTCACCGTCGTAGGCAATGGTCAGGTCGGCGGTAGGTAGCACGCCATCGAGATCGAAATCGATGATGTAGGTCATGCCCCAGCTGTCGACTCCACCGAAGAGATTGCTGCGACCAGTCGAAGCCAGTACGGCCTGCGAACCATCGGCCGGGTTGGTTGAAACGTCCTCGGGGCGCGAGAACAGGAAAGCACCCACGGCGGCCATGGCCGCATCCTGAGTCCCCTGGTCGGCGTAGCCCTGCAGGTCATAGCCAGCCATCCCCGCCTGGTCCGCATCGAAGTACGCGATCGGTTCGAACGTGCCGGACGCCGTGGTGCCCGTACCGTTGAAGGTCGAGGGGTTGGCGAAGCCAGCGTCAGACACCCACGCGTAGAGTTGACCTTGGGCCAGCCCGTTGCGATCGAGGAAGCTGTCGTCGCCGATGGCGCCCTTCTCTCCCACGTACAGAAGCAGCGGCGCGGGCGCGCGATCGTCACCGATCACGGCGGCCACCTTGGTGGGATCGGGATGATCGATCATAGTCACCGCTTCGAACGCGGCGCGACCGAGGGCGGGGACGCAGTAGACCTTGCCCGTTTGCACGTCGAGGGCAAACTCCTGGCCGCCCCCCGTCTCTTCGCCGGCAAAGAAGATGTCGTCGACCAGGCCGTACTGCCCCGCGTTTCCCAACCATGCCGAACAGAAACGATCGAAGCCGTCGGTGGTCGCGTTGCCGAAGCCTTCGTTTATCTGGTTCGCGGCGGTCACTACGTTGCCATAGCGATCGATCACTTCATCATAGGCCAGCCCACTACCCACCAGATCGCGTGTGGCTCGATCGAAGTCGAAGTACGAGACGCGAGCTCCGGTAATCGCGGTACCATTGGCGAGGGCGTAGCTGTAACCCTGCTCGTCCCGCATTTCGTGGTTCACGAAGACACGAACGGTGTTGACGTCCAGGGCCATGGCGCCCATTCCATCGAGAATACCCGGGGCAATGTAGCCGTCGATGGTTTCGCCCACTGTGAAGGCCGGCGTGGTGTCCCAGTCTCCAATACCACTCAGTAGTGACTGTTCCGTCGTCGTGAACTGAGCCTGGGATGCACCGGCTAGGCTAAGAGTGGCCAAAGCCACCGTCACGCAGATCGCGCGCAATGCTCTCATGGTTGAAGCTCCTTGGAGGTGGGCAAGCATGCTGGTTGAAGGAATAGCACAGCAGGAAAGATGTCCACGCTCGAGACTATCATAGAATCACAACAGCCCGACTCTCGCACGGCCGTAGTCGGCGATCACACCGCCGATCCTTGGTAGGGTTCGAACGAATTCCCGTCGGAGGTGAGCAGATCGATCAGCTTGGTGTGCACGAAGACCTTTTCGCGTCCGACTTCCCGCTGCTCGAGCACACCAATGGCCGACATTTCCTTCAGGTAGACGGACGCAGTCTGGCGCTTGGCGATTTCCTCGCGCACCACATCGCCAATGCGGCAGTAGGGCTGGCTGAACATCACGTCGACCAGCTCGCGCGAATAGACCTTGGGTCGCTGGGCGCGCACGTAGTGCGCGGTGTGATCGGACAGAGCTCGGATCGCCTCGATCTTTGCCAGGGTCCAACGAGCCGTGGCCTCGACGGCCTCGAGCATGAAGAGCGTCCAACCCTCCCAGTTCCCGTGTTTCGTTACCCCCAGCAACAGACGGTAGTAGTCGGCCTTGTCTTCGATGATCGCGCGGCTGAGATAGAGGATGGGCAGCGTCAGCAGCCCTTCTTGAACCAGGTAAAGGCTGTTCAACACCCGGCCCGTGCGTCCGTTGCCATCGGTGAAGGGATGGATGGCTTCGAACTGGTAGTGCCCCACCGCCAAGCGAACCAGCGGATCGACTTCGGAGGGCTCGTTGAGGAAGCCCTCCCAGTTGCCCAGCAGATCTCTAAGGAGCGACTCACCTTCGGGGGGCGTGTAAATCACCTGGCCGGTGGACGGGTTGCCAAGCGCGATGCCCGGCACTTTGCGGACCCCCATCTCGACGCCTTTGATGCGGGAACAAACGCGGTCGGCGAGTCGCGTGGAGACCGGGAGCTTGTCGATCTGACGGAACCCCTCCATCAGGGCCTCTCGGTAGCGAAGCGCCTCTTTGGTCGCGGGATCCGCAGCCGAATCTCGATCGAGGTGAGCGAAGAGGCGGTCGGCCGTAGTGACGATGTTCTCTATTTCTGAGCTGCTGCGCGCCTCCAGGACCGGCAGAGTATTGATGAGCATGGCCTGGTTCGGGATGAGTTCGGCCGCCCGCTTCAGCTCGGCCAGCGCAGCCCGGGAGTTAATGCATTGCCGGAGAACGGATTTCGTCTCCAGATCCTGGTTTGGAGGCAGCAGGGGCAGCCCGTTGTAGGGCCTCTGGGGATTCCACGGTCGGACAGTCATGTCTAAAAAACCTCTTTTTATCGACACGTTGACACGATAGGTCGATGGCGTCGACATGTCCAGAGGATATGTCGATATTTTTTGGTTTTATCGACATGATGACCGGAATGACGAACGTCGCCCCTATTTCAGGGCTCGATTGAGCCTATCCAGGGGGCGGATGCTGCCGAATACCCGGGTATCTCATTGCAACTAAATCAGATCTCATTCAGTTGACGACGTAGACCAGAGGCCGTGTTGGATGCCGCCCTTGATGTAGATGGCGATGATGTCGCCCTGGCCAGGGAGCTCCATGCGCGGGATGGCGATTTCGGCGCCCACTGCCTCAGCCGCTTCGCGCGTTGCCCAAGCCCACAACGGGTACAGCCGCAGACGGCGAATGCCAGTGCAAGAAACCGGAGAACGGAACGAGGCGTCAGGGTGGTCATGACTGGCTCTTCTCCTGTGCAATCTGAATCAGGTTCCCGCAGGTGTCGTCGAGCACGGCCGTGACTACAGGGCCGTGGTCGACAGGGGGTTGTAGAAAGCGTACGCCCT
This sequence comes from Candidatus Krumholzibacteriota bacterium, assembly GCA_029262065.1. GTDB lineage: Bacteria > Krumholzibacteriota > Krumholzibacteriia > JAJRXK01 > JAJRXK01 > JAJDAC01. Next base: position 29,042 of record JAJDAC010000020.1, on the reverse strand, counting down.
TCGTGGTCAGTCTGTCGTAGCCCGCGCGCGGGTCGACCGTGACCTGCGGCGGCATCTGCACCCGGTCGGCGGCGGCGCGGGCGGAGATCGCAGTAACGTCCCACAACTGTCCATGCTAACGTCCGCGCCATGAGTACTCCCAAGAAGTTCGGACCCTACACAGTCGAGCGCGAAATCGGCCGCGGCGGCATGGGCGTGGTGTACCAGGCCCGGGACCCGCGCCTGGACCGCGTGGTGGCCATCAAGGTGCTGCCGGCGGAACTGGCGCGAGATCCAGAGCGGCTGGCACGCTTCGAGCGGGAAGCCCGGCTCCTGGCCTCCCTCAATCAGCCGAACATCGGCGGCATCTTCGGTCTGGAGCAGGCCGAGGACGGCACACACTTTCTCGTGCTGGAGTTCCTGGACGGACCCACCCTGCAGGACCGGCTGACCCGCGGTCCGATGGGCGTCGACGAAGCGGTGGACACCTTCCGGCAGTTCGCAGCCGCGCTCGAGACCGCGAACGAGAGCGGTGTCATCGACCGGGACCTGAAGCCGGCCAACATCAAGCTCACCACCGATGGCGTCGTGAAGGTGCTGGACTTCGGGCTGGCCAAGGATACGGTCGCCGCAGGCGATCCGCAGCTGGACATCACGAACTCTCCGACCGTCGCCGCGCATACGATGGCGGGTATGATACTCGGCACCGCCGCCTACATGAGTCCGGAGCAGGCGCGCGGCAAGCCGCTGGACCGGCGCACGGACATCTTCTCGTTCGGCTGCGTCTTCTATGAGGCGCTGACCGGGCGGGCCCTCTTTGGCGGCGAAACCGCTTCGGACACGATCGCGCGAATCCTGGAGCGGGAGCCGGACTGGGGGACGCTGCCCGGTGACATCCCCGATCGCGTGCGACGGATCATCCAGCGGTGCCTGGAGAAGGACTCCCGCAAGCGCCAACGCGACATCGGGGATGTTCGGCTGGCGTTGGAAGAGATCGAGGAGACGCGCGTGTCCTCCATGCGCGCGGCCCGTGCCAGCGGTGATCTCAGCGCCGCGGCCGCAACCGCAACCGCGGCTACGTCCCGACCGCGCTCCTCCGCCGTGCCCTGGACCGTGGCGGTCATCGCCCTGCTCGCCGCGGTAGGCGCATTCCTGCTTCCCGCGTTGCGCAGCACACCGGCGCCCGGCGATCTCGTCCGGTTCACGCTGGGCGAGCCGCCGGAAGGAAGATTTTTCGGCCGAGGCTTTCTCTCGCCGGACGGCACCACCCTGGCTTGCTCCGGCCGCGGCGCCGACGGAGCCTGGGGCATCCTGCTGCGGGACCTGGACACGCTGGAATTCCGTCACATCCCCGCGCAAGGCGGCGATCTCTTCTGGTCTCCCGATGGCAAGTCCATCGGGCTCTTTGGCCAGAAGAAGCTACAGGTCGTTTCCTTGGCGAGCCGCGAGTCGAGAACCGTCTGCGACGCGCCTTCGAACCGCGGAGGCTCCTGGGGTGCGGAGTTCATCGTCTTTGCCGGCGCGCAGGGACCACTATATAAGGTGTCCACCGGTGGAGGAACGCCGGAACCCGTGACCACACTGGATGAGAGCCGGGGAGAGACCGCGCACCGATGTCCCTATTTCCTTCCGGACGGCGAGACCTTCCTGTACGTGGCACTGCCTGGAAAGGGCCGTCTGCTGACGGTCTACGCAGGTCATGTGGATGGCCGTGCACCCACGGCCATTACGACCGCGTTGACGTCGCCGGTCTACACAGAGCCTGGCTACCTGCTGTTCCAGCGCGGACGCAAGATCGTGGCGCAGGCCTTCGACGCCAAGACACTGACGACGTCCGGCGAGCCGATCGCGGTGGACGACGCGCCGGCACTCTCGGAAGGCGTGGGGACCCCCGCCCTTTCCGCCTCCGTCGCGGGACACCTGGCGTTTCGCACTCCGGAAGATCTGCGCACGCAGCTCGTGTGGCTGGACAGCGCCACGGGGGAGGAACTGGAAACCCTGGACGTGCAGGCCGACGACTACGACCCTCCGAGGATCTCCCCGGACGGCCGCCACGTCGCGATCGTCCGCAACGCGTCGCCGGAGGAGTCCGATATCTGGATCCTGGAACTGGAGCGACTGGTGATGACCCGGTTCACCCAGGGACCCGGTAACAACGCGGATCCCATCTGGTCGCCCGACGGTGCGTACCTCGCGTACAAAGCGAACGCGGACGGGCCCTGGAATCTGTATAAGAAGCCGTTCACGTCCGGCGGCCCGCCGGAGCCGCTGGTGGTCAGCCCGGCTCCGTTCAAGAATCCGTTCGACTGGTCGCCGGATGGGAAATACCTGCTCTACGAGCAACTTGGCGAGGGCACGAACATGGATCTGTGGATCGCGCCGACCGACGGCTCAGGAGAGCCGCGTGCCTATGTCACCGAAGTTCACCAGGAGCGCCAGGCGCGCTTCTCGCCGGACGGCCGCTGGGTAGCCTACATGATCCAGGATTCCGGATTCCACGTGCTCGTCAACTCGTTCCCGGTTCCTTCCCAGCCGCACCGGGTTTCCCTCGCCAACGGATTCGAGCCGCGCTGGCAAGCGAACGGGAAGGCGATCTACTTCACGGCGTTCGACGAGGGCCGTGGGATGCTGATGCGGGCACCGTTCCAGGCGGAGCCGCTTCGAACGGGGATCCCGGAGATGATCTTCGAGTTTCCGGAAAATACCCGGGGAGACACGCGGTCCGCCTACGACAACCGCATCCTCGCGTTGCGTGCGGTGGCGCCGCCGCAGGACAACACCTTGACGGTCGTTCTGAACTGGACGCGGTTGCTGGAGAAAGCGGACCGCTGAGCCGGGCCCATCTTCCCTCGCGCGCTATTTCGCGACCATCGCCAGCACCGCCGCCGGCGTCAACACGCTCGCCTTTTTCTCAAGACTATGCAGCGTGCTCTTGGGGATCGACGCCTTGAGCGCTTCGACGCGTTCCACAACGCGGGGATCCATCGGATCCGGGCGCTTTCGTTCCCACCCAGAGACTTTGAATCAGGGGTACTCGCGCCTGATGCCGAGCTTCTTCATCCGCGCTTCCAATGTAGTCGGCTTGAGGCCGAGCAATTCCGCGGCACCGCGTTCTCCACTCACGCGCCAGTTCGTCAGATCGAGAACCGAAAGAACATGGGCTCGTTCTATCTCCTGCAGTGTGAGGGTCTCGGAACCAGCGGGAGATGGACTCTTCCTCGGCAACCAGTCACCCAATTCGAGTTCGGTCGACTGGCTCAGTATCATCGCGCGCTCGATGACGTTCTGCAGTTCCCGAATGTTCCCAGGCCAAGGATAGGATTTGAAGCTTTCGATCGCTGTCTGCGAGACAGACTCGATGCGCTTTCCCATCTTGGCCCCGTACTTCGAGACGAAGTGTCGGACGAGCAGTGGGATGTCGTCCTTGCGATCACGTAAGGATGGAATGGGGATCGGAAAAACATTGAGACGATAGAAAAGGTCAGCTCGAAACTCCCGGTCTTCGACCGCCGCGGCCAGGTCGCGATTCGTCGCCGCGATGATTCGCACGTCCACGGTATGGGTCTTGGTACTTCCCAAACGCTCGAACTCACCTTCCTGGATGATTCTCAGCAGCTTCGACTGCAGTTCCAGCGGGATTTCACCAACCTCGTCCAAGAAGATCGAGCCCCCATCGGCAAGTTCGAACCGGCCGATCTTGCGCGAAAGGGCTCCTGTAAAGGCGCCCTTCTCGTGACCGAACATCTCGCTCTCGATCAGCCCGGCGGGAATGGCGGCGCAGTTGACCTTGACCAGTACGCGTTCTCGACGCTTGCTCAAGCTATGAATCGCGCGCGCGATCAGCTCCTTACCGGTGCCCGTCTCGCCGGAGATCATTGCGGTGGCGTCGGTGGGTGCGACTTGCGCGATCGCCTTGAATACCTTCTTGATGGCGGGAGAGTTGCCAACGATTTCTTCGAAGTTGTGTTCGGTTTTGATTTCTTCCTGCAGGTAGACATTGTGCGCCGCGAGGCGTGCCTTCTCCTGTTCCACCAGCACGCGCTCGGTGATATCCACGAACATTGTCCGGGTGTAGGTACCGCTCCTATCGGGATTGGACCACCATTGAATCCAAAGCGGCTTGCCGTTGTCCTTGCGACGTAACTCCAGGACGACTCCACTGGTGTCAGTGCCACGACCCACGGATTCGAATGCTTCCTTCACACGTCGTTGGGCCTCGGGCGTGTCCGGGATGAACGACTTGCCATACATATCGGTGACTTGATCGGGTGTGATGCCCAGCGTTCGCATAGCCGACCGATTCGCACGAATGAACTTCGTATCCAACCCTTCGTGCACGTACGCAATCGGTGCCTCTTCGAACAAGTCGCGAAGGCGCTCCTCGCTCTCGGCCAGCGCCTTCTCCGAACTCAATCGATCGATCTCGGCGACGGCACGCGCCGCAAAGATCCGCAAGATCGAGAACCGGTCGGGCCCGTCGAACATGGGTCGGTCATCCACGATCGCCAGATGACCGGTTACTTCGCCGGAAGCGTCGAGAAGGGGTAGGCCGCAGTAGCTCTCCGCACCCCAGTCGACGAGCAGGGCGTCTTCGGGGAATTGTGCGCGAAGGCCCTCCGAATGATGGACCAATTCTCCATTGAGTACCGCTTCACAGGGTGTCCCGGCCAAGGGACTCTCGAAATTGGGAGAAATTCGATCTCTTGCCCAAACCGCGCGCGATCGAAAGGTCGGGCTGCCGTTGAGGAATCTGGTTATGAAAGCGTACTGCGCGCCGAGGGCCGTCGCCAGGTGTTGCACCAGCAACGGAAAGAACCGTTCGCCGATCTCTGCCTCGACGCCTTCGACAATCGCCCTGAGCGCAGTAGCTTCAGAAAACTCACGGCGTGCTGCCATCTTCCCTCCCGAAAGGCCAGAAACCTACTCCTGTCAAGAATAGCACCCACCGCTCTGAGCCACGAGATCTTTCCCTGACTCCCAGTATCTTGGGAACGTCCCACTATCTTGGGACGGTCTTGTTCCCGCCCACCTCCCTCTGACATCAGTCATTCGCGAATCGACAATTTCAAGTCATTGGAACATGCACAGTTATGAGGTAGTCGGCCTTCGGTCGAACGCAGGGTACACAAGTTGCAATTACCAACACTGCAGGCGCGATAACCAATCAAGGAAAGACTCACACGATGCGGCTCACCACGAAGGAAAGAGAAGAACGCAGTGCCACCGTAGAGATCTGCGGCTGGATCGTTCAGGAGAACGTGGACCAGCTGAAAGCCGAATGCGATGCATTGCTCGACGACGGCAAGACAGTGGAGCTCGATCTCTCGGCAGTGAAGTTCGTAGACGCGATCGGGGCTGCGATGCTCCGCCTTCTCTGTCGTCGCGGCGCAACGATCGTAGAGAGCCCGCCCTTCATTCTCGATTTCATCGGCGGCGAATGTCGCGAGTAGGTCGAGACAGTGCTCACGGAATCGCGCAGTAGAAGCCCAAACACAGCAGGAGAATCCAGATGAAGAGCCAAACAGGCACAAACGCCAAAAGTTCTGTTCGCGCACTCGTAGTGACGTTGATAGGAGTGGCGCTCCTCTCGGCCGCCGCCGGTTCGGCCGAGGCCAAGGGGAAGTACCTCTACCTCCAAAGCGGAAACACGGCCGAGGGTCAAAACTCGATCGTTGCCTACGAGCGTACTTCGAGTGGAGGTCTCAAGCCGCTGGCCGGGAGTCCCTTTCTCACGAACGGGACCGGCATCGATAACAGTACGAACGGAAAACTTGGACCGAACGACAACGACAGTCCAATCGTGCTGAGCCGGGATGGGAAGCGCCTATTCGCGGTGAACGGTCACAGCAACACGATCGCCGTCCTCGACATCCTGAAAGACGGCTCATTGCGGGCGGTTCCAGGTTCGCCTTTCCCTTCGATGGGAGTGGCGCCAGTCAGTCTCGCCGTTACGGGCGACATCTTGCTCGTCGCCAACCGCAATGAAGATCCGCATCAGCCCGCCGCACTTCGAGGCGGAGCAACGGCAAACTACGCATCCTTCCGAGTTGAAGAAAACGGTGGCCTCGTATACGTCTCGAGCCTCGAACTGACCGATGGTCACAAGCCGACTCAGATTCTCGTTGCTCAGAAGGACGACCGGATCATCTTCGGCAATGAGTTTCTGGTTGACGTCGATTTCGATGGTGCCGGCAACATTTCGAAGCAGTTCGGGGAAGAGCCCGCCGTGCGCGGTCAACTTCGCACGATGGTCTTGGATGCAAACGGACGCCTGACGACAACAGACACGGCGATGCTACCCGAAACGGCGAGCCCTGCGCCGGAAGTTCCCTCGATTCCTCTGGGTATCTGGGACCATCCCGAAGAGAACCTTCTCTACGTCGGCTTCGTGACCCGCAACGAGCTGGGTGTCTACCGCTACAGCAGCGATGGCCGGCTCACCTTTGTAACCGCAGTCCCGAACAGTGGGCAGGACATCTGCTGGCTTAGGGTCAATCGCAACGGAACGCGCCTCTACGCCGTAAACAACCTCCCGCGGGAAGATCGAATGGACGAGGCCAGCACGATCACTGTTTTCGACATCAGCGGAAAGAAGGCGGACCGCCCTGTCGAGATCGATCGGGTTGCTCTGCCGATGCCGCTTGGAACATTCGTCAACAACCGCAATGCACTACAGCCGAACAGCACCGCCTTCCAGCTGGACATCGACCCGAGCGGCAAATACCTCTGCGTGCTCGCGCAACGGATCGATCAATCCGGCCAGAACAACAGCGACGAAGGCAACATTCTGCATGTCCTGAAAATTGATCGGGGAGGCAAGTTGTCAGTTATGACGTCGCGGCACCTGGGGCAGGACGGTGTTCATCCGACCGCTCGTCCCCAGGGTATCGTGACTCTCAATCCGTAGTGCCCAATCACCCCTTGATGTCGAAGCAGAACCAGCTTTCAGAAGGAGATAGTCTTGAAACGCTTCTCATTTCACTCGATCCTGACGGTAGCCGCCAGTTGCATCGCACTGACCTTTGCCATGAGCGCTCACGCCGAAACCGTCGGCTACCTGTATACGAGTCTGAACGGCGAAGACACCAATCAAGTGGTGTGCTTCGAACGTCATGAAGACGGAACTCTCGGAGAACAGCGCTCCTACTCCACAAACTCACTCGGTGGAGCAAACCAGGCAGCCGGTGGTGACGCAGCCGGTGATTTCGATTCACAGGGCGCTATTCAGATCATTGGAGACTACCTCCTGGTCGTGAACGCCGGCGGCAACACGGTGTCCGTCTTTGATCTCGACCGGGACACTGGGCAACTCACCCGGAAAGAGAACGTAGGCTCCGGAGGGACTCGTCCCGTCAGCATTGCATACGTAAAGAAGGCCGAATCAACCGATGAATACTGGGTCGTGGTCGGGAACCAGTGGAACAATCCGAACGTGCAGAAGGGTGGATCGGGAGAGGGACCGATCGAAATGTACCCGACCGCGGCGTTCCATGCTCGCGGCGGCGGACATGAGAAGAAACTCGACGAGCGCAACATCCACCTGTTCTCTTTCAACGCCAAATCAGGAAAGCTCCGGGCCGAAAGATCTCTCGACTCCTACGTTGGGACGAATGGCGGTCCGGCAACCGTGGCCTTCAATGCCGACGGCACCAAGCTCGGCGTGTCGACCTGGGGAATCGCCCACTTCGGTACCGAAACTCCGACCCATCAGAAGCCGAGCCGTGTCTATGTGTACGATTTCGATCGACGCACCGGCGCGGCCAGCAATACTCGCTACTTCGAAGAGGAAGGCGTCGCCGGAAGCATTGGTTTCAGCTGGGACCAGAACACCTCGACGCTCTTCGTGTCGAACTTCAATCTGACACCCAAGAAGCGCGATCACAGCCTGACTGTTCTACGCGATGACGGATCTAGTGTTCGCAAGGTCGGCAACTTCGGAACGGGCGCCGGCGCGGATATAGATGAGGCTTGCTGGACGCTCGTGGATCCGAGTCGGGGCCGCCTCTATGTCTCCAGCTTCGGTGGCAACTTCATCAGCACCTTCGCCGTGAATCAAGACGGCTCGGTCAGCACGATCGGGTCGATGCCCGAGACGGTATACGAAGGCCGCGCCGCGGGAACACCCCCAGGTGATACCAAGGACATGTATATCACCACTGACTCGCGTTATCTCTACAACCTCGGAGCTTACCAGACCTTCGGCGTTGCGAAGTTTGACGTCAGATCCGATGGGACCCTCTCGTTCGGCGGCGAATACAAAGTTCGCGCGGCGACGAAGAGCGGTCCTGGAGCCTACAACTTCCTGGGACTGGCCGGCTTCGACATCTGATAGGACCAAGATCGCGGCGACGGTGCGCCTGTCCCGTCGCCGTGATCGACCATACCAGTTCAGGATTCAAGTGACTTCAAGCACGGGAGGTGGAACATGCGGGCACTTACAAGGATATTGCGAAGTCACTCCTTCAGGACCCGCATCTCATCGCCCACTATCTCAAGTACCTGCATCTCCCCACCGTAGTGAGCGGCAAGGCCCACATCGAGGCACCAGACCGACGAGTCGCAGAACGAGGTGATGCCGAGTTCCTGGACGGTGTGGCCCACGAAGATTCGCTTTGCTCCCATCCCAGCCAATACAGCACTCAGAGTCTGGCAGGCGCTCGCGTCCGGCTCATCGGAGTAGAGTCGAGTCCACTGCGGAGTCTCGCCATCTTTGATGATCCCGGGGCGCTCGACCTCGCCCCTTAGCCACGCCTGGGTCTCGGCATTGATCTTGTCGATCCCATAGTCGACGTGATGGGGCAGAACGCCCCCGTGGACGAAGACGTTATCGCCGAGCTGGAGAATCAAGAAATGCTCCGCGAGCTTCCGCGCGTAGGGACGTCCCGGAAGAAAGGCCGCTATGCGAGCACGCTGCGACGGGGGGAAGCTCGCAAGGACGGAGTCCGCGGGATCGATACCTACGACACCCTCGAAGTCTGCGAAGCCACCCTCGGTCACGTAACGAAGGTCGCCCTTCACGTTCATGATCTCATGATTGCCCAGTAGCGCGTAGAAGGCACCGCCGGCGCGGGCCGACTCCAACCTGAGGCGATCGAAAAGATCCAGGATCTCCTGCTCGTCGTCGCCGCGATCGAGCTGATCACCCGTCTGGACGACGATAAGGTCCCCTCCGATCCACTGGTCTTCGTCGTCAATCGCCCCACCAAGCATCAACGCCCGCCTGGTTGCATCGAGATCGCCGTGTACGTCACCGAACGCAATGATGCGCGGAGCGCTCGACGCACATGCCGAGAGGGTCAGGTAGAGAAACAGCAACAAAAGGACTCGGCGTTGAATCACGATGGCTCTCCAGCGGCTAGCGAACTTGGGTCGGCACACTCTACCAGACTCGTCGAAGGGGCGCTTGCAGATGGTGGCAACGGCTTGCGGCGATCGCCGATCCACTCCCCCATGACACCCATGCGCCAGCGCAGGTCCATGGCGCCGCGTAGGGCGCGACCGGAGACCGCCATGCGGTGCTCGTGCACACCGCGGTGATGGTGGTAGTGACACAACGTGACCAAGTTCGGCAGTTCGTCGGGGCCACCGTGGCTGGCGAAGATGATGTGATGAACCTCCAGCATGCTGCGTTTGGTGCATTCGGGTGCGCGACAGCGGTAACGGTCACGTTCGAGCGTGTCGCGATGCCAGCGGCGATCGAACGAGAGGTCCAGGTGTTGGGCCCAGGTAGTGCGGGCCATCTTGCAGAGTTTGAGAAGGGACCACCAGGGCGGCGGCTCGGGTATCTCCTCGATGGACACGCCGGAGCGACGGCTACTGATGAACCGGGCGCGGTCAGTGATCGAGGCCATGAGTTCGAGCAGGGTGTCGGCCAGGTCGAGGCTGAGGGTCCAACGAAGGCTGACGGTGTGGCTGGGTGCGGTCGATGCGGCTGGATCGAAGTCTTCGGGTTGGAGTTCAAGGTCGGGCAATTCGGGATTGGCCGCGAGCGATGTGGGTGATTGGATGGATGTTTGCGCCGCCGCGTCGGTTGGGGGCGCGTAGCCGGTGCGGGCGAACTTGGCCAGGTCGGTGCGACAAACGCGGATGGCCCAGTCGACCTTGGTGGCCAGGAAGCGGGTAGTGACCAAGCGTGCTTCTTCGATCCAAGCATCCATGGCAACGCGGGGTACACCGGCATGGCGCTCGAGGCGGCGCAACTGGTCGCATTGGACGGCGGTGAGTCGACCTTGCGCACGTGCGAGGGCCAGCGGATGCCGGGTTACGCGGGAACGGGCGCGTTGGAGCATGAGGTCAGCTGTGCGCTCTGGAAGTTCGAGACACTCTTCGGCGAAGGTCTTGAAGCGCGGATAACCGTGCTGGCCATGCACGTCTTGGTGGAACATGGTGAGAAGCTCGTCTTCGCGTTCGATTTCGAGCGCTTCGCGCTGTCGAACGAGTTGGATGAGTTGGGCATCGAGCTCGCGAGGGGCGGGACGTGAAGGGGACTCATCGGGCTCTGTGCGGGATGGCTCGGCTGGACTCTGTTGCGGTCGTTTTCGCACGGCGCTCAGATTGGCCGCGTAGCGATCGCGTGCGGTCAGTGGATGGACGCTTGCGCCACCGGTGAACGCGTCGCTTGCAACCTCGGCGCAGATGGCTTCTATGCATTGTTCTTCGGTGGAATCCTCGCCCAGGAGCGATCGGGCGAGATCCAGGGTGTCTTCTATATAGTTGGCCACGGCGGGCGGCATCGAGATGGAGACGCGCACTGTTTCTTCACAGATGTGGTCGGATGGCCGGTCCTTTGGGCGGCGCTCGCGCTTCAGGCGATCGAAGGCTTCGCGAGTGGTCAGGCCGGCCAGTTCATGGGAAAGCTCATCCCAACGCGTGGGATCAGACTGGCTGGCCATGCGTTCGATGACGGAAGCCTGCAGGTTGCCCCGCATGAACTGGATGGACGTTTGCGCCGACGCGGAAAGGACAGTACCGACTCGCACCAGCCCCGACCATGTGTTCCAGGTGAGGCCAGGCCGGGCGCGAATGTAGTCGCGCAATGAAGAGAAGCCCAGGTCGCGGTGAGCGCGCGCGTTGCGAAACGCGAACGCCGCCAGCGAGAGTTCGTGGACGAGCTTCCTTGGTTTGTCCCTGAAATTTCGCGCGCGCTGGTCGGGCGTCATCGCGGTGTGCGACGCGATGCTCCTGACAAGCGGTGATGCAATGGCGGTCATCGTGCGATCACAGTTGGGAGGCTGAGGTCGTCGATGTGCTGAGACAATACAGTACATTTGTGTGCCCGGCAACAACAAACTCGCGAATCGGAGAGTCTTGCCAACACGGTCCTCGGTGACACCACGCGGGAGTGGAGCTTCAGCCGCGCCAAAAGGGACACCGCCGCAGATGCAGAATGACATCCTGCCCACCTGACCCTAACCTGTCTGTCGAAACCTGACAGGGAGACGCCATGCATATCAATGACCACTTCGACGGCGGAAACATCGTTGTCCAATCAGGCGATTCGCCCTCGGACATTCGACTCAAGATCCGTTTCGACGAGGGCGGGCGCCACGGCCAGTGGTTCTTCTTCCAGCTTTGCGATGTTGGAGGCGAGGCTTGCACGATCACCCTCGAGAACGCCGGGGAGGTGTCCTACCCAGAAGGATTCGAGAATTACCGCGTCGCGGCATCGACCGACCTGGAGCATTGGTTTCGCATCGAAACGGCGTTCGACGGCCAGGCCCTCAGCTGGCGCTGCACGCCGGAATCGGATTCCATCTACTTCGCCTACTTCGCACCTTACCCCTTTGATCGTCACCAGCGCCTGATTGGCCGGGCCCTGGCCTCGCCGGGCGTCAACGCGAAGGTGCTTTGTTCCACGCCCGACGGCCACGCCCTCAGCCTACTGACCCTTGGAGAATCGGCCGCCGACAAGAAGTCGTGCTGGATCATCGCCCGTCAACATCCCGGTGAAACCATGGCCGAGTGGTGGATAGAGGGTTTCCTCAAACGCTTGTGCGATCCCGAGGACCCGGTGGCGCGCGCCCTGCTGGAGCGCGCGGTGGTGCACGTGGTACCCAGCATGAACCCGGACGGCGGGGTGCGCGGACACCTGCGCTGCAACGCCAACGGTGTGAATCTCAACCGCGCCTGGAAAGATCCGGACGAAACGGAATCGCCGGAGGTGTACTTCACGCGGCGACGCATGCACGAGACCGGAGTGGACTTCTTCATGGATGTCCACGGTGACGAAGCGCTGCCGTACAACTTCATCGCCGGCGCCAATGGCGTGCCTTCCTGGACAGAACACAGGGACCGGGAACTACAGGCTTTCAAGCAGCGTCTCGCAACCATCAGCCCAGACTTTCAGACCGAGCACGGCTATGGCTACGAGTCGACGGCGGCGGGTACTGCCGACCTGCGCAAAGCGACCAACTACATCGCTGAGACTTTCGGCTGCCTGGCCATGACGCTCGAGATGCCCTTCAAGGACGCCGCCAACCATCCCATGCCGGAGATCGGCTGGTCTCCTGGGCGCAGCCAGCGTCTGGGAGCGGCCTGTGTAGATGCGATCTGGCAGACCCTATCCCAACCAGGGTAGGGACTCCCGGCTTCTGATCTCGAGTGCGCTTCGTCCCAGTGCGCCCCCAATCTAGGATGCGAAACAAATGGTCCACACACGCGCTGTCGCAACCCTTCTGATTCTGATCTTGGGAGCAACTCCATCGCTCGCGAGCAACGAATACGCGAGCGGGTTCTGGGGCACTGAATTCGAGCTCAAAACCATCGCAGACGGCGCCAAGGCCTACGTCGTCGATGGCGATGACCTCTACGTGGGTGGCAACTTCGAGTGGGTTGGCAACCTGCGCGTCAACCATATCGCCCGCTGGGACGGATCCAAATGGCATCCCGTTGGTTTGGGAGCGCCGGGGCCGGTGCAGGCATTGACGCTGCACAACGGACAGGTAGCCGCCGCGCTGACTGAATCTGTCCAAACATGGAACGGCGAATACTGGGAGCGCCTAGGCGAAGCGCTCGACCCCCACGTCAACGATGTCGCATCGCATGGTTCCTACCTCTACGTCGCGACACGGCAATCGACCTATCCCGTCCTGCGTTGGGATGGTTTGTCATGGGCTCCGGTTGGACAAGATGGTTTCCATGGTGACGCGTCGTCGCTACTGGTTCACGACGACACTCTGTACGTTGGCGGGTACCTCCGCACCGACAAACGAGCATCTACAGGTTGGAACTCCGTGTTTCGACTCGTGGGGAATGATTGGCTCGCATTGGGTGACCTTCGGGGCCAGGTATTCGACGTGGTTGCCAACGACGCTGCGATCTTTGCCGTAGGCAGCGTGTTGAGCTTCGATTCAGGTCTGGCTATGTTCGATGGAGCCAGCTGGTCCTCGCCCTGGGATTCGGACCCATCGCGGAACGTGTACCGCGCAACCATTCACAGACAACATCTCGTAATCGACTACTCGTGGCGCATAAACGGCGTCGAGCATCTGGGTCTTGCGGCCTGGGATGGAACTTGGGTCGCACTGCAACCATCGCGACCCCATTGGCCGGTCTTGCTGGACGGAATGGGCCAATACCACTCCTCTCTACCAATTCGGTACCTCGGTCGGCGCTCCGTTGGCTTGTGGAACAACGGTGAAGCGTCGGTATTGGTGGCTCCCGGGGGAGCCGGTCTTGCAGGTTACGCGAGTGCGGTGACCACGTTTGAAGGCGACCTGGTGGTCGCAGGAGAATTCGGATCGGCGGGATCCACAATCGTAGACAACGTTGCCCGCTGGGACGGCGCTCGGTGGAGTGCGATGGGACACATTGAGGGGCGAGTCCAAGCGCTACAAGAACATGACGGCGTTCTGTACGCCGCAGGTGATTTCGACGACACGGTCTCAGGGCGCGCCGCGCCCGTCCTGGCCTGGAACGGCACTGCGTGGCAGCCATCCATGACTCTCGATTCGCAGGTTGGGTCCGCTAGTCAACTCCATGTCACTGACCAAGGTCTGATTGCTTCAGGCTTTGTTTGGGAGGGACCAGGGGTCGTTTATCGAGGCGCTTCTTTCCTCGACGGGACCCAATGGATTCCAATTAGCGACGGGATGCCAGGAGGCCGAACGAGGTTTACAACGCTCGATGGTCAATTTGTGGTGCTGGGAAGGCACAGTTCGCAGGCCCCACTCGAAGTGGTTCGCTGGACGGGAACCAATTGGGAACCCTTCGCGCACGCGAACGGCATTCAGAGCGCCAGAAGTTTCCTGGGCATCAACGGTAGCCTGTATGTCAGTGGACTTGTGAACGACAGCGTTACGGGGAAGCCAGCTTCTGTAGTGGTCTGGCAAGACCGTCAGTGGCGATCAGTGGGCGATCGATTCCACGACAGCACTGACCTGGTACGCTCGGGGAATCGCTTGGTTGCCTCGGCGTACCGCGACGGAGTGTTCACGTTTCAGAACGGGCGTTGGTTGCCGATTCCCCACAGTGGCAAGGTTACGGACGCCACGGAGTGGAACGGCGATCTGATTCTGGTTGGTGACTTTGCCCGCATGGGAGGAACGTCTTCCGTTGGCATCGCTCGGTGGACCTTCCTGGATAGCACGACGACGGGGACAATGAACCAACGAGTCCCTGGCGCGCGAATCGTGCGAACCTCCCCGAATCCATTCAATCCCCACACGCGGTTTCTCTTGAGCACCACCGTCAGCGGGCCGGCGGAACTTACGATCGTGGATGCCCGAGGTCGATCGGTATGGAAACACGAATGGACACATCTGGATCCTGGCGAACACGCGCTGGATTGGACCGGTGTAGACATACAGGGGCGTCCGGTTGCCAGTGGCGTGTATCGGGCCGTGCTTCGGGCGTCTGGAACCGTGGATTCGCAGGCCGTTACGGTGGTTCGTTGAGTTTGGGAATCTCCGACGACATCACAGCGGTGGCGCGAAGGGTTCCTACTGCCCGAATCGGGCCCGGAGCGCACTCATCGACTCACGCTGCGTCGGCACGGGCGAGGTAAGGATCGGCTCGAACTCCACAACGCTGTGGAAGGGATTGTCGTTGCCATCGGTGATCCATTCCTCGATCTGAGTCGGATCGACTGTTCCCCAGTAATTGTTGCGGAGATCGTGGGTCGGCACTGCAGTCACGGCCGTGCGAACGATCACCGACGGGTCAGGGCCCGGTTCTATGAACCCGTGATTGAATGTGAGCTGAGATGTACCCTGAATGAAGATGGTCGCGCCTGATCCCGCACCGACATGGTTGTTTAGGCCAGAGACAATCGCTCCGCCCAGCAAAGCAAGCGTTGCATCGGTGGCTGGACCGAACCGGTTTCTGAGCAGGGTTGCGTCTCCGCGCGAGACCACACATGCGCTAAGTGTTGTGCCCACGGTTTCGCACGACTCGACCAAAACGCCGTTCGATCCAACGACTTGAATGGGAATCTGGTTGTCGGAGAAAAAACAGTCTGAAATGACCCCCGAATTCACGCTCTCGAAGTCAACCCCAAGTGCCATATCAACGAACTGGCAGTCACTTACCTCCAGGTTGGAGTTCCCGCTCCCAGTTGGAGACGCAAGTCCAACATCGCCAGATCGGAACTCACAATCCTGCACTCGGAGGCCATTGGACGTAGAGATCACAAATCCGATTCCAGGAGCGCCTTCGAAACTGCACATCTCGACTACTGCTCCAACACGTGCTGAGAAAGCGAAATTCGTATTCTGAAAAGTAATGCCCCGCACAAACGAACCTTCCATCCCTCGGTCGATCCCGAACGCGACCGTTGATGTGCCGCCTACGTTGAGCACCAGATTCGCAGGTCCAACGAAAACCATATCTCGGCCATCACCGATTATCGTTAGCTCCGGGGTTTGAACCCACCCGACTGCCTGAACAAAGGTTCCCTCGATCACATCGTGGAGCCGAAACTCATCGTACCGACCGGGACCGACGGTTACGGTGTCGCCGGGCGCCGCTGCATCGATGGCATCTTGCAGCACGGAGTGGTCGAACGGCGGCGTCCGGGCGACTCGAATGGTATCGGCCCCTACTGGGGCGCAGGCGAGTACGAGAAGACCGGCAGAGATCGTCAGCTGGGCGATGTAGATGCGCATGCCCCGAGTCTATCACACCGGTGGCGCGAGGTTTCCTACTGCCCGAATCGGGCCCGAAACACACTCATCGACTCACGTTGTGTTGGCACGGACGAGGTCAGGATCGGTTCGAACTCGACAATGCTGAGGAAGGGATTGTCGTTGCCGTCGGTGATCCATTCCTCGATCTGAGCCAGGTCGACTGTTCCCCAGTAGTTGTTGCGGAGATCATGGGTAGGTGGAACTGGCGTGGCCGTGTCCACCAGTACCGACGGAGCATCGCCATGCTGTATGAATCCATTACTGAAGGTCAGTTGAGATCTACTTCCAATGAATATCGTAGCCACCCCGCCCGCACTCACGTGATTGTCCCACGCCTGCACAACAGCCCCTCTAATTAGGGCAAGTGTCGCATCGCCCGCAGGTCCAAACTGATTGTGAGCGAGGGCAGCGGTGCCGCTAGCAACAACACAAGCATTTAAAGTAGCGCCAACGGTCTCGCACGATTCGATCACTATGTCGTCCGACTCTGCGACCTGAATGGGAACACGGTTGCCCGAGAACAAACAACCTGAAATGACTCCTGAACTGACACCCTCAAAGTCAATACCAAGCGCAGAAATATCAATGAACTGAGAGTCGACGACCTCCAGATTCGAGTTCCCACTCCCTGTGGGAGACGCGAGCCCATTGCCGCAAGCTCGAAACATACACTGCGTGACCTTGAGTCCGTCCGAGGTAGAGACAATCATCCCAATCGCAGGAGCGCCTTCGAATCCGCACATCTCAATCATCGCTCCGGCGCGTGCTGAGAAGGCGAAATTGGTATTCTGGAACGTAATGCCCTGAACGTGCGAACCTTCCATGCCTAGATCTATCCCGAAAGCAACTGTCGAGGTTCCATCTATGCTGAGCACTGGACTTTCTGGGCCGACGAATACCGTTTCTCGGCTATCACCAAATAATCGTAAGGTTCTCGGTTTGAACCCACCCGACTGCCTGAACAAAGGTTCCCTCGATCACATCATGGAGCTTGAATTCATCGTACCGGCCAGGACCGACGGCGATGGTGTCCCCAGGCGCCGCTGCGTCAATGGCATCTTGGAGCACGGAGTAGTTGAAAGGCGGGATCTGGGCGACTCGGATCGTATCGGCCCGTGCCGGGACGTAGGCGAGTACGAGAAGACCCGCGGAGACCATCAGCTGGGCAAGGTGGCTACGCATGTCCGGAGCCTATCACAGCGGCGGCGCGAGGGTGCCTATTGGCCGAATCGGGGCCGGAACAGATCATCGAATCACGTTGCGGGGGGCAAGGGTACTTCCCACTCGCAACCGGCGATCCGCGTTGGTCCCGGCCCTCCCAGACGATGTCGGGGGGCTTCTATTGTATCTGTCGTGACGGCGGGCAGGGGGTTCCGAGAAATCGCGCGACCAGGTCTGAGCAGGACCTGCGGTCTCCCTCAGGGGAATTCGACTGCTTGGACCCGTCATCGGCCAAGGTAACTCGGCCCATTTATGGCTATGTGTTCGTCGAATCCCGCGGACGGAGCGTTCCTCTAGTCTTCTTTCCTCTATGGGCCAAACTTGGAACGAAACGTACTCATGGATTCTTTCCTAGTTGGAATCGGAGAGGTCGCGATTGGCTCGAATTCGACGATGCTGTGAAACGGATTGTCGTCCCCGTCGGAGATCCACTTTTCAATCACGGCCAGGTCCGTCGTGCCCCAGTAGTTGTTTCGAAGATCATGAGCTGGAACCTCAGACACCGCGGTTGTAACCAATACAGACGGACCGTTTCCGGGCTCGATCAATCCGTGGTTGAACGTCAGACGGGACGAACCCTGTATGAACATAGTTGCGCCTTGGCCGGCACCGATATGGTTGCCCGACGCGAACACGACCGCCCCACCCTTGACGGCGAATGTGGCGTCGGTCGTGGCTCCGAATCGATTCCCGATTAGAGTCGCGTTCCCGCCTGTGACCCCGCAAGCACCGAGAGTCACACCGGACGTCTCATTTGAGTCGACTACGACTCCCTCGGAGTTCCAAATCTGGATCGGAATTCGATTGGCCGAGAAATAGCAACCGGAAATGAGCCCCGAGTCGACGCTTGAAAAATCTACGCCGAACGTTGACATCTGCAGGAATTGGCATCCAACCACCTGTAGATTCGAGTTGCCGCTTCCAACTGGAGAGACAACACCATCTTCGCAGGAAAAGAACGAACTCTCCCTTACCAAGAGACCGTTTGTAACAGTCGCAAGCAGCGCTATCGAGAGGGCGAACTCAAACGAGCACGTCTCAATGACACATTCATTGCGAGCGGAGAAAGCGAAATTCGTATTCTGAAACGTAATCCCTCGGACATACAGTCCCCCGATTCCTCGATCAACACCGAATGCGACGGTTGAGACCCCGGCTACATTGCCAACCTGCGTTTCTGGCCCCACGAAGACGGTTTCACGGTCGTCTCCGATCAACGTGATGCCCTCGGTCTGAACCCAGCCAATTGACTGAACAAATGTGCCATCGATTACGTCGTGAAGCTGAAACTGATCGTATCGTCCGGGTCCAACGGCAATCGTGTCCCCGGGCGCAGCGGCGTCGAGGGCGTCCTGCAAGACGGAGTAGTCAAGAGGCGGCGTCTTGGCTACTCGGATGGTGGCCCCGTAGCTCGACGCTGCCCATGGGACGAGTAGGCCGCTGCAGAAAAGAAAAATGATCATTCGCATGACTGAATTCTACCATACGCGCACGGGCTGGTCACTCACCGCACGAGCGTCAGCCCCTTCGTGACTCGTTCCTTTCCGATCTCCGCTCGCACAAAATACTTCCCGCTAGATACTGCCCTGCCCCGATTGTCCCTCCCCTCCCATACGATCTCGTGGAATCCAGCAGGAAGATGCTCGTGCACGAGCGTCTTCACCAAACGACCGGCCAGGTTGTAGAGCTTCATCTCAACGTGCATGTCCTTACTCAATTCGAGCCGCAGTACTGTGCGAGGGTTGAACGGATTGGGGGCCGGCGCGCGAAGCCTCGTTCTCTTTGGGACGGGAGGCTCGTTGTTGGCCACGCTCGCTGCCGCTTCCAGTACGCTTCCCCGCATCTCACTGAGCACGCGAACTCCCGACTTTGCCGCCGACGTTTCGGGCTCCACGGCCAAACGGTATGCCGAATCAAACTGGATCCACGTGGTTCCCTCGTGGCTGAGAAAAATCGGCTCCCCCACCTCTCCCAAAAGGCCGATCCCCGGGCCACCCCCGGAGCCCAGGTCGGAGATCTCCTGGTTCGCCGGATACAAGAATACGGCGTAGGCGTAATCCGTGGAACTGCTCACGGCTTCCAGCAAGGTCACCTCGCCCCAGGCGAGCGCCTCGCCCGTGACCTCAGCGAGCACCAGCCCAGGTTGGTCGAGGATCGGCGACTCTCCATGCGTTCCCTCCACGATAAGCAACGAGGGAAACGAGACCGTCTCATCATTGTGAAACCACGAGAGCCCGGTCAGCGTGAGCCCACCTACGAGGTCGATTCCGACTGCCACGCAGGTTTGCTCCCCGACGGGATATATCTTGAGCATCCCCGGAACATCCGGTTGAGCGCGGGCGGTTGACGTGAGAAGCAGAAGGGCAAGTAACACGATCACAGGCTTCTTGCTCATCCCTGGAAACCTCCACAAATTCCGACGTTGAATAGTGTCGAGGGCCCCGTCTGGGTGTAGTCGGGAAACACAGTCTGGACCCGGTAGTTGTAGTTGCACGGAGCCGTGCACAGGACGGTGTAAGTGACGGTATGGACATAACGGCCACCTCCGATGTCTTGAACGCTCATCCCTACCCCTGGGTCTCCGAGATCGAGCGAGCCGTCGGCCGGGAGTAAACCGGAGCAGTTTCTTCCGGAGACGTACTCAAGCTGCACATGGTCGGACACTCCCGGCATATAGCCCACGGTTTCCCAGGCGAAGGTCCACACGGTGCTGCCGGTGCTGGGCGTGTAGGTGGCGGTGGCCGTGCCAAGGTCGATCGGACCGACTGCATAGATCGTGGTCTGCGATTCTGCCGCGACGGTCACCGTGCTGGTGTGGCCGTGGGGCCAGTGAACCACGATGTCGGTGGTCGTAGCGTCTCCGATGCCGAAGGTAAGCGTACGCGCGGATTGGCGTCCCCGACCACTGCCCCCATCAACCACTCGGCATTGAACGCTGGGAACGCCCCCGATGGTCGCATGCGACTCTACGACGGCTCCTACTGCAGAGCCGTTGGTCCAGTACTGGGAGGCGTCGAGAATCACCGTTGCCGATTTGCACTCCACACCCTGCTGGCCAGCGGTCGCGTTAGTGAAATACACCTCACTATTGACGGATTGGTCCCTCCCAAGCATGACGTCGTCGTCCCCGTCTTCGTTGAAGTCGGCGGCAACGATAGAGTGGGCCAGACCGGAGCTTATGCCGGACGCTCCCTTTCGGTCGACGTATTGGCGGCTTCCTACTGTCTCGTAACCGAGGAAGACACTGACGTCCTGGTTGGCCTGAGGAACCGCTACTACGTCTAAGACGCCGTTGCAGTCTAAATCGACGATCTCGATGTCGTGGATCTCGTCGAGCGAAGAGAGGCCCCAACCGGGCTCGTCGTTCAGATTGCCACTTCCGTCGTTCAGACACACGATAAGGTTCTGGCTGGAGGGTAGGTCCTTGCGCCTCGCGATGACAATGTCCATGTCGTCATCCCCATCGAGGTCCTCGAACTTCGAGCCGCTGACCCAACCGAATCTGAGGAACTGCGGCGCCGGCTGGCCAGGCGGGCCTGACACGTCAACGAAACTGTAGTTGCCGTTTACATCGGGATCCTGGGCGATGTACAGCGGTGACCACTGCTCGGTCGAATAGGACGCGAGGTTCGCGACATAGAGATCTGGAAGGTCATCGCCGTCCACATCTGCCCACGTCGCACCGAAGGACGTGAACGTGTCGGTCCCAATGGCGCCCGCGCTAGCGGTGACATCCTGGAACGATGACGAGGAAGAATCGTAACGAAGCAGGACATCCGTCAGTCCCGTTCCACTATCGAACTCGGTGGGCGTCGCTCCGGTCGCGGATGCGCGGGCAACAAAGAGATGCATGGCGCCCCCAAGCTCCGCCCACGAACCGCTCCAGGCGTCATCAACTGCAGGTACGGTCAGCTGGACCATGCTTCCAGACTGGTTGTCGAAAATCAACGCATTCTGAGGTACATCAGACGCAGGCCCCACGGCAACGAACAAATCGGTAGCTCCTCCGTTGAAATTCGCGGATGAGAGTCCACGTACATTCTCCGGCACAGACAAGAAACCGAACACCGCATCCGCCACTGTCTGCCAGGTGACCCAGTTGCTCTCTCCTCCCTCATTTTGATAGACCTGCATCTCGACACCCTGCCCACTTCGCCCGACGAACAAGTCGTCGTTTTCGTAGTAGTCGCCCCCCGAGGTTTCATAGTTGAACGCAACCATCGTAGATATGTCCGCCCCACTAATGTCGAGCCCCAACCCGTCCCCGTTCGGATCCCCCGACTCCGCCACCGCCTCCGCGAACAGTGCCGCCGGCTGCGGCAAGACATCGAAGACCTCGGACAAGGCCTCGCCCACAAGGCTCGCCGACCCTCCGGACTCCTCGTAGTACAGCGCTTTCAGCTGGATCGTCCCAACGGGGACAGCGCCGGAGGTATCTGCGAAGAACCACCGAGTCCGCGCCTGGGAAAAGTTCGTGCTACCCCCGCCAACGTCCTGGATCTGGCTCTGCGGAATGTCGTTCCACGTGGGGCTTGGACCATCGTAGTCATCCGACCACTGATATCCTACCCACCACTCCCCGACCGGAATCGCTGCGCCCGCAAGTATCGATGGAGTCGAGATGTTCGTCACACGGTAGTCCGGCATCCACGATATGTTGACGTACGGCTCTCCGTTCCGTTCACGAAGGGCGATGTCATACACCGAACCCGCAAAGGGCTCACGGAACTCGGGCGCAGTTTCCGGTACCTCAAGATCGATGCTCACGTTGTCGATAAAAGCAGCATCTGCGGGTCCGTACTCTGCCGCGGGCAATTCTCTCGTGACGTCGAACAGAATGCGCGCCAACTCCTGAGAGTCCGTCTTTCCTCGAATCTCGAACCACTCCCATTGAGTTGCGTAGACGATGTGGGAAGAATCGTCCGTTTCGAAGGTTACCGGATGAGAGACCTCCTGAAGGTTGCGAACACCTCCGATGTCGTTGCAATCAGTATCGGGGGGCCCGCAGGGCTCGTCTTCCAGTTGTCGAACTGATACCGCAAACCTAGCGAGATCCCCCGGCTCAAGGTTGGTCTTGTACTGGAACCGAACGTGATACGGCGTGTTGGCGCCGACGTAAGTCCACTGATTCGCGGTCACGCTCGCAGAGATCGTTGCCTGTGCGGGTCGTAGCTCTATCGCGCGATTGTCAGGAGTAGGAGGGTTCGCCTCCGTTCCCACGACCGCATCTGCCCCTGCCCATGGGGCGTCGACGTTGACCCGACCCGGACCCAGGGTCTCGAAGTCGCCAGCCGCCACCAGGTTCTCCGGTACCGTGCCCGGAGAACCGGGATCGCCGCTGAAGGTGAAACCCAGCCCCTGGCTAGCGAGTTGAATGCCCCATGCACTCGTCGCATTGCCTCGGTCCAGAACCCAATAGTCATTAGGGGGGCTATCGAAACTGGCCACAAGCATCTCAGTCTGCGTATCGAAGTAGATGTCCGTCGGTTTGGCAGGGGCCCATCCTCCGATCAATACAGGCACGTCAAATGATTCCTCTAGGCCCCAGTAGATGGGGAACGGGGCTTCCTCTTCTCGAACGTTGCTGATGTCCTCAGAGAACGACACCTGACCGTTTGAGTACCAATCCCCGTCGGCGGGCCGCCAGAAGGGAAAGACCCTCCCTGGCTTGACGGAATGCTCAGTAGACCCAAGATGAAGCAGGTTCGTCCACAGATCCAACTCGCTCTTGGTGCTGATAATACCCTCTCGCCAACCCGCAGCGATTTTCGCCGCTGGGAACGTGGCGATCGCTGCCAGATCGCTGTTGACGGGAACAAATTCCGGCGAGCCGGCTGTGCCCAACATTTGCTGCAACTTGTCAAAATAGGGCGTCCCCGGGACACCAGTTTCCCTGTCGAGCAACTCGCGAACTACCTCATGAGGCAAAGAGTGAAGGCGCTCGCCAGAAACCATCCAATCAGCCCAGGACACACCCGCTTGAGTGGAGTTGATATAACGGATCGTCAGGTTAGCAAGTGGCCCGCTCGGTTCGTATTCCCCGAAACCGGCAATGAGCTGAGTGAATCCTGGGCCAAGATCCTCGTCCACAGCGTCTGCCATCTTGTAGTGGTCTGTTGCATAGTCGGCTCGCAACCACCTCAGACATAGCGCCAACTGAGTTTTGGCGGCCAAGTACCGACCCGTTTCCGCCGCCACCAGGTCCGGGGTCGCTTTCGCAGCCGCCATTTTGGCGTAACTTGCCATCCCCTGATATTGAGCAGACAGCATGTCGATCGCGGCACGATCGCCCCAGGTTCGGCTCGTCGACGCCATGAACGCCCAGTCGTGGAAAAGCGTCAGTCCGCGAACATAGTCGACAATGTCGAAGTCACCCCCAGTATCCCAGCGTCCCTCGATAAATCCTTCATCTCCCGACCACAACAGGTATTCGTACAAGTACTCCATGACACCACCAGCGGTGGCATCGATGTCGAAGGCGTATGGGTCACTCGGGCGTTCCCATAGAAGTGTGGGGAATTCAGCGCTCGTGTTGCAGTCGACATTGATTGACTTGAGTTGAAGTTGGGTGAATGGATTGGCTTGTACTGCATTCGACTTTCCTGCGTAGATCGGGTCATTCAGGAAAGTCTGTACGCTACTCTGGTTGGACAGCCCAGATGTGATGGTGTTCCGCATTTGTTGCACGTATCGATCGCGCGTCGGTGCGGAGGCCAGAGCCAACATGTAGGTTTCTCCACGGTTTTCGATGGCTCCCCACACTTGGTTCAAGAGGTTGAGCTTTACGTCCGACGACATTGCCGTTTGGAGCAGCCGATCAACCGCGATGCGCTCTTGCGTGAAACCCTTGCGCGGCACGTAGTGCAAGTCATGCGGAGCCATACCCGGAATAGTGTATTCTGAGTTCGAAACTCCAGGAGCGTACAGCAAGGGACCATTCTTCGTGAGAAAGCCATCGCCGATCGGCCCCGGGACATTGACCGTGAAGGTCACGTCCATTCCTGTGTCGGAAGCAAGCGCGAGAATCGGCGGGACAGTGACGAAGGAATTGGGCACGCCACCGTAGATGTTCCGATGGGTAAAGGTGTTGTCGATCGTGCACTGCGCGATTCCCTCCGGATGCAGGAAGTCTTCGACCACACTCACGGGCTGATTATTTACCAAACTGGCCACCGTGACACAGTGAGTCTCTTGCGTGCTTGTGAACCATGTCGCGACACCCGCTGGCGGTACTGAGAAGCCTTTGATTCCCCAAGGAAGCGCGAGGGCAAGAACACGAGGGCTTCCGGCCGCGTAGTTGAACTCCAGAAAGTCTCCCACAACGTCCAGCGATGGCACTTCGGAGTAGCTCACCATCAACGGCAAGATGAGCTGGATCTGTGGGTCGGCAGTCGTATGGCCGCCATAAAAAGCGATCCAGTTTCGATCTTCGAACGAGGGGTCGCTGGGATCTGCCAACTGACTGGAACTCAGCGAGCCAATCAGTCCGGTCTGGAGGGTTCCAGCGGCGTTGAAGTACGCCATGTGAGTGAAGTGCGCGACCTGGCTAGGAGCATTCTTGATGTAGAAGCGCGATGCGTCGGCCTCCACCCAAGTGCCTGGAGCTACAGACGTGATGGTCACGGAATATGTTTTGTCGGTCACCCCGCAACTCGAGTCACCGAGGTCGATCGGCACCGCGGGATTGCCCTCGGTCCGAAGCACAGGGAACGTCTTTCGCACCCAATTCACGTCCTCCGCGAGATCGGGATCGCCTGTGAAGGGGTTAACCGTGCTCGGAGACGTGCCCGGACCCGTGGCTCCAAACTCAACCACCCAGTGACCGTCTGACAGCAGCTTGTGGGTGCGCGCGATCCGGTCAGGGTAGACACGCTTGACCAGGTCACCCTCGTAATTGGGGCCCATGCCACCGGTATCTTCCGCTGTTGGCCACTCGGCGAAGCGACCGAAGCTAAACGTGCTGGCGCCGGGGATCTGGGAAACCGCTGCTTTCGGGACTAGAGTCAGCGCAACCGATAGGACCAAAGTCGATACGAACCGCACGATGTCTACCTCTCCGGTGGGGTGAAACCATGGAGCACACATCCAATTCCATCGATCGTTTGCCCGACCTGAAGAAAGGCAATCGTCAACGCTCGTTAACTCTGACTTGGGCGCTCCTGAGCTGGGACCACGACAACCGCGATCGCGAGACACACCGGAGGATAGGGTCGGTTGCGAAACGCGATGCCAGGATTCCAACCTGGGAGGGTCAGACTGGAAGTCCGACCCTCCGCCTTGCCTATGTTTCAGGACGTAGGTTCTGTGCAGATCCCCCCTTTTTTCAACCGGCCCCAACGACAAAGAGCCCGCTTCAACCGACGCGGGCTGTTCCTCTATCCAGGGCATGCTCACCCGGTACACCCGGGTACACACGCGCGAAGAGAAGATAGCGCGCGCTCGAACAATGCTAGCGCTCGCCTCCCCCATTCCGCGCGCTACATCTTGGCCGGATCGACGATGCCTGCTTTGAACATGTCGACGTACTTGCCGGTGGCGGCGTTGTAGCCGATGCCAGCTTTCTCACCGCGCAGGTGCTCGACGATGACCGAACCTTCGGCACCGGCGTTGGCGGCGATGATACGTACGGGCTCTTCGAGTGCGCGGCGCACGAGCAACCCACCTACGAGTTCTTCGCCTTCCAGTTCCAGCTTGTCGATGACCTTGACGCAGCGTAGCAGCGTTACGCCACCGCCGGCGACAATGCCCTCTTCTACCGCGGCGCGCGTGGCCGCGAGTGCGTCTTCGACGCGAGCCTTCTTTTCCTTCATCTCGGTCTCGGTCGCGGCACCCACCTGGATCACGGCAACACCGCCGGCCAGCTTGGCCAGGCGCTCCTGCAGCCTTTCCTTGTTGATGACCATGCGACCGCAACGACCCAGATCGGTGATATCGGTGTTCTCGAGCTTCAGACCTGCGTCTTCGCTCATTACGCGGCCACCGGTCAGGATGGCGATGTCTTCGAGCATCGCCTTGCGACGGTCACCGAAGCCGGGGGCCTTGATGGCCGCGACGTCTCTAGTTGTTCCCGCCGAACCGTGCCTTCAACTCTCCGACACTCGACGAGGTCACGGAGACCGAACGAACTTCGAACGGCTCGAACTCGAAAACGGCCCCCAGAGTAGGGTCATCATTGGCGTCCCATATCAGGGCTTCAACCTCGGAGGAACTCTCGACACCCCAGTAATTGCGACGGATGTCGAGCGTTACCGGGTCGAACTGAATGTTCAGTTTCCCGCCATGACCGCTTGCTGGAACAATGTCGTTGTCCGACAAAACTACGTTTCCGCCAGTGCTGACAAGAATGCTGGCATAAGTCGTGCCTAGTATGGAATTCCCGGACCCAACAATGAAAGCCCCGGACCTGGAATGTATCGCACCTTGGCCTCCCGAAAACGCGTTGTCAATCACGTCTACGGCAGTCGACGAGCCAAGCGCAGTGAGACCCAAGTTCGCGCTCGCTTCGAAGGAACAGCCGGACACCGCACCACTAGTGTTGTCGTACTGCACGCCTACCGTTAGTCCGCTAAACCTGGACAGTGACACGTTTGCCAGGCCTGCAGCCTGTAGACTCACACCGATCGCCCCGCTGTCAAATCGACAACCCTCAACCAACACAGAACTCGTGGGCGCGAACGCCATGACCCCAGTGTCATTGTCGCTCATCCAAGCCGACCTTATGGTGAGCCCACCAGCGGCGAAACTAATGACACCTAGCACCGTTCCCCGCACTCGAACGTTGGTAATGCCCACCTCACCGACGACATAGAAACCGTCACGAACGTTTTCAACCGTCAGGTTCTCGACAGTGAGCTTCTGAATGCCGACCTGAGTAACGAAACCCTTTGGCCCAAGCCCATCGATCTGACTGGTTGCCGGCCCAATGATTACAGCGTCTCGGTCAACGCCGCGTATCGTTAGGTCATTCGTTTCGATCCCTACGTGAGTGGATTCGGTCCAACCAGGAAGGCTGAATTGGCTTCTAGCGGCATATCTGCCCGGACCGACTAGAATTGTATCTCCCGGTTCGGCCGCGTCGACGGCATCCTGAATGATCGTGAAGTCGCCCGTACCGTCTTTTTCAACTCGTATCGTCGCGGCGGACGCGGCACCACACTGCCAAGCGACGGCACCTACCAAGAGCGCTTTGGCCAGTGAATGTTTCATCGGACTAGAGTGACCCGCTTTCGTGCCTGCTGAGAACCTGCGTCCACGACCACGAAATAGACTCCACTCGCCACAGCATGGCCGAAGGCGTCGGTTCCCTGCCACATGACAGTATGCGGCCCCACTGGGAGTGCCTGGGTGAGTGGAGTCGATACTAGAGCTCCACGTAAATTGTACACCGACACAGCCACATCCTGGGGCTCGCCAAGCCGAAATCGAATCTCCGCCCTAGGATTGAACGGATTGGGCACCACCGACAGCTCTAACGAGCCATCGCTGGAAACTGTTGGCAGCGACCGGCGCCCACCACCTCGTTCCGCTTTGAGCGATGAGAGGACCACGGAACTCAGTCCCTTCGAAGTGTCCAAGACCGGCTCGACTGCGACCGAAATGGCTTCATCCAGCAATACCCACTCTTCACCTTCAGCGCTGACGTACGTCGGAAGGCCACCGCCTGCCAGCCGATACCCAATACCCGGGCCACCGCCGGTGCCCTCCGCACTCATCGGAACGTTCTCGGGAAAAATGAATACAGCATGCACTACATCCGTAGTACTAGTGATCGGCGGCGAAATCCCGACGTCTCCCCAGGCGAGAGATGCACCCGTAATCTGCTCCAGAATCAGAGACACATCGTCGAGGTCAGGCGGAATGCCAGCAATCCCCTCCATGAGTAGCAGTTCGGGGAACGGAACAGTCGCGTCATTGTGGTACCACCGGAGCCCAGCCAAGGCGTCTCCCGGCCCCAATGCGATCTCGACGACCAGGCACGATTGCACCGCTACGGGATCCAAGCTCAGTACTCCGTCGACTTCCGTTGCGAACGCGTCGAACGGGAGCAACACAGCAAGAACCGAAACAGCACTCTTCCATTTCATCGTTAGTCCCCTCATTGGACACAGATCTTGGTCTTGAACGTCTTGGGATTGGCGCTCGTGCTAGAAGTCTGGTACAGGGTCGAACTCTCGCAGTACCAAGTATAGGTACAGTTCGGAGTGCAGGTCATTCCTGTAACCACCAACTGGTGCGCCCACTTCCCGTTGCCCTGTTGCGTACACGAAACGGTTACGTTGCCCTGCTGGGAGGTGAACGACTGCGGGCCGGACAGGCATCCGCTGGAGACAACTACCTTGTCGAGCGATGGAACACTCGCGTAGTCGCAGACCCAGTCGAACGTTCACGTAGCGGTGCCCCCGGGTTGTGGCGCGTATCAGGCTGCCATAGACGAGAGCGCAATACTGGGAACGGTTCCGTCTTGGATCGTGGTCACCTGATTCAACGACACGGGTCCCGTAGTCTGCAGGAAACCCTCTGGCCAGGTAACTTGGAATGTGTAAGTGGACGTATTGTCGCTTCCAAGCCCGAAACTCGCGGGACTGTACTGATTTCTGTGTAAACGGCCATGGACTATACTCCCATCACGGAGGGAACCCATGGCACGGAAGAAAAGTCAGCGAGATAGAGAAGTCGACGCGCTCCTGGACGAGATTCTCAAGGGCAAGCGGCCGGAGG
>JAJDAC010000019.1 GCA_029262065.1 Candidatus Krumholzibacteriota bacterium | reverse complement strand
GCGCCGGCAAAGGCGGCAAGCTTCAGTTCGCATTCGAGTCGGTGTTGGCTACCGACGGCGCCGAGATCCAGTTGTCCTCTCCCGAGCCCGTGAACCTCGAAGGTGGCGGCAAGAACATCATAGTCAAGGTGCTCACGCTGTTTCTCATAAAAGGTAGCGATCCGTGCGTGGGTAATCAGGAGCGATTCTATCCCCACATCGCCAAGACCAGCGCGGTCTACGTACCGCGTCCATGAGTGATCCCGTCACCTCGCGCGAGCGCCTGGCCCGCAACATCCGTATCAGCGCCACCATCGTAGTGCTGGTGGTCGGCGTGTTGGGGGGCTACACGCTGTGGCAGATCTGCTGCGCGCAGCACGAGTACGTAGTGGCGGTGGAAGTCGAGTTTGATCCTACCGGGGCGGGTAACGCCAGTGTGGTGCGCAGCGAGCAATTGCTGGAGCGGTTGGGGCTGGAAGTATCGCTCGGCGCACCCGGCGTCGTGCTCGCCGTGTTCGACCCGCCCTACGCTGACCCGATACCCGTGCGGGTGAAGGGTCGGGCGCAGCGGCAGGACATCGAAGCCGGCCAGGCGCGCGCCCGGTTGCGGCATCGCGACGCAGATCCCGATCAGCTGTGGATGGACCTGGGCCTGGCGACGCAGAATGGCGATACCTTGCGCTACGTGCTAGGTCACGCGGCGGCCGACGCGTTCCTGGAGCGGCGCATTGAAACGCTCGTCTCCGTACGCAACCAGTTTGGTGACCCTGTGCCGGGTTTGCGCGCTCCGGGGCAGAACATCAAAGAAGACGCCGCCCAGGCGGGGGTGTATCGCGTGGGCATCGACATCGACGAGTTGTTGTACGACGAACTCACCGGTGAAGAGTCGATGCAGTTCCGCGCGGTCGGCGAAGACAAGGAATACCGCCTCGAGGTTCCCTACCGGTGGTTTCGCCGAGCCAAGGCCGAGCAGCATGTGGTTTCGGTGGAGGAAGAAAAGAACACCGAGCTGCCGTCTCCCCAACCGGCTGGTTTTTCGCCTACCCGCGCGGTGGCCCGCCAATGGGATGGCGCCTTGGTGGTGACCGGCGTGGATCTGGATCTGGTGGAAGAATACCGTCTGCGATCGGGCGACCGCAGCGTCGCCCGCGGCGAGGTGAGCGGCGACAATCGCAGTCTCCGCGTGAACCTGAACGATCCGCGTAGCCTGGGCCCGGGCAGCTATGAGTTGGTGCTTGAGTCGCGGACCGGTG
This sequence comes from Candidatus Krumholzibacteriota bacterium, assembly GCA_029262065.1. Lineage (GTDB taxonomy): Bacteria > Krumholzibacteriota > Krumholzibacteriia > JAJRXK01 > JAJRXK01 > JAJDAC01. Next base: position 63,964 of record JAJDAC010000019.1, on the reverse strand, counting down.
AGATGATTCCCGTGCCGGGTCGCCTTCGCTTGCGCGGCGCGTTCGAGTGGTTGGCACCGGGCCAGTCCGCTGTCCTCGAGCGGGGCTCGGCTCTGGACCTGCGGTGGCGCGCCGGCGGGTTGGGAGGGGACATTCTGGTCGAGGTACAACGGCAGGGCGGCGATGGCGGCTGGCTGATTGCGCACCGTGGGCCAGTGGCCGCGGGCAGTGCCCAATGGGCCACCGAGGGCCTCGAAGCGGCCGATGAGGGCCAATACATCCTCCGAGCCACGCTGATCGATCAGCCCTCCCTGCGGCCAATCGAGCGACGCTGGGAGCTAACTGGCCCAGAGCGCGTTGAAGTGGTGATACGGTTCATGTTGGACGGCCGACGATTCGGCAACATCCAGGCGCTGCGGATCGACGACGAAAGAGTAGATCTGAGTCAGGAAGCCGACCCGGCCCTCATTCGCACGCGACTCGCACCTGGTGAACACCAGATCCGGGTGGAGGGAACGTTGGTCCAACCGCACACTGAGAAGATCTTCGTGGATGAAGCCGGGAAGAGATTCGACATTCAACTGCAGAGGTGATCATGGGCACGAAACGTCTGACCCTGGTGTGGCTGACCGTTCTGATGGCCGTGCCCGCGTGGGCGACGGCCGACGACACGGTCGACGGGCTGGGGCTCGCGCGCGCGGCGTGTGAAGAACTGCGACTCGATGGTCGTTACGACGAGTCGTTCGCCTGTCTGAGCGAACTCTGGACGACACGGCGAGATGACCTGAGTCGTGAAGGAAAAATCGATGTGCTGCGACAGATGGGGGAAATCTACTCCATCCGCGATCGGTCGCAGGACGCCCAGCTTTGCTACGAACGAATCCTCTCGTTCGACCCGCACTGGCGTCCGGTCGACTTCGACGCGTTTCCACCGGCGTGGCGCAAGCCGATTCTCGACGCCTACAAGGCACGGGGATACCTGTTGGAGTCACGAGAGCTGCGCAACGTCGCCGTGCTCGATTTCGAGATCGTGGATCTGTCGCAGGAAGGTGGCGACATTGGCCGTCTGAGCAAGGCCTTGCCCGCGTACATCTCGTCGTACCTACAAGAGGTACTGAACGGTCGGGTTCTGACCGACGACGACGCGCCTTTGCACGTCGTATCGCAACGCGAGCGTCCGGCCATCATGGAGCAGTTGGCGCAGTCGCTTGAATTGGCCGAAGACGAAGACGTGAATCTGGCCAATGTCGACCCCATGGCCGTGGCGAAGACCGGTGAGCTCCAGGCTGTCCACGGATTCATCAACGGTACCGTGGTGCGCACGCAGGACGGGAAGATCACCATCGCGTTGCGCATGTTGTCGGTTCAAAGTGGCAAGGTCCTGTGTCCGGTAACCGAAAATGGAAAAGAAGACGACCTGTTTCCGTTGCTGCAGTCAGCGCTGGATGAATGGATCGAGTGCGGCGTGGGCGACGAGGTGCGCTACGACGGTCGCGGTCCCGGTGAACTGGGACCGATGGCCCAGGGTGTGCTTGCGTTGGAGCGGTATCACGAAGCGCTACAACTGGCCAATCAGGAACGCTATCCCGAGGCGCTTGCATTGGCCGAGGAGGCGCTGACTCTGCGTCCGCAGGCGGAAGACATTGCCGAGCTGGTTCGTCTGATCGAGATGCAGTACTCCATGAGTGAACTCACGACGGACATGAACATTCCGACGGTCGATCTTCGGTAGTCGAAATCAAATAGCTCCGGGTAGAGGATACGAGATGAAAAACGGGCGACGATCATGGCTGATTGGTTCGATGCTGGCGTTGGTGTGTTTCGCGCCGCCCGCGCGTGCCGACATCGACGAGGGCAAGCTTCGCAAGTACAGCGAGAAGCTGGTGGCCAAGGTCGCGTCGGACCCCGCTGATACCGAGTCGTGGCTGCGGCTGGGGGTAGCCCAGTGCAAGCTGGCGCAGTACAAGGAGTCGCGCGAGTCGCTCGAACGCGCGCAGGTCAGTCACCAGGGCGACTTCTTTCTGCATTCCTATCTGGCGTTGAGCTGCGAAGAATTGGGCGACTTTGCCTCAGCCGCCGAAAACTACCGGCGGGCCGCCCAGAGCGACAGCGACTTCGCGTCCGAGTTGGTGGCCCGGGCCGCGCTGCTGGAGCGCTCTGTGCACGTGCGTCCGCGCGATCCGGCCCAGGCGCTGAGCGGCGACACCGCGTTGGCCGTGTTGCCACCGGTCGATCTGGGCGAGGAGCCCAGTGGCCTGCCGCTACATCTGGGTGAAATGCTGGCCTTGTCGCTCGATCTACACCCCGGCGTCGACGTGCTGGGACCGACCGATTCGGAACTGTGGCTCGCCGCCGATGGGCGCCAGGCGGCCGACCTGGAAGACACCCTCAAGCGCGATCGCGTGGGTCGTTCGCTGTCGCGACGCGGCGTGTCGATGGTCTTGGCCAGCTCGTTCCTGCGCATGGACACCGGTGAGTGCCACTACCAATTGACTCTGTTGCCGGTGAGCGCCGAGGGTGTGGGCGAGGCCGTCACCGTGGGTAGTGACGTCGGCGCACCCGGCGCCGAGTTGGCCCCCTTCGCCAACACGGTTCCGCGAGTATGGACCGAGCTTGGTTTGGAAGCCCGCGACGTGGAGAGCCCCCAGGCCATGGACGTGGCCGAAGCTTTCGGCGCCGGCGTGCAGGCCATGCGCGAGGGCGATGCCGCCCGTGCGGCGCAGGCCTGGTGCACGGCCAGCCAGCGTGCACCGGAGCTTTTGACCCTGGCGCAGTGGTGTTCGCAGCTGCGGTCGGCGGTCGAAGAAAGCGACAGCCCCCTGGGCCGGACGCTGGGCGATCCGGCCGTGGTCCTGGCCGCGCTCGATGAAATCGCGCGCAAGCAGGAAAAGCGCGAGCGCAAGTTCGACGATCTCGACGACTGACCGCGTGCCGTCGTCCTCCCGCATCCGCTACGCCTGCAGCCTGCTTCTGCACCGCGAGTCCACCGGTCAGGTGTACCTGGCGCGGCGCGCCCCCGAGCTTCGTTTCTTCGGTGGATTCTGGGCGTTCGCGGGTGGCGCCGTGGACGCGACCGATGCCGCCTTGCCCAGCACCGCGACCGAGGACGCCGCGTTCGTTGCGTCGGCCGCGCGTGAAGCGCTCGAAGAGTTGGGTCTCGACCTCACGGTCGAAGATCACCCCGGTCTGGTCAGCGATGAGTTGCGCCGCGCGGTGTTGGCCGATGGCGCGGCGTACGGCCGTTGGCTGCAAGAGTACGGTCGCACCGTCGACGCGTCGCGATTGCGGCCGTTCCTGCGACTGCTGACGCCGCCGTTCAGCCCAATTCGTTTCGATACCATTTTCTATGCCCTGGAGCCCGATCGCGAACCGATCATCTGGCCGGGTGAGTTGGTGGACGGACGTTGGGACACGCCAGCCAATTGGTTGCGGCAATGGGAGCAGGGCGAGTTGCTCATTGCCCCGCCGGTATTGCTGATCCTGCGATGCTTGGAGGAGCACGGCCTGACGGCCGCGCAGCCCTACTTCGACGAATTGGCGCGCGGCTTCGACGAGGGGCGAATACATCCCATCTTCTACAATCCGGCCGTGCAGCTGATGCCGTTGCTTACGCCTACGTTGCCGCCGGCGACGCATACCAACGCCTACATTGTGGGGCGTGATCCGGCCTATCTCATCGACCCGGCGACGCCGCACGCCGACGTGCGGGAACGCCTGGCCCAGGCCATCGACGAAGCGCGGGAGCAGGGCCGGCGCCTCGAGGCCATCGTGCTCACGCACCACCACCCCGATCACGTAGGCGCCGTGGAGTTTGCCCGCGAGCGTTTTGGGCTGCCGGTTTGGGCGCACCCGGTTACCGCCGATCTGTTGCGTGGTTCGATCCACGTAGACCGCTTCCTCGAAGACGGCGACCGGCTGTCACTGGGCACGTCGCCACGCGGCAACCCCTGGGAGCTCGAGGTCATCTTCACTCCGGGCCACGCCGCGGGGCATCTGTGCTTCTACGAGGCCGAGTACGGTAGCTTGGTGGTGGGCGACATGATCTCCACCCTCTCGAGCATTCTTATCCACCCCGACGACGGAAACATGGAGCAGTACATGGCCTCGCTCGAACGCCTGGCGCAGATTCCCTCGCGCATGGTGTTTCCCGCGCACGGCCCGGCCACCAATACCGGGGCGCGCGCACTGGCCGATCAGCTGGCTCATCGCCGGTCGCGGGAGCTTCAGGTGCTTGCCGCCATGCAGGCGGGCAGTAGCACGGCCAGCGCCATTGCTGAGCGGGTCTACCCCGATCTGCCCGACGCGGTGCGGCCCTACGCCGTGCTCAGTGTACGTTCGATCGTCGACATGTTGTTGCGCCAGCAACGGGCGCAAACGGGTCCGTCAGGACTACGCGCGGTCTGACCTTCGAACCTGGGCGGGTGTGACGTATACTGCCCACTCGGTTTTCCCCAATGAAAAGGCCAGGAGCGTATGTCCGTTCGCAAACGCGTCGCGACGTTGCGGCAACTCATGAAGAAGCACGGGCTGAAGGCGTACTACGTGCCCAGCACCGATCCCCACCAGAGCGAGTACGTGCCCGAGTGCTGGCAGCGGCGACGCTTCCTGAGCGGATTCTCGGGTTCAGCGGGCAACGTTCTGGTTACCGCGGACCACGCGGGTCTCTGGACCGACGGACGCTACTTCCTGCAGGCCGAGACAGAGCTCAAGGGCAGCGGTATCAAGTTGTTCAAGATGGGCATGCCCGGAGTGCCCAGCCTCGAGGAGTTCCTGGTGAAGGCGGTGGGGGCTGGCGACAAGGTGGGGGTGGACCCCCGCCTGATATCGATGCAGCAGGCCGAGGATCTCGAAGACGAACTGGACGACGTCGACGCTTCATTGGAATACGTCGACGAGAACCTCGTGGACTCGGTGTGGGCCGATCAGCCGGCGCGGCCCGCTTCGTTGGCTTTCGGTTTGGCCAGGAAGTTCGCGGGCGAGACCACCGCGTCGAAGTTGCGGCGACTGCGGGCCGAAATGAAGAAGCACGGGGCCCAGGCCCACGTACTCACCACGCTCGATGCCATCGCCTGGTTGTTCAACATCCGCGGTACCGACGTCGAGTTCAACCCGGTGGTCATTGCCTACGCCATTGTCACTGCAGACCGCGCAACGTTGTTCGTCGACGAGAGGAAGGTTCCGCCCAAGCTCATCCGTTCGCTGGGAAAAGTAGATGTGCGGCCCTACAACTCGGTGGCCGACGCGCTGGCGAAATTGGAGAAAGACAAGGCCAGGGTGTGGATCGACGCCGAAACCGTGAACCAGTGGATCGTCAGCGTGCTGGGCGACGCGGAATTGGTGGTGGGGGCCAGTCCGGTAGGCACCATGAAGGCGCGCAAGAACCCGACCGAAATGGATGGCATGCGCGAGTGCCATCGCCGCGACGGCGTGGCCATGGTGCGCTGGATGCATTGGCTCGAAGGCGCCATGAACAAGAGCGGCTTGACCGAGATCTCCGCCGCCGATCAATTGGCCGAGTTTCGAGCCCAGGGTGATCACTTCCAGGGTCTGAGTTTCGGCACCATCTCGGGCTACGGCGCGCACGGCGCCATCATCCACTATTCCGCCGATGAGCAGTCGAACGCCAAGCTCCAGCGCCGCGGCATCTATCTGGTGGATTCGGGGGCGCAGTACCTCGACGGAACCACCGACATCACACGCACCCTTCTAATGGGAAAGTCGGCTACGCGCGAGCAGAAGGACCGCTTCACGCGGGTGCTCAAAGGACACATCGCCCTGGCGCGCGCGAAGTTCCCGCGTGGCGTGCGTGGATTGCGTTTGGACACGTTGGCGCGATTGCCCTTGTGGGAAGCGGGGCTGGACTACAACCATGGTACGGGCCACGGCGTCGGCTCTTTCCTCAACGTGCACGAAGGTCCGCAAGCCATTTCGGCACGGTGCACCGGGGTGGCGCTCGAGCCCGGGAACGTGCAGTCGAACGAGCCCGGCTTCTACCTCGATGGAGAGTACGGGATTCGTATCGAAAGCCTGTTGCTGGTGAACGAGGATCCGCAGCTCGCAAACGGCTTTCTGTGCTTCGAAACCCTGACCCTGTGCCCGATCGAACGTCGTCTGGTCGACACCAAACTTCTGACCGATGCGGAACGCAGGTGGTTCAACGAATACCATCGTCGGGTAAAGCGCGAATTGGGTCCGAGGTTGTCGCGACCCGAGCGAGCCTGGCTTACGGCTGCGTGTGCGCCCCTGTAGCGGCGCGGTCGCCTGATCCGTTGGCACCGGCGTTTTCGCTATCGTCGAAGGCGTCATCCCAGGCCACGTTGCTCCAGGACTCAAAGCGAGTTCGCTGTTGGGCCGTGGCGTCGGGGAGCGGAACGATTTCGCGCGTGCGGTACGGATTGGGAACGAAGGTTATGGTGCCCTCCACCAATTCGTCACGGCGAAACGCGGTGTACCGCGCGGTCTCGTTGGGCTCGTAGGTGCCCACGCGCTTGAGCAGTTCGTGGCTCACGCGCACTCCATCGAGGGCAATGATCTCGTCGCCAGCCATCAGGCCCGCGTCATGGGCCGGGCCGTTCAGGCACACCTGGGCCAGTTGGTTGCCGCCTTGCGGTGTCACCGTGGCCCCCAGCCACGATCCTGTTTCTCCTTCTTCGAGTTCCTTCTCGCGCAGACGCAGTCCCAGCTTGGCCAGCCCCTGGTCCATGTCGATCTGGCTGGCGTTCAGGACGTGCTCCTCCAGAAAGCCGGATATGTCTATTCCGGTCGCGGCCCGCACCTCGTCGGCGAAGCCGTCTTCGGGGACGCCGCGTCCACGCTGGTATACCTCTCGGTAGAGGTGCCGCATGACTTCGTCCAGGTTCTGCTGATCGGACGAGGCCTCGCGCAGATGAAGGTCGAGAAGCATGGCCACCAGTTGGCCCTTCTCGTAGTAGTTCACCTGGCTGTTGTAGGAATCGGGGGTGGGCCGGTACAGCTTGATCCAGGAGTCAAAACTGCTTTCGGCCAGGCTGTGTGACACGCGGCCGCCGCGCGAAGATTCGTTCACGGTGTGTTCGGCCAGCAGCTCCAGGAAGAATGAGACCGGATACACGCCGGTGCGAACGGGCAAGAGTTCAGAGAAGTAGCTGGTGATGCCTTCGAAGATCCACAACAGGCGCGTGTAGGTTTCGCTGGAGTAGTCAAACTCGAGCAGGACCTCGGGCCGGATCCGTTTCACGTTCCACAGGTGGAAGTACTCGTGCGATACGAGCGTCAGGAACTTCCGGTATTCCTTCAAGGGACGGAACTTGTGGCGGGGCCAGGCCAGTACCGAGCTGTCGGCGTGTTCCAACCCGCCGCCGCGATTGGCGGTGAGCAGCAGGATGAACAGGTAACGCGGACTCGGCAGATCGCCGAAGAAGTCCACGAGCGTCTCGCAGATACGCCGGGTGTCTTCCACCATCGTGTTCAGTTCAAAATTGCCCTCGCCGTGTACTACCAGCTCATGCGGCTTGCCCGCGACTTCGAAACGGTGAACGTCGTGCGGGCCGATTTCCATCGGCGAGTCGACCAGTATGTCGTAGTTGGGTACGCGGTAGGGCCCGGGCTCGTTTGGCTCGAGTGAAGTGGAAACACGCCACCCCGACGGTTCTTCGATCGAGAGTGTGGCTTCCTCGGACTCGCGTCCGACGACCGCGAAGAAGGTTCCCGCGGGATTCACGAACGCGTGGTTGTGCGAAATATCGTTCGTGCGCACCGTCAGTTCGGGCGCGTACACCTGATAGTTGATTTCGCAGGCTTGCCCGGCCGCGGGCGTCAGCGTCCAGGTGGACTTGTCGGATTTGCGAATGTCGACGGGTTGGCCACCCTGGGTGGCCTCGACTGACGACACGTGTCCGGCGAAGTCGCGAATGACGTAGCTGCCGGGGACCCAGGCGGGCATCCGCAGTTGGATGGGCTTGCCGTTGGGGTCATCGACACGGACGCAAATGCCAAACCGGCGGGCGGCCTGGTCGGCGATACGAAGAAAGTAGTGGACCTTGGGAGCACTCATGACTGGCGAGAGATGACCGAGTTGGCGCAGGGACTAATCGGTTACCCGCACGACCTCCTCGAGTTGTACGTCGCGTTGCTTCAGTTCGGTACGGAAGAGTTCCATGGGGATGCATCGCTCGCCGGGCACCACGCCCCGCATGTCGATGTCGCCACGGGCCAGCATGCCGGCCACGATGGATACGGGATAACCCGTCATGCGCATCATGGCGGTAATGCCGTTCTCGCGATCGAAGCGATCGATGATCTGGGTCTTCACGGTAACCGGGACACTGTTCTTCAAACCCTGGGCCACCACGCGGATGAGCACCACGTCGGCCTCGGGGTAATCGCAGGTGCGTTCGATCAGCTGGGTCAACAGCTCGCGCGGGACAACTTCGCGGCCGTCGTCGAGCTTGCGGGGTTCGCGATCGAACAGGCCCAGCTCGTAGAACGCGCGCATCTTCTCGCCGTGGCGGGGGTAGCGCAGCGTCTTGTAGTCCATGTTGTCGACCTTGTGACCAATGGACTGCGGTAACGTCGACAGACCGCCGCTGGTGTTGAACGCCTCGAGTTCGCCGAAGGGCTCGGGAAAGTTCACGCGTTCGAAGTCGGCCAACGGCTCCAGCGTGACCAGTTCGCCCTCGCGTAGGGCGATGACCGGCTCGCTATATTCGTTCAGCAGTCCTTCGACGTTGAACGTGATCATGTATTCGAGTTCGCCCTGCGGTTTTTGCGGCAGGCCACCCACGCGAATCTTCAACGAGGTGACGCGCGTCAGTCGCTGCGTGGCGTCGGCGGCCAGGTACACGGCCAGGCCGGGCGCCAATCCGCAGTCGGGAATCACGGTCACCTGGGCTTCGCGGGCGGCGGCGTCCAGTTCCAACTGGGCCTGCACGACCGAGTTGTTGCCGCCCAGGTCGACCAGATGGGTCCCCGCCGCAATGGCGTCTTCCGTCAGGTCGACGTTGAACTTGTACGGCAGGGCCGAAATGGCCACGTCGCAATCTTCCATGACGGCGCGAATTTCCTCGCGCGAGCCGGCGTCGATGGGTTCCACGTCTACTCGAGGGTCGTCGAGCCAGGACATGACGTCTTCGAGCGCGTCGGGGTCGCTGTCGGCCAGGATCACTTCATTCTCAGGATCGCGCAGCAGATCGAACGAAATGGCTCGTCCCTGTTGGCCCGCGCCGAGCACCATGTATCGCATGGAGGTTCGGTCCCTCTCCGATGGGTGATTGTGTACACGAGAAAGCCCCGGTCTTCCGCCAGGGCATCCGTGCCGATCGGGCGAGATGTGAAGGAGTAGGGTAGAAGACAGTCCTGCTGCTGGCAAGCACGCAGGTACTCACCAAGGTACTCCCGTTTCGCCGTTTCTACGGGAGAAGTCTAATTGTCGTAGGAATATACGCCACGCCCGCTCTTGCGGCCCAGACGACCCGCCTTCACGTACTTCTCCAGAAGTGGACAAGGTCGGTACTTTTCGCCGAGCGTAGAGTGCAGGTAGCGAAGGATCGAAAGCCGTGTATCCAGCCCCACAAGGTCAACCAACTCGAATGGGCCCATGGGATGATTGAGCCCCAGTTTGAGCGCGGTGTCGATTCCCTCGGCCGAGGCTACGCCCTCCTGGAGCATGTAGAAGGCTTCGTTGCCGATCAGCGCGTTGATTCGGGTGGTCACGAAACCCGGCGCTTCGTTCACCTCCACCGCCGTCTTGCTCATGGCCGCGGCGACGGTCAGAGCCGCGGCCACGGCCGCCTGCGACGATTGCAGTCCGCGGATCACCTCGATCAAACGCATCAGGTGCACGGGGTTGAAGAAGTGCATGCCCACCATGCGCGAGGGGTCGTCCAGCGACGAAGCCAGCTCGGTGATGGAGAGCGCGCTGGTATTGGTGGCCACCACGGCGTCCGGCGGCAGGTGTTTCTGGGCCTCGCGAAAGAACTCGAACTTGAGCTGCACCCTTTCGGGGATGGCCTCGATCAGCATCTGACTGTCTTGGCAGGCCGCGGCCAGGTCGGTGGTGTATTCCAGCCGCGCCAGGGCCGCATCGCGGACGGTCGCCTCCAGCTTCCCCCGGTCGACACCCTTGGCCAGGTTGCGCTCGATCGTGGCCCGCGCCCGGTCGAGCTGGTCGGCGGCCACGTCGTACAGCACGGTCTGGTAGCCGCCGACGGCGGCCACGTGCGCGATACCCAGCCCCATGGTGCCGCTGCCACCCACGGCGATTCGTTTGATTTCGGTGTGCTTGGGGCTCACTGGGCTTCTTTCGGCGGAGGTTCCAGGTCAGGCAAAAGGGGTTTCAGTCGGCGCTGGCGGATGCTATCAGAGCCAGCGGGCAGGTCTCAAGCGGCGGGGCGGGTTGAGGCTCGGGCTTTCTATTGCTAGATTTCCCGGGCCGCGATTGCCGCGGCGCAGCCCGAACCACTCAGAATCCGCAAGGGGATGCCAATGAGCGACACGAAGCTAGTGAAGTACGAGGTGGATGAGGGCGTGGCCATCCTCACCATGGACGATCCGCCCGCCAACACCTACACGCACGAAATGATGCGGGACCTCGACGAGTGCATCCTGAAGGCCCGGTTTGACAACGACGTGTACGTGATCCTTCTGCGGGGAGCCGGCGACAAGTTCTTTTCGGCTGGCGCCAACATCGGCATGCTGAACGCGATGGACCCCACCTTCAAATACTACTTCTGCCTGCACGCCAACGAGACGCTCATCCGTCTCGAGCAGACTCCCAAGCTGGTCATCGCCGCTCTCAATGGCCACACCGTGGGTGGTGGGCTGGAAATCGCCATGGCCTGCGATCTGCGCATTGCCAAGAAGAACGGTGGCAAGATCGGCCTGCCGGAAGTGGCCCTGGGCGTGTTGCCCGGCACCGGCGGCACCCAGCGCCTGGCGCGAATCCTGGGCAAGTCACGCTCGATCGAGCTGATGGTGTCCGGCCGTACCATGGAGTTCGACGAGGCCAAGGAGATGGGGATCATCACCGACATCTACGATGGTGCGACCTACTGGGAAGATGTCATGCGCTACGCGAAGCAGTTCGCGCCGCCGCACAAGGCCAGCAAGGCCGTGGGCAACATCAAGCGCGCCGTCTGCTCGGGTCTGGAAGTGCCCTTTTCGGAAGCGCTGGCGATCGAACGAGAGCTGCAGCAGCTGTTGTTCCAGAGCAGCGACGCCAAAGAAGGCATCGCGGCTTACGTGGAGAAGCGCGTCGCGAAGTTCGAGGGGCGCTAGCCAATACGAGGTTCGCAAACCTCTGAGGTTCAAGGCTAGCGCCTCAGAGAATCCCGGCGTTCGCGGGGCCCCCTCCTGAGGCGCCGCGTACCCCGTGGTTCAAGGCTAGCGCTCAGAGAATCCCGGCGTTCGCGGGGCCCCCTCCTGAGGCGCCGCGTACCCCGAGGTTCAAGGCTAGCGCCTCAGAGAATCCCAGCGTTCGCGGGGCCCCGAAACAAGTCGGCGCCAGCGGGATCTACCAGCTGGCGCCTGAGCCCGGGCCCCGTCCGGGTGATGTTGATGCCATGCAGGGCCGGAACGCTTATGGCCCCACCAGCACACCCAATCGAACCCCGAGCAGCAGGCCGCTGAAGTCGTTCGGATCTGACAACCAGCCGTGTCGATATCCTATCTCCACGCCGGCGGTCAGATTCCGACCCAAGCGGCCATCCCATCCCAGGACGGCGTGGATCTCACCCGCATCGTCCTCGGATTGAAAATCAAAGACGGGGACTCCCTCCACCGCCTCGAAGTGAACCGACTCGGCGTGCACATACCCCGCGCCCACGCCGAAGTAGCCCGCCGATCGACGACTACTGGGCATGTAGTGGCGAAGGGTCCCGCCGATACTCCAGGCTTTCACTTCGTCCTGCCGAAACACGAAGTCTGTCGTTCCGTTGAAGGCCAGCACGCGGAACCGGTCGGTGTCGTCCAACTCCCGGTACAGGCCGAAGATCTCCAGACTGTTGTCGTTGCCCACGGCGAACTCCAGTCCACCGTGCGCGTAACCCCCGAAGGGGTGACGTTGCTGGCCGAAGTCGTTCAGTCGGTCGAACCCGTCGAACGCACCGTGGAGACCAGCGGCGCCGTTGATGCGCACGCTCCAGTCGTGGTCATGGGACCGCCGACCGTGTCCGACGTAGAGTCCGTCGGCATGCGTAACGGTCGTGTTGATCGCGAGCAGACTCGCGAGCATGAGCGGAATGATCAGGGTGGGGCTGACAATTCGTCGCAATGGTTACCTCCCGAGCCGAACGCAGTTCTCCCACGTATTGGAAGTACAGCGTCAGGGTCAAGGGGCGACGATCGTCCCCTTCAGCATAGTGAAGTTGGGCCCGGGAAACCAGCCCGGGTCTAGGCTCTGGGAAAGATGGGCGGGCGGCGCTCCACGAAAGCGCGAATCCCCTCGGCACTTTCGGGTGAAGCCCAACACTGCTCCTGGGCATCGGCCTCGAAGTCGAGCATATCGTTCAGGTCGTGGTGGAAGCTGTTGTAGACAGCCATCTTGACCAATCGCACGGTCGTGGTGGGGGCCTTGGTCAGGCGTCGCGCGAAGCGTGTCGTATGCTCCTTCAGGTGGGGATGGGGCACCACCTGATGGACCAGGCCAATCTCTTCGGCCTCGGCGGCCTCGACTCTCCGGCCCGTCCACATGAGTTCCAGGGCGCGCGCGGTGCCCACCAGTCGCGGCAGGAAGAACGTTCCGCCCCAGTCGGGGTGCAGTCCCACGTGAATGAAGCTTTGGGCAAAAAAGGCGGCATCGCTGGCGATGCGCAGGTCGCAAGCGAGCGCCAGGTTGCACCCGGCTCCGGCGGCCGCGCCGTTGACCATGGCGACGATGGGCTTGGGAATGGAATGGATCAGGCTGACCACACGGCGGCCGGCATCGAGCAGTGGTCGCATGTGTTCGAAGTCGGCGTCTTCTTCTTTCAGCTTCACCATGTGTTTCACGTCGCCGCCCGAGCAGAACGCGCGACCCTTGCCGGTAATGACGGCCACGCGGGCGTCCTCGTCTTCCTGGAATTCAAGAAGCGCCTGCAGCAGCTCCTCGCGCATCTCGCCGGCGAACGCGTTGAAGTGCTCGGGACGGTTCAACGTGATCCAGGCGATCTGGTCTTCGGTCTCCATCTCGAGATGTTCGAACTCCAGGGCCATGGTCACTCCAGGTTGGTCCAGACAGTCTTGGTTTCGGTGTACGGAACGATGCCTTCGTAACCCAACTCGCGTCCGAAGCCGCTCTGCTTGAAGCCGCCGAACGGAGCCGAGGGGTCGTACAGATTGTAGGTGTTGATCCATACTGTACCCGATTCCAGCGCGCGTGCGACGCGGTTGGCGCGACCTATGTCGCGGCTCCATACGCCCGCGGCCAGGCCGTAGGCACTGTCGTTGGCCAGGGCGATGGCATCGGCTTCGTCCTCGAATGGAATACAGGTGAGCACGGGGCCGAAGATTTCCTCGCGGGCGATGGTCATCGAATTGTCGGCGTCGCGAAACACGGTGGGCTGCACGTAGAAGCCGCCGGTTTCCTCCAGCGCGCGCTTGCCGCCGGCCACGACCTTGGCGCCTTCTTTTTGACCTTGTTCGATGTACGCGAGCACGCTCTCCATCTGGCCCTTGCTGATGACCGGGCCCATGCGGGTCTCGCGATCGAAGGGATCGCCCACGGTGGTCTTGCCCGCCTTGTCGGCCAGGGCCGCCACAACTTCGTCGTACACGCCGCGCTGGACGAACAGGCGGCTGCCGGCCGCGCAGACCTCGCCCTTGTTGTAGAAAATGCCACTGAGGGCGCCGCGCGTGGCGGCCTTGAGGTCGGCATCTTCAAAGATGATGTTGGGCGACTTGCCACCGAGCTCCAGGCTGATGCGTTTCACTGTCTTGGCGCCGGCGGCCATGAGCTTTTGGCCGACGGCGGTCGAACCGGTGAACGCGATCTTGTCGATACCTTCGTGTTCCACCATGGCCTGACCCGCGACCGAACCGCGGCCGGGAACCACGTTCACGACACCGGCGGGAACGCCGGCCTCGGTGCACAGCTCGGCCAACCGAAGCGCGGTCAGGCTCGAGTACTGCGCCGGCTTGAGTACGACACTGCAGCCGGCGGCCAGCGCCGGCGCGAGCTTCCAGGCCACGAGCAAGAACGGAAAGTTCCACGGCGTGATGAGTCCGACCACGCCCAGCGGTTGCTTCAGCGTGTATACGAAACCAGAACGTGTGGGCAACGTGTCGCCGACGATCTTGTCGGCCCAGCCACCGTAGTAGCGGTACAGCGACGCCGCGAAGGGGATCTCGATCTTGCCCGAGTCGAACATGGTCTTGCCGGTGTCGAGCGACTCCAGGTGGGCCAGCTCCTTGCCGTTGCTCTCGATGAGGTCGGCCAAACGCAGCAGGCAGCGACCGCGGTCGGCGGCCGCCATGGTAGACCAGGCGCTGTTGAAGGCCCCACGGGCGGCGGTTACCGCGCGATCGACGTCGCTGGCGTTGCACGCCTGGATCTCGCAGAGAGGCTGGCCGTTCGCGGGGTTGATCGATTCGAAGGTCTCGCCGCTGGCGCTGTCGACGAACTGGCCGTCGATATAGGGACGCCCCGGGCGAAACCGCTCAAGCAGGTTCGCGGACTCGGACATGGGTACCTCAGGACGTTGATCTTTTGAAGAATTGGTAGGACGAACGGCATGCTAGCAACGGCCAGGGTGAGTGTCAAACCGGCGGGCCCAAAGCCCGCGCCGGCATGGCCAGTTGGGCCTGTTGCGCGGTATCGTGGCCACACCACTTTGTCCGGGAGCTGTGATTTTGACCGTGCGCCAGTCGCAGGATCTACTCGCCATGCTGCAGTCGCTCGACGGTCGCGGCTACAAGGGCTATCGCGATCTACGCGGCGAATTCCAGTTGGCCGAAGGCCTGGTCCTGGTGATCGACCGTATCCAGGCCGACCCGTTCGCTCCACCCAGTTTTGTTCGCTTTCGCCGACGTTCGCCGGTATTGGCCGCGCTTTGCCACGAGCCGGACCGTCAGCGGGGCGTGTTCGATGCCCGGCCGGCCGTAGGGGCGGGCTGGGCCGGAGGCGCCGACGAGCCGGTGGCGGCCTGGCTTATCCGGTTCCAGGCGAGGGTCGGGTCGCGGCTGACGCCGGAGGAATCTTTTGCCCAGCTCACGCCTTTTCCCCGCGGAGATCTCGCTCTGGCGCGGGTACAGGAGGCGTTGGCGCTGCTGGCGCGGCACGGCGCTGGGCTTCTGTTGGTCGAGGGATCCAACGAGGCCCCCAACTAGTGCATTGCCAAAGACATGGCGTTCCCAGCTGACGACGCATGCGAAGCTGGGCGTGGTCGGATCGAAGCGGTATCCTGTGGAACGGCCCTTGCGAAGCAGCCAAACGTCACCAACCGGGCAGACGGTTCCTTTGAAGACCTTCGTCAAATTTCTTTCGAGACAGCTGGCCCAGGTCCTTGCGGCTCCTCTGTGGCTTCCCGCTCAGGCCGCCATCGCTGTCTCGCCCGATCCCGACCGCATTGTCCTGTGGACCACGCAGGTGGCGTCCACGTGGATCGGGCCGCTGGGCGAATACATGCGCCGAGCGGTGCTGGGGCACATTCTCAGCGCTTGTCCCGACGATGTGTGCGTAAGCTACGGCGTACTATTCAGTCGGCGACGCGCCCGTCTGGGAAATCGTGTATACCTGGGGCCACGGTGCAATCTGGGCCTGGTCGACATCGAGGACGACTGCCTGCTGGGTAGTGGCGTACACGTGTTGTCGGGCAAGAAGCAGCATTCGTTCGAACGCACCGATGTGCCTATTCGCGACCAGGCCGGTGAACTCACCGTGGTGCGAGTGGGACGGGGCACGTGGGTGGGAAACGCGGCGGTGATCCTGGCCGATGTGGGCGCCGAATGCGTGGTGGGAGCCGGAGCGGTGGTCACGCGTCAGATTCCCGACGGAGCTATCGTCGGTGGCAACCCCGCGCGGGTGATCGGCTACCGGGAGGGCTTCGCATCCGAAGAACCGGAACGTCGCAGTCCGATGATGGATCCATTGGCGCGATCGGCCACCGATCCGAAAATACCCTCGAACCACTAGGTCCCCGAATGACGTTGGACACCATGGACCAGACGGCACCAGCAGCCAGCGCGTTGGGCCCCGCCCTTCGCACCTTGCTCATCAGTGAGTGGTACCTGCCGGTCATCGGTGGTTCGGTGAACTACTTCGTGAATACCTACACGTTGTACCCCGAGGGCTCGGTACAGGTGCTGACCGGGCTGGCCGATCCCAATGCCAAGGGTATCGAGTCGCCGCTGCCGGTTACCCGCGTTTCGCTGCAGCGCTACAAGTATCTACGCCCCGAGAGCCTGGCCATGTACGTGCGACTCATGCGCGCGGCCGACGACCTGGTGCGCCGCGAACAAATCCAGATGATCCACTGCGGTCACGTGTTGCCCGAGGCCCTGGTGGCCTACGCCATGAAGAAGAAGCACGGAATTCCGTACGTGGTCTACTGCCACGGCGAAGAGGTGTCGGTGCAGGCCAACGACCCCGCCAAACGAAAGCTCATGCCGTTCCTGTTCAACCGCGCCGACGGCATCATTGCCAACAGTTCGAATTCGCGGAACATCCTGCTGGGAGTTGGTGTACGACCAGAGCAGATCACGGTGGTGAATCCCGGCGTCGACATCGATCGCTTCCACCCCGGACAGCGCGAGCCGGACGGCCTGGTTCGCTTGCTATCGGTGGGTCGTCTGCAGCCGCGCAAGGGACACGAGCGGGTGTTGCGCGCGGTGGCCAAGCTGCGCGATGACCTGCCGCAACTACGTTACGACATCGCCGGTGATGGTGATGACGGCCCCATGTTGCGTGAGTTGACGCGCGAACTGGGTCTGGGCGACGTGGTAAACTTCGTGGGTGAGATCGACGACGATCAACTGACCCGTTTGTACCAGGAGTGCGACGTGTTCGTGCTGGCCAATCGCAAGCTGTCGAACGACGACCAGGAGGGGTTCGGCATGGTATTCCTCGAGGCGGCCTCGTGCGGCAAGCCCGTCATTGGTGGCAACACCGGCGGTACTTCCGACGCGGTCGATCACGAGGGCAACGGCTTGCTGGTGGATACCGCCGACGTGGACGTGCTGGCGCAGGCCATTCGGCGCCTGGTCGACGACGCCCACCTGCGTGCGACCATGGGTGAGCGCGGTCGCCAACGCGCGGTGGATAAATTCCAGTGGCGCGACATCTCCCGACGTATCCGAGCCCTGGGCGTTTCATGACCGACCAAGCGCGTCACCTGGAGCCCGAATACGACGAAGAATCCACGACCTCCCTCGAAGTGCTGGCGGGCAGCCGGTACTTCGTGCGGTGGAAACTCATTATGGTCACGTTGCTGGCCGTGGGTTTCTCGTTGTTCGTGGGCTACTTGTTGTTGAACTACCACGTGCGCTACGCGGTGGCCGCCGCCGTCACCGCCGCGGCCTGTGGCACGATCGCCGTGCAGCCCCAGTTCGGCTTCTACCTGTACTACCTCCTGGCCTACAGCCGACCGCAGGATGTGTTCTGGGGGCTCACCGAAATCCGCCTGTCGTTGGCCGTGGCTGGCTTTGCCCTGTTGGCCTGGGTGGCCCATACCAGCCTCACGGGACGGCATTGGATGCGGCCTCGGCCCCAAACGGGAATGCTACTGTTGTTTGGTCTGGTGGTGGTCTTGAGTGGCATGACCCACAACGGCGACTGGGATCGCGTGACCGAATTCGTGAAGATGATTCTCGTGGCGCTTGCGTTCAGCGCGTACGTCGATCGCGAGAAGTGGTTCAGCATAACCATGAAGGTGCTTACCTTCGGTTTCGGTTTTCTGACCCTGTGGGGACTGTATCAACATTTCGCGGTGGGCTACCACGAGATCACCGGTCCGGGCAACGGCCGCGGTCCGCTGAACGATCGCAATGCCTTCGCCATGTTCATCACCATGGGCATCCCGTTCTTCTATTTCTACGGCATCCGTTCGCGCAATTTCCTCATGAAGGGCTTCCTGCTGGCGATGGTGCCGGCCGCCGTGTATACGGTGCTGCTTACTTCGAGTCGTGGCGGCTTGCTGGGTACAGCCGCGGTGGTGCTTACCCTGGGTTGGACTTCGCGCTATCGCATCCCCGCCACGATCATCGCCGCGGTGGCCATGTTCGCCTTCTACACGTTTCTGGCGCCCAGCGGCATCAAGAACCGCGCGGGCACCATCGTGAACTACGAAGAAGAGTCCAGCGCCCAGGGTCGAATCGACTCGTGGAAGGCCGGGATCGCCATGATGTCGGCGAACCCCGTGCTGGGCGTGGGGCCGGGTCAGTATGTGAATCGCTACCGTAGCTTCGACTCGGTGCGCGCGCGTCAGGCGCACAATACGTGGGTGCAGGCCGGGGCCGAGTTCGGAGTGTTTGGACTCATTCTCCTGTTGGGAATGGCCGTCGTCACGGTGCGTGACCTGTTGCGCGTACGCGCGCGCTTGTACCCCGACGACGATATGTACTCCTGGTGCAACATGTTGTTGGCCAGCATGGCGGGCTATTTCGTGTGCGGCTTTTTCCTGAGTATGGAAGGCTTCGAGCTGTTCTATACCATCGTGGGGTTGGGCATCGCCATGACCACGATGTTGCGTCAGCGCGAGCTGCTGGCCGAAATCGATGCCGCCGACCTGGTGGCGGCGGGCAGCTCAGAAGACGTTCTGGCCTGGTCGGAGTAAGGCCCGACTACGCCTTGCGCGCGAAGATCTCCAATTCCATTCCCACTTGCGCGCGCCGGTAGAGCAACGACTCGACCGCGGGAAACACCAGCTTCTTCAGTCCGCTACGTTGCGCGACCACGGGTTCTGCGGTTTGCGTTGACTCGGTATTGGCGGAGCCGGTGGCCGTTGGCTGATTCTGCCGATGATGGGGCCGTACGGCGCGACGCCCCAGCAGGTTCTCCCACTTCAGACCACCGTAGCTGGCCGTGCGGATCGTGGTGAATCCGGCTCGCTCGAGCAATGCCGACAGGGTGTCGGGCGTGAAGTAGTTCAGGTGACCCATGGGATGGTTGCTCTCGAAGTCGTCGCGGCCCAGGACGATCGACAGGCACTTGTAGTTGGGCACGTTGGAATAGAGCAACCCGCCCGGCTTGAGCACCCGGCTCATTTCGGCCAGGTCTTCCAACGGGTGGGCCAGGTGTTCGAGTACCTGGCTCGAAACGACCACATCGAAATGGCCATCGGGGAACTGCTGGTCGGCCAACAGACCCTGGTGCAGATTCGCCACACCACGTTGTCGCGCCGCTTCCTGGGCCCAGCTGCCCACTTCGACGCCATGGGCTTCCCAGCCCCGCTTGGCGGCGCGTTCCATGAAATAGCCGGCGCCGCAGCCGAAGTCGAGAAGGCGGCCCTTGGGCGTCAACGATTCGATGTCGGCCAAGATGCGGTCCAGCCCCATGAGGACTTCGCCCGTGGTCAGGTGGGCGTAGTAGGCCACGAGGTCGTCGGTCGAATGGATATCGTCGGCGTGCTCGCCCTTGTTGTCGTATCCGCCCAGCAGCACCTCGTCCGAGTAGCGCGGGTTGGCGAACACCATGTCGCAATCGGCACATCGTTCCAGGGGGTAACCGTGCACGACGCGTTCGGGCCGCGCACGGTCGGCGCCGCATACGGGACAGGGCACTCGTACCAGGGGGGGCTGACTCGACATTTCTCTCCATGCCTTCGGACGGTGTCGGCGGGTGAGCGGCGATTGTTCGCCCATCCGGGCCTACCCTAGCATGAGCGGGGCCTAGCGGCATCCGATGAGCCATCCTGCTCGCCGAAAGTGGACCGTGGCTGCGGTTGCGGGTACCGTCGGGATCGAATTTTGCAGTATTCGCTCGGGCGTTTCCTCTATCGTCCGCCCCTTCCTCCGAACCTTCCCGGTCATCGATGTGTCCCATGACACCCACTGAACACCATCCCAAGGTCGCTCTGGTCGCCCGCGGGGAACGTGTGGCCGGTGGCGAGATGAGCCTACTGGGGCTGGCGCACTCGCTGCCGCCGCTGGTTCTTCCACTGGTTTGGGCCACCGAGCCCGGTGAACTCGTCGAGGTTGCCCGGGCGCAGGGGCTGGAAGTGCATGAAGGCCGCTGGGATATGTTCGACAAACGAAGGCCCTGGGAGTTCGTGCGATTGGTGGCGGAGATCCGCGGCGAGATCCGCCGCCGTTGCATCGACCTCGTCCACGTGAACAGTCCGGTGGAGGCCTCGGCGTTCGTGGTGGCGGCGCGCCTGAGCCGCGTTCCGGTGGTGGTGCACGTACGTATCCGTTACGACCGGGCGTTCCTGCGGCGGCAGGCGCTGTCGTGGGCCAACGCGGTGGTGTTCAACAGTCAGGCCCTGAAAGACGAGATTGGATGGCCGGGCGGGCGCGTGGTGCACAACGGAGTACGCGTGGGTGACCGGCCGGGTGCGGCGGAAAAGAGCCAGGCGCGGGCCGAACTCGGGATCCCGCAGAATGCCCTGGTAGTGGCCCAGTTTGGTCAGATCATCCCCCGCAAGGCGGTGGACACGGGGTTGCGGGTATTGGCGGCGCTGGTCGAACGTGGGACCGACGCGCGGTTCCTGGCCGTGGGCGAGGATCCCAACGGCGACACGCTGGACCAACTGAAGCAGCTCGCCCACGAGCTGGGCGTTGAAGATCGAGTTACCTTCACCGGCTACCGGCGCAATGCGACCGCGCTCATGCCGGCCGCCGACGTGGTTCTTTTTCCCAGCCGGGAAGAGGCGTTCGGCCGGGTGGCGATCGAGTCCATGGCTCAGGGCGTGCCCGTGGTGGCCGCGCGGGTGGGGGGAGTGGTGGAGATCATCGAGCACGACCACAGCGGGTTCCTGGCTCCGGTGGACGACGTGGCGGCCATGACCGACGCTGTGTATCGGCTGCTGGTGGAGCCACCGCTGTATGAACGAATTCGTAAGGCGGGGCGAGAACGCGTCATGGCCGCCTTCACCGACGAAGTGCACGCTCAGCGCATGCGAGCGGTGTATCGTGATTTGCTGGGTTCACCCCAGCCGGGAGCGCAGGCAACGTGAGTGGAACCGGTGACACCGTCATTTGCCATGTAGTCCACAGTCTGACCGTAGGCGGCGCTGAGGTGTTGGTGGCCAACATGACCCGCTCCATGGCCGCCCGCCCAGATACACGCGTGGTGGTGGCCTGTCTGGATTTCATCGGGCCGCTGGGCGAGCAGCTGCAGGCCGAAGGGTTCACGGTCCAGGTTCTGGGTCGAAGTCCGGGCATCGATCTGAAGCTGCGATCGAAGCTACGCGCATTCTTCCGCGAGTACCGCGTAGGCCTGGTGCATGCCCACCAGTACACGCCCTGGTTCTACGCGGGTCTGGCCGCGGCACCCGAGAAACTTCCGCTGGTGTTCACCGAGCACGGTCGCCATCAGCCCGACCGGCCGCGTCCCAAGCGCGTGCTGTTCAACCAGTGGCTCAAGCGAAAGACGCACGCCATGACCGGCGTGTCGGCCAGCATCGTTGACGCTCTGGTGAACAACGAGAAACTGCCGCGCGATCGGGTGGAGCTGCTTTACAACGGTGTGGACCACGACCGCCACCGCGCCGACCCCGCGCGCCGGGTCGAAGTACGCGCGGCCCTGGGCCTGGCCGACGACGTCATTGCCATCGGTACGGCCGGTCGCCTGGTGGGCATAAAGAACCAGGCCATGCTGCTGCGCGGAGCGGCCCTGCTGCGCGCCAACACCTCGCGCCCGGTGAAGATATTCCTGGCCGGCGGCGGGCCATTGGAAGAAGAGCTGACGGCGCAGATTGCTGCGGCCGACTTGCAGGACACCGTGGTGCTGCTGGGGCAGCGTGATGATGTGCCCGATCTGCTCCGGGCCTGGGATGTCTTCGTGCTTACCAGTCTCAGTGAGGGCACATCGGTAACCCTATTGGAAGCCATGAGTAGCGGCTTGCCCGTGGTGGCGACCGCGGTGGGCGGCAATCCCGAATTGGTGGAGCCCGGAGTCCAGGGTCTGCTGGTGCCCTCCAACGATCACGACGCCCTGGCCGAGGCACTGGGCTTGCTGGTCGATGACGACGAGAAGCGCCGGCTGATGGGTGAGGCCGGCCGTGCGCGGGTGGAAGCTACCTTTCGGTTCGATAGGATGGTAGATCGATTCCTTGAGATCTATCACGAGGTGATGGCGTGACGTTGCGAGTCGCACAATTCGAGGGTTCTGCCGAACAATGGGACGCCGCCGCCGGCGGCCCCGGTGCCATGTACCGCACGCACGCGTTCGGTGAGGTTCTACGCGAAGGTCTGGGTCAGAACATAGTGCGAATAGGCGTGTTCCGGGGTTCGGAGTTGGAGGCGGGGACAAGCGTGGCGTTGCTGCGCAGCCGTCTGTTCGGCCGCTTCGGCGTTAGTCTGCCGGTAAGCGACCACTCCGGCGCCTTCAGTGTCAGCGACACAGCCACCGAGCAACTGCAAAGTGGGCTGATGGACCTGCGTCAGCGCCACGGGCTTGAGTACGTGCAGCTGCGCCACGACCATCAGGGCGGATCCTCCTGGCCGGCCGCCGATCACAAGGTGACCATGCGCCTCGACCTGCCCGCGGCGGAGGACGAGCTGTGGTCGACCTTGAAGGCCAAGGTGCGCAACCTGGCTCGCAAGGGTGAGAAGGCCGAGCTGGTGTACCACCAAGGCGGGATGGAGCGTCTCGATGCGTTCTATTCGGTGTACCGTCGCAACCTGCGCGACCTGGGGACGCCGTGTTACCCGCGCGGCTTGTTCGAAGCCTGGGGGCGCGCCTTCGCCGACAGCACCCGTATCCACACCGCGACCCTCGCGGGCAAGGTAGTGGCGGTGGGGTTCACCAGCGGCTGGCAGGGACGCCAGCAGATTCCCTTCGCGGCCAGCCTGCAGGAACACCGCAACATTTCACCCAACATGTTCTTGTACTGGAAGATGTTGGCGTCGAGCATCGAAAGTGGATACCAGCAGTTCGATTTTGGACGGTCCACCAAGGATGCTGGCACGTACCGATTCAAGAAGCAGTGGGGAAGTCAGGAGTGCCCGCTACACTGGCATCAGGGTACCGCTTCCAATGAGCCCATTGATGACTCCGCGCGGGTGGACAATCCGCGCTACCAACTGGCCATGAGAATGTGGCAGCGCTTGCCCGTTCCCGTGGCCACGTTTCTGGGTACCCGTCTGGTTCGGCATCTGCCGTGAGGAAGTTCGTGTGGATGTACTAGCGTTGACCCACCGAGTGCCGTTTCCCCCCGACCGGGGCGATCGGATCCGCAGCTTCAACCTGCTGAGTCGTCTGGGGCAGGAGCACCGACTGTGGCTTTGCGCCATTGATGACGCGGAAGAGTCGCAAGAAGTGCAAGACGCGCTCGAGTCGTTTTGCCATCGTCACGCGGTGTTCGCGCTGAGTCCGTGGCGACGGGCGGTGGGCGCGTTGGCCAGTCTGGTGAAACGCGAACCGGTAACCCTTGGCTACTTCCATCACCCCGACGTGACCCGAACCATCGACCGCTGGCAAACCGAGGTGAAGTTCGACGCGGCCTACGTGTTCAGCTCATCCATGGCGCCGTACTGGTTGGATCTACATGCCCGTACCGGGTTGCCGGGGGTCATGGATTTCATCGACGTGGACAGCGAGAAGTGGGGGCAGTACGCGCGCCACGAGCGCACGCCCAAGCGCTGGATCTACAGTCGTGAGCAAAGGGAGTTGGCCAAGTACGAGCGCCACATCCTGCAACACGCTCACAAATGCCTGTTCGTCAGCGAAGCCGAGGTACGCACGTTCGCCACCATTGGTCCCGAGCTTCCCACCTACGCCATGGCCAACGGAGTGGACGGAGAGTTTTTCGCCATGCCCCAGCTGGCGCGTAGGGGTGTGCCCCCGCGGCTGGTGTTCACCGGGCAAATGGACTACGGCGCCAACATCGACGCGGTCACCTTCTTCGTGGAAAAGATCCTGCCGCTCGTGCGCCAGACACGCCCCGACGTGGTGTTCGACATCGTCGGTTCACGGCCTACTCCCAAGGTGCGGGCGTTGGCCAACGTCAAGGGTGTACGCGTGACTGGCTGGGTGAAGGACGTGCGGCCGTACCTGTGGGACGCCAGCGTGGCGGTGGTCCCATTGCGCATTGCCCAGGGAACGCAGAACAAGGTTCTGGAAGCCATGGCGGCATCGTTGCCCGTGGTGGCTACTTCGATGGCCGTGCGCGGCATTGCCAACGCGGGTGGCGACCATCTGCAGGTGGCCGACGAGCCGCAGGAGTTCGCCCAGGCCATCCTTCGACTTGTGGATGATCCCGCCTTCGCCGAGCAGCAATCGCAGCGCGCGGTGTCCATGGTCAACGAACACCACAGTTGGGACGCCGCGGCCCGCGCATTGAGTGATATCCTCGAGGAGTCGCGCGGCTCCACCGCCGTGCCCACCTAGTTCCACGCATCATCGGAATCCCAACCATGTCCTCGACCAACGAACCCACCGGCATTCTCACCATCGACGTGGAAGAGTGGTACCACGCCCACAATTATGCCGATCAGATGTCGTCGGACTCGTGGAACAGTCTGGACCGTCGCGCCGGTGGCGGCGTGGATCGACTTCTGACCCTGTGCGACGACCTGAACATGCGGGCCACGTTCTTCGTGTTGGGTTGGTTGGCCGATCGCGAACCGGCCATCATTCGGCGCATCGCCGACGCCGGTCATGAAATTGGCTGCCACAGCTACGATCATCCGGTCATCTACACGCTCGACCGCGAGACCTTTCGCGACGACACGCGCCGC
This sequence comes from Candidatus Krumholzibacteriota bacterium, assembly GCA_029262065.1. Lineage (GTDB taxonomy): Bacteria > Krumholzibacteriota > Krumholzibacteriia > JAJRXK01 > JAJRXK01 > JAJDAC01. The sequence continues at coordinate 39,196 of JAJDAC010000019.1, read as the reverse complement.
GGTCGCGACGCCATTGGCAACGCCATCGGCGTGGCCCCCACCCTGTACCGCGCGCCCAGCTTCACCATCGTGCCACGCAGTTATTGGGCTCTAGACGTGCTGCAGGAAGAAGGCTTCACGGTCGACAGTAGCTTGTTTCCCGTGGCCCACCCCCGCTACGGCAACCCGTCGGGGCCACGCGAACCGTTCCTGTTGGGGGACTCGCTAGATTCGCTGCTGGTCATGCCCATGACCACGCTGCGGGTGGGCCCGGTCAATCTGCCGTTCAGCGGCGGCGGCTACTTCCGGCTGTTGCCGCTCAGCGTGGTGCGGGCCTCGGCGCGTCGGGTGCAGAACCGCCAGCATGAGCCGGTGGTGTACTACTTCCATCCGTGGGAGCTGGACAGCTTCCGGCCCGATGTGGACCTGGGTTGGCTCAACAACCTGCGCAGTCAGGGCGGCAAGAAGGATCTGTACCGCAAGCTCGAGAGCGCGCTATCGGATCAGCGCATGATCACCTTGGGCGAGTGGGCTGAACAGGTGCGTCCGCATGCGCGGCCCAGAAAACTTCAGGGCGAATCGCTGGCCCGCACGTAGAACTCTTCGCGTCGGTCTTCCCACAGGTTGTTGTGCGGGCCCACCTGCTTGTTGCGCGCGAACTCCAGGTCGATCTCGGCCGATAGGATCGCGTCTTCTTCCTCACCCGCACGCACCAGCAGGTCGCCACGCGGCCCCACGATCTGACTCTGGCCAATGTAGCGGTGCTTCTTGCCGCCGCGATCTTCCACGCCCCAGCGGTTGGCGGTGGCGGTGTACAGGTTGTTCTCCTGCGCCCGCGTGATCATGGCGGCGGGACACCAGGGGAGTACCAGGTTGCTGGGGTGGAGAATGATGTCGGCACCCAGCAAGGCTAGTGAGCGCGTGCTTTCGGGGAAGCGCCAATCGAAGCAGATCATCAGGCCCATCCTGGCGCCGCGAAATTCCACCACTTCGAACGGACGGTCGCCGGGCTGGAAGTACAGTTTCTCTTCGTGGAACAGGTGGATCTTGCGGTAGATGGAGAGAACGCCGCGTGGCCCCATGAGGACCGAGCTGTTGTAGACGCCGTCGGCGCTGGCCTCGGCGAAGCCGGCGGCAATGGCGGCGTTGTGCTGCTTGGCCAGATCATGCAGGCGATCGAGGGTGGGGCTGGCATCCACGGGCTCGGCCACCGCGCGCAGCTCCTGCTTCGACAGAAACAGGTAGCCGGTCTGAAACAGCTCGGGCAGGACGAACACATCCACGTCGCCTTCGCTTTGTTTCAGCTGGCGTTCGACCGCGTCGAGGTTGGCCGCGACCTCGCCGAACTCAGGGTTGGTCTGTACCACCGCTACTTTCATGCGTGTGTCTCCGAAGACAAAGAGGTGAGCGAAGCATCCAGGTACTGCTTCAGCTTGTTTTCCAATGTGTCCAACATGATCGCTTCGCTGAACCGCGCCAGCGTGCGCTCATAGGCGGCCTGACCCATGGCCCGGCGCGCGACGGGGTCGGTCATGAGTTGCAAAAGGGCGGCGCTCCAGCGCTCCACCTGTTGCGACTGGGGTTGCGGCTCTATGAGCAGGCCCGTGCCGTCCACCACGATCTCGGGTACGCTGCTGGCCACGAACCCCACACTGGGCACGCGCGCCGCTGCGGCTTCCACCAGGACGTAGCCGAAGCCTTCGATCAGCGATGGCAACACCAGGGCATCGATGCTGTGCATGAAGTGGGGAATGTCGGTGACGTAGCCCAGGAAATCCACCCGCTCGGAAATGTTCAGCTCGTCGGCCAACGTCTTCAAGCCGGCCAGCTCCGGACCTTCGCCGGCCACGCGAAACCGCCAGGCCGGGTTGGGCAGGGCGGCCAGCGCGCGCAGCACCAGGTCTACTTTCTTGCGTGGCACCAGCTGTCCGGCGAAACCGAAGATCGTGGGTCCGTCGCTCGGACGGGGTGGCGTGGCCGTGGCGAACGGTTCCAGATCGATTCCCTTGTACAGAATGGAGACCCGGTCTGGGCTCAACCACGACACCGAGTCCAGCGTGGTCTTGCGCGTGGCCTCGCTGTTCACCAGTACGTGATCGGCCACGCTGGCGTAGAAGTAGCGGTAGCTGGCCTTGTTTTTCAGGGGTACGTCGCACTCCCGCGAATGCACCACCGGTAGACCCCGTAGGTGCGCAGCCAAGCCCATGGTGCGCAGGTCCTTGTCGTAGTTGGTGAACACCAGGTCTACCTGGTTGCGACCCAGCCAGCGCATGAACGGCACCACCAGCCAGGGGGCTGAGTCGGTGCGTACGCGTTGCTCGAACACCTCGTGCCCCGCCGCGCGTGCGGCCTGGATGAGTGGAGCGTCGGGGTAGGCGGCAATGGTCACCCGCCAGCCGCGATTGCGCAGGCCGGCGGCAATATCCAACACGAACCGTTCGGCGCCCGCCAGAAGGCGCACCGAGTTGGCCAGCACGATGTGCGGGGGGCGGGATATGGGATCCATTGTTCCTTGAAATTGCGGCAGATTCTCGTGCACTTCGCGCCAGGGTCGTGAGCCTAGGGGCCAGCCGCAAAGGGGTCAAGGCGTTGGTGGTGGCGCAAAACCTTGTCGTTGCCGCCGGTCCATACACTGCCAAGAACTACTGTGCAAAGGGTAACGCTCGTCAAATTGATGCACGGATTTGCACTTGGCCTGCACCTTTCTTCACTTCCGCTCTCCACCACGTCGAGAGCGTCGGTCTGCCCCTCCCCTTCGCCCGTCCATAGGGGTAGGCAGCCCACTGTGTCTCGTCATCCTACTCATAAAGGAACTGAACTGATGTCTACCAGAACCGTATTTTCCCTGCTTATTCCCATTCTTCTCTTCGTGGCTGGGTGCGGCGGCGATCAGACTGCGTCCGGACCCTCCACCGATTTCAACGGACAGGACTACTTTCGCGGCGCTCTGTTGGGATATGGCCCCGCCGCGAATAGTTCACTTGCCCAGGATTCCTTCGCGCGCATTGGTGATTCGCTCGACGAAACGGAGCTGGAGAAGCTGATCCACGGGTACGAAGACGTGATCGTTCGCATGGAGGAGATCGACAGCGGCTTCTTCGACCGATTCGAAAAGGCAGCCGAGTCGGGCGACCGCGTGCATCTGCTTCGCTTGCTCGACGAAGCCAGTCTCCTGCTCATGGTGTCCGCGCCCGTTTCCGATGCACATATATTGGCCGTGCAGGACGAGGCCGTTGGGCAAATGAAGAACGCCGGTGGGATTGCTGCTCTCGATCACGATGTTGTGCTGGAATTGATTCGGGCGATGGCGTCGGAAATGGAAGTTGCGGCCAAGACCGAGATCGAAGAAATAGAGCCGAGCGACGTGGGAAAGACTATTGCCATTGCGTACATAGTGCCACTTCCCCCGGTTCCCCCGACCTGCCATGTCGTTACCTACGTGAACTGTTTCGTCGTGGTGTATTACAGCATCGACCTGACCGTCGTGGCGAACGGGTCGGCAGAGACGGACTTGCAGCGTGAGCAATTGGTGGATGACCTGGTGCGCCTGGCCAACTAGTCGGCCACCAGCATTGTGCCAGATGATCAGGCCCGTTCCAGAATTGGAACGGGCCGTCGCTTTGACTGGGTACATTGACCCCGAGGCCTCGCCCGAGCTGAATGATCGCGTTTCCGGCGAGCTCGATGACTAGCCGGTCGCCCGCCTCCGGAAGTTGCCCTCGTCGCGCCCTGCCCTTAGACTACCGACTGCCCCAAGTTGCCTTTTCGCTGGGAGTTTGCTGCGAATGTCGAATGAAGCGCGCGAATCGCTCGAGGTCGATGTCCTGTTCGTGGGAGCGGGACCCGCCAATCTGGCCGCCGCCTACAAGCTGGGCCAGCTCGTGGCCGAACACAACGCCAAGACCGACACGCCGATCGAGCCGATGATCGTGGTGATCGAGAAGTCGGCCGACATTGGCGACCACATCCTCAGCGGTGCGGTGTTCGACCCCAAGGCCATGCGCGAACTCATTCCCGAGTTCGAAACCGAAGCGCCGTTCCAGACCAAGGTCGGTCGCGACGAGGTGATCTACCTGACCGACAAGGGTCAGTTCAAGCTGCCCATCACGCCACCGCCCCTGAGCAACGAAGGCAAGTTTGTCCTGAGTTTGAGCGACGTCACCAAGTGGCTCGCGCCCAAGGTCATGGAAATGGGCATCCAGATCTTCCCCGGATTCCCCGGCGCCGAAATGTTGTACGAAGGCGATACGGTGGTGGGCGTGCGAACCGGGGACAAGGGGATTGGCAAAGATGGCCAGAAGAAGCCCAACTATGAGCCCGGCATCGACATAAAGGCCAAGGTCACGATTCTGGGTGAGGGTGCGCGTGGAAGTCTTTGTAAGGAGATGTTCGCGCGGTTGAACATGCACTCACCCACGCACCCGCAGGTGTACGGCGTCGGCGTGAAGGAAATCTGGGAAGTGCCCGAGGGAAGGCTCAAGGCGGGCACGGTGTTGCACACCATGGGCTACCCACTGAAGTCCGAGGAATTCGGCGGCAGCTTCATCTATCATCTGACCGATCGCAAAGTCATCGTGGGCCTGGTCATTGGCCTGGACTACAAGGATCCCTTCCTCGATCCGCACCAGCGCCTGCAGCGACTCAAGGTGCATCCGCTTCTGGCCGAAATGCTCGAGGGTGGCAAGCTGCTCAAGTACGGCGCGGCCACGATTCCCGAGGGCGGCTACTACTCGATGCCCAAGCTGTACGCCGACGGCGTGATGGTCGTGGGTGACTCGGCCGCCTTTCTGAACGGTATGCGTCTGAAAGGCATCCACCTGGGCATGAAGAGTGGCATGATGGCCGCCGAGACCGCGCTCGAAGCGTTGGTCAGCGGCGATGCATCGGCCGCCACGCTCAAGGGTTACGCCGATCGTTTCGAGAACAGCTGGGCCAAGCAGGAGCTGTGGGGCGCGCGAAACTTCCACCAGAGTTTCCAGGGCGGGCTGTGGTCGGCCATGTTCCACGCCGGAGCGCAGTTCCTGACCGGCGGACGCGGTCTGAAGGATCCCTGGCCGGCGCCGGCGGGCCATGAGCACATGAAGTCGGTACCCGACTACTACGGCGCCGAATATTCGCCCGACCGTAGCAACGCAGGTAAGGCCCGCCCGGAGTTCGAATTCGACGGCAAGCTCACCATGGACAAGCTCACCTCGGTGTTCCACGCCGATACGGGTCATGAAGAGGACCAGCCCAGTCACCTGGTGGTGCGTGACCTGGACATCTGCCACACGCGGTGCACCAAGGAATTCGGTAACCCGTGCCAGCACTTCTGCCCGGCCAACGTGTACGAGTGGCTGCCCGGCGATGCCGGCCAGCAGAAGTTCCAGATCAACTTTTCCAACTGCGTCCACTGCAAGACCTGCGACATCATGGATCCGTACCAGATCATCGACTGGGTTACCCCCGAGGGTGGCGGCGGTCCCAAGTACGCGGGGATGTAATGGGCGAACCGGCTGGGGGCTTGCTGGTGCTGTGCCACCACGGTGGCTTTGATCGCCTGTATTCGGCCTTCAGCGCGGCCGCGGCGGCTGGATCCATGGGTCGGCCGGCAAATGTAGTATTGTTCTTCGAGGCGCTGGAGCGCCTGATGAACGAGGACCTGGACCAGGTGATACTGGTGCCATCGGATCAGGCCGCGCAGGAACGGATGGATGAGCGGGTAGGCGCACGCAACGCCAGCACGCCGGCTGACCTGTGGGCCGCGTTGCGCGGCATGGAACCGGTTCGCACCTATGCGTGTAGTGCATCGGTGGCTCTCGAGGGGTTCACACCCGCACAAGTGCAATCGGCCGTCGATGAGGTCATCGGCTGGCCCACCATCTTGACCCTCATGGACGACGCCGAGCACGTACTCACTTTCTGAGAAACATGGACAAGAACACCAGCATCCACGACGCCGAATTCCACCGGTCCAACCGGGTGGATCGCAAGCGCGAGCATGTACGCGCCTTGTTCGAGCGTGCCGACGTGTTGTTGTCGCCCATGGCTGGCGTGACCGACATGGTGTTTCGGGCGGTGTGCCGCGATCACGGCGCCGACATGACGTACTGCGAATTCGTCAGCGCCGACGGAATCATCCACGGCAACCCCGCCACGCGCGAACTCATGGAGCTGGCCCCAGGCGAAAGCCCGGTGGGCATCCAGCTGTTCGGCAGCGATCCGAACAAGATGGGCGAGGCCGCGTTCGAAGCCGAGAAACTGGGACCCGATGTCATCGACCTGAATTTCGGTTGCCCGGTAAAGAAGATCGTCAAACGAAACGGCGGCTCGGCGTTGCTGTGCAACGTGCCGCTCATGGAAGACATCGTGAAGTCGGTGGTGGCTTCGACCACGCTGCCGGTCACCGCCAAGATCCGGTTGGGATGGAGCTCGACCTCGCTGAACTATCTGGAAGTGACCGACATGCTGCAGCAGGCGGGGGTGTGCGCCATCACTGTGCACGGTCGCACGCGTGACCAGCTGTTCAACGGCGAAGCGGCCTGGGGTCCCATTGCCGAAATGAAGGCTGCGGCGAGCGTGCCCGTGGTGGGCAACGGCGACGTGTGCAGTGGCGAAGACTATCTACGCATGCGGCGCGAGACCGGCTGCGACGCGGTCATGATCGCGCGCGCGGCTATTGGCAATCCGTGGATCTTCGAGGAGATCAAGGCGGCGTTGGCCGGTGAGCCGTACACCCGCCCGGGGGTCGCTCGCATCATCGACACGCTGGTCGATCATCTCGACCGCGAGGTTGCATTGAAGGGGCCACGTACCGGAATCAGCCGCATGAAGAAACACTTCGGACCCTACCTGAAGGGATACCCGGGTATTTCCGATCTGCGCAAGCGCGTGTTCCAGTTCAACGAGCGCGACGAGGTGGTGCGTGCCCTGTTGGCGTACCGCGACTCGTACGAGGATCTGCGCGCGGCATGATGGGGTGGCGGTACATTCATCACGATCATTCTCACACGGTGATCGGCGGGCTATTGGCTGCCGTTTGCATGGCTTTTGTCGCGGGATGCGCTTCGACGCCACCGGCCACGACCGTGAAGGAGGCGCCCGTGGTTGCGCCGATCGTCGCGGCCGAGACCCTGCAATACGTGGTGCAGGGTGACGACACCTGGGAGCAGATATCGGAGCGCTTCTTCGGGAATCACGACCGGGCGGCCCGCATTGCCATGGACAATGGATTTTCCTCGCCCCAGCTACCCTTGCCCGGAGAAAAGGTCGAGGTGCGGGTCGCCGCGGCCGAACTCGATGAGGTGCGAGCGGTGGCGGCCGCGCGTGAGGCCTACAACCGCGGCGTTGACCAGATGCAATACGAAGACGGTTACCAGGATGCGGCCGGAGCCTTCAGGGCGGCGTTGATGACGGCGCCCCACTTCGTGGATGCCCGTTACAATCTGGGTTTGGTGCTCCTGAAACTGGGCGATCCCGATGCCGCCCAAATCGAACTTACCCAGGTAGTGGTGGCGCGGCCGCGCGACAAGGACGCTCGGTACGGGCTGGCCTCGGCCCACTTCCAGCGCGGCGCATTCGGCGAAGCGGCTCAGCACCTGGAGCAGGCGCTGGCGTTGGACGATCACTTCCTACGGGCTCGCTACACCTACGCCCTGTCGCTCGAGCGCATGGGCGAATTGGAGGCGGCCCGCAGCGCCTGGTTGGCCTATCTGGAACTCGACACCGAGTCGGGATGGGCCCTGCAGGCGCGATCGCACCTGGGTCAGCTGCCCACGCCGTAGGCGGCTTGCGTTGGCCCGGTGTTTGGCGTAGCCTCATTTGAACAACCGAACCGGCCGGGAACCGTTGCACAAACGCGTCGCCGAGCCGCTCATCCTTTAAGCGGATCCCGAGAGGTCCGAAAGGGGTATTCGATGGCCAACACGCTGGCCGCAAGCCACGTCCCGTACGCCTCCCGGCGTAGCGGGAGTTTTTTTGCCCAGCAGCCGCCTCATCTTCGGCCGGGAGCCTCGCGATGACCTACCTCGAGAAAGCCCAGATCATGGACCAGGCCCAGGTCCATCGCGCTATCACGCGCATTGCGCACGAGATCGTCGAGCGCAACAAGGGAACCGATAATCTGGTGCTGGTGGGTGTGCAACGGCGCGGCGTGAGCGTCGCCCGCTTGCTGCGCGACGCGATCAAGAGCTTCGAGGGTCAGGAAGTACCCCTGGGCACACTGGATATCACCTTCTACCGCGACGACCTGTCCACGCTGGGTCCGGTGCCCAAAGTGGGGCGCACCGACCTGAGCTTCGACGTGAGCGACAAGATCGTGGTGCTGGTGGACGACGTGCTCTACACCGGTCGCACGGTGCGTGCGGCCCTGGACGAACTCATGGACTTCGGTCGTGCACGGGCCATTCAGCTGGCCGTGCTCATCGACCGCGGGCACCGCGAGTTGCCTATCCGACCCGACTTCGTGGGCAAGAACGTGCCCACCAGCAAACGCGAGGTCATCAAGGTCATGGTGAAGGAATTCGACGATCGCGAGGCGGTCGTGGTGGGAGAGATGCAAGGGGAGGCTGATGCTTAGAACGAAGGACCTGCTCGACCTGGAAAGTTGCACGTCGGCAGAACTTCTGAGCATTCTCGATACCGGCACGGCCTTTCGCCGGGTCATGGACCGACCCATTCCCAAGGTGCCCGTGTTGCGCGGTCGCACCATCGCCAACCTGTTCTTCGAAAACAGCACGCGCACGCGAATCAGCTTTGAGTTGGCCGAGAAGCGTCTCAATGCCGACGTCGTGAACTTCAGCGCGTCGGGCAGTTCGCTCGCCAAGGGCGAAACGCTCAAAGACACCGTGGACAACATCCTGGCCATGAAGGTCGATCTCATCGTCATTCGCCATGGGCAAAGCGGTGCGCCGCACTACCTGGCCGAACGCATTCCGGCCGGCGTGGTGAACGCGGGCGACGGCATGCACGAGCATCCGACCCAGGGTCTTCTGGATATGATGACCATGCGGCAGAAGCTGGGCTCACTGGACGGCAAGCGCGTGACCATCGTGGGGGACATTTCGCATTCACGCGTGGCGCGCAGCAACATCTGGGGGCTCACGAAGTTGGGCGCGCAGGTAACCGTGTGCGGCCCGCCGCCGCTCATTCCCATGGAAATCGAAGCCATGGGTTGCACGGTGGAAACCAATCTGGAGAAAGCCGTACGCGATGCCGACTGTATCAACGTGCTGCGCATTCAGCTCGAGCGGCAGGAGAACAATCTGTTTCCCGGTAATCGGGAATACGCCCGTGCCTACCGGGTGGAAGACAAGGTGATCGCCGAGTGTCGATCACACTGTTTCGTCATGCACCCCGGTCCCATGAATCGCGACGTGGAAATCTCCAGTAGCGTGGCCGACGGCGACCGTCAGGTCATTCTGGACCAGGTCAGCAACGGCGTGGCCGTCCGCATGGCGGTTCTGTATCTGCTGTCGGGTGGGGCGCCCGAGTCGTTGGGGGACACGATCGCCTGATGAAGACTACTCGTGACAACAAGGTTCGGAAGGACAACCACCGTGTCGGCCAATGAGGGCAACCTGATCATCGAGGGTGTACGCATTCTCGATCCGTCTCGCGACCTCGATGCCAAGGGTCACCTCGTGGTTCAGGAGGGGAAGGTCACCGCGTGCGACGCCGGACCCGCACCCGAAGGGGGTGTCGACCTGCCGCGCGTGGACGCGAAGGGCCTGGTCGTGGCGCCGGGGTTCGTGGACCTGCACGTGCATTTTCGCGAGCCGGGGTTCGAAGACAAGGAAACCATCGAGACCGGCTCGGCGGCGGCGGCGGCGGGCGGCTTCACCACCGTGGTGACCATGCCCAATACGTCACCGGCCGTGGATACCGCGGCGGTTGTACATCTGGTACGCAACAAGGGTTTGGCCGCGGGCCAGTGCCGTGTGTTGCCGGCGGCGGCGGTTACGCACAACCTCGAAGGCAAATCCATGTGCCAGTACGGCGACATGGTCGATGCCGGTGCCGTGGCCCTGACCGACGACGGCCAACCCGTGCGCGATGCTGGCCTGTTCCGACATGTGCTGGAATACAGTCGCATTCTGGGCGTACCGGTGATTACCCACGCCGAAGACGAAACGCTCAGCGCTGAAGGCGTGATGCACGAGGGCAAGTGGAGCACCCGGCTGGGGCTGAAGGGTATTCCCGCCGCGGCCGAAGTGGTGGGGGTGGCGCGCGATATCGAGTTGGCCCGCCTGAGTGGTGCCCGCATGCACGTGGCTCACGTAAGCAGTCGGGGCGCGCTCGAACTGATTCGGCGGGCGAAGGACCAGGGGGTAGCCGTGACGGCCGAAACCGCGCCTCATTTCCTGGACTTCACGGACGCCGACTGTGCCACCTACGACTCCCGTTTCAAGATGCGCCCGCCGCTCCGATCCATGGACGATCAGCAGGCATTGGTGGAGGCGCTGGCCGACGGCACCCTCGACTGCATATCCAGCGATCACGCGCCCCATACTCCCAACGAGAAGGAACAGCCGTTCGATCTGGCTCCGTTTGGGGTGGTGGGGCTGGAAACGGCGTTTGCCGCCTGCCACGACCGGCTGGTTCGGCGCGGCTCGTTTTCGTTGCTGGACCTGGTCAGGTTGATGTCGCTGGCGCCCGCGCGTATCATTGGAAGTGAAGGCGGAACTCTACGGCCTGGCGCCGCTGCCGATTTTACCCTGATCGACACCGAAACATCGTGGATGCCGCGCGAGCGTGACCTGCTTAGCAAGGGGCGAAACTGTCCCTGGCTGGGTCGTTCGTTGACGGGCCGGGTGCAGGCAACCTACCTGGCCGGTCGGCTCACGCACGGTCAACGCTGGGCCCAGGAGGCTGTGGCCAGGTGAGTGCGCGCATCGACGTGAACATGGGAAAGACGGTGGTTCGATCGATGAGGTTCACGGGAATCATTGCGCTATTGCTGGCGACCACGCTGGTCAACGGCTGCGCCTACTACAATCTGTTCTACAACGCGAAGCGCGCCTTCAACGAGGCGGAGAATCTGGGCAAGGACATTGACCCGGCCAACGTGCCCACCGGCGCGCAGAAATCCAAGTATCGCCTGGCCATTGCCAAAAGCGATCTGGTGCTCGAGGAATATCCCGAAAGCAGTCTGGTCGACGACGCCCTGTTCCTGAAGGGCAAGTCGCACTTTCGCCTGCGCGAGTATCGCGACGCTCTACGCAACATCGACAACGTGTTGCTGAACTTTCCGCAGAGTGAGTTCCGCGAGGAAGCTCTGTACTTCAAGAGCCTGGCTCACCTTTCGTTGCGCGAAGAGCAGGCCGCGCTGGACCAGTTTCGCATTTTGCGGGAAAGCTACCCCGCGGGCCGCTTCGGGGTGCGAGCCCTCTTTCGCTTGGGTGATGCCTACGCCCAGTCCGAGAAATACGACCAGGCCGTGAAATACTACACGCAGTTCCTGGACGAGAATCCCAACGACAGAGAGCGTGAATCGGTGATTCTGGCGCTCGCCGACGTGTACGGAAAACTCGAACGCGACGAGGAAGCAGCCGAGCTGCTGGCCCAGGTGGACTCGGGAGACACCTCCCGACGGGGCCGTTTCAACGCGAAATTCAATCGGGTCGAGTCGCTGCGCCGATTGGGCCGATCGGACGAGGCGGCCGAACTCTTGGCCGATCTGGAAGGCGAAGCCGAGTTCTTCAATCGGCGAGCGAAGTTCCTGCTGTTGTCCGGGCAGCTCGAACTGGATCGCGGCAACGAAGACGCTGGCGTGGTCATCCTGGAAGAAACAGCCGACGAGTTCTCTGACAACGGCAAGGTCATCGCCGAGGCGCATTGGATCCTGGGCGACTACTTCATGAAGCAGTACGGGCCACTGGATGAACGGGTGGAAGCGCAATTCACCGCGGCCGGCGAGGAACGCGGCGGCGGCGAGTTCATGGAGCGGATCAATGGGGTCAGGCGTCATCTGGAATCCTACGCCACGTTGAAGACCCGCTACGACCTGGCCGATAGCACGGCGTTCGACGCTGCCTTCCGGCTGGGCGAGTTGCTCTTGACCGATCTGGACCGTCCCGATCTGGCCAAGGACTACTACGAAGAGACCCTGCGCCTGGCGCCGGACAGCGGCCTCGCGCCCAAAGCGGCCTACGCGGTGGGCTACATCGCCTCGCTCGAGGCGGGCGCCGACTCCACGGCGTTCGACATCGTGCGGGCTACGTATCCCGGGTCGTCACAAGCCCTGGCGCTCGACGGCGCGATATTTACCGAGGCCATTCCCAAGAAGTTCGTGCTGAACGAGGTGGGGGAGTTGGTGCTGGAAGAAACCGCGGATGGCCCCGGGGCCGGCGGCGCGACGGCGTCAGCGGGGGGCAGCCCGCGCAGGACGTTGCGTCGCGGTGGACCGGGGGCTACCGGCCCGCGGGATTGGAACGCATTCTGATGCCGGGCCGTGGTCTGGGCATGGCCAGAGTTCTTGCCAATACCGGCGTGGCGCGCGACACCGTCGTGCTCACCATGGCGATCGATCTACCGACCCAGGCTCGACCCGGGCAGTTCGCCATGGTGCACCCCATGCGCACCGACTGTTTGTTGGCGCGGCCGTTCAGCATTCTTGATCACCGCGACGGCGAGCTGGACATTCTCATAAAAGTCGCGGGCAAGGGCAGCGCTTCCATGGCGGTGGCCAGGCCGGGTGACGAGATGCGCCTGTTCGGACCGCTGGGTCAGTCGTTCGACGCACCTCGGTTGTTGGACGGCCCCTCGATCTTCGTGGCCGGCGGCGTGGGCGTGGTTCCGCTGCATTGGCTTGCGCGAGATTTGCATTCCCGGGGCCGGAGCACGCCTCACTGCATTTTCGGCGGGCGCACGCCGGCGGACCTGCCAACCGCGGTGCTGACCCAATACGAGCCGGGCTGGGAATTGTGGGTCGAAGACGGTGCTACCGAATCGCTGGAGACCGGCCGTGTGACGCACGGTCTGCAACGCGCGTTGGAAGCTACTCCCGGTGCGGCGGTCGCCACGTGTGGGCCCACGCCCATGATGAAGGCGGTGGCGGCGATCTGTGAGGAAGCAGATGCCCCGTTGTGGGTGTGTCTGGAAGAACAGATGGGCTGCGGCGCGGGCGTGTGCCGAGCTTGTGTCATTCCTTCGGCCAGTGGCGATCGTATGTGCACGGTTTGCAAGGAGGGCCCGGTGTTCGCGGTTTCCGACATCCAGTTTGGCGCGGCGGTAGCGTCGTGAGCCAGGTCTCACCCGACCTGTCGGTGCAGATTGGTCCCGTTACTTTTGAGAATCCCATTTTCACGGCGTCGGGAACGTGGGGCTACGGTCTCGAATACACCGACATTGCCCCGCCCGGTCCCTTGGGCGGGGTGGTTACCAAGACGCTGACCATGGAACCGCGGTTGGGCAACACGCAGCCGCGCGTGCGCGAGCAACCGCACGGTTTGTTGAATTCCATCGGTCTGGAGAACGTCGGTATCAACGCATTCCTGGGGGAGAAGCTCCCCCGACTTCGGTTCCTGAACGCCAGCGTCATCGTCAGCCTGGCGGGGCGCGACGAAGACGAGTTCGCCACGTTGATTCAACGCCTCGCTCAGTTTCCCGGCTGGGCTGGCGTCGAACTGAACCTCAGTTGTCCGAATGTGGCGCGCGGCGGGTTGGATTTTGGTCAGGACCCGGTTCGCATCGAACGCATCACCGCCCTGGCGCGGGCCGCGTTGCCCGCCGACCGTTCGCTTTGGGTGAAGCTCACGCCCAACGTTTCGTCCATTGGTGATCTGGCCAAGGCCGCCGAGCAGGGTGGCGCTCACGCGGTCACCTGCATCAACACGGTGTTGGGCGTCGAAGTGAACCTGCAGGAGCGCAGGCCGGTGTTTCCGCGGGCGGTGGCGGGCTACAGCGGGCCGGCCATTCTGCCGATCGCCCTGGCCAAGGTGTTGGAGACGGCGCGGGCGGTTTCCATTCCGGTGGTTGGCGTGGGAGGAATCGGTTCCATCGACGATGCGTTGGCGTTTTTCGTGGTCGGTGCATCGGCGGTGCAGGTGGGTACATCGTTGTTCCCCGAGCCGGATCTGGCGAACCGGATGGTAGAGCAGTTCTCGGCGCGACTCACCGAGCTGGGAGCGGCATCGCCACGAGAGCTGCGTTGGGAAGGGCTCGCGGGCTGACTTCTGCGGCCAACGTCGCTTCAGCGGTAGGACGCCGTCCGTCATCCACGAGAGCTCCCGCTCGCAAATGACAGAACGGCGTCCCCCCGGCTACATGTTCTCGACTTCCACGATGTCCGGTCGCAACGTGCCGATGATGTCCATAAGCTCCTTCTGTTCTTTCTTCGGCACCTTGAACTTGTTCAGGGTGTCGACCAGATGGTTCACCACGATGTTGAACTCGCTGGCCTTGATGCCCAGACCGCCGTGGGTCACCGCGGCGGGGCGACTGATCACCTTGCAGGGGCCCCCGGTTACGATGCACACCAGATTCTTGTTCTTCTGCCGAAAACCCTCGCGCGAGTCGTCGCTCATGCCAAAGAAGCGCGCGCCCACCACGGGGTCGTCGAACAGTTTGGCGGCGAAGTCGTCGACCACGGCCGAGATGGCGTCGTAGCCGCCCAGCCGTTCATAGAGGGTCTTCTCTTGCGCCCAGCCGCTCGTGGGAGCGGATGCGAGGGTCGCCACCAACGCCAATGACGCCAGGAGAGCAAAGCGCAAATGGTTCTTCTGGGAATTCATTTCGTTCCTCCTCGTTGAGAGCGCACCCGGGAGATTGTTCCACCCCCCGGGCGCATTCGTTTGGCTAGCTGGCCTGGTAGAATCGTTCGTCGATGACCTTGCCGTCTGCCCACCGGCGGGCCAGAACTTCGTTCCACAGCATGGGTTCGCCGTCGCCGCCGGTCATGTCGAACGTCCACTCGGTCAGGGTCACGTCGTCGCCGATGGTCTGGGCGTGGAGCGTGGCTCCATTGAACGACTTCAACGAGGCAAACATTGTCGATAGGCGTTCTCGCTGGGCCGCCTTGCCCTGTACGGGCTCGCCGTTCCCTTCGCGGAACGAGCAGTCGTCTGCGTAGAATTCATCCAGTCCCTCGAGGATCTTGCCCTTGAGGTTCAGGCTGTTCAGGCGGCTGTCCAACTGTTCCAGGTCGGTGCGTGTCATGGTAGGTCCCTTTCTCTTGCCGGGTTTCAAACTTCAAACGGTAGATAGAGGATACGGAGCCCACGTCGACGGACAATCCGGAGGAATACAGTAGGAATTGAGTAGATGAGGTGGCGTGGCGCTTCGATTTTGCTCTAAACTTGGGCTGTCGTCTGGTTCGCGTGCGCTCGCGAAAGAAAGGCTGATGTTGAGCAAGTTGCCTGCTTCCTCTCCTGTTCCGCCCGACGAGGACCTGCTCCTCAGTCCCATCGAGAAGTACCAGACCATCGTCGAGATCAGCGAAGCGGTGGTGGGCCACACCGAACGTGAAAAGGTCTTCACGGCACTGGCCACCACATTGCGTGAGCGCTTCCCGGTAGATTGCACCGCGATTACCATGTATATCCCCGAGCGTGACGCGTTCGAGACGATCGCAATCGAACCCTTCTCATCAGCCGTGGATCTGTATTCTGGGTTCGAGTTCCCGGCCGAGGGCAGTCACTCCGGGTGGGTCTACCACCACGTCGAAGCGGTGTTGGCCGAGGATATCGCGGCCAAGCAGAGATTCCCCATGGACTCGGTATTCGTGGAGCAGGGTCTACGCTCGTACGCGGTGTTGCCGCTCATCAATCAGCATGGCAAACCCATCGGCACGTTCAACGTGGGGAGCCAAAGACCGGGGCGTTACGGTGAGGTCGATCTGGAGTTTCTGGAGTTGGTGGCCAACCAGTTGGCGCTTGCGCTCGACTCCATCGTCGCGCACGAAACGTTGACCGAACGCGAGGAACAACTGCGCTCCGAGCGGGCCTCTCTCGAAGAGAAGGACGTGGCCCTGCGACAGGTTCTCTCGGCCCTCGAACGGGAGCGCGAGGAGTATCGTCATAGAATCTGTCGCGATGTGAAGGAGGCCGTCGGTCCGCTCCTGCATCGCCTACGTCAGGATGCCGACGGAGCCCATTCCGAGAGATTCGCCAAGATGTCGGCCGAGCTCGAGGCTCTTCTGTCCAGGAACATCGACGATTTCCGTGAGGCTTGGTCTCGTCTTACCACCCGGGAGATCGAAATCTGCCGGCTGATCCAAGACGGGCGTAGCACCAAGGAAATCGCCGATCAGTTCCATCTGGCTCTGGTAACGGTCCAGACCCATCGTGAAAACATCCGCCGGAAACTCGGTTTGTCCGGCAAGGGCGTGAACCTGGGAGCGTACCTTCTCCAGAATGCCGGCCAGAGGTAGCCCGTGTGCGACCTGGATTCGGGTCAGTGCTGGCTCAGGGTCGTGAGTGCCGATCCCAATGCCTCGTGGATCTTCTTCACGTCTTGTTCGGCCCAATCGTTCGCGTCGGCGCGCAGGAAAGACGTCAGGTCACTGCGGTTGTCCACGCGGGCGACGGGAATCTCGAACGACTTGCCTCGTGTTTCCACGCGCACATGGTCGGCTTTGCCCGACTGCTCAATGAGGTAGGTCATGTCGTCGGTTCCGTAGTCTTCCAACATCACGCGGATGGGTACGCCGTGGTGCAGAATGGACGCGTCACCGTCGCGACCTGGTTTGGATCGCTCTTCGTTCTTGCGGCGCGATTCTTCGGGCGTAACCCATACGTACAGAATGGCCGCGCGCTCCAGAATGCGATCGGAGAGACGCGAAAGTGAATACTGATAACCAAACGGCGCAGCCAGCGGCATGCTGCTTCCCTGCGCCCCGCCGCGCGCGAACTCGATGACGATCGTGCGCCCGTCCAGTGAGTCCGGAATACCCGCCAGCTTGTCTTTCAAAAGCTCGGCCGCCTCTTCGTCGATCGCCGCCGCCAGCGCCGTACGCTGGTCGGCCGTCAGGTGCTCGCTCAACGGCGTGGCGCCGACCTTGGCGCGTGCATTGTCGAATCGTTCGACCAACCAGGCGCCGGCCGAAACATTCTTCAGCGAGGGCGACGCGGTGAGGTCTTCGTAGTCCTCGTTGATCAGCTCGATCAGGGTGCCCCAGTCCAACGGCTCCTTCATGGGTTCAGCGTCGCTGTCGAAGAACCCGCCCGTGGTGCCGAGGTTGCGAAGCTCCTGCGAAATGCGTCGCATCATGTGCACGTACGGGTAGTCGTCCAACTGTACCGTCTCGCCCATGTGGAACTCGTTGCGACACCGCTCGGGGCTGACTGACGCCATGTAGCGTCGTACTTCAGATTTTCCCGAAGCAGGAAGGGCCAGCAACAGAAGGGTATCGATCAGCTTCGCCATGGGAGGGGCTCCTCGTTCGCAATTGGGTATCGTGGGTGTTCAGGTAGAACTCGCGCCGCGCAGCCAGAACTCAGCCAGAACTCAGCCAGAACTCAGAAAGTTTCCTGGTCTTCGTCGCGGTCGAGTACGTCGAAGGCCCCCAGATCGTACACGTCGGCGTCGGCATCGTCTGCCTCGACCTCGACTTCCAGGTGACTGGCCAGGAACAGCCCCGAAATCGAACCGGCGTCGCCGCCGTCCAGACCCTCCAGCAAATCCCCGGCGCCTTGCTCCAGCAGAAGCTCGGCCAATGTCTCGCCGATGGCCTCGGGGTCGGTGGCCGCGGCCTGGATGCCGCGTCGCAGAATCTGCGAGCCATCGGGGCTGGCGACCAGTCCCATGACGGCCATTTCGTCGCGCACCGACTGCGCCAGCGTACCTACCGGATGCTGCCAGGCCCCGCCCAGGGCTTCCATGAACGCTATTTCGGCGGCGTACTCCTGGGCCGTGGGCACGTGGTGCAGTGCTTTCACTCGTTGTTGGGTTTGATCGTCATCGGCACGGGCGACGCACACCAACACCCCCGAGCACGGTGCCGGGACCACCATTTCGGGCGGGAAGATCTCGCTCACGCGATCGTGCAGCCCCAGCTGCTCCAACGCGGCATTGGGTGCGACCAAGGCCTCGATGTCGCCGTCGATCAACGCAGTGAGCCAGTGGCCCACGTCGCCGGCCACCAGCTCTACATCCAGGTCGGGTCGGTGCTCCAACAACTGCGCCCGCGCGCGAAGCTGCACCACCCCCAGACGGGTGCCGTCTTCAAGCTCGTCCAGACTCTGCTCCAGGGGCGACAGCAGCGCGTCGTACGGCGACAGTCGTTGCAGAATGGCGGCCACGCGGAAATCCGAGTGGACCTGCCCGCGCAGATCGAAGCCCGTGTGGATGACCATATCCACTTCGCCGTCGCGGAGTTGATCGTGCAGGGCCTCGATCACGGCTCGGTTCGTGGCAATATGGTCGTCGTGGAAATCGTTCTCGGCCTGCGATCGCAGGTCGAACAGCTCCAGATGGATTGCGTAGTCCACGGCCGAGCGCAGGCGACTTACCACGGTCTGCGCGTGGGCACGGGACAGGTCGCTGTCAGGTGCCCCGATGGTCAGGGTCTTCTTCATGGGTGCCTCGGTCGAATCGGAGCAGGCGCTTAGGTGGAGCGGGTCTCAGCGCGCCATACCGCAAATACAAGTCGCCGTATTACAGCGCGGTCAGGCCGCTCGCTCACCCGTAAGGTGGGCCGTCAAAGGCGCATCCTGGCCAGCCGCGGCCGGGTCGAGGGGAGCACCCCGAAGTGACGCGCGAACCTGCGAGCTACGCAGGATGAAGGCCAAGGGCAAGGTAGCGGTAAGTATCGCGCCTGACCACGCCCACAGCGGCTTTCCCAGAACGATTTGCAAGCCGGCCACTGCACCCAGCGTAGACAGCGCCCACAGGGAAAGGCCGGCGTGGCGTTGCGACAGGCCCAGGTCCAGCAGGCGGTGATGCACGTGCCCATGATCGGGCTCGAAGATACTGACCTTGGTTACCAGTCGGCGCACCAGTGTGAGCAGGGCGTCCAGGCACGGAACCCAGTGTAGGAAAAGGAGTCCCAGCGCCGTGGTGGTCGAGGGCTGGCGCCAGAACAGGCAGGCACCCAGAGCGGCCAGTACGAACCCCAGGAACATGCTACCGGTGTCGCCCATGAAGATCTTGGCCGGGGGAGCGTTGCTGCGCAGGAAACCAAGCGCACAGCCCACGAGCGTCGCGGCAATCAACGCGATGGCCGGCTCGCCCAGGATCCAGGCAAGGATCGCGGTGCCCAGCCCGCCGATCGCCGCCGTGCCGGTGGCCAGGCCGTCCAAGCCGTCGATCAGGTTCATTGCATTGGTCAGGCCCAGCAGCCAACCCGTTGTCAAGACAGCGGCTACAATCTTCAGCCCGAGGCTCGCGGTAACCAGCGTTTGCCATCCCAGTACATCGGCGTAGGTCTGCAGCATGGCCAACGCCACCGCCTGCGTAGCCAGCTTCTTCCATGGGCGGCTGCCCTGCATGTCATCGATCAGGCCCAACACGGCCACCAGGGTGCCCGCCATCACCAGGCCGCGGACCAGCGACGTGAATGCGGGCGGCAGGTCCCGAAAGGTCAGGCTAAGCGCTACTAGGGTCAGAACCAGGGCCGCCACCATGGCCAACCCACCGATGTGGGGCCGGGCGGTCGTGTGGATCTTCCGGGGACCCGGCTGGTCCCACAGATTGCGTCGCTGCGCGAGACGCTGGACGAGAGGCGTGAAGCCCAAGGACAACAGACACGCGACGGCGAATCCGAACAGGGCGGCCGAAATCTGCAATGCTGTTGCCCGTCCTTGCGAGGCTCAGTCTGTCGATACGACGGCCCTCGGGGAGAGGGGCCGAACTGGCATGGAGAATTATCCTGCGTTCGCTGGAAGGTCAAGGGATTCTTGCAGCTAGCCTATCGGCCGGTGGCTGGTCAGGGCCTGAATCGGCGCGGCACGCCAAACCCGATCAGACCGATGAGTCCGCCAGCCAGCGTTGCCGCCACCAACTGTCCCAACATCGAATCGGGCCGTGTCACCAGGCCTACCGCCCCAATCGCGGCGACCAGCGCCAGCGATCGACCCAGCCAGCTGGCGTGCGGGCGCCAGGCAATCGATCCCAGTCGACGCGAAATCTCCAGAAACCCGCCGGCCGTGAGCGGGACCAGTGACAAGAATGTAGCCACCACCGCGCCGACGGCACCGTAGCGAGGAATCAGCAGTGCGTTAGCCAACACGTTGACCAGTGCGGTCGCGCCCATGAGCTTTGCGTAGTGGGCCTGCGCATCGGCGGCCAGCAGCGCCGGAAACACCAGCGCGCCCAGAGCCCGGATGGCCAGCACCGGCAACATCCATAGCAGGAGGCGGCTGGCCTCGGTGTACTCCGGCCCGTACAGATGGACCAGAAGCGGGACACCGTAGACGGCCAGCAACACCGGCATGGCGATGCCGAAGAACAGCGAATACCGGAAGCCATCACCGAGTTCGCGTTGGACGCGGTCGGGATCTTCATTCCTGGCCGCCACCGCCCGCACCAGCGCCGGTCGCAACGACCAGCCCAGCGCAAACACCGGAAACAACGCGGCGTCCATGATGTTGCGCGCCACGCCAAACTGACCCACGGCCTCGGGACTGGCCAACGCCGCCAACATGGCCCGGTCGGTGTGCGCGTAGGCCAGGAAGCTGGCTGAACCCACGGCCAGCGGCACGCTGATGCGCCACGTCTGGGCCAGCGCGTCGCGCCCGGTGGTGGAGCTCGGGGCGGGCATGCGGTAGTGCAACAGCATCCAACCCAGCACCACCACGGCCGGCAACGCCTGCGACGACGCGTGCCCGGCCAGGAACGCGGTAACGCCCAACGCGCCCCAGCGCACCCAGGCGATCACTCCCAGCCGCAGGGCCAGAAACGCCAGGCGTGTCACCAACAACGTGCGAAAGCGGCGTAACCCCACCAGGGATTCGGTGGTCATTTCGTACAGGCTGGCCGATACGATCACCGCGCCCACCAGGTTCATGGCCGAGTCCAGATCCTCGCCGCCCAGAAGGTCACTTAGCCACGGTCGCGCCAACGTGGCCAGGCCGGCCACGGCCAACGTGAATACCAATCGCAGGCCCAGGCCCACGCGTAGCCAGAGCCCCGCTTCGTCTTCGTGTTCGCTGAGGAGTCGGCTGGTGGCCGCGTGGATTCCGAACTTGCCCACAATGAGCAACAGCGTGGCCGCCGTCATCACGGTCATGTACAGGCCGAAACCGCGCGGACCCAGGTAGGGGGCAATGAGCAGCGACACCAGGAAGCTGCCCACCAGCGGCACGACGGCTGAAATCAGATTCCAGAAAAGGCCCGCCGGGGCCGAGTCAGCGCCCGAAGCAGTCATAGCGGAAGCCCATGGCTTCCATGCGGGGACGGTCGTAGACGTTACGGCAGTCCAGGAACACCGGGTCCTTCATCGACCGCTTGATCTCTTCGAGATCCAGTTCGCGGTACGGGTTCCACTCGGTGGTCAGCACCAACGCGTGGGCACCCTCGGCGCAGGCATAGGCGCTCTTCACGATCTCCAGGTCGCCGATCTCCCGCAGGAAGGTCTCTTCGGCTTTGGGGTCGCAGCCGCGCACGATGGCGCCGCGTTCGCGCAGCGCCGGAACGATGCGCAACGCCGGGGCCTCGCGTACGTCGTCGGTGTTGGGTTTGAAGGCCAGCCCCAGCAGTCCGACGGTCTTGCCTTTCAGCCCACCGGTGAGCTTCTCCAATTTCTCGATCGCCCGGATCGTGCGTTCTTCATTTACGGCGATGGCGGCGCTGATGATGCGCATGGATTCGTCGGTCTCACCGGCCATGTGGACGATGGCGCGCGTGTCCTTGGGCAGACATGAGCCGCCGTAGCCCAAGCCGGCGTGCAGGAACTTGGACCCGATACGCTTGTCCAGACCCATCGACCGGGCCACGACGTTGACGTCGGCGCCGACCTTCTCGCACAGGTTCGATATCTCGTTGATGAAGCTGATCTTCACGGCCAGGTACGCGTTGGACGCGTACTTGATGAGCTCGGCGCTTTCCACGGTCGTAGCCACGATGGGCGTGTCCAGCAGGTACAACGGCCGGTACAGCGCGCGCATGAGTTCTTCCGCTTCCTGCGAATCCACGCCAATGACCACACGGTCGGGGCGCATGAAGTCCTCGACCGAGCTACCCTCGCGCAGGAATTCGGGATTGCTGGCCACCCCGAAGCGCGCCGTGGGCTTGGCATGTTCCTTCAGCACGGCCGCCACCTTGCGGGCGGTGCCCACGGGAACGGTGCTCTTGGTGACTACCAGCTTGTACTCGTCGGCCGGCAGTTCGCGGCCGATCTGCTGGGCCACTTTCATCACGAAGCTCAGGTCGGCCTCGCCCGACGGAGCGCTGGGCGTTTGCACGCCGATGAACATGACCTGCGAAGCCTTCACGGCTGGTCCAAGTTCGGTGGTGAATCGCAGGCGGCCGGCCTCGACGTTGCGCGTTACCAACTCACCCAGTCCGGGTTCGTAGAAAGGAATCTCGCCGCGCTCGAGCGACTCGATGCGTCGGGGGTTGATGTCTACGCATACGACTTCGTGGCCGAAGTCGGCGAAGCACGCTCCGGATACCAGTCCTACGTATCCCGTTCCTACCATGCAGATCTTTGCCACGTGTCTCTAAACTCCGTCTTGGGTTCCAGCTAGGTGCGTTCGGTCGTCATTGCATCAAGATTCGATCGCCACCACTCGAGCAGATCATCCAGGGCCGCAGGTAGCGCCGGCGCTGGCGTCCAGCCCAGCATCGATTCGAGTCGCGCCGGGTCCCCCACGAAACGCGGAACGTCGGCCGGACGCAAGCGCGTGGGGTCTACTTCGGCCTTCAGGTCGACTCTGGCGGCCGCCAGAAGATGGTCCAAGCCGTCGCGAATGGAAATACTCTTTCCACTGCACACGTTCACCAGGTCGAAAGTCCAGTCGGCATCCATGAGGTCTACGTAGGCCCGGGCCACGTCGCGGACGTCGCTGATGTCCCTCACCGCCTCAAGGTTTCCTACCTTCAATACACCGGGGTCTCCCTGTAGTTGGGCCCGCTGTTCGGCCTGGGCAATCTGTTTGGCGAAGCTGCTGAACACGAATGCTTCCCGCTGCCCGGGGCCGGTATGGGTGAAACTGCGGGTGCACAGGATGGGCAATCCGTAATTCTGGCGGTACTGCCGGCAAAGCAATGTCTGAGCCACTTTGCTGACCGCGTAGGGACTGGAGGGCCGCAGCGGCTGTTCCTCGCCCAAAGGCAGCTCGTGCTCCAGCGGCGCACCGTATTCTTCGCAGCTTCCGACCGAAAGCAGGCGCGGGGTGGCGCCCTCCAGGCCGCAGTGCCTGAGTCCCTCCAGGACACCGAGCGTGGTCCCCAGATTGGCCTTGAACGTCTCGGCCGGGTGGGTAAACGAGCGCGCCGCGCTGCTTTGGGCCGCCAGATGCAGGATTCCGCTGGGCTGTTCGGCTCGTAGGGCCTCGGCCACGGCTTTCTCGTTGCTCAGTTCCAAAGATAGGATGCGCCCCTCGAAGCCGGGCGGGGCGGGTCGATTTGGTCGATCGATCGCCACTACTTCGACGCCGCGGCCGGACAGTAGCTGCGCCACGTGCGCTCCCACGAAGCCGAAGCACCCGGTTACCCAGAGCTTTCGATTGGCTTGACTCATGGAGGGCTCCGCTAGCGGGGGTCGGGATTCGAGTTCTCGTCGAGCGCCTTGCGCCAGTACTCCAGAATCTCGCGCAGGGTGGTTTCGAAGGGGATGGTGGGTTCCCAGCCGGTGTCGGCTTTGAACTTGTCGGCGCTGCCCTCCAGGATGAGCACGTCGCTGGGGCGCATGCGCTCGGGATCCTTCTCGACCTTTACCTTGGCGTCGCTCATGGCCAGCAACATGTCCAGCACCTCCTGGATACTCCAGCTGGTGCCTCTACATATGTTGTACACCTCGCCGGACTTGCCCGAATCCAGCGCCGCCACGTAGGCCCGGACCATGTCACGCACGTCGGTGAAGTCGCGGCGCGCTTCCAGGTTTCCCACGCGCAGCATGGGAGCCTGCAGGCCGCGTTCGATGCGCGCGATCTGATAGGCAAAGTTGCTGCACACGAACACCGAGCCTCGGCGGGGCCCGGTGTGGTTGAAGCCGCGCGTACGCACCACGTCCAGACCGTAGGACTGGTGGTATTGGTAGCCCAGCATGTCCTGGGTGACCTTGCTCACCGCGTAGGGCGACAACGGGCGCAGCGGGTTGTCTTCGCGGATGGGCACCTCGTCGGGATGCACCAGTCCGTACTCTTCACTGCTGCCGGCAATCTGGATGCGGGTCTTCAGCCCGGCCAATCGCACGGCCTCGAACACGTTGATCTGCCCCTGCACATTCACATCGAGCGTGGCGTTGGGGCTGGTCCAGCTGGTGGGCACGAACGATTGCGCGGCCAGGTGGTAGATGCGGTCGGGGCGCACTCGTTGGATGATCTGGTTCATGGCCGTGGCGTCGGCGATGTCACCTTCGACCATGGTGACCTTATCGGTCAGGTGCGAGACGTTCTCGAAGCGGCTGCGCCACCGGTACAACCCGAATACCTCGTTGCCACCCTGGGCGAGCAGGTAGTCGGCCAGGTGGCTACCGACGAATCCGGTAAAGCCAGTGATCAGCGTGCGCATGGAGTCCTCGACAGTTTCTGGTTGGGCCCGAAGGATGGATCGACCTGCGGGCCAAGCAAAGCAATAGCCCTGGGGGACCGATCCCAACCAGGGCTGAAGTTCCAGTCTAAGGTGTGCCGCTCCAAGGGTCAACGTGACCGCACGCCTATGCTATCATGCGCCGCCGAATTGGACCCCTCGACTCGCCGGGAGCCGCGTGAGCTTTCTCGACATCCTGATATTGATCGGCGGCATCCTGGGCACCTGGGCGGGTGCCGAACTTCTGGTTCGCGGGTCTTCCACCCTGGCCCTGGGGTTGGGTATCCGGCCGCTCGTCGTGGGCATCACCGTGGTGGCCTTTGGTACCAGTAGCCCCGAGGCCATGGTCAGCTACATGGCCGCGTGGCGAGGTTCAGAGGGCATTGCCCTGGGCAACGTCATGGGCAGCAACATCGCCAACATCGGACTCATCCTGGGCCTGCTGGCCGTCATCCACCGCGTGCCCACGCACTGGGATCGGGTGAAGCGCGACGTATTCCTGCTGGGAGTCACCACCGCCATTGCGGTGCTGCTGATGGCTGACCGCGATCTGTCCCGCTTCGATGGCATCATCCTGCTCATCATGCTGTTCGTGTACGTGGGCTACTACGTATTCACCAGCCATCGCTTCGTGCAGGAGAAGCAGGCGGCCGATGAAACCATTGCCGACCTGGGGGTGGCGGCACCGTCGTCGAGTGGCTCGTTGCTGCGGCCCACGTTGGAAACGATCGCCGGTTTCGTCATTCTGCTCATTGGGGCCCAGGCGCTGCTCAGCGCGGCCGAGTCGCTAGCCGAGGCGTTTGGCATTCCCGACGCGGTGGTCGGTGCCACCATGGTGGCGGTGGGGACGTCCCTGCCCGAACTGGCCGCCTCCATCGTCGCCGTGTCCCGTGGCCATCACGACATCGGCGTGGGCAACATCATGGGCAGCAACGCCATGAACCTCATGTTCGTGTTGGGCGGTGCGGTGACCATTCGACCCATGGCGGTCGATGAAAAGACGATGTACCTGATGGTTCCGATCATGGTGGCGTACTCCATCGCGCTGGCAATCTCGTTGCGTTACGGCCAGACCGTGTCGCGGACCGAGGGTGCTTTGCTGCTGGGGTCGTATCTGGCGTTCGCGGTGGTTGCCTACCTGTAGTACCGGTTCGACTAGCGCTCGGTTCCGCTCTGCGCCGCGGTAAGCAACGGCATCAACGCTGCATGCGCGCGGGTCGCGGCGGCGTCGGGATCGTTACGGTACGGATACACTTCCACGCTCGCATAGCCCGTGTAGCCTGACGAAACCAACGTGCTGAACAACGCCGTGAAGTCCACGTCGCCTTCACCGGGCACCAGGTGGTAGTGCGTGCGTCCGCGAATGTCTTCCAGGTGTAGATGCCAGATGCGAGAGACGTTGTCGTGGATGACCGCGCACGGGTCTTCACCGCTTACCACGCAATGACCGATGTCCAGGTTGAACCCCAGCCGCGGGTGGTCCACGCGCTGTAGAAAACGCCGCACATCGTCGGCGCATTCCAACAGCAAGCCGGGTTCTGCTTCGATACCCACGTTCACGCCCAGTTCGTCCGCGCGCGGTAACAGTTCGGTCAGGCTGCGTTCCAGCACGTCCAACGCGGCCGCCGGGGGGTGGTCGTCCTCGGTGTAGCCACTTGTCACGCTGACGCTGGGCGCACCCACCGCGTGGGCCAACTCCAACGCCTCGCGCACATGTTCCACGCGAAAGCGTCGGAGCGACTCGTCGCGGCTGGCCAACGATGGGCCGAAGGCGTTTTCGGGAATCGGTACGCCGTAGAATCCGGTGGCCGTGTTGGCATTGATGTTGGTTGCCGCCACGTTGCATTCGCGCAGTTGGCGTGTGAGCGCAGCCGCGCGTTCACGGCGGTTCTCCTGGGGAGGCCAGTAGTGCGGCGCATCGCACAACAGCTCGACCCCCGCATAGCCCAATTGGGCAATGCGGCGGATGGAGTCTTCCAGGGATGTACGGGTGTAGGCGTTGCTGCAGAAGCCCAGTTGAATGCCAGGATGCATACGTAGTCGTGTGGACGGCAGAGCCACCGGGATCGGCCCAGAAGGCCTAGCCCGCTAGCTTGCCGGTTCCATACCTCCCATTGCGGCGAAGAACAGAAGGTGTTCCGCCGCCAGGTGGCTGAGAAAGAACTCTGCGTCACGCCAGGCCGTGGTCTGGTCGACCGCAAATTCTTCTAGTAGTCCGAAAACGATGTCACGCACGGTTCGGTTGCCGTCGGCGTGCTCCCAGATGTAGCGGCCTACTGAATTCAATGAGTAGGTCGCGCCGGTGTCAGGTCTCTCGAGGATCAACTCATCTGTTTGCACTCGCCAACGAACCTCGTCCGAGCGGACGGGGATGGCCAGCGCGTCCAATCCTCAATCCTTCTCTGCAGTGTGGGGAAGCGAGAGGTCAATGTGTCAGGCACGATGTACCTCAATGGTAGAGGGGCCCGGGACACGGGTCAAACCGGCTTTCGCTTCTCTTGCTTTGTTTCTCGGGCCAGGGTGCTGCTTCTGGACTAAATATAGCCGAATTGGTGCATCATATCGAATTCCCCGGGTGCAGGCGGCCTGCGGCGTGTTGGTGGCTTGGTTCGGGCATTCGGGGGACAGCGTAGGGGTTCATATAGTCTACATACAGACAGTCCTTATATACAGGATCTGAGATAACCTTTGGCCAATCCGCTGATCCTGTTAGATTAGTCCCCGGCAACTGGTCTATCCAGTTCACCTACATACAGTTTCAACGGAGGCAGGCTGTGGCAAGCGGCGAGTACGATGTGATTGTGGTCGGGGGCGGGCCCGGTGGATACACCGCCGCGATTCGCGCCGCGCAGCTGGGAATGAATACGGCCTGCGTAGAGCAGGACGATCGCCTGGGCGGAACCTGCCTGCTGCGCGGGTGCATTCCCACCAAGGCCATGCTGCACGCGGCCGATCTTCTCAGTGAGATCGCCACGGCCAAGCTGTCGGGCATCAAGGTCGGCGGCGTCGAAGTCGATTTCCCCGGTGTCATGGAATTCAAACGCGACACCGTGACCAAGAACGCCAAGGGCGTGGAGTTTCTGTTCAAGAAGAACAAGATCACCACCGAACGCGGGCGTGGGTTTCTGCGCAGCGCGACGACGGTCGAGGTGGTCGAAGACGGCAAGTCGCGCACGCTGACCGCCAAGCGCGGGATCATCCTGGCCACGGGCTCACGGCCGCGCGAGATCCCCGTGTTTCCCATCGACGGCAAGCACATCATCACCAGCGATCACCTGCTGGACATCGAGGACATTCCCAAGCGTCTGGCCGTGCTGGGTGCCGGCGCCGTGGGCACCGAGTTCGCGTCCATCTTCTCGCGGTTCGGTAGCGAAACGCATCTCATAGAGATGCTCCCCAATGTGCTTCCTCTGGAAGACATCGAGGTAAGCAAGGAAGCCGAGCGCGCGTTCAAGAAGCAGAAGATCGGTGTGCGAGTGGGCACCAAATTGGCCGCGGCCAAGGTCAAGGGCAAGGCGGTTTCGTTGGAGCTCGAAAAGGGTGACAAGAAGGAAACCCTGGAGGTCGACGTTCTTCTCGTGGCCGTGGGCCGTGCCCCCAACAGCGAGAACTGTGGTCTGGAAGAGGCCGGCGTGAAGATCGAGCGTGGCTTCGTGGTGGTGGACGTGGAGTTGCGCACCGCGCTACCCAACGTGTTTGCCATCGGCGACCTCATCGACACGCCCATGCTGGCGCACGCCGCCTCGGCCGAGGGCATCATTGCCGCCGAGCGCATCGCCGGCCACCCCACACGCGCGTTGGTATACCACAAGGTGCCGGGCGCCACGTATTGCCGCCCCGAAGTCGCCAGTGTTGGACTTACCGAGGCAGCGGCCAAAGAGCAGGGTTACGACGTGGCCGTGGGCAAGTTCCCGTGGGCCGCTTCGGGCAAGGCTCGCATCATGCACGACACCACGGGCTTCATAAAGATCGTGCGCGACACGAAGTACGACGAAATTCTGGGTATCCATATCATTGGTCCCCGTGCGACCGACCTTATTTCCGAAGCGTGTGCTCTGATTGGTCTGGAATGTACCAACGACGAGTTGTCGCGCATCGTGCATCCGCATCCCACGCTGGGCGAGGGCATGCTCGAGGCGAGCCATGCGGCCGCCGGACATCCGATAGGTTTCTAAGTACAGGTATCGACAGGTTCAACGACCCATGGCCGACGTAAAGCCGCAAACTACGGAAGACGACCTGCTACGCCACACCACGGCGAAGCTCAACGTCGGGCAGTTGCTCGAGCTGTATCGCTGGATGGTGCTGAACCGTAGGGTCGAAGAACGCCTCGGCAACCTGTATCGCCAGGGCAAAGTGGTCGGCGGTCTGTATACCAGTTCGGGTCAGGAAGCCATTTCGGTGGGGGCAGCGTACGTTTTGCGCGAGGGCGACAAGATCGCGCCCATGATCCGCAACCTGGGTAGCATGTTGGTGAAGGGCATTCGCCCGCGCGAAGTGTTCACCCAATACATGGCGCGCGAGACCAGCCCCACATTCGGCCGCGACTGCAACCTGCATTTCGGCGACCTGGATCGCGACATCGTGGCGCCCATAAGCATGTTGGGAGCCATGATTCCCGTCATGGCCGGCATGGCGTTGGCGGGACGTTTGCAGGGTCGCGATTCGGTCATGCTCACGTTCATCGGCGATGGTGGTTCGTCCACCGGCGACTTCCATGAAGGTCTCAATTTGGCCGCGGTGTGGAAACTTCCGTTGGTGCTCATCTGTGAGAACAACGGCTACGCCTATTCCACGCCCACGGAAATGCAGATGGGCAACACGCGCATGGTCGACCGCGCCAAGGCCTATGGGGTGAAGGGCGACCGAATCGACGGCAACGACGTTATTGCCGTGTACCACTCGGTGAACCGCGCCGTGAAGCGCGCGCGGGCGGGAGAAGGTCCCACCCTGATCGAGGCCGTGACGTTTCGCATGAAGGGTCACGCCGAACACGACGACGCGGGCTACGTGCCCAGCGAGCTGTTCGACGAGTGGGCCAAGCGAGATCCCATCGATCGCCTGCGGGGTTACCTGCTGCGCAACGACATTGCCACCGAGGCCCAGCTGGAAGAAACCGTTTCGACCATTGCGCAGCAGATCGACGAAGACACCGATTTCGCGCTGGCCAGCCCGTTTCCACGACCCGAGTTGGCCCGCGGCGGCGTGTTTGCCGACGACGGCGACATTCGTGGAACCGTGGAGCGACTGGCACCGCCCGAGGGCCAACCCGAGGGCCAACCCGAGGTACAGTCATGAGCGAAATCACCTACGTCGAAGCCATTCGCGAGGGCATCTGGGAAGAGCTGGTGCGCGATGACTCGGTCATCGTCATTGGCGAAGACGTGGGCACCTACGGCGGCGCGTTTCGCGTAACCGCCGGCATGCTCGACGAATTCGGTCCCAATCGGGTTCTCGATACTCCGGTCAGCGAGTCGGCCATCGTCGGTGCCGCCACCGGCGCCGCCATGATGGGCATGAAGCCCGTGGTCGAGATGCAGTTCATAGACTTCATTTCGTGCGCCTTCAACATGATCACGAACTTCACCGCGAAGGCCCGCTATCGCTGGGGCGCCACGGTACCGTTGGTCATTCGCGGACCGGCTGGTGGCGGCGTTTCGGGTGGGCCGTTCCATAGCCAGAACGTCGAGGCGTTCTTCGCGCACACGCCCGGGTTGAAGATCGTGCAGCCATCCACGGTGGCCGATGCCAAGGGTCTGATCAAGGCGGCCATCCGTGATCCCGACCCGGTGTTGTACCTGGAGCACAAGTTTCTGTATCGGCGTCTGAAGGAAGACCTGAGCAGTGCCCATGAGCTGGTGCCCATTGGCAAGGCGGCGTCGCGCCGTAGCGGCGACGACCTTGCGATCATTACCTATGGGGCCATGGTCTACACGGCGCTGGATGCGGCTGAGGTTCTGGCGAAGGACGGCGTGGAGTGTGAGGTTATTGATCTACGCACGCTGAGCCCGCTGGACGATGAGGCCATTCTGGAAGCCGCGCGTCGTACCGGCCGTGTGTTGTTGTTGCATGAAGACGTGCGTACCGGTGGCCTGGCCGCCGAAATGTCCGCACGCATTTCCGAGATGGCTTTCGAGTGGCTGGACGCGCCGCTCATGCGGGTGACATCGCCGGATACTCCGGTGCCGTACAGCCCGCCGTTGGAGAAAGAGTTTTTGCCGGGCGTTGACGATGTAGTCGCCAAGGCCCGGGAGCTGGCCGCCTGGTAGCGGTCATGGAATCAACCGACGATCCGCAGGAGGAACAATGGCAACCGATGTGATCATGCCTCAAATGGGGGAGAGCATCGCCGAAGGAACCGTCACGAAGTGGCTCAAGCAGGTGGGCGACACGGTCGAACGTGACGAGCCCCTGTTCGAGATTTCCACCGACAAGGTGGACGCCGAGATTCCTTCGCCGACGGCGGGAACGTTGTTGGAGATCGTCGTGCCCGAGGGCGAGACGGTTGAGATCCAGACGATCGTGGCGCGCATTGGTGAGTCTGGTGAGTCAGGCGGCGGCGGTTCAACCACAGCTCCCGACAAAGCGCCCGAAAAGGAAGCGGAAAAGGCTCCGGAAGCTGCGTCCGAGAAGGCGGCAGCCCCCCCGGCTTCGCCGGGGCCTACGCCTTCGGCTCCGGCGGCTTCTGCTCCCGCCGATCCCGCACCCGCTTCGGCTCCGACCGGTACGCGTGAAGAACGTATCCAGACCAAGAGTTCCCCGGTGGTGCGGAAGATTGCGGCCGAGCATGGTATCGACATCACGACTCTCAACGGAACCGGTGTTCACGGTCGCGTGACCAAGCAGGACATCATGGCCGTGGTGGAGGTTGGGGTTCCAGCTTCGCCGGCGTCGGCGCCCGCTTCTTCGGCTCCGAGCGCGACAGTGCCGACACTGCCGCCCGCGCCCGTGGGGACCGGCGACCGCGTTGAGCCCATGTCGCGCATGCGGCAGCTCATTGCCGACCATATGGTGGCCAGCAAACACACGTCGCCGCACGTGCACACGCTGTACGAAATCGATATGAGCAAGGTCGACGCCTTGCGTCGCCAGCACAAGGAAGGCTTCCTGCAACGGTCGGGCGCGAAGCTCACCTACACCGTGTTCATGACCAAGGCGGTCATCGACGCGCTGAAGGCCGTTCCCGTGGTGAACGCGTCGCTCAACGGTACCGACATCATCTACCACGGCGATATCAACGTGGGTATGGCGGTTTCGTTGGAGCAGGGCCTCATCGTGCCGGTCATCAAGCGCGCGCAGGACCTTTCCATGGAAGGTATTGCGCGTTCCCTCACCGATCTGGCCACCCGCGCGCGCAGCCGCAAGCTGAAGCCCGATGAAGTGGCCGGCTCTACGTTCAGTATTACCAACCCGGGTAGCTACGGCGGACTCATCGGCATGCCGGTGATCAACCAGCCCAACGTGGCCATCCTGGGCATGGGCAAGGTAGAGAAGCGGGTGTGCGTGGTGGACGACATGATTGCCATTCGACCCAAGATGTACGTTTCGTTGGGCTACGATCACCGGCTGATCGATGGGGCGACCGCGGAGCAGTTCTTGAGCACGATCACGAAGACGCTCGAGAACTTCGACGAGACTGCGCTGTAGGTGGAAAGAGAGCCGCCGGTTGTGACATCGAAACTCGCACCATGCAGGGTCCGGCGTCGCCGTTGTAGCTGGGGTGCCAAGCACTCGGCTCAAGAAAGCCGCCGGTTGTGACATCGAAACTCGCACCATGCAGGGTCCGGCGACTTGGACACATAGAATACCCTGACGCCCTGCAAATGCAGGAGCGCATGGTCGATATGCGACGGTCGGGCAAGATTGTCGACACGTTGCTGCTGGTGGAACACCCGCACGTGGTGACCAAGGGCAGCGGATCGAGTGACGCCCACGTTCTGGTGAACGATGAGCAGGCTGCGGCCATGGGCCTGAGCGTGCATGAGACCACGCGCGGCGGTGACGTGACCTACCACGGGCCCGGGCAGATCGTCGGCTATCCCATTTTCCAGTTGGAAGGTGAGGAGCGCGACGCGCACGAGTACCTGCGGCGGCTGGAAGAAGTGATCATCCGGTCGCTAAGCGACTTTGGTATCGAAGGCACGCGCGATGGCGAGTACACCGGTGTGTGGGTGGGTCCCAACAAGATTGCCGCCATTGGTGTTCGGTTGGCGCACTGGATTACCAGCCACGGGTTTGCGCTGAACGTGAGCAGTGACCTGCGGTACTTCGAGACGATCGTGCCGTGTGGAATTGAAGGACGCGGCGTGACGTCGATGGCGGAACTTGGCGTGCGCGCGTCGTTGGACAAGGTCGAGGATCGGTTGATCGCGCACTTTGCCGATGTGTTTGGTCGGGACATGCAGGAAGCGAAGATTCGCTAGTGCTCCTGGAGCAATCATGGATGAACGCGGCGACATTGCAATGCTCAGACATTTTCTTGCCGCGCTTGCGTACCGAACGCAGAAGGCTTTGCGGGACGCACCGCCCGAGTTCGCGGACTTCCGCGTGGCGAAGAACGTGCGTACGCCGCATGAGCTGATCTGGCACATGACCGGTGTGATCGGCTACGCGGTGAGTCTGTTTCGCGGCACGAAGTTTCAGCCGGACCGGCTGGAGACGTTCGAGGCTGAGATCGAGCGGTTTCACGTAACTTTGGAAGAGCTATCGGAGCACCTTGGCACCAGCGGGTTTCCAGAAAGCATCACGCCGGATCAGCTGCTTCAGGGCCCCATGGCCGATGCTATGACCCACGCCGGACAGATTGCGATGTTGCGGCGGCTGCAGGGCAATCCGATTGCACCGGAGAACTTTCTGTGGGCCGACGTCGATGCATCCAATTTGAGTTCTGATCAGGCGATGCCGCGAGCACCGAAGGAAGGCTGGGATTCAGATCAACCGCCACCGGCGCCGGGACGCCCGTTGAAGTAGACTACCAGTCAGATTCGAGCCCAGACAGGACAGGTCATGCCAAGAGAAACCCTGGAACAACGAGCGGCGAAGCGTCCCCCGTGGATGAAGATCAAGCTGCGCGATCAGAATCAGGTGGACGACGTCACGTCCATGATGCGCGAGCTGCGTCTTACCACCGTGTGCGAAGAGGCCAAGTGCCCCAACCTGTTCGAGTGCTGGGCCGACAAGACGGCCACGTTCATGCTCATGGGCGAGAACTGCACGCGACGCTGCGGCTTCTGTGCGGTGGACAAGGGCGAGACCGTGGAGCTGGATCCGTTTGAACCGGCGCATGTGGCCGAAGCGGTCGAGCGGCTCGGTCTGGAGCACGCCGTGGTGACCAGCGTGAATCGCGATGATCTGGACGACGGCGGGTCGGAACACTTCGCACGGACCATTCGCGCTATTCGCCACAAGAACCCTGAGTGTGCGGTTGAGGTTCTGATTCCAGACTTCGGCGGCAAGTGGGGGAACCTGCAGGTTGTGTTGGATGCAGGCCCTGAGGTTCTGAACCACAATGTCGAGACGGTGCCACGGTTGTACAAGCGAGCCCGGAACGGCAGTGATTTCGAGCGGAGCTTGGAGTTGCTACGGATTGCGGGGCAGTCTCGTCCCGACAAGATTCAACGCACGAAGAGTGGGCTGATGGTGGGCCTGGGAGAGACCCGCGAGGAACTGCTTGAGGTGTTCGAGCGACTGCGCGAATCCGATGTGGATGTGTTGACGGTGGGGCAGTACCTGCAGCCTTCGAACAGGCATCTTCCAATTGAACGGTATTGGACTCCCGAAGAGTTCGCGGATCTGAAAGAGGCCGCGGCGGGTATGGGATTTCTGCATGTGGAGTCGGGGCCGTTCGTGCGGAGTAGCTACCATGCGAAGGGGCATGTGGCTGATCAATAGCGTCAACAGTTAGCCTCCGGTCCAGCCTTCCTGAAGGGCCGTGTTGGCCATGTTGCTCGATCAGGTGCGAGCGTCCATCCGGGCTCGTCACTACAGCCGGCGTACCGAGAAGGCGTACGTTGGCTGGATTCGCCGATTCATTCTGTTTCATGGCAAGCGTCACCCGAAAGAAATGGGTGGTTCAGAGGTCACGGAGTATCTCTCTCATTTGGCGACCGAGCGCCAAGTGAGCGCCTCCACACAGAACCAAGCTCTCAGTGCCATTCTGTTCTTGTACAAGCATGTGCTGGGCATCGACTTGCCTTGGCTCGATGGTCTAGTCCGAGCGAAACGCCCAACTCGTCTGCCGGTGGTGCTTACAATCAGGGAAGTACATGGCGTCTTGGACAGGTTGGACGGAGTTCACTGGATCATGGGGTCGCTCCTGTACGGAGCTGGCTTACGGTTGCTGGAATGTTGTCGGCTTCGGATCAAGGACGTCGACCTGGAACGACTCGAACTCGTCGTGCGAGATGGCAAAGGGGCAAAGGATCGAATCACGATGCTTCCCGCGAAGCTAGGTACATCGTTGGCTCGCCACATGGACGTTGTAGGGGCGCAGCACAAGGGGGACCTCGCAAGTGGGCGTGGAAGCGTCGCGATGCCCTTCGCTTTGGCGCGCAAGTATCCGCGGGCAGCGCGGGAATGGGGATGGCAGTGGCTGTTCCCGGCTACGCGCTTCTACCGCGACGCTGAGAGCGGCGAGGTTCGCCGTCATCACCTCCATGAGTCTGTTCTGCAGCGGGCCGTTAAGCGCGCGGTCGGCGAAGCGGGCCTGGCCAAGCCAGCGAGTTGCCACACGCTTCGACATAGCTTCGCAACGCACCTTCTGGAGATGGGCTATGATATTCGTACTATCCAGGAACTGTTGGGTCACAGGGATGTGCGCACAACGATGATCTACACGCATGTTCTGAATCGGGGAGGCCGTGGCGTGCGAAGTCCTCTGGACGGCGGCGGCCCACTGTGACCTGGCGTGATATACTGCGAGGCGTTTCGCGGATACACAGCCGCTGCTTGCGGCATATCTGCGGGGCGGCGCGGGCGGGGTATCGCAACCATTTGCGGGTATGGAGGTTGGTGGACTTGGTCGATATCAAGATTGGCGCTACACTGCACTTGGCCGCCCAGTCATTGGGACTAGGTTCGCGGTCTACTACTTGTTAGGCTGAACCATCGTGGACTCCACCATGTCCACCCGCATGCTGCTTTTTCTTACTCTGGCCGCTCTGGGATCTTGTGATGATCCGGGTGAATGGGCCGGCGAGGCCGACGTGCGAATCACAAACGCATCATCGCGCTCGTTCGCAGTCTATCGCGACGGCGATGAGACAGTGCAGTTCCTCGGACGAAACGAGAGCATAACGCTGGCCGAGACTGCATTCGGTGGTTTCGGCCACGTTCCCACGTTGGATGAGGCCGTGCGGTGCATTGCGTTCTATTCAACCGACCTCCAGGAGTTGCTCATGGAGATCAGTGCAGAACACACAGCTTGGATCTCCTCATCGGCAGAGACATCCGCACTATACAAACTGACAGTGACGGACGCTGACTTCCCCGACGAGCCTGCGGATTCCGGCTCTTGTCAGAATGCTCCGTGGGAGCTGACGCCCAAGCGGGAGTGAATCGGCTCGGTTTCGGCCTAACAAGCCGCTGCAGTCGATGGCGGTCCTTGTCACCCGGCGTGCGCAGGGCGCATACTGTATCTGAAGGCCGGGGAGGCACGCGGGGCGACAAGCGCCGCTGCTGCTGACCGGCGGTCCGTTAGGCAGAATCAGGGAATGCAAACGCTTCTCGTCCTCTGGGCACTATCCCTGGCCGTTTCGGTTGCCGGTGAGAACTGCCTGACCCCTCGGACCACCACGCTAGCCTTCAAGGCGGATTTGTCGCTCGTGCCGCCCCCCGAGCTGATCGCCCAAATAGACTCGGACCTTGAGCTGATAGCTGGGGCGTTTCCCTTCCTAGACACCTTGTGCTCGTTTCCAGGTTGGTCACCGGGGCTGGTCTTGTTGGTCTTCACTCCCGAAGCAGAGGAAGAGTGGGAGGCGGGAGAGTTCGATGGGTTCCACGAGTTGCATGAACTCGTAGGATACACTGGTTCCACATACAGCCCTGCGGGCTTCTACCAGATGAATTTTGACCATTCATTCAATGCACACGCAGTCGCAGCACTCTACGCAGAGATCCCGGGAGTCAAGTACGCTTTTGTCAACTCGTTCGGCACGTGGTTCGAGTGCAATGTGACGGACATTGAGTACCACCCCGACGATCGTAGATACTTCTACTGGTACTATGACGAGGACTGCCGGCGGTACCGTTGGGTGGTTCAATTTGAGGGCAACGTTCCCAGCCTCATCTCGGGCAGCGGGTTCCCAGTGAGTAGCACGACGGAAACTTTCGGATCGCTAAAGGCCCGCTGGTAGATCTGCCTAACAAGCCGTTGCAGCAGACAGCGGCCCTTGCCACCCCGCGTGCGCGGGGGCGCATACAGTGTTCAACTGCCGGATCGACACGCGGGGCGCCAATGCCCTCTGCTGCTGACCGGCGATCCGTTAGGTGGATGAAGAATTATCCGCGTACTAGCGACGGTTACAGTTCTACTCCTGCTTGGCGCCAGGTCTCAGAGTGAAGCCTGCGAGTGTTGGCAACTCCTGATAGACGACAACACGATCAGCGCCCGACTCGATCCTACTTTGGACGTCTCCGACTACACCGGCTTCGTGATATACCGTGAGACTGCTGAATACTGTGGCCCCGGCAATGCATTGAGGCTGACACCAGATCCGCTGGCTTTCGGACAGTCGCACACGATCCCCAATCCTGCGAGAGAGGGCAATCTTTCCTACCGGTACGAGATGCGGGTAGTGACATCCCTCGGCGAAGAGCGCAGTCCGTATGAGGTCTGCGAGTTCATCGTTGATTGTCTGGGGTTCGCACCGCCAATAGCGTACGAGCCGGGCCCACTTGGGTACTTTCTAGGAAGCGGTTACCTGAGTGGGAGCGGTGGTTCGTATGAGTTCGAGAGTTGCGGCATCGGGTGCCCTATGGATTGTTCTTTCTGGCTCGAGGCCTGGGAGAACACGGCAGCGCTGGATGCTATCGCGGAGGCCAGGCAGCCAGTTTTGCTCTGGGGCGAGGTTGAGTTCAGCTCTGATTGGTGTAGCACGGTCATCCAGGCCTTTGACCCGGCAGCGTGTGTCGTGCCTATAGGACACCACTCTTGGGGGAGCCTCAAAGGCAGATTCTAGGCGTATGCTGTAGGCCGGCGGTTGGCCACCTAACAACCCCTTGCAGCTGACAAGTCGTCTTGTCACGCCGCCTGCACGGGTTGCATACTGAACATGAGTCTCTGAGGCCGCAGGCGGCGCGCCGAGTCGCCTTGCAGCTGAAGGGGAGAACGTTAGGCGCACGAACGATGGCACGTGGCGTTGGAATCAGGCTAACCGACGTGACGCGAGCTGAGTTCGATGACTCGGTGTCGGTCGCAGAGCTTCGGAAGCTCGCAGAAGAGTCGCGCGTAGAAGTCCTGCAGTGTTCTGAACCAGCAAGCAACGCTACTTGGACTCTGGTCAACGACTATTTCAGCGCGGCGCGACCAGACGTTGAGGTGCGCGTATATGGTCACTATTCGACGGAGTGTGATCTGACGTTCGCACGCAAACTAACGAACGTCCGTCGATTCGCCGCAGACTGCCTAACCAGTGCGACCAACGTGGAGGCTGTGGCCGAGATTCCGGGCCTGGAGGAACTGTCTCTGGGTATCTTCGAGCTGACCGACTTCAGCGTTCTTGAGCACCTTTCGCCGAGGCTGACGTCGTTGAGCCTCGGTGCGACACGCTCGAAGAAGCCGACCCTGGAGTCGTTGAACAGGTTTCCGTCACTCCGGACTGTGTATCTGGAGGGGCACAGCAAGGGCATCGAGGTCTTGAGTGAGCTTTCGGAACTCGAAGATGTAACGCTGAGGTCCATCACGACACCCGACCTTCACTACTTGGCGCGCCTGCCGAAACTCTGGTCGCTGGACATAAAGCTCGGCGGGATCCGTGGGTTCGCGGGCATTGAGGGCAAGGCCACCATCAAGTACCTGGAGTTGTGGCAAGTCCGTGGTCTAAGCGACATCGGAGTTGTCGGCACGCTCCCTGGGTTGCAGAACCTATTCCTGCAGTCCCTCCGCAATGTTGCGGGATTCCCCGGGCTGAAGGACTCAAATGCGCTGCGAAGGGTTGTCGTACAGAACCTCAAGGGCCTCGGTGATTTTGCTGCATTGGAGGCGGCGCCAGCTCTGGAGGAGTTCATCCTGCTAGAGGGAATGAAGCAAACTCCCGACCAACTTCTGCCTGTCCTGAGCAACCCCCGAGTTCGCAGGGTCAGCGCCTATTTCGGCAGCGAACGCAAGAACAAGGAGTTTGAGCGGCTGCGGGAGGAATGTGGCAAAGCCGAATTGGACGTAGGGGAGCCATTTGAGTACCAATAGCCACGGCGCCTAACCCGCCGCTGCAGCTGACGAGCCTTCGGCTCGCAGCTGATCGGCAACGACGTTAGGGCAGACTGAAGATGATAACCGAGACTCCCGAGGTCGCCTGCATCGGCTGTGGCGCGGTCGTCCCCGCGATCGACGGACCGACTCACCGGTACATGGAGTCCTCACCGGGTTGCTGGCAGTTCTACGGCGAGGTCC
>JAJDAC010000018.1 GCA_029262065.1 Candidatus Krumholzibacteriota bacterium | reverse complement strand
TGGCCGATGCGGTGTTTCAGCTCGGCGAGAACTATCGACAGAACCGGGAGTTCACCGAAGCGCTGCCGCTGCTCGCCGAAGCCGTGGCAATCTATCGGAAGCACGACGACACTATGGTGCTGGCGAGTACGCTGCGAGCGTTGGCTGAGTGTCGTCGCGACGCGGGTGACCCGGCCGGTGCACTGCTCGAGAGTCAAGAGGCGCTGGCCATCTTGCGTCGCGAGGCCCCGCCTTCCGATCCCAGTTTGTTGAGGGCGCTGGGAACCCAGGCATTCATTCTTCGCGCTCTCGATCGATTTGACGAGGCCGAAGCCCTCTATCGCGAAGTCATCGACAAGCAAAGAGGTTTGCCTGAGCCGCCGGTCGAAGACCTTTCAACGCATTTGAACAACCTGGGGTTTCTGTTGATGCACAGTGGCCGGGTCGAGGAGGCTGTACCTGTCTACCAAGAGGCTTATGACATGCGCCGTGAGTTTTCCGGCGATGATCATCCCATGACGATGTATTTCCAGGACAACCTGGTCGGTGCCCTGGTCAGAACCGAACGCTACGGCGATGCCGTCGTTCATTCCGTGGCCGGTATCAAGCTGAAAGAGGCGCGTTTTCCCGCCGGGCATTGGCGTATTGGCTCGAGCTACCACACGACGGGACGAGTATTGGTGGTCGCGGAACGATATGACGAGGCAGCCACCTACCTGAGTACGGGCACGAAAATCTGGAGCGAGGGGTTGGGGCCCGATCACGCTTGGGTATCCACGGGGGAAATGTGGTTGGGGCTGGCGCGGCTGCTCGCGGGCGACCGGGTTTCCTATCTCAAGGCGCGTGACAGCCACTTGGCGCGAATGATTGGTAGCTTGGACAACTCAATGGTCGAGGGCGCATTCCGCCTGTTGCAGAAGACGCTGATGGAGCGGGGTTTTCAGGATCTGGCCGACGAAAACGAAGCGATGCGTCGCGATCGGCTCGGTGCTACGGATTCTCAGGGTTGAGAAACTGTCGAAGCAGGGCCTTGGCTTTCGTCCAGTATCTGCGGACGGACCGCTCTGAAATGCCCAGCGCGAGGGCGGTTTCGGGCTCGGTCAGTCCCGCGAAGTATCGACACTCCACCACCCGGGCCAGCTTCGGATCGTACTCTTCCAACCTGTCCAGCGCCGTGTCGAGGGCCAGGACTTCTTCGGCTTGGCTGTCGACCTGCAACAGGTGATCGTCCAGGGTGACCCGCTTTGCGTCGCCCCCTCGCTTGGCCGACTTGCGTTTGCGGGCGAAGTCCACCACCAGGTTCCGCATGATTACCGAGCAAACGGCAAGGAAGTGGCTCCGTCCCTCGAAGTCAGAGCTGGTTTGACCGACCAGGCGTACGTAGGCCTCGTGAACGAGGGCGGTCGTGTCGAGTGTCATGGTAGCCCCGCCCGGCCGCAGGTAGCGTTGCGCAATGGTGCGCAACTCGTCGTAGACCAGGGGCATCAAACGATCCATGGCGGTCGCGTCGCCCTCACCCATTTGGTGCAGGAGCTGGGTTATGTCGGAACGAGGGGTCATCTACTCATGGTATCCCATAGTGCCCCATCCTCGAAACACTGGCGGATAGTCTCCCAAGAATCGTTACCGGGAACTGTCCTTGCCGTCATTCAGTGCATCGATGTTGGGCTCGCCATTCGCGGTCAAGCTGTCCGCGGAAGCAGGAGGCCTGGTTATTTCCTGCGCGGCCAGGGCCAACGCGTCGTCGCGCAACTGCAACCCGGCATTCTCGATACTGACCATGAGTTCCGAGAATCGTGGAAGATCTTTGGGCAGCGCGCCCTGTAGTTCGCGGATGATGGCTCGCTGTTGGAATATGACCACCGACAGTACCGCGACCATGGCCGCCGTCGAGGCTCCGACCGCCAACCAACGCAGGCGAGCCCGCCAGGTAGCGGCCTCGACGCGCGGTGCGCGTGCGATGACCGTCTCGCCGGCGTGGACCTCGAACAGTCCCATCTCCCACAGCCATGAAGCAATTTCGTTTCGTGCGTCATCGGTGGTGGGGCGTCCCAGGCGCTGTTCCAAGGTAGCGCGCAGCTTACGGGCTGAACCAATCCGGCGCTTGGCCTTGAACCTCAGGCACGATTGTACCAGTTTGCGCAGGTACCTTGGCGAGCTGGGCGCGCCCTTTCGCAGTGGTTCGTACTGCTCGCGTTTCATCTGCTCGAGCAGGGTTTCTGACTCTTCATCGGTTGGGGGCTGATAGGGCACCTCACCGGCGAGCATTTCGTACACGACCGAACCCATGGAAAAAAGGTCGCTGCGGGCGTCCACCCGATCGCCCGAGAGTTGCTCGGGTGACATATAGGGCGGAGAGCCCACGACGAAGCCAGGTAGGGTCAGGGGTGTAGCCCCGGCGTCGATCGCGATGCCGAAATCGGCGATCTTCACTTCGCCATTGCGACCGAGAAGAATGTTGGCGGGCTTGAGGTCGCGGTGAACCATGCCCCGTGCATGGATGGCCTCAACCCCCCGAGCGATTTCCAGGGCGATCAGCGCGGTCAGGCGCGCGGGCAAGGGCCCAATGCTCTCGAGGGCGGTTTCCAGATCAACACCCTCGACGTACTCCAGGGCAATGTACTGGCTTCCTCGAAACGAGAAGCAGTCGTAGACCGTAACCACGTTCTGGTGGTGAATGGTCGCCGCGATACACGCTTCACGGCGGAATCTCTCCACGAATTCGGCGTTGGTGGCCAATTCACGGCGCAACTTCTTCAGGACGACCGGACGATCCAACGAGGGTTGGCGTCCGAGCATGAGCTCACCCATGCCCCCCGACCCAATGGTTCCATGGACGACGAAGTTGCCCAGCGTCTTTTCGGAGTGGGATTCCATGGCCTTCCTCGTGTGGTCAGAGCGAGGGTTTCTCCTGCACTACGTACTGGAACACGAGGTTGCCAATGGCAAACTTGTCGCCGTGGGTCAAGTCGTGGGCGTTTACCGTCTCGCCATCTACTTTCAGGCCATTGGTACTTCCCATGTCGCGAACGCGAAAGCCATGTTCGGTTGCCTCGAGCGCGGCATGCTGGCGGGAAAGGTGTTCATTGTCGAACGCGAGGTCCACGGCCGGGCCGCGCCCCAGCGTGAAGGTGTCTTTGTCGATAGCGTACTCGGCCCCTGCGTTCTCGCCGCTGACAAGAACGATGGAAACCAGGTGGCGCCGAAGAAAACTGGAGTCGTCGATGGTGTCGGCGGTCATCTTGCGGGTCAGGCCATCGCGCATGTCGAGCCTCCGGGCGGGACGAAACGAAGGGTTGAAGTGGGCACGTGCAGCCTTGAAAGCGCCGACGTTCCCCGTTGCTCTTTGTCGTGCAACTGATGTGCCAGGGGTGGTCGTTCCCCATCGCACCCATAAAGGGTCCGTCGTGTCGTGAACATCTGACAAATGCCCGCGCTGCGATAGCGCGCAACGGTCAGCTATACGAGGTCAGCAGGAGAATTTCTTCATGCAAGTGGAGTTGGCGGTTCATGTGGTCACCTTACAGTAAATCAAGCCTTGGCCTGGTTCTCGTCGCCGCCACGAAACAGGTCGAAGTCGCCGGAGAGCACTCGGTCGAGGCGGCCCGTGCGATAGCCGCGTACAGCGTCACGTACCAACGGATCGGGGTAACGTCGATAGCGCCGGACTACCTCCTTTCGATCGCCGCGGCCCTCACGAAGAAGTCGTTCGAGCGCCCGGTCGGCGGTGTCATCGCCTGGGACATCTACCGGAGCGAGCGGCAAGGCGTCGACAATCACGGTGGAGCGATGCAGTCGCGAGGGATCGGTCGTGGGCTCCTCGAACACGTGTGTCCCACTCTCGGGAGTCAGGAGCGACACCACGCCAAACCCCTGCATCACACAGGCCCAGGTGGAATCTGGTTGTCCGTTCGTGGTCAAAGTACGCCAGCGAGCTCCGCGTCGCCGGGCCCACCCCTCGTACATCGCGACGATCTGGCGCATCGAGGCCAGACTTGATCCCTGATGTGGTAACCGTTCCACCGGCTCGCGCACGAGCAGGGCCACCTCGCCTGGTTTTCCAGCGTGCAGGTCTTCGATCGCCGCCTCGAGCACGTGGAGTCGAAGGGCCAATTTCTGCAGCGGCGCCCGAGCTATCCCATGCCGATCGGCGCCACCCAGGCGTTGCAGTAGGGAGCGAGCGCCCTTCGTGGCGTTCTCGATTCGCTCGCGCGTCTGGAATCGATCCAGTACCACGAAACGCTCCTCGGAGTCCCAGAAGTTCGGGTCGGATGTTCGCGCGAGTTCTTCATCGCGAGCCCGGCGCCAATCGCTCTCGTTGACCACCTGCTCGATTCCATCCAGGCTCTTGGCCAGAGCCGCGAGTTCTTCCAGGGTTCCGTGGGCATCCAGGGCGATGGCCGTCGGATGTTCACCAAGCGGTTCAACCGTTTCGTAGGACGGCTGGTCGGTCGCATCGGGATCGACGAAATCGATACTCAGCCGATCGCCCGCGGCGTGGACGAATAGGAACTGGTCTCCACCCGGTTCATTTTGTTCGGCGAGCGTGCGCGCGAGGGGCGCCAGGAGATATCGTTCGAGGGCTCGTTGCAGGGGACGAGCGCCCAGATCAAGCGAGAAGCCGCGATCGAGCAGGAACTCCAAGGCCGCCTCGTCCCATTCAACGGCCCAGGGCCGCTCTCTGAGCCCGCGCCGTCGGGAAACCTGTTCGATCTGAC
This sequence comes from Candidatus Krumholzibacteriota bacterium, assembly GCA_029262065.1. Classification (GTDB taxonomy): domain Bacteria; phylum Krumholzibacteriota; class Krumholzibacteriia; order JAJRXK01; family JAJRXK01; genus JAJDAC01. Next base: position 128,217 of record JAJDAC010000018.1, on the reverse strand, counting down.
GCACGAGGATCTCGCGCATGACATCGCGACCCAGCGGGCGGAATACAACTACCCGATCCAGACGGTTGAGCAATTCTGGGCGAAACGTCTGGTCGATGGCTTCGCGCACGTTTTTTTCACGAAAGCCCTTGGCCAGAGTCCGGAAGCCCACTCCGGCGCGCGTTTCCACGCGACTGCCTAGATTCGAAGTGAGCAGTATGACGCAGTGGCGGAAATCGGCTACTCGGCCGCGTCGATCACTGAGGCGACCGTCGTCGAAGACCTGTAGAAACAAGTCCCAGGCTTCGGACGATGCTTTCTCGAACTCGTCGAGTAGAACCACCGAGAACGGCTGTCGACGAACCCGCTCCACCAAAGAATCTCCCGCGGTCTCGCCACTCGTTCGCGCGCCCAGGATCTTGTCCAGGCTGAACGCATCTTTGATTTCACTCATGTCCACCCGGATCAGCCTTTGAGCCGAGCCGAACATCCATTCGGCGAGGGTCTTGGCCAGCTCCGTCTTGCCTGTACCGGTGGGACCGGCAAACAGGAACACACCCAGCGGACGCGACGGATCGGTTACTCCGGTCTTGATCATGGCCAATCGATCGAGCAGGCACTCGATGGCCTCGGCTTGACCGCGTACGCGCTGGGAGAAATACTGCTCGACCTCGCTGAGATCCAGATGCTGTCGGTCGTCGAGCAGTGCGGCCGGCAGGCCAGTGCGACGGGAAATGCTGGCCAGAACATCTTCTCGCGTAAGCGCGCGGGTAGGGTCGTGCTCCGAAGCACGACTGCGTTCTTCGATCGCTTGCTTGACGGTGTCGAACAGGTTTCCCGGACGTTGCTCCTCGTCGAGGAATTGCCGAGCCAGTTCCCATGTTTCCCGCAGCAGAACTTCGTCCATGGCTGGACCTGATTCCAACGATGCGAGCCAACGCGACACCAGCTGGTGCGTTGCGACTTCATCGGGAACAGGAACCCTGACTACTTCGAACGCGTCCACCAGCCAGGGCGCGTCGACGGTCGCGCGCTCCCACTCGGCATCGGAACATTCTCCAAGAACGGCTACTTTTCGCGTCTGGAGGTCAGTGCGCATGGCGCGGGCGATCGACCGTGTGCTGTCGCCAGAAACCGATCCGGCCGAGAGCATGGTATGTGCGTCGGGCGCGTACCAGAGTGTGTGTCGGCCAGAACGTATCATGTTCGCGAGTTTCTGGACCCGTGCTTCCATTTCGCCCACGAACTTCATGCCCGCGTTCACCTGGTCGGGAGTTGCTTGGATTACCGACCAATCGTCGCCCAGCAGTTTCTCGAGGACACGGTTGGCCAACTCGGTCTTACCCGTGCGCGGCCGTCCTACCAGCACCACCGGGCGTGGACGGGGGTCCTTCAGCAGTCGTTCGATGCGTTCCACCAGCGCATCGTGAGCCGGGTCGTCCACGCCACGATCGAGCTCGGTCTGGTGCTTCTTGTTCCAGCGGCGCCCCACCCCCATAAGTGAAGTCGATGGCTCGGACATTTCATGGGGGCCGGGCGTAGGCACGGGCTCATCGATCGTGGACACTTCCCGCATTTCATCGATTCGCGTGGGGTCGAACAACCAAGGGCCACTTACCGACGGGCCGAGGTCGGTAAGTAGATTCGCGAAGACATAGAGTTGCGGTTGGTTCAGCTCCAACAACCACTGTGTCCACGCCTCGCCCGACGGCGGTTCTTCCCCGGCCTGTTTTCGCGTTGCTACCCACTCGCGCAGAAAGCAAAGCGTGATCTCTTCCCGCCAACCGGGATTGCATTGGGCCAGGAAGATGTGGACCCACGGCTCGGGCGCGGGGTGAAGCCGGTCGAGCTGTGACAACGCCATGAATCGCAGCCAGGGACGGTAACCACCGATGCCGTCGAGGACGGCGTCTTCGACTCTGGCATCGTTGCGACGGATCAACACCTCGATGGCGACGATGGTCATCATGGATCGATCACCGGTGCACCAAGAACGAAGTACTTCCGGGTCTTCGACTATGCGGTCGAGCGCCTCGGCCGCGGTCTCGAACTCAGGGCACTCGAAGAGGTCTCGGGGGTGCTCGAGCCGTTGGTACGCTTGCTCGAGCATCGCATGAACCTGGTCGAGTGAGTCCACGGCGACGTCGGTCGTGGTTGCTGATTGCAGCGGAATGCCAACCGGCAGTTCGTTGGACCCACGAGTTTTGCCCAGTCGCGTCGCAATGATGGCGAGGGCAAAACCCAGGAGAAGTGGAAAGAGATATTCCATGGACCGAAGGGGGCTGCGGGAATCGTATCTACTTGTTGAGTGTACAGTTACGATGGGTCCAGGCCAAGCTGAGCAGATCGTTTCAGCTCACGAAATCGCCATGTCGCCCCTGGCCCGGGGGACCGCCAACAGCGGGAACCGTGATACAATGTCTACTTCCACAGTTTCCCAGAGTCCCAGGAGGCGGTCATGCGCATTCTCTCGTGGGGTACCTTGCTGGTCCTGTTGGCGGCCACGCCCGTTCACGCACTCGATTCCTGGAACATGTCTCAAGTCGGCTATTCCACCATGGGAACGCCGAATTCAGCGGTCGTCAACGGCAATATTGCCTACGTGGCGGCTGGCTCAGCGCTGCTGGTAGTGGACATTTCAAACCCGTTGGTTCCGGAAATCGTCGAGGTCGTGATTACTCCTGGCGGAGCGAAGGCGCTCATTCTCCACGGGAACTATCTGTATTCGGGCCAGGGCCAGGATGGCATCAACATCTATCAGGTTGGCGCGGCTGAGCCCTATCTGACCTTCGCCGGCAACGAACCTACTTCTCTGAACGCCTATCAGTTCGACATCGAAGGGGGAAACCTGTTCGTGGCTGATGGGGCCAACGGGCTTCTGGTCTATAGCCTCACCAATCCCACGAATCCATCGCTGCGAGGGACGTACGCACTGCCCGAAATAAACTTCTTCGATGTCGATGTCGTAGGTGCGTTGGCGTACGTGATGTTCGTGCGTGACGAGTGGGACTTGTTCTTTCCAGGACTGCGGGTTTTTGATGTGACGAACCCTTCATTTCCCATGGAGCTGGCGTCGACCGAGTTTGACTGGCAGGGCGCACCGGGTAGCGTTGTGGTTGATGGTTCGTTTGTGTTTGTTTCGAACGGTTTCAATTCGATTCACGTGGCTGCCTATGCGCCACCATCTACTCTCGTGGAGATCAATACGATCTCGGCTCCTGGTGCCGGAATGGTGTTGGTGGGAAACACGCTGTTTTCGTCGGGTTCCTATGGGATCGCTGCAACCGATGTCACGGATCCGTTGAATCATCTTGAGCTGGCCAGCGAATCGCAGGGTGGTTACAGCGGCGGATCACTTTGGACGGATGGATCTTCGATCGTCTTTCCAGTGGGCGACCAGGGTGTGGTGATGTTCGATGCTTCGGTTCCAGGCGCGATCGTCAGACAGGGCACGGTCGCCGCGCCCAGTCGCACGCTTGATGTCGAGATCAACGACGATGCGGTCTTCGTGGCCGATCATCAGACGATGTCGCTGTTCGGAAGCGTCTCGCCGTTGGTTGTTCAAGGAGTGAACGCTGGGTTGAACAACGACTGGGATGTTGAGCTTGGCGTCGACGGAGTCCTCTTCGCATCGGGGGCTGGAATTCGCTCGATCGACATAGCGCAGCCCGCAGAGCTTTTGACGCTGGCTTCGATCAATCCGGCGGGGCAGGAGCTGGACTTGTGCGCGGTGGGCACGACGGTCTATTCGGCTCAATCTTCGAGCGGCTTCGCGATCACGGACTTTGCCGATCCAGCCAACCCGCAGGAACTGGGCACGTTCACGGCCCATAGCGTTGGCGACCTCACAGCATCAGGGGACTTTGTCTACAGTGCAGGCGTAGGACTCATCGAAGCCGTGGACGTTTCGGATCCCACTCTGCCGTTGGTGACGGACGCCGTCCCGTACACGAGCTACGTGGGTTCCATGCATGTGTTCTACGACCACCTGTATGTGGCCGAGGGCACCAATGGTGTCAGGATCTTCGATATCTCAACGCCCGGCACGCTCAACGAAATTGGCCTGATTCCCGCGCAGGACGGCGTGTGGGATGTCGATGTGAATGGTGTGTGGGCGTGGGTGGCTGACGGACGGTACGTACGGGTCTACGACGTGGGCAACAAGGCCAGTCCGGTCGAGATCGCCTACCACGAAGCCGTGGGAACCATTCGCTCCCTCGAGATCGGTTGGAACAACACGGTGGGAGTCGCGGGTGTGTTCGACGCCGGCATTTATTTGTTCTGGCCAACCACGGTGACGCCCGTGCCAGCCGCTACGAATCCGTCGATCATTCTTCAGGCCTGGCCCAACCCGGCGGTGGACCGAGCCAATTTCGCGTTCACCCTGGATTGGAACGACGACGTTCGACTTGGTCTGTATGACGTGGCCGGTCGGTTGGTTCGGAGTTGGGAACGGCCCGCAACCGCACAACAGCGTGGTTTCATCCAGTGGAACGGATGCGATCGTTCCGGCCGCAATGTAGCCAACGGCGTGTACTTCTATCGCCTGGATTCTTCTCGAGGCGCGCGTTCGGGCTCCCTGGTGTTGAAACGATAGTTACTCTTCGATGATCAGGGTGGGTCGACCGCTTGTTCCGTTGCGAAAGCGGCCAGTGGCCAGGTCGCCGTTGTCCAACATTGCGTCCAACGCGACCACATACCTGGCTTCGATCGTCGGGTCCAGGATGGCGAGCCCCGCGTACGGATACGTATCGGGTCCTTCCCAATTATAGCTTCCGCCTATGGGAGTGCCGTCGGCCCAGATGGCCGGGTTGATATACAGTTCCATACCGGCCGGCAGCGTGGCGTGGCTGTCGGGTGGGTAGTCACCGTTCTCCGCGAGGTACGCGACAAACGCCTGCGATAGTGATCGCAGCTCCTGAGCCGTACGCGCGACTTTGGCGTTTTTCTGATAGTTGATGTAGTTCGGTATCCCCACGGCAGCCAGGATGCCGATGATGAGGATGACGATCATCAACTCGATCAGGGTAAAGCCGTGCGAATGGGCGCAGCTTCCCCTGTGATACCTCTCCATTGTTCTGGTTCCCATTCCACGAAGTTGGAAGGACAGCTGAATGCGGACCCATTGCCCCGGGAAGGTGCAATCGCTGTTCCAGCCGTAAACCGCGTATTCTACGGTATTCGTGCGCTTTCACGAGGAACGATGGTCTGCCGGCCCGTGGCGAAGTGGGGGAAATCACGCAGGGTTGTGGTGTGCGAAGTGCGAAGGAATATCGCATTTCGTTGAATCCAACCCGGGGTGCTGGACGAAATCCTTTGCGACACTGGCCCAACGGCCGCAAAGAGAAACCACTTCAACGGAGAATCCAAATGATGAATCGCACAAGCAGCCTGGTTGCGGCCGTGGCCGCCCTGTTCGTCCTGGCCCTCGCGGTCGCCCCTGTTTCCGCCCATTGCGGTAGCTGTGGCGTGGGTGACGATCACAAGCACGCCGAAGGTCATACCGAGACCGCCGTGGCCAAGGCCGACATCGTCGATACCGCCGTGGCCGCCGGTAGTTTCAAGACCCTGGTTGCCGCCGTGAAAGCCGCGGGCCTGGTCGAGACCCTGAAGGGTGAGGGTCCTTTCACCGTTTTTGCTCCCACCGACGATGCCTTCGCGGCCCTGCCCGAAGGCACGGTCGAGAGTCTGCTCAAGCCCGAGAACAAAGAGAAGTTGATCGCCATCCTGACCTACCACGTGGTCGCGGCGAAGGTACCCGCCGAGGTAGCCGTGACGCTGAAGGCTGGCGAAACCCTGAACGGTCAGAGCTTCAAGGTGAACTTCGACAAGAAGACCGAGAAGCTGATGATCGATGGAGCCACCGTGGTGAAGGCTGACATCATGACCAGCAACGGCATCATCCACGTGATCGACAAGGTGCTCATTCCGGCCGAGCCGAAGGCCAGCCGCTAGAGCTGAACGACAACTTGGCACTCGGACTTTGGCCGAGTCTGCAACAAGGCGCCCCGCTTCATCCGAAGCGGGGCGTTTTTTCTTACCGTGGAATCAGCGCACGAGAATCGCTCTTTGTACCGCGACTTCTCCCTGCGCGAATGCCCGGACAAGGTAAGCTCCCGATGCCAGCGGTGCTCCCCGGTCGTCACGACCATCCCACCGTAGGCGGTGGATTCCCGCCTGGAAGTCTCCATCTTTCAGCACCCTGACCAGGCGGCCTCGTACATCGTGGACGGTCAACCGCGCGTGCGCACGGCGCGTAAGCTCGAAGGAGATCTCGGTAGCGGGATTGAAGGGGTTGGGTCGAGGCGCGTGAAGCGTGACCGTGGTTGCCAGTGGAAGTGGGGCCGGCGTGGTGGTGTCGACGAGTAGTTCCAGTACGGGCGCGGCCGAGCCCAGCGTCTCCGCGAATGTGGACAATCCGTTGGGGGTCCACGTTCCTACGTCACCGTCCGCGAGAACCACGCGCCCTTCGCCGGCATCGATGCTGTCGAAAGAGATGCGGAATTCGGTCAGGTTGCTGCCGCCGAGAATGCTCAAGGCACTGGAACCCAGATCCACACGCAGGGTGGCGCCGTTTCCAGATACTGTTCCCACGAAAGTCCCCACGTCGGTCGCGTCGGCCGCTGCGTCCAGATCACCGGGTTCAACCACTCCTGGCGTGCCGAAACCGCTGGTCGACAAATCGAGCTTTGCATTGCCGAGGGATTGCGTTGCGAACGGATTTGGCCCCGAAGCACCGGTGCGAGTAAACCAGAGGGTTGCGCCAGTAACGGTAGCCCCAGGTGTGATGGCGGCCGTGTCGAACTGAAGAATGGAGGCCACCCGGTTGGTGCCGTCGTCGCCCACCGAAAGCTCGCTCGTCGAAACCGAGATCCCGTTGGTCCAACCGTCGGTTGCTCCGCCCACCGATTGCAATCGTAGGTCCGGCACGGGTACGACGCCGCGAAGTACGTGCGCCCAGACCTGTTGCCCCGCCTTGTGTCGGTAGCCCTCGGGCGTCAAGTGAATGGGGTCGGCATCGAGGATTCCCGCCAACCGGAAGTTGTCGCGCAGGCTAGGCAGAAGCGGGTTACCGCCGGGAAAGGGAAGGTAGTCGGGGGCGGCAACGCCGGGTCGTGCCAGTAGCCGGGGCCCGGTCGCGCCATCGCCGTAGACGTGGTGCATCAAGCCAATGGAATTGTCCAACACCACGCGTGCGTTGTTGGCGGCCCAATCCCGACGTCGCGTTTCCACGTCGACCATCAGTGCGTTGATCTCGGCGTCGGTGATCAGGTCGTTGTTGGGGTCACGGCTGAGATCATCGCGCTTGGGGCAGGCGAACGTGAAGCACCAGAATCCCACGTTGAAATTGGGGTAGTCGTAGCTCGAGATCATCACGCGGATGTCTGGACGTACGGCCAGGACGGCGTCGATGATCACGAAGGTATCGACTTCCAGTTGATCGAAGAACGCCTGCTCGCTGCCCGGGACGTCCAGGTCCATGTCCTTGTACCAGCCGCCGCCGCTGCGCCCGGCCAGTGCGTCGTTGCCGCCAATGCTCAGGATCACCCAGTCGATCGTGGGATTGGCCTGAAGAGTGCTGACCACGTTGGCGATCCACGGGTAGCTCGCGGTGTTGGCCCATTCGCGCGCTTCGCTGCCCGAGATGGCGTACTCCGGGCCCGAGTAACCGGTGCCCGGATTGGACCCCAGGGAAAGGCTCAGGGACGACTGGTCCGACAGCCCAAATCGCTCCAGCAACGTATCGTGCGCACCATCGTCCCACATGAATTGCGCCCAGCTATCGCCGGCGATCAATACGCGGGGAGCGGAGGGCAGACGCTTGGGCTCGGCCAATCGGGGGGCGGCCGCGTGCAGTCGTGAGAGCGCGGAAAAGTCCTGTGCCTGGGCAGCGGGCGCAATCACCAAGACGATTAGCGAGAGCAATACAGAAATGCGCACTGTTCACTCCACCTTTCAGGAGGTCGGTGGGGAAGTTGTCGTATACTTGATCCTACCATGACAGACGACCCCACCAACCCTCCATCTCCACCGGATCCGCCACCCGGTCAGTCCGTCGATGAGGCGTTGGCACTTGTCTATGACGAGTTGCGGGCCGTGGCGGCGCGCCATCTTCGGCTCGAACGCCCCGATCACACGCTCCAGCCCACCGCGCTGGTGCACGAGGCCTACGTGAAGTTGGCCCAGCAGCACTCGGTTCGATGGGAGAGCCGGGCCCACTTCGTGTGTATTGCCGCCGTGCAGATCCGGCGCATTTTGGTGGACCACGCCCGGCGCCGGAAACGCGTGAAGCATGGCGGCGATCTGTTTCGGGTAACGCTCCATGACTCGGCCTCCGTCGAAGAGCCGGCCTTCGACATGCTCGAGTTGAACGAAGTGCTCGATCGGCTCGATGCCCACTCTGCGCAGGATCGCCAGATCGTGGAGTTGAAGTACTTCGGGGGGTTGACCGAGCCCGAGATCGCCACCCTGTTGGAAATCGGCGAGCGTACGGTTCGGCGGCGATGGGCGTTCGCGCGGACCTGGTTGTTCAAGGAGCTCAACCAGCCGTGACCGTCACCAAGCAAAAGGATACGCAATGAACGATGTAAAGAAGGCGGTCGTCGACCACCCCGTACACGACCTCATCGCCCAGCGCTGGAGTCCGTACTCGTTCAGCAATCGGCCGGTGGATGCGAACGACCTCCTCAGCCTGTTCGAGGCCGCGCGGTGGGCGCCGTCTTCGTACAACGAACAGCCGTGGCGCTTCCTGGTCGCCACCCAGGATGACCCGAAGGAGTTCGAGCGCCTCTTGTCCTGCCTGGTCGAGCCAAATCAGGCGTGGGCCAAGCATGCGCCGGTTCTGGTGCTGGGGATGGTGAGTCTGAAATTCGCCCGCAACGGCAGGCCCAATCTGGCCGCCCACCACGACCTGGGCCTGGCTGTGTCCAACCTTTCGCTGGAAGCCACGGCCCGGGGTTTGGCCGTCCACCAAATGATTGGAATCCTGCCCGACAAGGCCCGCGAGGTATTCGCCATCCCCGTCGACCACGAAGCCCTGACAGCGTTTGCCATAGGCTATCCCGGGCCCCTGGAAGGCGAAATGGGGCAACGAGACCAGTCTCCGCGCAGTCGACGGCCCGTGAATGAGTTCCTTTTCATGGGCGGATTCGGGCGGTCCATGAACCCCTAGTGCTGCCCTTGGCCAATATTGTGCGGTAGGTTTCTGGGCTGGGCTCTGGCGGAAAGGTGGCGGTATTGAGGGAAACTACTACCTTTCTCTCCGAGTTAAAGCGAACCCAATCTGGTTCGCCTATGGATTCTCCCGACTATCGGGAGATGACGTCCCGCACGATGCGGGGCATTTGTTGGGCGCAGGGATCCATCCGATCCGCGGCATGACCCCGAGCGCTTTGTTGAACTGGTTACGCCAGTTCTTGGAGAAGTAAGAACTTGAAGAAGCTTTATGTGGGCAACCTGCCCTTCAGTGCAACCGAGACCGAAGTTAACGAAATGTTCGCCAAGCATGGCACGGTGCACTCTGTTGCGTTGATCAACGACCGTGAGACCGGCCGTCCCCGCGGATTTGGATTCGTGGAGATGGACGACGACGCGGCCATGGCGGCCATTGAGGCCCTGAACGGCCACAACATGGATGGCCGTGATCTGAAGATCAACGAGGCCCAGGATCGTCCCCGTCGCACCGGTGGTGGTGGCGGCGGTGGTGGCGGCGGCCGCTGGTAGTAGTTGTTCCACACTCCAGACCGATTCAGCTTTCTGAGTTGAATCCGGTCCGGTAGAAAATGGGCCCCGCTTCCGTATGGAGGCGGGGCCCTTTCGTTTGTGCTCTGGTCTCGTCGCGTTAACGCAGGAGCAGCACCTTCTCCTGGGCTGACATCGCACCCGCCGTCACGCGGGCGAAGTACACGCCGCTGACCACCGCCCGACCAGAATCATCGCGACCGTTCCAACGTAGATCGGTTGGCGCATCGGCGGCCGACCCGGTCCATAGCGTGCGCACCCGGCTGCCCCTGGCGTCGAACAACTCCACTACCACGCGCTCTCCGGGCAACACGTCGGCGGCCAACGCCAGGTTCACGAAACCCGAGCTGGGATTGGGTCCGGCGCGCAACGAGATGCGCGAGGTGGCCAACGGCAATTCGGCGGCTACCGGGGCGCAGTTCTGTTGCACGAACACCGCGTATCCATCGCACAGCCCCATGACGATGTCGAAACATCGGTCCTGGTCGAGGTCGACGAACGCGAAGTCGTGGGGTCGTACGTGCCAGTTCTGATCGGCGAGGTAGGGGTCGTCCATGACTCCGTTGCCGTCGTTGCGAAGGAGACAGAATTCCCGCGCCTCGGGTCCTGAGCAGTTCTGGATGTCGACATCGATCGGAGATATGGCCACGTCCTGGTCGCCATCTCGGTCGATATCGATCAACTGGAGGTTGCCACCGAAGCGATCGGTTCGGCTGACCCCCGCGGTCGTGCTGATGCTGAACGATGCCTGACCATTGGGCTGGGTTCCGGTGTGAAGGGCCACGCGGTCATCGAAGTCGGTTACCAGGTACATGTCCGGCAATGTGTCCGTGTTGAGGTTTCCCGTTACGAACATGTAGTCATCGGTCGAATTGATCTTCTGGAAGGGAAGCTGGTCGAAGATACCCAGGCCAGAATTGTACAGAACGAATACTCCGATATCGTTCCAGGGGCTCACGCTGAACAGCGTAGAGATCTTTATGATGTCCCTCCAGCCATCGCCGTTCATGTCGACGATCTCCACGCCCGGTCCGAATCCCACGTTGGCGTAGGTACCCAGTTGCGGCGTGGTCACGTCGGTGAAGAACCCCTGTCCGTCGTTCTTCAACATGATGTCGATGGTTCCCACGAAGTCTGGGTCGTAATTCGAGAAGTAGATGTCGGCATCGGCGTCGTTGTCGATGTCGCCCGCGGCGACTCCGCAGAAAAGGGGCCCCGGAGAACCCAACGGTTGGATAAGAGGGAATCGAAGGTCGGTTTCGCGCACCAACCCTTGCCACGTACCGGTACCTTCAAATCTGCGGTTGCGATAGAACTGCGGTTGTTCGCGAAACGTGTTGGCGATGACCACGTCGGGCCAACCATCGCCGGTGAAATCTTCGATGACCACATCACGTGCGTCGGTAAGCGTGGTGAGAAACTCCGGCGCGAAATCGGCGGTGCGATCCACCAGGATTCCGTTTTCGTTCATGAGCAGCACGTCAGAACGTGCGCCGGGGTTCGAAAACGGCACCTTTCGAACCACGATGACATCGTCGAGTCCGTCTCCGTTGAGATCGCCGACGGCCAGGTCTTTCTCTTCCGCATCGTTGCTGGGTACCGACGAAAGGACCAGGCGAGTGGCGACTTCATCCTGAAAACTTACCCACTGGGCGGGAGCGACCGAGGGAAGTAGGAGCAGGGCAACGGCGACGGTAGCAGCACGAAGGAAGGAACAAGATTGCATAGACGGCTCCCGATTCTTTGGGTTGGAACCGCCAGATGGCTGGAGGTTCGGTTCCGCGAGTGTAACCCACGTGCCGTTCGCCCGGGGAGCAAGGTCGTAAATGTATTGTTTACAGTGGTTTGTTGTTGAATGACCCCGCAATTCCAATGGGGCGGTCGTTCTTCTGCGCGGTTTCCTTCCTGGCTTCGCATCTCTCTGTACAGGGGGCACGACAAACACGTGCTTCAACTCAAACAGATTGACCAGGAGAACTTACATTGAAGACCAACAGAATCCATCGCACTGCACTGATCGCATTGGCCTTGGCGGCCCTCGTCCTACCCGGCTGCGGCAGCGACAATCCCACGGCCCCTGAATTTACCGGCAAGACCATTCTACTGCTCGAAGACGGTGGCAGCGAAGCCCACGTGAAGGCCCAGTTGAGAAGCGCTGGGTTTCGCGTCAAGAGTGGCGGCCTTTTTTACGAGTTCACCGGTGAAGGACTCGACAAAGTCGACGCCGTGGTTCTGCTGACCGGCGTGGACTACAACCACAACATGACGCAAGCCGGCCAGGATGCATTGGTGTCCTTCGTGAATGACGGGGGCGGATTGCTGACCACCGAATGGCTGTGCTACAGCATGAACGCCAGTAGCTTCCACCAGACCATCAATTCGGTGATCCCCGCTTACTACGGTGGCTACTACGGCACTGGCAGCGAAACCTACAGCGTCATGGTCGATCACCCCGTTACCGAAGGGCTCCCCCCGACTTTCGCCACGGGCGAAGACAACCAGTACTCGAGTCTGATTCCCAAGTCCGGCGCGGTTCGTCTGATCCAGGGAAGCCGCTCTTCGGCCGCCGTGACCACATGGACTCGTGGCGGGCGTGTGGTGGCATGGAACGCCGCGGGTGAGTACGGCGGCGAGAACGTGTGGAATGCCGATACGAACAAGCTGCTGACCAACTCGGTGGGCTTCATCAGTCGGCAATAGCGCCCAGACCTCAGAGCGAATATGTGATTCGATGCTGGCCGCCCCCCATGGGGCGGCCTGTGTCGTTAGACTGGCCACAGTATCGCCGTGCCCAGCACCATTATCGGCCAATCAAAAAAGGAGGCGCCGATGCTTGGAAGGACAACCCCCAGCCTTCTCAGGCTCGCGGGAATCTTCGTGTCTTGTCTGATCTTCGTTGTCGTTGGATGCGACGACGATGAAATCGTTACTCCAAGTCCGGACCAGGAGTTCGCGCGCATCGTCGAGCAGTTCGAGCTCAGCGCGTTACCCGGTATTCCTTACCCCGCCGACAATCCGTTCCTGGCCGAACGGGTCTCGTTGGGTCGGCTTCTGTTCTTCGATCCGATTCTGGGCGGAGAATCTGATCCTGGTTTGAAATTCGACGCGGGTCTCGATCCGTATCGCTATCGAGCCAACGACATGGCATGCGCTACCTGCCATCATCCCGATCTGGGATTCGCGGACGGGCGAAGGTTGGGCGCGGGCGTGTCCGGCGCCCAGTTCGACGACATGGATCTGGGACCAAGTCGTGTGGTTCCGGGGTTGTCGATGGTTACGGAGGATCCCATTGGGATCGTGCCACGGAACACGCCGACCATTTTGAATACCGCCTGCAATGGCAAGGACTCTATAGACGCGGTCTTTGACGGCACGCAGTTCATGGACGGTCGGGCCCAGGGGCTCGAAGAGCAAGCGATCTTGCCCATCACGTCTCGTGATGAGATGGCCGGTGACGCCTACGGGCCCGACTTCACGGCCGAAGATGCGCAAGACGCGGTGACCCAGCGAATTCGTAACATCGACGAGTATGTGTCACGATTCCAGCAGGCTTTCGCGGGTGAGATCGACGGACCGAACGACATCACCATCGAGCATATCGGCAAAGCCATCGCCGCCTACGAGCGTGAGTTGGTGACTCCAGGATCGCCCTATGATCAGTTCGTTGAAGGAAACTACGACGTGTTCACGCACCAAGAGAAGGATGGCTTCGAGCTATTCTTCGGCAAGGGACTGTGTGGTGACTGTCATCGTGGTCCCATGCTTTCTGACTTCAAGTTCGTGGTACAGGGTGTAGCCGATGACTACGAGTCCATCGTACCCGGCTTCGAAGGCAAGAATGGTGAGGGTGGCGATTGGGGACGATTTCACGCCGACGAGGTGGCCCTCGCCGATCAGAAATTCGCTTTCCGCACGCTGACCATCCGGAACGTCGAGGCCACCGGGCCCTATTTCCATAGCGGCAGCGCCGGTACCCTGCTTGAGACGGTGGAGTTCTACAATCGCGGTGGGAGAGGTCCCCAGGACCTCAGCGACGCTGAGCTCGCCGCCGAAGGGGCGGTGCGACATGCATCGATCCGTCCGCTTGGGCTTACCTCGACCGAGATCGCCGCAATCGTGGCGTTCATGAAGACCACGACCGCGCCGGTGCAGGCGGGACCGCTGGGGGTGGATCTGGCGACCACGCCTCAACGCGTGCCCAGTGGGCTGATTCCGCCGGGCGTTCCCACCCCCGAGGGACCCGGGCCGTTCTTGATGAGGGAGGAGGATCGCTAGAACCACGGGTCGCATTGGCCTAGAATGAAGCCATGAAGATCTGGGCCGATGCTGATGCCCTTCCCGGGCCTATTCGCGACATCCTGTTTCGAGCGGCCAAGCGTACGAAACTTCAACTGGTACTGGTGGCCAACAAGCGGTTGCGGGTACCAGAGTCGCCGTACATAAGGTTCGAGCGTGTGCTGCTTGGCGCCGATGTAGCCGACGGTTTCATCGTACAGTCCATGGAGTCCGGAGACCTGGTCGTCACGGCCGATATCCCATTGGCTGCAGCCGTGGTGGAAAAGGGCGGACTGGCTCTGGATCCGCGCGGCGAACTGTACAGTGTCGAGAATATCGGCGAGCGCCTGGCCGTGCGGAACCTCATGCAGGAATTGCGAAGCGAAGGCATGCAGGGCGGCGGCCCTCCGCCTTTGGATTCCCGCGCCCGTCAGGGTTTCGCCAACGCCCTGGATCGACTGTTGGCGCAGCTAGACGACTAGAGTGGGGATTGCGCCGCGCGCCTTGGAGTGGTAAATTTTCATTCCTCCCTCATGGTATTGACCTCCCTCGGAAAAACCATTCGTTGCAAGACCGCTCGCTGCGGCGGCGCGGTCGTGTGTCTTACATGAGGAGAATCATGCACGTGATGAAGTTGGCTCTGCTCGTTCTATTTCTTGGTGCTTGCCTTGCGCCACCCCTTGCTCACTCCGGCGGTGGCTCTGATCCGATCGACATGGGCATTGCGAGTGCCCGCGTCAACGGCAAGAACGTCACTGTCCCCGTGGCCAACAACACGTTGTCCCCGGTCGATGTAGAGGTCGTTGCGCATTATCACGACGGAACGGCGTATCACACCAGCTCGATCGTCGTTTCGCTCGCGCCCAAGGGCTCAACGTTGGCCACGGTGACCTTCACCATTACCGACGACATCAACCCGCTGATTCGAATCATTGAAGACGCAGACCCTGTAGAGTTCGCGATGGCCTTGGGCGCGGCGCTCTGGGTCGATTGAGGCCAGTCAAGCCCGTGTGAGTCTACTTCGCAGATGCACGGTCATGACCGGAGCGGGCGTGGTGTGGGTCGCCATGCGAACCTCGTACTCCAGGCGATCCGCGTC
This sequence comes from Candidatus Krumholzibacteriota bacterium, assembly GCA_029262065.1. Classification (GTDB taxonomy): domain Bacteria; phylum Krumholzibacteriota; class Krumholzibacteriia; order JAJRXK01; family JAJRXK01; genus JAJDAC01. The sequence continues at coordinate 113,123 of JAJDAC010000018.1, read as the reverse complement.
CACGCGAAACTCACGCTCGGTTTCCACCATGCGCGGGTCGTGTCCGTGGTGCACGCTGCGAAGGCGAAACACCAACGGGTTGCTGCGCTCTGGTATTTCGCCACGTAGAACCTCCACGCGTCCACTGTCCTGCGAATTCGAGAGTTCGACGATTCCCGCGTCGACGGGTCTGACGAATCCCGTTTCCCAATGGCTCGCTTCGCCGTTGGTCAGGCGGGTTTTCTGCTCGTAGAACAACATGGGGTATTCGTCGTGCAGTTCGAAGTGCAGCTCCTCGTTGTACTCGAACGAATCGATCGTGGGGTAGCTTCCCTCACCTTGTCCGCGCCAGCGGCCCAGTATTGGCGTCAAACGATCGAGTGTCGCTCGCAGCGCCTCCGGGGTGGGTTCTTCGGCCAAAGGGTTCCTCCACGGGCTGGATCCACGGTTACTCAAGTGGAGGCAGCGTACCACAATGACTTCCGAGGCCAAGCTCAGTTGGCTTTGGCCCCGTTCACCACCTGCAGAGCCTCTTCGAACTGGCGCCACCTCTGTTCGAGGCTTCCGGTGTAGCCAATGGATATCCGCACCAAGCCCGGCTGGATGCCCGCGTCGCGCTGGGCATCGTCGGGAAGTTCACTCGACGTGCTGCTGGCCGAGCAGGACATGAGCGTGTCGAAATAGCCCAAGCTCACGGCCATGAATCCGAAACGACTTTCGTTCTGCAGATGCTCCATGAACCGATGCGCTCGTTCGGTGTTGCCCAGATCCAAACAGAAGATTCCGCCGAAACCGTATTCAGGATTGGCAAGGTCCTGAAATCGTTGGTGGTCGGGATGTTCTGGCAGACCGGGATAGACCACGGGCGATCCGAGGTCGCGTAGTCGCGTGGCAAACGCCATCGCGCGTCGGCTGTGTTCGGCCATTCGCAGGCCCAGATGGGGAAGCCGGGAGCCGATTTCGTAAGCCGCGCGCGGATCCATGGTGGGGCCCAGCAACATGAGCGACCCATTGTGCAGGTCCATGAGGCTCATGATAAACTCGGTGCTGCCGCATACGGCCCCGGCCACGAAATCGGACGCGCCGTTGATGAACTTGGTAAGGCTGTGCACCACGATGTCGGCTCCCAGCTGAAGGGGCGACACCATGAGCGGGCAGAACGTGTTGTCGACCACCAGGGGCACTCCATGGCGATGGGCAATCCCGGCCAGGGCCGGAATGTCGGCCAAGCGTAGGGTCGGATTCGACAACGTTTCCACGTAGAGAGCTCGGGTCTTGGGTGTGAACGCGGTTTCGATTGCTTCCAGATCGGCGGTATCCACGAAGGACACCGTGAGACCCGCCTTCTCAGGAAGGTATTCGTTCAGTAGAGCAAACGTTCCGCCGTAGATCGTATTGCTGGACACAATGTGATCGCCGGTGGCGCAGAGCTGAAGAAGTGTGCCGGCAATGGCGCTCATACCGCTGGCCGAGCAATAGCCCGCCTCCGCGCCTTCGATGGCGGCCAGTTGTTTGCCCAGGACATAGACGGTGGGGTTGAAGTGGCGGCCGTAGAGATAGCATCCGCGATCGGGCCCGCGCTTGCCGTGGAAGATCTCGGGCATCGTTTCCGCGTCCATCACCGTGAACGTGGTGCTGGTCTCAATGCTCATGTTCACGCCGCCGTGCTCACCGAACTCGTGTTGCATATCGGCCAGAGATTCCATGGGGTCGAACTTGGTCATGACCCACCTCCTCGTGCGAAACTATTCGGCAAGATGCTTACCAAAACGTATATCAGAATTGAATAGATGCTGGGAATCGAATACAATTCGGTAAATGGGCAATAAATCGAAACCAGACCGAATTGACTTCGGTATTCTGACCGTATTGCAGAACAATGCTCGGCTCTCCAACAAGGAGTTGGCGGCCGAGGTTGGTTTGGCGCCCTCAACCTGCTTGGAACGCGTGCGGCGATTGCGGTCCAGCGGTGTTCTGCGCGGATTTCACGCTGCAATTGACCCCCACGCGCTCGGGGTCGAACTGCACGCTCTCATTTCAGTTCGCATTCGCCGTCATTCCCGGGAACTCATCGAACAGTTTCGTAGGCACGCCTACTCGCTGCCCGAGGTTCTCACCGTTTACCATGTTGCAGGAGCGAACGACTTCCTGATGCACGTGGCCGTGCGCGACGCGGAACATCTTCGAGACCTGGCGTTGGATTCATTCACCGCTCGCAGCGAAGTTGAGCACATGGAAACCGCGCTCGTGTTCGGCTACGACCAGAAACACGAGCTTCCCAATTATTCCCAGGGCAAGCCCGGCTCTGGCTGAATCGTGTGGTTGCCGTCTGTCCCTGCCCCATGGTGTTCGAGGCTAGGATGGCTCTACGATAGTACGACATCACTATATCTTGCTTTCCTGGGGGACGATGACAATGCGGGAATCAGGCACCAAGCGCGGTCAAGATCGCGTCAGTCGTTGGCGCGGTATCGGTGGGTTGGCAGGGTTGCTCGTGGCGGCCTGGCTCTTTTTCCCACAAAGCAGCCAATCGCCGGTTCCCCTGGGCACGCACGATGAGATGTCGGCTCCTTCACTGGTCGAACATCTTGGGGACCAGCTCGATGATTTGGATGCGGCGTCGATCGAAGCTCAACAACTTCGGCGACACGTGAAGCGGGTACGGCAAAAAGCGCAGCAGACCGAACCGCGGCAGGAAAATCCCGGAGCTTTTCGTGAAGCGTTGCGAGACATCAAGACCGCCCGTGACGGAACGACCTACCCCGCCAACTACAAGGTGGCCGAACTCAGGAAGGCCGTCGCCAACAAAGGGAAAAGCGGAGGCGCGCTGCCTTGGACCGAACGGGGCCCGGGCAACGTAGCCGGCAGAGCCCGAGCCCTGGTGGTGGATCCCGATGATCCCACCAAGAACACATGGTTCGTCGCGACCATTGGCGGTGGCATCTGGAAGACGTCCGATGGCGGTGTTACCTGGACGCCCAAGACCGAGTCGCTGGAAACGCTGTCCATGTCGACGTTGGCGATGTGCCAGTCCGATCCCGATGTGATGTATGCGGGGACGGGCATGGGATACGGCCGCATCGTGGAGCTCGAAGGCAGCGGTGTATGGAAAACCATCGATCGCGGTGAGACCTGGACCCAACTTCCCAGTACGGCTGACGGCCAACTGCTGCAGGCCATCAACCGCATCGTGGTGGATCCGGCCAATCCTGATGTCGTGGTGCTATGCAGCAACGATAGCTTCAGTCACCTGGGTCCCAAAGGTGGCACGCGTATTTCTGGCATCTTTCGTTCCATCGATGGCGGCACCTCGTGGACGCAGACCTTCGATCCCGACGTGACGTTCGGAACCGTTTCGGACAACCGGGTGCAGCAGATCGTGGCTGACCCCACCAACTTCAACAATCTCTACGCAACCGTGAATGAAGTTGGAGTGATCAAGTCGATCGACGGGGGCACCACGTGGACCGTTTCGGCCGACGACTTCGCCCTGCCTTTCGACGTGGGCAACCCCACCGGCGGTGGATTCGGGCTGGCGGGCATCAGCGTTCGTACGGAAATGGCTATTGCGCCGAGTGATCCCAACCGTCTGTACGCCGCGGTAGAGCGTCCGCGGAGTGTCGCCGACCTCTACATGTCGACCGATGCTGGCGGTACCTGGAGCCTGGTAAACAGTACCAATGGAGACCCCAATTGGTTCAACGCGTTCAACGCGAGTGGCGCGAACCCCAGCTACACCGCGGGCTGGTTCGACAACACCATCGCGGTGAATCCTTACGATGAGAACACGCTCTACGTGGGGGGCGTGAATCTGTTTCGGATTGTGGTGAACGCGGCGAACTCCACGCGAACCACGCACGGAATGTCTTTCTGGATTCCGAATTCGGCCGGTCTGCCGGTGGTACACGCCGATCACCATTGGATCGAGGCCATTCCCATGAATGCCGGCACCCAGCAGGTACGGTTGGTGAACTGCAACGATGGCGGAGTCGCCGTCTCGCAGGACGGCGGCGTCAACTGGACTTCGTTTGCCGGCATGGGGACCACGCAATTCTATGGCGCTGACAAGAAGCCCGGAGAGGATGCCTACTTCGGTGGCATGCAAGACAACGGTACCTGGCATTCCGGCGCCAACGCCGGCGCCTTGTCCAACTGGAGCTTCGATATCGGCGGCGATGGTTTCGAGGTCGTGTGGAACTACCGCGATCCGAATCTCATGTTGGGCGGTTCCCAATTCGGCGGTCTGGCCCGCTCTACCGACGGTGGTAGCAGCTGGGGACCGGCGGCGCCTCCTGACCTGGGCAACGCTCCCTTCATCACCAAGATCGCCAATAGCAAGGTCGACCCCGACCTGGTATTCACGGTGGCCGACAACGGGGTCTTTCGCTCCGATGACTTTGGAGCAACGTGGTTGCGTACGCCTATTCTTGGCTCATGGCTGGGCTACCGGCCGTTTGCCAACGTGGAGGTTTCCAACGCCGATCCGCAGGTAGTGTGGGCAACGTCACGGATTGCCATCGAACCCGCGTCGGGTCAGGCGGGCGGGGTACGGGTTTCGACCGACACCGGCCTGTCGTATGTCGGTGTAACCAACAACCTGCCGCCCCAGATGGTCGAGTCGTCGGGCCTCGGAACCTCGGCGTTGGATCGCGATACCGCGTACCTTCTGTTCTCTGCCCCAGGCTTGCCCAAGGTGCTTCGTACCACCGACCTGGGCCAGACGTTCGAGGACATCTCGGGGTTCTCAGGTCCCGCCAAGACCAGCAGCAATGGCTTTCCCGATGTAGCCACGTTTGCTCTGTTGGAGATGCCCTTTGACCCCACTGTGCTATGGGCCGGTACCGAAGTGGGATTGTTCGAATCCAACGATGGCGGAGTCTCATGGAACATAGCCGGCAACGGCATTCCCAACGTGGCTATTTTCGAGTTGTCGATCGTCGACGATGAGGTGATCGCCGCGACCCAGGGGAGGGGGGTTTGGTCGGTGGCGTTGCCGCAACTCGCCGGCTACACGCCGCCTGCGGTCACCCTCAGCCCGCGCCTGCTCGAGGCTGCGCAGCTACCCAACAACGACCTGTCTATTCGGTTCGACCTGCGATCGGCCTACGACCAAAGCGAGATCCGGTTGAACGGCGATGTGATTGAGATGATTCCGGCCAACGAGAATCCAATCCAGACCACGTTGGTGCTGGAGGTGTTTGCCGAAGAAACGGTCAACATCGAGCTGATCTCGTCGAAGGATGGCGTCGAATATAGAACCCCGGCGCGGCAGGTGGAGCTCAGATTGCCGCAGGCTACAAATCGATACACGACGGACTTCAACAACTCTTCTTCGGTGGATTGGTCGGGCAGCGGATTTCGCGTGGGTTCGAACGTGGGTTTCACGAGTTCGGCGATTCACTCGCTGCATCCGTACAACGACAACACCAATCTTGCCTACAAGCTGAACATACCCATCCGGGTTGATGGACAGGACCCTTCGCTAAGCTATCGGGATGTGGCGATTATCGAAGAGGGTCTCGTAACCGACTACACGAACCCCAACTTCTTCGACTACGTTATCGTGGAGGCTACCGAGGACGGTTCGAATTGGATTCCCCTTCTCAACGGTTACGACGCTCGCTTCGATCCGAATTGGTTGAATGCGTCCCGTCTCGGGCAGCCAGGAACCTCCGCCATGTTCCGCGAGCACACGGTCAATCTGCAGGATTTCTTCGATATCGGCGACCTCATCTTCGTAAGGTTCCGTTTATTCGCCGACGCCGGGGTAAACGGGTTCGGCTGGGTCATTGACGACCTGAGCATTCAGGCGGGCGCGGTGGCGATCGAAGATCCGCTGGAGCCGGAAGTGACACCCGAGAATCTTCCCCGGCGAGTGACCATGAACCAGAACTATCCCAATCCGTTCAACCCCAGCACCAGTATTCGGTACGAGCTGCCGCGGGCGGAAAGCGCGAACCTGGCTGTGTACGACGCGGCCGGCCGGTTGGTGGTTACGTTGGTCAGTGAAGCCGAGCAAGGCGCTGGCGAGCACGAGGTGGTGTGGGACGGCCGCGATGCGGGCGGTACCGAAGTGGCCTCGGGAATCTATCTATACAGGTTGAAGACCCCGGGGCAGGTACGTTCGCGCAAGATGACCTTGATTCGCTGAGGCCTCCGATGCCGGCGCCCGGTTCAAATCCGCGCGAAATATGGCTTCGGGCCCGGGCTGGCATTGCAGCGGCCCGGGCGCCTGAGGCTGGTATCGGAGCCACCGGAAATCCCCTTCGTTCGGGGCAAGCGCCTGGGGCAATGAAACCCCACAGTGGGCGGGCAATCTCCCGCGCCGAGCCCGAATGGGGGACTTCTGCGTTGGCCATGTCGAGTAGACATAGGCGCAAAACGGTCAACTGGCGTATATTTCCATGAGTTGTTGGGAGGCTGGGCAGATGGCCGGCGCAGGATGGCCCGGTTGAACGGCCCCCGACTTGATTTCGACAAACGACGGAGGACCATGGCCAAGCGAACGAACTACGGATTCAACAAGCGACAGAAAGAAAAGCAGAAGCAAGAGAAGGCTGAGCGAAAGCGCGAGCAACGCCTGGCGCGCAAAGAGGGCGAGGGCGAGGACGCTGTCGTGCCCGAGGATCCGGACATCGTTCCGATCGATCCCGCCGACCTGGGGCTGCCCGAGTAGCCCCAGCTACCGTTTCTCAGGAGGTCCTCGTGAAAGCACTCTGTAGCCTGGCACTACTACTTGGTCTTGTGCAGGCGTCGGCATCCCACGCCCAATGCACGGTCAGCGAAACCTTCACGGGCGATTTCGACAGCGCTTGGATGCTGACGGACGAATTCGCGGTGGGCATCGACAATGATGTTTTGCGGGTGGCATTCATCAGCTCAACGCCTCAGACGTTTCATGGGGCGGTTCTCGATGCGTGCACCTACAGCGACTTCGAGATCAACGTGCGTATGCGCGATCTACAGGGAACGCGCGGAAAAGCCGTCGCCTTTCGTATGCGACAAGACTTCATGGGCTACAACGTGAATGTACGTGGGGCTCCATTCCATGACCTGGTGCTTGGCAAGGGCCCGTTTGCCACCGCCGCGATCGCCGCCCTTGGCTCCTACCCACACGACTCTGGCCAATGGCTGAATGTTCGTGTCCGGGCCGAAGGTCCACGCATTCAGGTCTACGTCGATGGGGTTCTGGTCATCGATTTCATCGATAGCGAGCCACTGTTGTCGGGCTGGGCGTTTCTGGGCATCAATGCGGGTGGGAGCCTGGTCGCGGATGCTGAATTCGACGACTTCACGATCGTGGAAATCGAGCCTGCGATCGCAACAGCGAAAGAGAGCCTGGGGGCTGTAAAGTCGCGCTATTGACGAAAATTCAGCCCTCAGGACCTGAGTTACCGTAGGATCGTGACCTTCCGGTGGGCGATCTGGTCGCCCGCTCGGAGCCTGACGAAGTAGATGCCTCCTGGCACGCGATCGCCCTCGTCGTCCCGGCCATTCCAAAGTACCGAACCCGCCGAATCGCTCCGTCGCCCGAGGCTTCGTACGCGTCGGCCTCGTGCGTCGAAGACATCCAGGCGCAAATCCGCGTCGCGTTTGAGAGCGTAGTCGATCGTCGTGGCCTGTCGTGCAGGGTTGGGTGTCACCGACATGTCGAAATCACGAGCCAGGGGACTGGCCGTGACCACGGGATCCGACACGGTGAAGGCGATGTCGTATTCGGCGAAGGCGTAGTCCAACTGGAATCCGTCGTCGGCGTAGCAGGATCCACCGGCGACGATTCGTAGCCGGTAGGACCCGAACGACAACGTGCCCTGATCGCTGATAGGCGTTTCGCCCGACGCGCCTTCGGAGAAAATGACGTTTCCACCCAGGTCGGTAAGAGACACCGACGCTCCGCCATTGTCGAACGCGGCGATCATGCCGCTGACGTCGTAGTTCACTTCGGCGCTGACGCTGAAGGTAACGTCGAACTCAGATCGTCCATCGGCGGTTGCGAACCACTCGAATTCGTAGGCCTCGGCGTTCGCGAACGCGCTGCCGGTCGCGGTCATCGAAACTGCGTTGATGGTGGAAGTCTGTGTGCCGCCGCCCGATCCCAACGCCTCGGACGGCGAGAGCGTTTCGGCGACCGCGCCGTTGAAGGCGGCGAAATCAGAAGCGGATTGATCATCCTGCAGATTCTGACTGCCGTTGGAGTCGCCGGTCTCCGCGGAGCAGGTGACTTGGCGGACCTGACTGGTGGGGGTGATGAGGGCAGACGCAAGACTGGGTGGGGAAACGAACAACAGGGCGAGAAGTATTTGCTTCAAGTTGGGACTCCTGAGCGATGTGGGGGAATCCTCGAAGTTGTCCCGCGGATTGTATCACGCGGTACCCCATCGAGAACTAAAGGTCGGCCAGATCATGCCGATATCTGCCATAGGAGGACTTCCCAATTGCAAATCGGTTCGATCACACCACAATCTCGCCCGACCCGCTCGAGTTCGTCCGAGCCGGTTAGCCGCGCCGATCAAGCGCAAGTGCGAGAGCTGCAGTCCCGTGACCAGGAAGTTCGGGCCCACGAAGCGGCGCACAAAGCGGCGGCTGGCGACCTGGCCCGTGGTGGCGCCTCGTTCACCTACGAGGTTGGTCCCAATGGTGTCCGCTATGCAGTGGGCGGAGAAGTATCGATAGACACCAGCCCGGTGGCCGACGATCCCCAGGCCACCCTGCGCAAGGCGAGTCGAATTCGTCAGGCGGCGTTGGCTCCGGCTACGCCCTCGGGACAGGACCGCGCGGTTGCGCAGCAGGCGGCAGCCATGGCCGCCGAAGCACAGGCTCAGATTGCGGCCGAGCGAAACTCAGGCACGGAAGAAGAGTCCGGTGCGGACGCGACCGAGGGAAGGGAGCCCGAGCAAGACCGGTCGATGGTCGAGAACGAGCTGATCGCAGGTTACCGGTCATCCGACTCCCCGCCGACGTCGTCAATGCCCGCGCTGTTCGCATAGTTTTCAGCAACAACGCTGTGCTAGCATTCGTGTGCGGTCCCTCTGGGGACGCCGGCCTTCTTGTATGCCTGTCCTGGGGAGCATTCCAATGTCCGACTCCGCGCACGTTCATCACGGTATCGACTACGTCGAACTCTCGGTAACCAGCATGGAAGATGCCCAACGCTTCTATGGCGCCGCGTTCGGATGGAACTTCACCGACTATGGTCCTGGGTACGCCGGTATCCAGAAGGTGCAGGGTGAGGGGGAGTCGGGCGGCATGTGTGTCGTGCCGGAAGTAAGCACGGGCGGCCCGCTGATCATTCTCTACTCTGCGAATCTGGATGAGACGTTCGAGCAGGTGAAGTCGGCCGGAGGGAAGATTGCGAAAGAGCCATTCCCGTTTCCTGGCGGACGTCGATTCCACTTTCTGGATCCCAGTGGAAACGAGTTGGCGGTGTGGGGTGAAGCGGGCGGGCGGCCTCTGTAAACCGGGCCCTCACGGGTTTCATGGGCTTGGGCGGAGGAACTTCTCGTTCACCACAGATGCACTTGTGCGGTTCGCCGTTGCTGTGTGCGTTCACCCCGTGTGGATCTGGTGCTGCTCCCGTACTGGACTCACCGGATGGAATCGCTGCACCAGCCGTCAAGGCCTCTGACGAGGACAATTCGACCAGCGAAAACATGGTGGCGATCAGAATCACCATCAATAGAACGTCGAAGCCGGAAACGCCGGCCGAGGTATTCTCGTGTCTCCGGGTAACGTACATCTGGGCCCCAAGAAATGTGGGTATGCTTGGGGCAACATGGGGAATCCGCGGGTGTGGCGCAATGGTGGCGGGCCGTTAAAAAGCTGTATGGAGCCCCCTGGATGTCTTCCAGAGGGCTCCTTCTTTCGTGTGAACCGCTACTTGATCAGAACCATTCTGTTGTTCTGAACAAACTCTCCCTGTCGCAGTTGATACAAGTACACGCCAGCGGCAGCCGAGTGGCCGCTGCGATCGGTGCCGGCCCAGACGCGTTGGTGTTGGCCGGCCGCGAGTGACTCGTCTACCAGAACATCCACCAATCGACCCGCGAGATCGTAGACCCGCAAGCTTGCTTGTCCCTGATGTGGCAGCGAGAAGCTGATGGTGGTGCGTGGATTGAACGGATTGGGGAACGCGTTGTTCAGAGCGAAGCCCGTGGGAATGGATTTCGCCGGCGAGAGCTGCGCCAGAACCTTGCTCGACGTGCCTATGATGTCACCGGCGGTGCCCCACACGACGTAGCTCACCACCTCGCTGATGTGGTTGATCTCAGCGTCTTTCGATTGTTCTTCCTCGATGAACACGTTCACGCCAGTGGTCGTCAGGTTGCGATAGCGGGTACCGCAGGTGTTGCCTCCGTCAAACGTGTCGTCGTGGCACAGGAAGATGGGCGTTCGGCCGTAACTTCCTGAAAAACTGAGTGCGTAGTTGGCGTGGGTCACCGCGTTGGGAGTCCGGGCGGCCTCGAACGTCGTACCGTCGTTCGTGCCACTTCCGGCTTCCATGGCGACCCATCCGACGGTCTCGGTGGCATGCACTCCATCGGCCGCTTCCTCTTCCTGGAGTCTGATCTGGAAGCTGCCGCTGCCCAGATTGCGGGTACGTGTGATTACAGCCGCACCATCGTTGTCACTCATGACCCCGGTCAGAAGAACTGGCGTACCGCTGAACCCGGCGCTCAGATTGATGGTGGTCCAACCCGTACCAATGGCGGCGGTACCTGCTTCGGCCACGGTGCCATCTTCCAGCGTGTGTACGCCAGACTCCATGACCATATAGGGATTGTCTTCGGTGGTGTGGTTGCCGTCGTGGTAGTCCCACTCTTCCTGCTGCCATTCGAATCCGGTGGAGGTCACGTTCCGCGCGCGGAGATGGGTCTTGTGCCCGCCATTGGTCGACAGGCCACGCATCACGACGGACGGGTTCGTGTAGGTATTGTTCAGCGTCACGCCGTACCAGTCGTTGCCGTTGCCGGTTTGGTTACGGACGACGATGCCCACTTCACCGACTGCACCACCACCGGGAGGTGGCGTTACCATGGTGGGCCGGTAGGTAGCCATGAGCAGGTCGGCCCGATCGGACTGTCCCGCGGTGAATTCGTCCATGCATGCATCGTCGGTGTAGTCCATGAAGTTGAAGATGGGATCCAAGCCCGGGCTCGGGCAGGTGTCGCGACCCACGGGGCAACCAAACGCGGGACTTGCTTCGGCGGGCGTGTCATCGACGAAGTCGCCGTTGCCGTTACATCCACCCTGGAACGTGTGGTACAAACCCACGAAGTGACCGACCTCGTGCGTGCCCGTGTCGCCCAGGTTGTAAGGAGCTGCGCTGCCGCCCGGGAGCGATGAGTACAGGCACACGACGCCGTGCAGGAAGCTGTCTTCGGGGTAGCTGAAGGGAAACGTCGCGTAGCCAAGCAGGCCGCCGCCCAGGTTGCCCGTGTAGAAATTGAGCGTAGTGGCCGGATCGATGGCCAAGGCACTCTTCATTGCTGTCTCGTTGGCGCTGCCCATGGTGTGGGTGGACCAGGCCGTGTTGTTGGTGCGGTCCACGCTGGCGAGTACGAACTGGAAATTCGTGTTGGAGTAGGCCGCGTTCAACACCGCGATCTGATCGTCGATCTGTTGATTGGTAACGTCCCATGCGCCGCTGTTGCTTCGCACCACGTGCATGGCTACGGGAATCGTGGTTATTGCTTTCCGGTTGCCGAAATCTGGATGATTGGCCACCCACTTGTCGACTTCGTCGAAGATGCGTCGGATTTCGTCATCGCTTGGGCTGGGAAGGCCGCAGCGAGCGCCAGACACTTCTACGCCGGCGGCACCGGTATACGTAACGACAGGATATTCGGTCTCGGCCACGCTGGGAGCGGGCGTCGCGAGCAACGCGAAGAGAACGGACGAGAGGAGGATCGTCACGGGCAAAGACGAGAGTCTCTTCATGTGCGTTTCCTTTGATTTGGTTGGTTACTGGATCTGACCTTCACTTTCCGGGGAGAAGTAGCGAAATGCGCTTCTCTTGCTCGATGACGAGGGGTTGGTGCCGGCAAGCAACTCCGGACCCAGGTAGACTAGCATAATCCCCCAGGAAGCGTTACTCAGTTCAGTTCCAAGGGGGTGCTGCGTTCCTCACGTCCGAGCGCGTCGGCAGTGATGAGCTGCACAAAAAGCAGGTCGTTGTCGGATGCGCCGAGATCTTCGCGCGATAGCCTCAAGGGTGAAACGGCGTCCGTGCTCTCGAAGGCCACTTTGCCCTTTGAAGTCGTGACCACGATCGAGGAATACCGAACGTCATCGGCCTGCCACCGCAGCGTCCATCCTTCATCCGTGCTCGTGACGTCGAGTTCGACCGCTTTGCCGCTTGGGTCGGAACGTAGCGTTTGTCCCAGATTCGAAGGCGTTTGATTGCGTTGCATCTGGAGCACGCCCACCGTAATCAGGGCTAGACCCGCGACCAGCAATCCGGTGGCCCATTTTTGCGATCGCGTTGGGCGTGGGCTGCGCGGAGTTGCCTTCGGGCCACCGCGAGAAACGGGGCGGGCGCCGGCAGTCGTGGCTACTTGCTGCTCAAAGGACGCGGTCATTCGTTGCGAGCGATCGCCGAGATTCGCGTTGATCGGGGTGCTTGCATACTCCCGCGCCAACGCCTTTTCGGCCCGGCATGCGCCGCAGCCTTCGAGATGCTGGTCGACCTGCGCGCGCATTTCGGCGTCAAGCCGTTCGAACTCGTAGTCGATCAGCCGTTGAGGATCGATGTGGTCACCCGGACGAGTCATGACTCAACCTTCCTCGAAGATCTGCCCAAGCACGTCTTCACCGATGTGATCGTGCAGGGCGCTTCGCAGCTTTCGATGCGCCGTAGCCAAGTGGCTTCGCGCGCCCGACTTGTTCTGGAGACCCAATGCTGCGTTGATTTCCTTCACGCTGAGTCCCCAATAGTACCGCAGATGAATCACCTCGCGTTCCCGGACGGTCAGTTCGCTAGCGCAGATCCCCTCAAGTAGCTCGACCATCTCCTTAGTCTGGATTTCTCCGTGAGGGTCACCAGGGTCAACCAAGCGCGACGCCCACGTTTCCATCGCGTAGTCCTGGACTTCGTGTTTCCTTCCCCGGCGTACGTTCAGGCAATGGTTGCGTACGACGATGTACAGCCATGAACTGAAGTAACGCCGGTCATCGTAGCGTTGGGACTTTTCGAGGAACGACAGGAATATTTCCTGAGTCGCGTCTTCGGCCAGCGCCTCGTCGCCCAGCAGCCGAACGCACTGTAGAAATACCCGTGCGTGGTGGCGTGCGAAAAGAAGTTCCAATGCGTGCCGTCGAGCCAGTCCATTCTCGACCGCAGGCGGCCGCCCCTGAACGATGGCGAATAGCTCGTCGTCGCTTTTTTCGCGGGCATCGAACTGGGCTGCTTCATCCATGGAACACGGCTCCCACCGTACTTGGCAACGCAGGTGGTTTGCGGCGATCGTTGACTGCGGCGGTCGATCAACAGAAACTCATGCGTACTCGGAGCTTACCTCCAAATGGTTTGATTGGGGAGTCCCGTGCGAGAACCCCTCCCGAAGGCTGTGGGCAGTGGACTGGTGTGGCTTGCCATCGCCCTGGCGGCGGGTACCGTACGCGGCGAAACTCCGCTCGAAGCCTGGGAAACGGTGGAGCGGGTCAGGCAGTCCGGCGGCCCGGGCAGAGCCCAGCCCCTATCGAAAGCGGCCGTTCGAGAGCATCCAGGGTTTCTACCTCTGGTTACGCAGTACCTCCGAATCCGAACTTCGCAGGAGGGTTTCACTGCCGCACGAGCGGCTCGGGATTCTTTGCGAGAAAATGGACCGCTAACGCACGCTCGTGTGGCCGATGTGTTTCTGGCCCGCGAGTCGGGCGCCGCTTATGGAATGGCTGACACTCTGGATCTACTTCCACGCCCCCCGGTTCGATCGTCGGCGCTTGCATTCCATTGGTTTGGCCAGACGGAAGTATTGCAGCAGTCGGGGTCGGACTCGACCCTGGCGGCGGTAGACTCGTTGCTGGTACTTCTTTCTTCCCATCCGCTCGTCGCCTCCTCCGAAGGACTGGCTTCCCGCGTCCTTCAACTACGGGTGCGACGCGTGGCCGCGGCGGGTGAAATTCGGCGCGGTGGCCCCGATGCCATTGATCGTATCAACTCGCTGATCAAAGAGGCCGAAGACGAAGGATTTTCCGACATGGCCATGCGCATGTATCACATGCGGGGCCAGGCGCTGGCCAACGTGGGCCGCCTGGCCGAGGCCGTAGCTCCCTACCAGGCGGCCTTGAAGCTGGCGTATCAACTGGGCGACGAGTGGCAGTGGACCACCACGTCATCGTGGTTGGCTTGGGCACTCGAGCAGCAGGAGCGGTTTTCCGAAGCCATCGTGCACCGGGCGGGAATCAGCGAACTGCATCGCCGTATGGGTGACCCCCTGGGCGTCGCCTACAGCTTGCTTGGTGGCGGCTGGGACGCGTTGAAGTTGGGGAGAATCACGCGAGCCGAGGAACTACTACGCGAGGCACTGACTTTCGGAGAAGAACAAGACTGGGCTTGGGTTCGTTCCTATGCCCTGAACAACCTCGGCGTGCTGTACTCGAATACCGGACGTCACGCCGATGCGGCCGAGGTTCTGCAACAGGCGCTGAACCTTGCCCAAGACGAAGGCCAGCGTACGTCGGTTCTCAACAACATTGCGGTGGAACACAGTTTTGCCGGGCGGCCGGACCGTGCACAGTCCATCTACGAGGAGTTGCTCGAAACTCAACGGCGTCGAGGGGATCTACCCGGACAGGTGATTGCCCTGAACAACCTGGCCGTGGCAAACGAAGCCATGGGTCAGACCCGACAGGCCACTGTTCTGTACGAACGCAGTGTGGCATTGGGTTCAGATCATGGAGTGGAAAACCTGCGCGCGCACTCGAACCTTGGGTTCCGGCTTGGTGTCGATAAGCGTTACAAGGCGGCCGAAGATCGCTTTCGGTTCGTTATTGATGAGGCAACTCGTCTGGGCAATCAGATGGCTTTGGCTGACGCGCACGCACACATGGGGCGATGCTTGTCGTATCAGCAACGCTACGAGCAATCTCTGATCCATCTGCTGAAGGCCGATAGTCTACGCGCCGCGTCGAGTTACACGCGAGACCGCGTACCTGGTGCATTGAGAACGGCTTTCGTGCAGATCGCGATGCAGGATTGGGGCAGCGCGTTCTCGACGCTCGATTCGGCGGAGGCATTCGCACGACAAGCTTCGCTGGCGCACGTGCCTATGGTTCGTGCGATTCGCGCCACCGCGCGGGGCGAGAGCGGAGATCGGTCGGGGTCGCTCGAGGAGACGCGGCATTTGCTCCGTGAACTGCCGCTCTTGCGGCCCACGCGCACGATCGACAGTTACGCTCGCTCCATCGCGGCTCAGTATTCAGTACTGAACCTCGTGGTGGCGGCGGAAGACAGCGATGTTTCAGACAAGAGCGGGCTCGTGCGCGAGGCATTCGATGCTCATCGCAGTTTCAAGTCGCGATCTCTACTCGACTATGTTCAGGCGGGTCAGCGATTGATCGAGCCCGACGTCCCCGACTCATTGGCCGCTTTGGAGTTGGAGTTTCGCTTCGCCGTGGACTCGGTTCAGCGGTCTCTCGAGGCGTCGACTGAACCGGCGGTGCGCGATTCGCTGGAGCTCGCGCTGGTCGAATCCCAGTCGCGTCATGAGCGAATTCGGTCTCGTGTGTTTCAGGTGGACTCTCGCTACGAGCATGTAGCCGCCCGCGCGGTGGCCGACGACTTGGCCGAATTGCCTCGCGTGCCGCCGGGCACCATGATTCTCGACTACCAGGTGCTATTGAACTGCGATGAGGGGCTTCCGTGTGACCTGATCATGTTCGTTCTCACGGCCGACGGGCTGGAAGTTCACAGGCGCTCCGGGCTTCTCGACATGCAGCGGCAGGCGGATCTGGTTCTCGACGTCTTGAAAGATCCTTTTGCACCCGAGGAAACCACTCGGCGTTTGCTCGGGGATCTGGGCGTCAGCCTGCTCGGGCCGGTCGTCGACCGACTCGGGTCGATCGAAAACCTCGTGGTTGTGCCCGACGGCTGGCTGAGTCGTGTTCCGTTTGCGGCATTGATGCTGGACCACGCGTACCTGGTCGAGACCATTGCCGTCCAGTCGGTCCCATCGTTGGCGGTGCTGGAACATCTGCGAATGGGGTCAGCCGATCTGTCGGAGTTCGATGGCCCCGTATGGGACATGGCGATCTGGCCGCCCGCGACCACGATTGGTAGTGCGAATCGAGCCATGCTCGCTCCTCTTCGACACGCCGACGACGAGTTGCGAAGTCTGCTTGCACGCTTCGCCGACGCGACCGTGTTCAAATGTGACTGGTCGGAAGCGGCCACGGCACGCGAGCAGATGGCCCGACAGCTCCCACTCGGCCGCGCCAAGGTGCTGCATTTCATCTCTCACGGCGTGTTCGATGACTTGCAGCCGTGGCGCTCGGGTTTATACCTCGACTTACCTCGGGCGGGTGAAGAGCCCCGCAAACTCGAGATTGCCGATGTGTACCGGCTCAACTTCCGCAGTGATCTCGTGACTCTCTCCGCCTGCGAGTCGGCCCGGGCGGGTGACTCGGCCACCGGATTCCATGGCTTCGCTCAGGCCTTGTTTGGTTCGGGGGCGACCTCGGTTCTCGCCACCCTTTGGGCCATTGACGACGCAAGTACGCCGATGTTCATGACCACTTTCTACGAGGCGTTGAGCCAAGGAGCTTCCAAAGCGCAGGCGTTGCGCAACTCACAGCTTGGTTTTCTACGGAACGACGCGCTGAAACATCCGTTCTACTGGGCGCCCTACGTATTGCTGGGCGATGGGAACGGTCAGATTGATCTGACCGTGCAGGCGCCCCCTTTGTACCGACGGCCTTCGGCTCTCCTGCTTCTGGGCGCGCTTCTGATGGTCGCGAGTTTGGCCATCTGGCGCCGCTGAAAAACACGACGAAACCACTTCCTCCGCGTTGCCATTTCCCACGTCCGCCGTGTTCCACGGGAAATCGGCTCTGTCACGCATGCCCGGAGGCTATCATGGTTGCCCGATCTCTCACGGTTCTGGTGTGTTTTTTCACCCTCATGGCTTCTGCCCGTCCGAGCATGGCGGGCTGGGAAAACTCCAGCTGGGCCGTCGTTTTCGAGCCCTTCGCCGACGCCAGGGGGCTCGCCGTGTCTTCGGATGGCTACGGAGGAATGTTGTTGGCCATTCAAAACGACGACATCTTTCCCAGCGGTACCCTTCTGTCTCGTCTGAGCAAGGTGGGAACCGAGATCTGGGGAAACGGTGGCCGAGGACTACCGCAAGACATCATTCATCCAACCCAGTTCGCTCCGCTGGCCGTGGCTCCGGACGGAAGTGGTGGTGCCTATTGCGCCTATGTGGAGTGGTGGACCACGCAGGGTCTTCTGCGACTGGCGCGGCTCGATCCCGACGGCAACATGCTCTGGTCCGAGGCGATTGACTGGGCGGGAACCAACCCGGGAACGGTCGGCGTGAAGCTGGTCGCCTATCCCAACAACGGTGTAATCGTGGGCTATGCCACCAGCGGCCCCTCGCCGATCGTGGCCGCGCGCTACGATTTCGATGGCAACCTGCAGTGGGGCACGGTGGTCAACCAGTACTACGAGCACAACATCTGGCTGTCGCCCGTAGGTGGCTACACCGACTTCGACATGCGTACCGACGGTCAGGGCGGTGCGCTCTTCGGCTGGTACCGATACGACGAACCCTACTTCCAGACTACGCCCGTGTACTTCGAAGAAGCTGGCGTGCAGCGCATATCTTCCAACGGTACGGCCATGTGGGGTCCCGATGGAGTGATGGTGTGGGAAAACCCGGGTTTTCCGCACACGACCTTCTGGGAGGTTCGCACCGTGCAAGATGGCAACGGCGGTGCCTATGTCATTACGAGTGGTGGAGAAAGGGTGTACGCGCAGCACGTGAACTCGCTGGGCGCATTGACCTGGGCGGGTGACGGCGTCGTGGTGCAGACCCTGGGTACAGGGGCCAACTCGGGCACGGCGCCTGAATTGTGCGAAGACGGCGTCGGCGGATTCATCCTGGTGCATTCGTTTGGTCATATCTACGCGCAGCGTGTGGATGCGGCGGGTAGTTTGTTGTGGGGCCCCACGGGAATTCGCGCGGTCGATAGCACCGGCTACGGCTTCTTCTCGAACGCGGCGATCGCGGCCGACGGCTTCGGCGGCGCGGTGGTGGGTTTCGAACGATGGGATCAGGGCGCCGAGATACTCGGTGGTGCGCGACTCGACGCATTCGGCAACGTTCTCTGGTCTTCGGCGGCCTTGTTCGTGCCGAGTGGCGACCAGGGGTTGTGGGACGTGCGCGTGGTTGCGGACGGTTCCGGTGGCGCCAAGTACGCCTGGCAGGCGCACGACAACGACACGAATACCGACGACGTATACGCCATGGGTGTGAGTCCGACCGGCGGTGAACCCCATCCGACGCTCTTGTACATCGCTCCCGATGCTGGAGAACCCGGTGAGGTGCAGCCGGTGGCCATCCTGGGCGACTACCTGGAAGACACGCAGGAGTTCTCGCTGGAGCAGCCCGGCTCGGGGCCCTTCGACGTGGGCCAGAAGGTGATGTTCGACCATACGTTCATCGGCGGAATCGTTGATCTGGCCGGCGCGCAGGTAGGAGCTTACGAACTGCGGGCGTCGGTCGGTGGCCAGCCCAAGGATGTTCTGACCGACGCCTACGGAGTGGGACCTCTGCCCCCGTGCGACGCGCAGGATGCGATCGTGACCCTGCCTGACGTGGAGTCGTTTGGAAGCCCGCGGAAAGCCGCAGTCGATAGCCAGGGTCGGGTTCACATGGTGACGATCGAGAGCGATGGTGGAGTCTGGGACGTTATCTACCACCTGCTGACAGGTGGCGAGGTTCAGAGCACCTACGTGTTCGGGTCAACCGCACCAGATTTCCGCGATGCGACCATCGCGCTCACACCGGACGATCGTCCGATCATCGCATTCGTCGATGACCTGGGGGCATCGGAGGTCGTTGAACTCATAGAGCAGCTTCCCGACGGCAGCTTCTCCGTTTCGCAGATCCCCGACTCTCCGGACTCCAAATCGAATCCGGTCGTCGCAGTACGACCCAATTCAGATGTGTTCGTCGTCTATGAACGGCAGGCCGGTGGGAACCCTGGTCTGATTACCTACGACGCCGGCAACGTGGTCTACAACCCGACCGCCGGCGCGAACCCGCGCAACCCAGACATTACCGTCCACGGATCCGACGTCATCATGACCTACACTCGCGATTCATTCTGGCCGGGTGTTTTCGAGGTGTGCATGCAGCGGTACCAGGCTGGAGCTTGGACCGTGCCTATCGTGATCCATTTCGGGTTGGACGTCCGATCCCCCTCGGTCGTTTCCGATGGGTCCGACGTGTTGTTCGCCTGGGTCGTGGATAACACCGGAGGCAGCGCTCCGCTGCTGCACACCTCGCTCATGCAGAACGACGTACTGGGGCCAGTACGCTGGCGCATCATCGACCAGCAGATCTACCGATGTGTGGTAGGCACGCAGGGGCCGGGTCAGTTTGCACTCATGACCCAGGAAACAGGGCAACCCATGCAGATCCTGTTGCGAACCGGTGATGGCAACGTGTTCTTTCCCAAGCGGCGCGTGAACATGGACGACGACGTGGATTTCGCGGTGTTCGCGGCCGGGAGTCAGACATTGTTCGCAGCCTGGGAGGACTATTCTCAGGGACAGCCAGAGCGGTACATGAGCTACTTCTGTCAGAACGCGGTCACGGCGGTCGAAGGTGATGTGGTTCCGGTCGTGGCCAGCCGTCTTGCCGCGGTTCCGAATCCGTTCAATCCAATCACACAGGTTCACTTCGCTTTGCCGCGGGCGGCTTGGGTCAAGCTATCGGTGTACGACATGCAGGGTCGTCGCGTTCGCCTGCTGGCCGACCAGACGTTCGAGGCGGGTGACCATTCCGTGGTTTGGAACGGATCGGATGATCGGGGGCAATCGCTTGCCTCGGCCGTCTACCTTGTGCGTATGCAATCGCCGGCCACGGCCGATCAGATGCTCAAGACGACACTGTTGAAGTAGGTCTGGAGGCCCGCGCGCAGGAATTGCGCGCGGGCCTCGTGCTGCTCGCGCGGGCTACTTCAGCGGGTAGCTGCTCAGGAAGAAGTCGTTTCCCACCGAGTGACACCCGTAGCAAAGTGGCACTCCGTTGCCCACGGCCACGACATCTTCTGGCTGATCTACATTGGTCGTTTCGTACCAGAACCAGCCGTCGCCACCCTGGCTGTCATCCTGGGTCTTGACCATGACGGCCCAACCCTGGAGATCGCCGTCGTCGGTAAACATCTCCTTCACAATCGACGCGCCCTTGGGGTGCTGCGCGGCCCCCGATGCCAGGGAACGATTCATCTTCTCGTCCATGAACACCCGCACTGGCCAGCCAAACTTGGAGTGGGGTCCACGGGATGGATGCGAGTTGGTTTCCTGGTGCGGCAGATTCTTGTATGCGCCGGACTTGAGGTAGCGGGCGAGGTCCTCGAGGTCGACAGGCACTTCGGAGTCAACCGGCGGCGTCTTCGCGGACGACTGGAGCGCGGTGGCCATCCCCGCCGCCATGCCCTGGGCGATTTCATCGTAGTCTTTGCTGCCCACGGTCATCGCGCCGCCGGAGCTGGCTTTTTCGTCTGCGCGTTTGGCGGCACGCAGCACCGGGTAGTATTGCGTGAACACAAGGTCATCTTGTGCGTTCATCTGGTGGCACGAGTGGCACGCGCCGTTGGCCGCGGCTTCGGCCGCCAGCGGATAGCTGTGTCCGAACGTGAAGTAGGCCCAGTTACCTGGCTCATGCGGAAAGCGCTTGGAGTCCTTCACCGTGGCTTCGAGGCCGGTGAATTCACCCATGAAGTAGCCGCGACCACTGACCGCGCCCTTCGAACCCACGCTTACTAGTTCCTTGATGAGAATGGTTCCGTCACGAAACTTGCCCGTACGTTGGTAGTGCGCGAAGTCGTTGGGCGGAATGTAGACGTTGTGGAAGTCGGGGAACGGCGCCTCGGGCGGGTTCAGATCGTTGGGGGTGAGTGGGGTTCCTACGTAGACCCATTCGCGCCAGCTTTCGGGCTGGACCAGCTTGCCATCCCTGGTCCACTTGGTGGTTTCGCTGCGACGTGGCTGCCGCGGGGCTCTCAACACCGGATAGTACTGGGTGAAGACGAAGTCGTCGGCGGCCGACACCAGGTGACACGTGTTGCACGCCGCGGTAGGAAAGGCTTCGGCCGTTTCGGCCAGCGGGTACGAATGGCCAAAACTGAAATAGGCCCAATTGCCGGGTTCATCGGGGAATCGCTCCGCGCTCTTGATAGCGGTCTCGAGGCCGATGAACTCGCCCATGAAGTAGCCTTTGCCGCTGACGGCCCGGGTGGAGCCCACCTCCACCAACTCCTTCACCAGCACGGTTCCGTCAGGAAACCTACCGGTCTCCATGTAGCGTGCGTAGCTGGGGGGGTCGATGTAGACGTTGTGGAAGTCCGGAAAAGGGGCTTCCGGGGGATTCAGATCGTTGGGCGTGTGGGGAGTACCGATGTAGACCCACTGACGGTAGCCGGTGGGCCGCACCAACTGGCCCGCCTCGTTGAACTCCACGGCCGAGGGCGACGCTTGGGAGTGAGGCTGGGCTCGCACCGAAAGCACGATCAATCCGCAGTAGACCACCGGAACCATCAGCGCGTTCATCAAGAATCTTCTGTTCATTGGGGGTCTCCTGAGGGAAGCGTGACTCGACTGGGCTTGTTACCCAGTCTAGGCCTGCCCTACCAGGGGACAATCCGGAGGGAATCAGTAGATAGTGAGTAGACGAAAGTGATTCGAACGAAGAACGGGCACCACGAAATTCATGGTGCCCGTCCCGAGAAGCAATTATCTCACGTCAGCCCGTCAGCCCGTCAGCCGTCAGCC
This sequence comes from Candidatus Krumholzibacteriota bacterium, assembly GCA_029262065.1. GTDB lineage: Bacteria > Krumholzibacteriota > Krumholzibacteriia > JAJRXK01 > JAJRXK01 > JAJDAC01. Next base: position 91,147 of record JAJDAC010000018.1, on the reverse strand, counting down.
GTCAGCCGGTCCGTCGGCCGCCGCCTCGCTTGCCGTAGTGACGTCGCTTTCCCCACGGCGCGCCGCCCTTCGGGTTGCGACCGTTTGCGGGAGTCGCGGCCTTGTCTTTGGTCGCCCGGATGTTGACGCGGTCGAACCCGTCTTCGTAACGCCGGTCGATGGGCGAACCAAGATATTGTTCGGTGGCGCCGATCCACGCATGATCTTCGTTGCTTACCAACGTGCACGCACGCCCCGCCTTTTCCGAGCGTCCGGTACGTCCGATACGATGGGTATAGGCTTCGGGGGTGTTGGGTGCGTCATAATTGATGACGCACGACACGCCCGTCACGTCGATGCCGCGCGCGACGATGTCGGTAGCCACCAATACGTTGTAGCGTCCCTCGCGAAACCCACGCAGGGCACGATCGCGATGGTTCTGGGTCATGTTGCCTTGCAACGCAATCGCGCGATGCCCGGCCTTGGCGAGTTGTTCGGCCAAGCGCTTGGCGCGGTGCTTGGTGCGCGTGAACACGATCGCCGACTGGACCGTCTTGGGCTTCAGCAAGCGTTCCAGCAGATCCCGTTTGCGATCGGGCTTCACCGGGTAGAGAGCGTGGTCGATGGTTTCGGCTGGCTTTGAGTGCGACAGCTCCACCACGTGTGGATTCTGGAGAATGTTATTGGCCAGGCCGCGAATTTCCTTGGGCATGGTCGCCGAGAACAACAGGTTCTGCCGTTGCTCGGGAATCAGATCAAGAATCTTCTGGATCGCCGGTAGGAAGCCCATATCGAACATGTGGTCGGCTTCATCCAGAACGAGAGCCTCGATCTGGGAAAAGTCCACGAAGCCCTTGTCATGCAAGTCGAGCAGACGGCCGGGACACGCAACCAGGATGTCTGGCCCGCGTCGTAGGCTGCGAATCTGTGGGTTGAACGGAACACCACCATATATGGTCAGGGTCCGCACCTTGGTGAACTTGGCCAGTTGGCGTATTTCGCGATCGATCTGCGTGGCCAGCTCGCGCGTGGGCGCGAGTACCAGGGCCAACGGGCCCCGCTTCTTCCGGGCAACGATTCGATCGAGCAGTGGTAGGGCAAAGGCGGCGGTCTTGCCGGTGCCCGTCTGGGCCAGCCCCAGAATGTCGCGGCCTTCAAGGGCCGCGGGAATGGTCATGGTCTGGATTGGACGCGGGTCGTCAAACCCCATCGCGGCCACACCACGTTCGAGCATGGGCTCCAGCTGGAATTCAGCGAAGCCCGAACGCACGGATGCGTTGGAATCAGTCATTTTCTTCAATTCTACCGAGTCGAGTGCAGTTTTTGGGCGCTCGTCAGGGTCGAGGATCCGACCCGCACAACAGAGGAGGGTAAGAAAGCTTGGTCAAAAAGGCGGGCTGTCTCGGGGTGAGACGCTGTTGTTCGCCTGCGGTCACCAAGGGATGGGACCGGCTTGGAAACAAGTGTAGGCAAAATCGGGGCCGGCGGCCAGCTTCCTTCTATATTGGCTTGGGGTCATGTGAAAGATGAACGGGCAATGCCCGCAGTTTCCAGCCCCCAATCGGTCTTTTCGAGCCTTGGTTCCCGTTGGGCCCGATTCGTTCGGGGCGCCGTATCCCCATCAGGGTTCGTACTCTCCCCGGAAGCTGCGCCCTTCTCTGATGTACTCCATGGCCACTGGTTTTCCCTGCTCGTCGATTTCGAATCGCGCTCCCGCGTACAAGGCGCGGCTGAAGTACTCGCCTTCGCCCACCGGGAAGAACTCCGATTCTTCTCCCCGGTTGGCCGCCAGGCTCAGGTAACTGCCGCCCGCGCGGACCATGACGAAGAAGTTGGGGCCGAAGGAGTACTTTCCTTCCAGGGCCTCCAGGTCGGCGGGATCCACGGCAATATCGTTGACCGTGCGAACCTCTCGTTCGTCCGGCTCCTCGCCGTGAATCAGCGACGCGATGTCGTCGCGCAGGCGATCACGCATGGACGATTGCACATTTCCCAGGATGATCACTACCGCATCAATGTCCAGGTAGCGCGCCAGATCGCACGCGTAGCCGGGGAGTCGGCCATCGTGTTCGATCACCTTTCCGCCGAATCGTTCGAACACGCTCACACCATAGCCGTAGCTCGAGCCGTGGCTTGACATCATCTTGGTGCGTGATGAATCGGGAAGCACGGCGTTTGAAGACAGCGCGCGGTGCCACTGAAGCAGGTCGTCGGCCGTGGAGTACACCGATCCCGAGCCGGTGAGCAGGGCGGGCGCGACCTCGATGGCGCGTCGCAGACCTTGCTGGCCCAGTGGATCGTAACCGGTAGCGAGGCCTTCGACGATTGCGCGGTCTTGTGACGCGCCGGAGTCTTCCATGCCGGCGGGTTGGAAGACGCGCGAAGTCATGAACTCCGAGTAGCTCATGCCCGACGTCAGTTCGATGATGTGGGCCAGGAGTGTGTAGCCCGAGTTGCAATATGAGTACTGGGATCCCGGTTCAAAATCCAGGGGCAGTTGCTGGAATTGAGCGACCACCTGCGCCAGGGTGGGGTCGGCGTGCTTCAGACTTCCGTACTGCTCGAGGGTGTAGATATCGGCGATTCCCGATCGATGAGTCAGAAGGTGATGGATGGTGATCTCGTCCCCGCGCGGGTAGTCGGGTACGTGTTTGGATACGGCGTCGGTCACGTTCAGCCGCCCGTCGACCTCCAGAGCCAGGACCGCGGCCGCCGTGAATTGCTTCGATATGGATCCGATCATGAATCGAGTCGTAGGTGTGTTTTCTACTACCAGCTCGAAATCCGCCTTCCCGAATCCGCGCGCGAACAGAACTTCATCGCCCTGGGCCACCAGGATCGTGCCGCTGAAGTCCCTCAGTTCCACGTACGGTTTCACCATGGCCTCGATCCGTTGGCCGAGCCGGGCGGTGTCTACTCTCGTATCGGCTTCTGCCGACGGCGTGGCCGCGATCCACGATGCCAGGAGGCAGGCTGCAATATTGGTCAAGCGCAAGGATTTTCCTCGGTTGGCGGGGCCGCGGTCACTCAGGAACTGTTCGACAGCGGATGTCGTCGTGCTATGAGGTTTGGACTCCCCGGCGGCCCAAAGGGTTGCTACGATGTTCTTTCTCGATCGGCCTTCCGTTAGGGTTGACCCATGGATCTGGGGTGGCGCAGCACGATTCTTTTGCTGGGCGCGGTGCAGGGTGTCACCGTCGCGATGCTTCTCCTTACCAGGCGCCGTAACCGCGTGGCCAACCGATGCCTGGCCGCCCTGCTCTTCGCCTTTACGCTGGCGTTGATTCCCAGCCTCATTGGATTTGCCGGCGCGTACAAGAAGTTCCCATGGCTCACGCTGGCTCCGTGGGACTGGAGCTTGGGTTTCGGTCCCCTCCTGTACTTCTACGTGCGTCGGTTGTTGACCGGCGAGCTGCCGAGCCGCTGGCCTCTGCATTTGCTACCGTTGTTGGTCCAGGTTGTCTACTACACGGTGCTCTTTGCTCAGCCGCTCGATTGGAAATACGAATACCAGAACAGGTTCCACGCTCCGTGGATCGTGCCGGCCGAGACCGGATTGGCGGTCGTTTCGGCGCTGTTGTACTGGGTGGCGGCGGCGCGCATTTTTCGCGCCTACCGGGAATGGGTGCCACAGCGCGTTTCCGATAGCGAAGACTACAACCTCACGTGGGTCCGCAACTTTCTGGTGGGGTTGGTGGGCGGGATCCTCGTTTGGATGGCGTTCGAGGGTGTGAGCCAGTGGATCACGCCACTCTCCTACGAGCACATGTACTGGCTATATCTGATGGTGGCCGTACTCACGTACTCCTTCGGAATATCTGGATATCGTCACGCGGAGCTGAAGTATCCGGAAATGACCCGTGAAAGTTTGGCCCTGACATCCGAGTCGGTAGCGGCCGACCCAGCCCCCGTCGTTGCTCGCGGCCCAGATTGGCCGCAACGGCTGGCGGGTTTCAGCGAGAATTTGCGTTCCGACGAATTGTACCTGAACCTCGATCTGACGCTCGATGGCCTGGCTCGAGAGCTGGCCACCAACAGTTGGACGCTGTCGCGTTCCATCAACGAAGGCGCCGGCGAGAACTTCAACGACTACGTGAACCGATTTCGGGTCGAACGGGTACAGAAGCGGTTGCTGGACCCGAAGGAGACCCGGTCCATCCTGGAGGTGGCGCTCGATTGCGGGTTCAAGTCGAAGACCAGTTTCAATCGGTCGTTCAAGAAACTGGTGGGGGCTACGCCCAGCGCATGGCGGCGCGAGTACCAAATACTGAATGCGGACTCCAAATCCGGGATTCGGGGCGACGTTGCGTCCGGTGACAGCGATCTTGCTGGCTGAAGGACCTACTCGATCCCAAGGAGATCCCAATGAACGTCTGCGAGCGAACGTTGTTTGCGCTGGTCTTGATAGTGGCCGTCTTGCGCCCCGAAGCAGCCCTGGCCCAGCCATCAAGTCCGGAGCAGGGAACCGTCGTAACCGCGGAGGGGCTGCGCGAAGACCTGGACATCCTGAACCAAGCGCTACTTGCACTCCACCCTGGCCTGCACCGATACGCCGATGCCGCGGCTCTGCAAGGCGAGTTCGAGCGACTCCAAAGGGAACTGGACCAGGACACGCCGCTGCATAGCGCGTACCTCGCTGTGTCTCGGTTTGTGGCCCAGATCAAGTGCGGCCACACGTACGCCAACTTCTGGAACCAGCCCAATTCGGTGCAGGACGAGCTGTTTCATCGTGCCGACAAGGTACCGTTCACGTTCCGGATCCTCGACCGTGGCATGTTCGTGACCAAGGACGCCACCGCGAATGGCCGTCTGCCGCGTGGGGCTCAGGTCGTTTCGTTGAATGACCGACCGGTGACGGAGGTCATCGAGGGTCTCATGCCTCTGGTGAAGTCCGACGGATCCAACGACGGTAAGCGTCTGTACGATTTGCAGGTAACCGGATACGGAGAGTACGAGCCGTTCGATGTCTACTACCCGCTGATGTTCCCCCCGACCGGTGGCCAGTACAGCCTGGAGCTGATTCTCCCCGGCACGAGCGAACCGGTCGAGTTCGTCGTGGATGGAGTTACCCGCGAACAGCGACGTACACGCCTGGCCGAACGCTACGGCGCGCAACCCCAGAAGCCCGAAGACCTCTGGCAATTCGAGCGACTCGATGAGTCCACGGCCTACCTGCGACTGGGCAGTTTCGTGACCTGGAAGATGGAAATGAACTGGAAGAAGTTTCTGCGGAAATCTTTCGAGACCATGCAGAAAGACCATGTCACGAATCTAGTGCTCGACATTCGAGGCAACGCGGGCGGCGACGATGAGGTGAATCTGGAGCTGGCGCGATATCTGGTATCAAAGCGTGCGGAAATGACCGGAGTGCGTCAATTGATGCGATATGTAAAGGTGCCGGCTGAACTGAACGAGTATCTGCATACGTGGGACGACTCGTTTCGCGATCGCGGCAACAAGGTTGTGGAAGCTGGGAACGGCTTCTATAGCTGGCGTGACGCCGCCGACGGCGGCATGAAGCTGCCGGTCGGCAAGGATGCTTTCGGTGGTCGTGTGTACGTGTTGGTCGATGCGGCCAACAGTTCGGCCACCTTCATACTCGCGTCGCTTCTGAAGGACAACGATCTGGCCACTCTTGTGGGTCAAACCACCGGCGGGAATCGGCGGGGTATCAACGGCGGCGAGATGTTCTTTCTGCGACTGCCAAACTCGAAGCTCGAGGTCGACATTCCGCTCATTGGCTTCTATCGGGGGGAAGATCAGCCCGATGAAGGCGTGCATCCCGACGTGTTCTCGGAGCCAAGTCCGCGTGATATCGCCGCTGGCGTCGATGCCGAGCTGGAAGCAGTTCTTCGGCTGATAGCCGAGAAGATGTGAGAGACGGCCTAGATCATACGCAGTGCTGACATGCCGCCATCCAAGCCAAGAACTTGGCCCGTCATCCACGATGACTCGGCACTCAAGAGGAATTCCGCGGCGGCGGACACGTCGTCCGCGTTGCCGATGCGTCCCAAGGGGTGTCGCTTGGACGCCGCTTCTCTCTGCCGATCGGTGCGCAGGAGTCGTTGCGCCATGTTGGTGTCGGTAAGCGAGGGGGCGATCGCGTTCACACGGATGCCAGGAGCCAGTTCCGCGGCCAATGATCGCGCGAGACCTTCCACGGCGCCCTTGGCCGCGGCGATGCTGGCATGAAAGCCCATACCCGCCTGTACGGCCACCGTGCTGAACAGGACCACCGATGCATTTTCGGCCTGCTTCAAGTTGGGTAGGTATTGCTGCAAGGTGCGTACCGCACCCAGCACGTTCACATCGAAGTCGTCACGGAAGTCTTCGATGGTCAAGCTGGTGAACGGTTTGAGGTTGATGGAACCCGGACAATAAGCGAGGCCGTGGACCGGGCCTTCGATCGAGGGAAACGGGGGAGCGTCCTGGGTTACGTCGACCGACGGTTCGTGGCTTCTACTGAACGCAATGACTTCCCAATCCTTCGACGTCATACGATCGTGCAACGCCTTCCCGATTCCAGAAGTTGCGCCGACGATGATGATTCGCTTGGTCATGATGCTCTCCAGGAGGTGTGAAGGGGGAAGACTAGGATCCAACGCTACTCGCCAACATGGTGAGTACCAGTACGGCCCGCAGGCTCCACGCACCCGTTCGAAACCAGTTGGAGCGCACGAGAGCGCGATGGATATGCTTGTCGAAACCGATCTGCAGCGCGCGATGATAGGGCACCTGCCAGAAGGCGGTGGCTATCCAGATGGTTGCGAGCACGATGAGCCCAGTGACGCTCTTCCACGTGTCTACGGTAGAACTTGCGGCCAAGGCCAGGCCTGTGGCGAGTTCCAGCAACATGAGTGGGGCCACGACCCAGGTGGTGCGTTGCGCATGCGCGCGTTCATATTGTTCGAAGCCGCGGCGTCCGACCATGTCGAACAACGGGTAGTGCACCAACTGCACATACCAGATGACGCCGCACATCAGCAGAGTTGCAAGGGCGTGTGAAAGTAGGATCACTTGAACCGCACTCCTCTCAGGCGCTCGCGCAGATTGGCGAGGCTGCCCAGGATTTGGATGTTGGCGTGGTCGAGGGCAATGCGCACATCGGCCGTGATTCCTCCGCCGACGTAGAGCTCGACGGATCCGGGCAGGATGTCTCTGAGGTCCCGCACTTCATGCAGAAGGCCGTCGAGTGATGCGTTGTAGGACAGGCTCAGGGCCACGGCATTGGCTTTCACCTGCTCGGCTGCGTCAGCAATTTCTCGCGCTGGAACGCTTGTACCAAGATACAGGGTTCGCCAGCCTTCCGAGGCTGCGGTGGCCGATACGACCAATGCTCCTAGTTCGTGAAGTTGCTCGACCGGAGTCGCTACAACGAGACGTGGTGCGCCCGCGATTGGCCGATGGATCTGCGTGAGTCGCGAAAGAAGCGATCGCACCAATGCCGAAGCCATATGTTCGTGCATGATCTGCAGCGTTCCGTCGCGCCACCGTTCTCCAATTTCGGTCATCAAAGGCACTACCAGATGTTCGATCAGCACCTCGCCAGTCAGGCTGACCTCGGCCCGCGCCAGCAATTGCCTTAGACGCTCTTCATCGAGATCGAAAATGGCACGTGTGCACCAGGTGCGAATGGCCCGCGCCTCTTCCAGCTCTGAAGTCGTCGTTTCACTCGGCCAGCTGCCGATCCGATCGCCGGCGATGATGGACCGCAGTTCCTCATTCGAAAGCGACACTACCTGACCGATCGTACGGTCGCGATCAGTGGCGCGCCGCAAGAGGCCCAGCCTTTCCACATCGTGGTCGGTGTACAGGCGACGCTTCGTGGCGGTCCGATGCGGAACCACGGCGGCGTATCGCTTCTCCCACATGCGAATGCGATTGGCGCTCAGGCCAGTGCGGGAGGCGACGACGCGAATGGGGTGTGATGCTGTAGTCTCCATGTCCAAAAGGTAGTCAGTGACTAAGTTCTGTCAAGGTTATTTGCGGGATGCATATTGAGAAATAACGAGTTAAGTACGATTGAATGATATCTGTATAGTTTTTGTAGATAGTTTGGATCCAATACGCCACCAGTGAACGAATCGTCTTGTGAACATCAACTCAGACTCTCCATAGGAGGAATTCCGTGAACACGCAGACTGAAACCACTACTTGGCCCGACCTGGCGATTGGACTCTATGACCGACTTACCGGCCGCGGCGCCGAGATCAGCTACGAGATGAACAATCTCGAGGTGATGGTTCCCTCCAACGCCAGTTCGAACGCCAACCACGCCAAGTGGACGGTGAATGGAACTCTGAAGATCCGCACCCAGGACAAGAAGTAATTGTCCGCCTCAACGTCGCGCGCTCTGAGTGCCGAAGGATCCGTGCGGATCGATGGTTCGCACGGGTCCCTCCGGCTCTCCGGCCACGGTGACCATTTTCGTTTGGAGCTTCCCGATCTTGGTAGCTTGAAGCGACGACCCGCCGATGTGAACCTGGACGGACTCGATCGAGCCCTTCGGTTCGTGGGACAGCGGATCGATGTGACGGTGAAGAACAGAGTCGTGGCCAGCTTGGGATCGGGATGCCGTGCATCGCGGTGGCGTACATTGGTGGGCAGTGGCCCAGTCGAAGTACGCTGGCTGTCCCTAGTCCGTTCCGTGGTGGGCCGGTAGGCCAAAACGGATCATTCCCAGGAGGAATTGCATCATGAGATCTACCATCAACCAAGTAGTTTGGATCGCGGCTACGTGCTCGATCCTGTCATCCGCCGCTGTATCCGGAGGAATTCGATTGGACCACATTCCGATTGTCGACTTCGACGAAACCGATCAGGCCGAGTGGATAGTCGTGAACGATGGTGTCATGGGCGGCCGCTCCCAGAGTACAATTCGCCAAACCGGGGAAAACACGGGGCGTTTCACGGGGCAGCTCTCGCTCGAGAACAACGGTGGATTTGCCTCGGTGCGTGCCTTGCTCAAGTCCCGGGATTTTTCATCGGCCAACGGCTTGGAGATTCGGGTACGGGGCGATGGTCGCGAGTACCAGTTGCGTTTGCGGACCGACGAGGGGATGGATGGTGTCGCCTATCGTGCCATGTTCAACACCCTGGACGGCGTCTGGGCTACCATCCAGATTCCGTTCGGGGAGTTCCTGCCCACCTTTCGAGGGCGCATTCTGAGCGAAGCGGAGTCGTTGGACACGGCCGACATCGCCCAGGTTGGATTACTCCTGGCCGACAAGCAGCCAGGTGATTTTTCGCTGGAGATCGACTTCGTGCGTGCGTACATCGATCCCGTTCCCGGGTCCTGATCACATGCGTACTCGCAGACACGAACCTTCGCCCCTTCCTGGTTGGGCCCGGCGCGGTCGCTCGGGTTGGGCCCACGTGGGGGGCGAGCGCCCAGCATTTGCAGAGGAGCCCACGAAGGGTCGCGAGAGCGTATGGGACTATCCGCGTCCGCCGTTGTTGGTGGGCGATGAAAGACTGGTCGTGGTGCGATCTGGCCAACACGAGATTGCCCGGTCCGTCCGTTCAATCCGCATGTTGGAGACGGCCAGCCCGCCTACCTTCTATTTGCCTGAAGCCGATATTGACATGAGTCGTTTGGTTCGGGTCGAGGGCGTTTCCCGTTGCGAGTGGAAAGGTGAAGCCCACTACTACGATGTAGTGTCGTCACCAGCGCAACGCATCGAACGTGCGGCCTGGGGATATGTTTCTCCTTTTGCTCCGTACGAAGCCTTGACCGGCTACGTTTCGTTCTATCCCGCCGTACTCGAGTGTACCGTAGATGATGAACGAGTCAGACCACAACCCGGTGGTTTCTACGGAGGCTGGGTTACCTCTGACGTGTGTGGTCCGTTCAAGGGCGAGCCAGGTACGGGCCACTGGTAGAGGCGATCACTCGTTCGGCCAGAGCACACCCGCTCAGGTAGGCGCCTTCGATACGACCGCCCATGCACCAGTCCCCCGCGGCGCCCAGTTGCAGATCGTCGTCGAACATGCAGCCTACCGAGCATTCGTCGCGCGGCCGGGCGTAGCGCCACAGGTGGGCATGAACCGATTTGATTCCGGGAATTTCTTCCTGCCCGCTGCGCGCCATCAGCCTCTCGAGTTCACGGCAAAGCAGTTCGACCACCGCATCGCGCTGACGCTCCTGGTTCTGGATCGACCAGACATCGCTGGCGTGGATGACCCACGCCTCGCCGCCACTGCGTAGCGGTTTCGAAGTGTTGCGGGCAATCCAACGAATGGGTCCATGGTTTACGAACGCAGCGTCGAGCTCCACGTCCAACGCGGAATCGAATCCCACCAGCACTGCCCAACACGGAACCATCGGGGTCGCGCCAATCTCTGAAGCCAGTCCCTTGGCTGGTTGCAGCAGTGGTGCGGCCTGCGCAGGCGGTGCGGTTACGAGCACTGTATCGAAGTGCCCCAGTAGCCGTTGTTCGTCGTCCGACACCGACCATCGGGCGTTGCCAGTAGTAGAAGAAGCCGTGATCGCGCCCACGCGGATGGCCTGGCGCACATCAAGGCCCTCGCTCAGAGATCGTCCAAGGACGTTCATGGCGGGCACTCCGACGTAGCGCTTTGTGGACGAGTCCGAAGGAGAGCAAGACTGCTGCTCGAATACCCACAAGCGGGGATTCCAGTGGTCCACGATTCCGTCGTCGAGCCATTTTTCGACCAGCCCGAGGAACTGAGCACTACGGGCCGTGAAATATTGGGCTCCGTGGTCGAACTCGAAACCATCGCGGCGACGCAATGAAGACCGACCTCCCGGACCGCGGCCCTTGTCGAAAACAGTAACGTCCCATCCGCTGTCCCGGAGCCTCCTTCCGGCGGCCAGTCCAGCCAGTCCGGCCCCTACGATTGCGACGCGGTGCGAAGTCTTGGCCATGTTTGCTCAACTCGGTCGAATGGTTAAAAAACGCGTTCCCTGCGTGAATCCATCCGGAGGTTCGCTTCGAACTTCATATTGGAGTTCATTGGCTAGCCAACACGATTATAGAGGCCGCAGCAGTGACCAGACCAGTGCCCGGAAGCCCGCCCCTCGATCGTCTCCACCACGTGGCGATCGCCGTGGCCGATATTCCCGCCGCCGTGCGTTGGTACCGCAACGTGTTCGCTTGTGCCGTCGCATATGAGGATTCGAGCTGGGCTCTCCTGCAGTTCGAGAATGTGCAGCTTGCCCTGGTGCTACCCGAGCAACATCCCCCGCACCTGGGTTTCGTTCACCCCCGGGCCGCCGATTTCGGCGCTCTCGTTCCTCATCGCGACGGCACTCGCTCGACTTACGTTCCCGACGTCGATGGCAACTTCGTGGAATTGCTGGATCCCACCGACGCGGAAGGTGCAGAGCTTTGACCTACGCTCGTGCCAGGTTGTGGCTGGGCATCACCAGCGTCGGTACTATCGTGGTGCTCTCGACGTTGGCCCTGATATTCGATCTGCCCAAGAATCATCTACCCACCAACGCCGCATCGCCGGCGAGCGACCTTCGCTGGTTGGTTGTGGCGTTCGGCGTGTACCTGGGAATTTCGCTGCCCTTCGACGTGTTGGGTGGTCTGGTTCTTCCTCAACGGTACGGTCGAAGCACAGGTCGCGCGACCGAGTTTGCGGTGGCGTGGATTGGCGGCATCCTCTTCCAGGGCGTTTGGGTTCTGGCCCTGGGTCTTGTGGTCATGCGCGTCGCTCGGCAATTCGGCGAGCCTGCCGCGGTAGCGGCCGTGGTTGGGGCCAGCCTGATTCTGCTGGCACTGCAGTCCTGGCTGGCGCGTCGAGTGGGTCGAATTCGTCGCGTGCCCTTCAACGTCGAACCCATGAAAGCCAATCTGGCGCAGATGGGAATCGACTCGGTGTCCATCGAAGTTCTCGACAACACCGATCCGGGATTCACGGGAGGCTGGACGGGGTTCCCGGGTCGGGAACGGCTCATCCTTCCACGCCAGTGGTTGGAATGGCTAGGGCCGGAAGAGCTGACATCTGAAATCGTTCGTCGAGTCGGAGTCGTGAAGGCCGGAGCGCGTACGCGTGGCCTCTGGTTGGCGCTGGTTTGGAATACCCTTGGATTCGCCCTGGCCGCGTGGTGGGAAACCGTTTCCTTGGCGACGGTGGCGGGACTTGTTTCCACCGCTCTTCTGTTCACGTTGTGGTCCTTCCTTGGCGCGCTTGTGCTGCCCTCCCTGAGCCGCTCGGCCGTGTTCGCCGCCGACCGGTTCGCCTTGGACCACGGCATTTCGCCGCGCGTTCTGTACCGGGTATTGAAGCGTCTCGACACCGCGCAGGATGACGAGCCACGGCGGTCAAGGGCGATCGAAGCGATTTTTCACCCAGTTCCTTCGCTTTCTCGGCGCCAATCGCAATGGGCAGCTGGCCGCAAGGCCTCTCCGGGTGCTTGGCATGCGGCTCGCACCGCGTTGTTCCTGTCGTGGGCGTGCTTTGGGCTCCTGGGCCGCGCGGTGCATTGCAACTGTGGTCGTCCCGAGCTCTGGGTGCTGCTCCCGGCTGATTAGCCGATAGATAGAGACCTTCCCTATACATTACAATGCCCTTTGGTCAGACCGCTTCGGCTGGGGTATCCTTCCCGGGCAACTCCCAACGCCCAGGAGGCAATGGCGTGTCGGACAACGGACTCCTCGCGGCCAGCTTGCTCAACGGCAGTGCCGGCGCCTACGCGGGTTTTGCGGCCAGCCAATTCTGCGAAAAGCATCCTGAGGCGGCTCAACGTTTCGGCTCCGATGCCTTCAGCGCCTGGAAAGCCAATCTCACGGTCCGGGTTCGCGAGCTGGCCGTGGCCGTGGAAATGCAATCCCCCGACTTGTTCGTGGCTTCGGTTCAATGGGCGCGCGAGTCGTTCGCCGCTCGCGATCTTCCCCAGGACGACTTGCGAGCCAGTCTGGAGTGCTTGACTGACGTGCTGACGCACGACCTTCCTGAGCACGCCCGTGATCCCATTCCTGAGTACTGCGCGCGTGGGCTCGAAGTGTTTGAGGCACCACTCGCAACCACCCCCGGTCTCGACCCTTCCAGCCAGCATGGCCGCATGGCGCTGACTTACATCGAGGCGTGCCTTTCAGGCGACACCCGGCGGGCGATGGACCAGATTCTTCAGGCCACCGAGAACGGCTTGGATGTCAGGTCCGCCTACTTCGAAGTAATCGCGCCCGCGCAGCGGGAAGTAGGACGACTATGGCATCTGGGTCAGCTCGGTATCCACGAAGAGCACGTGGTTACGGCGGCCACCCACTCGTTGCTGACCTTGCTCGCAGAACGAGTTCGCCCCCAGGAGACCATCGACAAGTTGGTGGTGGGCTCGGCGGTGGGTGACGATCAGCATGAGTTGGGAATTCGCATGATCATGGATCTCTTCGCAATGGCTGGGTGGCGGTCACTGAGCCTGGGCGGACATATGCCTGCCACGAACCTCACCTTGGCCGTCCGAGGCTTTGATGCCGACCTGTTGTTGCTCTCGGCCACGCTCGTGACCCATCTCACGGCGTTGAGGGATGCGATTGCTGAGGTTCGCACGCATTCACCGGGTATCAAGGTGCTCGTGGGGGGGCTCGCGTTTCAGGCCGACCCCACTGTGTGGCGTCGAGTAGGGGCAGACGGGTTCGCGGCGAGCGTGTCGGACGCCGTACCCGAGGGCGCGCGGTTGCTTGGGATCAGTAGTGGCTGACCCGCGAGAGCTTGATCCCGTAGGAGCCGAGGACTCCTTTCTGCTTCGGATCGCAAATGGCGATCATGGCGCGGTAAAGGCGTGCATCGACAAGTACGGCAACCTCGTATGGTCAATCGTAAGGCGCATGGTCCCGTCGCCGGCCGACGCCGAAGACGCGGTGCAGGAGGTGTTCCTCGATCTCTGGAAGAACGCAAGCCGCTTCGAACCTGGACGGTCTTCTGAGGTGGCGTTCGTAGCCATGGTCACCCGACGGCGCATGATAGACCGCCTTCGGGCCCGGGACAGAAGGCCCCGGACCATGGCAATTCCCGAGGAAATGGACTTTTCCAGCGATGAGCACGAGCGCATCGAACGCAGTGCAGAAGCATCTTTGGCGATGCGGGCTCTGAAAGAGCTGAAACCCGAACAACGCCGCGTGGTCATTCTTTCCGTCGTGGAAGGCATGTCCCACGGTGAAATCTCCGAGCGCATGAGATTGCCGCTGGGAACGGTGAAGTCGTACATACGACGCGGGCTTACGGTCGTACGCGAGTCGTTGGCTTCATCGGCCCCGAAGGGCATAGAAGGTGGTGGGGTAGAGTGACGCTGCGTGAGCGTTTCCACGATCTTCTCATACTGCGTGCCACGGCGGATTGCACCGACGAGCAGGGCCGTGAACTGGACGCAATCATTCGGGACCACCCCGACTGGGATGCCGACCAGTTTGATCTGGCCGCCGCCGCCATCCAATTGGCGTTCGTTCGACCGGTTGCCTTGCCGGTTCGCCTACGACAACAGATCCATCTCTCAAGTCACTCTTCCTGAACGTCGCTGGCAAAAACAGCAGGCAAGAGTCTCTGTTTCCGCCGACAATTTGATCAAGCGGGCGCCCGAGCTGGAGTTCCTGGTAATGCTGTTCGCCGAGTGAGTCAGGGCACCAGCAACATCTTCCGTGTCTGCACGAACGCCACTCCACGCAACCGATAGAAATAGACGCCGGCCGGCACAGGCTGTCCTCCGATTCCTCGTCCATCCCAGCGAACCTGGCCGTCTCCCGCCGGTCGATGGCCATCGATCAGGTTTCGGACCAGGCGCCCACCCGCGTCGAATACATCGAGGGACACCGGTCCTGGCCGTGGCAGGTCGTACGTGATGCTCGTGGATGGATTGAACGGATTGGGTACGTTCTGATGGAGAACCCGCTGCCCACTGGGGATCTCGGACACCGCGGTAACCGATGGCGTGGCCACGAACACGTCCAGGCCACCGTTCAAGGCGATTTCACCGAACTGGTTGATGCTGCTTTCCATACCGCCGGCGGGCACCGAACCCTGTCCCGTTAGCTGGGTGAAGGATTGGTCGGTGGGGTCGAAGTAGTAGATAGCTTCCTTCCAGAAGGCAATCTCCCCCGTGTTCGAAATGTCGTTGCTGTCGGTCGATGTTACCGACGCGGGGAATCCCGGTAGTGTGGAGAGGTACAGGAACGTGTTGCCGACGGCTTGGTAGTAGATCACGTCCGAGTTGTAGATGACGACGTCGCCGTTGTCGTTCAAGGAGATGGACCCAAGGCCGGTACCCGGCCCCCCAGGCAGATCGGTGATGTTCACCGTTTGTTGGGTGTCGAGGTCATGGAGGTAGGCGTCGGGGAACCCAGAGTACAGAACCTGGTCGTTGTTGTTGATGCGGTTTTCCCGGCCACGCACTGATCCGCCCACCTGGTCGGTGACCTTCGTAAACGATCCGTCGGCGTGATCGTAAACGTACACATCTCCGTTGTTGTTGTCGCCGGAGTGCAGACTGATCTGATTGGCATCGCTCAGGTCGAAGATTGCCCGCAGGAAGTTCGCTCCGGTGTTCCCGGGATAGTTGGGAAGCGTCGCGAGATTGGTGAAGTCCTGCGAGGAAGATTCGTAGAACCAGATGTTCCGCGTAAACGGATCGATCATGGCTACATTGCCTGCGTTGTTCAATCTGGGAAACCACGCATCGGGCGGTGCCCCCGGCAGAGAACTCAAATTCAAGAACGTTCCCGAAGAGCGCTGGTAGAAGTAGGCGTCGGTGCCTACGAAGAACGCGACATCTCCGGCGTCGTTGATCGAAGGGGCTTTTCCCTCACCGGGCCCGTTCGGCAGGTCGGTGACGTTGAGGTACGTGAAGTCCTTCGCGTTCGCGGCAGGAGTAACCAACAGGGCAAGCGCAAGTAGCATCGTCGATAGCACGGACAATGGTCTCATGGCTTCATCTCCGGGTAGCGTGGTTACGAGGGCGGCCGAGAGGAGGGGCTCTCTCGCGCTCCGGTGATGCCAGAGGATGCTACTGCGAGTGGGCCCGCATGGGGATCGGGGGGAGTCCTACTGGCGGAAGGGTCCCGTCAAACGGGCTCAATGGGGTTAGCCCGCGCCACATTGGCTGGCGTCCTGTACACTGCGCCCATGCTGCTTTCCAGCACAAGGCAGTCGCTCTCCTGGTCGACGAAGCTAGGATACGGCTCGGCCGAATTGGGACTTGTGGCCGTCGAGGTACTCGTCGAGCTGTACCTGCTGAAGTTCTACAATGTGACGGTGGGACTCGCTCCCCATCTGACCGCGGCGGCATTGGCACTGGCGATGATCTGGGATGCGGTGAGCGATCCCATCATGGGAGAGATCTCAGACCGCACGCGCTCCCCGGCCGGTCGGCGTCGTCCCTACATCCTTCCCGGGGCCTTCGCCCTGGCCGCCGCGCTCATCCTGATCTACAACCCGCCTTCGCTGGACTCGTCCTTGTTCAAGTTCGCGTTCCTTACGGTGAGTTACCTGGCCCTCACCACCGCCATGACGGTCATTTCGGTGCCCCATATCGCGCTGGGCGGCGAGATGAGTTTCGACCGGGACGAGCGAACCCAGATATTCGGATACCGTAGATTGTTCACCACCGCGGGTCTGATGGTGGGCACTCTGCTGCCCGCTATGGTGCTGCGATGGGTGGGGGATGAGGCCAGTTCGGCAAGCGTGGCCGTATCGCGTAGCCTCACCAGCTTCCTGTTGGCGGGTCCCATTCTACTCACCGCCTGGATCACCGTGCGAAGTACCCGCGGCCTCGATCGTCCCGAGCCCCCGGCGGTGCGGCGACCGCCACTCAGAGTCTCCACGCTGCTGCGATCCCAGCTCGGAGTGCTTCGAAACCGCATTTTCCTGCCGTTGTTGGCCGCGTTCGTGGTAGCTGGTGTGGGCCGGGCCCTCAATGCATCCATTGCGCTGTACTTCTACGAATACCGTCTACAGATACCCGAGTCTGAGACGATCCTCTGGGTCCTGATGCCCTTCTTCATCTTCATCCTGGCCTCGATTCCGGCGTGGATCTGGATCAGCCAACGGTGGGGGAAGCGGCGGCCAGCCATGGTGGGTGTATTTGGCATGGGCATCCTGGTTTCGGCGGCCTACTTGTTCCTGGGGCCGGGGCAACGCGGTGGCGCCACGGCAATAGCGGTGATCGGTGGTCTGCTGGGTGGGGCTCTCATTCTGCTGGAATCCATGGTGACCGATGTGGTTGACCATGACGAATTGAAGACCGGGAAACACCGCGAGGGCCTGTACTTCGGAGTCTGGAAGATGGGTACAAAACTCTCTCGTGCCTTCGGTCTGGTCTTGGCGGGCCTGATGCTATCGGCCATCGGGTTTGACGAATCGCTGGGCGCCCAGAGTGCTGAGGTATCGCAACGATTGGCCTGGTTGTTCGGTCCCGGGGTTGGAGGCTTTCTTCTTCTGGGCGGTAGCTTCTTGTTCTTCGCGCCTCTTACCGACGAACGTCATCGGCGAGTCCAGGCACTGCTGGTCCGGCGCCGTCGGCGCCTCGTTGACCGTAGGTAGTTCCCGTGCGAATCGCGATCATAGGTTCGGGAATTTCGGGCCTGGTGTGTGCCCATCTGCTTCGCGAACAGCACGAGATCATCATGTTCGAGGCGAATGACTACGTAGGCGGTCATACGAATACGGTAGCCGTCCAGGCCCACGATGGTGAACACCAAGTAGATACTGGATTCATTGTGTTCAACCCGAAGACATACCCCAATTTTTGTCGGTTGCTGGACCAACTGGGAGTTCCCAGCCAGCCCAGCGACATGAGCTTTGGTGTGAAGTGCGACCGCACGGGACTCGAATATCGGGGCTCTTCCCTCAGCAGCTTTTTCGCGCAGCGTCGAAACCTCCTGCGTCCCGGCCACTATCGGATGCTGCGCGAGATTCTGCGTTTCTTTGAAGAGGCGCCGGGTCTTCTTCAAGGCGACGATCTGAGCATCGGCGAGTTCCTGGATCGCCGAGGCTATTCCAGTTCGTTCGCGGAGCATCATCTTTTCCCCATGACCGGGGCGCTGTGGTCCTTGCCCCCAGACGAGGTTCGGGAGTTTCCCATTCGCTATCTGGTGGAATTCATGTCCAACCACGACATGCTGCAAATCAGGGGTCGCCCGCAGTGGCGAGTCGTACAAGGCGGGTCTTCCCGTTACGTCGATGCGCTGACGCGACCGTTTCGCAAACGAATTCACCTTTCGACCCCAGTTCGCTCCGTACGACGAATCGAAAACGGAGTCAGGGTGGCTACGGACGTATCTGGATCGATCGATTTCGATCATGCCATTCTGGCCACCCACAGCAATCAGTCGTTGGCCATGTTGGACGACGCGACCGCGCGCGAACGCGAAGTCCTGGGGGCAACCCGCTATCAACCCAACGCCGTGCGTTTGCATACGGACACTTCCCTTCTGCCCCGACGCCAACGGGCGTGGGCGAGTTGGAACTACCGCATCCCTTCGTCCCCGCACGACCAGAGTTCGGTGACGTACTCGATGAATCGGCTGCAGAGTCTGGACACCCAGGATGAGTATCTGGTGAGTCTGAACTCGAACGGGGACGTGGCTCCCGAGCACGTGATTCGTGATCTGGTGTACGAGCATCCCGTGTACACTCGTGAGTCCGTGGCGGCTCAGGCACGGCAGGACGAAGTGAACCAGGGTCCAATTTCGTTCTGCGGTGCCTATTGGGGCTTCGGCTTCCACGAAGACGGGGTCAAGAGTGCCTTGGCCGTTTGTCGTCGATTCGAGCGGAGCCTTACATGAGCCCACTGGCCAGCTGTCTTTACGAGGGGAACGTCTTCCATCGGCGCATGAGTCCGGTGGAGCATGAGTTCAACGTGTCGTTGTTCATGGTCTACCTTGATCTTGACGAGCTCTCGCGGGTCTTCGCGAAGTCACGTTTCTGGTCGTTGGAGCGACCGGGTTGGGCCTGGTTCCGAAGAAGTGATTTCCTGGGCCCGCACAAGGTGCCATTGGATGAGGCGGTACGAGACCTGGTCGCCGAACGCGGCTTTGAGCGCCCGAGCGGCCCGATCCGAATGCTCACCAACCTTCGGTACTTCGGATACTCTTTCAACCCCGTGAGTTTCTACTACTGCTTCGATCCAAGGGGCGAGCGCGTGGAAACCGTGGTGGCGGAAATCACCAATACGCCCTGGCGCGAGCGGCACGCATACGTGCTGAGCCGTTCGTGTAGCGCGAACGCGAGCGGTTTGCAGTTTCGCTTCGACAAGGAATTCCACGTTTCGCCCTTCATCGATATGGACTGCGAGTACGACTGGGCGTTGAACGAACCGGCCGATCAACTTCGTGTGCGAATGCAGAATTCCCGGCAGAGGCAGGGTTTCTTTTCGGTGGGTTTGACCATGAAGCGAGCGGAGATAGGTTCCGGAGCGCTTCGACGGGTTCTGTTCCGGTACCCCTTTCTTACCGCAAGAATCATTTGGGGCATTCATTTCCAGGCGTTTCGACTGTGGCTCAAACGTTGTCCGTTCTATTCCCATCCATCCAAGAGAGAGCGTGAGGTTCCCAGTGCCTGATCGAGGGTCGTTGTCCCAGCGTTTGGCTCGCCGAGCTTTGGTGTCGTTGATGTTCGGTCTGCGTGGTGGTCAGTTGTGTTTTCGAGAAGACGGGCGCGAAACCTGGTTTGGGTCGGAGGCGGGCGCTACTGTGCCGCCGGTGATCGTGGAAATAAGAGATCCGGCGTTCTACCCCGCGGTGTTGTTGCGTGGCAGTATCGGCGCGGCCGAGTCGTATTTTGATTCCCTCTGGACATGTGACGACCTCAGTTCGTTGTTTGGGATCATGAGCGCCAACGGTCCGCTTCTGGATCGGATGCGGGGCGGTTGGGGTCGCTTGGCGGCGCCGATGCAACGCCTCTCGCACGCTTGGCGCAAGAACACCCGCCAGGGATCACGCAGGAACATCCACGCGCACTACGATCTGGGCAACGAGTTCTTCGAGTTGTTTCTCGACAAGACGATGGCCTATTCCTGCGGAATATTTCCCAGCGAGCGCGCCACGTTGGAAGAAGCCTCCAGTGAAAAAATTGACGTCGTATGCCGCAAATTGAATCTGGGACCCGACGATCACGTGTTGGAAATCGGCTGTGGTTGGGGTGGGTTCGCCATACACGCTGCTCGTGAGTACGGCTGCCGCGTTACGGGTACTACCATCTCACGTGCGCAGTATGACTATGCGCTTGCTCGAGTGCGAGCCGCGGGGTTGGAGGACCGGGTGTCCATCATCATGCAGGACTATCGAGACCTCACTGGTCAATACGACAAACTGGTTTCGATCGAGATGATCGAGGCCGTGGGATACGAGTACTTCGATACGTTCTTTGGCGTTTGTTCGGAGCGATTGAGGCCGGGTGGTCAGATGCTTTTGCAGTCCATCACCATTGCCGATGATGCATTCCACCCGGCGCGTCGGACCGTGGACGTCATCAAGAAGTACATCTTCCCAGGGTCGTGCATCCCCTCGCGGGCCGAGATTTCTCGCTCGTTGCACCGCGCGACGAATCTGAGCGTTTCACACGCGGAAGACATTGCTCAGCACTACGCGCAAACCCTGCGACATTGGCGCGAGAATCTGTTGCGGAACGCATCGGCGGCGCGTCAATTGGGATTCGATGATCGATTCCTGCGTTTGTGGGAGTTCTACTTTTCCTACTGTGAGGGCGGGTTTCGCCAGGAGCGGATCAATGTTTCCCAATTGCTCCTGTACAAAGAAGTTCGGCCAGCGGGGATACGGCAATGAGTGTTGATTGGCTATTGTTGTTATGGGGCTGGCTGGGAGCCGCGGGGTTCATGTTGGCCCTGTGGGCACTACAACTGCGTACGGGTAATGCGGGCATTGTCGACGTGGGCTGGGCCACCGCGCTTGGGGCGTTGGGGGTGTTCTATGCGTTGGCTTCCAACGGTGGCGTGGAGCACCGTGTGTTGGCTGGGGTCACCGCGGGCTTCTGGGGGTTGCGTCTGGCGTGGCATCTGTTGGTCGATCGTATCCTGGGGCGTCCGGAAGAAGGTCGATACGTGACCTTGCGAACGAACTGGAGCCCGCACGAACAGCGGTTCTTTCTGGTGTTCTTTCAGGCTCAGGCTCTGCTGGCGGCAATCCTTTCGCTTCCGTTTCTGCTCACGGCGTCGCGAACGCAGTCTGGTTTGCAGATCACCGAGTGGGTGGGAGCCGGCCTGTGGTTGGTGGGCCTGGTTGGCGAGTCCATTGCCGACCGCCAACTCTCCGCATTCAAGGCGCAGGCTGACAGTCGCGGACGCGTTTGCAACGTTGGCCTTTGGCGATATTCGCGCCACCCGAACTATTTCTTCGAGTGGGTCATCTGGCTGGGCTTTGCGTTGTGCGCCACGTCGGGCTTGATCGGGCTGTTGGCCTGGACTGGCCCCGCGTTGATTCTGTTCTTCATTCTTCGTGTCACGGGTATTCCGCCTACCGAGGCTCAGTCGCTCAAGAGTCGGGGAGATGCGTACCGCGAGTATCAACGCACGACCAGTCCGTTCTTCCCGTGGTTTCCCAAGGAGGGCAACGACTGATGTGGTACGAGGGGTTGCTCGAGCGGGGACTGGTTCCCGATGCTCTCATTCGGGCCGGGATTCGCCGTCGGCTGGCCGATCGGCTGGCGGGGTTTGGATCGCTCACCGATGAGGCGCGGAGAGAGCGGTTTCTGGGCCTGGTGCAGAGCCTCCGGGAATCGCCGGTGGCCGTTCATACCGATGCTGCCAACGAGCAGCACTACGAGGTGTCGGCTGAGTTCTATCGCCAGGTTCTGGGTAAGCATCTCAAGTACAGCGGCTCCTATTGGGATACCGATGTGGCCAATCTCGACGAGGCCGAGCAGCGAATGCTCGAGTTGTACGCCCAGCGAGCTCAGGTCGAAGACGGAATGGAGATCCTGGATCTGGGTTGTGGCTGGGGCTCGTTTTCGTTGTGGGCTTGCGAGCGGTTTCCGCGCGCCCAGGTCGTTGCCGTCAGCAATTCCCAAGGCCAGCGTTCGTTCATCGAGTGGGAGGCACGTCGCCGCAAGATCGGCAACCTGCGGGTGGTAACCTGCGATGTGAATCAGTTGGACCTGGGGCATCGGTTCGACCGAATCGTTTCGGTGGAGATGTTCGAGCACATGCGAAACTACGAAGCGCTGCTATCGAAGGTGGCGAGCCACCTGCATCCGGATGGGCGGCTCTTCGTACACATTTTCAGTCATCGGGAGCACGCCTACCTGTTCGACGCCGATGGGCCCGGAGACTGGATGGCGCGCCACTTCTTTACTGGTGGCATCATGCCTTCGGATGATCTGTTGGAGCACTTCCAGCGGGATCTAACGCTACAACAGCGTTGGCAGGTCGACGGAACGCACTACGGACGCACGGCCGAGGCGTGGCTGGCGAACATGGATTTCCGGCGGGACGAGGTCGACGACGCTCTCGGTCGTATCTACGGTCCGAGCCAGGTTGTGCGTTGGCGCTCGCGTTGGCGTATGTTCTTCATGGCCTGCGCCGAACTCTTCAACTATCGGCAGGGCCGTGAGTGGATAGTGTCTCACTACCTCTTTGCCCCGAAAGTCGAGGCGAAATGAATTCCGTCGACACGAAAACGCTGAGCCAGATGTCGGTGCTGCGATCGGACGGCCAAACCGTGCGCCTAGGCGAGTTTTGGCAGGATCAGCCCGTCATTCTGGCCATGATTCGACACTTTGGCTGAATGTTCTGCCGAGAGCAGGTCACGCAGTTGCGTGACAAGATTGGCGACATTCGAGCGGCCGGGGCCGAGTTGATCGTGCTTGGCAACGGAACCGTTGAGCATGCCCGCTGGCTGGTGGACGAGCTCGATATGGACTCGCCGGTCGTAACCGACCCGTCGAGAGCAGCCTATGCCGCGGTGGGTGCCAAGCGCAGTATCTGGCGCGTGTTGAACCCCGTCGTATTCCTGAAGGCAATTGGGGTCATGGCCCGTGGTTTCAAGCAGACGGAAATCAAGGGCGACGCCCTTCAGTTGGGCGGCGTGTTCGTGATTCGACCCGACGGCTCGGTGCCGTACGTCAGTCTCAGCGGCTACGCCGGCGATCATCCAGACCCGGCCGTGGTGCTGGCCGCGTTGAAGTCTCTCTAGTATTTCCAACCTAGGAAGCCGTCGACCTGCCGCGGCTCAAGGTAAGACCAACGCCGCCCAGGATGAGTACGGTCGCCACGGCCAGTCGTAGGGTTACCGGCTCGGCCAGGAACACCAGGCCGGCCAACGCGGTGATGACCGGCACGGTTAGCTGGACGCTCGCCGCGCGCGTGGCGGAGAGGTGCTTCAGCGCCGCGTACCACATAATGTAGCCCACGCCCGAAGCAAGCGCGCCCGACGCGATCGCGAGCACTATTCCCCGCGGGCTCGCGTGGAACTGCTTGTACAGCAGAGCCAGGCAGAGCATTGCGAGCGGCGCGGCACGCACGAAGTTTCCGGTCGTAACCACCGCGGGATCTCGCGCCTGACGGCCCCGGAGTGAGTACACACCCCAGGCCACGCCCGCACCCCCCATCATCAATGATCCGGCGATCGGCGGAGCCGAGAGTCCGGGCGCCACCAGGTAGAGCAGGCCGCCCAACGCGGCCGCCAGCCCCAGCCATTGCGGGGCTCTGGGTCTCTCGCCCTGCACAATCGCCCAGGTGATCATGGTGGTCTGAACCATCGCGAACAAGATCAGGGATCCGGTACCCGCCGCGAGTCTCAGGTAGGCGAACGAGAACAATACCGCGTACGCGAAAAGGGCCGCGGCCGAGGTCCAACTTCCACTTTCCTCGTGCTGCGTGGATTTTTCGGTGAAGCGCAGAATGATGAGGAGGGCCAGAGCGCCCGATCCCAGGCGAATCGCGGTGAAGCTGGCCGCGTCGATGTCCGGTGCGCCTAGCGCGTAACGGCATAGTACCGAGTTGGCGGCGAACGCGATCATGGCGACGAAGGTGATTGCCGCGGCGCGCAACGTCAGGCGAGGATGTCTCGGAGTGCAGCGATGACCGCGTCGTTTTCGGCGACGGTCCCCACCGTGATCCGCAGGCAGTTCGCAAGGGGCCCGCTGTTCGACACGTCTCGCACCAGGATTCCTCGATCAACCAGACGCTTCCATACGTCGCGATCGGGAGGCGTGCGCACGAGAATGAAGTTCGCTTGGCTGGGCACCACGGCGACCCCTTTGATCTTGCCAAGGGACCGGCTCAGGCGCTCGCGTTCTAGGCAGAGGGTCCGGGCACCGTCCCGAATGAGCTTGGAGTGATCCAGGAGTTCCTCGGCCGCGACTTGCGCGAACTGATCAATGTTGAAAGGAAGGGTGGCGGCTTCCAGATTGGCAATGCTGGACTCGCTGCCCATGACGAACCCCAGGCGCATACTGGCCATGGCGTAGGCCTTGGAAAAAGTGCGGCTGATGACGAGGTTGTCCAAGCGATCGATCAGTGGTCGATGCGTGCGCTTCGTGAATTCGTAGTAGGCCTCGTCCAGGAAGACCAGGCCAGGAGTTGCGGTGGCGATTTCCTCGACTTCCTCGGGCGCCAGTACCGTTCCCGTGGGGTTGTTGGGTGAAGCCAGAAACACCAGTTTCGTGTCGCTGTGCGCGGCCGCCTGAACGATGGCATTCACGTCGTAGCTGAGATCGCGCGCCAGGGGCACCGACGTGACCTTGGCCTCGGAAATCCGGGACACACGCTCGAATACCACGAAGCTGGGGTGGGGAATGACCACGCGGCTGTTACGACGAAGGGTGGCCAACGCCGCCGAAAGAACCAGTTCGTTGCTTCCATGTCCAAACAGTATCTGCTCGGCCGAGAGCTTCAGCCGCCTTGCGAGCTTCTTGCGAATACCATCGGGGGGATACGGGGGGTATCGGTTCCAATCGGCCTGGGCCATTCGGTCGAGAATTCGTCGGCGGACCGCGGGGGGCAGTTCCAGCGGACTCTCGTTTTGATTCAGCTTGATCTCGTGCGGTGGGTTAGCCACCCGGTACCGCGGGATCTGTTTCAGGACTGGCTTGAACATGAACGAAGGCTAGGGGTCGTCATCCGCCCAGTCAAGCCGTGCGCGGCCCATCCCATTCGGTCTATACTTCTTTGATGGAAGACATCCCAGATCTACAAGCGGCGCGCGAGGCCATCGAAAAGATCGATCGCGAGCTCATGGACGTGCTGAAGAAGCGGTTCGGGCTCGTGAAGCGCGTGGCCGAGCTCAAGATCGACGCGGCGTTTCCGTTCCGCGACGAGCGCCGCGAAGAACTGGTGCTGCAGAGGGTGAGGCAGGTAGCGGCCGAGGCTGGCCTCGACCCGCATCAGGTGGAAGGCCTGTACCGTCGCATTCTGGATATGTCCGTGTCGCACCAACTCGAGCACGTTCGTGAGTCCGGTCGCACGCCACTGCGCGTGACATACCAGGGCGTGGAGGGCTCGTTCAGTCACATTACGGCGCAGCGCAAGTACCGCGGTCGGTCGGGGGGCGTGCTTCTGACCGGGTGCGACACCTTTCGCCAGGCGGCCGATGCCGTGCGAACGGGCACGGCCGACGTTGCCTTGCTTCCCATAGAGAACAGCACCGCCGGTAGCATCAACGACACGTACAATCTCCTTGCCGAGGGCGGGCTGGCGATCAACGCCGAGGTGATCACCCACGTGGAGCATTGTCTGGTGGGGCTGCCGGGTTCTCGTATCGAAGATCTCAGGGCCGTTCTCTCGCACCCGCAGGCGCTGCAGCAGTGCGAGGCTTTTCTACAGTCGTTGCCTCATGTCCGTGCCCAGGCCGAGTTCGACACGGCCGGCTCGGCGCGCAAAGTCAAAGAACAGGGTGACAAGACCCTCGCGGCTATTGCCAGCGAGAATGCGGCGCGTTTGTTGGGGTTGGAAGTACTGCGCGAAAACATCCAGTCGGAAATGGGCAACTACACGCGGTTTGTGGAGGTAGCCACCGAGGCAGCCGCCTGCCCACAAGAGGTTCCGTGCAAGACATCACTGATCCTGGCCACGGGCGATCACCCGGGTGAGCTCGACAAGATCCTGGCGGAATTCTCGCGGCGGGGAATCAACCTTACCAAGTTGGAGTCACGCCCCATTCCTTCCAGGCCCTGGCGCTATCGCTTCTACCTGGACCTTCAAGGGCACGCGTCGGCATCGCCGTTGGCGGAGGCGCTTGAGGATGTTGCCGCACTGGCGGCCGAGATGCGCGTGTTGGGGACCTACCCGCGGGCGGAAACAGAATCGAGCCAACCCCCGATAAGCCGCGATGACACCCAGTAGGGAACAGCAACTCGATTCGCGGTAGTCAGCTTCGACCGCCGAGCTCGCCGCTCTCTAGCATTTTCAGGAATTTCTGGATCCGTCGCGCCCGCGTTTCGGGCCGCTTGGCGTCCTGTATGTTGTACAGCACACCGAAACGGATGGTCTTGCTGAGCTTGTCGAAGGCTTGTTTGGCTTTGGGACTCTTGCGAAGCTCCTGCTGGAAGTCGCGGGGCACCTTCATGTCGGCGGTGGCCGAATAGGCGCGTTCCCAACGACCATCGTTCTTGGCTGCGTCCACTTCCTTCAGCCCGGCGGGCTTCATCTTGCCGTCGCGAATGAGCCCGTCGGCAATGTCTCGATTGATCTTCGACCAGATGCTCCGTGGCCGGCGCGGTGTGAATCGGATGGCATAGTACCGCTCGTCGAGAGCATTCTTCAGTCCGTCGATCCACCCGAATGCAATGGCTGACTCGCGGCCCTCTTCGTAGCTGATGGAGCGAATGCCCGAGTTTTTCTTGGCCAGCTTGATCCAGACTCCTTCGTGTCGACCGTGGTGCTTGCGCAACCACGTGTTCAAGGCACCCTGGGTGGCGAATGCGATGAGTTCCAGCCCTTTGTGCTTGGCCATGATCGTGTCGATAACGGTTCGGGAAACTTGTTCTAGGTGGTTTCCGGTATCAGCTCATTTGCGGCCTGCAAGGCCGACTTCAAGAAGGCTTCCACGCGTTGTCGTTGGTCCTGAGGGCTCTCTACCATGCTTTGGGCCCGCAGAATGGCTCCCGTGAAACCCTCCGTGTGCCAAAGACCGCCGCTCGGCAGATCAGGAAGTGACGCGCCTTCCCTGATTGGCCACGGCGTCACGTAGAAGTACGGCTCATCGTAGTTGTGGTCGCCTGGCGACAATCCGAAACCGATCTGACGTGCCTCTTCGAAGGGCTTGTCCCTATCGAGGATGAAGATGCCACCCATGTCGAAGTGGTGCGGCCATATGGCTATGTTGGCCGACAGATTCTGGGACCGCACCAGTCCATGTAGCATCTGGTGTGCATTGTCGAAGTATCGGGCCAGTTCCGTGCTGGCCTCCGCATCGACCGGGCCGAATGCGGCGCCGCTGCGTCCAACCGCATGGTCGGGCATTTCGTAGTCGCGCAGTTTCATGGGTTCGGGTTTGATCGCGAACTCCTCGGTCAAGTGTGTTCGCACCCATTCCATGAGCTCGGCCAGAGTTTGCCCCTGCAACACCAGTTGACTGCGCACGCTTCTGCCGTCAGTCAGAAGTTGTAGTGACTGGGTTAGAAGGTTCAAGGCAACGTGGACTCCACCGGGCAACGCACGACCAACCAAGGAGCGAGACTGTGAAGACCAGGTCGTGTTGCTGTGGGAGTCATCGGGTCGATGTTCGAGCGTGGCATCGGCGGTGGCCGAAAGTACCTGGGCGGCCCAGTGGAGCTCGATTCGGGTAGGGCTGAGATTTGCGGTTGGCACCGAGCCAAGTTCGCTCCAGCCGGAGTTAGTCAACGATCGCGACCCTTTCGTGGTAGTAGAGGTGGCCCGCACAGAGCGTGCGGGCCACCCATTTTCTCAGAACGCCGGTCGGTCTACTTGATAAGGCTCATCTTCTGCGCGGGACCAGTCTCCTGGCCGTCCACGAACAATTTGTAGAAGTAGAGCCCGCTCACCACCGACGCGCCATTGCGATCGGTGCCGCGCCAATCCAGCGTGTTGGGTCCGGCGGCCATGATGTTGCCACCCAGGCTACGTACCAGACGCCCACCCACGTCGTAGATACGTACTTCGGCCGGCGCCTCGTGGCTCAGGTTGAAGAAGATCTGCGTGGACGGGTTGAACGGATTCGGGTGGTTACGCAATCGTGGTGCCACCGCGATCTCCACGTCGCCGCGGATCGTGTCGTTCACGAACGCCGCCTGGGTGTTCTCGACTCGCATGGCGCCTTCACGATTGGCGAGCACAACCTGTTCGTCCGTGGCCAGACCCAACTGGGCCGGAGCCGCGTTCACCGCGCGAACACGTAGACTGGCCAATACCAGTGGTTTGCCGTTCGCGGCCTTGCTCAAACCACCCGTTCCCACGATGAACTCCGTGCCGGAGCCCATGTTGATCGATCCGTCAGGTAGGGTGACCTGCTGGACTTCCAGGTTCGGAGTGGAATTCAGTGTTGCTTGCCAGGCCGTAATGCCCAGCTTTGCCGCCGGCCCGCTGAGTAGAACGTAGGCGGTGGCGTCATTTCCGGCTTCGAGCGAAGTGGCCCGTACCTGACCCTCACGATCGAAGTACACGCCCAGACTCGCGTTGGCGATCGAGAGTTCGCTCTTGGCCACTGCACAAGTGGATCCGAAGTCGGTGGCCAGGAAACCCAGGTCCACCAGATTCACGGCTTCGTTCCAGTAGAAGTCACTGCGATAGCTGATGCCACCGAAGTCTTCAGCGAACAAACCCACGTCGATCAGGTTTACGTCGTCGTCATCGTTGATGTCCGAGCTGTTGGCGCGGATGTCCAAGCCAGCCAGGCCGCCGGGGTAGGTCGTGTTCTGGGCAATGAAGCCACCAACCAGCACTTCCATCAACTCACCCGGGGCGCTGAAGCCACCGCCCACGAGCGGTCCGCTGAAGGTGGTGGTTCCGGTGACGTCGGTAGGGCCGTCGGCTTCGCCTTCGCACAGCGACCAGCCGCCGGCTGAGGATACGAGCGTGATCAGGCTCGCGGGATGACCCACAACCGGCACGCCACCCGAGGTCAACGTCACCGAGATGGTCCCGTCGACGAAGGCGGGCGTCGAGCCCGGTGCCCCGTCCCATTGCTGCGCGGCCGAGAGTGCGTCGCCAGTGCCGGCGGGATTCATATATATGGCCAGCGGGCCGGGCGTCGCCGTTGAGACCGCCACGTCCACCGCCGGGTCTCCTACTACGATGTAGCCGGTCTTTGTTTCCGTGTCGGTGCCGCACTTGGTAGTGATGGTCAGTGATACTTCGTACTGGCCCGGCAAGTTGTAGATGTGCGTGGGGTTCTGCACGTTGTCGGTACCGCCATCACCGAAGCTCCAGTCCCATATGGTTACCCCACCGGTGGACTGATCGGTGAAGTCTACCGACACGGGAGCGGTGCCAGACACCACGTTCGCGGCAAACTCGGCCACCGGATCGGGCTGGCAGTTGAGCAGCAACGTGGGCTTAAAGAGGGCGATCCGCGCGTCCATGCGGTCGGACTGGCCTTGCGTGAACTCGTTCATGCAGGCGTCGTCTGAGTAATCCATGAAATTGAAGATGGGATCGGGGCCGCCGCCGGCGCAGGTGTCCTTGCCGATGGGGCAGCCAAATGTTGGCGAGCCTTCGGGGGGGGTGTCGGCAACGAAGTCGCCGTTGCCGAAGCAACCGCCCTGGAACGTGTGGAGCAGACCAAGGTAGTGTCCCACTTCGTGTGTGCCGGTATCTCCTTCGTTGTAGGGAAACGCGGTGCCGCCGGGAAGCGAAGAGTACAGGCAGACGACACCATGTAGGTAGTCGTCCTCGTCATAGAACGAGGGAAAGCTGGCGTAGCCGAGCAATCCGCCGCCCAAGTTGCCGGTGTAGAAGTTGAGCGTGGTGGCGGGCGAGATAGCCAGGGCTGACTTCATCTGGTCTTCGAAACTGGTGTTGGTAGACCAGTTCGTGTTGTTCGTGCGGTCCACGCTGGAGAGAACGAATTGGAAGTTCGTGTTGGCGAAGGCGTCGTTCAGTACCGTGATCTGATCGTCGATCTGCTGCTGGGTGACGTCCCATTGGCCCGTGTTGCTACGCACGATATGCATGGCTACCGGTATTTCGGTGTACCCCTGCTTGTTGATGCTGCGAGGGTTCTTTGCGAGCCAGTCGTCGATCTGATTCTGGACTCTCAGTTCGGTTTCTTCATCGACCTCGGGCGTGGCGCAACGAATCCCTGTGGCCGAAAACCCGTCTTCTCCGATGTAACTGATTTCGTGCGAGATGTCTTCTCCCGCAACTGGGTTGGCGGCCAACGCAAGGGCCAGCGCAAACCATGCGAACGTCAGCAAGCGGTGCTTCATGGTGGAAGGACTCCAACGATGCGAGGGAGGATGCCGGGGATTTCCCGGCAGCGAGAGAATCAACAAGTTTAGCAGCTACAGGTGGTTCAAGGCCAGAGGGAGCCCGTTGGGGGCTCCAGACTGGGCACGTCACTTCACCAGGCTCATCTTCTGGACCGATCCGGTTGCCTTTCCATCGACGAAGAGCCGGCAGAAGTAGAGGCCGCTCACCACCCGGTCACCGTTGTGGTCGGTGCCGTGCCAGTCGACTGCGTTGGCACCAGCTGGCATGACGGCTCCCCCCAGGCTACTCACCAGCCGTCCGCCGACATCGTAGATTCTTACCTCGGTCCGGGCTTCCCGGTTCAGATTGAAGCGAATCTGCGTGGACGGGTTGAACGGGTTGGGGTGGTTCCGCAGTCGCGGCGCCAATGAAATGTTACGGTCTTCGTTGTTCGTGTCGTTCAGACGAGCGTCTTGTGTCTCTGAAACCCGCATTGTGTTCTCGTAGGTGGCCAGGGCAGAATTGCCCGAGTCGAGTCCCAGGCGCGCCGGAGCTTCATCCGTTGCGCGTACGCGTACGGAAGCCAGGATCAATGGTCGGTGGCGTTGGGCTCTCGCTACGCCGCCCGTGCCAACGGCGATTTTCATACCGTGTCCCACGCTCACTGAACCATCGGGCAATGTAATCTCGAGTATGTCCAGATTCGGCGACGAATTCAGAACGGCTTGCCAGGCGGTAATGCCCCGTTCCGCTGACTCACCGGTAAGCAGAATGTATGCGGTAGTCTCACTTCCCGCGGCCAGCGACTGGAGTTGCACGCGGCCCTCGCGATCGAAGTACACGCCGACTGCAGCGCTCGACGCGACGCCGTCTACTTTGGCTGCGCCGCAGGTCGTTCCGAAGTCACTGGCCAGGGAACCCAGATCGACCAGGTTTACCGTTTCATTCCAGGAAAAATCGCTGCGATAACTACCGCTGCCGAAATCTTCCGCGAAGAGCCCCACGTCAATCAGGTTCACATCGTGGTCGCCGTTGATGTCCGAGCTGTTGATCTGGATCTCCAGACCGGTCAATCCGCCCGGGTAGGTCGTGGTTGCGGCACTGAATCCGTCCACCGAAACCTGCAGAAGCTCGGCTGGTGCGCTGAAACCGCCGCCAGTCAGGGCTCCGCTGAAGGTTGTGGTTCCCGTGGCATCCGTGGGGCCGTCGGCCTGGTTGGTGCACAAAGACCAGCCGCCGGCCGACGAGTCCAGGGTAATAAGCGAAGCCGGGTGGCCCGCGACGGGTGAGCCGCCTGACGTCAACGTCACCGTGATCGTTCCATTGACCTGGGCTGGCGTGGAACCGGGAACTCCATCCCATTGCTGAGCGGCTGACAACTCGTCGCCGGTACCCCCGGGAGTCATGTAGATACCCAACGGGCCCGCAGTTGCCGTGGACACAACCACGTCTACGGTAGGGTCGCCGACCACGATGTAGCCGACCTTGGTCTGGGCGTCGTTTCCGCAAAGATTGCTGACCGTGAGCGACACGTCGTATTGCCCCGGTGATGCGTAAACATGGGTTGGGTTCTGCATGGTGGAGTTGGCGCCGTCGCCGAACGTCCAGAACCATGCCTCGGGATCGCCGGTGGACAGGTCAGTGAAGACCGCCGGTTGCGGGGTGGAGCCGGAAAGCGGCGTACCCACGAACTCAGCGATCGGGTCCGGGGAACACGCTGAGAACAAAGTAGGCTTGAAGGCCGCCACGACCATGTCCATGCGCCTGGATTGTCCCGGTGTGAATTCGACCTGGCAGGGGTCGGTACTGTAGTTCATGAAGTTCGTAACCGGGTCGAGCCCAGGGCTTGGGCAGGTATCGCGGCCGATGGGGCATCCATAGGCGGGTGTGGCCTCGGCGGGCGTGTCGTCGACCAGGTCTCCGTTGCCCAAACACCCGAACATGAACGTATGGTAGAGCCCGAGGTAGTGGCCAACCTCGTGCGTTGCCGTATCGCCTTCATCGAAGGGTGCGGGGAACCCGCCGGGTAGAGTCGCGTAACTGCAGACGACCCCGTGCCGAATGTCAGATTCGGGAAAGGCAAACGGATAGTCCGCGTACCCCGCGTACCCGTCCGGGTTCGTGGTGTAGAGGTTGAGGGTCGTGGCCGGATCAACGGCGAGAGCGGTCTTCATGGCTACTTCGAACGAGTCGTCCGTGGCCCAGTTCGTGTTGTCGGTACGATCTACGCTGACCAAGGTAAACTGGAAGCTCGTTGTCGCGTACGCCGCGTTCAGTACCGCGATCTGATCGTCGATTTGTTGCTGAGTGACATCCCATTCGCCGGTGTCACTGCGGATGATGTGCATCGCCACCGGAATTGTCACCGTTGCGCTCTTTGATACGCTTCCGCCGTTCTTCCGAAGCCATTGCGACGTGAGTTCGATCTCGTGCTGGATCTCTTCCTCGGAAGGATCGTTTGTCGCACACCGTGATCGTGACGTGGCCAGACCGTCTTCGACGACGGTTGAACCGACGGCCACGGTTGTGGCCAGGAGCAGCAAGGCTCCCGCGAATGTGAACGGGCGGTACTTCATTGGAGAACCCTCCATCGTGGGTCAAGACTGATTGCCCGTGGACCTGAGGGCAATCCCGACGATGAGGAAGAACCTGATTGTACCAGATGGCGGAGCCCGGTCGCGACCGATGTTCGATCGCGACCGGGAAGACGGATCAGTTGGCCGGAAGCGGAATGGCCAAGGTGCAGCTATGCCCAATGTGCGTGGGCAGGCCAATGCCCAGCGTGGCCAGGTCCTCCAGGTTGATGACGCCGTCGCAATTCATGTCCGACCGCGGGTTGTAGGGCACGGTGCCTCCGATATCGGTGGCAAACGCGCCTACGTCGGCCAGATTCACGCTGCCGCTGGCGATGGAATCCACGCTCACGACCGTGATGGGCAGGCAGATCTGGGTGCGTTGCCCGTTCACGACCAGCATCAGCCCATCGGCTGAGTAGCCGCCCGAACCGAACGCTCCGATGAACTCATAAACGCCCGGAGAGGTTTCGATGAACTCGGGGAGTCCGTTCGCGCACTCGGCCAGCGGTAGGTCGGCCGAGCAACTCACCAGGCGAAACTGATCGGCTTGCAAGCCCGACACTGGATCGCCGTCTTCGGTGAAGACCTTCAGTAGGATCGGACAACCAGATGCGTCCAGTCGTTCACCGTCGCCGCGGGGGCAAGTGAACAGGCAGCACTCACCCGACGTGGCTTCGAACACGAGCTGGGCGTGAGAAGAAGTGGCGGCAGCGGAAAGCAGAAGAACACAGGAAAGGATGACAGCGAGTCTTGTCATTGTGGTACCTCCGTCGGCACTGGATAGACAGGGTCGCCACGCAAGCCATTCCCGCGACGACCCCAGGTTCCCGACGTACCTCGGCGCATCGCGAAATGCACGCGAAATTACGTTGGTTCATCTGGCGCAGGGAATGCCCGATGGTGATGCCAGCGGAAGATCGGGTAGTCAGCTTGAATACGAGGGTCTGGATACCCGATAGATGCATTATGAACTTCGGTGCCGGCGTCCGTCAACGTTCGCGTGCCGAACGCGCGTTCCAACAAGGGCCTGTCGGGCACTACCACGTGGACGTCGAATCGGCGACGCGCATGATCGTCGATTTTTCCTGAGCCTTTTTGACCCGGGTTTCGGTTTCTCCCCATGAAGCGGTCGCGCACATGGCGTAGCCGACACGAAGCCAGACCCGAAGCCCTTGAAAGTGAGACTGCAATGTTCCGCTACACTCGCATCCTTCTATTGATCAGCCTGTGTGTCGTGGGATTGGCCGCCTGTGACGACGACCCGGCGACCGGACCGGCCCCTTCGGCCCACAACGAGTCCACCAACCCAATATTCTTCTTTCCCGATGCCAGCGGCACCATGGTGGAGTCGGGTACATCTACCCTGAAGCGCGACGCCGACGGCGTGACCGCGACGTTCGAGGCCAGCGATCTGCCCGAGGGTGCCTACACGTTGTGGTGGGTCGTATGGAACAATCCCTCGGCCTGCGCCGGCATTCCTTGCCTCGAGCCTGATCTGTTCAACAGCGCGACCAACGTCGACCTGGGTTATGCCACCGGCGCCGTGGTGGGTACCGACGGCAAGTGCAACATGTCGGTACGCCTGGACAAGACCGAGCTGCTCGCGGGCTTTCCGCTGGAGCTGGGAATCGCCAGTGGCAATGGCCTGATCGATCCACTGACGGCCGAGGTGCACCTGGTGCTGCGCAGCCACGGCGAAGTGGTGGAGAACCTGGAAGAGGAAATGATCCGCACGTTCAACGCGGGTTGTGTTGGCATGGCTCCGCAGTGGGGCACGCCGGGTCCGAACGAGTGCTTCGACATTCAGTTTGCGATTCACCAGCCGTAGGAAAATCCGGCCAACGAGTGAACGCCCGGCCGGATGTGTTCCGGTCGGGCTTTGTCGTACCCAGTGCTCTACTTCAGAAGCGTCATGCGCTTCACGTCCACGGCGTCGGGTGCCACTAGCCGGGCATTGTAGATGCCGCTGGCCACGGAACGGCCGCTGTCGTTCTTGCCGTTCCAGATGATCTCGTGATTACCTGCATTCATCGCCGCCGACTTCAGGTTTCGCACATGCCTGCCTGTGAGATCGTACACATCTATTTGCACATGACCGGCCACGCTCAATGAAAACGAGATGCGCGTACTGGGATTGAACGGGTTGGGGGTATTGCCCCGGATATGGCTACTGAGCGCCAGCGATGGGGGCAGTTGGACGATAGCGTCATTTGAAGCCAGTTCGACACCACCCATGGTAACGATCATTCGGTAGGTCGCCGTGTCGCCTACGCCCGGTGCGTCGTCATGGAAATACGAACGCGACGCGAGCTCTGAGAACGCGGCCGACCAGACCGTGTGCCAGTCGTTTCCAAACGAGCGATCGATCCGCACCGAACTGGCTTCGTTCACGTTGTGCATGTTCCATTGCAGCCGTACGCCGTTGCTCTGAGCCGTAGCTGTCAGCCCCACCGAAGCGGCGGCAACCGCGGTTGAGCGAGGCACGTCCATCAGGTACCACGCGTCTTCTTTGGCCGTGTAGTCTTCGGCGCTGACGTTTCGTTGGAATACTCCGCCCACGTAGAGCCGGTCCTGAAACAGACCGATGGACAAACCGCGGAGTTCTCGCCACGCGTTGTCGTTTCCGTCCGAGTAGGAATGGCCGCGCCACTGTGTTCCGTCCCAGGTGGCCACCAGAGGTGTGCTGTAACCGTCGAGTTCCCCGAACAATCCGGTGACGTGTAGGCCAGACTCGGAGACGACCATGTCGTCGATTCCGTACTTGTAGAGGTAGTGGGTCGAGACACCGTGGTTTGCCATGAGGGAAGCGCTGCCGGTTCCGGTCCACACCGCCAGTCCGTACTCGTCACCGTTGATCAGGGGCACGAACCGACCACCCATGTAGAGGTCGCCTTCGAAAACGGCCATCGTTTCTATCTGGCCCCTGATCGTGGGATCGACCGGTTGCCAGAACCCGTTGGTCCAGCGGGCTACCGTGGTGTTCATGATTCCACCGATGTTGGTGAATGACCCCGCGGCGATCAACTCGTCGTTGTAGATGGCCAGGGCAAAGATGTGTCCGCCGGTGGCATCGGGAAGCGTGGACGTCCACTGGGCACCGTCCCAGGCGTGTAGTTCCGAATGTCCGTTTATGTTGTTGCGATCGAATGAGGTCGCGGCTACCAGTTTTCCTTCGAACTCAATCACCGCCTGGACATGACCTTCGAGTCCTTCCGCGAGTGGCTGCCACTCGGTACCGTCCCACTGCGCGATGTTCGAGATTGCGTCGTCGACAGCAAACGCGCCGCTCGCGACGAGTGTGCCCTGGTAGTTGATGAACTGCTCCACACCCTCCAGGAAGACGGGGTCCAATCCGCGACCCATGTGGGACCAACTCTGCCCGTCCCACGTGGCTACGGATGCGGCAGCCTGACCACCGACGAATTGAAATTCGCCGCCCACTATGAGTTGGTCTTCGTGTTCAATGAACGCCCGTACGGGCGCCGAAGGACTCTCACCGGGAATCAGCGTGCGCCATGAAGCGCCACTCCAAGCTCGCACGGTCGGCGCGGGTGGCGCCGACCACAACCCACGCCAATTACTGTCTGGACTGTAGTCCTGGCAAACGATCAGGTCGTTGCCGTGGCTGGCCAGGGCGATTCCCGTGGGGTCAGTAGGGCTCTGAGCGGGGTCCGCATTATCTACCGCGTCCCACGACGAGCCGTTCCAGGCGCCGAGGAAGTAGCGGGATCCCGTAATCGTGGCGTGAGCGATCACGCCGACTACGACCAGGCGATCGTCGTGCACGATCATGTTGTGGCCGGTGCCAATGGAGGGAAGCCGTTCCCAGCTGACGCCGTTCCACTTTGCCAATCCCGCGATGGCCGTTCCTTCTTGGACGAAGTTTCCGGTGACATGCAGTTCGGCTTGGAACACAGCCATGTCGTGGACGCCCTGGATGCCGAAGGGGAGGTACGGGGTAAGCGGTAGCTGATCGCTATGGATTGCATCGCCGGTGGGCGACCACGTTCCTTCGTCGTACTCGTACACAGCTTGCGGAAAGGCGCCGGCCTGAATGTCGGGGAAGAAGCTTCCTCCCACGAAAAGCCTGCCGCCGTGTGATTGCAGGCTTCGCACGTTGACCATGGGCACGCCGGTGGGCGTTCCGCATGAAACCCAGGTTTGACCGTCCCACTTGTAAAGTGGCGACTCTCCGCGGTTTTCGAAGGACGTGCGCAGGCCAGCGTAGAGTTCACCTTCGTGCACAGCCAGGGCCCTGACTACGTTGGGTAGCGTGTCGCCCATGGGTGTCCACGTGCTGCCGTTCCACTTTAGGACCCGGTGTTCGAAGTCCTCCGTGACCGTGCCCTGGTAGGACTCATACATGTCTGTGTAGCCTTCGGCGGCCACGACGAACTGATCTTCGAATACCGTGATGTCGTACGCGCAGCGATAGGTGCTGTCGTCGAGGTGCATGGCGGTCCAATGGAAGCCGTCCCACTGAGCAACGCGCTGGGCGGGCACTCCACCGATGCGATCAAAGTCGCCGGCGAAAGCTGTGACGCCGCGTAGTGATTGAGTCGCATGCACTGATCCGTTTGCGGTGGATCGTTCGAAGTAACGGGCGGTGGCGTTGGCGCTTGTGATGTGGGCGGCCATTGTGGCTAGCAGAGTCACTAGTACGGTGAGCGCTTGGGGAAGCCTCATTGGTCTTGCTCCGGTTCGGGGTAGCTTCATTTTGCCAAGTCCTGATCGGCGTAGATTCTCCTGAGCACCGCGGTGGTTGCTACCCGGCCAAAGAGGGTGAGGGTGTACCCGCGGTTCCATCCCTGGATAGAGACAACCGTGTAGCCCACCTGGCCCGGCGTTGCCGCGGCACCGTCGACGGGTTCGGTGGCGGCAAGGGTGAACGGATTCTGGAGTAGAAAAGGCCGAGAAAGAAACGGAACCAGATTCGCCGTGTTGGCAGGGTAGACACGTCCGAATTCTGGTGATTGCTGCGCAAACTGTTCGGCGCTGCGTTCGGCGGCGTCGGCTGTCGCGTAGAGGTTTTCCTGGAATCTCAGATTCATCGTTCGGAAGTTCATGGAGTGCAAGCGGACGGACGAAGGCATCACGAGCGTTCCCAGGATGAACAGCAGTCCAACGGTGTGTTGCCGGAACGCCTTCATGGGTCCTGATCCAGCTCTCCGTAGAGGCGATACACCCCTCCGGCTTCCGTTTCGTACCCAAATAGCGAAGCGGCGAATCCACGGTTCTCGCTACTGATCACCCGCACCGTGTAGCCCACCTGGCCAGCTGAGGCGGCGGCACCGTCTACCGGCTCCGTATGGGCCAAATGGTACGGGTTCTTCAGTAGCCCGGACTGTGGAAGGAACGACTGAATACTCGCCACGTTCGCGGGGTAGATCCGACCAAGTACGGGATCCTCAAACGCCTCAACGTCGGCGTATCGCTCGGCGGCATCCACGACGGTGTAGAGATTTTCGCGGTGTTCCAGGCTGCCGGTCTGAAGAACCATCCACTCCAGCCGGTTCGACGACGGCATGGCCAACGTGCCCCACGAGAGCAGCGTGACTGCAATTGCCTGAATGGTCGCAGATGGCCGATGATTCCCCATTGGAGCGCTTTCGATAGGAGATACTACGTACCGTCGATGAGTGCAAAACCCATACCGTGGCGGTCATTCGGCGGTCCGTCCGTTGACAATCGCTGGCGGTCGTCAGCATCTTGTTCTTACCGGTGGCCCGCCCTCCCCACACGGAGGAGCGCCATGATTGCTTCTTTCGTGTTCTTCGTGTTTCTGACTCAATCCGCGTCCGCGCTTCCGCCGGTTGCAGACTCGGTAGATGGGCACTACCCAGTTCCCACCTCACCCGACCAACTGATCGAGAACCTCGTGCGGAGTTTCGAGGAACTCAACATCGTGGAGTACGAGCGGTTGCTTCACGATCGATTCCGATTCCGCTTTGCTCCGGACCACGCGTATCTCGCCCCGCCCGACGGGATGTGGACGCGAGAAGAAGACCTTCGCGCCGTAGATGAGTTGTTCAATGGCGTCGTTCATTCCAGAATTGGTCTGACCGAACCATCGGAAGTCGTCTCGATTCAACTGACCATGACTCCCGACGGAGGGTGGAGGCAGGACTGCGACGGCGAGGTCTCCCGGTCGTACGCCTCATACCTGGTCGTGACCTATACGTCCGGTCGCAAGCGGGTTGTGAGCAGAATCCAGCGCATGACCGCGTCACCGGTGCGCTTCGAGCACAACCTGGACGAACCGGCTTTCGAACTGGTGGCCTGGGACGAACTCGACACCTGGCGTGTATCACCCACGTGGGGTCGTGTTCGTGCGCGTTACTAGACTGTAACCTTCTGTCCCAATCACGCGTTTGCTCCGGGTACGACTTTCCCAGCTACCCGGAGCACTCGCACGATGTCTTCCCCCGCCGTGGCCATCGAAAATCTCACGCGTTCGCTTCCGCTTGGATCTCAGACCATCGAGATCCTTCGCGGCATTTCGTTCTCCATTCCGCGTGGCGAGTGGGTTGCGATCACCGGGCCCTCGGGCTCGGGAAAATCCACCCTATTGGGTGTGTTGGCGGGCCTTGACCAACCAACCGGCGGTAGTGTTGTGGTCGATGGCCTGGATATCGCCTCGATGTCCGAACGCGAGCTGGCTCGTTTGCGCAACGAGAAGATCGGCGTGGTATTTCAGTCGTTCAACCTCATACCCACGTTGACGGCCCAGGAGAATGTGGAGGCCCCGTTGTACGTGGGTCCGCGAAGACGCCAGGCGAGCGAGCTGGCCAAAGCTGTGTTGAGTCGCGTGGGGTTGGACTCGCGTCGCAACCATCGACCGCATCAGCTTTCCGGGGGCGAGCAACAGCGGGTAGCCATTGCGCGGGCGCTGGTGACCGAGCCAGCGATGTTGGTGGCCGACGAGCCCACCGGAAACCTCGACTCGAAAACCAGCGCCACCATCCTCGACTTGTTCGAACAGCTGCATCGTGAACTGGGTATCACTCTGGTCGTTGTAACCCACGACCCCAGGGTGGCTGAGCGTGCCCAGCGAGTGCTGAACCTGGTGGATGGGCGACTGGACCCCGCGTCGTGAGCGTGAAGTTCTGTGCAGGCTACGCCTGGCGGTCTCTGCGTCGTGGAGGTCAGCGGTCGGCCATTGCCGTGGCCTGCGTGGCCTTTGGTGTGATGTCCCTCGTGTCCCTGCAGCAGTTGGGTTTCATCATCGAGCGAGTTGGTCTGGTTCCGCCGCGGGTGGCGGCCGGAGGCGACCTGATGCTCTCGCGCGCAACTCCGTTTGCATTGAACGAAGCGTTGGATGCGCTGACGGCGGCCGGCGCTGAAGCGGTCTCTCCGCTCGCCTCGGCCGGTGCGCGCTGGCTGAAGCGCCCGGGCTCGGGCCAGGCGTCGTTGTTGAATCGGGCGCTCGGAATAGATCCTGAGAGGTTTCCGCTCTACGGAACCATGGAACTGCGGGAACCACCGGGTGCTTCGTTGGTCGACCTGCTGGCTGATGACGGCACTGCCGTCGTAACGCGCGATCTGGCCGATCTATATGGTTTGGCGTTGGGAGAGTCATTCTCCGTGTTCGGATCGCCCCACTCCGCGCCGGTTCACTTGCGGGTGACCGGTGTACTGAATCAGACTCCCGCGCAGTTGGGCCTCACCGTGTTCTACAGCCTGGTAACCGCGGATGCCCAGGGTCTGCGCGTTACGCAGGTGGCCGCGCGCCACTCCATGCCCGAGTCGGCCAAGACTGAACTGGAGGCGGCTGGCTGGGACGTCGAAGTTTTGGCCGCGCGTTCGGATTCGCAAGTGGATCAGATTCTCAGATATTTGCTTACGGGCACCGGGTTGTTGGGGTTGCTGCTGGGTGCGGTGGGCGTGGCCAATACCATGCAGGTATTGCTGGCGCGACGACGCAGGGAGATCGCCACGTTGAAGACCTTGGGTTACCAACAAGAGCATCTGCTGGCGTTGTTTGCCACCGAGGCGGTCATGCTGGGCGTACTGGGCAGCGCGTTGGGTGTCGCCTTGGGTCTTACATTGGCTTATGGGCTCATGAACCTGATCGCGCAGACCATGCCGTTTCTGTTGAGTTACGAGATTCGTCCGGTGGCGGCGGCGGGCGGCGTTCTGGTGGGCACGCTCACGACGTTGATTTTCGGAATGGTGGCGATCGTCCGCGCGAGCGACGTTCGTCCTTCCATGCTGCTTCGCGACCTTCCTCCCGCGCTCACCAAGCATCGCCGGGCCCAGACCATCGGTTTATACGCAGCGTTGTTGGTTGTGTTCGCGCTGCTAAGCAGCGTGGTTCTGGGCTCATGGCTCTGGGGTTTTGGGGTCGTGGCTGCGGGTATTGTGGGCCTGATCGCCCTGGGGGCCATGTTCGCGGCGTTACTTTGGATCATCGCCCGCGTTCCCATGCCTTCCCTACCGCTATTGGGTATGGCCCGACGCAACCTGCGTTACCAACCCCTGCGTGCAACGTTCGCGGTGGTGGCCTTGTTTGTCGGTGTGGTGGCCATTGGCTTCGCTATGATCGCGTTGTTCAATGCGGAATCGGGTCGTCGGGAGCGGACCATGGATCTGTCGGGGGTCAACATTCGCGTCTTCGCCCAAAGCGGCGACGAGCCGGCATTGAGCCGGGCCCTGGTAGCGGCGGGAAATCCGGCTGCGTTTCGTGACTACCTCCTCGAGGCTCAGGTCACGACGGCAGAGGGTCGCGAGCTCGTTCGCTACTCGGACGTGGTTGGTCGTCGTCCCGAGCGCATTCGCTGGAATCTGGTGCTTACCGACAGCCTGTCGGTGCCGCCCGAACGAGCTGCGTACGTTGACGCGCAGCGTGCGCAACGCGCCGACCTATCGGTTGGAGATTCTCTGAGGATTTGCGGTGGCATCGATACCACCACCGTCACGATTGCCGGCATCTTTCGGGTCGATGGAGGCAGTGGCCTGGATATCGCCGCACCGCCGCGCGCACTCATTGTTCCGTGGCAGGTTGTCACTCAATTGGCTGGTCCCAACATTCCCATGGAAGTGTCGGTGGCCGCGCCCGCGGATCGGCTAAGCGAGGTGGCGGGCACACTCGGAAAACACCTGCCGGACGCGGTGGTCATTGGCAAAGACGCCATTGCCAACGCGGTGAACCGGTTCTTCGTGGGCTTCTTCTGGTTCGTGGTGGCGGTCGCGGCACTCGCGCTGGTCGCAGGGGCAATTCTCATTGCCAACGCGGTGGGCTTATCCATGTTGGAGCGACGACGCGAGTTGGGAATTCTGAAGGCGGTGGGCTACACCAGTTCGCAGGTTCTGGGCACGGTCGTGTTCGAGAATGCGCTGCTGGGTCTCATCGGAGGCGGGGTCGGAGTGTGCGTCCTAGCCGTTTCGGTGGCGGTGACCAACGCGCGATTCTCCAGCGCGAACGTGGCCTTTGATGCTTACCAGGGACTACTGCTCGTGGCCGTCGCCGTCGTTTGCGCTATCGCCAGCGCGGCGTTGGTGGCCTGGCATCCCACCCATGCCTTACCTTTGGCGGTTCTTCGAGCCGAATAGCCTCGTATTCGATTGCGCGGTTCGACTATGCTGCTCCCGTCTCCCGCCGGAGAGCAAGCGTTGCCCGATTTCCTTCCGCCGCCATCTTCGTTGCGAGACGAAACCGCCCAGCCGTTGGTGTTGGGCCGGTGGTTCGTCGGCGCCCTGGCATCCGGGCTGTTGCTCTGGGCATTCGGGGCCGAGTTCGTCAACTCGATCGAGCCCGAACAGTTCGATGAAAAGATCGGACGGCATCTGCCGCGGCCGGGCGCGAAGCTACGCTTTCGAAGCGAGGGGTGGGCTACCACCCGCTACGCCTCTCACGGGTTGCTTGCCGACGATGTGGAAGCGAAGGCGAGCTTCGCGGTGGGGGTCTGGGGCGATTCCTTCATCCAGTCGGCCCACGTGGACGACGATGAAAAGTTTGGTGCCCGGTTTCGGGAGCGCTGGGTAGGCCAGCCCACCGTTACCACTGTGGCCGTGGGCTATCCTGGGCGCGCCGTC
The DNA here is from genome assembly GCA_029262065.1 of Candidatus Krumholzibacteriota bacterium. Classification (GTDB taxonomy): domain Bacteria; phylum Krumholzibacteriota; class Krumholzibacteriia; order JAJRXK01; family JAJRXK01; genus JAJDAC01. Next base: position 48,277 of record JAJDAC010000018.1, on the reverse strand, counting down.
GCGGATGTCGTTGCGTTGCTGCCGCGCTACGAGGCCATCAAAAATTTCTCCGCCCATGTCGTGGTGTTGCCTGACCTGTTTGACGTCTCGCCCAACGGGACGACGTTCATTGAACGTCCCCGGTTCGAGTTCTCCGAGCACCGGCGCGAGCCGCCCTGGCCTGCCTTGCGCGAGCGACTTGCGCGGAGTCGGCTTGATTTTCTCTGGACCCCGATTCATCGGCTCTTCGTGGCTCATCGCAACCCAATTGGTAGCGAACCACTACGCTGGCGAGTGGGGCCGGTGCCCACCGAAGCAAATCGCTGGCGCCGTTGGCCCGAGCTGTACGATGTCGATCCGGCCGCCTGGCAGTTCGCGTTGCGCGAGTTGCGGGCTTCCACCGATGCTCCCCTCGCAATTCTCTACGCCCCACGTGTTCCGTACCTCGACGACGGACGTGTTCTGCTCGAGCATCCGGTCGCTGATCTGGCCGCGCGTTTCGGCGCGATGTGTCGACAGGAAGGCATCGAGTTCATCGATCTTTCAGGCGCCCTGGCGGCGCATTTCGAAAGCAGCGGCCGGACGCCCATGGGCTTCCACAACGGCCGCATTGGACGTGGGCATCTGAATGGGGACGGACAAAAGGTGCTGGCCGACGCGCTGATCTTGTGGGCCAGCCGGGTGCTGGATGGCGAAGGGTCGGCGAGTGCTGTTCACCCAGATTGAATTCGCCGGTCTGTTCCTGGTATGCCTGATCGCGACGAGGTGGCTGCCCTCGGCGCGGGCCCGCCAGAGTCTTCTGCTGCTTGCGAGTTACTACTTCTACGCGTTCTGGGACTGGCGCTTTCTGGGATTGATCCTGCTGTCGACCGGTGTCGACTACGCGGTCGGCGTGGGTCTACGAACTACGAATGCACCGAGAAGGCGTCGCGCGTTTCTGGTAACGAGCCTGGTTGTCAATCTGGGCCTGCTCGTCTCCTTCAAATACTTCGACTTCTTCGTCGAATCCTTGGCGGCCACCCTTGCACCGCTGGGTTGGAATCCGCAGGGCCTGGACCTGGTTCTGCCCATCGGCATCTCCTTCTACACGTTCCAGACGTTGAGCTACACCATCGATGTCTACCGTGGGCGGCTGGAGGCGACGGACGATCCGTTGGAGTTCGCCTTGTTTGTTGGGTTCTTTCCTCAGCTCGTGGCCGGTCCGATCGTGCGGGCCTCGCACCTGTTGCCTCAGTTTCGGCAGGACCGCGGGCCAACGCTGGAACGACTGTTGGTGGGCTTTCGCCAGTTCAGCTTTGGATTCTTCAAGAAGGTATTCATTGCCGATCGGGTGGCGGTGTTCGTAGACGGCGTCTTCGTCGATGCGGGTGCCTTTGGAATGGGCACGACCTGGTTGGCCGTGGCGGCCTACGCGGTACAGATCTACGCCGACTTTTCCGGGTATTCAGACATGGCCATCGGGGCCGCGCGCATGTTGGGCTACGATTTCGACGAGAACTTCCGTCATCCCTTCCGCGCCACCAGCCTGACTGATTTCTGGCACCGCTGGCACATATCTCTTTCGACGTGGCTGCGGGACTACCTGTACATCCCCCTTGGTGGCAGTCGACGCGGATCGACGCGCACCTACGTGAATCTCATGCTTACCATGTTGCTGGGCGGACTTTGGCACGGTGCGGCGTTCCATTTCCTGGTGTGGGGGGCATGGCACGGTTCCGTCTTGTGTATCGAGCGCTGGTTACGCGGTCGCAACTTTGAGTTCGCGGGGTTGACCGGCTGGGTCTGGTCGATGTTGGTGGTACTGGTGGGCTGGGTGTTCTTTCGCGCCCAGGACCTGGACGCCGCACGGCGGATGCTCGCCGCGATGTTCGGCGTGGAGTCGGCGGGGATCGACTGGTGGCATCCTTTCGCCATTGGGGCCGTAGCCGTCGTGGCCCTTTGGCACGTGGCCCTGGGCACACGATTGCGCGCGTTGCGATCGTGGCCCGTGGGCAGCTGGCTGACCCCGGTGTTGATATTCTTTCTTCTTGGGTTGTGCCTGGCCTTCCCCGTGGGGAATCCAAACCCGTTCATCTATTTCCAGTTCTGACCAGCGGTTCGTTCAGTCCGGGGTGGGCCGTCGAGCGAGTCGAGTGATGAACGTCAGTGTTGGGCCTCGGTTCGTAGGCCGTCCGTGTCTCCGCCGTCGCTCGTCAGGCAGTAGCGTCCGAGGCTGACCACGGACGTGGTGACCACCACCAGCAGGAATACGCCGAGCATGAAACCGGCGATAACCCTCTGTATTATTGGGCGTTGCGCCGTCGTCCCGGTTAGTTCAGATGGGAACTCCGTGAGGCCCACTGCGTTTACATGAGGCGTATACATACCCTGATTACGCTGGCGGAGTGGTTTCGTGACCCCTTGGGAAGGATAGCCACTGGGCCTACCCTTTTCGCCGATGCCGCCGTACACTCATCCGCGCCTCATTCCCCGATGGACAAACCCCGTATGGAGAGACGATCCCATGGACCGCAAGATATCCCTGCGCAACGCGTTGGTGGCTTTGGCCATCGTCGTGCTTGCCGTGCCGGCAGTTGCCGATGACATGAATCCATTACTGACTGAGTGGACGGGCCCCTACGGTGGCGTGCCTGCGTTCGACACGATGGACCTTACCCATCTGAAGCCGGCCCTCGAGGAAGGTATGGCCAACCATCTGACGCAGTTGGATGCCATTGCCAATAACCCCGAAGCGCCCACCTTCGAGAACACCATCCTGGACATGGAACGGTCGGGTAAGGAACTCGACCGCGTGTTTTCGTACTGGGGAATCTGGAGTTCGAACCGCTCCACGCCCGAGTTTCGTGAGATCCAGGCCGAGATGGCACCGAAGCTTTCCGAGTACGGCTCCAAGATCACGCAGAACGAAAAGTTGTTCAACCGCGTGAAGGCTGTCTACGAGAGCGAGGAAATGAAGTCGCTTCGCCCCGACCAGCAGCGCGTGGTTTGGCTCAGCTACAATAGCTTCGCGCACAACGGTGCCGAGCTGACCGGCGAGGCCAAAGAACGCTACGCCGCGATCAACAAGCGGCTCGCCGAGCTGCACACCGCGTTCTCCAACAACGTGCTGGCCGATGAAGAGGGCTACGTAACCTACCTGGATGAGACCCAGCTGGGTGGCTTGTCCGAATCCTACATAAAGGGTGCCGCGGCGGCCGCCACCGAGCGTGAGCACGAGGGAAAGTACGCGGTCACCAATACGCGTTCTTCAATGGATCCGTTCCTCACGTTCTCCACCGAACGTGACCTGCGCGAAAAGGTGTGGCGTACCTACTACTCCCGTGGTGACAACGGCGATGAGTACGATAACAACAAGCTCATCTCCGAGATTTTGGCTTTGCGTCACGAGCGCGTGAATTTACTGGGTTACAAGAACTATGCGTCGTGGCGTCTGGAAGATCGCATGGCCAAGACGCCCGAGCGGGCGTTGGAACTCATGGAAGCCGTGTGGCCCGCCGCCATCGCGCGTGTGGCCGAAGAAGTGACCGATATGCAGGCCGTGGCCGACGCCGAAGGTGCGAAAATAACCATCGAGCCGTGGGACTATCGTCACTACGCCGAAAAGGTGCGTCGCGCGAAGTACGATCTGGACTCGGACGAGGTGAAGCAGTACCTACAGCTGGCCAAGCTACGCGATGCCATGTTCTTCGTGGCGGGCGAGCTGTTTGGATTCCAGTTTACGCCGGTGAAGGCGGGAACGGTGCCCACCTTCCACGAGGACGTGGAAGTGTTCGAAGTGACCAATCGCAACAACGGCATGCACGTGGGTCTTTGGTACCTCGATGCCTACGCTCGTCAGGGCAAGCGATCCGGCGCCTGGGCTACGACGTACCGCAGCCACGACAAGCTCGACGGTCGCAAGAACGTCCTGTGCTCGAACAACTCCAACTTCATCGAGGGCACGCCGGGCGAGCCCGTGCTCATTTCGTGGTCCGATGCGGAAACGCTGTTCCACGAATTCGGGCATGCCTTGCACTACCTGTCTTCGGACGTGGATTACCCCACGCTGAACGGAGGCGTGCGCGACTACACCGAGTTCCAGTCGCAGTTGCTCGAGCGGTGGGTCTTGACCGACAAGGTCATCGACAACTACCTGGTGCACTACGAAACGGGTAAGCCCATTCCGGCCGAGCTGGTCACCAAGATCAAGAAGGCGGCCACGTTCAATCAGGGCTTCAAGACCACCGAGTACCTGGCCTCAGCCCTGATGGACATGAAGTACCACACGATGGACCCGACCGGTCTGGACCCCGATGCCTTCGAGCGCGAAGCCCTGGCCTCGTTGAACATGCCCAAGGAACTACCCATGCGGCACCGTAGCCCGCACTTTGGGCACGTGTTCTCGGGTGAGGGTTACTCTTCGGGCTACTACGGCTACATGTGGGCCGATGTTCTTACCTCCGATGCGGCCGAAGCGTTCAAGGAAGCCCCCGGTGGCTTCTACGACAAGGACGTGGCCGCCAAGCTGGTGAAGCACCTGTTCTCGGTACGCAATGCGGTCGATCCGGCCGACGCGTATCGCATGTTCCGTGGACGTGATGCCAAGATCGAAGCGCTCATGCGTGATCGTGGTTTCCCGGTTCCCGGCGAAGAGGGCGGCGCAATGTCGGGTGAGGCCGACGCGAGAGACTAGATGACGCCATCGTGGAGAGTCGTTGGACTCATCTGGCTGGCCATTGGCCTGGCCGATGCGGTGCGCTACCGGTTGACCCTGGTCGCGCAGGATCCGACTCTCGACTTTGCCATGGCGCTGGAGCGAGCAATGCCCGATGCCCTGGGTTGGGCATTGCTCACTCCTATTCCTCTTTTTCTGGCCCGCCGCTATCCTCTGCGAAAGCCGCATTTTACCCGGGACATCCTCCTGCACCTGGGCGCGGCGCTTCTGGTCTCCGCCATCCACGTACTGTATGACGTGGGCCAGAACATGTTTTTCGATGCGGTGAACGATCGGGAAACCAGCTTCAGGCAAACCTTCGGGTACATTGCGCCGTACAATTCACACGCCAACGTGTTCGTGTACGCGGCCATCGTGGGGCTGTGGCGCATGTGGGACGCGACCCGCCGGCTGGACATTGAACGAAGTCGCAGCGCAGTGCTTCAGCAGAATCTGGCGGAGTCCCGCTTACGGTCGCTACAAGCGAGGTTGCGGCCACACTTCCTCTTCAATGCCTTGCATACCGGTGCTGGGCTCGTGGAACGTGATCCCCGTGCGGCGCGCGCTTTGCTGCAACGCTTGGGGGACTTGCTGCGTCAGAGCCTGACTCTGGATTCGCGTTTGGAAGTAACGCTGAAGGAAGAAATCGAGTTCGTGCGCGCGTACCTGGAGGTGGAAGCCCAGCGGTTCGGGGACCGTCTTCGGTTCCGTATCGACGTTGCTTCCGATGTGGATGGTTGCTTGTTGCCTCCCTTTCTCTTGCAGCCCATGGTTGAGAACGCGGTGAAGCACGGCATCGAGCAATGTTCCCAGGGTGGGTTGGTCGAGGTGTTGGCCGAGCGCGAAGGTTCGAACCTGGTGCTGCAGGTGAACGACGATGGGCCCGGGGTCCAGGCACCGTCGGGTGAAGGGGTGGGGTTGTCGACCACCCAGGCAAGATTGAGCGAAATGTACGGCGAGGCTGCGACGCTGGCTTTGATTCCCCGCGACCCTGTGGGTACTTCGGTCAAGATCGTGATTCCGGCCCGGTCGGAAAGAGACGGTGAGTTGCCGTGCGCATCGTAGTGGTCGACGACGAACCAATTGCTCGCCAGTACCTGGTAGACCTTCTGGGTGCTCACGCCGACGTTCAGGTGGTGGCTGAGTGCGGCGATGGGAAGAGTGCGCTGACGGCTATCCACTCGCAGGATCCCGATGTGGTGTTTCTGGATATCGAGATGCCAGGTCTTAGCGGTCTGGATGTCGCGCGCGACCTCGTGGATGGCGAGTTGCGGGCACGCGTGGTGTTTGCGACCGCGTACGATGAGTTTGCTCTGCGAGCGTTCGAGTTGAACGCGGTCGACTACCTTTTGAAGCCTTTCGATGAGTTGCGTCTGGCCGATACCCTGGACCGGCTGCGCGAACACGGCGCGAAGTCTGACGCACCCGGAATGCACGCGGCGTTGGACGCGCTGGCAACTCCACCCGAGTTTCTCACATCGCACTCGCGCGGGGAGATTCGCCTGATCCAGGTGGCCGAGGTTGACTGGTGCCGGTCCGAGGATAACTACGTGCGCGTGTCTGTGTCCGACGCTTCGCATCTGGTGAAGACCACGCTTTCTTCGCTGGAGAAAAGGCTGGGCCCGCTTGGGTTTGTACGAATCCACCGCGGTGTTCTGGTTCGGGTGTCCGCGGTGCGCTCGTTGGAGCCGTTGGGCCGAGGCGATTACCGCGTGGTTCTACACAACGGCACCGACCTGACCATGAGCCGACGCTACAAGGCCAATTTCGACCACGTAGTCGACGGCTCCTGAGCCCCCCGCTGGGGCCCTTTGGCGGCCCGCTGACCCTCGTCGAGCCTCCTTTCGCCAATGCACGCCGTGGTGGAGCAGTTGGCAGACTATGTTGGCATCCTACCCTGACGATCATCGAACCCAGGAGGATGTGGTGCGCGCTCGATCCGGTGTCTTGAAATGTCTGTGCGTGTTGATGGTTCTCATGTCGGTTGCGCCGTGCGTGCGGGCAGAAGTCGAGAGTACTGAACGATTCCGTCTGCACTGGGAGGTCGATGCCGTCCCCGCCGATCTGGTGCCCGTGGCCATGGCACGATGCGAGGAAGTACTGAGCCTGGTACTGGACCTTATCGGTGAAGATTTCACCCCCAAGGAACCGGTCCATGTCCTACTGCACGGGGAAGCCAGGCCCGAGCGCGGTGAGATACCCCATGTGGACTCGTTTGGCCGGGTGCATCTCTACCAGTTTGGTCCCGACGCGATCAGTCATCTTTCTCCGTTGGCGCACGAGCTGGTTCACTCACTTCGCAACCCTCACCTGAATGGTCGCAACAATTTCCTCGAAGAGGGGTTTGCATCGTTCGTGGCCTTGACCGTAGACCCTACGTTGCCAGGGTTCCCGTTCTATAACACGCCGGTGCATGTAGTCGCCGGACAATGGTTGGGCGGTGACGAAGAGGTCTCGTTGGTCGAATTGGCGCATGATCACAAGCGGTTGAACCTTCCTTGCAAGACGCAGAGCTATTCCATGCGGGCCTCGTTCTTCGAGTATCTGTCGCGTATCCATGGTCAGGCCCAAGTGGCCAACTTCGCCAGCGCGTCCCGGAGTGCCGACCCCGACTACGCACACTGGTTCGGCCTCGACCTGCCCGGCTTGGCGACAATGTGGCGAGAAGATTTGTGGAATCGATACACCAGCGATTCGCAGGCCGCCGAACTGTCGCGCCAATACCGCGCGGGTCCGGCCAAGTGGACGCCACCGTGCGATGCTTCGGCGCAAACGGTAACCGTTGAGAACCCCGAAGACCCGTCGTCGGTTGACCTCGAGCTGGAGCTGGTCGAGCAATGGAGGGTTGGCGGAAAAGAGCAGGATCACTTGTTTGGTGTAGTCTCGCGGGTTCGCGTGGCGTTGTCGGGTGAGATCTACGTGTTGGACGACCAGCTGGCCCATGTGTGCGTTTTCAGCGCGGACGGTGAGTACCTGCGCGAACTGGGACGCGCGGGCGAGGGTCCCGGGGAATTCCAACACCCCACGGATCTGGTGCTGCTTGCTGACGATGCGGTGGGGGTGGTGGAAGTGATTCCGGCCAACCTGGAGGTACTGGATTCTCAGGGCACGCCCACGGATTCCCCGTACGTTTTCGATTCTGGAGCGTACGGCGAATTGTACCGGGCCGAGCGGTTCCACGACGTGCTGGTCACGGCGGGATCGTTGCGCGGGCAGGGTAGCAGTCGGCGCCAACTATCGATGCAGCGACCCGCGCACGAAGCGCGTGAAATCCACTCACAGGAAAGCTCGAGTCGCTACGGGGGCATGGAGTACGACGAGCAAAGCTATGTTGGCTTTCAGCGACGCTGGACGCTGACCACCGATGGTGTTGTTGTGCTGGCGCCAAAGTTCGATGCATATGAATTGGAATTCTGGTCTTTGGACACGGGGCGACGATCGCGCGTGAGCAAGCGTCCCGCGTTCGCGCCCGTGGCCCGGTCAAGAGACTGGCAACGCTCGATGCAGCGCGTGTACGAAGAGCAGATCTCCTGGAATCCCGATTCCTCGTTTCAGGTGAGCAAGCATCACGAGACCATCAGTGAGATGTATCCCCGGCCCGATGGTGCCCTGTGGGTTCTGACGGCCGAGGGCCGATTCTCAGGTCGATTCGATGGCGGGCTCATGCTGGACGAGGTAAATCGCAAAGGCGAGTTCACCCGGCGTGTGTTTCTGAGAGGCGACGTGGATCCCCAGATCGACGGCTTCCACTTCCACGACGATTACCTTTACGTGGTGCGGCGTCAACACGATGCGGTGGTCGCGGCGTCGGGTGGGCGATCGGACGACAGTTCCGCCGATGAAGGGGGAGAGGTCGAATTGGTGTGTTTTCGGATCGAACCGTGGGTGAGCCCTTGACGTGACCAATTAGTCACGTTACTATGTGGGCACATTCGGAGGGCAACCAGCCACGCCGGAGCAACGAATCCCCACAGGAGGGCTGAGGAATGATCACAGAGACCCAGATGCAGGACATGACCCTGGATTTCGACCAGGAGATCACGGTCAACGCACCGCTGGAAGCCACGTTCGAGGCCATGATCCACCAGCTGGCCGATGGCCATCAGACTCCCGCTGGGACCGACATGGGCCTTCGGCTCGAGCGACGCCCCGGTGGCCGTTGGTACCGCGACCTGGGAACCGATAGCGGTCATCTGTGGGGCCACGTGCAGAGCTACCGCGCGCACGACCTCATCGAGCTCCAGGGCCCCATGTTCATGTCGTATCCCGTCATGAACCACATCATCATCCGTTTCGAGTCGAACGATGGCGTGACCAAGGTGAATTTCCGGCACCGTGCGCTGGGAATGCTCCAGGCCGACCACCGAGAGGGTCTGGTCGCGGGCTGGACAGACATGCTCGGCAAAGTTCGCACGAACGCGGAATCGTAAGCGTTGAGTGCCGAAGAACTGGATCAGGTGTGGAAAGCGTTGGGCGACGGTACGCGGCGCGAGATCCTGGCGTTTCTACGCGAGGGTCCGCGCACCACGAGTGAGGTGGTGGAGCAGTTTCCCCACCTCACAAGATTTGGCGTGATGAAACACATAGGTGTATTGCGCGACGCGAACCTGGTGCTAAGTAGAAGCGAGGGGCCCAAGCGCATGAACTCGTTGAACGTGGTTCCCATTCGTCAGATCTACGAGCAGTTGGTCGATCGGTACCAGGACCTGTGGGCGGGGGAGCTGCTGGCCATGAAGCGGGCAGCGGAGAAGGGCGTGCCGGTGGACGACTCGTAGCCCTGGCGGGCGGTTGTCGGGAAGCAGTATTCGTATCCGGTTCACCCGGGTAACCTGTTGCAAACAAATGGCCGAAAAGCGGCGGCCGGGAATCCCGACCGCCGTTTGCCGTTGGGAACGCTGAATCGCCTACGGCAGATTGATCAGCTCGCGCTCGATTGTGTAGAACACTTCCATTGTGCAGTTGCGGAAGGAGTCGTCCGTCGTGGTTTCGACGATCGAGAACGTGTGCGGGTTGTTGTCGAACTGGAACGGGAAGTCGAAGGTCTTGGTCGTGGACCATCCCTCGCGCCCGGTCGAACCATTGCCGAAGTCAGCCACGTAGAACTCCAGCGTGCTGCCTTGCGAGGCGCTGAACTCGAAGATCGCCGTCTCGCCTCCGTTGGCCAGATCGTCACGGTCGAAACGTGATCCGCTGTTGTGCAGCAGCCAGTACCAATCGGAATCGGCGGTAACCCCGGTTTCGATGTCGAAGGTCTCTTCTGCGTCGCAGCCGTTGATCAGCTCGATGCGATCCAGCGTAATCCGAAAGCGCAGATCGTTGAACGCTTCGCAGGTCTGGATGGAGTACTTCGTGGCGTCGCCAATCACGGCCGCACGGCGGTTCTTCATGTCATTGATGCGATAGGACAGCGGCACCGCTGTCGTGGCCGGCACCGGACGAATGAAGAGACTGTAGTCGTTGGTGGCCAGCGCGTGACGGATGGCTTCGGTAGCGTCTGCCTGGGTTCCGCCGAACACCTGGATCTCGTAGCTGGAGTTCTGCACCAGGCTCCGTTGACGTTCAGAGTACTCTGCACTGCCCGACCAGAAGCCGTAGCTGGCCTGCAAGGCCGCCTGCAGTTCCGAAGCACTCTCGGCCTCGCTGGAACTGGCCGTATACACGAGCATGCGTCCGTAGGTAACCGACTGTACGTAACAGGGCTGGTTGTTCGGCCCCATGGTTCCCAACTGGCGTTGGCGCTCGAAATCAGCGTCGGTCACGTCTTCGCTGAAGAACGAGGCCGGCTCGGCCAGTTCATCGTCGGCAAACGAGATGGTGTACATGGGCTGAAACAACTTCACCATGGCCACTCGGCGTTGCGTGGTCGTGCTCTGGCTGATGGAAGAACCCACCGAGCCACTGGCGAACACCGCGCTGTAGCTCACACTGATGCCGGCGTCCATCATGGCCTGGTCAAACGAGTACACCGAGGTGGCCTGAAAGCTGATCTGGGCGGGAATCACGTCGAGTTCGCCCAGACGGGTGTCGGCCTCGCGCTGGATCGAGGCTACGGCGTCTTGAATGGTCGCACTGCTCGGCACGTCGATGCGGCGAGATGGTGTTTCCAGCGCGAGATCAACCGAGATGGCGATGGGCGAGCGCTTCAGACCGATGACCGACAGGGCGCCGTCGCGAACGCCGGAACCCTGGACCAACATGCCTGGCTTGAGCGCGGTCGCGTTAGCGCCCACCGCCACCAAATTGTCGAAGTTCTTCTTACGGTCGTACTCGGTGGTCTCACACCGCACGTACGATTGGCCGTCGAAGTCTTCGGAATCTTCAATGAGCTCGGGGGCCAACTCGGTGTCGTCGGGGACTTCCCAGTCGGGCAGCGACTGCACGAAGTTGTTCACCACGGTGGGGTCCACCGGGTCTTGCGTACCCGGAACGACAGGACCCGTGGGGTCGTCGCTACCGCAGGCAGCCAGCAGTAGGAGAGTCGTCAGAATGGTCAGTTGCAGTTTCATTTGGAGGTCTCCGCCAAATATGGAAATGAAGTTCGTCTCATTCCCAGATGCGAAGACGCGCACTCCAACGCGCACCGTCTCGTCGCTATTTTTCTATGTTGTTTGAAATCAGCGTGTTGGAATCAGATCCAAGGCTTCTTCAATGGCCGCTAGCGCCTTCTGGAGCTGGGGCTTGTTGTTGGTGTAGGCGTTGGAAAGCGGGAATTGGCCGTGCGACGTGTAGAGCACCACGCGATGTGTCTGATCCTCAGAGCCGGGTCGCTGCAGGATCACACGTTCGACGTCGTCGAATGAAAAGGTGCCCCCCCGGGTGCGAAGCAGGCTTTTCTGGACCCAGCGAAATTCACGACGGCGCGTGTCGAACCGGTATTCACAGCGCCGCGCCGAGTACAGGAACAGGCCCCCACCAATGACAAGACATGCGCCGATCCCGAATATGCCGTTGCCGTCCAGGTTGTCGTTCAGGACGCCCAGGACCAGGTTGGCCAGTCCAATGACCACGAACATCAACGTGAAGGCCGGGACAAACACCGGCTTCTCGCGGATGATCGTGGTGTTGGGGTCGGTACGGTCGATTTCCATGCTGTGCGAAGCTAGCAGGAACCACGCCGGTCATCGGGCCCCGCGACGGTTCTTGATGGTCACGTCCAACTCAAATGGTTGGTTGGCGGGAAACAAGCAGTGGTTCGAGGTACAGGCTTGGTATCGGATGTTGCCCCGCACGACCAGCCGATTGGGGGCCGCGTTGGTCGCGGCGGTCAGCGTCAGGGCGATGCGAAGCTTGCCCGAATATGTAGGATTCTCGTCGTCTACCATCAGGAACGGCTTGCCCGGCGGGTAGGCCACGTTGGTCGCGACCACCACATCGTTGGATTCCACGGTCACCTCCAGGGGAACCAGGAATGGATTCCCGGCGGGGTTTGCCTGCACGTGGAAACCTTCAGCAACTTCGATCGGCAGCGAAACGACGGCCGAACCCCCCGCGGCCAACGTCAATGGTTCGACATTCGCGACGATCACCACCGGGGCCACGTCTTTGTTCGCTCCGCCGATGGCGGGGCCCACGGTCACGCAGGGGATCAGGCAAGCCGCCAGGCCGACGATCCAGAATTTGGCGATCATTGTTCTTCCTCCAACAGTTTGCGCAGACGCGCGGTTAGATCGATCAACTTCGCGTCGAAGTTGCGTGAGTCGAGCAGTATGCGGAGCCTCCGCATTACAGCGTGGTCACCAGCTGGTGCCGAAGTGAATGACCACCATTTCACCTCGGAGGTCCGCCAGGCGCACGATCTCTCCGGCCGTGGTCTTCAGCTGGAACTCGGGGGCGGGCTGGCCGATCATGGGATGGTCGACAGTGGATCCGGCCAGGGCTTCGGCCAGCTCGGCCGCGGCGGGGCCGGGATTGCCTGCGACGGTGAGCACAGAGCCGCCAGAGCGGCCAGAGTGAAGTTCTTCAACGGTTTCTCCCCAAAAGAATGGATTGTGTGGGTCGTCTAGGGGGAGATACCGGGAAGAGCCGTACGAAAGCTCACGGCCTATCGAGATTCTTGGCGGCCTTGGTGTATGCTGGCAGCCGTACCCTTCTTCAGGAGAATCAATGAGCTGGAAATGGTCATGGATGGTGGTCTTGCTGCTGGTGACGGGCTGCGCCTCTTCACCGCCTCCGGGACGGACGCCGCTTCAAGAGATCGATCGGGTGATCGAGCTGGACAATCAATTGGGGGCGTTGCGGAACATGCACTGCGAGACCCATCCAATCGCTGAAGCCGTTCGGCAGTACGTTCGTGGCCTGAACGCCATTTCATTCCATGGCGCCCCAGATGACTTTGCCGCGGCCTTTTCTCGGCATCGTAAAGCCTGGGAGGACTCGCTCCCGTTCTTCGCCCGGTACGGGGCACTGCGCGGTGAGATGCACGACGTGTTCGAGTTCATCAGGATGAAAAGTCCGGAAGACGCGGCTGACCTGGAAAAGGTGGAGGCCAAGATCTGGGGAACCTGGGCTGATGTCGAGTCCGCGATCAAACTCCATAGGAACGCACCCGAGCCGTCTTGAAGGGAAACCGATGCGGACGTTTCTGCTACTGGGCTTCTCCATCGCGGCGATCCTGTCGGCGGTGCCGGCGAGCGCGCAACTATCTGAGGTTCGCATCAACGAGGTTCTGTACGATCCCCTGGGCGCTGACAGTGGCAACCAGAAAGTGGAGATCATCAACCAGGGCGGAATTCCCGTGGACATTGGAGAGCTGCGGATCTGCGAGAACTTCCGCTACCGCGGTTTTCCGCCGGGCGTGATCTTGCAACCGGGAACCACGTACACCGTGCACGTGCGGGCCAACGGGACCAACGATGGAAGCAACTTCTACACGACCACCCAGTACCCGGCTCTGGGTACCGATTCGGGTTCGTTTGGACTCTACAAGACCGCGGGACTGTTCACCGACCCCGACGCGATACTCGATTTCGTGCAGTGGGGAGGCACGGGGGAGGCCCGCGAGGACGTGGCGATCGCGGCGCAGATCTGGCCCATGAACGACTTCACGCCCGATGCGACCGAAGGACTATCGATCCAACGCTGCACCGAAGGTGCTGGAAGCTCGGGGTGGCTGGTCGCGGCACCCACCGTGGGCGGAACGAATTCGTGCTCGGTGGCCACTGAAACGGTGACCTGGGGTGCACTGAAGGCCGCATTCGACTGATCAGCAACCGGCTCCCACAGACGGTGTACTCGAAATGAGATCTTCTTTTTCGTGGCTGCCACTGGCGCTCGCCCATGCGGTCATCGTGCTGGTCGTCGCCCTAATGCTCAGCGCGTTCTTGCCGGGCAACGTCCTCGTGGGTCGCGGAGACGACGAATTCCTCTACCCGTTCATCAACTTTCCCATGTTCGCCAATTCCCGGCGCGTCGACCAGGTGGAGGCGACTCGCGTCACCTTCGAGCTGACCACGCGGTCGGGCGAGTCGATTGACACCTCCTTTCACTGGCACGAGCGCTACGGCTTGCAGGGAATTGTATTCCATCGGCGCTTCGTGCGGCCGCTGGTCCGACACCCGCAGCCTACGCTTCGCGACCTGGCCACTTGGGTTTCGCGCGGTCGCCCCGAAGATCCGGTGGTTTTCGCCAGGGTAACGCTGCAGGCCGTGCGGCTGGAAGACGGCGAGCTGGTCGAGCATGAGCCGCGCATCCACACGGCTCGTTTGAAATCCGTGCGCTCGTGAAGCGACGTTGGATGGACTGGTGGTTTCCGCATTCGTCCGGACGTCACCTGGCGTTGAGTCGCATGGTGATCGTTGGCGCCTTGCTGGTGTTCTTCTTTCCCAGCCTCACCGATCTGAAAACGAATCTGGCATACCACGACCAATTCATGGAACCGCAAATGGTGGTGGCCTGGACCTCATCGTGGCTTGGAGGAGGCCTGCCGACCACAACAACGCTCACGGCCGTCTACGCCGTTGCGTTGCTGTCGGGTATCCTGACGCTGGTCGGATTCATGACCCGCCCGTCGGCGCTGGTACTGTCGCTTTCGTACTGGTGGTTGGTGGCGTTCCGCTATTCGTTTGGCGACGTGCATCATCCGCCGGTGCCTACGATCATCTTCCTGCTGCTGATTCCCTTGACGCCCTGCAACCGCCATTTTTCCCTGGATGCATGGCTTCGTCGGCGAAGAGGGGTCGGATCTCTCGCGCCCACGTCAATGGCAACCTGGCCGCTTCGCCTGATGCAGGTGGTACTGGCGCTCATCTATTTCGATTCCGCCATGTCAAAGTTGACCATCGGTGGTTTGGAGTGGATGAACGGGCATACGTTGCAGGCCAACTTGCTGCATGCGGGTGTCACGCGCGACTGGCCGCTGGCGTTGACGGTGGTCCCTCACCTGGGGCTTTGCAAGGCGCTTTCAGTAGGTACGATCCTCTTCGAGGGGCTATTCTTCACGGTGTTGTTCCACCGCAGGCTCGTACCCTTCTGGTTGTCGGCGGGCGTGGCATTCCACCTGGGCCTGGTGGTCCTGCGTCGCGGTGACCTGGGATTCTTGGCCTGGGTTGTCATGTACGTGGTGTTCCTACGACTGGATCGATGGACCGTCAGGGAGCCGTGACGGCGTTTCGAATCTGGCGGGAAAAGTTGGGGTCGGCGGCGTGTGAGACCGCCGCGTCGTTGATCCAGTATTTGCGACGGGCCTGCTCCATGGGCGCGTCCGAGTCGATCAAGCTCAGGCCTTGCAGAAGCTCGTCGACGTAGCCGGGCAAAAGTATCTTCCAGCTGGGAGGAATCCGGTTGGGTGCGATCGCGTTCACGTGGTCGCGCAGAATCGTGGTGCAGTTCGCAGTGAGGGTGTTGTAGAAACGCGGTTTCTCGTGCAACGCGTTGGCAGCCTCCAACATTTCCACGAAGAGCGCTCGCACCCTGTCGCGCGGGGCGACGATGGGGTACAGGTAGACGTCGTCGGGACGGAAGGCGGCGCGAGTGAGTATGAGATCGCGCTCGTCCCCCACCACGTAGATCAGTTCATATCGCTTGAAGGCTCCCCGGTAGATCGAATAGGACTCGCCAACCTCCTTGCGGGCCTCGACCGAGATGGCGACGCACTCGCCCGTTTCGAATTCGAAACTCAAGAGACTGTGGGCAGGGCCGCGCCGGTTCTCTTCGTCGAACACGGCCACGCACAACCATACCGCGCTCAGCTGATTCAGGTCGTAGGTCCGATCGTCGTACGATCGACTCACTGAGTCGTCGGACCCGGTGCGAAAATCGCGCACGTTCTCGACCAGGACCGAGTCGCCCTGGAAGGTCGCGCGGGGTAGCCGCGCATGCTCAAGCTTCCAGTTGCGGTCGTGCGACGGATCGATTCCGAGCCAGGCGACGGTCGCGAGTGCAACGCCCAGAAAGAGATACCACCGGATTCGGCGAAGAATGGACAACAGTGGACAACCCTCCTCAGTGAGGACGCACGCGGAGCCTGGAAACCGTGTTGGGAACCTATCGGATGCCCGCAAATGTTGCTAGGATTCGGAACGAACCCTGCAGGCCCTCCCGCGCGGGGATCATTGCTGCTTCCCAAACAAACTCTGCTTCCCAAACAGGAGAGCTGCATGCATCGGATCCATTCAGTCGCTGCTATCGTTCTTGGCGCCGTGATGCTGATGGCGCCGGCTACGAAAGCGGTGGAGGTCCAGCCTATTCCCGCCGAGTACGCTGGCTACCAAATGGAAGCGGTGGGACCGGTCCCCGCTTCGATGGGAGCGGGCCACCTTGTGCCCGATCGGTCACCTTGCCTCGAACCTCATGAGAGGTTGGCCATTCAGGCGGCCATTGCTGAAAGCCGGCGGCGCCTGGGGCTGCGGGCATCGGCCAAGGGCGCGGTTTCGTTCGACTGGCCCATCCGACCGGCCTCCCATGTCCAGGACTACGGCGTACACGGAATCTCAAATTTCGTGGATCTCAACGCTTCGTTTCCCGACCAGCTTCTCGACTACAACTGTGGCGCGCGTACCTACGACAACACCGCGGGCTACAACCACCAGGGGACCGATATCTTCACGTGGCCGTTCTCATGGCTGAAGATGCAGAACGACGACGTTGAGGTCATTGCCGCGGCGGCGGGGACCATCGTGTTCAAGAGTGATGGCAACTTCGACATGAACTGCGGGTTCGGCGGCGGAGGCTGGAACGCGGTGTATGTCGAGCACGCCGATGGTTCGGTGGCCTGGTACGGGCATATGAAGAACGGCTCGCTGACGTCGAAGGGCGTGGGGCAGACCGTGACCCAGGGAGAGTTCCTGGGCGTGGTGGGGAGCTCGGGCAACTCGACCGGGCCGCACCTGCATTTCGAGGTATACGACGGCGGAGGCAGCCTGCTGGATCCCTACAGCGGCCCTTGCCGGGCCGGCGCGAGCTGGTGGGCAAGTCAACGTCCCTACTACGATTCGGCCGTGAACGCGTTGTACACCCAGACGGCGGGTCCTGGCTTTCCGACCTGCCCTCAGGTTGAAGCGACGAATATCTCCAACCAGTTCGATTTTGGGGACACCGTTGCTTTCGCCGCCTACTACCGAGATCAACGGTCGGGGCAGCTGAGCACCTACACCATCTACCGTCCCAATGGCAGCACGTTCAGTTCATGGACTGCTTCGTTGGGCGTGGCGCACTACGCTGCTTCCTATTGGTGGTGGAACTTCACGATTCCGCAGGGCGAACAGGCGGGCGAGTGGGAGTTCGAAATCGCCTACGAAGGCCAAACGTACGAGCACCGGTTTCAGGTAGGCGCGCCCGTGGCGGCCGATGAGGCGCCGGCGTCGATACGGCTTTCCCGCCTGTATCCCAACCCCATGAATCCCACGACCAACATTGCGTTCGTGCTGGGGCAGGCGGGCCACGTTCAGCTCGATGTTCTGAATGTGGCCGGTCGGCACGTTCGCACGTTGGCGTCGGAGACGTTGGCCGCCGGTTCATACACTCGACAGTGGAACGGGCAGGACGATTCCGGCCGTACCGTGGCTTCGGGTGTGTACTTCGTGCGGCTTGGTTCGCCCGAAGGAACCAGCGCCCAGAAGCTGACGGTGGCCAAGTAGTCGGAAAACAGTGAATTGTCGAGATTCTGTGGCCGGTGGCGTACAAGATAACGCCACCGGCCTTTTCGTTTCGGCTAGCGGACTACCGTCATTCGACGGGTCTGCGTATTGCCTCCGGCGTTGAGCCGGGCCCAGTACACGCCGCTGGCAACTGCGTCGCCGCGGTCGGTGCGGCCATCCCACGATGCACTGTGGGAACCGGCGGGGTACTCGCCCTGAAGCAGCGTGCGTACGCGTCGACCCCGCGCGTCGTACATCACCAGCTCGACCGAGCCGGGACGCACCAACGAAAACGACAGGGTCGTCGCCGATGTCATGGGGTTGGGGCGCGGTGCGCGCAGCACCACGCTGGTGGGCTGCAGGTCGGTTGCGACATCGGTAGTGGTGTTCTGTTCGATGTCCCCCACGAAGTCCATGACGCATGCGTTGGGTTGCATCTTGACCTGGGCCTGCGTGTCCAACACCAACGCGGTTCCGGCGCGGCGCTTGGACAAGCCGTCGACGTAGGTTGTCTGGATGTTCCCGAACGGAATGCCATCGGCCATGAACATGCCGGTACCAGTGGATCCGGTGATGGTTTCACTGATCTGCATCACATACTCATCGCCCAGCATGGGCAATCCGGCCGACGTGGCGCGCCCCATGTCGACGCGCATCTCGCCGAAGCCTCGGATGGGATCCAGGGTTACGTCGGCGGTCATCGTACCCGCGTTGCCCAGGTCGGCCACGAGCGACGCGAATGCGGGATCGCCGGGAGTGGGCACCGGCACACCGGGCGGATACAGCAGGCGCCACCAGTTCTGCACCATCCATAGATCGACGATCCAGGCCAGGGCCTCTTCGGGGATCTGTTCTTCCAGCGTGCTCTGGCCACGGATGGTGAACTTGCTGGGTTGCGGACTGGGATCGCCGGCAAAGATGCCGCCACCGGTGAGGTCGCCGTTGTTGGTGGCCGACTGCAGGTGAAACGACACGTCGTCGTCGCTGGTGGTATCGGTGGTGCCGGAAGTCTGCGCCTGGCCCTGCTGATTGGTTGCGAGGTTGGCGAACGTCCGCACCGAAACGCCACCGCCCGAACCGTCCAGGTCGTATTGCTGGTCCCAGGAGTACTGAGCGGTGAAGTTGCCCACGAGTTCCACGTCGGCCGCCTTGGCGCCGTTGCCTCGCAGGACCAACTTGCCCAGGCCCGAACCCGTGCCTGGGCCGTTGCCGGTGAAGCGCTCGGTCATGAGCACCTCGGAACCCTGAGCCAGTGGTAGTTGGTTTTGGTCGAAGTTGGCCAGGTCGACCGTAACCTGGGCAAAGTTTTGCTGCGGCGTGAGCTGGGCCAGCATCTGCACCGTTCCGGCCTGACCGAAGTCGGCGTCGAAGATTACATCGGCCCAGGGAATGGGTCCGCCGCACGGAATGATCAGGCGACAGCGCAGGCGCTGCATGATCTCAATGATCCAGGCGTCGATCACCGCGGGAAATGGACCACTGGGTTCGGGGTTGGGCGTGTAGAAGGTGTCGCCGCCCATGCCGATGCGGTTGGGTTGTGGGTTGGGTTCGAACGAAGTGGGCCAGGGGAACATGGGCGTGGGCGTAGGGTCGCTCCACACGTTGCCATTGCCCACGATGTCGGGCCCCAGACCCTTGATGGTTACGAATGTCTGGATATTTTCGTCTTCCAGGATGCGACCGTGACCATCGAAGCTGATGTCGGTGCCGTTGGGTGTGGCCAATACGGCCAGGTCCAGATGCGTGCGCGGGTGGAAGCCGAATCCTGGCGACGCGTTGTACGACGAGGTGAACGTGGCCAGTGGCTCGCCATCGATCAGCAGCGTGCCCTGTCCAGTCGACACGTCGCCCTGGCCGTCGCCTACTGTCTCGATGACTCGCATTTCGAAGGGACCGTTGGTGGTGGGCAGGTTGTTCACCAGAAGATTTGCGAAGTCCAATTGCAGATAGGCGAAGTCCTGGGCCGGTGTGTAGTCGGCGTTCACCACGCCCACGCCGGCTGCACCAAAGTCGACGATGAGCTGGGCCTGGACCGAGTCGAAAGGCCCCGGGGGCACCGGTCCTATGGGTCCCACCAGGCGCCAATACTGCAGGGCCAGCCAGATCTCCTTGATCCACAGAAGTTCTCGAGGCGGAGCATTCACCAGCGTGCTTTGTCCCGAAACGGACAGGTCGCCGCTGGCGCTTGTATTGGTGAAGTCGAACGAGCCACTCCCCGAATTGGGCCCGTTGGGCGAGTTTACATCGACCTGAAAGGTCAAATTGGCGGCGGCGGCAGTGCCCGGACCCAACAGGCATAACAGTAGGATCGCGATGCATCGGATCAGCATGGAGTCTCCTTACATTCGGTATTGATTGCCGCCGGCGTGGCTTCGAGGCGCCGGAGCAGGCGAAACGCCAACATGGGAGCGACAGGGCGGGGCCTGCGGAGACCCCGCCCGCCCTGGGTCGTGGCCACAGTCGGCCTGTGACCGAGAAACTTCGAGATAATCGATATCGAATGCCGTAAAATCAGGGCCTCCTCGCATGCGGCTCCTTCCAACGTCTCGACTCTGCATGAAGCTCATCATGGTGGCTGACCAGTACCCTCCTACAGTGGGGGGCGCCGAACGTCAGGCTCATAAACTGTCCGTGGCATTGGTTGAACGCGGCCACGACGTGCGGGTGCTTACCGGTCGCTGGCAGCGAGAAATGGCACCACGAGAGGTTCTCGACGGCGTCGAAGTCGAGCGACTGAATACCATGTTGAGAATGGGTGGCATTCGCGGCGTGCGGAAGTTCGCCGAAGACCTGTTCCACCGCGCGGTAGCCCATCGCCTGCGCGACCTGGCGGGTGATGCCGACGTTTTTCACTCGCATGCCCTGCGGCGGGCTGCCTACGCCGCGTTGCAAGTCGGAATGGAGACTGGAGTGCCAGTCTTGGCCAAAGAACGCAGCGGCGGCAGCGGAAATAGTTTCAGGACGCTGGCCGCGGTACACCGCGGCGGGATCATGGAGGACTATTTTCTTTCCCACCTTCGTCACGTCGTTGTCCTGAATTCGCAAGCGCAACGCGAGTACGAAGGGTTTGGATTCAAGGATCTCGAGATCCACCGCATGGTCAATGGTGTCAGCGTGGGAGATCAAACGCCTGTATGGCAACCGACGGACCCGCCGCACCTGTTGTTCCTTGGCCGTGTACACGACGAGAAAGGAGCGCGCCCGCTACTGGAGGCGTTCGCTTTGATCAAGGACGAGCTCCCGGAACTACGGATGCGCGTTTGCGGCGACGGACCGGGCTTGGCACCATTGCGGGCTCGCATCAGCGAGCTGGACCTGGCCGACAGGGTAGAAACCCCCGGATCCACTTTGCAACCTCTGGCGGAGTTGGCCATGGCTACCGCGGTGGTTCTTCCCAGTCACACCGAGGGAATGAGCAACACATTGCTCGAGGCGCTGGCGGTTGGTACTCCGGTGGTGGCCAGCGCGGTTCCTGGAAACGCGGAAGTGTTGGGAGAACTGGGGTGGCTGGTGCCCCGTGTCGAACCCGCTGATTTGGCCCAGGGGCTTCGCGAGGTCATGGCGAGCACAGAAGAGCGTGTGCGTCGTAGCAGCGCACAACGACAGCTTGCCCACGATCGATATTCCATGCAGGCGGTGGCGGCCGACTATGAAGCGCTCTACGAGCGATTGAGGACCAACTAACCATGTGCGGCATCGTGGGCATTGTGCATCCCGGCCAGAGTTCGCAGGAACTCGTGGTGCGCCGCATGGCCAAGCAACTCGAGCATCGCGGGCCCGACGAAGAGGGGTTCTGGTGCAACGACGACGTGGGTTTGGGCCACCAGCGACTCTCGATCATCGACCTGGCCACGGGCCAGCAGCCCATGGTGAGCTCGCAAACCGGGTGCGCGCTCGTGTTCAACGGCGAAATCTACAACTATCGCGAACTCAGAGCGGCTCTGACCCGGCAAGGACACAAGTTTCAAACCAAGTCCGATACGGAGTGCGTGCTCCGGCTGTACGAGCAGAAGGGCGCGGATTTCCTGGACGACCTGCGAGGTATGTTTGCCCTGGCCGTTTGGGACCCGCGCAGTCGGGAGCTCGTACTGGCTTGCGATCGCGTGGGCAAGAAGCCGTTGTACTACACCCAGACCGATTCGGGGTTCGCGTTTGCCTCGGAGCTGAAATCGTTGCTCGTGGTCCCTGGCGTTTCACGCGACGTGGATCCCGTGGCCATCGACGAATATCTGACCTACCAGTACGTGCCGGCGCCACGCTCCATTTTCCGTGGAATCCGCAAGTTGCTTCCTGCTCATCGTCTGGTGCTGCGTGACGGCCGTATGTTGGAGCAGCCGTACTGGGAGCTTTCCTATCGTCCCAAGGTGGACATTTCGGTGGCCGAGGCCGAGGAGCAAACCCTGGCCTTGGCCGACGAAGCCGTTAGGATTCGCCTGGAGAGCGAAGTTCCGCTGGGTTGCTTCCTGAGCGGCGGCGTGGACTCATCGGCGGTGGTGGCGTTCATGCGTCGTCATATAACCGGTGACCTTCGGACATTCTCCATCGGCTTCCAGGAAGGCGACTTCAACGAGCTGCCCTACGCCCGCCAGGTAGCCGAGAAATTCGAGACCAAACACGAGGAATTCGTGGTTGAGCCCAATGCGCTCGACATCTTGCCGAAGATCGTATGGCACTTCGATGAGCCCTTTGGCGACGTAGCCGCCCTGCCTTCGTGGTACCTGGCGCAGATGACCAGGCGCCACGTCACCGTGGCATTGAATGGCGATGGTGGTGACGAATCGTTCTGTGGGTATCGACGCTACAGTGGTCTGAACGAACTGGAGCGATACCAGCGAATCCCTCGTGCTGTCCGGGTGTTGGCCGAGGCTACGCTTCCTCGTCTACCGCGGGGTTTGCAACGGGCACCCCTGGTCGATCGAGCTTTGCACCTTCAGCGGCTCACACGCATGGATGAGGCCACTACCTACGCGCACGCCATGATGGTGTTCCGTTCTGACCTTCGGCATCGGATCTACTCGCCTGACTTTGCGGCCACCGTTGGAGATCACGAGGCGTTGGACGTGTTCCGCGCGAGTTACGGTGCGGCCTTCGCCGACGACGCGGCCGACCGCAAGATGCGCAGTGATATTGCCACCTACTTGCCCGGCGCCCTGTTGCCCAAGGTAGATCGAACTTCGATGGCGCATAGCCTCGAATGTCGCTCACCGTTTCTGGATCATGTTCTCATGGAACATGCCGCGCGGTTGCCCGTGAGCCTGAAGTTTCCCGGTGGTAATCTGAAACACCATCTGAAGGAATCCCTCGCGAACGGCGGAGTGCTTCCGCGCGAATGGCTGTACCGAAAGAAGCAGGGGTTCAGCGTGCCGGTAGGATCGTGGTTCAAGGGCGATTTACGCGGGACCCTACGTGAACAACTTACCAGTCCGCGGTTTCAGGGCCGCGGTTGGTTTGATGTAGATGCCGTGAGTCGCATGATCGATCACCACGAGCGGGGTCAGCAGAATCACACCCACCGGCTGTGGTTGCTGCTCATGTTGGAATTGTGGGCGCAGACTTTCGTCGACGGAAATGGGGCTCAGCCCATGTCACCGTTGTCGACCTGAGCTATTTGCTCAGGTGAGCTTCCAGCAGGATGTCGAGTCGAACCGGCTTGTTCATCAGCCGACTGAACGCTGGTCGATCCACCCACGCCGCCAGCTGTTCACACGGAACCTTCCATGCCGCCGGCAACATCACACGCTTGGAGCGTTGGGGTTTCTCCAGCAAAGATGTCTGGCGCCATACCGGTGAACGGAATCCGGTGAATCCATACTTGGACATGAGATCAAGCAGCTCGCGGTAGGTCCATTCCTTCAGGTGGAAGCCCTGGGCGACCTTGCAATTGAAATACTTGCTCACATCCGATGGACCGAGCAGCCGATTCGGCGTGTCCAGATAGTAGATGCCACCCGGTCTGAGAACACGGGCAACGGACTCGAAGTGGAGGGGGACGTCGTCGGGATGCAGGTGTTCGAGCATCTGGCTGGACAACACCACGTCGAAGGAATCCGGTTCGAAGTTTCGCAGGTAGATCGCATCGTCGACTTCGAAGTGGACCTCGGGGTGCTTCTGACGCGCCGTCTCCAGGATCTCGGCGGAGATTTCTACTCCGGTACAGCGATTGCCGGCCTCGGAGATTACCGCCGCGCGATCGCCAACTCCGCACCCGAGATCGAGGACGTCCTTGTCTGTGCCGACCAGGTGCGCATACAACCGTGCGGCCTGCGAGCGCAATCGCTCGTCGGTCTTGGAGATCTGGAAGTAGTTGTGGTCGGAGATCTCACTATACAGCCGGTTGTAGCAGGCCTTGGTAACCTCGGTGCGCTTCTCCCGGGGACTATCCAGGATTTCACGCGCGAGTTTGGTCTCGAGGTTGAAATGCTTCTCTAGCTGTTCGCGACTGCGTTCCATGTGCACGAGTATCGCGCTTGGACCTCGCCTGGGTCAAGCGGGTCGGCCGATCAGCGGCGAACCAGACCGCCGAGTATCTCGTGAAGGCGTTGACGGTCGCGCGGATCCAGGGCCAAAAACCACGCGCAAACCGCAAATGGGATCAGTGAAAGACCCATTTGGGTAAATACCGCAATGAGGTTGTCCTGCTTCCAGATGACCTTCAGGCCGTACAGCAGGGGAATCGTCAGCACACCAGACATGACCGGCCCCAGAATCCCCCGGCGCAGGTACTGCGCATACGGTACGCCGAGCTTTCGACACGAAAACAGCGACTGCAGGAACAGCTTGTTGGCCAGGATGGGGATCGCCGTACCCAGCGCGGCTCCCACCACGCCGTACTTCAAGGTGAGGAAGATACCCAGCCCCAGGATGGCCAGGGCTTCACCGAGTATGATCCCCGACAACCACTGATGGCGGGCCGCTGCATACAGGGCGCTGGTAGCCGCCAGCTGTGACATTTCGGCGGCCAGGGCGGGCAACAAGATCTGCAACACGCGGATACTCTGTGCAATGCCTTCGCCCAATTCCTCGCCCACCCACGCCTGTAGGAACCGGTCGCCGAAAACGAACAGGATGCCGGTGGAGGTCACCGCGAGCATGGTGATGAGCTGGGTGGCGCGCAGGAACAGATCGCGCAATGCGTCCCAGTCGTTGGTTCCTTCCAGCGCCGACATCCGTGTTCGGAAGGGCGCATTCATCGCGGTGGAGATCTGGAACAAGTAGGACTGGATGCGGGCCGCCACTCCGAACAGGGCAACGTCGGCCGCGGTCAACACCCAGCCGATGACCAGATTGGGCGCGCGGAAACGGAGCTGCGCGGACACGCCGTTCAGAAACACCCACACGCTATAGTTGGCCAGGGCGCGGACATCATCGTGACGGCCGCTGAACCACCGCGGGCGGATTTCGGGGAACTTTCGGGCAATGATGGCGCGATGGATGAGAAAGCTGAGTACGTTCTCGAGCAAGTCAGCCAGGACCAGAGTTATCACCCCGTAGCCGCGGGAGAGAAACACCACCAGGAACGTGACCCGGACCATGAATGCAAATAGTTCGGCTACATTGGAAATGTCGTATCGCTCGCGTGCCCACAACACGCTCTGCCAGCCCAGGCGGAAGAACAGTGACGCCGCGGCACCCGCGAAGATCAGGATGTACAGTGTGAACCGCGAAGATGCGCCCTCGGGCACAAGCCATGGCTGTGGAAACAGCCACGCGAGCAAACCGAGCACCAGGACGCACGCCGCAATGATCAGGTAGTAGCCGAAGACCGTGCCCAGGGTGGCGTTCATCCGCTCGGTTTCGCCCCGGGCGGTGAACTGGGCCACGTATCGCAGTACGGCGGCACGAAGACCGAAGTCG
Organism: Candidatus Krumholzibacteriota bacterium; assembly: GCA_029262065.1. Taxonomy (GTDB): domain Bacteria; phylum Krumholzibacteriota; class Krumholzibacteriia; order JAJRXK01; family JAJRXK01; genus JAJDAC01. Next base: position 22,678 of record JAJDAC010000018.1, on the reverse strand, counting down.
AAGATGTCGCTGTAGCCAAACAAGGCCACGATGAACAGGTATTGCCCGTAGCCGGTCGCGCCCAGTTTTCCCACCACGTAGGGCAGGAGCAGAAAACCCACGAGGATCTTCACGCCCAGGCCGAACCAGTTGAACAGTACGCTACGGTGGATCGCGGTACTCATGAGATCACTGCGGAAGAAGGGGGGCCGCGCGAGGAGTGAAGATGGGAGTGCGGCGAGCCGAATCGAGAGCCTAGGGCATGCTATCGAGCCCTGGCAATGGGTTTGTCCATTATGTCGGCTTGCGCGGTCGGTTCTGAATACGCATGTTCCTCGTAACCCCACAGACGAGGACTGAGTCGCGTGGACGTGTGGGGGGACCTTGCCGATCAGGAACTGATAGACCGGTTTCAGCGCGGCGACGCTGCGGGGTTCGAAGCGCTCTACTCGCGTTACTTCCCCTGGGCCCGGGTGGTTGCCCGTCGCTTCTGCGGCGAGGACGAAATGGCCGAAGACGCAGCGCAGTCGGTTTTCCTGATCCTGCTCGAGAAGCTTCCGACGCTTCGGCTTACGGCGAAACTCACTACTTACCTGTATCCCATCGTGCGCCGGGTTGCTTTGCGCTCGCGCCAGGCTCGAGATCGCCTGACCGTGCTTGGTGAATCCATGCCCCCGCCCGCGCTGGCGTTCGAACCGGCCGAACCCTTCGTCGGCTCCCCCTTGCATCTGGCTATTCAAGCTTTGCCGCCCGCCCAGGCGGAGGTGGTGATTCTCCGGTTCGTTGACGATTTCTCGTTGTTGGACATCGCCAGTGCACTGTCAATTCCGCTGGGCACCGTCAAATCGCGCCTGCACCACGCAATGGGCAGATTGCGCCTGGATCCGAATACCAGGGACTACTTTCTTGAGCAGCGCGGACAAAACTTCGGGGTCGGATGAACCTATTGCGGTGGTCGTTGCATGTAGTGGGTAGAAGAAGGAGTGACCCGTGCCACGCGACCGCAAGTCATCGAACCAATTGGCTCCCATAGGCCTGCAACGTGATCTGAGGGAAGCCTATGGGGCTCCGCCCTCACGCGGCGTTGCAGTGCCGTCCGATCTCCTGGAAACGGCGCGGGCGAAGGCGGGAGCCAGGGGGCCGTCGCCGGTGAGGCTCTGGACGCGACGAGTTGCATTGGCGGCGGTTCTGGCCGTTCTCATGTTCCGCCAGCAATCGCCAGGTGCATTGCATGCTGGGGACATAGATGGGAACGGGGTGGTCGACATTGCCGACGTCCACCGGCTGGCTTTGGCCTTACGCAGTGGCGAGTTGTATTTCGGTGGGGATGTGAACCGCGACGGGTACTTCGACGAAGACGACGTGCGGTACCTGCTAGCCGCCGCGGTGCGATTGGGGCCATCATGATCGGGGCTCCGTTGGTTGCGCTTTCATTGGCGCTCGTGGCCGCGGGTTCGCCCAATGACCGGCTCGGTGCGGCGGTCGCAAGCGAGGCCCACACCGAGTCCAGCCGATTCCTCGCCATCGATGTCTTCGTCGATTCCGGAGATTGGCCTCTTGCTTCGTGGCAGATCGAAATCGAAGACGAGACCCACGCGATGGAACTGGTAGGGATCGAGGGCGGCGAGCACCCCGCGTTCGCTCGTCCACCTACCTTTGACGCCGCCGCTTTCCTGCACCACCGAGTGATTCTGGCCTCCTTTCAACTCGACGGGCCGTTTCCTACTCATCGTACTCGAGTCGCACGCCTTCACTTCCGGATGCGCGAGCAATCGATTCCCAAGTTGGTCGCGCACCTGCGCGCGGCGACGTCGGTCGATGGCGAGTTGATCGCGGCCGACGTGGAAACCGTTCCGGGAGAAGAACCATGAAGCTTGAAACTACCCTGGTCGTCGCACTCTTGGCGGCCGTGTCGATTGGCTGCGGCGAAGAACCGATCGTGCCACAGGATCCCGAGAGCAATGAAAGTGTGCCGGTTCAAGCAGCCTCACGAGAGACCGAGAATGAACGCGTTTCTGAGAGAGCGGACGCATCACGTCCGGCGGGCTCTCCAGATTCAGCTCGAGGTTCGAGTCCCGCACCCGCGCCGGCTCGCGCGCCGCGTTCTGAGCCGTTGCCAACCCCGATCCCCACGGCTCGATTCGAAGGTTCTCTGCGAAACGCCGAGACCCACGAGCCGTTGTCGTTTGCGAACGTCGTGCTGCGTCGGTTGGGCGACTCGCTCCTGTTTGAGGTCATGACGGATCACACGGGCCGGTTCGCGTTCGAGCGCATTCCCCAGGACCGTTACGACCTCAAGGTCCTGTACCTGGGGTTCAAGCCTATCCATCAAACGGTGGAGATCAACGGCGACCAGGTTCTCCCACCGTTCGACGCCCAGGTTACTGTCGTGAAGAAGTTCGAGGTCTTCGACGTCAGTGGTGATGCGATCATGGTCGAAGTCAAGAACACCGAAACGGTCCAAACGATCGGCTCGGAGGACCTCGTCGGTTACGCGGTAGACACTGTGGAGGCGGGGGTGGGTAGCCAGGCGGGAATCGTATCGCGCGACGGTGAGCTCCACGTGCGAGGGGGGCGGGGCGGAGAAATCTCGTTTCGAATCGACGGAGTGAACGTGGACGATCCGCTCGGATCGATGAGTCAGCTTCCGCCTCAGACCGAAGTCTGGGTCATTGAGGCCGCTGAGTCGGATGCGGCGAAGCCGAGAGACGGTCCTGGTTCGGGCGCGCTCACCACAATCGATCAAGACGGTACTGAGATACCGCTCCCGCTCCGTCACACCCACGTGGATGCGCGCATCGATGGGTACATCGCCAACGTGGAAGTGGAGCAGACGTTCCACAACCCCTTCGAGGAGAAAATCGAGGCGAAGTACGTTTTTCCGTTGCCCAGCAATGCGGCCGTGCACGACTTCCTGCTCGAGGTGGGCGGAAGAACCATTCGCGGTATCGTGCGCGAACGTGCGCAAGCACGAGAGATCTACGAACAGGCCAAGCGGCGCGGCCATGTAGCTTCGTTGCTCTCGCAAGAGCGTCCAAACATCTTCATCCAGGAAGTGGCCAACATCGAGCCGGGGAAGACGGTGGATGTCAGCCTTCGCTACTTCAACACCCTGGCCTACGTCGACGGCTGGTTCGAGTTCGTGTTTCCCATGGTCGTGGGGCCGCGCTACAACCCTCCGGGATTCACCGGGGGAGTGGCGGCGGTGGCTCGCGGGCGCAGTGGTCAGAGCAAGCAAGATACTACCGTGGAGTACTTGGCTCCCAACGAGCGTAGTGGGCACGACGTCGATCTTATTCTCGATATCAACGCGGGAATGGCTATCGAGGAGCTTCTTAGCATCAATCACGTCGTCGACCGTGGAAGCCTGGACGAAGCGCAGACCCGCGTGACGCTCAGCCCCCTCGATACAATTCCCAACAAGGATTTTGTCCTTCGGTATCGGGTGGCCGCAAACGAGCTGAAGCCGGCCGTGATTACTCAGCAGGAGGGGCCGGACAAGTACTTCTCGATGATGCTCATTCCGCCGGCGCAGGCCGACGCGTTGCCGCGTTCACCGGTGGAGTTCGTCTTCGTGTTGGACTGCTCGGGTAGCATGAGTGGCTGGCCCATTGAAGTCGCCAAACGGGCAATGTCTCGCGCACTGACGCATCTGAAGCCCGACGATACGTTCCAGATCATTCGATTCTCCGAGAGTGCGTCGAGTCTGGGTGCGGCGATGATTCCCGCGACGGCTGAGAACGTGGCGCGTGGATTGCAGTTCGTGCAGTCGCTCCACGGTAGCGGCGGAACGCGAATGGTCGAGGGGATCAAGGCCGCGCTCGATTTTGCCCATGACCCGTCGCGCGAGCGCGTGGTTTCGTTCATGACCGACGGTTTTATCGGAAACGAGAACGAAATCTTCAGCGCGGTCGTGGACAAGGTTGGCGACTCGAGGATTTTCAGCTTCGGTGTGGGTACATCGCCCAACCGTCACCTGCTCGAGGGATTGGCCCGGTACGGCAAAGGGGCTGTGGCCTATATCACCGGCAATCGTGACCCGGTGGAGGTCGATCGATTCTACGACCGCGTACGGCGTCCCGCGCTGACCGACATAGAGATCGACTGGGGCGCCATGCGGGTATCGAATGTTTACCCGCGTGCAATTCACGACGTTTTCGTAGGCCGTCCGCTGTTGCTGACGGGGCGCTACGAGGGGGGCGGAACCACGCGCGTGAAGGTGTCGGGCCGCATGGGCGGAAAGACGCATTCGATCGAGTTGGAGGTCGATCTGGACAGTCGCGAGCAGCAGGTGCGCGCGCTTCCAGTTCTTTGGGCAAGGCGAGAAATCGAGGCGCTCTCCGAAGCCGGCCTGCGAAGCGGTCTGTCGCCAGGGGGTGAGATCACGGCGCTAGCGCTTCGCCATCAACTGGTTTCCAGGTACACCTCGTTTTTGGCGGTCGATGCCGCCGAAATCACCGGTGAGGAAGCGGCCCGGTTGGTGCCGGTTGCGATTCCCGTGCCTCAAGGTGTGCGGTACGAAAGCACCGTGTCTGGGCTTAGGCGATGAATCTCAGGGCCGCTGGTCTGGTACGCTGGGAATGCTCAGAGCAACGACCATGACCAGCGACATGGCCGCGAGCGCGGCCGCCAGACCGTACGCATCGGCCACGTAGCCGGTAGCGGGGGCCAAAACCCCGAATGCGAGCGATCGTAGTTGGCTTTCCGCCGACAGCACGGTCGCTCGCTTTTCCTTGTCCATCACCTGATTCAGTTCACTGACGAATATGGGGCGGCGGCCGTTCTGCAGAATTCCAAGGGCAATGAAGGCGATCAGAGCGAGTGGATAGAACTCCAGCCACAGGCCCACGGCGGCCAGGGAAATCGCGGCCAGGGCCGCCACCGGCGCGAGCCGCAAGACACGCGGTCCGCTCAATCGACGATCTACCGACGAAGAGAAACCGGAGGCAAGTCCACCCAGGCCTTCGTGCACCAGGTAGTACACGCCAATTACCAGGGCACCCGTGCCGCCGACCACACGCAGGTCGCTGGCCTCCAGTCCGCGGTAGAGCAAGGGTTGTACGTAGTGTTGGGCCACCTTGATGCCCGCTTCCAGTGCGACCGATTGAGCGATCAACGAGGCAAATCCACGCTGTAGCCGCAGACCCGAGAAGGGAGTGATGTTCTTCACGCCCGCCACACGTTTGCGGCGGGCCTCCCCGTCGAGCCACGCGGGGTAGGTCGTCATGAGCACGAGGCCGCCGAAGGCAGCCGCGGCCGACACCCAGAACAGCGCCGCGAAGCGCCCGTAGAACGCCAGAATGAACGATCCCAGGAGAGCTGATACGCCCGCGGTGATCTTCGAGACCATTCGCGTACCACCGATGACCCGCACGCCCGCGTCGGGCTCGGTACTGTCTACCCAATCCAGCATGATGGCCTTGTGGGTGCCGGTTCGGAATGCTTCGCCGATCGCGAACAGTGTTTGGGCAACGTAGAGCAGTGCGAGTTGCCGCGAGTCGGCGTAGCCGGCGGCCAGCACGTACAATGGAAACGCCACCAGGTACGTTCCGAAACAGATCATGAGGCTGCGGCGTCGGCCCCACTGATCGGCCACAAAGCCCGACGGTACTTCCAGTAGCGCCGTGAGCACCTTCTGGTACCCAAGCAGCGAGCCAATGGCCAGATACGAAAGCCCGGCCCCGCCCTGGATGGCGGGCGCCAACAAGAACACGACGAAGAAGTGTTCGAAGAGTCGGAAGTTCTTGAAGAACGAATAGAGCCGGAAGCGAGCGAGCAAAGTGCATCTCCCCAATGAGCTTGGCAGCAGCATCGACAACTTCAGTCTGGTCGTCAACAAGGGCGCAGAAACGGTGACAGGGCGCTAGCTCCGGTCCGAGCGAAACAGCGCGGGGGGGTGGTCGATTCAGGCCCCGGCGAGGTACAATAGACAGAGTCTTTTTAGCCGTGTCTCACCCCGTGACCCGTTTCAGGGAGTCTTCTGCATGAACCGTGCGCTGGTTCGATCCGTTGCTTTCCTATCGCTCCTCATGTTCGCCGGGGCCGTTCAGGCCGCGGAACTGACCCTGCAAAACGACGGCTTCATGAGCGGTCAAAGCGCGGGATTTCAGGGAGGGTTCATCACGGGTGAAAGCGGAGCTTCGCGGTTCATCGCGCCGGGTCCGTTCCCCATGCAGGTCAAGAAGATCCAGTTGTTGTTCGGCGGCAATACGGCCACCGAGACCGTAACCCTGAACATCTACGATGACTCGGCCGGATCCGTCGCTCCCGGGGCGGTGCTTTTCACCGGCGACTACTCGCTCACCGGATCGAGCACGGCGCTTTCAGAGATCGACATCACGGCCGACAACGTGTTCGTGAACGACGACTTCCGCGTGGGTATCGAGTTCCAACACGACGGATTTCCCTCGATCGCCCGCGACGACGACGGCTCCATCACTCCCGCGCTGAACTTCATCGACGCAAGCGGATTCGGTTGGATCCAATCCAACCTCCTGGGCGTCACCGGCGACTGGGTCATTCGCGCCATCGTGGAAGATGCTACTCCCGGCACATTCACGGTGGGTGGCAACGTTTCGGGTCTCAGTGGCAGTCTCACGTTGCAGAACAATGGTGGCGACGACATCGTCATCAACGCCGACGGCCCCTTCGTGTTTCCCACGGCGCTCAGTGATGGCGCGGGCTACAACGTCACCGTGCTCAGCGAACCCGCGGGTCAGGACTGCGTGGTGAGTTTCGGATCGGGAACGATTTCCGCTGCCAACGTGAGCAACGTAGCCGTGGCGTGTAGCAACGTGGGCGGTGGGCCCGAGGAGCTTGCCAACGACAGTTTTATGACGGGCCAGTCAGTAGCTTTTCAGGCGGGGTTCGCGGCGGGCGAGATTGCCGCGTCGCGATTCACGCCCAGTGGACCTTCCGACCTGCGGAAAGTGCGTTTCCTGTTTGGCGGTGCCGCCGCCACCGTCAGTGTGAAACTACGCGTGTGGGATGACACTGGTTCGCTTGTGCCGGGTACCGAATTGTTCATGCAGGACTATCTGGTGACCGCGTCGAATACCGACCTGCAGGAAATCGATCTGATCGCCGAGGGAATCACGGTGAGCGGACCGTTCCGCGTTGGGCTGGAATTCAGTTCGCCGGGCCTGCCATCGATTGCCGCCGACACCGACGGCAACATCGACGCGAACGCCAATCTCATCTTCAGCGGAGTCTGGAATCTCTCGCAGACGCTGGGGGTCTCGGGTGACTGGATTCTGCGGGCCGAGGTGCAGGCGTTGGGCGCCGCCGAGCCTGAGATTCTGTCCATCGCCGATGTGGGGAACGATCAGGGCCGCCAGGTGCGCATTGAGTTCGCCCGCTCGTCGCAGGATCAAGCAGGGGCTTCCACGCCGATCCTCAACTACGAGGCGTACCGGCGCAACGATCCGTTACCGGGCCAGAAGCGTCTGGATGGCTGGGATTTCGTGGGGTCGGTCCCCGCCCACGGCGACGACATCTATAGTTTCATTGCGCCGACCCTGGCTGACTCCACCGTTGCGCAGGGAATCCACTGGTCGGCGTTCCTGATTCGCGCGGCCACGGCGGTCCCCACCACGTTCTTCGAGTCGGTTCCCGATTCGGGATACTCGGTAGACAACCTGGCGCCGGCGCCGCCGGCCAACCTGGTGTTTGGAGGCGGCCAGCTGGCCTGGGATCCGTCGCCCGAAACAGATTTCGACTACTACCAGATCTACGGCTCGAACACCGGTTTGCTCGATGGTAGTGAATCAGCCCTGGGCAGCACCTCGGCCAATTCGTTCGATCCCAACGGCGGACCCTACGGTTTCTATCTGGTGACGGCGGTCGACTACTCGGGGAATGAGGGGCTTGCGGCGGTGATCGAAGACCTGGTCACGGCGGTCGATGACCTGCCCAATGTGCCTCGGGAAACCCAGGTCTATCCCAATCCGTTCAACCCGGGAACGTCCATACGGTTGCGTCTGCTCGAGCCCACGTCGGTCACCATCGGTGTGTACGACGTCAGGGGCCGGAAGGTGGAGTCGCTGGTCGAAAACGCGCCAATGGGGGCCGGGGACCACACGATTGCCTATCGCACCCAGCTGCCCAGCGGCAGCTATTTCTTGCGGGTACTGGCCGGTGACCGAGTGGAAACACTGAAGATGACGGTCCTGCAATAGATCGTTTCCAGGCTTGTTTCTGGGTCGCTGCCCGCGGCGCAACCCCAGGAGTCGTGCGTGTCCAGAGGCCAGCGCTCACCTTCGCGCTGGCCTCCGGCACGGATTCTGCCTAATCTCTCATCATGGATACGCCCATGGTCCAGTTCTGACCAGGGCGGCCGGGCCCACCTTAATCGACTCCGATCACCGTTGCGGGTGCTTGGTGGAGGTCCTAGGAAGGCCACCACAAGGCAATCGAGAACCGTTCCCGTGGGGAACCAACGCACTGATCGGAGAAAACCATTCTGACGCAAGACTCGCGCATCCCACCGGATGACGCACACAACGAACCTTCGCAAGACACGCCCGAAGACAAACCCTCCATACGCTCGCGCTTCGTCACGCACGTCGAGCTGAAGGACGTATCGGGAACCGCGCCCATCGACTCGCTTTCCAAAGGTGGAACGGTCGAGGAACAGGCGCGCCGCGTACTCGACACCGAAGAGGCATTGGCCCGCGTGACCGATGTCACGTCGTTCCGCGAGTTGGGTGTATCGCCCGACATCGTCGATGCACTCGAAAAACGCGGTATCACCCGACCGTTCCCCGTACAGGCCATGACGATTCCGCCGGCGCTCGAAGGGCGCGATATATGTGGCAAGGCCAAGACCGGTTCGGGAAAGACGCTTGCCTTTGGCATTCCCATGGTCGAACTGCTGCAGCGCGGATCGCGTTCGGTCAAGAAGAAGCCGCGTGGATTGGTGCTGGTACCCACGCGTGAGCTGGCCCAGCAGGTCGCAACCGAGCTGGCGCCGTTGGCCGAAGCCCGCGGACTACAGGTCACTACGGTATACGGCGGCGCTTCCATCGTTACCCAGATGAATGCGCTGCTGGACGCGGTCGACATCGTCATCGCCACGCCGGGCCGATTCATCGACGTGATGCAGCGGGGCATGGCCAGCTTGGATCGTATCGAGACCGTGGTGCTGGATGAAGCCGACCACATGGCCGATCTGGGATTCCTGCCTCAGGTCGACAAGATTCTACGGCGCGTGAACCACGCCCATCAGACCGTGCTGTTTTCGGCCACGCTTGACGGCATGGTCGACACGCTCGTTCGCAACTACATGAACGATCCCGTGCTGTACGAAGTGGCGTCGACCAAGCCCATGGTCGACACCATGAAGCACCGGTTCATTTCGGTCATGCCACACGAGCAGGCCGCCGCCGCCGCGGCGATTTGCCGGTCGGCCGAGCGGGTCCTGGTTTTCGTGCGCACACAACACCGCGCCGACCGCGTGGCCGAGCAGCTTTCGCGTGAGGGAATCAAGGCCGATCCCATCCACGGCGGTCTTCGCCAGTCACAACGTGAGCAAACGCTGGATGCCTTTACGAAGGGCAACATTCGCGCGTTGGTGGCCACGAACGTCGCGGCGCGTGGACTTCATGTGGAGGGCGTCGATATAGTTCTCCACTACGATCCGCCCGAAGACCACAAGACCTACCTCCACCGATCGGGGCGCACCGCCCGCGCGGGAGAGGCGGGGTTGGTCGTCACGTTCGCCAGCGTCGAGCACCTGTTTGCCGTGAAGGAAATGCAGGAGCTGGCTGGACTGAACCATCCGATCGAGCCAATGCGGGCCGATGACCCTCGTCTGAGCGATCTGGCTGGCTGGGAGCCCGCTGAGATCGTGAAGGAAGAGCCGAAACAGCCGCGGGCGCGCAAGCGTGGGCCGCGTGGATCGGTCGGCAGTCGTCGCAAACGGATGCGCTAGTCTCTTCCGGCCATGGCACAGTGGATCAGTGGATTGTTACCCGCCCAGTAGGACAGATCTCGTGGGTGGTCCACTGACCACATCGCCAAATCGGCGCGCTGCCCCACCTTGAGCTGGCCACGATCGCCAAGCCCCAGCGCCCTGGCCGCGGCCGTGGTGGTACCGTGCATGGTTTCGGAGGGCGTCATCCGAAAGTGTACGGTGGCCAGGTGCATGGCCAACAAGATCGACGTGATGGGCGAGGTGCCGGGGTTGCAGTCGGTGGCGATTGCAATGGGCACACCGTGCTTGCGTAGTTGATCGACGGGAGGCACGCGTTCCTCGCGCAGGAAATGGAACGCGCCGGGTAGCAATACGGCGGTGGTCCCCGCGTTGGCCATGGCCTTCACGCCATCTTCGTTCGTGTGCTCCAGATGGTCGGCCGAGAGCGCGTTCATGCGCGCGGCCAGGGCAGCGCCGCCTAGATCGGTCAATTGATCGGCGTGTAGCTTCAGTGCGAATCCCAGGTCTTGAGCGCTCTTGAATACCCGTTCAACTTGCGCCGGACTGAATGCAATGGATTCGCAGTAGGCATCCACCGACGACGCAAGTTGCTCGGCCCGAACGGCCGGCAACAATGTTTCGCACAGGAACTCGACGTAGTCGTCGGGGCGACCGCGGTATTCCGGCGCCACCGTGTGCGCACCAAGGCATGTTGCGACGACACTCATGTCCGCTGCTTCGCCCACCAATTTCGCGGCGCGAAGCATCTTGAGCTCGGACTCCAGATCCAAGCCGTAGCCCGATTTGATCTCGACCGTGGTTACGCCGCTTTGGCGCAAGGCCAAGGCCCGGGGGAGACTCTGCGATACCAGGTCTTCCAGGCTGGCCGCACGGGTAGCCGCCACGGTCGACAGGATGCCGCCGCCTTCGCGGCTGATCTGCTCGTAGCTCTTGCCTTCCAATCGCGCTTCGAACTCGTCGGCGCGGTTGCCGGCAAACACCACGTGGGTATGACAGTCGATGAGTCCGGGGGTGATCCATGCTCCGTCCAGACTACATGTGGGTTTGCGGTGGCCGGGAAGTTCGCTGCGCGGGCCGACCCAGCTGATGTGGTTGCCCGTCGTGGCCAGCGCTCCGTCGTGGATTGTGCCGTACGGATCGTTCGGGGCGGCGTTCATGGTGGCGAGATTGCAGTCTACGTAGACGCGATCGAAAGGTGGTGGCGTGGACATGACGGTTCCGCGTGGTGAGTGATGGTCGGGTTTCCGGGAGGGTATCACGGGGGCTCGGCATGTCGCCCCCGATCTGGGCGCGTGTTGTATAATACTATGAAAGCAAAAGAATTATAGGACTGCGTGCAGAAGGTCCTGGTTGCCACGGGGTCTTGTTTCACTCGGGAAGTCGGGCGCGATCGCGGATCTGAGGGTGCATCGCGTCACAGGCCCTCGACTGTGGCGACCTGTTTACCAAGAGACTCGTCTTCCATGAAGCCTTGGAGAGACCCATGACATCGCGTTTTTCACCGTCGATTTTAGCCCTGATTCTGCTATCGACCCTGGCGGCACAGATGGCGCAGGCCGAACGCCCAAAGCCCCCTGCGCTACCGCCCGTGGTTCCGGGTCCCCACAGTCGTATTGTCGACGACCTCAGTCCTGCCACGCACGTCGTTCCTGATCACGGTTTTCTGACGCCATTGGCCCCGGTTGTCTCCAAGCGCACGGACCCGACGACCGGCGGCACCGATTTCACCATTGCCGACAGCCCTTCCCTGATCGAATCGGATGTGTCCATTGCCAGCAACGGCGATGTCTACATGGCTGTGCGGCGCGACCAGAGTACGGCTTCGTATCTCGAAGTGATGGTCTCGTACGACGGGGGAACCAGCTTCTCTGTTTGGGGTGCGATCGGTCAGGGCGACGGCAACCTGCAGGACAGTGTGCGGTTGCATATCGCTGAGGGCGACGTCTCCAGGATCTATGTTCAGTATCGCAACTGGAATTATAGTACGGGTCGGAATACGAACAACGTGGCCTACTCGACGCTGGGGCTGCCCGCCGCGGTCTGGAACATCCGCGAAGCGTTCTACGATCCAGCCGTCACGTTCGACTGGGGGGATCTGACCAGTGATGCCCCGGCTTTTTCGCAGTTCTATCTTTACGCCACCGCCACGGCGCGTGATGGCGATGCCTCCGACATTTGGTTCACGCGTTCGATCGACTTTGGTGATACGTGGGAGGCTCCCTATCGAATCGCCGAACTGTCGGGAAACAACAATCTGAAATACGTGGATCCGAAAATTTCCTACGGTTTCGGCGGAGCCGTCCACGTGGTGTGGACCTACTCCGAGAACATCCAGGACACTTTCGACGATGCCGTGCGGTATCGGCGCGCCACGAGCTACGCCGGGGGTGGCATTGCCTCGTGGGATCCTGGCCCGGTGGAGATCACGTCGATTGCCGACGGCATGAACCAGCACGTCTTGGACATAGAGGCCTCCCTGACCGACGGCGATGTGCTGATTGCGTTGGTCGACGAGTTCAACATTCGAGACATCTCGTTGCGCCACTCGTCCGATTCAGGGGCTACGTGGCCGGCGGCCAACGTGGTGGATACCGGACTCGACCTGAACGGCGACGTGCACTACCGCGCCTCGACCGACGAGTTCATCGTCGCGGGAGCATCATTTCACGAGTTCAACCCAGTTTCCTTCTACGATCGCGGCTTCAAGGTCTCTTCTGGCGCTTCACCGCTGGTGTTCGGCTCGGTGGAAATCATGTCCGACCAGTCGCAATCGGGAATCATCACCATGGGGGCCAACATTGCGTTGAACGCCGCGCGCGGCGACCAAATTGGCCTGGCCTGGAACCACTTCGCGCCCGGTTTCGGCATGGCGTTCGACGGCGAATGGCGCGGCGATCCCGGGTACCCCGAAGTGGAGTGGGAGTTGCCGCTCTCGTACGGTGGACCCGAGGCACCGGCCACCGCTCCGGCCGTGGTGAACGTGAACGACGACGCGTTCTTGGAGATCGTGTTTGCCGACCAGGAAGGGAACGTCCACGTTCTCGACCACGAGGGCAACGAACTCGCGGGTTGGCCGCAGGACGTGGGCGACGTGCCGCCGCGCGCGGCGGTGGCCGTGGGCGACCTGAACGGCGATGGTCGCGTCGAAATCGTCGTGGGCGATATGATTGGAAACGTCCATGCCTTCACCCGCGACGGTTTGACCCTGCCGGGGTTTCCGGTGTCCACACCCGACCCCGAGCCGGCCCGCGTGGCCATCGGTGCGTTGGGTGGGCCGTATCCCCGCAGCATCGTGGTTACCGCCGGTGGCTACCTGAAGGTATACAACTACCACGGCGTGGAGACTTCACACTTCTGGTTGTTCACCAGCAATCTCGATGCACCCGCGGCCATCGGTGACCTCGATGGCGACGGTGTGAGCGAAATTGTCACGTTGAAGGGAAGCTTTGTACACGTGCACCGGCTCGACTCGACGGGCAACATCATGTTCCGCAATTTCTTCGGTGAGCAGTTCGAAGAGGCTCCTTCGCTGGGGGACCTGGATCTGGACGGTGACCTGGAGATCGTGATTCCCAGCACCTCGGGCAAGGTGTTCGTGATCCATCACGACGGTAGCGACATGGCCGGGACCTGGCCCTTCGTGGACCCGAGTGGTACGCCCGCGACTTCCGTAGCCATTGCCAATTATCTGGGCAACGCCTTCCCTGAGTTGGCGTTTGCCAACCGCGAGGCGGTCATGCACGCGGTCTTCAACGATGGATTCGAGCAGGCATTCTACCCCAACTTCACCACGCCTGGGTTCGACATAGTGGGGGGGCCCATTGTCGAACGACTGAATCGCTCTTCGCCCAATTTGATCGTGGGTACCGATGGTGAAGAAGGTTGGAGCTACGAAAACGGCGGCGGCCAGCCCATCGACTGGCCCATAGATCTAGGTGGCGCGTGTCAGGTTTCCCCGGCCGCGGGTGACATCGACCTGGATGGTGATGTGGAGTTTGTTTTCGTAACCACCAAGTCGGTAGTCGTGGTCGACGCAAACTCGGCCCAACATGCTCCGGATTCGCGTTGGCCCATGTACGGTTACGACCCCGAGCGCACGCACTGCCTGAATTGTACGGAGAATCTGGCCACGGGCATCGACGAACCGGCACCAAACGTTTCTCGGCTGAGCTTCGCGCCCCCGTCACCCAACCCGTCGGGCGGTGAGGTCTTCTTCCAGTTCAACATTCCCAGTCAGGCCGCGGTCGAGATGCAGGTGTTTGACCTGCGCGGTCGTCGTGTTCGCCTCGTGCATCGCCAGGAACAGGAGGCCGGTCAGCATACGGTGGCCTACGATGGCATGGACCAGAAGGGTCGGCCACTGGCTGCGGGCCAGTACTTCGCGCGACTGTCCGTAAGGGGTCCAGGGATCAACGAGACCATGACCCGGAAGTTCACGGTGCTCCGTTGATCGCGGTCTCGAATCTGGCACGGAGGGCGCTCGCGCAGGCGGGCGCCCTGTTTCGTGTCAGTCGATGTAGCCCAACGAACGGAGCCGCTCGACCTGTTCGGGACTCAGATCGGGTTCCACCGTGTCGCGGGCGTAGCCCGATTCCCTGAAACGCAGTTGAAATTCCTGTCGCGCCTGCAAGGCCGCCTGAGCTCGCAGCGAGACAGATTCCAGGCGATCGGGTTGGGTGGCCGCGAGATCGTCTTGTTCGTCCGGATCGCCCAGCCGGTCGTACAACTCCACGAACTTTGGACTCTCGATTCGCTTGAACTGCGGTTCGGTGAATGCGGTTCGTTCGGGGCCGTATCTTGTGAACTCGCTGAAGGCGAAGGCGCGCCCGGGCTGGCCGTTGATGAGGTCGAGCAGGCTTTGGCCCTCCATGTTGGGTGATGGATCCAAACCGACCCAGCTCAAGATGGAAGGCGCGATGTCATGGAGTTGGACGAGGGCGTCGACGTTGGTTCCTGGTGTGACTCGGCCGGGAAAACGCACGACGAGCGGCACGTCCAGTACTTCACGGTACTGGGTGTGACCGTGTCCCACGCCGGAGAACCCCCGCTCGCCATCGTCGTAGCGAGATTCCTGGATGGCTTCGTGTTCCCAGAATTCCTCTCCGTGATCGGACGTGAGGATTACCAGCGTGTGGTTTTCCAGACCCAGGTTGCGCAAGCCTCGAAGGAAACGTCCGATCAGGTAATCGGTGTACGCCACCTCGCCGCCATAGCGCACCGCGCTGCGCCACCGGTCCGCGCTCAACTGGCTGAACGGCCCGTCGCCCGCACTGCGTCGCTGTTCGTACATGCGGCGGACGATCGACTGGAACGGTTCAGGCGGGTCGTACGGTCGGTGTGGTTCCATGAGGTGGAGGAACAGGAAGTTTCGTTCGCCCTGACCATCACGCAGCCATTCCAGCGAGCGGTGCACGGTCTCGAATCCGTTGGTGCGAAAGTCCCGGGCCTCGTCCCAACCTTGATGAATGCCGAAGTCAGCCCCCAGGTAGATATTGTTGAAATGAAGTGCGGTGCGGAATCCGTTTTCCGAGAGGATTTCGGGCAGCGTGCGTGCGTCGTCGGGCAGTGGTAGGGAGCCCCGAACTCCGCTGGTCGAGTCGATTTCGGCCATCATGGTGCCGCCGCCGTGCGTGCTGGGATACTGGCCGGTGAGCAGCGACGCAAAGGACGGCAGGGTCCACGGCGAATTTGCGACGCATTGGGAGAAGCGTGCTCCCTGCTGACCCAGCGCATCGATCGCCGGTGTCAGGGCAATGTCGTTTCCGTAGGAAGACAGGTGGTCGGCCCGTAGTGTGTCGATGGCCAGCACGATGACGTTGAACTCGTCGCGTTTGGGTTGCAGGAAAATGCGCGGATCGCCCCATAGGATGCGGTGATCGTTGCCGCTGGGGATGGGTTGTTTGTCTACTGTTTCGAACCGCAACGTGATGGAGCGACCACCGTAGGCACTCAGGTCGAACTGTGCGTGGGTCCACTGGGGTCGTTTGGCGTTGGTGTCAAGCGTATGGGAAACGAGTTCCGTTCGTTGGGACCCGTCGACAGCGACCGTCCTGAACGTGACGGCGCCCGGCGTAGGTCCGGGAGATGGCGCGACGGCCATGGCGTACTGAAGTAGCGTCGGCCCCTCGGGAACCCGAACGTTCCATTCGAATGCGTCGCGGGCGGTCACTCGCCGCGCATCCAGGGTGAGTCCGTCCAGTTGTTTGCGTGTGGCGCCCGACGCGGGTTCGCGATACAACCACAAGCGACTGATGACCACCGGCGACGGCATCTCGGAGAAGTCCAGCCTCAGAACTCCCGATGCGCCGTCGGCCATGCGGGGGACGCTGAACTCCAACGTTGTCCACGCCGTTTGCTCAATACCAATGCGGGCTGCGCCGAACGGCATTCTGATGTCGCTGCCGTCCCAGCCCGCCGCGCCGCGGATTCCTTCGTGAGCCTGCGCCAGCACGTCCAGGTGCACCACGTCGACTCCCTGGCCGTTGGTGGCGTTGATCAGAAGCGTAAGCTCGCCTTCTTCGGGGTAGAGTCTGTAACCCTCCGAGTCATGACTCACGCCGTCGATCTCTTGTTCGATTGCTACTTTTGCAATCCGGCCCCGGATGGCGGTCACGGTGGATGAGTCCTCGGGACGGACGAACGCCAGCTGGCGTACGAGTTGTAGCCCCCCGTCTTCGCCCAGCGAATCCAGGTACCGCGTAACGCGCACCGGAGGTTCGCTTTGCGATTGGCAGGCAAGGCCACTCATGAGAGCGATCAGCAAGGCGAAGAGTAGAATTCGTGGATTCGGTGGTTGTTTCATCATCGTTCCAGTGAGGGTCGTACGTGCGCGGCCAGCACTTGTGTGGCAATCGTTTGCGCCAGAACATCGTAGCCCGAAGCGCTGTAGTGGGGGCCAATGCCGAATGGGAAAAAGGCCTTCTTCTTCTGGGATATATCAGGCTGGAAGTCGAGGACAGGGATCTGTAGCCGATTCAATATCTTCAGGACCTCTTCGTGGGTGGCACGGTGGGAGGACGATGCGCTTTCGATGCTCGGTAGATAGACGACTACCAGTGGAGCGTCCAGTGTGGCGGCATCGCCCTTGGCCGTCTTGAACACCTGCTCAAGTTGCTCGAGTTGCTGGCGCTCCAACATGCCATGATGACTTCGAGCATTTCGCATTCTTTCTGTAACGAAGGATCGAAGGTGATAGAGAGTGACGGTTGGCTTGATGTACCCGATCCAAGACCGATTGGCCTGATCCCTACGCCACTTCGCACTGGCCTGATGTGCCCGCTCTCGTTCCAGGGCGGCTTGCGACTCAGCTCTGTCGGAAACGCCGATCAGGAACTCGTTCACTTCGCGCTGGCGCAATACCAGGTTCTGCGTAAAGGAGGGGTCGAGGTAACGATGAAGCAAAGGCACTTGGAGTTCGCGCTGGAAATCTTCGACGTCGTTTCCCTCGAAGTAGAACCATAGGATGATCTTGGGGGCCAGCGCGCGTCCATACTCTCTCAGGCTCGCGAGTTCCAACATGGGCCCGTTGTCGCCCGAACCCACGCTGATGGTGTTGTAGCCTAGCTGGCGCAGTCTTCGGACGAGGTCTTCATCTGGTCCCACACACGCACCGTTGGTGAAGGAGTCGCCGACCAGCATGACTCGGTGTTCAGGCTGCTCCCATGCGACAGGATCGTTGTTGAAGCCGAACGCATCGCTTTCGTAGACGGTCCAGACTCCCGTTTCATTGCAGGATGCAGTGGCCACCTGGGCGATGCCGCTCACGGGCAGGAACGTGGGTTCGTCCAGCTCGCTGAGTTCGGCCAGGATCGCCGAGACCGTAACCTTCGGATAGGCGACAATCCCTTCGCGTCGCAGATCGCGAATCAGATCAAGCTGGTCCCGCGTGTCGAACGGTAGGCCCTGCTCGTTGGCCATGCTGAGCCGTCGCTGATGGGCCGAAGGTATCGATGGTAGCGATCGCACGACGCTGTCGGCGCACAGCAGCGCGAAGAGCGTCGACAGCCCCATCAGGATCATTCGAGGCAGAATCTTCGATCGTTGGCCGGAGTACGGGGCCTTGGTCATGGATCTCCGAAGTGCAATAAGTTGACTGACTATCGTAGCTCTCGCAGCCCGAAGACTCCACCTGCGATTCCTGCGACCATGGGAAACTTGGACGCGGTACCGGGGGGTGTGGCACACTCCTTCTCTACCCCCTTCCCTCGCAGTTGTCGGAGGAATCATGCCTTACTCCGCGATCAGGTCCTTGCCCATCGTTCTGGCTGTTCTGGTGGTTTCCAATCTCATCTTCGGAATCGGTGTTTCCCAGGCGCAATTGCCGTCGGAGGGGTTGACCATCATCACCCTCAATGGAAGTGCTGACGCGTTTCTGTTGGACCTGGATCTCAATGTAGTTCGCACCTATCACGGAGACGGCGCCAGCGGCCGCAGCGTATACCTTCTTCCGGACGATTCCGTACTGCGCCCGGCGTTCGACCCCAACGGACAGTTCTTGTTCGGCGGAGCGGGCGGTCGCCTGCAGCGCGTCGATGTGAACGACAACGTGGTGTGGGACTACTTCTTCTCGACCTTCGATCATCAACAGCATCACGACATCGAACCCCTGGCCAACGGCAACATGCTGGTCATTGCCTGGGAACGGAAGACGCGGGCCGAAGCCGAGGCGCTGGGTCGCGTTACGCTGGCCGGCGAGGAAATGTGGCCCACGTTGATCGTGGAGTTGGAGCCGGTAGGTACCGATGGTGCGAACGTGGTATGGGAGTGGCATCTGTGGGATCACATCATCCAGGATACTGATCCCAACCTACCCAACTTCGGCGTGGTTGCCGACCATCCCGAGCTGATCGATATCAATCTGGGTACGGCAGCCAACGGCAGCTGGGACCACGCGAACTCCATTGACTACAACCCCGAGCGCGACGAGATCGTGCTTTCGTGTCACCGACTCAACGAGGTGGTGGTGATCGACCACAGTACCACCAGCGCCGAGGCGGCCAGTCACACCGGTGGCAACCGAGGCCGCGGGGGAGACATTCTCTATCGTTGGGGCAACCCCGCCAACTACCAGCGGCCCGGGGCACGCAAGCTATTTGGCGCCCATGGGGCAAACTGGGTCGATCAGGGTCGTCCCGGTCAGGGAAACATCATGGTGTACAACAATGGTAACCGCGCGGGGTCGACATCTGATTTTTCCAGCGCCGAAGAGCTGGTGCCACCGGTTGATGCCAATGGTGACTACGTTATTGATCCGGGGCAGTCCTATGGTCCGGCGGCTCCGGTCTGGAGCTATAGCGATCCCGCCACGTTGTATTCGCCCCGGTTTGGTAGCGCCGAGCGTTTGCCCAACGGCAATACGCTCATCAGCGAGGGTATAGGTGGCTACGTGTTCGAGGTCACGCTGGCCAGTCAGGTGGTTTGGGAGTATCAGGCGGCCACCGATGTCTTCGCGACGCGGCGCTATTCCCAGGATCCTCCGGTACCCGCGTTCGTGCAAGCGAGCCAGGCCAATTGGGAGTTCGATCACGTCGAGCTGACCTGGAGCACGGTCCGCGAGGCGCCCGATCTTTCCGCACGGGTCTTTCGAGCGGAAGAGGGGCTTGAGCTGAGAGAGCTACAAGACGTCCGTGTCGCGCGCGAGGGTAGCCGCTACCAATTGCAAGACGGGACCGTCGAACGTGGTCGCAGCTACACCTACCGCGTCGACCTGTCCGAGCGAGGAATCTCTCTGGGATCGTTCGAGTCCCGCGTGCGCATTCCCGCCATTGCGTTTCACCTGTCGAAACCGGCGCCGAATCCGTTCAACCCCCGCGCCACCTTGATGTTCGAGGTTGCCGTAGCTGGCCCGGTGCAATTGCAGGTTTTTGACCTTCGGGGTCGTGTGGTGCGAACTCTGGTGGACTCGTTTCACGAAGCCGGGACCTTCACCGCGCAATGGGACGGAACCGATACCGGTGGACTTTCCGTGGCCAGCGGCGCCTATCTGTTTCGTTTGTCGGCGGCCGGCCGCGAGCAGGTCACCAAAGGCGTCCTGGTTCAGTAGCAGCTACGAAGAGCCATCCTCGGGACCGTTTAGGGGGAAGGGCGCCGTCTTCAGGCACTCCGCCCAGGGTCGGTTGGGGTAGGCCTGGTCGCGTAGGGCATGAATGAACTTCAGGGTTCGGAACGCGTCGAACCACTCAAGCACGCGTCGTTCCCGTTGGCGAGGTGTTGGTTGATCCAGCAACTGTTCCAGCGTGCTCCAGTCTTCGCTGGTCATGGCCAGCGCCTGGCTCGTGATTGGATCCAGACTCTGACGAAGCGCGGGGCCGTCGCCCGACTGGGCGGCGGTTTCAAGCTTGCGAAGCCACTGCGCCAGTTGTTCGAAGCAGCGGGGATCGTACGTGGTAAGGCCCTCCCGCGCGATGCGGTCTACCGCGGGCCCGGTACCAAATGGAACCCGATTCGATCGACGCGCGCGTAGTTTCACCGGCGGACCTTGACCCACGGTGACCCCGTCGGTCTTCGCCAACTTGTTCAGGAGATAGAAGTCTTCCCCCGCTTGCCGACGTGGCATACCGCGCACCCCGGCGTAGCTTCGGGCGTGGACCGCAATGGTGCTGCCGATGGAGTGATAGGCGTAGGTCGATCCCGCCCACGTTAGTCCGGCCACGTAGTAGCGAAGAGATTGGTCGTATAGCTGCGTGGCGTGATCAACCTCCAGGTCGCCGCCGGGGACGTGGAGAAACGGGTAGCAGTAGCCTCCGGTCTGGATACGCTCAGTGGCTTCGAAGTACCCCTCGGGGAGCGTCGCGTCGGCGTCGGTCATGTGGATCCATGCGCTTGCGATCGCGCCACGGTCATACAAGGCCAGTGCTAGGTCGGCGCCGATCTTTCGCGCCAATCCCACACCGTCCTTGGCGCCGAATGAAGCGCCACGGTCCACCAGGACCAATGGCATTTCCCGGACGCGACCCCATGTACACTGCTGGCCCAGGGCGTGGAGATCAGTCATGAGGTCGGTAAGTTCGGTCAAGAACGGCTCGTTGTCTTCGGCGCAGGTACCGTTGACCACCAGAATCAAGAGGTCGTGCGGTGATAGCGCGGGAGACAGGCCACGAAGCAGTGACACGTCCTCCTGATGGGTCGGAACCACCAACACGTGGGCGTAGTGTCCAGGCACAGACCTGGCAATTGCGATTTCGGGTTCGGCGTATCGCTGTAGATATTGCTCGGTGGCCGGGTGGTGTGGAGGTTGCGAGTGGGTCACGGCGGCTCAGACCACACCCAGCTCGGCGTGGAGCCAAGCGCGGGCCTTTACCCAATCACGACGGACGGTTCGATCGGTGACGCCCAGCGCGAGGGCGGTCTCTTCTTCGTTCATGCCAGCGAAGAAGCGGCACTCGACCACCTGGGTCAGGCGGGGGTTGAGATCCGTCAGCTTGTGCAAGGCATCATCGATGTCGAGTACCAGTTCGCTTTCTGATGCGAGGTCCAGGTTCTCGGCGTCCAGGTCGACACGCTTCCAGCCACCGCCGCGTTTCTCGGCTGAGCGACGACGGGCGTAGTCTACCAGGATCTGGCGCATGGCCACTGCGGCTACCGCGAAGAAATGGCACCGATCTTCGAAGGCCGGCGAGGCACTGCGCGAAAGCTTCAGGAACGCCTCGTGCACCAGCGCCGTGGTGTTCAGGGTCTGGTCGGCTGACCGGTGGTGAATCTGACGTCGCGCAATTGCGCGTAGCTCTTCATAGACGACGGGCATGACCGCTTCGAGCGCTTCGCTGTCACCCTGACGGGCTTGCGATAGCAACACGGTAACGTCAGAGCGCTTCGGAGGTTTGTTCGTGGATTCGTCGCTCATGAATGCCCGCGATATTTGGCGGCCTCGTTGGGCTTCCCCCAATTTTCGTACATGGAAACTACCTGCTGGGCCAGGAAGCGGCTGAGCCAGGCGTCGACTCCGCGGGCTTCGCTGACCGCGGCATAGCCTTCTGTAAGGAGCGGTTCGGCCTCGTCGAATTTTCGCGCAGCCGCCAGGCAGGCCCCCACGGCCGCCCGTGACATCGCGGTTTCCCAGTGGCCTTCTCGCAAAGCCACGGTCTGGATTCTGACCGCCTCATCCAGTACGGGCTTCGCTTCCTCGGCGCGTTCCAGTGACAACAGGATGATGCCGCGGGTGCGTAGGTTCTGGGCCAGTTGGAAGCTCTCGGGTCCCACGGCCGCGCGTGCAATTGCGATCGACTGCTGGCTGTAGTCATCGGCGGTGTTCAGCTCGCCTTTCTGCAGATAGGCATTGGCGAGCGAGTTCTTCACGAGAGCCACCTCGATGTGTTCGGACCCCAACGATTCCTCACGGATCTCCTCGGCCTGATTGAACAGCCCGATCGCTTCGTCCAATTTACCCCGGGCTACGAGTATGCCAGCCAGATTCGAGAGGTTCGTGGCCACGCGTCGGTGCCGGTCGCCCAGAAGGCGGCGGTTCAGGTCCAGGACTTCGCGCAGAATCGGTTCCGATTCGTCGATTCGGTTTTGCACCCGGTACAACGACGAAAGATTGTTCAGGCTTAGCGCTACATCGGGATGCTCGTTTCCCAGTACGCGACGACGCGTGGCCAGCGCCTCCTGGAACAGCTCTTCCGATTCTTCGTAGTCGCCACGTTGACCCAACAGTACACCAAGGTTGTCCAGCCCGCTGGCATAGTCGGGGTCGTCGGTCCCCAGGACCCGCCGGCGAACGCCAAGGACCTCGCGATAGATCTCCTCGGCCGCGTCGAAGTCGCCGCC
>JAJDAC010000017.1 GCA_029262065.1 Candidatus Krumholzibacteriota bacterium | reverse complement strand
CTCCAGCACCACCGACCTGCAGGTACAGGACTGTACCTTCCAAACCAACCTGGCCGACACCGGCGGCGCCGTGGAAAACGTGGATGCCGTGGCCACCTACACCCGTTGTGTGTTTACGCAGAACTCGGCCATTTCGACCGGCGGCGCCACTTCGGACACGGACGCCTGCTGTGTTACCTACGATCAGTGCCAGTTCAACATGAACGATTCGGCCGCTGACGGTGGCGCCAGCTACGCCCGGGACGCGAGCCCGTCGTTCAATCGGTGCACGTTTTCGTTGAACACGGCGCAGGGTTCTGGTGGAGCGGCAACCGCGACGGGAGCGGGCGCGGTGTTGACACTGAACGGCAGCACGTTCTGGTCGAATACGGCGCAAGGTGTGGTGGGAGTTGTTCCCCGTGGCGGTGGTGCGGTTTTTTCCGAGTTGGGCGCGAGCGTCAATATGAACAGCTGCACGGTGGCCGCCAACGCCAGCAACGGCGTGGATCCGGCCGACGGTGGTGGCGGCCTGCTGGTCGATGCGTCGACCTTGTCCTTGCAGAACTGCGTCGTCGCCGCCAACACGTCGGTGTTGGGCGTGGGCGAAGAAGCGCAATTGCTGGTGGCGGACACCGGCACGTTGATCGTGGATTTCACTCTTATGGAAGGCTGGACCGACACGCTGGGGGGCACGGGCAACGTGGGTGGCGACCCGCTGTTTGCCGATCTGCTTTCCGGTCAGTTGCGCCTCGACTGTGGCTCGCCCGCGATCGATAGCGGCGACTCAACATTGTTGCCGGTTGCCCTCACGGAAGACATCGACGGGTTGCCCCGGGTAGCGGGAGTCCAGGTGGACATGGGTGCCTACGAGACCGTGCAGATCATCCAGGACCTGATCGATGCCGCCGGGCCCGGCGACGTCGTAGTGGTTCCCGATGGTGTGTACTGCGAAGCCATCGATCTCAAGGGCAAGGCCATTGTGCTGACCAGCGCCAACGGCGCGGCGGTTACCACCATCGATGCCAGCGGGCGCAACGACGCGGCCGTCAAGTGCGTCACCAGCGAACTCGTGAGCACCGTGATCTCGGGCTTCACCATTACCGGCGGCACCGGCGACACCGCGGTGTTTACCTACCCGGCCGGTGGCGGATTGTTCATCAACGAGAGCAGCCCCACGGTGGAGAACTGTGTGGTGCAGGGCAACGTGGCCGACTTCGGCGGCGGGTTGTTCAGTTCCGGTTCCAGTATGGTCGTACGCAATTGTCGCTTCGAGCAGAACGTGGCGGTCGTGGCCGGAGGTGGCAGCTATCACCTGGCCGCGCCCGCCGGCATGGGCAATGGGACGCTTCATTTCACTTCAGATGTGGCCAAGCGTTTCGGCGATCTTGAGCCGCGCGGTAGCGCGTGGGACGCCGTGCCCCTCGTGGTCCGGGCCCGTTACCGGGCTCGCGTGGATGCCAAGTCTTCGCATGTCGTGGTGCAGGACACCCAGTACGAGAACAACCAGGCGGTGTGGGGTGGGGGCGCGCAAAGCGAAATGGCCAACGTGGAGTTCACGCGCGTGGACTTCCTTACCAACGTTGCGTCGGATGAGGCCGGTGGCGGAGCACGCGTGCTCGACACCGTTGGCGGCCTATACGAAGAGTGCCTCTTCCAGGGGAACACATCTACGCGCGGCGGCGGCGTGGCGGCCAACAACTCCAAGGCCGTGTTGCGCAACACAACGCTCGATGCGAACCAGGCGGTGGTGCTGGGCGGCGGCGCCTATTTCACGACCTTCAGCGACGTCGACGTGCAGGGGTGCCGCTTGTGGTCCAACCTGGTAGAGGGGGCCTCGCCCGAATTGTTGCGTGGCGGTGGAGCCATGGCCGTCACCGATTCGTCCACGCTGCGGGCGGTGCAGTGCACGGTGGCCTCGAACCAGAACGAGGGTGTGCTTCCCGAAGATCTCGCGGGTGGTGTACTCAACTCCGAGTCCACCTTGCTGGTGACCAACTCCATTCTGTGGCAGAACCAGACGGCCAACGGCAGCGGTCTGGAAGACTCGCAAGTCGGGCGAGTGGGCGATGTGCTCACCTCGATCGATTTTTCGTTGCTCGAAGGCGCGACGGGAGGCGTTGCCGGGTTGAATACCATCGATGCGGATCCCTTGTTCATCGACCTTCCCACGGGAAACCTGGAGTTCGGCATCGACTCGCCGGCCTACAATTCCGGCGACGACACGGCGGTGCCGGTGGAGTTGTTGGTCGACCTGAACGGCAATCAGCGGCTGTCGGGAATCGTTGAGCGCGGTGCGTACGAGGTAACCACGGCGACCGCGGCGCCGCCTTCCATCGCGGTCACTCGTCTGGGCCGGGCTTTCCCCAACCCGTTCAATCCGAACGTGCGCCTGGAGTACGAGTTGGCTCGCGGCCAAGCGGTGGATCTTCGTGTCTACGACCTGCGCGGCCAATTGGTACGCACCCTGGTGGCGCAGGCGCAGGCGTCCGGTCATCACGAGGTTGTGTGGGATGGTCGCAACTCACGCGGGCGTTCAGTGGCCTCGGGTGTGTACGTGGTGAGGATGGTCGCGGGCAACCAGGGATTCTCCCGGAAGATAACGCTCCTGAAGTGACCCGCCCGCCGCTCTCGTCCGCATCGGTCACAAGTCGAAACTCAGACCCGTTCGTGTCGACCAGTCGGTTTCCTTCACGCCCTCGGGCGGGCGCGCATCGTGTTGTAGCGAGGCGCCCACCACCAGCTTCAACCGTTTGGTCAGGTCCACGCGCAAGGCGCCGCTGGCCACGGCGCGTAGGTCGTTGAAATCCTGCCAGCGCGGTTGCGCGAATACCGTGGCTTCCACTTCGAGCCCCTCGCGAAGCGGGGCGTTTGCAACCAGGAAGCTCGAGAGCCGATGCGAGGTAGCGGAGCCTCCCAGGTCTTCGATGCGTTCGAACTCCACCATGTGGGCCAGGCCTACCGAGACGCGCGCGTTGTCCCGGTGGACCAGGTCCAGGCGCGCACCCAAGCCCAGCAGGGTGCGAGATGCCAGCCTCTGAAACGGGTTCTGCTGCACTTGGGCGAAGGCCAGGGTGTAGAGCCAGGGTGTCAGTTGCCGATTGTGGCGCAGGTGGCCGGTAGTGTCCTCGGCCAGCGTATTCCCGTCGTTGGTCAGACGCGATATGCCGCCCAGAAGGCGCACGCGGTCGCGATCGCTCTGCCACTGGATGCGGGCCGCGCCGGCCAGCGCCAGAACCTCGGTGTTGCCACCACTGTTCGAAAAGGAAGCCTCCACCTCGCCCGACCAGCCCAGGGTGGTTTCGTCGAACCCGCGTAGCGTGTTGATGATGGCGGCCTCGGCCCGTTCACGGGGGACCGCAACCAGGCTGAGCGCAGCGATGGTGGTCGCCGCCACGAGTAGCGTTGGTCGCCGGATCACGGTGGTCCTTGGGCTCGGGTGGAGAACGTCCGATTCGGTTTATCGGCAGTGCGAGGCTAATGCAATGCTATTGTGGGCCTTGGCGGAAATCGGCCGCCGCCGCGCGGGAAATCTTGGGCGCAGGGTGTTCAAGTTCGCCGCTGCCTGCTACCTTCCAGTCGTTTTGATCGACACGCGTACGGAGGTTTCAACCGTTGTCCAAGGCAACGCTGGTGCTCGAAGACGGCTCGGAGTTTCCGGGTCGGGCCTTTGGAGCGGCGCGCAGCACGGCCGGAGAAATGGTTTTCAGTACGGGTATGGTGGGTTACCCCGAGTCCATGACCGACCCATCGTTCCGTGGACAATTGCTGGTCTTCACCTACCCCCTCGTAGGCAACTACGGAGTTCCCGGCGACGAAACCGACGAACTGGGCCTGCCCCGGTGGTTCGAGTCGCACGCCGTGCATACCGCGGGCATCGTGGTCTCGACCCTCTCCCATGACACTTCACACTGGGCGGCCAAGCGTAGCCTGCACCAGTGGATGGTCGAGCAGGATGTGCCCGGCATCGAGGGCATCGATACGCGACTACTCGCCAAGCGCTTGCGTCAGAAGGGCGCCATGTTGGGCAAGATCGTGGTGGACGATCAGGAGTCCGCTTGGGTCGACCCCAACCAGACCAATCTGGTGGCCGAGGTCAGCCCGCCCGAGCCCGTGGCCTACGGCAGCGACGGCCCACGCGTGGTTCTGGTCGATACCGGTTGCAAGCTGAGCATCCTGCGCGGCCTGGTGGCCGCGGGCACCCGCGTGCTGCGGGTGCCGTGGGACTATGACTTCTTCAACGAAGAGTTCGACGGCGTGTTCCTGTCGAACGGGCCCGGCAACCCCACCATGGCCGAGGCCACCGTGGCCAATACCCGCAAGGTCCTGGAGCAGAAGATTCCACTGTTTGGCGTGTGCCTGGGGAACCAGATTCTGGCCCTGGCCGCGGGCGCCAAGACCTACAAGATGAAGTTCGGCCACCGGTCGCAGAACCAGCCCTGCCTGGAGGTGGGAACGCGGCGCTGCTACGTGACGTCACAGAATCACGGCTACGCCGTGAACGGCGCCACCCTGCCCGAGGGATGGCGCGAGTGGTTCGTAAACGCCAACGACCGCACCAACGAGGGCATTCGGCACGAGTGGATCAACGCGCGTAGCGTGCAATTCCACCCCGAGGCCACTCCCGGACCCACCGACACCGAGTTCCTGTTCCGGCGCTTCAGGGAGGGCATGCAATGAACCTGCATCACGCTCCCGAGCATCCGAAGAAGGTCATCATCCTGGGCAGCTCGGCGCTGAAGATCGGTGAGGCCGGCGAATTCGACTACTCGGGCAGTCAGGCCATCAAGGCGCTGAAAGAAGAGGGGATTCGTACCGTGTTGGTGAATCCCAACATCGCCACGATCCAGACCTCCGAGCACCTGGCCGACGAAGTGTACTTCTTGCCGGTGACGCCTTTTTTCGTCGAGAAGGTCATAGAGAAAGAGAAACCTGATGCCATCCTTCTGAGTTTCGGCGGACAGACGGCGCTGAACTGTGGTGTGGCGTTGGACGAGAGCGGCGCGCTGGAGAGGCACGGCGTGCGCGTGCTGGGCACCGACGTGGCGACCATTCACGACACCGAAGATCGTGGGCGTTTCAACGAACGTCTGAGCGAGATCGGCGTGAAGACCGCGCGCGCCCACGCCGTATCCACTCTCGATGAAGTCATGGAGGCGGCCGAAGACATCGGCTATCCACTGATGTTGCGTGCGGCCTACGCGCTGGGCGGTCTGGGGTCGGGAATCTGTCAGACCCCCGATGAACTGCGCGAGCGAGCCGCGGCGGCCTTTGCCCATGCCCCTCAGGTGCTCATTGAAGAGTCGCTCCACGGCTGGAAGGAAGTGGAGTACGAGGTCGTGCGCGACGCGTTCGACAACTGTGTGACCGTGTGCAATATGGAAAATTTCGACCCCATGGGCATCCACACCGGTGAGTCGATCGTGGTGGCGCCCAGCCAGACCCTGACCAATCGCGAATACCACATGCTGCGCGAGGTGGCCATTCGCACCATTCGGCACCTGGGAATCGTGGGGGAGTGCAACATCCAATACGCCTTGCACCGCCACAGCGAGGACTACCGCATCATCGAGGTGAACGCGCGCCTTTCGCGCAGCTCGGCTCTGGCCTCGAAGGCCACAGGTTACCCATTGGCGTTCGTGGCGGCCAAGCTGGCGTTGGGTTATTCGCTGACCGACATCGCCAACAAGGTCACCGCGGTAACCCAGGCCTGTTTCGAACCAGCTCTGGATTACGTGGTTACCAAGATTCCGCGTTGGGACCTGAAGAAATTCCGGCGGGTGTCGTCGCGGCTGGGCTCGGGCATGAAGTCGGTGGGCGAGGTCATGGCCATTGGCCGCAGCTTCGAGGAGTCGTTCCAGAAGGCGCTTCGCATGCTCGATATCGGCGCCGAAGGCGTCATCGATCCCACGCTGGAATTCAAGGATCTGCGTACGGAGTTGAGCGAGCCCACCGATCGCCGGGCCTTTGCCTTGGCCCAGGCTTTCGAGCAGGGCATGACCGTGGACGAAGTACACGAACTCACGCGTATCGACCACTGGTTCCTGGCGCGCGTGCATCGCATCGTGCAGCTGGCCGCCGAGCTGCAGGCAAACCCAGGCAGTGTCTCCGAGACCAGGCTGCGAACTCTGAAGCAGGCTGGGTTTTCCGACGCGCAGATCGGATCTTTCACCAATCGCACCGACCACGAAGTGCGCGCCCTGCGCGTGGCGGCGGGCGTGGTTCCGGTGGTGAAGCAGATCGATACACTCGCCGCCGAGTATCCGGCGCGGACGAACTATCTATACCTGACGTACCACGGCGACGAGAACGACGTGGACTTCGGACAACCCGGGGCCGTAATGGTGCTGGGTCCGGGTGCGTATCGCATTGGCAGTTCGGTGGAGTTCGACTGGTGTTGCGTAAACACCGTTCGCACGGTTCGGTCCATGGGATTGCCCACCATCATGTTGAACTGCAACCCCGAGACGGTCAGCACCGACTACGACGAATGTGACCGACTCTATTTCGAAGAAATAACATTCGAGGCCCTGCGCGAGATCTACGAAAAGGAAAATCCCCGCGGCATCATCGTATCCATGGGCGGGCAGACTCCCAACACGCTGGCGCTGCGTTGTTCCGAGGCCGATCTGCAGGTCCTGGGCACCGCGCCCGAATTCATTGATATGGCGGAAGACCGGCACAAGTTCTCGGCCCTATGCGACGAACTGGGAGTGGACCAGCCGGCGTGGATCGAGGTGACTACCATCGAAGCGGCGGAAGCCTTCGCCGATGACGTAGGCTATCCCGTGCTGGTGCGCCCTTCGTACGTGCTTTCAGGCGCGGCCATGGCGGTGGCCGAAAGCCACGAAGCTTTGCTGGCCGTTTTGGGCCGCGCGGCCGAGGTTTCGCCCGACCATCCCACGGTGATCAGTCAATTCATCACCGGGGCCAAGGAAATCGAGTTGGACGCCGTGGCCCGTGATGGCGAGATCGTGGTGCACGCGATTTCCGAACACGTGGAGAACGCCGGCGTGCATTCGGGCGACGCCACGCTGGTGTTGCCGCCCCAACGCATCTACGTGGAGACCACGCGTCGCGCGCGGAAGATCGGCGCCAAGATCGCGCGGGCCCTGAACATCAATGGCCCGTTCAACATGCAGTTCCTGGCGCGGAACAACCGCGTCATGGTGATCGAGTGCAACCTTCGCGCGAGTCGGTCGTTCCCCTTCGCCTCGAAGATCTTCAAGGTCAATTTCATCGAGATGGCTACCAAGGCCATCCTAGGCCAGCCCCTGGAGCGGGTCGATCTGTCCATGTTCGAACTGGATCACGTGGGTGTGAAGGCGCCGCATTTTTCATTCACGCGGCTCGAAGGAGTCGATCCCATTCTGGGCGTGGAGATGGCCTCGACCGGTGAAGTCGCCTGTATCGGTGACGACTTCGACGACGCATTCCTGAAGTCGATGTTGTCGGTTGGGTTCAAGATGCCCGTGCGGCGCGTGTTGCTGAGCACCGGACCCTTGGCGGCGAAGGCAGCGTTTCTGGATAGCGCGCGAAGCCTGGCCGCGGCGGGGGTCGAGTTCTTTGGCACCAAGGGCACGGCCGCCTTCATGGAAGACGCCATGATCACCGTGAACCCCGTGCACTGGCCGTTGCAGGAGACCTCGCCCAACGCCCTGGATCTGATTCGCGACGGTCACATCGACCTGGTGGTCAACATACCCAAGGATGCGTCCGAAGAAGAGCTGACCAACGATTACATGATTCGTCGAGCCGCGGTGGACCACGGCGTACCGCTCATTACGAACATCCAGCTGGCCCAGCGTTTCGCCGAGGCTCTCTCGGGCAAACAGATCGACGACCTGGAGATCAAGAGCTGGTCTGAGTACTAGGCTACCGGGGGATTCCCTGGCGGTAGATTATTGACCACGACCAAACTCCTGCCTTGCAAAAGCCGCGGACCTGCCGTATTCCTTCCCGCGGCCAAGATCGACCCTACCTCGACTTGCGACGGAGCACAGACCCCAACTGGCCAAGTTCACGGGGTGATTCGTCGAGGGAAGGTTCCACGACCCATTTGCGCGGTCTATGGAGGTATTTTTCGTAATGCTTAAGGAATTCAAAGAGTTTGCCATGAAGGGCAACGTGGTGGACATGGCCGTGGGTATCATCATTGGTGGTGCGTTTGGCACCATCGTGAAGAGCATGGTAGGTGATGTCATCATGCCACCCGTTGGTCTTGCCCTGGGTGGCGTCGACTTCTCGAACATGTTCGCCCTCCTGAAGCAAGGATCCGAAGTCGCGGGTCCCTACGCTTCGCTGGCCGATGCTCAGGCCGCTGGCGCCGTCACGTTGAACTACGGTGTGTTCATCAACAACGTCATCAGCTTCATCATCGTTGCGTTCGCGGTGTTCATGCTGGTGAAGAGTATGAACTCGGCCAAGAAGAAGGAAGAGGCCGCGCCCGCCGCGCCCACTACCAAGGATTGTCCGCAGTGCCTGCAGACCATTCCCATCAAGGCGACCCGTTGCGGTCACTGCACGTCGCAGATCGCCGCCTGATCTCTGGGCTGGTTTGAGCAACAAAAAGGGCGCGTGGCGATTGCCGCGCGCCCTTTCTCGTTCCTGTCAGTTGTTTCAGTGGGCCGCGGTGGCCAGCATTTCCTCGAGTTGCTCGGCGTCCTTGAGCGTGAGTCGCTTTACTTTGTACCCTCGCTCGTCCAGTAGCTCGAGAATGCCGATGTCACCGGGGAAATGGGCGGCTCCTACCGCGAAGAAGTGCACGGCGTCGGGCCGCGCCTTCATGGCCTCTTCCATACGATCGGTCATTACGACGTTTCGCTTCACCAGTAGCACGTCATGGAACTTCTTGCCTACGTCACTCTCAATGTCCAACTGCTCGAACATCTTCTTCATGAGTGCCTCGGCGTCGCCTTCCAGGTAGTGCTCCAGTAGTTCGGCCATGGGGTTGGTGTCTTCGTCGTTCGCCGCGTCCAGGTCGTCCAGCGTCTTGCGCAGCAGGGTTATTTCCTCTTCGCGCGTGAACGAGGTGAAGGCGGCTATCTGTTCCTCGACCGTCTCCAGCGAGGACACTTCCTTGCCGTTGGATTCGGCGGTTTCGTACAGGAACATGTCCAACGCGTCACCGGCCATGAGGTCTTGTACGTAGTCGAGCAACGAGATCTGCACGGCTACGGCAATGATGCGGAAACGATCGACCATTTCTATGGGAAGGCCCTTGGACGAGAAGATCGTTTCGCAGCGTGCGTATAGATCTTCGGGAAGGATCTCCTTCAACGATTCATCGTGCATGAGTCCCATCATGGCTTTCATCTGGGCGCCCTGCGTCATGGGGATCTCGGCGTAGAAGACATCCAGGGCGTCGAAGGCGTGCTGCACCACCTCGGGGAGGTCGCGCAGACGGTCGTCGGGAAGGTGGATGGTCCCGTACAGGAATGCCGGCTGGTCGCCCTCGATCATCCACAAGAAGGGTTCGGCAGCTTCTGCTCTTGGGGTTGCGACCAGCGTCAAGGCCAACAGTGGGGCCAATGCGAATCCGCGCAACCCAAGTGGGGGTAGGTTTCGTAGAACCACCGAGGGCATGGAGCATCGTTTCACGTTCATTTCCTTACGGCTGGCTTCCCGCGGGAAGCAAAAGGGGTGCGTGCGGCGGCAGTATACACCAGAATCCTCCGTAGACGGTCCCGCGTACCAACCTTATATATAGCTACTGCCCCCTACTCGCTTCCCCGAGGTTTCCGTTGCTAGAGGCCAAGAATCTCGTTCGTCGGTTTGGCGATCTGACGGCGGTGGACAATGTCTCGTTCACGGTGGGTCCAGGTCGCATCTTTGGTTTGCTGGGCCCCAATGGCGCGGGCAAAACCACCACCATCTCCATGATCAGTGGCCTGCTGAAGCCCACCGACGGCAAGGTCGAAGTCGAAGGTTTCGACGTGCGTAAGGAGCCCAAGGAAGTGGCCCGACGCATCGGCGTGGTACCGCAGGAAATCGCCCTCTACGAAGACCTGAATGCGCTGGAGAACCTGAATTTCTGGGGCGGCATCTACGGCATGTCGGGCGCGTCGTTGAAGTCGCGCATTGCCGAGTTGCTGGAGCTGGTGGGCCTTACCGATCGTGCCAAGAGCCCGGTAAAACAGTACAGCGGCGGCATGAAGCGCCGACTCAACCTGGCCATGGGCATCATCCACAAGCCGAAGCTCATCTTGCTGGATGAGCCCACGGTGGGCATCGACCCGCAGGCGCGCGAGAAGATTCTGGATGTAGTGGAAAGGGTGGTCGAGCAGGGCAACACCGTGTTGTACACGACGCACTACCTCGAAGAAGCCGAGAAGCTGTGTCACGAGTTGGCCATCATGGACCAGGGGAAGATCCTGGCGCAGGGCAGCATTACCGAACTACGGGCGCAGCTGGGCGAGGGAAGTCTGATCGTGTTGTCGGGTAGCTTTACGTCGGGTGAGTTGACCGATGCCATGTCCCAATTGCGCGGACTCCAGACCATTGAAGTCAGCGACGGCAAAGCAATGCTTTCGCTGCCGCGCGATGGCAGCAGCGTGGGACAGGCGCTCGAGTCGATCTTCGCCACGAAGCTCCAGCTGGACGACGTAAGCGTGAAGCAACCCAACCTGGAAGACCTGTTCATCAAACTCACCGGCCGGGAGCTGCGCGACTGATGTGGAACATCATGAAGAAAGAATTTCGTCGGCGGTGGCGTAGCCCTATTCCCAGTGCAACCATGTTGCTGTTCCCGTTTCTCATGGCGGGCATGATCGGCACGGTAAGCGGCGGTGGGGGCGGACCCACGTTCCCGGTGATCGACGTCATGATGCTGGATCGGGACGAGAGTTTCGTTTCACAAGCGCTGACCACGATGGCGGGCAATGAAGACTTCGGTAAGTACATCCGGTTGGAGGTGGTGGGTGAAGAGGGATTTTCGCGCATAGAGCACGGCGATGCCTCGGCCCTGGTCGTGTTGCCCGAAGGCTTCAGCGAAACGGTACTGGCGGGCGATCCTACGATCATCGAAGTGATTCGCAACCCGGCCGAGGGCATCAAGCCCGAAATCGTGACGCAGGGCATGGAAGTCGTGGCTACCTACCTGGACCAGGCATCGAGGGTCATGGGCGAGGAACTCGACCTGGTCATCGAAATGTTCAACCAGGATTCGTTTCCCGATCCCAAGCGGGTGGCCGAGCTGGCCGAGGCGGTCATGGCCAAATTGGGCACGGCCGAACGTTTCATCTTTCCGCCCGTGGCCACGATCGAAACCACCAAAGAAGGCGGCGAAGACAGTGGCCCCGCGCCCAACGTGTTTGGCTACGTGTTGGTCATGGTGGCCGTCATGTCGGTGTTGTTCGTGGGCAGCCGAACCATGCTGGACTTCTTCGACGAGGAAAAGACGGGCATGATGCGGCGCCAGCTCACGACCCCGGCCACGATCTCCCTGCTGGTACGCTCGAAGATGGTCTTCGGCGTGGTGTTTGGCGTGGTGGTCATGGCGTTGGTCCTGGGGGCGGGATGGGCCCTGCGATGGCTGACCTGGCCCGTGGACCTGCTGGGCATCGCGGTTCTGACCGTGGCGCTGGCCATGGCCTCGTGCGGCGTGATCGGGTTGGTTTTCTCGCTGTGTCGCACCGACAAGCAAGCGGCGGGCATGACCTGGTTGGTGATCATGGGCATGAGTGCCCTGGGCGGCAGCATGGCTCCCATCGATGCGTTTCCCGAAGCCATGCAGCTGGCGGGGCGCTTCACCCTGAACTACTGGGCGGTAGACGGCTACACCGAGCTGTTCATGGAACGAAATCCCATTGGCTCTGTCCTGAAGAACATTGGAATTCTGGTGGGTGTGGGCCTGGTAACGATGCTTTTGGCCCAGCGCATCATCGAAGCAAAGTACCGGCGGTGGCTGCCATGAAAAGCATGCTTCACGTGGCACTACACGACCTGCGGCTGCAGGTGGTGGACCGCGCGGCCATCTTCTTCATGCTCATCATGCCGCTGGGCTTCGTGCTTTTCTTTGGCACGGTCTTTCGCGATGGCGGCGGTCCGGAGTCGGTGACCGTGTTGTTACCGGTGGTCAACGAAGATGGTGGCTTCCTGTCGTTGGCGCTGTTGGAACAGCTACGCAGCGAGTCGTTCGACGTAGATGTCTACAGCGCGGCCGAAGCCGACACCACCACGTTCGACACCCGCGTGGCCAGGGTCCCGCCCAAGTTCTCGCTCGACATCATGCAGGGGAAACAGGCGAAGGTTTCGTTGAACAGTCAGGCGAACAGTTCCATGACCTACGACACGGCCGCGGCCGTCAAGCTGCACCAGGCCCAGGTACGATTCCTGGGCAATCTGGTGCGTTGGAACCCCACCATGCTCACCGAGGGTCAGACCATCGATCAGATCGACCCGGTGGAGAAGGGCCGCTTCCTGGCCATGGTGACCGAAGAGCCCAACGTAACCGTACAGTCCACGTACGCGGGCACTGGACGCCCGGTTCCCTCGGGTATGGGTCAGTCGATCCCCGGGATGCTCACCATGTTCGTGGTCATGACGGTGCTCATTGGCGGCAGCGAAGCCATCACCAAAGAGAAGACCATGGGCACACTGCGTCGCCTTGTGACCACCGTGCTATCGCCAATGGAGGTGGTAGGTGGCAAGCTCATTGGACTGATGTTTCTGGGTCTGGTACAGGCCGCCATCTTGGTTGTCATTACCGAGGGCCTGTCGCGTGGCAATGTCATGGGAATGGACTTTCTGTGGTCGCCCCACATGGTGGGCTTGGTGCCGTTGCTGGTGGCCTACACGTTCGCGGTGGGAAGCCTGGGAATTCTGCTGAGCGGCCTGTTCCGCACCACGCAACAGGCCGAGAGCCTGGCCTGGCTGGTGGGCATGGTCTTGTCGGGGTTGGGAGGATGCTGGTGGCCGTTGGAGATGATGCCTGGCACGGTGCGCATGGTGGCCAATTTCTTCCCCACGGCGTGGGCCATGAAGGGCTTCCACGAACTGATCACGTTCGGCAGCGGACCGATGTCGGTGTTGCCTGCAGTGGCCGTGCTGACGCTGATGGGTGTGATTTTTGCGCTGCTGGGCGCTCGCGCGATGAAGGGCCCGGCGCTGGCCAACTGACCAGCGCCGGACGGGTCGGACGGGGCGGCCCTATTCTTTCGGGTCCGTTCCGCGTCGGAACTGATCGTCACGCGTCTCCAGGTTTTCCCACTGGGTGGCGTGCCGACGATCTTCGTTCAACAGCTGATCGACCACAGCGCTCGCCGGGCGCGTGTCTTCTTCGATCTGCTCGGCGTGGCCCAGACCAACGTGGGTGAGCCCCACGTGGTTCAGCATCGATTCAATCAGCTCGTCTTCCGATGAGCCGTTCGAGTTCAGGTCCTTCATGGGATCGACCGCCGGCTTCTGCTGATTGGCCATGATCTCCTGAGCCACGTCGTTGTAGGCCTTGCCGCCTCGGCTGGCCGCGGCGTGCACCACGGTGGGCTTGCCCTTCACCGGCATGTCCTGCAGCGTGACCGTGCGCGGCACCATGCTCATGAGCACCTTGTCACCGAAGTTTTCGTACAACTGATTCACCACCTTGACCGACATGCGCGTACGCAGGTCGACCATGGTGATGAGCAGTCCCTCGCAGGTCAGCTCGGGGTTGAAGTCCTTCTTGATGGTCTCGACGGTGTCGATCAGGCGGTCCAGCGTGCGGTAGGCAAACTGCTCGGCCTGCACGGGCACCAGATACGAGTCGGCCGCCGCCAGCGTCATGCGGGCCAGGAAGCCCAGCGTGGGCGGCGCATCTACGATTACCACATCGTAGTGCGGAACCAGCGCATCGACGACTTCGCGTAGATGCATGGTATGGGCAGAAGCACAGCGCTCGAGTTCGAGCTCGTCTTCGTGCGGCGCCAGCGCGGGCAGAAGGCTTACTCCGGCCATACTGGTCTCGATGACCGCGGCACGGGGCTCGATG
Organism: Candidatus Krumholzibacteriota bacterium; assembly: GCA_029262065.1. Classification (GTDB taxonomy): domain Bacteria; phylum Krumholzibacteriota; class Krumholzibacteriia; order JAJRXK01; family JAJRXK01; genus JAJDAC01. Next base: position 260,986 of record JAJDAC010000017.1, on the reverse strand, counting down.
TGGTCTTGGAGGACCGAGGCGAGTCCGTGTTGAATGGTGGTGGGGTCGATTCCGAAGCACGGGGCGAGCGCTCCCTGTGGATCGACCTCCAGCAGAAGTACGTTTTGCCCCTCACGTGCGAACGCGGCGCCCAAGTTGGCTGCCGTGGTCGTCTTGCCCACGCCGCCTTTCTGGGACACGACGGCGATGACCTTGGCCATGGTTGAGTCCTTCCTCCGGTCGAAGAACAGGTGAATAGGAGCGTGCGCAGGAGCAGTGGGGCGGTGTTCCAGGCACAGAATCGCCAACGTACACCATGGTTTGCGGTGGTTCCACCCTGCATTTCCTTATTTCGCCCATGAAATACGGGGAAATCGGTCGGGGTGAGTTGACCCTGTCTGGGCACTTGATTAGGCTATGGCGGTTCCGCGTATTGAACGACTGAGACGGAGAAGGAGGCCAGTCATGGCTGGGGTAAACAAGGCAATCATCGTGGGCAATCTCGGGAACGATCCCGACATGCGCAACACGCAAACCGGCACTCAGGTGGCGAATTTCAGTATCGCCACCAGCGAGAATTTCACTGATTCCAGCGGTCAGAAGCAGGAGCGCACCGAGTGGCATCGTATTGTCGCGTTCGGTCGTCTGGCCGAGATCTGCGGCCAATACCTGCACAAGGGCAAGCAGGTGTATGTCGAGGGTCGGATCCAGACCCGCAAGTGGGAAGACAAGAGCGGTCAGGCTCGCTACACCACCGAAATCGTGGCCAACCAGATGCAGATGCTCGGGCGGGCCGGCGACGGTCCGAGTTCGGTACCGGCGGGGGCGCCTTCCATGGATGCGGCGGCGGCCGGCGGCGGTGCCAGTGGCAGCGGCGCGGCCATGTCGCAGGAAGACGACGACCTGCCGTTCTAGATCACAGTTTCGTACCTTCTGGGCCGCCTTCCAAGCAGGCGCCTCCCGAACAATCGCATCGCGGAACCTTCGAGGCCGGGGCAGACCCCCGGCCTCGTCGTTTTTTGCCTCCCGGTGTGGACTTGGCGTAGACTCGAACGACCGGTTCCCAGCCGTCCTCGTTCAAGGAGGCGCCCATGCGCTCCATGCCCCGTGTTGGCTTTGCCCTGCCGGCGCTGGTACTCCTGGCTTTCCTGACGCCGGATCTCGCATTTGCCGATGCCCAATCCCAGCCTTACCCGCGGTACCGTGACCCTTCCACTTCGGGTGGGGTGCTGGTATCCAACGGCTCCGTTCGCGCCAAGAGCTCGGCCGGTCCAGACACGTTTTGTCTGTACGGAGGGCCTGGTTCGCCCGATGGCAAGTTTGGTCAGTTTGCCGCGCCCAGTATGCAGGGCTGGATCGGCGTTGATCTGAGCGAAGATAAGATCATCTGGCAGCGCACCACCTTCTGTACCGAGAATCTCAACAGCCACGGCGTGGGTAACTGGGCCTATTGGTGTGGTCGTTCAGCCGCCCAGGAGCCGGGCTGGACCACGCCCCCGGGGTTCGGAAATTCCTGGTACGAGCCGCTGGTGTTCGAGGCGACGATGGTCGATCCGTCGGTGGGGCAGACGGTGAACCTGGATTTCGTGTTCAACTACGACTTCGATCCTGGCTATAGTCGATTCACCGTGGAGTACGACTCGGCGGGGACCTGGCTCGAGGTGTTGTTTCTGGGCGACGCGGGCAACCGCGACGGTCCTACCCAGACGTACCTTCCGCCGGGCGTGGTCTTCCCGGATGATCTCGTAGTGTCGCCGATCGTGTACACCGGCAACGACTACGGCGGCCCCAACGGGGATCAAGTGCGCCTTCGGATCGTGGTGGCAACCGACGGAGCATGGTCGGACGAAGACGGCCTTTGGCCAACGCCATGCGGCGCGGCCATGGTCGATGACCTCACGGTCCAATGGCACGACGGCGTGGCGCCGCAGTCCGACTTCACCGATTTCGAAGGACCGGGTCCCTATAGTTGGCTTCCCGACGTGGGCGAGTTCGTGGGCGACTTCGCGCGAGCCGAGCCGTTCCTGGGTGGCCTCGATCCATGCCGCACCAACACGACACCGGTTATTGCGTTCATCGACGACGGATCGTGCCCACGGAATCTCTTGAATAATTCCGGACTGCCGCCGTGTGAAGACACCGGCGGTACCACGTCGCCATGGTGGGACTACTCCACTCCCGAGGGTTGGGTGGTGAACTACACCGGTGGCCTGTCCAACAGCACCCTGAGCCTGGACAATCATGTCTGGAGCCCGGAGATAGCCTGGGATCTTCCCGGTTCACAAGATGACGGCGTCGAGATCGCCGGGGCCGAGTTGCGTTTCGACGTGTACCAGCACCTTCCCCTCATCAACGGCATATTCTACGTGTGGGGTGTTCGGTCGAGCGCGGATGGACTGGCCTGGACCGATTTTGAAGCCAGTCCTTTCGTGTACTTCGGCAACGACCCCACCTGGCTCCGGCAGGAAGCAGATATAACCCAAATGCTGACGGTGTCGCCAACGCACGTGCAGTTGTCGCTGGGTGTGCGCGACCTGGCCAACCTGTTCGCGTTTCCGGGCACCGATGCGACGCCGTCGCCGTACTTCGACAACGTCAGCCTGTGGAAGTACCGAGTCGGTGGTCCCAGCGTGTCGGTTCGTGATTTCGATCTATTGCAAGACGGTTTTCCGCAATCGGGTCAGGCCGAATTCACAACCTTGGCCAACCGACAGAACGCCGACATCCGACTCGACATGGCTCGCGATATAGGCACGGGCTTCCAGAACACCCCAGGCGACTCGTTGGTTGTCGATGTGGTGGCGGTGATTCCGGGAACCAGTGTCGACCAGGTGGATCTGGTATGGGTTCTCGATCGGAATCCCTGGTTCGATGACGTGCGTACCATGCCGGCGGGAGCCGTCGCCGTGGCCGCGGGCGCGGCGAACGGTTGGGATCAGTGGACGGGAGAGGTCGCCGGCCAAGTGGTAATGGCGGGGAGCGGGATTCCCGTACCCGGCAAATATTCCTTTGACCCTCCCGACGCAGACTTCTTCCACCCGGGCGACGTGTTTCGCTACTACATTCGCGCACGCGATGATGAAGCGAGGGAAACGACGCTGCCCGTCGACCTGTCCTATTTCGGCCCAGGACGCGGTTCATTGATCGGCGAAGCCTACGATCGTCGGTTCACCGTCCGTGGTCTGCCATCGGTCGTCGACGACGGGCAGGGTTCGCCCACGTCGCCGAATATTCTGGTGGCCAACCATGTGGGGCACGGCGAGGCGGAAGATCTGCTTCTGCGCGCCTTCGCCGACAACGGCTGGGAGAGCGGCGTGGAGTTCGACCTGTACACGGCCAAGTCGCGGGCCGATCTGGTGGGAAACGGTATTGGCTCCGGCAATAGACACGGCCCGACGCCCGCCCAGGCCCAGGCGTACTCGGTGATTCTGTTGGAAGGCGGCTCGGTCAGTGCTCCCCTTAGCAGCGCGCAGGGAGGCGGGTTTTCTGACAAGTCCAACGACATCGGTTTCCTCAGCGCTTGGCAGGACCAGGCGGGAGATCGCACGTTCGTGTTGTTCACCGACCGGGGACTGGAAAACCTCAGCAGCAATCAGGGTGCGGTGGGACCTGCGTTTTTGTCCGACAAACTGGGCGTCGAGTACGTCACGTTCGACGTACGGTCATCCATTGACAATCAGTTGGCTCCAGTGGTGATTGCCGATCCAGGATCTTGTTTCGCGGGGGCCCCCGACGAATCATTCGTGGTATACGCCGGATGCGATGGCCAAAGAGCCTTCACGAGCATTGGTCCTCTGGCGGGAGCCGTGCGAGGTCATGGGTTCGCTGACATTTCATCGCCGGGGAACGCCTATCCGGGACCCGGTCGGGCGGCTTCGGTGGTCTTCGACCGCTCATTTGGTAGCGATCGCAGGCTATCCATCTCGTTTCCGTTCGGGTTCGACGCCACGCGCGATTTGCGCGAGGACGATCCTGGCTTGGCCGTGGCCTCTCGCGCGGAGCTGCTGCAGGAAATCCTGGTGGGTTGCGCCGGCGAGGGATTGATCGTGGATCCCGTACCGGCTCCGCCCGCTCCGTTCCGGGGATTGCGGGTTCTGAACGTGGTACCCAACCCGTTCAATCCCAGAACCGAGATTCGTTTCGAGCTCGGGCGTGAGGCCCGGGTCGAGGCGGTTCTCTACAATCTGCGTGGCGCCCGCGTCCGGGTGCTGACGGCGGAAACGTTGCCGGCCGGTCCGAACACGCTGGTGTGGGACGGCGCCGATACCAACGGCACCCTGGTGGCCAGCGGTGTCTACCTGCTGCGGGTAACCGGCGACGGAGAGTCGCTGTCGCGGAAAGTAGCCCTCGTGCGGTAGCCGGGTTGCTTCTGGGTTGTCCCATGGCCAAATGGCTCTCATGGGATTCTCACGACGGGTGAATACAATTGGGTGGCAGGCCTCGAACGGGGGCCTGCGCCCACCCCGTCGGAGTCCAGGTACCGTGAAGCTCTCTACGTCTCACGTTGTCATCGTTGCCTTGCTTACGCTGACAATGTCGGCTCCTATTGACCGACCGGCGCACGCCGCCGAGCCATCGCGCGGTTTCCTGCGATCCATCGGTCAAGACGTGCTTCACTTCTTCAAGTCGACCGACACCGCCAAGGTCCTGGTGGTTGGTGCATCGTTGGGGTGGGCCGCAACCGGGGTAGAAGATCAGGTCGTGACCAGTGGACTGAATCTGGAAATGCGGCCGAACGAAGGGCTCGATCGATTCTTCGAGCCCGGGGAAATCACGGGCTTGGCCTACGTCCAGTTCGGCGGTGCGCTTACCACGTTGGCGGTGGGCAAGTTGGCCGGCAAAGAGCCCGTTTTTCGGCTGGGCCAGGAACTGTTTCGAGCCCAGCTCCTGAACGGGGCCATTACCGGTCTGTTGAAGCGCACGGTCTCGCGCACCCGCCCCGATGGAAGCAACAACCGCTCGTTCCCGTCCGGGCATTCTTCCGGCACGTTCGCCGCCGCGACGGTTCTGCACCGGAATCTGGGGTGGAAGGCAGGGGCCGTTTCGTACCTGGTGGCGGCCTACGTGGCCACCTCGCGTATGGGCGAGAACAAGCACTACCTGAGCGACGTGACGGTGGGTGCGGCCTTGGGCATTGCGGCCGGATTGGCCGTGACGCGGAGCGGGCACGAAGGCTGGAGCGTGCTGCCCTCGCTCACCGAACAAGGCGTATCGATGGCCGTGTCCATACCCCTTCCGTAGTCTAGTTGACCCGACAGCCCGCGCCGTTGAATGTGCCGCCGCTTCCCTCGTTGTCCGACCAGGTTCCGTTCACGAGTCCGTTGACCAGGTCGATGGTGCCGGTCAGCGTTCCGTCAACGTCGGAGGTGTCGATCGTAATGGTGTTCCCCGTGATCAGTCCCACCAGACTGACACGCTCGTCGATGCCACCTTCCTCGGCCGCGTAGAGGGTGTGGGCAATGCCCGTGACCCGGTTGGAAGCGTCGATGTCGATGACGAACGATCCAATGGCGTCGCCCTGGAACAACCCGGAGAACCGGTACATTTTCGTGGGAGCGCCGCCCACGCGGGCTCCGGTGAACCCGCCCGAGATGCCACCGATTCCGCTCCAGTTGCCTGACACGGCCGATGTGCTCGAGAAGGCACCGTCAAACGTCGAACCGGTGGACGTATCGCCGCTGGTGAACGCCGCGATCTGGTCAGCCGAGATGGGACTGGTTCCGTTCAGGGTAATCAACTCGTCTTCGGCCGTGGAGTAGGCGTATCCGAATACCAATCCGGTGTTGGCATCCACGAACACGCTGAAATCGCCGCTGTCGTCACCAGAGTACGTTCCTTCGAACGCACCTACGTAGTTGCAGAGCAGGGTTCCCTCGAAGTGGGCCTGCGCCGCCGCTGCACTGGGTAGAGTGTGCGTGGTGCCATCGGCGGTGTTGGCGTCGGTAATGATCGAGGCGAGTTCGGTGGGCAAGTCGTTGGTCGTGAAATCCACCGACCAACCGGAGGCGGCGGCGGTCACGGCCGACGAAATCACGATGCCATTCTCGGGGTCGCCATCGAGATCGAGCATCTGCAGGAAGCGGGCGATATTGAGCACTTCAGTGTTCGTGGAAGACCCGTTGGTTACCAGATCGATGGGGGTGACCACGCTCTTGGGGGTTGCCGTACCCAGGTTCGCGCCGCCGACTGAGAACGTGATGGACGATCCCTCGTAGCTGAAGGTACCGCTGGCGTCGGTAACGCCGGAAAGCTCTCCAGACGCGTAGCCCAGGCCCGAAACGTTGCTGTCGCGGAACACGCCCGTACTGGTGCTGGATCCGCCCGGACCGGCGGGGTCGTCGTCGCCGCAGGCGATGAAGCTGGCAAAGCAGCCGGCCACGAGAAGGGAAAGCAGGAAGGGAGCGCGCTCGCTGGCTCGAATCACAGTGGGACCTCGATCTTCGGTGTGGGTGTCAGCGTGGGGGAACGCCGGGGAACGCCGGGTAACTCTCGCGCAACACCCCCCGAAACGTCAACCCGGCGTTCTCTTCCGCGAAGCCCGCCCACGAGCACGAAGCCCCAGCGCGCCCACGATCAAAAGCCCGCCCACCATCCCAACCCACGGAAGCCGATTCCCGCGTGGCCGTTCCACCAGCGGCACGGTTGTTGTGCCATCGCCGACAACCACGAATCCCGCCCAGTAGAACGGCGACTCGGTCGCGCTGTCCGACCGAATCCGAAGCTGCGCAATTCGCAGCGCTGCTTCCGCGGTTTCACCTTTGGCCAGCTGGTCGTAGAAGGTCTTCATCAAGTCGGCGGTGACGCGGTCGTCCACTTCCCACAGCGTCGCGATCACCGTCTTCACGCCGGCGCTCAAGAATGCAGACGTCAGGCCGAGTACGCCTTCACCCCGCGTAATGCGGCCGAGTGCGGATTCGCAGCCGGACAAGACCGTCAGACGGGCAGGGATGCTCCAGCCTGCGATGCGCGCGGCGCGCAGGTACGGGTCGTCTTCGGCGGCCCCGCGGGAGGCGCCGTCCTCGTCGCCGGGCGATCCGCGCGTTGCGCTCACTGATGTTGACGCAGTTCGGCGACCTAGCAGGATGCCCGACCGCCATGGCACTTCGTCGTCCACTTCGACATGGCCGGCGATGTGCACGATGTCACTTGCGCTCAGGGCTTCGTTGACCTGGGCGTTTCCGACCAGTCCGGCCATGACCGTGACGCCTTCGAATGTGCTTTCCAGAAAGCGAACTTCCTCTTTGGCGCCTCGAAGTTCGGTGGAACTTTCGGGAACGAGGGCGGCGAACCGGATTGCATCGGTCGGCGGTTTTTCAGGGCGACGGAGTAGTCTGAGCAGGGTCGCCGACGGGACGCGACTGATCGCCTTGGTTTCAAACAGTGGTTCGTTGTTGGACGAAAGCGCCAATGTGCCGAAGGGTAGCGCGTTGAAATAGGAGTCGGGTGCCACGACAACGCGGTCCGCGCTTCGGATGAGATCGTCGAATTCGCCCAGAATCCGCAGCCCCAGCTCGGCCGATGATCTTTGGAGCCCGTCGAGGCGCGTTCTGGACGCGCCTGTCGACGCCCCCATGGCATCATGATAGATGGTTATCTGTTCGGGGAAATCGGAAGCGTATCCCGGCAAGAGCGCGATGCGGCAACTGTCGCGCGTCACGGCAAACAGATACGTTTCGTTCTCGCCGACGACGAAATCCAACAGAAGCTCGCGGGGCTGTAGGATGGTCGTCTGCAGTTCCTCGAGCGTCACCGGGTCGAGTTCGGCGAACGCCGACCGGGGATCGCTGCGTTCGCGAGGTTCCGTGATGCGTTCGATGAGCGTCCGTGCCTTGAATGTCTGCAGGACGTCATACAGAGCTTCGACGCGTTCGTGATAGTCCGCGTTGGGCGGATGATCCAGGACAACGCGAGCGCTCGTCACCAGCGCGCGAGCCCCGCCAAAGACCTCGCGCCACGCATGGGTGCTTTGTTGTTCGCGATGTGCGCGTGCGGCCTGGACGCCTTCGTTGAACCAATGCAGCGCTTCGTCAGATTCGCCGCGAGCCGCATAACACATACTCAGCTCGAAGAGCGCATCGACGCGGTATCTGAGGACCTTCCCGTCACGCGTCGATTCCTCGGCTTCCAATGCCGAAGTCAATGCGTCATCGAGCTGGTTCTGTCGGCGGTAGCTCTTGGCAAGCAGTGTGGCGCTCTCACCACCAGACTTCTGGTCTTGAAGCACCGCGATGGCCGTTTGGGTGCTGTCCATGGCCAACATCGACGCGGCCAAGCGCACCTTGGCCGTGGATCGTGCTTTCGGCCGAAGCGCGGAGCCGAGCGCCAGGGCACGCCGCGACTGCGAGGCGGCGGCATCCCACCTTTCCTGTTGCTGAAGGACATTGGCCGAACTGGCGAGCAACTGTCCTGTGAAGGCGGTGAAACCATTGGTCTCGCACATGTCGATGGTCTTGTTCAGTATGGACTCGGCCTCTTCGTAGCGTCCAAGCTGTGCGAGGGCATTGCCAAGGTTGTTGGCCGGCATGATGCTCTGACGGATGTTTCCCTTGGATTGCTCGTACTCATAGGCGCGCCGGAAGTACTGCACGGCTCTGGTCATATCGCCGGCGTTGGCCTCCAGCACGCCGAGGTCTCCAATTACAAGGGCTTCTTCCGAGGGAATTCCCAGCTCCTGTGAGCGCGCAAGCTGTTGGAGCATGGCCGTGCGAGCGGTGTCGACCTTGCCCATCGTGAAGTACAACGGTCCAATGCGACTCATCGCGGCCAGTTCACCCTGTGGGTGCTGGACCGATCGAAATGCCGCCGCGGCCGATCTGCTCTCGCGTAGCGCGCTCTCGAGGTTTCCCTCTCGCCATTCCAGTCCCGCAATTGCGTTGCGTGCCCAACCCTCACTGGTGCGGTTGCGTGTGGCCAGCGCCAGCTCGAGTGCTCTTCCGTGCGCGTTACGGGCGTCGCCTCGTTCGCCCATGTTACGAAACGCGTTTCCTTTGCCGCCGAGCGCACGCATCCACGTGACCGTGTCACGTTGGGCCTGCGCCATGCCAATGGACTCATTCAAATACGCAAGCGCCTCGGATTGATCGCCGCCATTCACTTCGGCGATTCCGGCCAACGCGAGTACTCGGGCGAGCAGCACCGAGTCGTTTTCGGCCCGGGCGTCGGTGAGCGTTGTGCGGATGAGAACACGGGCGGAGTCGTATTCGCCGTATGACATGAGCGAATCTGCGAGGGTCGCGTTTTCAGCGGTCGCAGTGTTGATCTGGTTGGCGGAATCGGCGTTGAACGCGAGGCAGAAGGCAAGGGTGGCCGCGATCGCGATGGGGGCGATTGATTTGCGCACCTTCACACCTCCAATGGCCTTCTGTCACCGCCCAACCATATGCTGCGTGGATGGTGGTGTCAAAGAATGGGCGGGAAGTGGTCGAGCGAATCAGGCACGTGTGGGGCAATACGCGTACAGCGTGCAGTCATCGCACTGCGGCGTGCGTGCTTTGCACACCCGTCGTCCGTGCCAGATGACCCAGTGGGGGAACATGGTCCAGTGTTCTTCGGGCACCAGCTTGTTCAGCTCGCGCTCGATCTTCACCGGGTCTTCCTGGTTGGTCAGGGCCAGCTTGTTGCAGATTCTTCGTACGTGGGTGTCGACGACCACGCCGGCGGGTTTGCCGAAGGCATTGCCCAGAACAACATTGGCGGTCTTGCGACCCACGCCGCCCAGGGCGTTCAGCTCTTCCATGGTTTCGGGCACTTCGCCGTCGTGCTTGTCCAGAATTGTCTGGCAGGCCGAGCGGATGTTCTTGGTCTTGCTGCGGAAGAAGCCGGTGGTGCGGATGTCTTCTTCCAACTCTTCCACCGGAACTTCCAGGTAGTCGGCGGGGCCGCGGTACTTGGCGAAGAGGGTCTTGGTGACGATGTTCACGCGCACGTCGGTGCACTGGGCCGACAGGATGGTGGCGATGAGCAGTTCGAAGGGGCTGGTGTAGTCCAACTCGCAGTGCGCGTCGGGGTAGGTCTTGGCCAGGGTTTCGAGAATCTCGGGCAGGTAGGGGCTGGGGACCTTGCGGCGGGGGCCGCCGTTGTTGGTTGCCGTATTTCGTTTCGGAGTCTTCTTGGTGGCGCGTTTCGCGGTGGCCTTTTTCTTGGCGGCCTTTTTGGCCGGCTTCTTGGCGAGGCGTTTCGCGGTTGTCTTTTTCTTCGCTGGTGTCATTTTCACTCTCCCTGGCCGACCAGGGTAGAACGGGCGCCGGTTCTCGGCTAGTGGGGAATCGACTATCATCGCGGGGCCACCAGCCTTGGAGCACGCAATGACATTCAGATCGGTCAACCCGGCCACGGGCGAGGTCGTGGCGGAGTACCCCGTGGAATCGGCGGCGGCCACCGACGAGCGGATTGGCTTGGCCCATGCCGCTTTTCTGGGCTGGCGGGACTCCGCGTTCGAGCGGCGGCGGGGGTGTCTTCTGCAGGCGGCCGGGCTGCTGCGCCACCGGGTGGATTCGCTGGCGCGCGTCATGACGGCCGAAATGGGCAAGCCCCTGGCCGAGGCGCGAGCCGAGGTGGGCAAGTGCGCGTGGGCGTGCGAGTACTTCGCCGAGAATGCACGGGACATGTTGGCGCCAGAGGAAGTGGACACCGAGGCCACGCGGAGCTACGTGCGGTACGACCCATTGGGCGTGGTGTTGGCCATCATGCCGTGGAATTTTCCGCTGTGGCAGGTGGTTCGGTTTGCGGCGCCGGCGCTCATGGCGGGCAACGCGGTGTTGTTGAAGCACGCGCCGACTGTATTGGGTTGCGCGTATGCATTGGAGCAACTGTTGTTGGACGCGGGGTTTCCCAACCATCTGGTGCAGGTTGTGCCGCGGGACGTGGACATGGTGGAGCCCACACTGGGCGATGCGCGCGTGGCGGGCGTGACGCTGACCGGCAGCACGCGAGCGGGGCGAGCGGTGGCGGAGATTGCTGGCCGGAACCTGAAGAAGTGCGTGCTCGAACTGGGCGGTAGTGATCCCTATGTGGTTCTGGCCGACGCCGACGTTGAGTTGGCCGCGGCCGCGTGTGTTACCGGGCGCATGATCAACGGTGGGCAGAGTTGTATCGCGGCCAAGCGGTTTGTGGTGGTGGAGCCGTTGGTGGAGCGGTTTACGGGATTGGTGGTGGAGCGCATGACTCGGTTCGTCATGGGAGACCCGTTGGCGTCAGACACCAGCTTGGGTCCCATGGCTCGGGTTGATTTGCGCGACGCTTTGCACGAGCAGGTGGTTCGGAGTGTGGAGCTGGGCGCGCGGTGTGTCCTGGGTGGTGAGCGACCCGGTGGTGTGGGGGCGTTCTACCCGGCCACGGTGCTGACCGGGGTTGGGCCGGGTATGCCCGCGTACTCCGACGAGGTGTTTGGTCCGGTGGCCGTGGTGATCGCGGTGGGGAATGACGATGAGGCTTTGAGGGTCGCCAATGACACCTCGTATGGTCTGGGTGCCGCGGTCTTTTCGGCGGACGCCGAAGCCGCCGAGAAGCGTCTGGCGCACATCGAGGCGGGGGCCGTTTTCGTGAACGACTTCGTGAAGTCCGATCCGAGGCTTCCGTTTGGGGGCATCAAGACCAGCGGGCTGGGGCGCGAGTTGGGTACACTGGGTATTCGGGAGTTCACCAATGCCAAGACGGTGTGGGTTGCCTGAGGGTTGTAACTGATTATGGGTGAATGAGTTGAGTTGCCGCCAACGGGGCCTGGGGCGGGCGCGGAACTATATATGGTAGTTGTCGACCACTGGTTTCGATGGTCGCCTTGACACTGTGGTAAGTGGTTGCTAGCTTTCTGATTCGCTTGGCAGGTGCAGCCTGTGGTCGGCTCCGTCTTCAAGACTCAGCCGGCCCGCCACCGCCAGGTCCTACCAGCATCGTCTTGGGTGCGCCGCTAGCTCAACTGGCAGAGCAACTGACTCTTAATCAGTAGGTTCGGGGTTCAAGTCCCTGGCGGCGTACCAATTTTTCCTTCCAAGTTGGCAACGGGTTAGCCGTCAGTGAGTCGGATTCCCCCTCTGGTTAGGAGTCCGATATGTCTGGTAACGCCCATCCGTACCGTGATGAATTGCTCGAGGACTTTCGACAGAAGCTGGTCGTCACTGGCCATGCTAAGCGCACTGTCGAAGCGTACTTGAAAGACGCGGGCAACTACTTGTCGCTCTACCCAGATCTCACGCATCAGCAGGAATACATCGCACGCTTGCTGGAGCGGGAGCATGTGCGGAGTATGTACTAGGTCTATGCGGCGACGGATCGCTGCACTCTTGATTTGCCCGTTTCGATTCTAGGATGTATCCACGCGGGCTGCGAAACAGCGAGCCGCGCCTTTCTCAGCTAATCCAGCGCCAGCCGCTCGAGGCTCTAATCGGCTCGTGCGGCCGGGGCAACGAGCATTGGATGAGGGTCAGATTCGCGTCTCTATGGAGTGAAAGCACCAGGGCGGGCAAAGCACACAGAATCGCGGCCGATTGCGGATCCAATTGCTGTAGTCTTTCCGGGACCTGCAGCCAGGCACACAATCGTACGGAGGTCCCACTTGGCCAGGAGCCCTTGTGTAGTCGCCATAGCCGTCGCCGTAGCCTCGTGCCTACTTGCTCTCGCTCTTGACGCTCAGGCGCAGCTGCTGGGTACCGGTGTTTGGTCGGGAACCGCGAACCTCTCGACCGAAGGGTCGGTGGGCATCGACTTTCGCGTGGCTCGGGTTGGTACTGACGACTGGGACGTTCTGTTCGGAAGTCTCACCTACGATGCATCGTCCGTGGGCCAGGTGTTCGAGTCCAACTTGAACACCGATTTCGACTTTTTCGACGCAACGGTCCGGATGATCAACGGGATGAGTGATCTCGTCTGTATAGAAATCACGGGTGCGAACGACGTTGCGAGCTTCTGCCAGTTCGAACAGACCGCCTTTGGGCTGATACCCACCGATTTCAGGGGTAATGACATCCGACGCATCACGCTCGAGGTAGTCAACCTGGAATTCTCGAGCGACGAATTGAGTTTCGAACTGGTGGTGCGCGTGTATGCAGACGGCCCGCTGGCAGAGCCCTGCACGGTTACGCTGATCGCCCCCTTCCCTGGGGCGCTCATGGACAATGGGTGCATCAACGTCGACGGGATCGTCTGGAACTTTTACTGGGCGCCCTGCAGCGCGGCCACGGAATACAATCTCGTGGTCGAAGCGCCGAGTTTCGTGGGAAGCGTGTTCGAAGTCTTCGTGCCCAGAACCTCCCACCTCTATATCAGCGCCTCGTGGTTCTGGAACGAGGATCGCTTCGGTCTTACTTGGAAAGTGCGCGCTCGCGTCGAGGGCGAGTGGGGAGAGTTCACCGAGCGCACGTTCGACCTGGAGCCGGTAGGCACCGACTGCCCCATAGCCACGGAGGCAATCACGTGGGGCGCGGTGAAGGGTCGCTTCTAGTTTTTGCTCGGTTCTGCGGTCACTCCCCGGCTTCGTCGCCGACCTCTGCCTCGGGCCGTTTCAGCTCGTCGATGTCGTTCCAATGCAACAGTGCGTTGTAGACGAACGCGTTGTCTACCATCGGCGGGCAGCATGACGTCGTTTGTATTCTCGGACACTACGGCATACTGTCCAAGGCATTCCGCCGGCGTTGTCGAAGCTCATAACCGGCGCGGGTGGCAATGCAACTTTCTCAAATTCAGTAGGTTCGGGGTTCAAGTCCCTGGCGGCGTACCAATTCTTCGCGACCCCATGTGCGACGGGCGCGGTGCGGTCGTTTCGACCGCACTGACACTTCGATTCCCCTGAAGGCCCGCCGCGTTGCGGCGGGCCTTTTGATCGCGCACGAAGCAGGAGTGTACCCGGGTACACTCGTAGGTTGACTACCTTGCGGAACCTTCGAAGTGGCTCTCGCCAGCTCCTGGTCGCGGTCGTGCGCCCCTCGGGGTGTAGCTGACCCCAGATTCTTCCGAAAGCATGTCAGTCCAGTCGCCGCGATTTCGTATGTATGAGCGAGTCCGGTCAGTCGACCGGGACCGCCCTCCGACGTTAGGGATCGACATGCGTGGCATCATCCGATTCGCCCCCATCCTTCTGCCTCTGGTCCTTGCATTGACTCAGGGATGCGAGCAGCCCACCAGCATCGTTGCGGCCACCCCCGTGTCCGACGTCGCGCGGGAGAACCGGTTGCCGACCGAGATCTACGGACCGTGGCTGCTGACGCAGGGAACCGTCGCGCCGGCGCTCATTTCAGGAGCGCAGGTCACTGCCCTGGATATCCAGCCCGATGGTTTCGCCCGGGCCTACATCAGGGATCTGAAGACAGATGCCAATGATTGCGTGCGCGTGTTCACCTTGTTCGACGGGAACACCCTGGTGCTCGACTTTTCTCGCGAACCCGCGTTTTCCTTCAACGCCGAGCGTGGAAACCTCTTTCCGGTCGTAGAATTGGACGCCCAGAATTTGGCGGTGGCCAGCCCCGAGGGTGTCGTTGCTCTTTTCGAACGTCAGCTTGCCCTGCCTTCCAGTGTGACCTGTCGCACATTGAACTTCGCCGTCGAGGCTACCGGTCTTCCCCCGGCGAATTCCTTCGGTGATCTGGTGCTGTACAACGGAGATCTGATCTACAATTCCACGGACAACCAGATCCAAGCATACGATCTGGACACGAACTCGTTGGTGGCACCGCTGGGGCCTACGCAGAGCAGATTCTTGCAGACCTCGCAGGGGACGGACCTGTGGACCCACTGCGGGTGCGGCGGCAGCCCGGATGTGTTCCGTCGCAATCTCACTACCGTGTTCGATACGGTTCACACGGGCAACGACCTCGGACTGGAAATCACCGTCCGGGCCGGCGCGTACAACTCAGCCACCGACCGGCTTTGGCTCCACGGCGCAGCGGATGCGACCGGGCAACAGCAGTTCTTGATCGTCAACACCAACGGCGAACCAGACGTGCTCGTGGAGAGTGCCCTGTTCGATCGTTCCCTCCGGGGGCTAGCGTTCGACGGGACTGACATGTGGGGGTTCATCACCATCGGATCACGGTCGATCGTGAGAATCGACACCACGACCAAGCGGGTCATCCAAACCGTCGAGCTTCCCGACGAGGACGTTTTCTGGACAGGACTGGAGTTCGACACCGACGGGACGATGTACCTACTCGGCAATGAGGACGATCATGCCGTGCTGATGCGTCTGGTGACGCCGCTTTCGGTCTCCGCCAGGTCCGCTTCTTCCGAGTAGGACCCTGCATCCACTATGGCTCCTGTACTTCCAATCTCGCCTTGAGCACGTAGTGCAACCGGACCTTGCAGTTGTCGTTCCCTAGCGTGATGCGGTTCCGGGTCGCCCGACCGGCTGGTGAACGTCCCACCAGCGCAACGCGCGCTCTTGGGTCCAATCGTCCGGAAACTCGATGGCCGCTAGCTCTCGCTCCAGGGCCTGGGCGCTCGCAGGCCGGTCTGCCGGGCCCTTCTCCAGACAGCGAAGAACGAGTTGGTCGAGTCCCTTCGGGACGGCAGTCTCGGCGTACATCGAGGGATGAGCTGGCGTGGACTGGATGTGGTGCGTGATCATCTCGATCGCGGTCTCCGCTTCGAACACCATGCGCCCGGTCAGAAGCCAGTAGGCGACACATCCAAGGGAGTAGAGATCCGAGCGCCTGTCGGCATCCTCTCGGCCCAACGCCTGCTCGGGAGCCATGAAGGCCGGCGTCCCGCCGACGACGTTTTGGGCCGTCGCCTTCAAGTCGGTTTGGTTCGTGTCCCGCTTGGATTTCACCAAGCCGAAATCGAGCACTTTGACGAAATCGCTCTCGAGCCCGTAGCGACAGACGAAGACGTTGGCCGGCTTGATGTCGCGATGGACCAGGCCCTTGTCGTGCGCCTCGGCGAGCGATCGGCAGACCTGGCGCAGAAGGTGAACGGCGCGCTCGGAAGGGAGCGGACCGTATCTCTCAACCAGAGCCTCCAGATCCATGCCGTCCAGAAGTTCCATGACGTAGTAGAACGCCCCGTCGTCGGCCCGACCGAAATCGTACAGATCGATGGTATTTGGCGATCGCAGTGATGCCGTTGCCTGGGCCTCCGCCTCGAAACGCCGAAGCACTACCTCCGGACTCTCCTTCTCGTTCGATGACAACATCTCGGCCGGAATCAGTTTGATCGCCGCCGGTCGGGCCAGCATGGCGTGCTCGGCCTTCCAGACTTCTCCCATGCCGCCGCGGCCCAACAGATCTACAAGGTGATAGCTGCCCATCTGACGGGCCCGTACCACGTCGACGCTCAATCCGTAGACGACGCGAGATGCGAAGTAGGCCAGGACCACCGCCAGTGCAGGGTTGATTGATGCCTGGAGATAGTCGTCCTTGGTAAGGGAATATTTTCCCAGAACCTGCAGAATGAAAAGGCTCAGCGGCGACGTCAGTGCCGCCGCGATGGCTGCTAGGAGCATGCTTCGCGGCGGCGATGGAATGATCAGCGGAAACAGGATGATGATGGCAATGACCCACGTCAGGTGAGGCAGCTCGCCGGCCTGGGTCAGGAAGTACTCGTGCGTGTCGAGAGAGACGACGAGGCAGATCAATACCTCGAACGTCAGACCAACCTCCAGCAACCGTGTCTGGCTCACCCGGGGAGATCGCGCTATGGCCCAGACGACCAGTGAGATCGCGATCGCCACAAGATTGGTGGCGAGAGGCAAGGCCTCGACCGTAGGGCTTGCGCCGCCCGTCATCTGTGAGGTCGCCCAAACGACCAGGTGAATCGCCGGATCCACGATGAATCCGATCATCAGCAGGATGGCGACCAGTTTGACCCGTGACCGAACCTTCTGGAGAAGGTCGTGTGGGAGCGTCAGGGGATGGGTTCGTCGGTTGGGCCCAGCCGCAGATCTACGGACGATGGTGGCGTTTGGCTTCATGGGTCAAGTCGATCGAAGAATCTCCGGACGATGGCGAGTTGATGACGTCCAACTGGCACGAGTCAGAAGCGTATCGGAGAGACGCTCCATCATCTACAAGAAGTGGCTACATGAGCCGCCTTGCACCCGATCGTCATGAATTGGATTTCCCGCTGCAACAAGGCCGTGGGATCGATCGACACCAGAGAACGGCATATTCCTGGCGGCGTCCCAACTATTCAAAACAGTCAAAATGAGTTATTAGTGGCCAGTAGGTAGCCAAATCGACGCGTTTCCCCGCGTTTGTCGAGAATCATATGAGAGTCTTGAGACAGCGAGGCCAGTCATGCACAGGCTCATTCTGATCGTCTTGCTTTTGGCGTTCCCCGCAAGCTCCCATGGCGAGTCGTGGATCACCTCGTACAAGGCTCCCGCGTACTTTGCGGTCGACGTGGGTGATGTGGACTCGGCCATCGCGTGGTATTCGCAGGCTTTCGGTGTCGAGTTGGTAGACGACACGACAGCAGAAGACGGGCGTTGGCGAATCGCGAACCTCGGCAATGAGCACGTTTCGATCGAGATCATCTTCGATCGTCGTAGCACCGTGGCGGACGGCGATGCGAGGTTCCGTGGCCTGGTGAAGACCGGGATGTCGGTTGCCGACGTGAGAGTGGTTGCCGATCGAGTCGAGGCCGACACTGGCGAGCGGCCCCGGGTGCTGGACTTCGAGGCCCACGGCATCCGCCTCATCCAACTGCACGATCCCGAGGGCAACGTCATTCAATTGCACTCCCCGCTGCACGACGTACCCACCGATGAACCCACCGACGAACAAGCGATCCTACAGATGCACCGTGATGTGCTGCGCTACCATATCGAAGGTGATCTCGACGCGTGGATGGCGGAAGAGTCCGAAAGCTATGTGAGCGCAAATCGTGGTGAGATTTCCCGACCTTCCATTGAAGATCGTCGGGCGAGGCTCCAGCCCTACCTCGAGTCAACGACGTTCAGCGAGTATCGCGATCTGGTCGAGCCGGTCGTGCGGGTTTCCGAAGACGGAACACTGGGCTGGGTAATCTGCCAGGTGCAGATTGCGAGCGAGCGTGACGGCGAACAACGCAACTCGGTGTGGGCGTGGGTTGAACTCTACGCCAAGCAGGACGGTGCGTGGAGGCGGGTCGGGAATGTATCGAATCGTCGTGAATAGTCGAAAGAGACTGGGTGGGGCACAGTAGCCAAGGTTCCTGGCGGCGTACCAATTGTTTCTTCCAAGTTGGCAACGGGTTAGCCGTCAGAGTCGGATTCCACCTCTGGTCGGGAGTCCGACGAAACGTATTTGAAAGACGCTGGCAAGTACTTGTCTCGTGACTCCGGACGGGGCACGGCCGTGGTTGTGTTTCCAGGAGCCGCCTGTGGTAGACTCAAGCGTGATTCGCATCGCTCCCGTCGCACGCCGAAGCTGCGCGTTTGTTCGCCCTATCTCCAAGGGCTCTCACCACTGAGGAAACTCCAAATGAAACTCGTGAATGCTTACCAGCGCCTTGCCCTTGTGCTTGGTTGTGTGTGTGTTGTGACTCTCCTGGCCACCTCCGCCAGCGCCCAGACCGTGGTATACCGCGTCAACTGCGGCGGGGGAACAGTGGCGTCCCTCGATGCCGGACCCGATTGGTCCGCGGACTCCGTCGCGGCGCCCTCGACGTACTGGGCCGCGGGGTCGAACAACACCGGTTCCACCGGCGCCGCCATCGACATGTCGTTACTGCCGACCAACGTCCCGATGTCGGTCATTCAAGCTGAGCGCTACGACGTGACGAGTGGATCCGAAATGAAGTATGTATTCCCCGTGGATCCAGGAACCTACGAAGTGCGCTTGTACTTTGCCGAGATCTTCAACCCCGGCTGCGTCGCGGGGTTTCGCCAGTTCGATGTGTTGATCGAAGGCGAACTCGACAGCAGTCTCGACAACATCGACCCGTTTGCAGAGTTCGGTTGTAACGTCGGTTTCGGTCGTCTGATCGTGGTCCAGGCCGATTCCCCGGCCGATGATGATGCCGGCCAGGTGGATATCGACATCGAGTTCATTCACCAAATAGAGAACCCGGCGATCAAGGCCATCGAAGTCGTAACGACCGACGCGCCGCCGGTTCGGACCGAGATCCAGAGCTGGGGAGCGGTCAAGGGCTGGTTCTAGTTGCTGCTCCACCACTCGTAAGAAGTAGTGTCCGATTCGTCACGAAGTAGACCGTCGCATCGGTTGCCCTGGCCCGTAGTGTCCGAAAACTCACGTTCGCGGGCTGGCCGAACAAACGGAGGACACCATGAAACACCCGGTCCGCCTTGCTCTCGCCATCACAGTCCTCTTCGCGCTCCCCATGCTTGCCCGCGCCCAGACCCTGAGCGACCCCCGCCTCATCGTCGACACGGTTGCCAGCGGCTTCGCTCTGCCCAGCCAGATGGAATTCCTGGCCGACGACGACTTCTTCGTCATCGAGCAGCGCACCGGTAAGATCCTTCGCGTCACCGGGGGCACGGCGGTCGAGGTCGGCGACGTCGCCGTGAACACGGGCAGCATGGAAGGTGGCCTGCTGGGTATCGCCGTCCATCCGCAGTTCGACACCAACGGCTTCGTCTATCTCTTCTACTCCGAGAGTTCGACTGGCGCCGACACCAACGTTCCCGCGAACATTTTGGGCAACCGGGTCTATCGCTACACCTACGACGGCAGCAACCTCGTCAATCCGCTTCTCCTGATGGACCTCCCGGCCAACCCCGGTTTCAACCACAACGGCGGCATCCTGATCTTCGGTCCCGACGACAAGCTGTACGTGGTCATGGGCGATCAGCTCCAGAACGGCGTGTTGCAGAACGTGGCCGGCGGCCAGCCCGACGACACGGGCGTCATCTTCCGACTGGAAGACGACGGCACGCCGGCCGCGGGCAATCCGTTCCTCGCGGTACCGGGCTACGAGGCCTACTTCGCCTATGGCATCCGCAACGGCTACGGGCTCGACTTCGATCCCGTCACGGGGGCTCTTTGGCAAACCGAGAACGGACCCGCCGAGTACGACGAGATCAACCGCGTCGACGCGGGCCTGAATTCGGGCTGGAAGCAGATCATGGGACCCGATTCCCGCGACCCGCAGGGCGTGGCCGACCTGGTCATGGTGGCTGGCGCCTTCTACTCCGACCCCGAGTTCTCCTGGCTCGACTCGCGCGGCATCACCGCACTCGAGTTCTTCGATTCAGACCAGCTCGGCGCGGCGTACGAAAACACCCTGTTCGTTACCGACTTCACGTCGGGCAGCATCTTCCACTTCGAACTGAATGCTGCGCGTGACGCATTGGTCTTCACGGACCCCTTGCTGCAGGATCTCGTGGCCGACGACAACACCGAGCGCGATCTGCTGATCATCGGCGACTTCATCAGCGTGACCGACCTGGACACCGGGCCCGACGGCAACCTGTACGTTCTCGACCGCCCGCCTCCTGGCACGGTCTATCGGGTGCGCCATGTCGTGCGCGATCTGGATACCTCGAACAGCGACGTGACCGTTTCTGCGTGCCTCAGCACCCAGGTTGCCGAGGTCACGGCCACCTACCGGGTCTACGGGTTTGGCCCCGGGGTCGTGGTGCCCAGCGTCACGGTGCACTTCTACCTGGACGTGGTCGAGCCCTGGAGCCTGGTGCAGAGCTACGTGGACACCGACCTGGTTGACGGGGACGAGGTGATGAAGGTGTTTACCGTGAACCTGCCCACGCCGGCCCCGCATACGCTCATTATGGTTCTGGACCCGGAAGACGCAGTGGCGGAAGACCGCGAAGCGAACAACCAGGGCACCCAGCTCATCGCCTGTTCTCCCGTTGCGGCACCGGCGGTCGGGTCGTCTCTGGTGCTGGAGCCAAACGTCCCGAACCCGTTCGGGGTTGGCACTACCATTCACTACCAGCTAAGCCAGGCCGGCCACGTCGAGGTGGACGTGTTCGACGTGCGCGGACGACGGGTCCAACGCCTCATCTCACAACTCGAGACGGAGGGGTCGCACGGCGTGTTCTGGGATGGTCGCGACGAGGCGGGCAATGCGGTGGCCGCCGGCGTATACCACGTACGTGCTCGTTTCGGCGGCGAGGTCAAGATGCGGGCCATCGTGCTGGGCGGGTGAACCGAAGGTCACCAGGGTCTTATCCCGCTTTTGCTCACTCTCAGTTAACTTGGATTTCGGCGCTCGTGGTTGATGGGGCTGACGAAGAGTCGGCTTTGTGATTGACTGCGTATGGTGCGAATAGTACTATATAGAGCATCAGGCAAATCCCATCCTCAGCACGCCTGCAGCTACGCAACATGCCACCCAGTTGGAATATTCTTATGGTTGCGACTCGGCGATGCGCTTCGAGTAGAATCGAGCGTTCATGAACTGGAGACCATTTGCTTCGGTGATCCTGACCACAATCATCGCAACGGGCACACCCTCGGATGCACGTTCTGAAACCGCACCTCTCTGGGACGGTCTCGTCGCGGGACGCTACGAGGTCGGGTTCAAGCGGATATGGACATTCGATCACAGCCGGGTTTGGCCGCGCAGCTCGGCGCTGGACTCGCCGACCGGAAGTGTTGCGCGACCAATTCGCGTTGATGTCTGGTTCCCCGCCACGTGCAGTCATCCAGATCGCATGCAGTTGCGTGACTACCTGTACATGAACGCACCATCGGCTGAGTTCGACGATCTCGTACAGGTCACCCGTGACTGGGATGAATATTCGTATCAGGGCGTCGCCAACCGCGATAGTGTCGCATTCGATCGCTTGATGAGCACGGAGACAGCCGTATGTTCGGAAGCGAATTCCGCGCCCGGAAGATTCCCACTCGTGGTGTACTCCGCAGGGTGGTTCAACCGCGCTCCGGACAACACGATCCTGGCTGAATACCTGGCGACGCACGGGATTGTTGTGGCTACCGTACCCCAGCTCAACCCTGGGTTGTGGACCTACGATTTTCAATCCGACGCAGTAAGTGTGGAGCATCAGGTGCGGGACCTGGAAGTTGCTCTTGGTGCGGTAATCGAGGAACCGTTCGTGGATCGCAGGCGCGTCGCCGCGATGGGGTACAGTACCGGCGGGGATGTCGCACTACTCCTTCAGGGGCGCAATCCCCTGGTCGATGCGGTCGTGGCTTTGGATGCCTCGTGGACTCTAGGATCGGAAAACGATGTGGTGAGCTCACCGTTCTTCACTCCACAGCGGCATAGCGTGCCAATTTTTGCAGCGCGCCGGCCGAGCGAGGAAGGCATTGGATACAATGACGTGCTGGAAAGACTGACTCTGGCGACCCGCGTGGTCGTAGACATTCCGGGTGCTGATCATGGCAGCTTCTCGGACGATCCCGCCCAACTGCGGCTCTTGGGTACCGCCACGGCCGAGCACCAGGCCAAACACGTATTGGTCGTGGAGGCGGTAAATACGTTTCTACAGGCAGTGCTCGTTAGCCACGATTCTGTTGACTGGAGCGCAATGACCTCGCCGTACCAGTCGAACGGTATGCAGAGCACTGTCATGCCCGCCACCGAAGAAGATCCAGGTGGAAGCCAAAGGTAGAACTGCCGGTTCGGAGAGCTACGACAACAAGGAAGCCGCCTATCGGGTGGAAGTAGCGACCTGAATCGCGAGCAAGGCGAGATCGCAATCGGGTCCCACTTTCAGGAAGATGTCACTCGGGTTAGTGGGGAGGGCTATCCTGATTTCTGTGTAGCCGACGATGGACTATACTGCTTCGGTCCCATCTGCGGCGACGACCGGTCGCCGTCCATCCAGATGCGAGCCATTGTGCTGGGCGGGTGAACCGAGAGATCCATGGGTACCGAACGCATCAAGGGAAAACTGACCCGCATTCGGTACGAGAATGAGGAAACCGGGTTCATCATAGGTACTCTCGACCAGGCGACCATCAAGGGATCAATCCTCGGGCCGTCGGTCGGGGTGAAATACGAGCTCACCGGTAGGTGGGTCGACGATCCCAAGTACGGGCGCCAATTCGCCTTCGACGACTATGACCTGCACGTGCCTACCGACGAGGAGTCGATCCGCGAGTACCTCATAGAGAAGGCAAGCGGCGTGGGACCCGCCACGGCCAAACAATTGACGCAAGCGTACGGCGCCGACACGCTCGAAATCTGCCGCAAGGACCCCGACCGGGTGGCAAGGGAGATCAAGCGGATCTCCCGCCCGATCGCCGTGGCCATGGCGAAGGCGCTGAAGGAAGGCATACCAGACCAGGACCTCCAGCTGGAACTCAGGGCAATCTTCCGGAACACTCCCGTTCCTACGCGGACGATCGTTCGCATCGTCGACACCTGGGGCAGCGACGCGCCCGGGAAGATTCGTGAGAACCCGTACGCATTGGTGGGAATCCGTGGCATCGGATTCAAGAGCGCCGACCAGGTCGCGGTTCAGGTTGGCTACGAGACAAACGGTCCCTTTCGGATCCAGGCCGGTCTTCTCCACATGCTGAAGCACAAGTCCATGCTACATGGCCATACGTGCACGCCACGCGACGAACTGATTGCCGAGACGGCCCAGGATCTCGGGCTCGATGTGGCGCTGATTGGAAGTCAGATCGATACGCTCGCGACAACCGGTGATGTGGTAGTCGATGGTGAGGTTGTGTACGCCGCGGCACTTCATCGGGCAGAAGAAACTGTTGCGCGGCAATTGAAGAAGTTGTCGCAGCAGATCGTCACGCCCGGCAACGCGGACTATCGAGACCTTGCCGATGATCAGAAGGAAGCGCTCAGGCTGGCCACCACGGCCGGAGTGTTCATTCTGACCGGCGCCCCGGGAACGGGAAAGACGTACACCATTCGGCGCATCATCTCGTCATTTCCAAAACTGAAAGTTCTCCTGGCTGCGCCGACCGGCAAGGCGGCCAAGCGAATGACCGAAATGACCGGCAGGTCGGCCCAGACCATCCACAAGTTGCTCGAGCCTATGCGTGCCTCCGGTAGTGAGTTCCACTTTCAGCGCAACGCGGAGAATCCAATCGAGGCCGATGTCGTGATCATCGACGAGATGAGCATGGTCGACATTCGGCTGATGGCCAGCTTGTTGAGGGCGATCGATTCGCAAACGCGGTTGATCCTGGTGGGGGACACGTATCAGCTCCCCTCGGTTGGCCCCGGCAACGTCTTGAAGGATCTCATCGAGTCCGGGGCAGTCGCTACCGTGGAGCTCACGCAGATCAAGCGGCAGGACCCCGGGCTCATCATTCGCAACTGTCACCGCATCAAGGCCGGTGAGGATATCGAGTTGCCAGAAACCAGCGACGCCTCCAGCGATTTCTTCTTCGTGCACAAGGAAAGCCAGCCGGAGATTCGCGACTACATCCTCGAACTCGTAACCCGGCGCATCCCACAAAAGTTCTCAGCCGATCCGATTGGCGAAATCCAGGTCATCACGCCGCTGCGCAGGCAGGGGCTGTTGTCGTGTAACGAGCTGAATCCTGTGTTCCAGGCGAGAATGAACCCCAGTGGTGGCAAGATGGGCAAATTCCAGTTCCGAATTGGCGACAAAGTCATCCAGAACAAGAATCAGTACAATCTGGACACTCTGAATGGCGACCTTGGGACCATGCTCGAGATCCGCACGAAAGAGAGTCAGTTCGTGGTCAGGTTCGAGAACCCGTCGCGTACTGTGGAAATACCCATGAACGAGAGCGAGTTGGACCTGGCGTATGCCATCACCTGCCACAAGTTCCAGGGAAGCGAGGCGCCCTACGTCGTCATTCCACTGCACCAGTCGCAGGGTGGGAAGATCCCTCAGCGAAGCTGGCTGTATACCGCGATCAGTCGCGCAACAAAAATGTGCATCATCGTGGGCCAGCGGCAAATGGTCACGAGCACGATCCGGCGCGACCCGCAGGGAAGACGGTTCTCGATGTTGGCGCGACGACTGGCGTGATCATCGTTGGGCTTCGGCGAGTTGATCTGGCGTCAGGCAGCATTCTGATCTTGCTCAACACACAAATGTCTGTTACCTTTCACCCATCGAGCATCCCAGCCTCCCAGTTGTGGATCGCAAGATGTCAGCCGTCGCAGTTCCAATGGTCGCGAGCATTTCGCGCGCGACACCGGCGCAACGCGCATACCAATTCAAACACAGGCCAACTCGACTCCTGCGCGAACTTGCGCTCGCCGCGGTCGAAATCCGTCGGCGTTGCGGTCATCGCGAGTTGGGGTTTTCGTCCCTGCGCGACTACGTACGCGCCCGGGCGGGAATCACGTGGAACACGTGGTCAGGTTTCGTTCGCGTAGGCACGGTGCTCAACGCATCTCTGCGAGCGTCCATCCACTTCGATTGTGGAAGCCTTACGTTCTCCGTCATCGAACGCATGGCCTCCCAATGCGATCCTTCAAGATGGGACGAGCTGGCCGACGAGCTCGAAGGACTGTCCACCCGTCAGGCCTTCGAGCGACTGCACCAGGAGCGCAGACTGCGGCCGCCGCGCGTTGCGTGTTCCTCGAGCGATGAACTCGTGCGTGTCTCCATCTCCATGCCCGCCTCGGTGGCCGCCTACGTCGAGGAAACTCTCGAGCTGGCCAGCTACCTTCTGGGCGATGAAGCCACGCCCGAGCAATGTATGGACGCTATCTGCTCGGAAGCGACCACCGAAGTCCTTGCGAGCGTCCATCCAGAGCAAGCGCGCGAGCGCTACCAGGGGTCCACCCGCGCCGTCACACATAGTGTCCGATCGGCACCACCCGCGTTGCCGAGTCAGCCGCCAACTGACCCAGCCGGCCCAACTTGCCCAACCGCCTCCATTGGTACCTCGGCCCAACTGGACCAACCAAGCGTGCAGGAACTCGACGCCAACTTCGTCCAGCTCGCGCGCCAACACGCCGAGCTCACCACGCAGCGCGAAGACGAACTGTTGTCGATGTTCCACGAAAACATCCACGGCCAATGCGGTTTCCCGCGCTTTGTCCAGTTCACTGAACAGTGCCTGGGAGTCTCGGCCCGAACGTCCCACGATATGCTGCGCCGCGCCCGCGAGCGCCGCGCCGGTCATCCGCTGGCCCTCGCCCGCGTCGCCGGAGAAATCAGTGCCTTCCAATTCGACGAACTACACCGCCTGGAGCGGCAAGCTGGAGTCCCCCGCAGCAGCCTTCGCACCTGGATCGACGAGGCGGGTCAGATCACCACGCGCCGCCTCTCGGCCAAGATCGAGTGGGCCATTCGTCTCTCGCGGACCGACTACTGTAGTTGGAGCAGAATGGACTTTGCTCCGCCCGCTGACGACGACCTGCGAGCGTCCATCCAATCGCCCACGACCATCGCAGCCAACCCGTCATTGCCCGACTTCCTGCTTCCCGCCGAAGATCTCTTCACGAGCTCTGAATCGCCGACTCTCGACCTGGTCCCCCTCAAGTGGACCCTTTCTCGCGACGTAGCCGATGCGTTACTCCAGCTGATGGCCTCCATCAGCGACCGCGCTCGCCTCGTCTGCAGTAGAGCTACGGGCATACCGGTTGAAGACATACCTCACCCGCCACCCTGGTGGGCGCTACTGAAGGTCGTCCACATCGCTCGCATGGCCTGGACCCACCACGTGCAACCGGAGTACGACCGCAAGTGGCACCGAGCCACCCTCGAGCGCGACCGCTACCGATGCAGTGCACCCGAGTGCAGCAAGCGCAGCACCCTGGAAGTTCACCACATCGTATACGCCAGCCACGGTGGACCGGACGTGGTCACCAACCTGGTCACGTTGTGCCACTATCACCACCAACACGGCGAGCACGGCGGGCGCATCCGTGTACGAGGCACGGCCGTCAACGGCGCGCAGGATCTCTACTGGAACATGGGAATCATGGGGGAGTGGATCGGAGATCGGCGGAACGAGGGGGTCAAGGTGTAGGGTCTAGCGATGGGAGAGGGTTCCGTCGTCGAACTGTTTGGTCCAATGGGCGCCGCCGGTTCATCACTCCGCGGCCGCCAGCTTCCGCCAGCGTGCGGCCTCGGCTTCCTCCCCCCGCGACGTATGGATTTCGGCGAGCGCCAAAGCAATCGCCGGCATTTCAAGATCGCTGGTGTCACTCTCGCCAAGTGCCGCGTAGGCCTCGCGCAGACACCACAACGCATCGTCCTGCTGACCAAACTCCAGATACCCACGCCCGAGGTTGCACAGATACCGCGACCGCCGCGCATGCCCCGGTGGGACCGACTCTTTCTCCATGGTCGTGACCTGTTCGGCGAACTCCTCGGCATCGTAATCAGGCAGCGACTGCGGCATCCGCATGCGGGCCACCACACTGGCCAACTCTCCCGGACTGGCGATCCGCAACCGGCACCCCAGACCCACGTAAGCCCAATGCAACCGCGCCGGCGCATCGGCCGCGTCTCTCGCAATTTCCTCACAAGCGTTGGCCGCCCGCTCGGTCTCGTACCGCGACGGCCCGAAACTCTTCATCGACACCTCGTAGGCCCTCGTCGCATATGCCATCGCCTCGTCCAGACGCATCGCGGCCTGCAGAGCTCGCGCACAGGTTACGTTTACGAACATGTTCAGCGGATGTTCGGGCGGGTACACCTTCGAAAAGTCCGCCGCCAGCGACACGGCCAGGTCGGCCGCCTCCTCGTCTTCGTCGATGGCCAACAGGGCACCGATCAGATTGTTCTTGGTGCTGAGGGTGGCCGGATGCTCCGAACCCGAGTGGCGCTCGCTCAGGGCCAGCGTTTCACGCAGAATGACGGTCGCTTCCTTGACTTGGCCGCGCACGTGCAACGACGCGGCCAGGCTCAACCGCGGCTCGATCTGGTCGTTGGGGCTGCTGGCGTCGTCGTCGAAAATCTCTATGGCCATTCGAAGCAGCTCCTCGGCCTCCTCGTGTTTCTTCTGTTTCTGCAGAATCTCGCCCAGGCGTGACGCGGCTGCCGCGGTGGTGAGCGACGTTGGCCCCAGCGCAGGTCGGGCGCGGGCCAGCGCGTCTCGTGCCAGCGCCTCGGCTTGTTCCGGTTCGTCCATGAAGTTGGCCGCGGTCGCCTCGATGATGTTGGACATGATGGTCCGCTGGTGGCCGCGTCCGAGTTGTTCGGCAAAGAGCACCCCAGAAAGCCGGCCCTGCTCGCGCGCCTCCGCGTACTTGCCCAGATCGCGGTAGGTCTCACCGAGGACCAACCGTACCTCGGCCTCGAGCAATGGCTGCTCCGCAAACCTGGTTCCGGCCTTCTCAGCCGCGCGGTCGAGCACATCGACCACCTTCGTGTCGAACCCACCCTCGATCGTGCGCGCGGCGGCCAGCATGTCGTCCAGCAGAAAGCTCGATACCGCGGTCGCGCGCGTGGCTTCGCGTTCCTTGGCTACCCGCTCGGACTCCGAACGCAGGTACAGCTGCGCCATGATTCCCAGACTGGCCAGCACCACCACGAGAAACACGGCTCCGCCGGTCACCAACGCCTGGTTGCGCCGGGCGAACTTCTGCGCGCGGTACCAGGTGCTTTGCGGGCGGGCCAGAATTGGTTCATGTCGCAGGAAGCGCCGGATGTCAGCGGCCAACTCCGCTGCCGACTGGTACCGGCGATCCGGTTCCTTCTCCAGGGCCCTGTGCACGATCGTTTTCACGTCGCCGCCCAACTCGCGACCGTGCTGATCCAACGGTTCGGGTTCTTCGTCGCGAATGGCCACGATCGCATCGGGAATCGAACCATGGCCCAGATCGTAGGGAAACTTGCCGGTGAGCAGTTCGTAGGCGATCACGCCCAGCGAGTACACATCGGTGCGCAGATCCAGTTCGTCCACCTCACCCGATACCTGCTCGGGGCTCATGTACGGCAGGGTCCCCACCAATTGACCCACGGCGGTATGGACGGTCGCCGCGCGCACGTCGGCCTGCGTCACCCGCGCCACGCCGAAGTCCAGCACCTTGGGATGCCCCCGCTCACTCACCAGGATGTTGCCGGGCTTGAGGTCGCGGTGGATGATGCTCTGGCGGTGCGCGTGATCCACGGCGTCACATATGCGGGCGATCAGATCCAACCGATCGGGAACGCTCAGCTTCTCCTGCTCGGCGTAGTGCGTGAGCGTCCGTCCGCCAATGTACTCCATGGCGAAGTAGGGGAGGGTACCGCCGTCCATCTCGAACGAGCCCGCTTCGAAGATCTGGGCGATGCCACGATGCTGCAGATTGCCCAGCGCCTGCACTTCGGTTTCGAAGCGACGCACCATGCCGGGAGTGAGCCACGGGGTGTTGATGATCTTCAACGCAACGGTGCGGCGCGGATTGGCCTGCTCGGCCTCGAACACCGAACCCATGCCGCCCGTGCCCAGGCGGCGAACGATGCGGTAGGCGCCGATGCTCTCGGGAATGTCGAAGTCGGTCACCGTGCGGCTGGCCTCGCTGACCACCGCCAGCTCCACGTCGGCCGAGTCTAGATCGCTGCGTTGCGATGACTCCAACAGGCTCTCGACCTCGGCGCGCAACTCAAGATCTTCGCCGCAGGCGGAATCCAGGTAGGCGCCCAGTTCGTCGCCGGCCAGCGCACGCGCCGCCAGGAACAGATCCCGTAATCGATCGCCGCGATCACTCACGGTTCCAGCGACGTGTTCAGCTCGCGACCCAACCACGCCTTCGCGAAGGTCCAGTCGTCGCCCACCGTGCGCACCGACACGCCCAGCACCTCGGCCGTTTCGTGCGTGGTCAATCCACCGAAGAAGCGCAGTTCCACCACGCGCTGACTGCGCTCGTTCACCTTGGCCAGGCTTTCGAGAGCGTCGTGTAGATCGAGCACGTCGATCTCACTGCCGGCGTTGGCGTGTCGATCGTCGCTCAGGGTGACCAGGGCCTGGTCGCCACCGCGCTTGTCGGCCCGTCTCGAACGCGCGTGGTCGATAAGAATGCGTCGCATGGTGCGCGCGCAGATGGCCAACAGGTGGGCGCGATCCGCTAGCTGCAGTTCGGAGTCCTTGGCCAACCTCAGGTAGGCCTCGTGCACCAGGGCGGTGGGCTGCAGCGTGTGGCCGGGGCGTTCGTGGGCAAGAGCGCCCCCGGCTACGCGCCGGAGATGTTCGTAGACCTCGGGCTCCAGGGATTCAAGGGCCCGGGCGTCGCCCTGACGCAACCGCGAGAGGGTTTCCAGGAGCTGGGACATGCTTCCACCACCGAATCGACGAAGTGGCGCCCGTCCGATGGGAGCGCCAAGGCATTGTAGCACAACCACTTACGAAGAAAAGACCGTCCCGCCCAAAAAAAAATCGATCTGGCACTGCCGATTTCCTCGGGGTTCTGCGCTCCCCGGTCATGAACCCCAAACCATCCACGGAGGATGCAATGAGAACTCAACTGAACATCACCATCGCCATTACTGCCCTTTGCGCGGCGTTCTTCTCTGTCGGCTGCAGTGAAGACGTCATCGAGCCCAACAGTGCCCCCGCCGACATGAACGTTTATTTGAGCGAACTTCCCGCGTGGGAAGAGTTCTCGCCCGCGATGCCCGACTCCGACGAGCCCATGGGTGAGACGGCGAACAGCGAGGAATTGGTGGGGGAGAACAACTACCAGTGCACCACCACGCCGTACTCCATTACGCAGACGCCCGACAAGATCGTCACGCTCAACCCCGACTCGGAGATTCTCTGGCCGGGCGTGCTGCTGCAGGGCAAGGGACACACGCGCGGTATTGGCTCGCTGGCTGAGCTTCCCATTCGCCAGCGCACGCCGCTGACCGTCTCGATCGATCTGCTGGCCGACGAGAACACCGAGACCGTGACCGATCCGGATCTGGCTTCGGTGAACCAGGCGGTAGGCCGCCTGATCCAGACCGCTACCGACGCCGGCCATCGCGCCGGCAGTAGCATCACGTTCAACCAGGTGAAGTCACACTCGGTGCAAGAGGGCGCCATTCGCATGGGCATGTCGGCCAGCTACTACGGCGTGGGCGTGCGCGCCGCGCTCGAGGCGAGCGTCTCGGCCGAGACCACGACCATCACCGCTTCCTACATCCAGCGCATGTTCACCGTTTCCAC
This sequence comes from Candidatus Krumholzibacteriota bacterium, assembly GCA_029262065.1. Lineage (GTDB taxonomy): Bacteria > Krumholzibacteriota > Krumholzibacteriia > JAJRXK01 > JAJRXK01 > JAJDAC01. The sequence continues at coordinate 230,123 of JAJDAC010000017.1, read as the reverse complement.
GGTGCTGCCCCAGACGCCGGGTGCGTTCTTCAGTGCCGGCTTCACCGAGAGCCACCGTGCCGAGCAGGAGAAACTGGGCCGCCTGGGCCCGGACAACCTGCCGGTGTTTGTATCGAACGTGGCCTACGGCCGCATGCTCATGTTCTCCTTCACGTCGAACGCGAGCGAGGCCTCGATCAAGAGCACGCTGAGCGCCATCTACAACGGCGGCGAGTTCTCGGCCGAGCTTTCCGCCGAGCAGAAGCAGATTCTGGAAGAAGCCGAGATCAGCGTGGTGGCCATTGGTGGCGACGCGCAGAACGCCGAGGCGCTCATTCGCAGCGGCAATCTTTCCGAGTACTTCGCCGAAGACTCGGCCCTGACCACCGGACGGCCCATCTCCTACACCATCCGCAACCTGGGCGACAACAGCATCGCGCGCGTCAGTGAGACCACCGAATACGATCTGACCCAGTGCCTGCCGGCCTCGGTGGAAGTGACCGGCCGTCGGTATCGCATCACGCTCGACGAGATCCACTTCGTGTCGGGTGCGGGCGGCTACGCGGGTTGTTACCAGTGCCTGGAGACCAAGTGGAACTACGAGTTCCGCGTGCAGCAAGCCAGCGGCACCTGCTTCGCGGGCAAGGGTGAGCGCACGCAGCTGGGCCTGTTCTGCGCCGGTGACTTCATCCAGATCAAGGCCAACGAGAACTGCGCCGAGCGCACGACCGCCGGCCGTCCCTACGTGGAGGTCGACCTGCACTTCGACGGCCGCGATCAGGCGAAGCTGACCGGGATCTTCAAGGAGACCGCCTACGATGGTCCGCTGGGCGACTTCGAGTGGAAAAAGACCTGGAACAAGAACATCCCCGTGGGTAACGGATCGATAACCGACACCAGGACCTGTTTCGTGAGCGAGCTGTTCGACAAGAAGATGAAGATGCGGGTCCGGTACAACGTGCAGATCGTGCAGGATCTGACGGACTGACCCTCGCGAAGCCTGTTCTTCCGGGGCCCGTCGCATTCGCGGCGGGCCCCGAGTCTTGGTAGCTCAGAAAGCGAGACTACCGTCACCCAGTTCGCTGATGTCGAACGCCGGCGAGAAGTTGCCACCGCCGGTGTAGTAGGTGAACTTGTCGCCCTGCAGGTTGAAGAGAACGAACTCGCCAGAGGGTTGCTTGTAGGCCGCTCCTACCGCCGCGATTGGTGCGCCACCGCCCCCGAAGTCACCGGCGAAGCTGTACACCGGGCTCCATCGTTCAACGTCCGTGTCGAAGGCCGTGTAGCACGACCCGCTGCGATTGAAGAAGAACAGGGTTTCCCCACTGACAAACGCAGCCCCAACCTGGTCGAACGGGGCTGCATCGAAGGCCGTGTCGCCGAAGGTGTGGACATCGAAGGCCGGAGAGCTCGCTTCGTGATCGAGGTAGGCCATCTGGCTCCCAGTGACATCGAAGTAGTAGCTGTGGACGGGGTCGGACTCCGGACCGTGGACGGCGGCGTTGACACCCGTCAAGGGATAGTCCTGTTCGATCTCGGAGACGGGTCGGGAACTGGTGAAGCTACCGTCGGCAGGGTCCATGTACACGAATCGCGTGCCCGCCAGGTTCACCAGCACGACGCGATCGTCGTCCATGCTCGTAGATGCCGCGCCCACCGCGACCGGTTCCTGGCCGGGACCCATCGTGTCGTCGTCCTCGCCGCAACCGACGGCGAAGAGCGTCAGAGCGAGGGTAGCGTTCAGTAAGTGTCGATATTGAAAAGTCATAGGATATCCGCCTGAGTTCTCTGGTGTCATATGCCTGGTCCATCGCCCGCTCCCGGGAATGGACGCTCTTATCTGTGAATGCGCATTTTGATCCCGGATCGCGCAGCTGGCTGAAAAAAAGGCGCGGCTATGGCGACGTTCTACTTCTGACGGTTCTCATACGTTTGCGTCGAACTGGAGCAGATAGGCCCCCAGATTCATGTTCTTGCCGCGGATCCCCAGCTTCCGTCGAACGTTCTCACGGTGGGTCTGGATGGTAACCGGCGCCAGGTGGAGCTGGTCCGCAATCTCCTTGGTGCTGAGCCCACCGCGGATGTGCTTGCAGATCTCGACCTCGCGCGCTGTCAGGCTGGCCCAACGCTCGCGGAAATCGTCGACGTTGTTCGAAAGCACGATCTCCAGTTCAGCCGCCATGCTCAGGAACCGATCTGCGTCGGATCCCGTCGCCTTCTTGTGCAGTCGCCGAAGCAGCGGGCTTACCGCTTGTTTCACATCGTGACAGACGCGCTCGCGGTAGTCATGACGCTCACGTTCCAGAAGCGACAGGATCTGACGCAGAGCAGTGTCCTTCTCACGGACCGAGTTTCGTTCGGATTGCAGTTGCTCCTTGTGTCGGCACAACTCCTCGTGGGCACCGATGAGGTCGAGGGCCAGAGCCAGCTGCTTGGAGACCAGGTCGAGGAACCCAAGGTCCACGTTTGCATAACGTCCGGGCAGTAGGCTCTCTACGTTGAACGTGCCGATGGGATCGCCATGTTGGCTGATGAGAGGCAGCACTGCGTAGGATCGCACGCCCTGATCCAGGAGAGCCGGGTCGGTGTCGAATCTCGAGTCGACCCCGATGTCTTCGGCGATGATCGGCTCTGCGTTCTCGTAGACCCAGCCGCAATGGCTGCCTTCGCGTGGTAGTTCGGAGCCAGAATATGACCCGACCTTGGACGAGGACGGTTCGATGGCGATTACTTCGAAGGAATCGAGCTCCGGCACGTAGGTCGTGATCGCTATACGGTCTGTCGGAAAACGCTGGCGGAGCACGGTGGCCAGAGACTCGAAGAGCTGCTCCCGTTCAGTGTGACCCATGATGGCGCGGCTGATCTCGCCGATCGTCTTGTACTTCTCGGCGGGGCTGAAGAGGTTATCCGGCCCCGGCCGGGAACCTGTTTTTCTGGCCCGGGCCGCGCGCGACGACTTGAGCGCGGGGCTGATCATCGGAGCCTGCAGGATGGACAGACTTTGCCTTGAATCGGACATCGCATTCTCCTCGGGCTGCCGTTGGCGGATGGTTGGGGTGGTGCACTGGAGTGGCTCCACCTTGAAGCTGCACCCAAAATGGCACGGTGCAGCCCACGGGCCCATCGACCGGCCGTCATCGCCCGATCATCCGTCGGTCATCTGGTAACGTTATTTAATACAGCGGGTTACGAATGGCCCTCGACCGGAGCGCATGGATGAACGAGGCTCATTGTGCTACGGTACCGGCAGGGGAGGTGTCATGGGCGAGGTGGAATTGACGCGTGGCGAGTCCCGCCGGATTCGATTCGGCGCATTCGAGGTTGATCCGCGCGCGGGTGAACTCTACCGCGAGGGCCGCCAGGTCACGCTTCAAGAGCAGCCGTTCCAGATTCTGACCCTGCTTCTGCAGCGTCCCGGTGAGCTCGTGACCCGCGATGAGCTGAGCCAATCTCTCTGGCCAGACGGTACGTTCGTCGACTTCGACCGAGGTCTGAACACCGCGGTAAACAAGCTACGTTCTGCCCTCGGCGATTCGGCCGAATCGCCCACGTTCGTGCAGACCGTGGCCCGCCGGGGATACCGGTTCATAGCTCCCGTCGAGGAACTCAACGCCCCTCGGTCGCCCGCGGTCGCCAGCACCAAACCAAATCTGGTCCAGCGGCCCCGTCGAGTGGCGTGGATTCTGGCGACACTGGCCGTTGTCCTGGTCGCCGGTTTCGCCGGGCGTTCCCTATTGGGGCGACCGACTCCCGCCGCGGCTCCATCGAACGGCAAGCTGATGCTGGCGGTGCTCCCATTCGTGAACCTCAGTAGTGATCCGGACCAGGAGTTCTTCAGCGACGGGCTTACCGAAGAGTTGATCGCTCACATGGGCGGAGGATTCCCGACCCGGCTAGGCGTGATCGCACGCACGACCGTGATGCACTACAAGGAAACCACGAAGAGCATCAGCGAAATCGCCCAGGAGCTCGGCGTGGACTACGTGCTCGAGGGCAGCGTTCGCAGTGGCGAGGGCCGTCTTCGGATCACAGCTCAGCTCATTCAGGTCAGCGACGAAACGCACCTCTGGGCCGAGAGCTACGACGCACGCCCCGAAAATATTCTTACGGCACAGCGCGAGGTAGCGAGAAAGGTCGCGCAGAGCTTGGCGCTTGAGATGTTGCCCAACGACGCGGGTGCCGCGCCCATCGTCGATCCGCAAGCCTACGAGGCCTATCTCAAAGGGCGCTATTTCCGGGACATGATCACCGAAACCGGGTTTCGCAAGAGCATCGAGTTCTTCGAGGAAGCGGTGACGCGCGATCCCAACTTTGCGCAGGCCTACGCGGCGATGGGTGGGTGCTACTGCCTACTCTCGGGTCACGGCCTCGAGGTAAACGAGCCTTCAGCACTCATGCCCGCGGCCAAGGACGCGGCGCAACGAGCACTTGTCCTGGATCCGGACCTCGCCGAGGCGCGCGGCGTTCTGGGAATGGCCAAGCTGAAATACGAATGGGACTGGCGCGGCGCGGAACAGGAGTTCAAGCGCGCGATTCAACTCAATCCGAGCTACGCCCTGGCCCACATCTGGTACTCGTTCTATCTCTCGACCCAGGGGCGGCACCAGGACGCAATCGCGCACGCACGAACCGCGCGCGAGTTGGATATGTTTTCACGCGCGGCCAACGTCAACGTCGCCATGCAGAACTACGAGGCGCGCCAGTACGACGAGGCCATCGAACAGTATGACAAGACTCTCGAACTCTTTCCGCGTCTGTGGGTCGCCCACCTGGGCCGTGGTCTCGCGTTCGTACAGAAGGGTGTTCGTGATCGAGCGTTGGAAGATCTGGAGTTGGCGGTCGAGATCTCCGAAGGGAACCACGCGGCGGTCGGCGCCCTGGGGTACGGATACGCCCGGCTCGGCGACCCAGAAAAAGCCCGCGGCGTGCTTGCCGAATTGATCAACAGTTCCGAAGAGGGATACGTACCCCCGACCCTCATCGCGGCCATCTACGGGGCCCTCGACGAGGTCGACAATGCGTTCGTCTGGCTGGAGAAGGCCTACCAGATGCGGTCACGGTCTCTGGTGTGGCTCAAAGTCGCCCACGAATTCGATCCCCTGCGCTCGGATCCACGTTTGGACGATGTGCTACTGCGGATGGGCTTGGCGTCAGCCGCCGGTCGAACGTCGCCGTAGCTCACTATTGAGTCTCACCACGGTAGACCGAAAAATCCATCTGACTGATCTTGTTCGATCGGAACGCCAAAGTCGCCCCCAGTACGGCCAACAACTGCACGTACACACTGGTCATCGCCGGTTCGAAGACATCCAGACCGAACGCTCTGACCGAGTCAGTGGCGATCAGGAACAGGCTCACACCGATGCTGGTGAAAACCGAGATGCGCACGACAGAGGCGATTCGTGTGAAACGATCTTCCGCCGACATGTGCGGATCCTGTTTCCTACCGTGCATGGCTTGCGACGCCCCCCCCACGCACATGATGTGCAACCCGGTTACCACGAGAAGGGTGACGATCACCCGGGCTTCCCACGGGTCGTTTCCCACCCGGTACAAATACACGATCATCCACAAGGGAAACAGCAGGAGGGCACCGAGCACCGCGACCGGCGACACGAAGTCGGCAATGCGGCGCGGTTCGAGGGCCGCTGTACGTATCGTGTTTCGATTGGCTCTGCGCATGAGCCGGTACAGTTGGGCGGCGGACAGCTCGGCGAGCAGGTGAGGAATCATTTGTAGAAAGGCGAACGCGATCACCACGACTTCCATGCCGCCGCGCGGATTGGGTGTGTAGCCCAACCCCGCGGCGAGACCGATCAACGACAACCCTACGGCCGCAACCACCAAGTTCAGACCCCAATACAGCCGCAGCGCGTTCGGTGCAACCTTCGCGATGTCGACGCTGGCGTTGGGGTACAGCCTGGGATACTCGTGGGGAGGATGATGTTCCAGGATGGACCCGATTTGTCGCCGGAACTGCCACGGATAGTAGATCGAGATCAAGAGCACCTGCGCCAGGAAAATCAGGCAGAACAGGATGGCCAGGAAAGTCATGTCATTCCCCCTTCGGCTCGCGCCGGTTCAGGATGTTCCCGAACGCGATGCGTATTTCGGAGTCGGTTGCGCCGTCCGCGCGGCACGCGTCAACGGTTGCTTCGAGCCGCGCCGCTATCATTGCGCCCAGATCCACGCCGCAGTTTTTCTTCGCCATCGGATGCACGAAGGTACCGCGATACCCCTTTGTCTCGATCACGGAGTCCCGCTCGAGCAGCCGGTACGCCTTGGCCACTGTCTTGTTGTTCAGCTCCAGATCGTTGGCAAGCTGGCGAATCGAGGGGAGCGGATCTCCCGGTGAAATCCGGCCGCTTAGCACTCCCTGTTTGATCTGGTCGATCAGTTGGGCGAAGAGCGGGTCGGGACCCTCGATGTCGATCGCGATTTCCACGTTGCGCGTCCTGGTTAACGATTCATTTGTACCACTTGTATGAATGGTACAACTGGTTCGTCGATTGCGCAAGGGGTCACATTGAACCTTATCTATCAGCCTCCGTACAGATCCCTCGTCACGAGAGTGATCTCTGACGATTCTCCCGCGCGAACCACCATCAAGCGGAACGTTCCTTCTCCATTAAGCAGGGATCGCGCGAAATTGAGCCCCAGGTCCTCCGCCACAACTCCGTCGATCGATTGGATACGATCGCCCTGGCGCAACCCGGCCTCCGACCCCGGCGTCTCCGGCGCGACGAAAAAGATCTCCAGGGCGCCGCCCAGGTTCGGAGGCTGGATCAACAAAAGGCCGCTGCGATCCATGGGCGTGGCGTCGTCGATGCGTTCGTTCGGGTCGAGGATCAGTCGTTTTCGGTTGTAGTCGAACACCGCAGTGAACCGATGGAGAAGCGTGGCGCCAATCGCGCCCCAGCCCGGACCGCCGGACGAATAGCCAATGTAGGGAGAGTCGAACTCGAACGGCCCGATCACGAGCCGATCCATCCGCGTGACGAAGGCTCCGTGCGTGTTGCCGTGAGGGCTGTTGGCCAGCCCCGTTGCGCCCATCACGGGAATCACACGACTGCCGGCGGTGAGCAAGGCGTCCCACTGGCTCTGCTTTCCGACCGTCGCCGTGCCCATGGTCTGGCCGCCCGAGTCCACTGCGATGGGGTAGTCGGTCAGGCTGCGATCGCCGTTGATCAGGGTGCCGCGGATGAACGGTAACGCCGGTGTGTCGGACGGGAACTCGAGCGGCAACTCGATGCCGTCGCCGTCGTATTGGAACCCGCCGCGGTCGCGGAAGACGAGAGTCCGCTCGGAGTAGATCACCTCGATCACGTACTTGAAGAAGAACGCAGATCCCAGTATGCCGTCGAACTGTTCGCCGATCATCGATCGGCTGCTTTCCCTGACCGGAGCGGCGATCACGCGATCGATTTGCACCGAGAAATCCTCGGTGAATGCGAACGACACCCCGCCACCGATCCATGAGGTCGTTACCACGCTGCCTGCCGCCGTACCGCGTCCGGTCTGTGGCGAGTTCTGCTCCAATCCAAGTTGGTCCGCGACCGCGTTGTCGATCACTGTCAACGTCGCCCCGCAGTCGAGCGCGAACCGGAATGGACCCTCGCCGCCGATCCGCGCCTCCACGACGACCAGGTGGAGCGGATCTTCAAACGGAACTTGCACTGGCTCCATCGGCGCCGCGTTGCAGGCGGTGACGAATCCGAGGGCCAGGGCGAAACTCAGCGGCAGGGTTCGATGCACGGTCTCTTCTCCCGGGGTTGGAGCATCAGGACTTTGGGGGCTTCGGGTTCGATCAAAATCGTCCATCCCCGCCGGGAAGGCATGACAACCCGTTCAGCGTTTGGTGACAAGATCATGACGAGGTCCCTCCGACCGCGCCAAAGCGGTTGCCGAGGCGCCAACGCAGGGAGACACCGTCGCCGACCTACGCGTTCGGATCAATACCCGGAACGGTGGATTCGGCTTCCGACCGGGCTTGCTCGGCTTCTGTTTCGGCCCGGTCGGCGGCCTGGCGTGTTTTGTCGGCCTGCTTCTCGGCGGTCTTGAGTTCTTCCTCGGTCGCTTCGGGGTCGGAGCGTTCGCGTAGCGAGGCGAGTTCTTTCTCGGCGGCCTCCGCCGCCTTCGCTGCTTCGCGCGCCTTCGATTCGGCTTCTTTTACTCGATCCAACGTGGCGGCGATCTCGGCGGTCTTGCCGGCTTCTGGTTCTGCCTCCAGATCCAGGTCCTGGACCGCCATGGCGTAGGCGACCACCTGCAATCCTTCTCCCGCTTCGGCGAGTGGCAGGTTTCCCGGTCCGGACGCCTGACCGCCCTTGAAACTGAAGGGCATGAACACGAGCGATGAATCACTGGAAACCTCGAGTACCGTCGCATGGCTTGAGTCTTCGACGATGACGGGGGAGGCGTCGATACGAACGTCCTGCAGCATCGACCTCAGCTTTTCTTCCATGTCCTCCGTCGAGCCCTTCTTGGCGGTGCGTGGAGCAATCAGACGGATTTCTGCGTCTTTCCAGTCTTGTGTTCGCGTCATCAGGTAGGCCAGCAGCAGACAAAATCGACCCGTGGCATCGCGGTGGTACCACACGTCGATCCGACGCTCATTGAGAGGTACGCCATCCAGGGCCTCGATCTCCGAGGGCTGCGAGTCGAGCACGAGCAGGTTGCAGCCGGATCGCAAAGCGATACGCAATTGCTGGGCGAAACCCTTCCGTCGATCGAGGTTGATGTCCTCGGCTGATCCTTCGAGTCGGTTCACCAGGACGGTGTTGGCACGGACCTCGCCGATCCCGTGCGCGCCCAGCAGGACCGGAAGAACGCTTTGGCTCGGATATGTAAAAATAGTTCGGGCGAACGCGGCAACGCCCGCGGCCTTGATTTCGAGTCGGAACTCATCTTCGCGCGCGCGCAGCTGCTGGAGCGAAGGGGGGTGTTCTTCCTCGTCCAAAACCTGCACGACACTGACGAAACCACTGCCTCCCTCGATCCACGACGCGAAACGAAGAATGGCGTTGCGCCGGTCGGCATCTTCGGAGAACGCGACAATCACCGGGCGCCAGTCCCGCGGATGCTCGGGATCGGCCGAGAGTCCGATCAGGCCCTCCCGTATCTGCTGGAGGCGAGCGGAACGGTTGCTGTCGGCCCAGCGCGAGACACGAACCGTGCGTCGGATGTATTGCAACAGAGCGAACAGGATCGCTCCGGCGATCGCTCCGGTCAGGGGGTCGATGGCCAACATCACCGCGCCGCAGGCGATTGCGCCCAGCAGGCTCACGCGGGGGTCGCTCCACCGAAATGTCGGACGGAAAGACGGACTCTTGGCCCGGGCCTCGTAATAGGTCGCGAAGTTCAGCAGTCCGTAGGAAATGAGAAAGAACATCGAGACCACGGGCGCGATCACGTTCAGATTTCCCAGCGCCACGGTGGCCAAGGCGATGATCAACGAAAGCAACACGCCACGGCGCGGGTTCTCGTTTGGACCGTGACCAGCCGCGAAGGGATTCAGGACCGGAAATACGCGGTCGCGGGCGAGCGATTGCAGGATTCGTGGCGCGCCCAGAAACGAAGCGAGTGCGGACGAGAGCGTGGCGGCGATCACACCGGCATCGATCAACCATGGAAACAGCGAGACACGGCGCATCGCGCCGTAGTCGGAAACAAGTTCGGATCCGGGCACGGTTCCCGCGAATACCACGGCCACCGCGAAGTAGACAACGATCGAGACTCCCACCGCGAGGAACGTTCCCAGCGGCAGACTCTTGGCGGGGTTCGCGAGATCCCCGGACATGCTCACGCCCTGGGTGAATCCCGTCACGGCGGGAAAAAAGATGGCGAAGATCAGCCAGAAGGACTGATCGCCACCACTGGCTCCCCAGTTGCCCCGGAGCGCGTTCATGTCGAAGTCCGGCAATCCGCCGGCGAAGAATCCGCCCAGGGCCAGGAGCAGGACCGTCATCACCACGAATTGAAACCGGGTGGCCGCATCCGCCCCGACCCACGCCAATATAAATAGACTCAAGACCGCGGCCGCCGCGAAGGCCTGGGGAAGCCAATCCGGCCCCGTGCCGACAATGGCGCCGACCGCCTCGCCGAAACCGATCGAGTAGAACGCAATGGAGATGGACTGGGCCGCGAACAACACGATGCCCAGAGCTCCGCCAAACTCAACCCCCAGGGTTCGGGAGATCAGGTAGTAGTCTCCTCCGCCCTTGACCTTGAGGTTGGTGGCAATGGTCGCAAGAGAAAAACTGGTGAGGACGGAGATGAGGTTGGCCACCCCGATCATGATCAGGGCCCGGCCCAGGCCCGCGCTCCCCACCACGAAGCCGAGCCGCAGGAACAGAATGATCCCGAGGATGGTCAGAACGCTTGGCGTAAAGACGCCCGCGAAAGTACCGAGACCGCCCTCGGGCGTTCGACGGGTACCGACCTTGGCCATCGGGAAAACTCCTGATCTGTGGGAAAACGCGAAACAGAGAAATTGCCAGTCTTACCGCTTGCTCCCGCGCTGGCCGATCCAGCCCCGGTAGTACAGAATTCCCAGAATCGAACCGACAACAAACACCATGGCCCCGAGCAGGACAAAGTAGGCGACGCGAATCGACAACTCGGGCATGAACTCGAAATTCATGCCGTAGATTCCCGCCATGAACGTGATTGGAACAAAAATCATGGTGACGATGGTCAGCGTCTGCATGATCTGGTTGAGTCGATGCGAAGACAGCGAAAGGTATCCAGTCATCAGATCATCAGTCAACTCGTAGTACAGACGCGCCAGACTCAGCTGGCGATCGAGCTGCTCCTGTAGATCAGTGAGTTCGTGATTGAATCCGGTGAACTGCTCGGGAGTCTGCGTGCGGGCGGAAGTAAACACCTGGGCGTGATACTGCAGGATGCGCAGGATTTTCTTGAGGTCGCTCTTCTGACGCATCAGCTCGGCCAACAGCGTATCGTTGGGCTGCTCCAACATTTCGGTCTCCATCTCCTCCAGGCGAGCCTCGACCGATAGCAGCACGGGCACGAAGCGATCGGCGACAATGCGGCACAACTTCAGTGCGAGATCGGCCACCGAAACATCGGGCGGAATCTTGCCCGAGAGTATGTTCTCGCGCAAGCGCTCGCTGCTGAGCGAGCGGCTCGAACTCCTGGTCAGCACGAAGCGCTCGCCGACGAAGATGGAAAGTTGAATCGTGCCAAAGCTGATCGACCCGGTGTCGGCGTCCAGCCCCTTCAACAAGATGAAGGTGTTGTCCTTGAATGCTTCGATCTTGGGTGGATGACGGGCTCGCAATGCATCCTTGATTGCGAGCGAATGGATACCGAATCGCTCCGCCATCAACTGAGACTCGCTGGCCGGCTCCTCGCCTTGGAGTGCGACCCAGATCGAGCTGGTGGGTTGACGTTCCCAGGCGTCGATCAGCTCGGGGCCTCCTTCGGTCCATTTCTGGGTGCCGGGGTCGAAGAGAATAGCGTGGATCACGATCGCTGCCTTCCTGGATACCTTGTCCAAGACGAGGACGTCTGACTCGAACACACGTGGACGCGGCCACGTTACCAGGCAGGGGTGGCGTTGTCGATTTCAAGCGATCGGGTGGGGCCACCACTTTGGCGGGCTCGGATCCACACCGATCGAAACATCTATATGGGTTGATCCCAACCGTGCCGGGTCCAGATCGTCAAACGCGTCCCGCCCGATGTTCCAGACACCGATGCGTAAGCGAGGGTCTGCCTGCCCGGAGCTGGTAACTCAGCCTTTTCCTGCGTTCGACAGTTTCGCCAGATTCTCCACCGCGGCGTCCCTGACGTCTTCGACGAACAGCTGCATGTGCGGAAACGGAATCTCGATACCCGCTGCGTCCAACGCCTTCTTGCAGGCTTCGTTCATGGCAAAGAACGTGGCTTGCTGGTGCTTCCCGTCGTCGATCCATACCCTCACCGTCAGGTCGACGCTGGAAGCGCCCAGTCCTCCCACGACCACGTCGGCTGCGCGGTCCTTGCTCTGGTGGGCCAGGTCCTTGACGGCTTCGAGCATGACCGCGCGTGCCTGATCGATGTCTTCCTTGTAGGCGATACCCACCGGGGCATCCACGCGTAGCGCGCCCTGTTTGCTGTGATTCTCCAGCACCGAGTTGATGATCTGCGCGTTGGGGATCACCACGAATGTGTTGCGGTTGGTGCGGATTCTCGTGGTGCGCAGCGTGATGTTCGTGACTTGACCGTACTGATCGCTGGTTGTCACCCAGTCCTCCACGAGGAACGGCTTGTCCATGAATATTACGATGCCGGCGATGATGTTCGACAGGGTGTCCTGCGCCGCGAAACCTACCGCAATGCCGGCTACTCCCAGCCCGGCCAGGGCGGCGGCGACGTTCACGCCCAACTGGTCGAGGGCCATGATCAAGCCGAACACCAGCACCACGTAGTGGAGGATCTTGTCGACAAGCAGCTGTACCAGCGTGGCGTGCAGGCCGGTCTTCCGCAGCGTGGCACCCAGCGGTCGCCGGATGACTCGAGATCCGATCGCGAACGCCGCGAAGATCACGATGGCCGCGCCCAACTGCGGCAACCAGGCGATCCCCTGGGTGAGGAGTTCACCCAGATTGACATTCTCTTGAAACCATTGCACGGGGACAATCCCTTCGAATCCAAACGTCCGTCTCGAGCGAATTATGAAAATATCCCATTTAATCTAACCGGAAAGGCCCATGATGAACATCTTCGAATCCCTGCGTGAAGACCACGACCGGCAGCGCCAGCTGATGGAGCAACTCGTTGCCACGGAGGGGGCCAGCGAAGACCGTGGAACGCTGTTCTCCAACTTGACACAAGCTTTGGCCGATCACGCCGCGGCCGAGGAAAAGCACTTCTATTCCAAGCTCATGCAGCACGACATCACGCTGGAGATGGCGCGCCACAGCGTGGCCGAGCACAAGGAACTGGATGACCGGGTGGAAGAGCTCGAGGCGATGGATCACAGCAATCCGCAGTGGTTGATTCGCTGCAAGGAACTGCGTGATCGTGTCCTACACCACCTGGAAGAAGAGGAGCGCGAGGTATTCCAGCTGGCCGGCAAGGCCCTTTCCGAGAACCAGAAGAGCCAACTGGCGTCGAGCTACCGCGCCGAGATGGCGCAGAGCTGAGGGAACAAAACTGAGGGAACCGAACTGAAGCCCAGGTTCGCGACGGGGAGTCAACCCGAGATCGGTCCCACTCCCCACTGCCTTCGCAGTTTGCGAGCCCGGCTGCGGATGGCCTTGCGATCGTCGTCGCCGAGTCGACGTGTGTTCGCCAGTGCGATCGCCATGCGGCGATTTTTCGCGAACGTCTTCCCGTGGCGATCCAGGAAGTCCCAGTACAGCGTGTTGAACGGGCAGGCATCGTCATCCGTAGTGCTGTTCACGTTGTAGCGGCAGCCCTTGCAGTAGTTGGACATGCGATTGATGTACTTGCCGCTGGAAATGTAGGGTTTGGTTCCCACCACTCCGTGGTCCGCGTGTTGGGACATGCCGATCACGTTGGGGGCCGTCACCCAGTCGACGGCGTCGACGTACATGCCCAAGAACCAATCGTTCACTTGTCCCGGATGCACGCCGGCCATCAACGCGAAGTTGCCGATGACCATCAGCCGGGGGATGTGGTGTCCCCAGCCGTATTCTAGTACTTCGCCGATACAGTGCGAAAGACAGTTCATGTCGGTTTCGGCGGTCCAGTAGAAGTCGGGTAGCTTTCCGTGCTGACCCAGTCCATTGCGACCCAGGTAGTCGCTACCCTCGTGGTAGTAGACGCCGCGGATGAACTCTCGCCAGCCGATGATCTGGCGCACGAACCCCTCCACGTTGTTGATCTTGGCGTCGTCGTTTTCGTAGGCGTCCACGACCGCGTCGACACACTCGATCGGTCGCAGCAACTTGAGGTTGAGCGAGCTGGACAGTTGCGAGTGGTAGAGAACCGGCTCTCCCTGCCACATGGCGTCCTCGTAGGTTCCGAAGTCGTCGAGTCGTTTCTCCACGAATGACGAGAGCGAGCGCTTTGCCTCGCTGCGCGTGACCGGCCAGTGAAAGTGCTCCAGTCGACCGGGAGCGTCGGGCCACATCTTGCGCGCCAGGTCCATGACCTCGCGGGTCACCTGGTCCGGGCGAGCCTGGTAGGGACGGGGAACATCCGGCGCGCGTTTGAAGGTTTTCCGGTTCTCTTTGTCGAAGTTCCAGGCGCCACCCACGGGCTTGCCCCGGTCCGTCACCAGGATCCCCAGTTTTCGTCGGCGCTCGCGATAGAAATATTCCATCGTGAGCTCCTTGCGCCCGTCATTGGCCCATCGGTCGAATTCTTCGAGACTGCACGTGAAGCTGGGGTCGTTCAGCACATCCAGTGACACGCCTTTGTCACCGGTGGCGTCGCGAATCGAACCCAGGACCCGATGGTCGCCCGGTTGGACCACCTGCACCACCTCGGGATTCAACGTTTCGATCGCCCTGGCAAGTTCGTCACCCAGCGTTTGCTGATTGGCACGATCGTCGAGTTGCACGTACCGCACGCGCACGTCCTGGTCGATCAGGTCCATGGCGTGGTGGCGCATGGCCGCCAGGAACAGGGTCGTGCGTTGAACGTGACTTGCAGGTCGTTCGGCCTCCTGCTTGACCTCGACCATGAGCACGGCGTCGCGATCTCGATCGAAGTCTTCCAGACCCGGATGCAGGGCGTCGAGTTGATCCCCCAGTACGACCAGCAACCGCCGGGCACTGCGCATGTGGGAGTGGGTTGATAGTTTCCTGGTCGCGTTGTCATTCACAGCGTGCGCGTCTTTCGTCGGAGGACGAACGTGCAAATAGGGCACGGGATATCCATCACGCGATCAAGCCGTCCTTCAGACTTCCGTAGGGAGTTTCGCCGGACGCGAAATCGTATCGGGTGTGGATGATGCCGCCATCTTGTAGCTTCTTGACCAGCCCGCCGTCGCGCAGAATGTGGACCGAGTTGGTTGGAACCACTTCGCGGTTCTTCATCAACCACCAGAACAGGTTGGGGACGCGGGTGAACACGTCGTGTGTGCTGCCTTTGGCCAAGGACCGTACCCAATCCGGGATATCTTCGGGCACGGTTCGGAGTGGGGCGTATCCCGTCAGTCCACGCTTCTCGTGAATCTTCGACAGCGCAAAATCGATGGCGGTGAGGGCCATGGTGATGCACGACCGTTCCAGTAGGCTGTAGTCGAAAGTCCCGTCCAGCACCGTTTCAAACGGGTCCTCGGGCATCGAGTCATCGTGCAGTGACTCCTTGAGCGCTTTCCATGCTTCTGCGTACCCGGTGGCGGTTCCTTCGTGACCCGCGGCCACGGCTTCATTCTTCATGAGCCAGGTCATGCTGTGTCGGCCAAGGCTGTCTCCGAGTTGTAGACACACGAACAGCAGTTCGTCCCACGCGCCTTCCACCCTGGGAAACTGAAGCGGATAGCAAAGCCACGGGCGATTCTGAAGTCCGTCTTCGAGAAACCGTTGCGCACCATGGAAGCAACGTGTCGTCAACATGTAGTTCTTGTTGTCGAGCCCCTTCAGGGCGTCGAAACCGGTTCCCGGTGGACGCCAGGCTTCCCAACTGAAAACCAGGTCGCGTATCTCGGCGTTGTTCGCGAGAGGTTTGCCGCTGCGATCGAGCAGCGTTCCGCCGCGGCCCTTCTCGAAGATTAGTCGGAGCTGACCGTGGGCCCCCATGGTGTCCTGGCCGACCATTTTCACAGGCACAACAACGTACTCGGCGTTGCATACACTCCGTATTGGCACCCGAATCGTGGCCAGCATCGTGGTCCCAGCCACGGGATTTCCACCGATGTTGACGTTTCGTATCAGGTAGTACCCGTCGTCGCCCTCGAGCTTCGATCCATCCCAATCCACGATCAGGGGGGCCATAGCCATGGATAGGCCACCGGGAAGGGCCGCTTCGCAGGTTCGAATCAGTCGCAGGGGCGCTTCTTCTTGCGTCCAGGCGACGATGTCCTGCAAGCTACGTTGATTTGCCAATGGAGACTCCCCTTCGAAGCGGATCCCAACGCTACCAAGTTCCATCCAGGAACTGGATTGAGCCGAAGCTACCGGGAGATCCTTTTGAAGAAGTTTCTTTCTCACAAATAGGAGACGCGCAATGTTTAGTCACTATTGGACCCGGATTTCGCTATGCCTGGGGGTTCTGGCCGCCATGGGTATGTCGACCCTATCCAACCCCGCCCTTGGTCAGGAGAGCATCGCCGGCACTCTTGAACTCGATAAGGCTATTTCCAGTCACCTCGACGAGGTCGGAGAGAACCGGGCCAACGTGCTGGAACTGTTTCAGAACTCCGACGTCCGAAAGCTCGTTGGCGATCTGGGGTTCGATATTCAGGCCGCGGAGTCAGCTGTCCATACCCTCGAGGCTGATGAGCTGGCCATGCTCCAGAGCACGGTGAAGAACATCGATCGCGGCCTTTCCGGCGGCGACCAAACCATTTCGATCAGTGTGGTGACTCTCCTGCTGATCATCATCATCGTTATCCTGCTGGCCTGACACGTGCACCAGGAGGACCGGCATCACAAGGGTCTCGCGCGAAAGTGCCCCGTTCCCACGGTGTGGTGGCTGACGTGCCTCGTGTTGCTCCAATTGGCGGCGCCCACAACGCCCGGTCTCTGTACCGAGATCGAACCCGCGCGGGTTTCGAAGCCGGCCGGCATTGTGGGAGTCCCTTTTGTTCCCCAGGAGCCACTCCTGTGTGGCGGCGCAGCAGCGGCCATGGTGCAGCGCTACTGGGGCCATGCGATCGCACGGACCTCAGATTTTTTCCATCTGGTAGACGAGGACCAGGGTGGAATTGTTGTGGAGGGATTGCTGGATGAGCTGAATCGTCAAGGCTGGCCGGCAATCGCGTTCCGCGCCGAATCGCCTGCCTCGGTGCGCCAACACCTGGCCGTGGGGCGTCCCATCATTGCCTTGTTGTCGGTAGAGGGAGGCACGAACCACTACGTGGTTCTGTTGGCCCTGACCGAGTCGACGGCGGTGTTCCACGATCCGGCCATCGGACCCCTCCAGTCAGTTCCGGTGGGGCAGCTCTTCCAGCAATGGAGTGGTACCGACTTTCTGGCGATCCTGGTGTTGCCCCCGCCAGATCGAGACGATCAAGCGACGGAAATCTTTGTCAGGCGAGACCACCCGACACAGGACGCGCTTGTCTCCGACGGAAAAAAACCTTCGCCATGCTCCGAGCTTGTAGACGCTGCGATAGCATTGGGTGCAAGCGGGGAGATGGCTGAGGCCGAGGCATTGCTTGTAGACACGTTGAACGAATGCCCAACTTTCGCGCCCGCGTACCGTGAGCTGGCGGCTGTCCGTGTTTTGCAAGAAGACTGGGCTCGCGCGGCCGCGTTGGCGGAAAGAGCCGTGGCTCTGGATCCCGCCGACACCCACGCCGTTAGAATCCTGGCCACCAGTTATTTCTTGTTGGGCGATCGCTCTCGCGCAATCAAGACATGGAATCGCATTGGCGAACCACATCTGGATCTGGTCACTACATCTGGTCTCGACGAGATTCGTTACGACGTCGTCCAGGCGCGCCTGGGATTGAAGTCGGGAGAGGTACTCACGGATGCACGACTCGCGCGGGCGAAACGGCGAATGGCCGATCTTCCCGCGGTTGCAAAGAGTCGCGTAGGTTACCGTCCGGTTGGCCGGGGTCTCGCTCAGCTGGACGCGGCCGCGGTCACGCATTCTTCCATGGGAACCCGGTTTAATATGTTGGGCGCCGCAACGCGCGGCTTGGTCCAGAGAGAGTTGACGCTGCAGTTTCCCGGCGCGTCGGGACGTGGCGACCTCACAACCATCAGTTGGCGCTGGCAGGAGAATCGCCCACGACTGGCGGCCAGCGTGGCGGCTCCGGAGTTTCTTGGGATCCCGGGTATCACCCGGGTCGATGCTTCGTGGGAGCGGGAAGCCTACGCCGCCGGTTCACGTGAAACACGACGTCGCGGCGGCGTGGACCTATCCGACTGGATCGATGGCAACACCAGAGTCAATGTTGGGGCGGGAGTCGCACGCTGGGATTCCCAGGGCATGGAGCTGTCGGTCGGTGGAGGACTGTCGAGACGAATCCTGGACGATCATGGGGTGCTGTCCACTTCGTTTGACCTGCACGCTCCCTTGGGATCGCGTGATGGTTTCGCGGAGTATCGCTTCGAGGGCACACTGAACTCCAGCCCGGATCCCTTCCATCGTGGTTTGCGGTTTCGCGCGGGCTACCAGGGAGTAGGTGCCACCGCGCCGCGCCTTCTTTGGCCAGGGGCAGGCACGGGGCTTGGCCGTGACCCACTCCTTCGCGCGCATGATCTGCTGAAGAACGGGGTCATCGCCGGCGACGCCTTTGGTCGGTCATTGGCCTTTGGAACCCTGGAGGGACAGGTTTTCCCGTTCACGGTGGGGGCGGTTCGACTGGGTTTGGCTTCGTTCGCGGACTTCGCCAAGGCGTGGAACAGACCCGACGGACGCGGGACGTTGCCGTGGCAGGTCGATGTAGGTATAGGACTTCGATTGCACGTGCCGGGTTCCTCCGGTCAGCTTCGAATCGACGCGGCCACCGGGCTGCGGGGTGGAGACCAGGCCATTTCCGTAGGATGGCGTTCCCACTTGCATTCCCCGTAGGCGATCGGGTGCCTTGAGCGCATGGTCGTTTGCGAATGATATGGACGTGCCGGTTCACCAATCATGGTGAATCGGAGGGTTCGGGTATCTCAAGCAATGGAGTAGGAAATGTTACGCTGGGCTTTGATTTTTTTTATCGTGGCGATCATAGCGGCGGTCTTCGGTTTCGGTGGCATTGCAGCCGGCGCCGCGTCCATCGCAAAGATCCTGTTCTTCGTTTTCATCGTGATTTTCCTGATCTCACTTATCATGGGACTGGCCAAGGGTCGCACACCCTAACAATACACGGCGTGGTCGTGGATTGCCCTTTTTCGAAATGGAATCGAAATGAAACCACTGATGCTGGTGGGGATCGTTCTCGTGGCTCTGGGCGCCGTTGGGCTTCTCTACGGCGGCCTGACCTACACGAAGAACAAAGAGTCGGTTGATCTGGGAGTCGTGGATCTCTCCATTTCGGAGAAGGAACGCCTGACCATACATCCGGCGATCGGCGGCGTCCTGTTGATAGCCGGGGTCGCCGTGGTGGCGGCGAGCCGGCGTAGCGGGTAGAGCCGAGCATGCGACCACAATCGTCCCGGCAACGTCGCGTGTTCCCCTTGCTTCTTTGCTTGCTGTTTCTTTGCTTGCTGCTTCCTTCGGGAGTCAGTTCCGCACAGGAAACAACGCCTATCGAGGGCGCGATTGTTTCTTCGTCCGACGGCCCCACGGATCGCGAGATCGAGGAACGATTGTCCAGGACATTTCGCGCCCTCGACGCTCTGCAAGGCGCGGCGGTGACGGTCAATGCGGGGGTTGTGGCGATCTCGGGCGTGGTGGCGACCGGCGAGGACGCGGA
The DNA here is from genome assembly GCA_029262065.1 of Candidatus Krumholzibacteriota bacterium. Lineage (GTDB taxonomy): Bacteria > Krumholzibacteriota > Krumholzibacteriia > JAJRXK01 > JAJRXK01 > JAJDAC01. The sequence continues at coordinate 210,643 of JAJDAC010000017.1, read as the reverse complement.
GCTTGCCATCGAGTTGGCCAAGCGCGTGGACGGTGTGTTTGCCGTACAAAACAACATCGAAGTCTCCCAATCCGTGCAGATGCGCCTGGACACCATTCGCGACCAATTGCAGGACAAGTTATGGAGCTTCATCGCCGCTCTTCCACTGTTCCTCGTGGCGGTCGTCGTCGCGGTCCTGTTCTTCTGGCTTGCGCGGTGGGTCGCGGGGCTGGAGTTGGTTTTTGGCTGGGTCTCAAAGAGCGTATTCATCAGGGATCTGGTCCAACAAGTCGTACGGGTCGCGATCACCGCTTGCGGGCTGTTTCTGGCGCTCGAGATCCTGGATGCCACCGCTCTCGTGGGTGCCCTCCTCGGCGCGGCCGGAGTGGTGGGGTTGGCGGTTGGTTTCGCGTTCCGTGACCTGGTCGAGAATCACATAGCGAGCATTCTTCTTAGTATTCGACAGCCTTTTTCCCCAAACGATCACATTCGAATCGGGGACACAGATGGCAAGGTGGTTCGCCTTACGTCCCGGGCAACCATTTTGATCACCTTCGATGGTAACCATGTTCGCATTCCCAACGCGGACGTCTACAAGGGCACCATCGTCAACTTCACCCGCAAGAACGAGCGGCGTTTCGAGTTCCAGGTAGGAATTGCGAACGAAGTGGACATCGTAATGGCGGAGAATCTCGCTCTGCAGGTACTCGGCGGCATCGACGGTGTGACGGACGACCCGGGGCCTTCGGTGTTGGTGAAGGCGTTGGGCGACTCGAGTGTCACGCTTTCCATCTACGGCTGGGTCGACCAGCGTAGCGCTTCGTATGCGCGCGTGAAGAGCGAGGCCATACGCCTGGTGAAGGAAGCATTCGATGTCGAAGGGCTCGAAATGCCAGAACCGATTCAGCGTGTGCGCCTGGAACGCATGCCAAAGCCCAAGGAAGTAGCCAAGCCCTCGCAGCCCGCGGTTCCGGCCCGGGACATGCGCCCCGATCGACACCTGGACGAAGAGGTCCAGGCCGAGCGAGCGGCGGAGGAAGCCGATTTGTTGCAGGCCGACGCGCCCAAGGAGTGAGAGCTCCGGGCCGCGTTGGCGCTTGCGGTGGAGACCCCGGTGATGTCAGGTCGGCTCCAAGTTGCCGCAATCTCCCAGGGTCACCGTGAGGAAAGCACACCATGGAAACCTGCCTGGCGCCGTGCCGGGCGTGCCACGTGAACCGGCACGCGCACGAGGAACGGATGCGCCGACAGGGTTATCCGCGGGGGTGGGTTCTGCGGTATGATTGACAACCAGCCGCAACACCCGTGAGTCCCTCGGGGCGACCCCTACGGAGTAAAGAAAATGCACCAAGCCTCCTCCGCGCGCATCGCCATGGTCGGCGTCGCTCTCGCACTGATCTGGACGGGATGTTCGCGCGACGAGGGCCTGCTTGGGGTGGATTACCACGCCGACACCAGCTTGCAGAAGGCTCCGCCGGCTGGTTACTACGATACCGTAGATGTCACAACGGCGGGCTCACTGCGGGCCACCCTGCACGACACCATCGATGACCATTTTCGTTTGCCCTACACGAGTGGTTCAACCGACACGTGGGACGTGTTGGAGCTCGCCGATCAGGACCCGGGCAACCCAGGCAACATTCTGGATGTCTACGGCAACAACAGTTACCCCAAACAGGGGGGTGGCAATACTTTCTACAACCGCGAGCATACCTGGCCCAAGAGCTACGGTTTCCCGAACGACAGCAGCAGCAACTACCCGTACTCGGACTGTCATCAACTGTTCCTGTGTGACTCCGGCTACAACAGTTCCCGCAGCAACAAACCATTTCGAAACTGTTCATCCAGTTGTTCTGAAAAAATAACCGTCCTCACCAATGGCACCGGCGGCGGTAGCGGCGTGTACCCCGGCAATAGCAACTGGACATCGGGCAGCTTCACGTCGGGTACCTGGGAAGCCTGGAACGGACGCAAGGGGGACATGGCTCGCGCAATGTTCTATATGGACATTCGTTACGAAGGTGGAGTCCACGGGACGACCGGCGTGGCCGAGCCCGATTTGATCCTTACCGACGTGGAATCGCTTATTGCGGCGTCCAACACCGGAAACAACGAGTCGGTTGCGTACATGGGGATGCTCTCGGTCCTGATCCAATGGCATCAGAGCGATCCCGTGGACGACAAGGAGCGAGCGCGCAACGATGCCGTGTACATCGACCAGGGGAATCGCAATCCGTTCATCGATCACCCCGAATGGGCCGATTGTCTGTTCGATGGTGCTTGTGCGAATGACACCACGCCTCCCGCGGCGCCGGCCAGCCTGGTGGCTACCGCCGGGACCGGCTCTGTAAGCCTGGACTGGGCGGACAACAGTGAAACCGACCTGGCCGGATACAACGTACTTCGCTCGGCCACATCGGGCGGGGCATATTCGCAGATCAATACCAACCTGGTAATTGCGAGTGCGTACATCGATATCGGCCTGACTGCCAACGTAGAGTACTTCTACGTTGTCAGCGCCGTGGACACGTCCGCCAACGAGAGCGCGACCAGCCTCGAGTCTTCGGCTACGCCCCAGGGCGGAGGTGGCGGTTTCGCGACGCCCTGGATCAATGAATTCCACTACGACAACACCGGTTCGGATACCGGGGAGTTCGTGGAAGTAGCGGGCTCGGCGGGAACCGACCTGAATGGTTGGACATTGGTGGGTTACAACGGCAACGGTGGAACCGTCTACAAGACTGTTTCGTTGTCGGGAAGCTTCGCTGACCAGGCGAACGGGTTCGGCATGCTCTCGTTTGCATTCTCCGGCTTGCAGAACGGTGCTCCGGATGGCATCGCCTTGGTGGACGATCAGGGGAGCGTGGTCGAGTTCCTGAGCTACGAAGGCGGGATGACCGCATCGGACGGTCCGGCCGCGGGATTGAACGCAACCGATGTCGGAGTTACCGAAACCAGCGGCACGCCGGTCGGGGACTCTCTTCAGCTCACGGGTACGGGTTCCAGTGCTGCCGACTTCGTATGGTCCGTTCCCTCGGCGGAGACTTCTGGCCTGCCCAACAACGGCCAGACCTTCGTGGGCGGCGGCGGAGACGTCACACCTCCCGCGCCGCCAACGTTGTTGGTTGCGACAGCGGGCGACGGTGCAGTAACGCTGGACTGGGCGGACAATTCGGAACCAGACCTTGCGGGCTACTCGGTCTTCCGAGCCAGCGCAATGGGGGGTCCATACGTTGCAGTCGGTGGCTTGTTGGTCGCAAGCGACTATGCCGATTTGTCTGTCACCAACGGGGCCACGTACTACTACGTGGTACGGGCCGAAGATGACAGCGGCAACGAGAGCGGTGATAGTGCCGAGGCTTTCGCGACACCGGCGGACACGACGGCTCCGGCTGCCCCCGTGGCGGTTCTCGCCGCCGGTGGTGACGGTCAGGTCGTGTTGAACTGGGTCGCAAACACCGAACCCGATCTGGCTGGCTACAATGTGTCGCGGTCCTTGTCGGCGGGCGGACCCTACACGCAGATGAACGTGGGACTCGTGGTGCGCAGTACCTACATCGACACCAGCGCCGTGAACGGAACCGCGTACTACTACGTGGTGAGTGCCCAGGATGCTCTGGGAAACGAGAGCGTCATGAGTTCGGAAGAAGCCGCTACTCCCAAGGAAGTCACGTCGCCGCCACCAATTTGGCGCAACCTGGCGGCCGCTGGCGACACTCTGCCCTAGGCACAGTTTGCCTCACCAACGTGATTTGATCGCACTCCAACTGACTCCGCCATCGGACACCGAAGACTCCGGAACCGCGCTCAGGTCGAAGGCCGAGCCGGAGCAGACAATCTCTGCCATTGGCAAATGAAGATCAATGTGATCGTCGTTGCTGCCAAGCGGTATCCAGCCAGTATCGAACAATATGGCTTCGCCGCCGTCGGCCGTGAGCGTGACCTCCATGCGTTGCTCGTTTGGAGTGCCATCACCGCGCCGCGCGTATCGGCCCTCGCCCGTGAAATGCAAGGCCTCTGAGTCATAGAGCACGGTCCACCTGACATCTCGAACTTCGAATTCGTTGTCGCCGTCGGGAATCAGACGCAGCGTCCCTTCCAACTCTTCGTAGAGCCGGACCGGGCAAAGGCAAAGTCCCGCGAGACAGCCTTCGAGGTAGTCGCTCGCGTTGGCGAGACGGTAGACCTGTGCACTCGTATCCGAGGCCAGGAACAGGATTGGAAGGAACAGGGAACACAGGACTGCTTGCTTGAGCATGGTCGTCCTCCCGATTGGGGTTCGCCTGCCACATCATGGTACGGCTCTTGGTCGTCGAAAGTCCACGATTTCAGCAATTGTTTCCAAATAATAAGCGGTGACCATCAAGCAGATTCGATTGGGAGGAGCCGCGTCCGAATAGAATTGAGCCCGACCTGAGGCCAGGTCATACTCTCCGGACAACGGACAAGCAGACGAAACGCCGCTCCTCGCCGTCGGAGAACCGCGTGACCGAACCACCAGAGTTGCACCTTGCGAAAGCGCGTCGGGAATCCTCCGTCGATGCGCGCCGCAGTCATGGGGCACTGCCCCAAGACCTGCTTGACCGCGCCCGGAAACGTCTGCGGTCCATTTGCCTCATCTATGCCGGAACCTTCTTCTTTGCAAACTACTTTGTCGTGCTGCTCCTGGGGAAGGTTCGTGACGAGTTCAGCACGTTTGCCGACTGGGGTCCCGGAACCATCTCGATTCTCGTCGCGCTCCTGCTGTACGTCTTGGTCGGTCGATCAAACATCTCCGCCGCGACGGCGATGGTTTTGGGTCTTGGTTTCGAGGTCGCCGGAAGTTTCGGAATTGCGTTCGCTGAATTCTGGGGCTCGTTCGATAGAGCACCGGTAACGGCGACTGAAATTGACCACTTCGGGTTGTCCTGGGTCGCGGTGTGGGTTCTGTGCTTCACCATCGTCGTACCCAACCGGCCCAGGAACGCGCTCATGGCCGCACTTGCCTCCGGCTCGGCGGTGCCGATTTCCGTGGCGCTGTCTATTCGTTACGGCGGGACCCAACTCGACCTGCCCCCGCAGTTGTTCTTTGCCGGACTTGTTTTTCCGTACATCATTGTCAGCGGCATGGCGTTCGCGTCGGCTCGCGTCATGTTCAACCTCAGTAGCGACGTTCGACGGGCCCGTGAAATGGGAGCCTATCGGCTGGAGAAACAAATTGGCGCCGGCGGAATGGGGGAGGTCTGGAGGGCCAACCACCGCATGCTCGCGCGCCCGGCGGCGGTAAAGCTCATTCGTCCCGACCAGATTCGAACCCACGACGCGCAGACGACCCTGCGGCGCTTCGAGCAGGAAGCCCAGGCCACGGCGGCCCTGCGATCGCCCCACACCATTGAAATCTACGACTTCGGGCTATCCGATGACGACGTCTTCTACTACGTCATGGAGCTTCTGGACGGTTTCGACCTGGATACGTTTGTCAAACTTCACGGAGCCCAATCGCCCGCGCGGACCATCCACATTCTGCGCCAGGCCTGTCATTCGTTGCACGAAGCCCATGCGGCCGGTCTGGTTCATCGTGATATCAAGCCGGCCAATCTGTTCGTGTGCCGCTACGGAAGCGACGTGGATTTCGTGAAGGTGTTGGACTTCGGACTCGTGGCTGAAAAGAGTGGGGAGAGCGCGGACCATACCAAGCTCACCCAGAAGGGCCTCGTCATTGGTTCACCCGCGTTCATGGCTCCGGAAATGGCCATGGGTGGCGCCGTGGACGGTCGCGCGGATCTCTACGCCCTGGGCTGCATTGCCTATTGGCTGCTCACCGGCCACCTGGTGTTCGAGGCGGCGTCGGCCACCGAGGCCATCATCCACCACGCCCGCGACGTTCCTCAGCCACCTTCGGCCTTCAGCGAGTTCGACATCCCGGCCGAGTTGGACGCCATTGTGATGGCATGTCTCGAGAAGGACCCCAACCAAAGGCCTCGCACCGCGCGCGAGCTCTCCGAGCGTTTGGAAACAGTGGGGCTGACCGACACGTGGACGGCGGAGCAGCGGGAACGGTGGTGGCAGCGCCACGAGCCGTTGCAGGCCTGACTCGCTCGAGTTTCGGGGAAGGCCGCCGCTCGAACTATCCTGCCGCCCTTCGCTCGAGTTTCGGCGGCCTGATCACGACTTCGCACTTTCGCCTCGCCCGACCGCTCCTAGCCTTTTTCTAGCTGGGCCGGCACGACGGTCTCTTCCGGCCCGTCCACCGCGTGCCAAGGAGTCGACTCATGACGAACAAGATCGCTGACCTGGCCGGCCCGGGGATCGGCAACTACGAGGAACTCAGGAAAGTCCTGCCCGACGACTACACGCCGTTACTGAACCCGCGCGCGACACAGGAAGCGATCTACGCGGCCAAGCACTACATCGAAGATCACCTGTGCAAAGAGCTGAACCTCATACAGGTAACGGTGCCGCTGATCGTCGATCGCGACAGCGGCGTGAACGACTACCTCGACCGCGACGGCTCTCGTACGCCCATCGACTTCCACATTTCCAACGATCACGATGTACACCCACTCGAGGTTCAGGTGGTTCAGGCGGCCACCAAGTGGAAGCGGATGGCGTTGAAGCAGTTCGGTCTGGAGGTTGGTGAAGGCCTCATTACCGACATGCGGGCGGTGCGCAAAGACTACTTCCTGGATCACGACCATAGCGCCTATGTCGATCAGTGGGATTGGGAAATGGTCATCACCGAAGAAGATCGCAACCTCAAGATGCTGACCACTACCGTGCAGAGTATCTGGAAGGTGTTGAAGGGCTGCGAGCAACACCTGTTCGACTTCTTCCCCGAGCTGCGGACCAACAAGTACTCAGAGCTTCCCGAGGAGCTCACGTTCCTGCACGCCGAGGAAATCCTGGACCGCTACCCCGACCTGCCTCGTAAGGAACGGGAGACGGCGATCTTGAAGGACTTCCCGGCGGTATTCATCTACGGCATCGGTTGGACCCTCAAGGACGGCTATCCGCACGAGATGCGAGCGGCCGACTACGACGACTGGGTGACGCCCACCGTAGAGAAGCACGGCGAGATGATGCATGGGCTGAATGGGGACATCCTGGTGTGGAATCCCGTGACACGCCGTCGCCACGAGCTGACGTCCATGGGTATTCGGGTGAACAAGGAAACGTTGAGGCGACAGTTGGAAATGACGAATCAGTTGAACTTCCTGGACATGCCGTACCACAAGGCGATTCTCGACGATGAAATTCCGTTGAGCATCGGCGGTGGCATTGGGCAGGCTCGCACCTACATGTATCTCCTGCGCACGGCCCACCTTGGCGAAGTTAGCGTCACGGTTTGGCCCAAGATCTTGAAAGAAATGTGCGCGGAAAAAAACATCCGGGTGCTGGAGTAGCCTGCGGTATTCCAGGAGGGGGGGCCGGGGTCTGCGTGGCCCCGGCCTTCTACGTGCCTACGGGTAGAGCGATCTGATGGTCGCGGCTGAACTGGTAGTCGCGGAACACATGCTCGGCCGAGAGTATCCGGTAGGACCCGTCGGAGTTCCTGGTGGTGGTGTCCTTGAGCCGGTAGACGTAGTGCCCGCACGTGAAACAGTTGTTCTTGCTGAAGTGGTAGCAGAGACACATATTCTCGCGCACCGGCTGCTTTCGGCCGGCGTCATCCAGAGGTGTTGCGTCGAACTCCTCGATGTAGGGGCACTTGCCGTCGGAGTCGAGCAGGTATCCGAACGACTCACACATGGGTTTGACATTCGAATCCAGGCAAGGGCTACTGGCGACCATTCGGATCAGGTATCCGGTGGGTGAGGTGGTCGACACGACCACGTCTTCTTCGGTCGCGGCGAAGTAGTGTTGCTGCTCGGCGGCATCCAGGCCGCATTCCTCGGCCACGGTAAAGCGGGTCGCCACCTGCACTGCGGCCGCGCCGCCTCTCAGATACTCTTCCGCGTCGGATCCTGTGAAAATTCCGCCCGCCGGGATCACCGGTATGGAGAGCCCTTCGTCTTTGAGGAACTTGATGACATCGGCGGTGATGGACTTGAGTCGGTACTTTTTCCAATCCTGACCGAACCCCAGATGGCCGCCCGCCAACGGACCTTCGACTACAATGTAGTCGGGCATCCGAGACAATTGCTTCGCACGCCGAAGGAATATCTTGAGAGCCCGCGTGCTCGATACGATGATGCCGATGAGTGCTTGCCGAAAGCGGGGGTGGTCTGCCATGTGCTGCAGACTGCTGGTGTGCAAGCCCGCCGAGAGTGTGATTCCGTCGATCCCGCCGTCGAGGGCCGCGCGTAGTCGGGCCCGGAGTGTGCCCGCGGGGTCACCCATGCTCAGCTTTTCCATGATGTTGATGAAGATCGCGCCCGGGCCGGATTTGTTCTCCATGGTGTTGCGCACGTGATTCAGTTGCGCCTGATGAACTTCTTCCAGATCAAAACGAACTCCGGCCTTGTCAGATCGGCCTTGCCATTCCCGGTGGGCGGCAAATTTGTTTTGAGTGAAATGTGTTTTGTATTTCTTGTCCGACACGAACGTAAGCATGGCGTCTGAAATATGCCCGACACCACCCAGCCGGCTTGCTTCCCAGGCCAAGCGGTCGGTCGAGATGTCCACACCCATGCCGCCGATCACGATAGGCACGAGTTCGAAGTCGCCCAGGTTCAAGCGGTAGTCGTCGACGACTTGCATAGCGGGTCCTTCCGGAAAACGTGATCCTCAGTTCGCGGCTTCACCAACATTGGCGGTCGCGTGGGCCGGCGATTCCAGGTTTGGCTGCAGGAAGGCAACCACGTTCTGGGCCACTTCCTCGGCGTGGCGCACGCAGTGATTGAAGCTCACTCCGGCCACGCTGTTGCCGGTCACGAACAGCCCTGGGATCTTGGCCAGTTCCTGCTCCACCTGCGCTACCCGATCCAGGTGGCCCAGTTCGTACTGTGGAATTCCGGCGGGCCAACGGAACACGCGCAGATGTTTGGGGTCTCCCTTGATGCCGTACATGGGATGCACTTCTCTGGTCAGCAACGCTACCAGTTCATCCTCGGAGAGCTTCGAGGCTGGCGCATCGTGGGCGCCGCCCACCATGGTGGTCATCAACACGCTGCCGTCCGGCGCGCGCCGCTCGAACGTGGATGAGTTCCACAGAGAACCCAGCACACGAATACGCTCGCTGCGGGGAATCAGTGCACCGAAACCCTCCAACGAGCGGGATACCTGCGACTGGTCGTAGCCGGCCGTTATCACGTGTACTCCGGCGTAGGGAACCTTGGCCAGCGCATCGGCGGCCGTGGCCGACCAGGGTTGCAGCAACCGCGCTGATACAAAGGCGGGCGCCGCCAAGACCACGGCGTCGGCGGTGATCGAGCTGGAACCCGAAACCGTCAGGCCGCCGTCCTCGCGCGGCGTAATGCTGTCCACGATTTCGCCCGTGCGTACCACGTTCTCACCCAATTGCGCCGCCAGCGTCTGGATGACCTGACCCATTCCGCCGCGGAATGAGTGGAGAACGCCGCCGGGGCCGGCTTCTACTTTTTTCTTCCCGCCGCCGTCCTTCTGGCTGGCCTCGGCCTGTTTGGCGCGCATTCCCTTGATGAGTCCGCCGTACTCACGCTCCAGCGCCGGTACCTTTGGAAACGCGGCCTTGATGGAAAGCTTCTCTATGTCTCCGGCGAAGATTCCGCTGACCATGCTGTCCAACATGACCTCGGTGAATTCACGACCCATGCGGCGTCGGCCGAAGCTGGCCACGGTTTCGTCGCTGTCGTCGGTCTTGGCCTTGGTGAACATTTCTCCGATTACGCGCAGGCGGCCGGGGAACGACAACAACGGCGAACGCATGAAACCAATGGGATTCATGGCCAACTCGTGGAACTGGCCGTCGCGGATGATGTATCGCCTGCGGGCGGCATCCTGGCTGCGGATGAGTTGGTCCTTCAATCCCAGCTGTTCTACCAGGCGCAGCGTGGCTGGCTCGTTGTCCAGAAACCCACTGGGACCGGCCTCCGATAGGAATCCATGTTCCCGGACCGACTGGATCTTCCCGCCCAGCGTATCCTCGCGTTCCAACAGAACCAGCTCGATGGTGTGTCCGGCCCGCGCGGCGCTACGCTGAAGTTGGTACGCGGTGGCCAGCCCGGCAATGCCGCCGCCGATTACGACGACGCGGGGCCCGTTCATCATACTGTCCTCGAGTAGAGAACCTGATCGGCATTCTCCGGCAGGTACCGGTCGAACACCATGGCCACGTTGCGCAGAAGCACCTGGCCCACATCGGTAACCGTGAAGCCTCCGTCGTTCAGCTCGATCAGGCCGTCCTTGGCCAGCGGTACCAGGGCCTGGAGCTCCTGCGCGAACGTCGTGTCGAATTCTATTCCGTGTAGTTGCTCGATGCGTCGTTTGTCCAACGCGGTGTTGCACATGATATCCATGATGACGTCGCGGCGAAGCTTGTCGTCGTCGCTTAGCCGTACGCCTCGCTGCGTGGGCAGGGCACCGCGGCCTACGTCGCGCTGGTAGTGCGAAAGCCGACTTTGATTCTGGGCGTAGCACGACCCGACTTCGCTGATGGCACTCATGCCGAACGCCAACACATCGCTCTGTGGCTTGGTGGTGTAACCCATGAAGTTGCGGCGCAGCTCACCTCGTCGTCGTGCGGCGGCCAACTCGTCGTCGTGTCGCGCGAAATGGTCCATGCCAATGGCGTCGTAGTTCGCGTCCAGAAAGCGACTCCGGGCCGAAAGGAAGATCCGTAGTTTGTCTTGGGGAGTCGGCAGCTTGTCCGCGTCCATGAGTCTTTGGTGGGGTTTGATCCACGGCACGTGCGCGTAGCTGAACAAGGCGACCCGATCGGGCTCCCAGCTCAAGATTGTATCGACGGTGGAGTCGAAGCTCGCTGGTGTCTGGTGGGGAAGTCCGTAGATAAGGTCGACGTTGATCGAGTCGAAGCCCTGCGACCGACACTGGTCGAAGAATGCCTTCAGGGATTCCGTGGACTGTTCGCGGTGCACAGCCTGTTGGACCCGTGGGTCGAGGTCCTGCACTCCCATGGATATCCTGTGCAGTCCCAAACTTCGCAGCGCCTTCAAATGGTCGGTGGAAGTGACGCCTGGGTCGACTTCCACCGAGAGCTCCGCGTCGGCGTCGAACTCGAAAGATGTCTTCAGCACGTTGATGAGCGTCTGAAGCTGTCCCGGGCTGAGGTAGGTTGGCGTTCCGCCGCCCAGGTGCAGCTGCACGACCCGGCGGGGCCCAGGCAGGCGGTCGAGGGTCAGCTCGATTTCGGTAAGCAGGGAGTCAACGTAGGGCACCGCGATGCTGTCGTTCTTGGCAATGACCACGTTGCAGCCGCAGTAGAGGCAGCGTTCCTGGCAAAAAGGCACATGCAGGTACAACGACAGAGGCCGAGTGGTGGAGTGGCGCCCCGACAGTTCACGCTCGTAGGCCGCGGCGTCGAACGTGTCGGTCCAGGCGGGTGCGGTGGGGTAGCTGGTGTATCTGGGCCCCGGACGATCGTAGCGTTCAATCAGTGGGGCGACATGCTCGTACTTCAGGTTCTGTCGCACTTGATTACTCCCTGCACTCGTGGTCTTGTTGTTAACAAGGTAACCGCAAGTGGCGCAGGGAGAAGCTCGCCGCGTTGTGATTCTGTGACCCTGGGCCAGATAGACCGGCGCCGACCCGGGCCTTTGGGCTCGGTCTACCCGTGGCTATCCGAAGGTGGAGGGAGCGGCTAGCCCAGTACTTCGTTGAACGGGATCAGGCGCTTGCGGTCTTCGCACCACAGGTTGCAGTTCACGAACCGCAGGCTGCTTCGCAGCGTAATTGGCGCAACGTTGCGCAGTTCTGGGATGGCCTCGTGACAGGCCTGTAGGCGGTAGTTGGGAATACGAGGGTTCAGATGATGGACATGGTGGAACCCGATGTTCCCGGTGAACCACTGCAGGATGCGCGGCAGCTTGTAGAAGGAACTGCCTTCGATCGCCCCTCGGAGGTGATTCCAGTCCCGGTGGTTCTCCCAGTAGGTGTCTTCGAACTGGTGTTGCACGTAGAACAACCACACTCCCCAGACACCGGCCAGCACCATGATGGGCATCTGAACCAGCAGGTAGTTTTTCAGCCCAATGGTCATGGCCGCCGTGGCGATGATGGCGACGATGGCCACGTTCGTGATGATTGCGCTCTGTCGTCGTCGCGGACTGTCCGACGAGTTCCAGTACCTGTACCGAATGAAGAACGTGAAGAGGGACCCGATGACCAGGAGCGTGAACGGGTTGCGGTACACCCGGTAGAACAGCTGTTTACGTTTCGACAGGCCAAGGTACTCCCGCACCGTGATGGTGTGGACGTCACCACTGCCGCGCCGATCCAGGTCGCCCGCGGTGGCGTGATGGACTGCGTGCTGGTTCGTCCAGTAGTGAAACGGCAGAAAGAACAGCAGTCCCGCGACGAACCCGACGCCGGCGTTCGCTTTGCGGGACCGGAAGAACGAGCCGTGGCCACAATCATGGAAGATGATGAACACGCGGGTCAGGAAACCCGCGGCCGGGATGGCCAGGGCCAGGGTCAGCCAATAGGAGACCGACAGAGACCAGTACATGGCCAAGACGATGGCCAGATACGGAATCGTGGAATTCAGAATCTGCCACAGGCTTCGTGGAAGCGTGGGATTCTGGAATTTGGCCACCGCATCGTACAGAGACGGGTCAGGACAGGGTGTATCTGGGCGCATGCAGGCTTTCTAGAGGATTGAGACGTCGGGTAGGCTACAGGGCGGAGTGCCGAATAGCCAGTGAATAGTCCAGGGCAAGTTCCGGCCCGTTTCTGGGGTCCAGGGGCTCCATATCTATCGTTTTGGCGGCCTCTGCAAGTCGGCCGCGTGGGAGCGGGCCCGCTCTTTGGTGGGGTTGGCGTTGTAGGCGGCGGATCCCCCCGGGGGAATGCTCAGAAACTGCCAGTCATCGCCGCGATGCTGGCGAGCAAGATGCACGATTTGTCCCACATGATAGCTGATATGGGCCAGGGCCCGGTGCAGAGCTTCGGCCACCAGCAGGTCGGTGCCACGAATCTGGACGGATTCGCCCAGATCCGAATCGCTCAATTGGCCGAGCGATCCCTCCAGGGCGGCCCATCCCTTGTTCCACTGTTGGCTGAGTTCTTCGTGGGACGGGGCCCGTTCGGCGAATTCGTCCTCACGTTGACGCCAGGGCTTCTCACCGTCGGTGCTGAGGAAATCAGTGAAACGCGACGCCAGATTGCCCCCTATGTGCCAGGCGATGGTGGCCACGGAGTTACCCGTGGTGTCATTTCGCCCTAGGTGCGACGTATCCAGCTGGGCGATGGCGGCCTCGCCAAGAGCCCGATAGCGCCGGAATTCGGCCTCAATGGAAGAAACGATGATTCGCATGGTGCACCTCGTCCATCAACGTACAGCCTGAGCTCACGTTGGACCACAGTGTTCAAAAGGCGCCTTGGGACGGTGGTGGGAGGAGGCGTCAATTGATACAATGGGCGCCCACAGGAGGTTCCCGATGTCCGCTACGTGTGTCTCTCGAATAGCGGCCCTGCTGATCATCCTTGCTCCGCTCCACGCCCGGGCTGCGAAGATTCTCGTCACCAATCTGCATATAAATATGGAATCCAAGGCGTCCAGCTATTGTCTGGGCGACGAGGAACCGGATCTGGTCCTGGAGAAAGACCTGGGAGACTACCTTCCTCCTTATATGAACGACGTCAGTTCCTACACCGAGAGTGAATGCGGAATAGGGGAAGCCGTCTCTTCGACCGAAGCCACCGCAACTGTTTCGAGCTTGGGGTTCGAGGTGGCGGTCATGGGATCCGTTACCGACGATCCGGACATGCAGGGTGCGGGGGTCGGGACTTCGTGGTTCTACCTGGACTTCGAAGTGGATTCGCCCGCCACGTTCACGCTGACGCTCGAAGCCGCCTCTTCCTCCACGGGGAACCCCATTGGGGTGTCTTGCCAGTTGCGTTTGGAGGAGCGAATCGGTCCCATGCTCTACGAGTACGTCGACAGCTTTCCGGATGTGGTCGACACGTGGAATGGTGGGGTGGCTCCGGGGACTTATCAGTTGTACGGCGGATGTGTTTGCATCCATTCTCCGCGGTTCATTCCCCCGGATACCTACTTGGGATATGGCACCAGCACCGCCAGCATGCGCGTTACCGTCGACTTCGACGATGCAATCGTGGTTGCCAACGAGGTCACCACGTTCGGCATGTTCAAGGCGCGGTTCACAGACGACCGTTGAAGTCATTCATCGGTTCGAAATCGACGGGCGCCGTCGGGGTCGCCCTTGGCTTCGTATAGTTCGACCAACCGCGCACTGGCTTCCCGCGTGCGCCGGTCCTCGCGACCGTACGCGTTCATTCGAGCCTCGTAGCCTGAGGTCAGGAGTGACTCGGCTTCGGCCAGGTTGCCCAACGCCAAGGCGCACCGGCCCAGGTCGATGACAGTGGAAACCACCTCGGGGTGATCGGCGGGCAACGCGTTGCGCCGTATTTCCAGTGCCCTTTCCAGCAGGGATTTGGCGGCGGCAGCATCGCCTTGTTCCAGCTTCGATTGCGCTATTCCCTGGAGTGGTCGCGCCACGCGCAAGTGGTCGGGGGGTAGGGATTGTGCGTGAATTGCATCGGCCTTCTGGAACGCGCTTTCGGCCCCGGCAAAGTCCTTCTTTCGGAGAAGAAGCGTGCCCAGCGACAGATGGCTGTGGGCGACCGTGGGATGCAACTCACCCTGGACCCTCAGTTTGATGGCCAACCCCTGGCGAATCACCTGCTCGGCCTCGTCCAGTTTGCCCTGGCGCATGAGTTGAACACCCAGGTTATTCAGGCTGATGGCGACGTGATCGTGCTCGGGTCCAAGAACCTTGCGTCGCATGGCCAGCGCCGTTCGTGACATCTCGACGGCCTCCTCGAATTTTCCCTGCTGCGCCAACAGGTTGCCCAGGTTCGCGGTAGTGGTGGCCACTTCGGGGTGATCGTCACCCCATAACTTCTTGTAGATGCCCAGGGCCTCGCGGTAGGCCAACTCGGCCTGTGCGTAGTCTCCCTTGCGGTGCAGCGCCGAACCAAGATCGTTGAGAGACAACGCCACGTACTCGTGTTCTTCGCCGTGGAGGCGTCGGTCGTGTTCGATGAGTTCGCGGAACTGCTGCTCGGCCGCGTCGTGTTCGCCCAGTTCCAGATACACCGAGGCCAGGTAGTAGAGGCTGTTGGCGATCTCTTCGTGGGCATCTCCCAGCTCTTCACGCTGGATTTCCAGCGCGTGCAGAATGAGATCGCGCGCCTCTTCGAAGCGCCCCAGGTCCAAGAGCAGCATCGCATGCGCAGTCTGGCTCTTGGCGACGTCGGGGTGACGTGCGCCCTGGATGTTGGTGCGGACATCGAGCGCCTGCGACAAAAGCGAGTCGGCCGGACCGTACAACCCCAGGCTTTGGTAGACGCGCCCTATGGCATCCATGAGGCTGGCTCGCACCAGGGGGTCGTCTTCCAGTTCGGTGCCGATGCGTTGGGCGCCACGATCAAGCACCTCGCGCGCGGTTATCGTGTTGCCGCGGGCCTCGCCCGGGTCTGACACCTCGAACAATTCGACCAGGAACTCCGAAACCCGTTTGGCACTCTGGGCCTCGGTGTTGGCGCGATCGCGTTCCCGCGCTACGCGCGCGTTCTGTACTACGGCCTGCCCCAGGAATCCCGCCAGGGCAACTACACCGGCCACGGCCAAGGCTACACCTACCGCATTGCGGCGCATGAATTTGCTGGTCCGGTAGACCCAGGTGTCGTGGCGTGCGAACACGGGTCGCCCGCTGCGATAATTGTCGATGTCCTTGGCCAGCGAGTCCACCGACGGATAGCGACGGTCGGGTTCCTTGCGGATGGCCATCATGACGATGTTGTCGAGATCGCCAGACAGTTCGCGCGAGAGTTGTCGTACCGTGCTCCGGCGCGCGCGCCCGCTTTCGGCCGACGAATCACGGCTGAGTGCCGTGCTGGGTTTGAGCGGCTCCTCCTCGCGTAGCACGCGACGGAGCTCGGCGTCCGAAGCCGTTTCGAAGTGGTGCGGCCGCTGGCCGCTCAACAATTCGTAGAGCAGCACTCCCAAGGAGTAGATGTCTGATCGGGTGTCGACTCCGCCCTCGACGATGCCGGCCTGTTCGGGGCTCATGTAATCGGGCGTGCCGATGATCTGGCCCATCCGCGTCATCATCGACAGGTCACCGGGCGTGTCCTCGATGACTTTGGCGATGCCGAAGTCGATGACCTTGACCACCGCGGTTTCGTCGACCAGTGACACCAGCACGTTTGAGGGTTTCAAGTCGCGATGGATGATGCCCCGCTGATGCGCGTGTTGGATGGCCTGGCATACGTCGACGAAGAGATCCAGGCGTTGGTCCGTGGTGAGTTTCCGACTGTCGCAGAATTCGGTGAGGGCTTGGCCTCGGACCAGCTCCATGACGAAGTACGGGGCGCCTCCGTCTTCACCGGCATCGAGCACGCGGGCGATGTTTGGATGTTCAAGCGAAGCCAGCGTTTGCCGTTCGGCTTCGAATCGCGCTACCACGCCATGGGTGTCCATGCCGCGCTTGATGACCTTGATGGCCACCTCACGCTGGATGGGCTCGGTCTGCTCGGCTCGGTAGACGATGCCCATGCCGCCCAGGCCCAGCACCTCGACCGGGCGATAGCCGCCGATGGATTCGGGTAGGGGCCCCTCCATGCTTCCCATCTGGTGAAGCAGGCTGTCGCCCACCTTCGAGGCCAGGCGTTCGGGGTCGAGAATGCTGGCTTGCTGATCGTCGAATCCCAGCAGCGATTCGACTTCGCGACGTACCGGCGCTTCCAGCGCGTCGAGGTAGGCGCGTTGCTCGGCTCCGGTCAGCGCTCGTGCTTCGAGCACGTGCTTGCGAAGTTGGGCGAAGGATTCCTGCGACATAGGCACAGTCTAACCCCGCGCGACAGGCGAGGCGAGACCTGCGAGCGGGAGCCGATCAGCGAACGACAACCGATCAGCGAACGAGAACCGATCAGCGAACGAGAACCAGCTTCTTGGTCGTTTCCCAACCAGCGCCTCGAGCCCTGAGATAGTAGACGCCCGATGGAGATCTTGGCTGGTACGGAATACTCGACACACCGGCGGGCAGGGGTCGGCGCTCGAATATGGTCTGAACCCGGCGGCCGGCTACATCGTAGACAAACAGGTCCACGGCCTGGGCATGGCCCAGGGTGATCGCGATCGTGGTTCGCGGATTGAATGGGTTGGGCGCAATGGCCACCCGACCGCGTCGGCGTGCCGGGGGCGAGCTGGTCAGTAGGTCGCGGCGGGTCAGACGAACGTTGTCGAAGTGGGTGGAGCGGTCTTCGACATTGTCTGAAATTCCCAATCGGATCGAGAGCGGTTGACCCAAGAGGGTGGGGAAATCGTCCGACAGCGCCATGCAGAATGCGTCCTGGAACTCATCGAAAGCGGGATCCACGGTGTCGGTGTCTGATGCAATCACGGTTGCGCCCGCCAGCAGTTCAAGCACGTAGCCACCGTAGGTCGAGAAGGAGTAGGGCTGGTTCGCCAGGAACCTGCCGATGGCCACGGTCAGTACGTATTCCTGCCCCGCGGTCAGGACTTCGCCCAGCACCTGGGTTGCGACCACGGACTCGGTGGGTCCACCGTCGTTGAACAGGAACGCTACGTTGGCTCCATCGGCGCCGGAAGGAGAGGCGTTGCCTCCGGCCGTGGAGTAACTACCCGAGGGCGGGTTGAAGATCCCAAGGAACGTGATCGGTGTGGCGGTGAACTCCCAGCCATCAAACGTTCCCGGTCCTGTGGCCAGATCGCCATCGATCAGGACCGGTGTCTCGAAGCTGGCATTCGATACTGCAATGGCACCGCCGCCCGGTGGCAGCACGGAGATGCTGACGGGTAAGGAAGTTCGTACCGCGCCGCTATCATCTTCGGCTTCGGTCGTGATGTCGTAGTTGCCGGCACTGACTCCGTTCCAGGACAATTCGTAGGGATCGCTGGTGTCGTTTCCCAACGGGGCACCGTTTGCGAAAAACCGGACGTCGACCACGAACCCATCTACATCGCTGGCGGTCGCTTCGATGGCGATGTTGGCTCCCGCCGTGAAACTGGATCCGTTGGTCGGCAGCGTAACCTGGGTGGTGGGAGGTATGTTTCCCGCGGTCAGTAGGTTGGATAGCGCACCGAGCCATACCGACGCCATCTGGGATTCGCCCGCGACGTTCGGATGAAGCCCGTCGCCCTGGACCATGGTGGCAAGATTGAACGGCGTGTTCTGATCGACCAGGATGATCGGCGACTGACCGGTATCCAGGTCGCCAGCTATCGTGGCCAGGGCCGCGTTCAGCGGCGCAACCTGGGCCTCGTTGGCGAAGTAGCTACTACCGGGGCCAATGCCAATGACCTGTGCCAGTAGTATGGTGACGTTCGGTACGGCGGAACGAAGGTGCCCAATGATGAGCCTGAGGTTGGCATCGGCGTTCGCAACGCCCGCGGCTCCCATCTGGCCGATGTCGTTGGTTCCCAGGTGCAGCAACACGACGTCTGGTATCGCGGCGTTCGCGATGCCCAACGCAATGCTCTCGATCTGATCGGTTCGCCATCCCCAGTACCCCTCGTGGTCGCGATCAAACGTGGTGAAGTATTCGGGGTATGCGAGGGCGTCGGGAATGCTGTTGGCGTTCAGATTCTGCTGGCCGCCGACGAAGTCCACCGCGTAGCCAGCCGCCTCCAGGTCGTACCAAAGCTCATACCGGTATGACGCAAAGGTTTGGCCGCCCTGGGTAATTGAATCGCCCAGCGGCATGATCCGCGTTTGCGATGTTGCCGTCTGCGTGAGAGCCAACACGCACAGCAATCCCGCCGTGAAGATGGTGGATTTCACGCGGGAACGCGCCTGCCAACGAGTAGTTTGTTCATGTCAAACCTCCAACGAGAGACTACCACGGCGCGTTGCTGGTTTCGACGGATTGCCGCCCCGGTCGCAACCACGACGTTGAACTCCGTGTGCGTTCTGGGGCAGAATGGTGGGAGGTTTCGGGTCGAACACCATATCGAATCCGTTTGGAGTTACGCGGGTATTCCCGCAAATGAAATGCAACTGGAGGTATGCCCCATGGGAAAAGTTATCGGTGGATTGAAAATGGGTGCCGTCGCGCTGGCGCTGGTTTCGGCCGGCGCGGCCCAGGCACAGACCGTGTCGAGCAACGTCGAGGGCACGGTCGCCGGCGTTTTCAGCAATGACCCCAAGGGTCCCACCGGTAGCGGTCCGGTCAATTCGTTCCTGGATTTCGCCGACGGCTTCGATTTCGATTTCGAAGACCCGGCCTTCGGAAGCGCCGTCCAACGCCTCGACGGTGTCGGCGCGGTCGTGGCCGAGGGGCTCTTCGCTGACGGCCAACCCGGTCCGAACGTCATTGTGGCCTCCACTACCTGGTCAGAGAGCGTGACCAACAACACCGCGGGCCCGGCCAGCTACAGCTTCACTTTCTTCATCACGCCGGCCGAGCTTTGGATTGGCGATTACGCTGGCGCAAGTGCCTCCAACCCTCTGGCTCCCCAGGCCAACTTCGACCTGAGTATCACCGTGAACGGGCAGGTGGTCTTTGAGGCCGGGGCTGAGCTTCGTGGCGGTTTCAATGGCCACGTCCTGACGGAGTCGGGCACCAGCCTGAATCCCGCGTTGACGCCAGACCCGTTGCCGCCGTTCACGGCCATCTTCGGCTACATCTTCGATTCGTACATCGACGTGCTGTCGCTGGGCACATTCAATCCGGGCGAGACGGTGACCGTCGAGTACCAGATGCAGGCGAGTGTCAGTGCGCCCGGTTTCGAGACGGGCGCCCGCGCCCAGGTTGGCGATCCATTCGACCTCGATGGTACGCCGGGTTTCACGGGCTCGATCATTCCCGACAGTCCGGTGGCCACCACGCAGAGTTCGTGGGGTCAATTGAAGGACTTGTACGGAAACGACTGATTGGCTTCCAAAGGATTCTCCATGCAACTCTCGGTTGTACTGGCCGTTGTGCAGGGCGTTGTATTGGCGCTATGCCTTGCCCTAAGCGGTTGCACTCCGATTTTTTCCGACCTGCAGGATGCTCGCGTTGCACGGAAGGGGAATGGGGAGTTCACTCCGTTCGTTACGACCACACAAATCCAGGGGGACAATGGTCGCGAACGCGTTACCGACCAGATCGGATTTCAGGTGGCCGAAGGGCTTGGAGGAGAACTGGAGTTCCGCTTTCGAGCCGAACATTTCATGGATTTGGCATCGTTGGACTTCGGGGAGGCCACAGCCTTTGGTATCGGCCTGAAGAAGGGTCTCATTCCCAATCGACTGGCTCTATATGTTCCCCTGGGATTCGCCGTGGGCAGCAACATCGACGTGAGTCGCACGCTGCAGACGCAGCCGACACTTTTGGCAACCTTGCCGCTGGCACGCTCGGTTGACTTCAACCCGTCGTTCAAAGGCGTGATCTACATCGGTGACGGCGAAACACCCAGTCAGGCCGCGTTGAACCTGGGTCTGGGTGTTCACAATTCGGAGCGATCCATGACCCTTCGGCCGGAAGTGGGATGGTTGTTCGATCGCGACGACGCCGGCGGGTTCATCCATTTCAGTCTTGGTCTCACATTTCGTCGCACCATCGCGGAATAGAAATTGGGGCGGCCCCCCGCTGCGAGGAGCCGCCCATGACCCGGTCAAATGACCAGTTCCGGGTCCTGGTAGCCAGTGGCCAACCGGAATGTTCAATCACTTCAGTTCTTCGGGCGCGGGCCGAAGGTCTCCTGATCTTGGGGATCAGGAGGCGGTAGGCCCGGTCGCAATCGCCACGCGTTCGTGGCGATCCTCCACGGAGTGACCGGGCCGATTCCAGAGCGGTATACGGGTCAAAGAGGCGAAGTCGAATGTCTTCTCCATGGGGCGCAGATACAGAACCAGTAGCGCACACATGGCTATGCCAAAGCTGACCAGTCCATGCACCACGGCGATCCCGACGTGGAAAGCAAGTCCGGCCATCAGAATCGGCGCCCATCGTCGCTTGGGAAGAACCAGAGCGACGGCGAGAAAGACCTCGAACAACATGACGCCCCATGTGAATCCGAATACCGTGTATTCGTTCTGCAGAATGGGCATCATGATCGGATGCATCCATTCGGGCATGGAGAACATTTCATTGTTCAGCCAGTACCACATGGCCGTCCCGTTGTTCCATTCGGTCACGCCCATTTTCGCGACGCCGGCGTTGAAGTAGATTATGGCGGCTTGAACCCGCAGCATGAACAGGGCGGACAGCGCCACGGTGGACATGACGATCGGCAGGCGAGCCGATTTGAGGACCGGTGGTGTCCCCCAATGCCAACGTCGAGGATCGGTGAGCGCGATCGGTAACAGCAGCAGCGTGATGGTCGCGTTGACATGGTCGCCGCCTTCCAGAACCACGGCCGTGGACGCGTAGCTGACCGCGACCCACCAGTGTAGCAAGCCGGTTATCCGAGGACGCCAGCCCGAAGCAGCGACAATCAGGATGACAATTGCGATCCAACGCGCGATCTCCAGGTGATCGGCCGGAAACAACATGAAGAGCGATGCTTTCGTGGGATAGGTCCGATCCAGTACGCCGTGCAGACTTATGCCAATGGGGCGAAACAACTCGTCGGCCGAGTTCATCAGCAGTGTCATGAGGGTACCCAGCGCGAGGAGGGTTCTTGCCAGTCCGTAGACGTTCGTCCATGGCGCTGTATGTTTTTCTTGGCTCGAAGTATTCATGATGAGTCTCCAGTTTTACTCGAATAGTGTCTGTCAGGCGTCGGGGTGGGTGCACGTGACCGCAAGGCGCGCGAAGCGCCCCGGCATGCGAACCGTGTCGGCGGATCGGCTCCACGCCCACGGTACAGGAGGTCGTTCTTCGATCAGAATCGTTCCGCACGCGGTGGGCCTTACGCTGTTGCTGCGGATGGTCATGAGCGGGAGCTCCTCCAGCTGAAAGTCGTCTCGAAAGGGATCGATGTCTTCTGTCCATGCATCGGCCGGCACGGCTGAGAAGAGCGCGCCGATCTCCACTCCCTGAACTCGGCTGTTGCGCGTGATTCCCCAGAGGTTTTCTCCGGCGGTAGCGCTGTAGCTGATTCTTTCCCAATGTTGGCCGGACCACTTGTAGGCGATGATTTCGGGACTACGTGGGCTTTTGGTAAAGAAACTCCAGCCTTCGGGAAGAATGGTCATCCAAGCCATCTTGGCTTTGCGACTGGGCCGAATAGGACTGTCTTCGATTGCTGAGAGAAACGAGAGCGGTATGAGCAGCCCCCATGCGAGCGTCAGTACGATGCGTGTTACGCGGCGCGTGACGGCATGGTCAGGGCTGGGTCGGGAATCGTTCGGGACTTGCATGACTGTTCCTTTGAATAGGGGTGCCGCCGTAGCGGCACCCCCTGGGTTGGAGGGATCTACTTCGCGTAGGACTGCGTGATCGAATCGACCGACATGCCATACTGCAAGCTGGTCATCCCGATCTGCTGAATCTCACCGGTGGTGACCTCGATCTCGATGGCCAGGGCCACCGCTACCGCGGCCACCGCGGCCACTGCGACGGCGAACGTCAGCGCTACCGTGTTGTGGACGGCCAGCGCGATGTACAGAACGCAAACGAGAAACAGCGAACAGGCCTGAACCGAGTCGTCGCTGGTGTCGCCCGCATCGCCCAGATCGCGGGCCGTAGCCAATGCGTTCTGGAGATCTTCATCCGTAACCTCTTCCAGGCCGGGGTGAGCGTTGATTGCCTCACGTAGGTCCTGGAAATTCTGCGGATCGTCGGCGTAGTCCAAGGTAGCCTGACCCGATCGCGATCGGGACGCCGCCGAGGCGACGGCCGTGGCGGCACGTTCGAGCGCGTCCTGCACTCGTACCTGGTCACCGCTACGCAGGTCGGGCTCAAGGCTGTCAAAGAATCCGGGGTCATTCGCTTCCATTTCGTCGAGCCATTGCTCGTGCATGGCCAACGCCTCATTGATTTCCTTCGCGTCCAATCCGAGATTGTCGATTGCGTAGCTGTCCCGGATTTCGGGAATCGCCTGTGCGGCAGTACCCGAACCAAAGAAGAAGCCTTGAACGATCTCGCGGGCCTTGCTGTTGTTGGATGGGCCCTTCTTGCTGAGATCCTCTGGCCCGGTAGGTGTCCGGTCTGCGCACGCGAAGAGCGTGAACATGGCGACCAGAGCAAGCATGAAAGGGATGCTTCGGTACAGTTTCCTAAGTGATTGCATATTCATGGAATACAGTTCTTTCTGTTTAGTTGAATCAATCAAGTCGGTACGAGACCGACACGGGTCTTGAGGGAGAGGTCAGGGACCTATCTGGCGATTCGAACCAGATGATCCACGAGCTGTTCGCGCTGAAGATCGGTTTCCACCGATCCGTTGGCGACGATGGGAAGATCCCAGGTTTGGTGAAGAACGATCGGACAGGCCAAGTAGACGATGATGTCGCAGGTCGGCGGCACAATGTACGTTCGAGCTTGCGCGACAACGATGTCGATGGGGTCATCGGGATTCTCGCGTACCTCGATCGCTTTCTGCAGTTCGGTGGCCGCGGTTCGTGCCATCGCGTTGACCTCAGCTCGGCCATAACTGGCCAGGCCACCGCTTTGGGAGATATCCTTGATCATCCGTGCCTGCATGGCGTCGACGCTGGGCTCGTCGGCGGAAACGGCCAGCGACATGACCAGGCTGGATTCGTCCAGCAGACGCAGGAGCTGAACCCGGTCTTCGGTCTTCGCAGCTGTTTCGAGACGGTCGAAGAATCGTCCGTCGATTTCGTCGATCCGTACGAGCATTTCGTCTTGCGCCGCGAGAAGGCGCTGACGGTCCTGGGCATTCATTGATTGGTGTAGTTCCTGAAAGCTCTCCGCCGCCGGAGTCCCGTGGGCAGCTGGACCCCGTCCAAACATGGCTCCCTGGAAGTAGTCAATTCCGGTGAGTTCAGTCTCGACGTTCGGAGTGAGTGTTTCGCTGCCGCAACTGGTTACAAACGGCAGAGCCATCAGTGCGAGAATCTGGGTGGAAATCCGCATCAGTATGTTCCTTTTCAGTGAGTTGGCGAAAACCGCAGGCGCAGGGTGGCCGAGGGAGATGGGCCCTGGTCTGCAAAGAGCTGCCGCGGGGAGGATGCGGTTATGCTCTCCGGAAAAAGTGTAGGCAGGTCACAATTCCGTGCACATTGATTGGAGCAATTTGCCGGCGCGATGGTCGGGCCCATAAATGACAGATGTGTTACCGTGGCGCCTGCTACTTTTTCCGTTGCAAGTCAGGGAACCGAAGATGTGGTGGCGATCCCTATTCTGTATCTGCGCTCTGTTCGCAACCCCCGCCGAAGCGGTGTTGCTACAACTGGAGTTTCGTGATGTCGCAACGGGTAACCCAACTGCCTGCCGGCTGCGCCTGCTGAACGCTCCATCTCCATTTGATCAGTTGGACCCAGCCCTACTCACGCATTCCTCGCTGCGGCTGGGGAGCTACATCCATGCACCGTCCAGTTTGACCCTGGATCTGGCTGCGGGCGATTGGACGCTTGTGGCCATACGGGGAATGACGGGAAAGCCCGAGATACTCAGCGTTTCCCTGGCCGCCGACGAGTCCCATGTGATGTGGCTCGAGTCGTGGGTTGATCCCAGCCAGGGCGGCTGGTTCGGTGGTGACGTCCATGCCCACGTGAACCACGGAGGTGGAGACTACACGCCCGATCCGCTGCAGTGGGCACCCATTGTTGCAGCGGCCGAAGGGTTGGACATTCTGTTCGCGTTGGAGAACGACGCGTTGAATCCCTCCGGCGGAGTGGGGTTTCCATCGGCGGCGCCGCGGGTGCAATGGGGCGAGGAGTATCGCAACAGCTTCTGGGGACACGTTGTCCTGCTCGATCTGCCTACGCTCATCACCACGCCCGGAACTGGGGGCACCGGTGCTGGTTGTTGTGGCGTGACGCTTCCGGCGTGGCCTACGCTTCAATCCACTTTGGATGCGTCCAACGTTCCTTTGGCGATTCTGGCCCATCCGTACACTACCGACGATCCGTTCTCCACGTCGTTCTGGCCGGGGTCAGGGTTCGCCCGCGAGAAATTCGCTCTCACACTTGGTGATCACATAGATGGTTTGGCGGTGGCCAGTGGGAGCAATTTCCCTGACGCGTGGGCACGCGATGAGTATCTGGATTCCATCCGGGCGGGCGCAACCTGGGCCGCGGTGGGAGAAGGCGATCGAAGTCTGGATCGTTACGACACAGCGGCGCCGGGCACTCCCCGTACGTACGCACAGGTGGCGGGGCTGATGCCGGATGATCCTGGCTTCATCGCGGCGTGGCTGGATGCGGTTCGTCAGGGGAGAACGTTCGCGACCACTGGTCCCATTCTGCATGAGTTCGACGTCAACGGATCGACCGTGGGATCCACGGTGAATGCACCGGGGGCCAGTTCGGCGCAGGTTCACGTAAGGGCCCAGTTCGAAGGTGCGTTGTCATCGGTTGCGCTTCACGGCCAGGACGGCGTGCACTTGCAGTTGCCCTGGCCGGCCGGGCAAACGGACTTCGAGTTCACCACCAGTATTCCCTTGGCCCACGACGACTTTGTCGTGGTGGAGCTGAATTCGAACGGACAGGTGCTTCCGTTTCGTCAGATTGCGCCACGAGCGGTTTCGTCGCCGATATGGATTGATGTGGGGACGCCGTCATCCATGTCGCTTGGACTGGCGCGGCGCGCCGCCGACGATCTGGCGTTCTACTTCGATCGTGCCTTGGCCGATAGAGGCTTCGATTCGCCGGCCGACAGTTCGATAGCGCACGGCCATATTCTGGGCGCGGCTCAGGTCTTCGAGGACGCGTTCGACGATCCTCCCGTGCCGTTCGAGCTCATGTTGCCGGACGACGGTAGCGAGCAGGTCATCGAACAGGTTGCGCTGCGTTGGTACGCCTCGGTGAGTCATGACGCCGAACCGGTATCGTACCAGGTGGAGTGGGGCGAAACCGTCGATTTCATTGGGGCGAGTTCGGCCTCCACGACCAGTCTCTCTCACACCACACCGCCGTTGTCGCCGGGTCAGACGTACTACTGGCGGGTGTTTGCAAGCGAACCCGGCGAGCCACCGTTGTTGGCCACCGATGCTCCCTGGTCATTCCAGATGAGCCTCAACCCCGTCGCGGTTCTCGACTCCCGGGTAGTGCCCTTGCAGCTGATTTCCATGCCCTTCGACGGCCGAGTACGGATACGCATGAATCTGGGTGTCTCGGGACTCACAGCGTGGAGCGTCTACGACCTGCGCGGCCGTCTGGTGCATCGCGCGCCGGCTACCGTGCGACAAACGGGCAACTACGAGTTGCACTGGGACGGTCGGGATTCTGCTGGGCATCGCGCCGCCGCGGGAACATACATGGTATCCGTCCAGGTCGCGGCCCATACGCAAGCGGTTCGGGTGACCCTGCCGTCTCGCTGAGAGTAACGGCCGGTTCTTGTTCAGGACGAGGCGCTGTCGTACGTTCTTTCAATACGAAGGCAGGCCGATTCAGCCCGGGACGTGATTCATGCGCCACCGCTTTTTCTCCCTGATTCCACTGCTCCTGTGGCCAGGTTTAGCCGGGGCTTCGTCCGGCCTGGGTCTTCTTCCGCCCGTGCAGCCCCACGTACCCACGCCCGACGACGTTTTTTCCCAGATTGATACCTGGGAACAGCGGATTCGAGAATCTCCCCGAGGCGAACGCCACGAAGCGCACGTCCAGCTGGCTCGATTGTATCTTGCGACCGGCTTGCGGAAGCACATGGACACCGCTCTCGACCACGCCGAGCAGGCAATTGGTCTGAACGAAACGTCGGGCGAGGCATGGCTTCTGGCCTGCGAGATCGAAGCGGCGTACCAGTACGCGCTACCCGCGTTGGCCCGATTGGATCGGGCTCCGGACTCCGTGAACGAAATTCCGGCCGCCAAATGGCTTCGCGGTCGATTGCACTACATGCGGGGCAAGGAGATCCTGGATCGGGATCATCTAAGCAAGGCGCTGGTGGCGTTGCGCAGTTTCGTGGCGGCGGCGCCCGATCGCGCGCGGGGATGGGCCTACCTGGGAGTGACCGCCATCGCCCTCGGTGACTACGGAACCGCCATGTTCGCAAGCAATGGGCTGGCCACGGCGAGCGAAGAAGATTTCGAGAGCCGCCCCGTACTGGCGCCCTTGCTAGCCGCGGCGGCGCAGAGCGGTCTTGGAGCGTTGGGTGCTTCGGAATTGCTTTTCAACTCGGCCATAGTTCAACTTCCCGCCCGCTTCCAAACGGTGTTCTTGCGTTCGCGCGGCTTCGAGCCGTTGGAAGTGCAAAGCAAGGAAATGACGCTCGAGGAGTACTGGCGCAAGATCGATCCACACCCGGCCCGTGAGGGAAACGAGCGCCGTCTAGACTACTGGCGGCGCCTCGTAGAGTCCGAGCTGTTGTTCGGTTCTTCGGACCAGGTGGGCTGGAACACCGATCTGGGTGACGCCTGGGTGCGCTTCGGGCGGCCCGTCTCCACCCGGTTCATCGCTCCCGATCTCATTTCGACCAACGTGGACAATTACGGGGACGATTCGCCCGAGTCCATCGTGGGTCGCAGTCTCGAGGGTGGATCCGATCCGTTGAAACCTCGTCCGCGGGAACTAATTAATGATTCCCAGTGGTGGGCGTGGTCATTCGACTACGGCGAAGACAGTTTCTATTTGGCGTTCCGCGACCGGACCCACAACAAGGACTGGAAAGGTTCGGACCAGAGCGAGTACGAGCGCGCCGACCGCGAACAAGAAGCCTCCTTGTATTTTCCGGTACGTAGCGTGGTACCGGAGTTCGTACTGGAGGTGGACGCGGCGGGGTTCTTCGGCCCGCAGGGCAAGCCTCGGTTGGAGACCTACGTGGCTGTCCATCCGCCAACGGAGGGATGGTCCAAGGAGCAGCTGGGGCTGGCCGAAACACCCCTCGCGGTGTTGGAGTACGCGATATTCGACGCACGCGGTCAGCGAATCGACTACGTACGCACCGAGCTCCAGGGCGGACGATTGCTCAGTGCCATGTTGTCTCGACTCTCAAGCGATGCCTGCAATGGCCGGGAACATGACGACGCCCTCTTGCATCAGGTTGGCGCATATCTGGCTCCCGGCGAGTACCGCGTCGTGGTCGAGGTAACATTGCCGACCGATGATCAACATCGCAGCGTCGATCTGAATGTCACGCTGAACGGTCTTCCCAAACAGGGTTTGGTGGTCAGCGATCTGGAATTCACGCGCTCGTTTCAGCGGCTCGAGAGGGTCGAAGATTTCCCGGTCGAGTTCGTGAAGCATGCGCACGCCATTGTTCCCAACCCGTCGGGGCGCTACCAGGCGGTCGGAAATGACCTGCATGTCTACTACGAGGTGTACAACCTCGGCTTGGATGACAGCGGGCTTGCCCGTTTCGATACGAAGTACGAGATATTCCACAAGCTTGAAACTTCCGAGCCCCAGCGCGTGCATGGCGACGATCGGCGTTTGCGAGCCGAGCCGGTATCAGCCCAGTTCGTGGGTGGGCGAGCCGGAGTTTCTCCGTACGGCGTCGTGGTCAAGGGGAGCGCTTTGGACATAGGCGATCTTCCCGCGGGTGACTACGTGCTGGCCGTTACCGTGGTCGACCGGCTGAGAGAACGCCAGAAGACACAGCTGAAGGACTTCCAGGTGGAATAGCCCCCCAGCCGCGCCGTGTGTCATTTCAGGAGAATGGCCTTTCGGCGTTGAGCCGGATGCGTAGTCCCAGTCGTGCTCCCAGAAAAAGTGATACCAGGGGTTCATTCCCCTGCTTACCTCTCTGGACGCAGCCGATAATCCGGACATTGCACAGATTTCAGGAGAGTCGCAAGTCCACGACACCGTGCTTCGAACCGCTGCGCGAAGCCGTCGCTGCCCACGCCCCATACACAGCGAGTGCCACTACGAAGACCAGGCACGTCACGGCTGATCGGGAGTACCAGGCCGAGTAGTCGGTCGTCATGGCGTACTCCCCCAGGCCGCTCACGCCGTAGGCCACAACCAGGGCCACCAAACCGGCTCGCATCGCGACGAACGTGAACCCGACGTAGAGAACCAATGAGAACAGCATGAATTGTGGCGAGCCGCCGCCAGTGGCGACGGTCCAGATGATCGCGGTAAGCCCGCCCGCCGCGACCGGGTGACGAGCCAGTTTTCGCATGATCACGAGCAAGAGCGCGAAGAGAATGGCGCCGATGGTCTGGAAGATCACGCTGTGGATGACCCACGCGATGGCATGGCGTTGTGAGATCAGGACATCCACATCGGGCCTGGCCGGCCACCACGTAGACGCGGAGGGTAGCACCAGCCTCAGCGTGTTGTGAATGTAGAAGAAGAACACCGCACCACAGACCAGGCCCACGAGCACGCTGCGGCCGATCAGTGGATCTCGCCATTGGATGCGGGGCCGGCTGAGCAGTCGGCTCGAGCTGACGAACATGGTGGGCCAGACGCGTCGCCCGTATGGCTCGGCGGCAAGGTAGATCAGGGCAACGACGGATCCGTAGAACATGGTCGTCACGGCCAGCGACCAGACTTCGAAGAGTGCGCCTGAAGTGTAGAGGGTATGGGAGCGCAGGATCTCGAACGCGAGCGCGGCACCCATGTAACCCATTGCCAGCCGGGACGCGCCACGCCTATCGGCTCGGCCTCGCGTGAGGTTGCGTCGCGCGAACACTCCGGCCACGGCCAATAGGGTCAGGATGAACGCGTCGCGTCGGTAGCGATAGCCGAACAAGGATGGTCGCACCGGCTGGGGTTCAGTAGCCAAGGCCTCGAGTTGCGATTGCGGGCTCACAATGAAGGCCACGGGGCGGCCCTCGAAGGAGGCGGCCTCTACCCGCAGCGTATCGTCGGGTGCCTTGTCGCGGACGCCGGTCCAGGCCATGGCCTGATCGTGCCGCGCGTACCGCTGGTACCTGGGCGATGACGACGTGAAGTCGGACATGTCCAGCCCGGCCCGCTCGAAGAAAGGAGCCCAGGCTACCTGGGTAGAGTCGGGCTCAGGCGATGCGAAGCGTTTCGAAAGCACCTGGAAGTGCACGAGGCGCCGCGCCTGGTCGTAGGCGATCATCAACTCACCGGGCCGCCATGGCGTCGGCCATGCGAAGCGCACGAGTCCGGATGTGAAACTGTTGGGAGTGTTCGTCGGGGGACGGAACTCGCCAGGGGACTGTCGATACCAGAACCGAAGGGCATCGGGTCGGTCGCGCAAGGGAGTCCAGCGGTCGGCCAGGGAATCATTGCGGGCCGATTCAATGATATTGCCCATGAACGTGTATCCCCAGGCGAGATCAACCGGGTCGGAGTAGGCTGGTTCGGTGAAGCCAGCCTCCTCGATCAGCTCTTCTGCGTCGGCCACGAATACCGCGGGTTCTGTATCGAATGGCGCGTAGTTGTAGATGCTTCTTGAGCCCATGAAAACCGCGCTGGCTACAAACACCGCCACGCCCGCCACGGCCAGAGTTATCGCCAGCCAGTGACGCGTGGCCTCGGAGCGGCCCAATTCGGCGACCAGTTCGGGTGACGGGGTTTCGCCCGCGGCCAAAGCGGCGGCCAGTGGATCCCCGCCCGGCAGAGCCGCGGCGACGGCCAGTGACGATCGGGGGCGATCGATGGGATCCTCTTCGAGGCAATGCAGGATGGCCCGCTCGGCGGCGGGGTCGAGGTTATCCACGTGACTGCTGGGCGCCGTAACCGAAGTCGTGGATCGCCGGCCAAGTCGATTGGCGGTGCCTTCGAACGGCGGTTGTCCGGTGTAGACCTCGTAAAGAACCAATCCCAACGAAAACAGGTCGCTCTGGATAGTCGCCGTTTCGCCCAGAAGCTGCTCGGGGGCCATGTAGGCGGGTGTGCCCACGGTTCCTTCGGAGGCTTGGAGCTCGTTGGCCAGACCGGCCAGACCGAAGTCGGTAATGCGCACCTGACCGCGGCCATCGATCATGATGTTCGCCGGCTTGAGGTCGCGGTGAAGGATGCCTTGCTCATGCGCCGCGGCCAGACCACTGCAGATCTGACGGGCCACACCCACCGCGCGCTCCTGCGGTAGACGACCCACACGACGCAGCAACGAGGCGAGGTCCTCGCCGTCAACGTACTCCATGGACAGGAAGTGCTGTCCGTCGAGTTCGGAGACGTCGTACATGCGACACACGTTGGGGTGCGTTACCTGACGAGCTATGCGAACTTCGCCCAGGAGCCGTTGCAGTCGCCCTGCGTCGGCTTCAAGTCCTGCGGGCAGGAATTTCAACGCCACGGTCTGGCCCAGTTTGAGGTCGTCGGCGCGATAGACCTCTCCCATTCCGCCGAGCCCCAACAGACCCACGATCCGATAGCGATCGGCCAGCATCGTTCCGGGAAGGAATCGTTCGCCGGCCGTGGCACCGGGTCCACTGGCATTCGAGGGGGCTCTGCCTGCAGATGTCGGAGTGACGATGGTCTGTGCGCTGTCTGCGTCGCCCAGCGTGCGGTCTCTGAAGATGACGGCCCCGCACCCGGAACAGGTGGTCGCGGTGGGGGGAACCGGTCGGGAGCATTGGGCGCAGGAAGTCATGGCCCCATTGTGCCAAAGGCGACCCCATGTGGGTACGGGAAAGAGGTCGGGTTGCGAAGCTGGGACCAGTGCGCTCGTGCAGGAGAACTACGTCAGCTGCCCCGGCCGCTCCCGCTGTATCGCAAATCTCAACGCAACGAACACGACGACCTGTGCGAGCAAGCCAGTCAGAGCTGACCATTCCTCCTGGTAGAACAGGAACGGTTGCGTGGCCAGGATGGTCACAAGTACGGAGCGTTCGAACATGCGGAAGGCAGCCAGTCGGGAGTGGCTCAGGCGAACAACACCCCATAGCACGAAGATGGCTGAAACCGCCGTGGTCGTCATGGGAAGCCAATCCCACCATGTGAGTTCGTCCAGGGACCGGCCGTGCAGGTTCGTCGAAAGAACGAATGGCACGCCGGGACGATGAAAGAACGCCACCACTACAACGTTGGTGAGGCGCACCAGCAATTGACCTACGAAGAACACCATGAGGGCTCGACCGAACCATGGCTGCCCACTCAGATACCAGTAAACGCCCCGCAGGCGCTTTCGCCACAACATCCACGGGCCGGGCGCACGCGCCGGCACTACCGTGGCCGAATCGAGCACCTTTGCAATGGACTGGGCTACCGGGTCGGTGGGATCGCAGTGCGCGATGTACTCGAGGGCGCGATCGCGTTCTTCGGCGTCCAGGTCGTCACGTACTACTTCCTGCAACAGCCAGAGTGCGTTGGTCAGGTATTCTTCTCGCCGCGTGGGCATGCGCGTCTGAAGGGTGCGCCCCGCCAGGTACACGCCAACCAGCGTCAGGTAGATGAGCGCTACCGTGGGCTGGAAGAAGTAATCGTTTTCGTGCGTGAGGAACTTTCCCAGTTCGTCGATGAACAGGCCGAAGCCGATTCCTCCGACCCACGCGGCCACTCGCATGACGCGCCGGTCGACGTACGAGAACAACAGGACGAGCGCCGCCAGCATGAAGGCGCCACCCCAGAGTACATGGGCGATGTGAAGCGCGGCGCCACCGATGGTAGGGTACTTCAGCAAATGCAGGCCGAAGCGCACGATCAGGATCGTGGCGGCCGCCGAGACCACCAGGATGTCGATGTTATCAGAGGCCTCGAGGTCCCGTAGCAGGCCGCGATCGAGCTTTCGCAAAGTCGGGAGACTCCCGCATCAGTTGGCGATCCACTCCACCACGACGATTTTGCTGTCCGAGTCAGACGAGAAGCGCTCCGCGCGAACCTGCACCAGCCCATTGGCCACGGTGTGTACCTTCGTCGAGTGCTTCTCGATGAACTCGTCCCGAACCACCTGGCCGGTCTTACGCTGCACCTCGGTGGAGAGGACACGGGCCTGGATCTGGACTCGGCCTTCCGCACCTCGGCTTTGCGTCGAGCTGTTCGGCAGCATTGCGAACAATACGACCGTCAGCACGAACAAGCGACCGGAAGAATGGATTCGGTGATGTGGCACTTCTTGCCCCCAGTAAAGGTCATGGCATTCGGCGTTGGACCGTGGATTCGGGGCGAGGAGGGCGATCTCCAGCCAGGAACCGTGATTTCCGCACGCAGAACAGTTGGCGGACGACGGCACGCCCGGTGCATGCGTCATCGACGCGAAGTGGCGGGACCTTGAGACATTTCGGTGTCTTGTGTGCCCCCGCCTCGTAGGCCAGCCAAATCCCCTCGGGGCTCCCCTGGCCGAAATGTTCACAATCAAGGATAGCACACCCGAGCGATCTGGATCGGAACGATCAAGGACCGTCTCGGTCATCTCGTGAACGCGAGCATCTCCCGCGAACCCGGTGAAACACTGTTACCGCCGCGCTCGATGGCTCTCGTTTCCGAAGGAGTTTGACATGCGCAAGATCTTCGCATTGCTGGCCCTGGTGGCCATCATGGGAACGGCTTCGGCCGTATTCGCCATCAGTGGAAACGTTACGGCCACGGCCAACGTTCTCACTCCCATCAGCGTGACCAACGACCTGCGTCAGCTGGACTTTGGTGACATACTTCCGGGCATCAACAAGAGCGTTCCCTTCAACGACGCCAACTCGGGCAAGTGGCGCGTCGATGGTGCCGCCAGCCGGGAAGTCGCCATTACCTTCACGCTGCCGGCGGGTTTGGTGCTGGGTCTGGACTCGGTTCCGATCTCGTTCAACGCCACCGATGCTGGGCACAATCAGTCCGACGTCGTTGGCGTGGCCACGCCCTTCGATCCCAGCGCAGGCCTGACCCAGAACCTCCACGGTGCAACCGGCGAGCTGTTCATATGGTTGGGCGGAACCGTGGCTCCTTCGCCCACGCAGCCGGCCGGTGTCTACACGGGTACGGCCATCATGGACGTGGTCTACACGGGGCTGTAGTTGCTCCGCCGGGTCTTCATTGGGTGGGCCCTCGTGGCCTGCGTGCTTTTTCCGGGGAACGCTGTGGCCGGCGATACGTTGGTTGCTGGCGTCCCCGGGAAACGTGTGCCGCCGTTGCGGGTTTTCGGGACGCGACAGCTGCGGTTTGGCGACGTGCTTCCCGGCGTTCCGAACTCGGTGGACTACCGCGACGCCAACGCAGGTCGGTGGTTTCTCATCGGCATGCCCGGGGCCGAGGTGGACCTGAGTTTCATTTCGCTCCCGGGAGATCTAGACGACGGAGCGTCGTCCGCGCTGCCTGTGTGTTACCCAACGCAGGCAGGATACTACACGTTCAATTTCGTGAATGCCGCTTCCGCCTTCGACCCGCAAGCTGGTACCACGGCACGTCTGCATCCCTTCTGGGGGTTCATGTTCGTGTGGTTGGGAGCCGAGGTGAAACCCACGGTGGGCCAGAATCCTGGCGGCTACAAGAACCAGATCGTACTCGACGTATCGTACACCGGAAACTGACTTCACTCGCGACGACACACCCGGGGGGGACATGTTACGCCGCATCGCCGTTGTCTTGTTGCTTGCTTCGCTGACCAGCTTGGGCGGTTCCACGGTCGCGCGCGCGATCATGATCGCGCCGCACGCAGTGTTTCTGAACCACCGCACACGCTCGGCCGTGTTCTATATCCACAACCCCTCCGAGACCGCGGTCGAAGCCAGCGTGGACCTGATCTTCGGGTATCCCACGGCCAACGCCGCGGGAGAGATGCGTGTTGCCCTGATCGAGAATCCAGGCCCCCAGGCGCGGTCGGCCGCCCAGTGGATCAAAGCGCTTCCGCGCAGGGTCGAGATCGAACCCGGCGGGCGTCAAGCCATTCGCTTGTTGGCCCAACCGCCGCCCGGATTGGAAGACGGCGAGTACTGGAGCCGCATTGTAGTGCAGTCGCAGGAAGTGGCTCCGGCCACGCCGGTCGGCGCCAGTGGTGGCGTGCAGACCGCATTGACCGTGGCCACGCGAACGATCACGGCGCTGTACTACCGCAAGGGAACCGTAGCCACGGGCGTGCGAATGAACAGCCTGGAGGCCGGTGTCGACCATCGAGGCGGATTGTTCTGTAGAATGGGACTCAGTCGAATGGGAACGGCGGCCTATCTCGGCCGGATGGATCTGGAGCTTACCGATGAAGCCGGCGAACTCGTGCAGTCCTGGGATCGCTACCTGGCTGTGTACTACGAGCACCAACGAGTCGTATCGCTGGATTGGAAAGCGGACGGCCGCATGGTGCCGGGGAAATACTATCTGACTGCACGTCTGGTAACCGATCGCAGCGACCTTCCCGCCGACATGGTGCTTCGCTATGAGCCGGTTGTTCGTACGGCCGAGTTTGTCGTACCGGCAACCGGCGCGCGGTAGGCGGGCATCGTGATACGGCTTCTCGTTCTGGGGTTGGTCATCAGTGCGACCGGGCTGGCGACGGTGACCGCAGCCGAGCCTCCGATGTTCGAGGAGCTGTTGGTGGAGGTCCGCGCCGGACAGTTGGCGCGAACCACCGTGATGGGGTACCACGACGGCATGCACATGCTGCTTCCGGTCGCGCCTACCTTTGATCTACTCGAAATCCAATCCCAGGTTGATACCACGGGCGTTCTGCTGGCGACCGATGATGCACGGGAATTCTCGCTTCGGCTCGACGCCACGGCCCGGACGGCGTGGATAAACGAACTACCGCGCGTGTTGGACGCGCCGTGGCAGCTCGTCGACGCCGGGCAGTTGTTCGTGGAAGCCGAGTTGTTGGCCGAGTTGATCGGAGTGCCGATCCACGTCAGCTTCGCGGACCTGACCGCGGTTTTCGACCCGGTGGACGAACTACCAGTGGGAAGGCGCCTGGCGCGCCAGTTCCAACGCCGGTCGCTCGTGTCCGGCGCTGCGGCACCCGCCGACCTCACGTTCGATGTGCGCCGATCGTGGTGGCGCGGCGCCACCGTCGATTGGTCCCTATCGGTTCCCAACCTGAGTCAAGAAGGCGCCACGTCGGGCTCGTTGAGCCTGGGTGGCAACGTTCTGGGCGGCGGACTCGACCTTCACGCGCGTCATCAGTTCGGTGGGTCTTCATCGAGTCTCGACGGTACCTGGTTGGGTGTGTGGCCCGAGGACCCATGGTTGAAGCAGGTTCAGCTGGGGCGTGCCACTACCACTTCGCCGCGCCCCCGGTCGACGCGCGGCGTGGCCATGACCAATTCTCCCTACGTTCGGCCGTTGGATTTCGGCCAGCGACGAATACGAGGCACGCTGGCTCCCGATTGGGAGGTCGAGGTGCATGCGTACGGACAGATCGTCGCGTACGGGCGCACCGACGCGCGGGGTTACTACGAATTTGAAGTGCCGCTGGACTACGGATCCAACGCGGTAGAGGTACGCGCCTATGGACCGCACGGGGAAGTGCGCATTTTCGAAGACGCCATGAGAGTCGGGTTCGATCGCATTCCGGCTGAGGCGCTGGAATACGGCGCCAGCGCGGGCGACTGCCCCGACGATGACTGTCAGGGGACGATGAATCTGGATCTGCGATACGGACTGAACTCCAACTGGACGGTGCGCGGCGGGACCGACGCGTTCTTTCGCGGCGCCGAGGGAGACCTGGTGCATCCGTATGCAACGGTCGCCGGGAGTTTGGGTTCGTCCTGGACGGTTCGCTACGAGTCGATCCTGAATGCATTGCAGGGTTTGCGCCTGGGGTTCGAGCCCAGCTCCAACCTCCGCACTTCGTGGGACGGTCAGTGGTATGACCGTTCGGCAACCCAGCCAATTTTGACTCGCACCGGCGAATCCAGCCTGTTGCGGGGTTCAGTGTTCTGGCGCCCCTGGCCGAGCCGTCGGTCACTATTTGTGCAAGCCAGCGGCTCGAATCTGGGTAGCCGCCTTGGCGACACGACCACTTCAACGCTAAGTGTCACCTCCCGGATCGGTGGAGTTCGCAGTACGCTGACCCTTCGCGAGCAGTGGTTTCGCGCGGGCGCGTTTGAATCTCGCTCGTCGTCCTTGGAGTTCAATGCCAACCTCGTGCTGGGCAAGGGCTTCGGCCCGTTGAGGCAGTTGTTCGTTCGGTCGTTCGGTCAGATCGATACCGGCGTGGGCTCACGCGACTTGGCCGGTATGAGCGTGGGACGCACCTTCGCGCGCACGGCTCGAATCGAAGTGGGAGCCTTGTGGTATCGGACCGACGAGCGTCCCTCGTTCACGGTCGCCGTTTCCAATACCGCCGCCAGCGTGCATTCCACCGCGAGCGTTACGCGCGCGACCAACGGAACCTACGACTCGTACACCACCGGCGAAGGCTCACTGCGGTGGAATGGCCTTGCCGGCCAGATCGAAGCCCATCCGTTTCGTTCCCTGGGGCGTGGCGGTGTGCGTGGCACGCTGTACGTCGATGCCAATGCCAATGGTCGACGCGATCGAGATGAGCTTCCGGTGCCTCGCGCACGACTGTTCGTAGGCGGTCAGGTGGCCAGTACAGATGAGTTGGGTCAATTCTCGGTCTGGAACCTCACGCCATTCATCGAAACGCGCGTGGAGATCGACCCATCTTCGCTCGAGAATCCCATGCTGGTGCCCGACTTCGAAGTGGCGGCCATCGAAGTCCCGCCCAACGGATACGGTGATCTTGATCTGCCGGTGCTGGAAGGGCGGGAAGTGGAGGGGCGAGTCGAACTTACAAATGGTGCGGCGCTCGGTGGCGTTTCGCTTCGTCTGGTTGACCGCGACAGCGATCGCTCATTCTCGGTGCGAACGTTCCACGACGGCGAGTTCTACCTTCTCTCGGTGCCGCCGGGTTCCTACGACGTCGAGCTGGATCCTCAATACCTCGTGCGTCACGGACTTGCGATTGAGGACAGTGGACCGGTGGATATAGGACTGAAGGACGCACCTGGTCGCTTGGTAGTTCGTTTGCTGCGGGGCGAATAGCGGCGAGTGATTGATCGTTGTTTCTCGTGATGTCCCGTTGTTTCCTCGTTGATTCCCCTATGCCCAATTGGCGCCATACCTGGCTTCGTGGTGCAGTTCTTGCCCGGGTATTGGATCCCGGTCCTATCTTCTCGGGGCTCGCAGGCTCCGGGTTACCCGTCGATCGACGGTTTTCGGAGGCGCTATGATTCGCCGTTGCTCTCTCTCGTTCGTCGTTTTCGTTGTTGTCGCCTGCACGGCCCATTCGGCCCATGCCCAGTGTGAGATCCCGCTCACCATCCAACAGGGTGTTTCGGCCGCGAATGTGCTGTTCCTCCTGGACACGTCCGGGTCGATGCGCTCGGCCATTACCCACGAGGACTTCGACAACTACGCCACCTACTCGGGCCCGTTCGGTTCCATGCAAACCTTCACGGTGAGCAGTGATGGCGACTACTCGCCAAACTCTTTCGACGACGATCTACCGTCGACTCCGCTCGCGCCGCTCATTCAGAGCGATTCGGGCAACAATGCCCGCTACTTCGGCAACTACCTCAACTGGATCTTCTACCACGCGACGCAGGAGCAGCGTGATGCCCTGCCCCAGGTCACGCGCATGGAAGTGGGCAAGGTAGCCATCGAATCGGTCATCAATAGTTCCACCGGGTTGCGATTCGGACTCATGCGCCTGAACGGAGATACGGGTGGCATTGTTGTGAGCGACATCGGCACCGATCCCGCCACACTCATTGCAGATCTGAATACGCTGACGGGCGGCGGACTCACGCCAACCGCAGAGGCGATGGTCGACGCTCTCACGTACTTCCAGACGACAGGCAGCTCCGCGCCCATACAGGCGGCCTGCCAGCCCAGCTACATCATCGTGGTCACCGACGGTTTCCCCACGCAGGATCTGGATGTTCCCAGCTACATCGGTGATCAGGATGGCGACGGAAACGAGCCCGGGGATTGTTCGAGCATCGGCGCTCTCGAGCCCAACAGCGCCAACTGCTCGGACTACCTGGACGATGTGGCCTACTACCTGGCGCACACCGATGTGCGTTCGGATCTGGACGGCGATCAGTTCGTGAACACGTTCACCATCGGCATGGGAATCGACATTCCGCTGCTGGCCGAGGCCGCCGCCAACGGTGGCGGAACGTACGAGGTGGCGTGGAATCTTGCAACTTTGCAGCAGAGTCTCGGCTCGGCCCTGACCGCGATCCTGGCCGGCGTGACCACCGGTGGTGCGGCCGCCGTGGTTTCCAATGAGGGTGCGTCGCAAGATCGTTTGTACCGCGCCAAGTACATTCCTGGCCAGTGGGCTGGCTACCTCGAGGCCTACAACCTTCCGTACACCCAGGGTGCTTCGCCGGTCTGGGAGGCAGGTGCCTTGCTGGCTTCGCGGTCGGAGAGCAGTCGCAACATATTTACGTCGCAGGGCGGGGTGTTGGTCGACTTCAACGATGCGCAGGCATCGGCTCTTGTCACAAGTCTTGGCACCAGTGGCGAGGGTGACCCTGAACAGGCCGCGTTGGACATCATTGAATTCGTGCGCGGCAAGGCAATCTCGGGCATGCGGGACCGAGGCGGCTGGAAACTGGGCGACGTGATCCACTCCTCGCCCCTGGTGGTTGGCCCGCCGCGAGCGTTCATCGTCGACGAGAGCTACCAAAGCTACCTGTACTTCCACGCTTCGCGACCGGAGACAGTCTACGTGGGCGGCAACGATGGAATGCTGCACGCCTTCGATGCGTCTACGGGCCAAGAACGCTGGGGCTACGTTCCCGAATCGTTGTTGGGAAAGTTGGTCGACCTGACCGACCCGGCGTTCTGCCACAAGGCTTTCGTCGATCTGACACCGGCCGCCTTCGAGTTCAAGGTGGGTGGTACGTGGCGAACGGTGCTTGTCGGCGGCACCCGCACCGGTGGCGACGCCTACTTTGCCCTGGATGTCACCGACCCGAACTCGCCGGGCGTGCTCTGGGAAACGTCCGTACCCGAGATTGGATCTTCGTTCACTCGTCCCGCCATGGTTCGCAAGACGAACGCCACTTATCTCTGGGTGGGCAGTGGCCCCGATGTAGGCGGCGAAGCCACGGTAGCGTTGTTGAATGCCGTGACCGGAGCTGTGGAATTCACCGCGTCCGTGGGTAGCTTGCACAGTGATGTAAACGCGGCCTCGGAAGCAGTGGTCTACGACAACGATTGGGACGGCGACGCCGACTACCTTTATCAGGGGGATCTGGCGGGAAATCTCTGGCGATGGGACATCCGCGATCAGGATCCCGCCAATTGGTCGGGTACCGTATTGTTTTCCGGCAGTCAGCCGATCCAGGCGCGCCCCTCCGTGTCGATCAACGCGATCGGCGATGCCCTGGTGTATTTCGGTACCGGGCGCTATCTGCAAAACTCGGATCTGGCCAACACCGATATGCAGAGCTTCTACTGTGTGATCGACGACCTGACGCAGTCGTACGTTTCGCGGTCGTCTTTGGTCGACCAGACCAGCTCACCCTCCGAACTCCAGAGCGAGCCCGGCTGGTACATCGATCTGGTACAGAGTCCGGGTGAACGTGTCGTCGAGCCAGCCCGCGTGATCGAGGGCGTGGCCTATTTCACCTCGTTCTCACCCGAGAGTCTGCTTTGCGAAATCGGGGGAAACTCCTGGCTCTATCACATGCGGTTCCACGACGGCCTGGCCATGGATGGTGGTACCAGTGATCGGGTTACCAGCGTTGGAGAAGGCATTGCCTCGACTCCGGTGGTCGATCTCGAAGAGGGTGAGTTGACGGTGCAGACCAGCGACGCACGCATTTCGTTCTTCGATATGAACGCTTCACCTCGCCGGGTCATCGTGAACAACTGGCGCGAAGAATTCCCTGAGATCGAGGGCCTGGGAGGTCAATGATGGAGTTCCGCAAGATCTTGGTTCGTTTGGCGATTGGATCGGTCGCGGTGGTGGGGTTGGTCACTTCCGGTGACGTCGCCGAGGCGGCCGGTTCGGTGCGCCTGCAACGCGCCTCCGACCCCGAACGCGGTGTGATTGCGAAGCCGAGTACGCCCGGTCGACCCACTACGGCCGGCCAGCCTACGGTTCGGGTTTCTGGCCCACTACGCTTCAGTTCCCGGCAGGGACTACGCGTTGGCCGCACGCCGGTGTTCTTCGGTCGCGACACGGTGTTTGCTGGTATGGAAACCCGCGACGCCTTGCCTTCGCCGCAACAACTCAGTGGAAAGATGGTCTCGATATTCGGGTTTCGGACGCCACGGGGAATCGAGGCCATGATGGTATTCGATCGCACGCCGGATCCCATTGGAGACGCGCTACGGTCTTCCATTGCCGATCCGATGGTCGAGCCGAGTCGATCCGATCCCCGTGCCGGGAAACTGAAGGCCGGCTCGCAGAACTGAAGGTTTCTCAGAACCCGCCCAGGGGATCGCTGGGGTGGCAAACGAGACAAGTGATGCGGTTGGCGTCCGCCATGGCCTGCGGGTCGAAGCCAGGCCCATGCGGCGAGATCGACCATCCGCCACGGGCGGCATGGCAACGTGTGCAGTCGGTCTGAGCGTGACACGAAGCACAACTTACCAGGTCTTGCCGCGCGGCCTGCCCGTGCGCGAGCAGCCATTGCGGTTGTCGGTCGTGGAACGTTGCGGTGCCGAAGGTCTGGGCCAGCTTCAGGTCCTGGTGGCAGCCTCGGCAGAAGCCCTCAACACTATGGCAAGTCGAGCACTCCGAGCGTGCCCCGTATACGTCGGCGCCGTGGCGCTCCAGGAAGTTCGCGCCGTGGAAGCTGGCCGAGTCCATCCCGTCGTGGCACGACGTGCACGTTTGTGGTGAATGGCAGCTCGCGCACGTATCGCCTTCGAGGCTCGCTTCGATGGCATGATCCATCCGGAAGTTCGCGCGGTGGAACAGGTCATCGGGCTGACGCGCGATCAGGGCCCGCTCGCCGGCGCGCAGCGATGGAAGTTGCTCGGCGAACACGCGCGCCTCGCCGTCGGCGTGACACGTGCGACAGCTCGATTGCACATGACAGTTGGCGCAGGAGTCGATGTCCAGCAGCGCGGCACGACCGTGTTTCTGGATCCACTGGTCGTCGTGGCTGGGTGGTTCGGGATAGTGCCCTACCTTGCCGGCGGTCAGCTCGGCCACGCGCGGGTCGGAGGGGAGTCCGGCCACCAGCCGGAGGCCCTCGGAGTTGCGGTGGCAGACCGTGCAGGAGTCCCGGGTGTGGCAAACAGCACAGGTCGTCATGGACGCTTCGGCCAGCCCGGCGTGATCCAGTGCGAACTCTGGCTCGGAGTGGGAGGGTGGCTGGGGAAAGCCCGCGATGTCCATGGAGGACAACGAGGGGGAGGAAGCCAGAGCGTCGTGACACAGGGCGCACGGCGTGCCGGTGGCCAGGTGGTCGTCAGGGGCGATCTCGTGGCACTCGAAACAGGCGGCGGAGTTGGCCATGGCCACGCCCATGCGCCCTTCTCCGCTGACGTGGCACTGTCGGCACTCGGCCTCGGCCGCGTGCTCGACATGGTTGAATCTCACGTTGGATCGTCGCGGGCGGGGCAAGGCCCATTCGACGCGGTCGCGCTTGTCGCCGTCATGACATTGAGCGCACATTTCTGGTTCGGGGAACGTCGGGGCGCCGGTCTCGGTCAGTCCGGCGTGGCAGCCCGTGCAGACCGGAAACACGTGCTCGTGTTCCACGTGAGGAAACGCGGCGGTGGATTGCCGGGCCGTGGCCGGCTGCTGCGCACCTGACCACACGGCCATCGCCGTGAACGTCACCACGGCCAATCCCATCAACCAGTT
Organism: Candidatus Krumholzibacteriota bacterium; assembly: GCA_029262065.1. Classification (GTDB taxonomy): domain Bacteria; phylum Krumholzibacteriota; class Krumholzibacteriia; order JAJRXK01; family JAJRXK01; genus JAJDAC01. Next base: position 167,932 of record JAJDAC010000017.1, on the reverse strand, counting down.
TCGCGCCGTGCTTCTCATGGCGCACGTCCCACGCCGGGGTCTTTGCCCAGGGCCCACTGCATTCGCGCGAACGCCCGGCTCTGGTTCCAGTCGATGGCTCCCAGGCGGGGATCCTCTTCGTGCCGGTAGGAGATGTATCCCAGCGTCAGCCGAGTGTCCGTTCCCACTCGCCAGGACGCATCACCGCCGATGCCCCAGACCGTGCTTCCCGCGATTCGGAACTCCCGGACGTAGTCGAAGGCCTGCACGGTCAGGCCGGCGTCAATCTTCTCGTTTGGCGACCAGGCCACCCGCCCGTTGCCCTCGCTACGTGCCTCGCCGAAGCCGATGTCGGCGGCGTAACCAGCCTGCACTGTCCACCGCTCGCTCAGGCGCCACCACGCATTGCTGCCGACGTGCCATCCGTCGTTTCGGATTGGCGCGAACGTCAGTCCCACGTTTGTCTCGTCGTAGCTGCGACGCGTGGCGTCGATCGAGATCCGTACCGGTTGCAGCGCGGGCGAGTAGTGGATGCTGCCGCCATACTCGTCGAAACCCACCGGCGAAAAGGCATTCCAGATGGTCCAGAGTTCGAAGAAGGGCTGTGAGGTACGAGCCGAAACCTCCGCGCTCCAGTCGCTTCCCAGGTGGGTGACGAGTCGCCCGCGGAGCTCGTTCCAAACGTCGGTGGCGATGTCGCGTTGGGCTCGCCCGTTCAGGCTGAACCGACGCCAGCGTAGATTGCCGGCCGCACCGACGCGATCGGAGTACAACGCCAGGCGATCCGTGCGGATTTCGCGCAGGTACTCGATCCGAAAGGAGCCACGGTTGCGATCCTGAACGGTCAATTGGCCACCGAACACCGCGGCGCGCTGATCGGGTGCAAAGCGTTCCACACTCGAGAGTGCGTCGGATGTACGAGGTTCGTTCAGCCCGCGCGCCAGACTCCAGCCGCCCATCGCCGTGATCCGCAACCAGGGCCAGGGGGCAGCGTCGACCAAGCCACCGTCGAAGTTGAAGTATCCCAGCGTGGAACGGTGGAATTGTCGTCCGCCTCGGGTCCGAAGCCAGCGGTACCTCCACTGCGCGTAGAGCGATATGACGTCGACCGTGTCGTCGGATTGGGGCCACAATTCGTCCAGTGATCCCAGGCCGGACCGGAGCCGTACGTGGCCGTAGGCCTGGATTCCTCCCCGGGCCCAGGTGCTGGCGCGAAGGTCCTGGGTGATGGGGGCGGTAGACTGCAGGTCGCCGGTCTCGAAATAGGTGCAGGTGGAATCGGTAACGACACACTGCACCCATCGACCGTCGGGGAGTTGGCGAATCGTGCCCTCACCCGGCAGGTCGGCTGCATCTACCACGACCTGTCGCAAGCCTCGGACATCGATGTAGCGCACCAGGGTTTCGCCGAACACGCGAACTCCCTGCGATTGGGCTGGCGCTGCGAACACCGCCAAAACCGCGGACAGCGCCAACGAGCGGACGATCGAGTCAATCGAGCGTCGGGAGATCATCCCTTCACCTTAGACCAACCCACTCCGTGGGGGATGCCGTGGCATTCGGCGCAATCACCGCCAGGCTCGTGATCGCGCTGGTCGGCGTGGCACACCAGGCACGTGGAGTTCTGTTCGAGCACCGGCCATACCACGTGATTCGCATGGCACCCGGCCGCTTGGCAGCCGTCGTGGGCCGCTACCGTGTGGGCTGCCTGCACATCGGTACTATGGCAAAGCCAACACGCGTTGTCGCGTGAGTGGTGCTCACCGTGGCAGGTGCCGCAGTGCGGAACGTCGAGCATGTCCGCGCTGTTCGAATGGCAATCGCGACACGGCACCTCGGCGTGGGGGGCGTGCCCAAACGGTAGTTCGCGCGTGCGAGGCGCGTCCCACACCGTGAGGTTCAGTGTGAGCTCCACGTTGAGGGGGCCGCCGATGGGAAGGTCATGGCAGGTAGTACATTCCCCTCCGGCGGCGATCACGCTCGGCGACTGGGCATCGTGGTGGCACTTGTTGCATTCCAGCTTGCCGACCACGAGCTGGCCGTGGCTTTCCGATGAGTCGTGGCACTCGCGGCATTCCACCTTGGCGTGCCGAGTGTGGGAGAAGTCCCAGGTGGGTGGAGAGGGCGTGGTGCGTCCGGCGTGAACGAAACCATTCGACGTGAGTTTGTGGCAGTCCTGGCATGCGGTTGAAGGGGGTTGCCACGAGTGGGGTTCATGGCAACGCACGCATTGCAGTAGCGTGGAGTCGTCGATTCCCTGGTGAAACGAAACCGACTTCAGGTCGCTGTGGCAGCCCGCGGCGGCGCACGTCTGTTCGGCGTCATGGGGTGTGGTTTGCTCGTGCGGGTTGTGGCACGTGGCGCAGTTCGCGTCGTGCGGTTCGTCCGTCATGTCGATCGAGGCCAGTACCGCCTGCATGTCGTGGCATCCCATGCAGTCCTGTTGTCGCGGCGTGAGGTCGGCGGCCACGGTGGTTTCGCGGTCTTGCGCCAGGAAATTGTGGCAGCCCACGCAGTGCAGCTCGTTGGCGGCCGCCATCTTGCCCAGGGTTACCTTCAGGCCTACGTGGCAGCCCGCCTGGCCGCAGGTCCGATCCAGGGGAATGAAATCGTGGATCGCAGCCGAATGGCATTTCACGCACTGCAACCCCTCCAGGACGGGGTCGTCCGATTCGAAGTGCACACGGTGGCCGGGCGTATTGGCGATGACCTTCCATTCCTCGGGGTCACCGTCGATGTGGCACGCGGCACACTTCGAATTGGGCACCTTGGCGTGCGATTTGATGTCGTCAGGATTTTCGATGACGGCCGTCAGGGCCATCTGGCTTCGCTCGATCATCGAGGGCTTGTGGCAGGCCTTGCAGCTCAGATCGCGGTGGCCGCTCTCCACGAAACGACGGTAGGGGTCTTCCATGAGGTGGCACCCCATGCAGAAGTCGTTGTCGTGTTCGACGTAGTCGTAGTATTCGTAGGCCTTTACGGCCAGAAGCGTAACCGCCGCCACGGTTGTGGCGGCGAGGATTACGAGGGCTGGCCGGGGGAGCCCGACGAAGCGTTGCCATACTCGGCGAAACATTCGCTAGGCCTCCCCGGCCCTCAGATAGATCAGCGGCTGCGCGTTCGTCGCTGACGCTTGGTGATGCCGTACTCATCGGCGACGGCGTCCATGCTTGCGTCCAGCAGCTCCTGCACCAGGATGCCGTTGTGCGCGGCCGATCCCGGCTTCTCGGCCAGGCCGATGTTGAAGGTCGCGCCCTCGGCCACCGACAACACGCCGTCCGAAGCATCAAACTCGGCCGGGTCCACCTGGTCAAGCATAGCCTGGAGGTCGGCGATGTCGTCGGCGATGTTGTTCACGGTCTGCGTCCAGATAGCCGGGGCAGTGTTCTCGTCGTTGCCGTGGCAACCGGTCGAGCACGCCAGGTAGCTACGCGTATCGCATTCTTCGCCCGGTGCTGGCACGAACGGTATCCCGTTCTCGTCCACACAGGGAATGGCCGTGAACACGTGACCGGTGGCCTGGAAGGCGAATTCTCCGGTCTCGTTGTCGTTCACCGTGAACTTGTTCACGTGGCAGCCGGCACAGAGGTTCGTATTGCCGCTTCCCGCGTGCGCGGTGAGCAGAGTACCGATCTCGGGGAAGCCCGGTGGCCGCCAGCCGGCCTCGTCGAACATCAACGGGCCCTCGGGGGCGTGCGGGCCACGCCGGCTACCCGGATCGGGCTCGCCCCGACGGTTGTGGCACTTCGTGCAGAGGTTCTGGGACAGATCGATGGTATCGATCGGGAAGCGAAGCTGGCCCGCGTAGTTGTTCTCGTGAGGGTCGTGGCAGACCGCGCACGTGATACCCAGATGGTCGCCCACCGGGTCTTCCTTCTCCACGTACTCTGCGCGGATGCCCCAGCTCGCGAGTGCGCCCTGGCCCGTGTGACAACCCAGGCACGACCGCGTACCCTCCAGATCGCCCTCCGCACGCGTGAGGATGTAGTCGAGCGGTGCCGAGTGGGCCGATTGAGCCCATTCTTCCACGAACGGATGGTGGTTGCCCACGTGGCAGTCGCTACAGCTGTTGGTGCCGTCGGTAGCCACCGCGATCGAGGCCAGGGGTTGGCTGGCGTCGGGGTTGGTGACGTGGTCGAGTCCGGCACCGTGGCAGCTCTCGCACTGCACATCCAGGTAACGGTTGTCGGCGGTGGCCGTCCAACCCACATCGGTGCCGGAAACGTCGTTACCGAACTCGGAAACGGTGTGGCAACCCTCGCAGAAACCCTGCGAGTGACCGCTGTCGGCCAGCGTCTTCCAGGCGTCGGCATGTGCGGTTTTCTCCCACCCCGATTGTTGCCCGACGTGACAGTTGCCGCATACGGTGAGCTTCTTGTTGGCTTCGTCGTAGCCCAGGAAGCCCAGGGCTGCGCTGGGAGGGTCGGCATACAGCGGTACTTCGACGAATATCGTTTTTTCGTCGGTACAGCCCGCCATGAATAGCAGCGCCAAGATTGCCGAGGCGACGAGGTATCTGGTCGTTCGATGCTTCATGGCAAACCCTTCCCGGAATGCGAGTGTTCACGAGCCACCTAGGCCCGTATGCAAGACTAGGTAGGGTACGTTGTAATGCCCGTATCGTATATGTGATGCGCGATGTGATTCTGTGATCTGGGCCGCGATTTCTGCCTGGGCGTTGTTAACGTGCATTCACAGACCCCGTGGATTCGCACTCAAACCGGGAGATGGCGCTGTGGATCGCCAAGTCACCATCAAGCCAGAAGGCAATCTCTTCCATGTGAAATTCCATAACTATATGGGCCCGTTCGAGGGACATAGAATCGGCAGATGGCTGGGTCTGGAAGAGGTGGATCCCCCCTCTCCCGACGGAGACGGGTCGGATGGAGACCTGAGCGAAGACCAGTACTACATGTGGCACGCGCTCGACCGGCATCCGGACCTGCACGCTTTGGTGAGTAGCCGCAAGATGCAGCGTCTTGCCCAGGCCACGGAACATTTCCATGTGCGAGTGGTCGATGGCGAAGAGCTGGTTCCCGAACTACCCGAGGAGTTGAAGGAGCACCACTCGGACGAGTCGTATATCGAATACATCGAGCGGGAGCATCAGTCGGCGTTTGACAAGGGTCCCAAGGCCGTCCTCGGGGCATTCCTGTTTCGGGCCGCCCCGGTCGTGGTGCTGGCTCTGGTGGCGTTGATCGCCAGCCGGCATTTTGGTGACCATCGGCAGGACGTGACGGTGCAGGCCGCATTCGCGCGGGCCCAGAAGCCGGCGGTGTCGCAAAGCTCGCTCCAGGGGTTCTTCAACCCCGATTATTCGCATCTGTTGCGGGCGAAGCTTCAAGCCGTTTGTGCGGTCGAGGACAACCGGTTCATGACCAAGGATGGCAGCTACATCGCGGTCGAGGGCATGGACGACGTCATGCCGGTGCTGCGCTACGCCCAGGAGGTCTACTCGGCGCCGTTGATCGAGATGAGCGTGGTGGATGGGCAGCTTCAGGTGGACCAGATCGTGGTAGGCGACCGGTTGTTTGCGCAGGGTACGAGGCTGGTTCAGGTTGCTAGCTTGAAACCAACCCAGGAAACGCCTTATCGCGGGCGATCGGACAAACCGGGCATGTTCCTCAAGGTGGATTGGCCACCCGAGGGAGGCGCGGAAACCTTGCTGGGAAAGCGGGTTTCCCTGGAAGGCAAGCTCGAGCCGAGGACCGAGGACGGTCGTTTCGTCCTACGAATGAGTGACGGCAACGGTGTCGCCCTCAGCGTTGCCGCGGGCTTTGCTCCCATGATCGAGGCCATGGGTGCCTTCGCGGAACGGGGCGAGACGGTTGAAGTGGACCTGGCGTGGCAGACCTCCGAAGGCGATGCCTCGAGCTCACTGGTTGGGGAGGGGGTCGCCTACTCGCTGAGCAACCAGAACTACCACCTCATCGCCAAGCGTTAGAACGGTTTACGCATTTCGACGGAGGGTACTTGCAAGGGGCCAGCGGTCGGGCTAGGTTGCGCCGACCATGGCCCTCATTTCACTGCGAAACATCTCACTGCGCTTTGGACCCGATGCGTTGCTCGACGACGTCGGCACCGAGATCCAGCCGCGCGAGCGCATCGGCCTGCTCGGGCGCAATGGTGCCGGAAAGACCACCCTACTTCGCATTATCGGGGGCGAGCTGCCGCCCGATTCGGGGGTTGTCCGCCGCCAGGCCGGCTGTCGCGTTGCCAGTCTGTCCCAGGACGTTCCGCAGGGCCTGACCGGTTCCGTACGTTCGGTCGTGGTCGCCGCATCCGCCGATACCGACGAAGACGCATGGGCGACCGAGCATGCGGGCGAGCAGGTTCTTTCGCGCATGTCGCTCGATGGTGAAGCACGTTTCGAGACGCTCTCGGCCGGCATGAAGCGCCGCGTGTTGCTGGCGCGCGCGCTGGCCGCGAGGCCCAGTGTGTTGCTGCTGGACGAGCCTACCAATCATCTCGATATCGAAGCCATCGACTGGCTCGAGCGGTTTCTCGTGCGCTTCGAAGGATCCCTTGTTTTCGTCACGCACGATCGGGCATTCCTGCGCAGGATCGCCACGCGGATCCTGGAGATCGATCGCAGTAGATTGTTCGATTGGTCGTGCGACTACGACACGTTCTTGCGTCGCAAAGAGAAGGCGTTGGCCGATGAAGATCGCCAGAACGCGGAGTTCGACAAGAAGCTGGCGAGGGAAGAAGTCTGGGTACGGCAGGGAATCAAGGCCCGACGCACGCGTAACGAAGGGCGCGTAAGGGCATTGGTAGCCATGCGCAAAGAGCGTAGTGAACGGCGTGCAAGCGCCGGGCAGGGTAGCCTGACAATCGCCGAAGGTCAGCGTAGTGGACGTTTGGTCGCGGCTCTCGACAAGGTTTCGTTCGCGTACGGCGACCATGCCATCGTTCGCGACTTCTCGACCATGATCATGCGCGGCGACAAGGTGGGCATCCTGGGCCACAACGGGGCGGGCAAGACCACTTTGTTGAGGCTTATGTTGGGGCAGCTGGAGCCCACGGCCGGCGGCGTGCGGTTGGGGTCAAACCTGCAGATCGCGTACTTCGATCAGCTTCGCGACCAACTGGACCCCGAGGCCACCGTGCAGGAAAACGTTGGTCAGGGCTATGACACCATCGAAGTCGACGGTCGCCAGCGTCATATCATGGGCTACCTACAGGACTTTCTCTTCTCTCCCGATCGGGCTCGCTCGAAAGTGCGAGTGCTGTCGGGCGGCGAGCGCAACCGCGTGTTGCTGGCGCGGTTGTTCGCCAAGCCCGCGAACGTGATCGTGCTGGACGAGCCAACCAATGATCTGGATACCGAGACGCTCGAGCTGTTGGAAGAGCGACTCGTGCCGTTCCCGGGCGCCGTGCTCATTGTGAGTCACGATCGGGAGTTTCTGAACAACGTGGTCTCGAGCACCATCGCCTTCGAGCGGCCGACCGACGACGGACCAGAACAGCCGGTGCCCAAGGAATACGTCGGTGGCTACGACGACTGGGTGCGGGCACGGGCCCAGGCCGCCAAACCAACCACGGCGCCGCGGGAAGAGAAACCGCGGACCAAGGAAGCCCCGCGTCGGTTGGGATACATGCAGCAACGCGAACTGAAGAGCCTGCCCGGGCGCATCGAGAAACTTGAGCAGGAGATCGCCAAGATCCATGACCAGCTCTCCCAGCCCGAGTTCTACCAGCAGCCGCCGGCGAAGGTCACGGCCACGAACGATCGACTGGCGCAGTTGCAAGAGGACCTTGCCCAGGCCTACGCACGTTGGGAAGAGCTCGACGGCTGACCGCGTCAACTCAGGGTGGTCGCCGGCAGAATCATCCGCACGGGTCCCGACGGAGTGGCCAGCAGGATTTCCAGCTGATTGACCCAGGGCACGGTGGCGGCGAAGCCACCCAGAGCGTCGCAGGTTCCCGCGATCAGTTCATGTCTTGCTTCAACGATCTGGTATTCGCAATGGGCCAGCGGGGTCGATGCGGGATCGATGGCTTGGGCCGTGAGTCGGACGCCCGTGGTCTGACGCTCGATCTTCACGTCCACTTCGACACCTCGGCCGGCGAACCGGAGATAGCGTGCAGGGTCGGCCGATCGGACGGCCGCGCGTGGTTCTTCCGTGGTATACGAATCGAACACCAGCGGAAGCGTACGCAACGGGGGAAGCATGGGCCGCGTTGGTGGGCGACGCCGTCGCTGCGGGAATAGTGAAATGGCTGCGCTCACCAGCCGTTCGGGAGCCCCCGGCAGAGAACCCTGCCCCAGACACGCTACAAGATGACGGTAGGTCTGGATGCGGCGCTCGCACCGGATACAGTTGCCATCGAGGTGTTGATGCACCGCTTCGCGGGCGGTGCGACTCAAGCGTTCTTCCACGAAGTCGATCAGGCAGGGCGATTCGGGATGCATGTCGTCCGCTCCAGTTTTCGGTATTCCTTGTTCAGGGCGTCCAGACACCGTGCGCGCCGCGGGCCGATTGAGCCGATGGGCATGCCCGTTCTCTCGGCCACGACGCGGTAGCTGGACGTACTGCCTCCGCCAAACTCGTACAGCATGCGCAGCAGCTGCTGACATAGATCACCCAGCGAGCCCAACGCCCGGTGAACGCGGTCGCGCTCTTCCAGCGCGGTCATTCGGGCCAGGGGATCGTCTTCGACCACGAGAGTGGCGTCGGTCACCTCGCTGCCCCCCCAACGTTTCCGGTTGCGGATGGTGTCGATGCAGAGTCGTCGCGCCGTGGTTACCAACCACCCCCGAACCCGCGTGGGATCCTCGACCCGTTCCACCCACTCCACCAATCGGGCAAAGCACTCGAGGAACACGTCGTCCACCTCGTCGTCGTCGAGTCGGGCGTTGCGGGCAATGGCGTACACAAGGTTTTCGTACCGGCGAACAAGCGTTGCCCACGCCACTTCGTCTCCCGCTCGGCATCGCAGCACGATGTCCGCGTCATCGACGTCCTGCCCTGACTTCGCTCGGGGCGAAACGGGGGGTCGGCGTTTGACATGGCGGACTCGTCCGGCCGAAGTTGTCGGTCTGGGTTGGTGAGCTGGTTCCATCGGGTCCTGCAATCGTTTTGATGTTGGCGTACATCGTCGTCAACCCACAGACGTTGCCATGGACGCTCTGATACAAACGCGGTGGGACCGACTTTCGGAAAGCCAGGGAACGACCTCGAATCTGCTACAATTGCAGAGAGTTAGAGAAACCGCGGGTCAGGAAGAATTGCGGGACGAGCATGGACACAACGCAAGACACTCCCTGGCGGCAGTTGCTGCGTTCCGATCTGGCTCGTACCCAGGAGCTGATCGGGCAGGCCAGCCCCGACGACCTGCGCGAGTGGGTCGAACTCATTTCCCAGCACATATTGGGTCGGTTGTGGCAAGACGCCCGCGCGGCGCTGCGCGAAAGCGAGCAGTTGGAACAGGTGGCCAAGGCTACCGGTGACCCCGTTTGCCTGGCCCGAGCGCTGTGGATTCGCGGTCACGCGCTGGGCGAGACGTTGCACTACAACGAGGCTTTGGCATCCTACGAACGGGCTACCGGCATCTACCGCCAGAATGGTCAGGCGCACCAGGCGGCCAAGGTCACCGTGGGTCAGATCAACGTGCTGACTCATCTGGGAGAAACCAAGCGGGCGCTGCAGTTGGGAGAACAGTCGCGGGCGATCCTGGTGGAAGCGGGCGACGCGGTGGCGGCGATTCGTTTGGATTGCAATCTGGCCACTCTGTACCACCGGCTCGAGCATCGGGCCGAGGCGCTTGCCGTGTACGACCGGGCTCTGAGCATGAGTCGGAACATTGGCGATACGGCGATGGAGCGCGTGGTGCAGCACAACCGGGCGGGGCTGCTGGCTCGATTGGGAGACCTGGAAGAAGCCCGTGCGATCTACCAGCTCATTCGTCCTCAATCGATCGAAGCCGGCGAGGTCCGCGTGGCCGCGTCCATCGACACCCACCTGGCGTACATCGCGGTGCAGCGCGGCGAGTACGCCCAGGCCTTCGACCACCTGGAAGACGCCCGAACCAGGTTCGAGGACCTGGAAGATTCGTACTTTCTGCTCCAGACCCTGCTGGAACTGGCGGCATTGTTGTTGGAGGTGAATGCCTTCGAGCGCGCCCGCGCCATGGCCACGCGAGCGGTGGATCAGGCGCGTGCGGCCGGCCTGCCACGCGAGGAAGCCCACGGCGTCTTCCTGCAGGGCGTGGCGATGTTGGGTCTGAAAGACGTGGATCGCGGCGCGGAATTGTTGCGGCGGGCGCTGGCTCTGCATGGGTCACAGTTCCGTGGCTCGCGTGCACTCTGTTCGTTGTACCTGGCCGAGTGCGAGGTCGAGCAGGGAAAACGGCGACGCGCCGCCCGCCGATTGCGTTGGGCCGCCGGTGCGTTTGCCCGTGACCGTTCGCGGCTGTTGGAAACAACGGCCTGGTTGCGATTGGGGTGGGTGGAGTTGGCCGATGATCGCATCGAGGCGGCCCAAGCTGCCTTGGTCCGCGCCCGACGACGACTACGCTCGGTGGCGTCGCGCTGGTTGAGGGCCCAGTCGGCCCAATTGGCCGGCGATATCGCTCGTGCACGGGGCAACAATGGGGCGGCCCTGCGGCACTACCGACGTTCCTTGGCCTTGGTTGAAACGCTTCGCGCGCGGGTGGGGCTGGACGAGTTCCGCGTGAGCTTCTCCCACGACAAAGCGCCTCTGTACGCCCGGACCGTCGAAATCCTTCTGGACCAGGAGCGGCCGGATACCGCCGAAGCATTCGCGTTGGTGGAAAGGTCCCGAGCGCGGGCCCTGCTCGATGCCCTGACCACGCGCCTGCGCCCCGATGAACTGACCGTCTCGCCGCGCGCGAAGGAGCTCGTCGACCGAATTCAGGAAGTTCGCGCCCACATGAACGGCCATGGGCGACACGCGGGGAGTCCCGCGAGCGAAGACGCTGTGCGTCCACTGTCGCCGGCGACGCTGCGCGGACATGAAGAGGAGCTGGCTGACCTGTACCAGCGCCTGGGCCGACATGATAGTCGCCTGGGATCGATGGCCACCGGTGAAACAGTGGGCTTGGCCGACGTGCAGGCGTCGTTGAATCCGGAACAGACGTTGGTTGAATATTTCACCGACACCACCCGCGTTTGCGCGTTCGTGGTGACGCGAACCCAGGCGCGGGTAGTGCAGTTGTCGATCGGGGCCGACGCCCTGGCGCGACACGTGGAGTTCCTGCGGTTCCAGATCGAGAAGCGCCTGTTTGGCGAGTCGTTCGTGAGCGGTCGTGCGGATGCGCTGCAAGCCGCGCTCGACCAACGGTTGCGTGCACTGTCCGATGACATCTGGCTCCCGTTGGAGATCGAGAGCCGTGAGGTCATCGTGGTTCCCCATGGCACGCTGCACGCAGTTCCCTTCTACGCGCTCATGGTCAACGAGACCGAACGCGTACTTGACCGGCATCTCCTGGTGCAACTGCCCAGCGCGAGCTTGCGGCCGTCGTTGGCGGCCGGTCGCCTCGTGGCCGACGATGTGTTGGTGGTGGGAGTTGCGTCGGCCGATCTCGAGAATGTGGAGCGCGAAGTACAATCCATCGCCCAGCGGTTTCCGGCGCGCGTGCTCCGTGGCGATCAGGCTACCGCGGCGAAGTTCGCGGACCAGTCGCGATCGGCCGACGTCATCCACGTAGCCACGCACGGCGTGTATCGACCCGAGGACCCCATGTTTTCGGGAATCCTTCTAGCCGACGGCTGGTTCGATCTGCACTCGATCTGTCGTTTGCGATTGCGGCAACCCCTGGTGGTGCTGAGCGCCTGCCAAACGGGGCGTCTCGCAACCACGCAAGGCGACGAGCTCGTGGGCTTGGCTCGGGGTTTCTTCTACGCGGGCGCACGTGCGTTGCTGGCCAGCCTATGGTCGGTGGATGACCAGGTTACGGCGCGCCTGATGGACAGGTTCTACGCGAATCTCGTGGATTCGGTGCCGCCCGCCGAAGCACTGCGGGCGGCCATGATCGCCGTGCGAGACACCCGGCCCGACCCCTTCCACTGGGCACCTTTTCTGTACCTGGGCGATCCCAGCTGATTTTTTTTTCTAACCCGCAGGTATTTTTCGGGGTGGTTGGCGCGTCGGTTATCATTGAAGAGGAAGGTCATTCGGCCAGCGAACCCCTTAAGGACGTGTCATGACTTTTGCCCGGACCCTCGCCCGTTTTTCGACCCTCGTATTTTGCCTGGGCCTGGTCGCTTGCGAGACCAACCCGCTGGCCACGCCGGAAACCGTCGCCGCCAAACGGGCGGGAGTGTCGCTGCCCACCGACTCGGTCCCGCTCAACCAGTTTTCTCCCCGCGATCCCTTCGACGAACCGCACGAAGACCAGCGGCTGGTCATCAGGCTCGTGGCGGGAACCAACCCGCAGATCCTGGTGCAGTATGGCGTGATGATCGAGCAGGTGTTCGGTAACTACGCCGTGGTGTCGACTTCGTCGACCAACGATGGCGAGCTGAAATCACTGGCCAACCTCATTGAGGACGACTCCCTCGTGCGCAGCGCCGAACCCTCGGCGGTCTATTTTCTGGGCAACGATATCGTTCTGGGTTTCTTCGAAACCGACCCTCGCGGTCAGTCGGGAGTAGTGCTCGACACCGGGTGGACTTCCCGGGCCTCGATGCCCTTCATGCAGAGTTTTGCCACGGGCATGGGCGTGACGGTGGCCTTGCTCGACGGTGGAGTCGATCGCGACGTGGCCGCGGCCGCGGGAATCGTGGGGGGCTACGACTTCGTGGACAACGACGACGATCCCTGGGAAGAACCAGGCTCTGCCTACGGTCACGGCACGTTGGTAACCGATATCACCCGTCAGGTGGCGCCCAACGTGAACGTGCTGCCGTTGCGGGTAATGAATGGCGACGGCATGGTGCTGGCACTTGACGTCGTGCGGGCGCTCGAGCACGCGCGTGATGCGGGCGCGCAGGTAGTAAACCTCAGTTTCGGAGGAAGCGTCGCGGCGTCCTATGTAGAAGACGCGTTGGCGGCCACGGTCGCGGCGGGAATCGTCGTTGTGGCTTCGGCCGGAAATCAGGCTCGCATCGACGAGCAGCACTACCCGTCCAGCAGCCCCCATGTGTGCTCGGTGGCTGCCACCAACGCGTACGATCGACGCGCGTTGTTCAGCAGTTACGGCCCTCGCATCGATGTGTCGGCGCCCGGCGTTGGGATCATCGGCGCCGGCCCTGATGGGAAGATCATGGTGGGAAGCGGAACCTCCATGTCGGCGCCCATGATTACCGCCGCCATTGCGTGCAAGCTCCAGCTCTCGACCACGAGCTGGACGGTGGACCAGTTGCGCTCGGCCCTGACAACCTCGGGTGCACCGTTGTTGGCTGATGCCGACTATCAGGCTGGACTCATGCCCGGTCGCGTCGAGTTTGGCTCCTACCTTTTCACAGTGGAGTAACGCGCGACTAGGGGCCAAGGCCGGCGCTGACGTCGAACACCACAGTGACTTCGGGGAGAAACAATCGAATCCGGAGCGGCTTCGACGAGGTTGCCCGAAACTGCCCGAAGGCATCGGTGGTCATGCATTGCCGGTGCGGCCCCTCGGACTCCAGATCGAATTCAACCTCGGCGATTCCGTTGCCGGCGCTATCGGTAAACTGTCCAGTGAGCGCTGACGTCGAGGACGAACTCGCTTCCCGGGCCAGGTCCAACTCGGCGAGCTCGCAGGAGAAACGAATCCGCCGCGTGCCGCCGCTACGCGCGACCAGCGCCGCCGGCGATTCCACGAGTGAAGCCAGAACCTCGCGCACCTGTCGGGCGTCGGCGAGCAGATTGTTTGCCCATTCTTCCAGCGCGGGTGGCGGCGAAGGCAACGGATCGTTGAGGGCCCCGAGCGTTTGGCGGGCTACATCACACGCGTTTCGCAGTGCGTGGTCCTGTGACATTTCACGCTCGAAGGCCTCGGCCTGGAGGGCGGGTAGCCTGTCGTCAAGATAGTCGAGGATGCGTTCAAGATCCGGATCGGCCACGCTGATTACACCTCCGAGCCAACCAAGGCCAAGCGTAGTTTTTTCAGGCATCGGGCCCGTGTAGGTCCGATCGACCCTACCGGAATGTTCAGGTCCGCGGCTACCGCATCATAACTGGGTCGGGGAATGGTCAGATAGAGGCGCCGAAGCAAGCGCTCACAGCGCTCGTCCAGATCGGCGAGCGCGCGGTGGACCAGATGACGATTCTCCAGTTCCTCCAGTTCTTCGGCCGGATCGGGCGGTAGGTCAGGCGAAGGCATGGCCTCCAGATTCCGGGTTTTCCGTTCGTCGCGCCGCAGGGTGTCAATGCTGGCCCGACGCGCGGTGGTGACCAACCATGCCCGGACCCGCGTGGCGTCCTGGATGTCATCGATGCGCATTAGCAGCTTCGAGAAGGTTTCCATGAATGCGTCGTCGGCGTCGTCTGACGTGAGCCCATGCTGAAGGCAAACCGCGTACACCAGATTCTTGTACCGCGAGACCAACTCTCGCCAGGACCATTCGCGGCCGTCTTGGCACCCCCGCAGGAGATCAGCGTCGGAAATAGGGGAACCAGGCAACGGGAATGTCCCGACAAAGGGTGATAAGGAGACGCAAATAGTGAACTTACACGTTTTCTTGCCCACTATTGGGGTTGAGACCTCGTGACCACTCGGATATGATCTATAGCAGGGAAAGGCCCGTTGCTTCCAGCGGCTTTCCATTACATCCAAAAGCGGTCCGGTTCTCTCGCGGACGCCCACTTGACATGGAGGAAACCCCCTCGTGAAGATGCGTTATTGTTTCTTGATTCTATCCCTGACACTCGCCACATCGGCGTTTGCCGCTTCCGAGGACTTCAGCGGACAGCCCGCCGGCACCGTGGTTGCTGGCGATCTGCCCGGCGGTGGCACCTCTCCGGGTACCGTGTTCCCTGGCTTCACTCTGTCGGTCAGCAACAACAACGGTCCGAACTCGCTTCTGATCTTTGATTCGGCCAACCCGACCGGTGGCGACCTGGATCTTGGTAGCCCCAACAACACGTGCGGCGGCCCCGGCGTGGGTACGGGCGGCGAAGTCGGCATGCCCGGTGAGAACTGCGTGGGCGTGGGAAACATCCTCGTCATCGCCGAAGACATCGTGGACACCTCACCGAACGACGGTCTGGTGGACGACCCCGATGACGAGGCCGACGGTGGTATCGTTACGCTCACGTTCGACGAGCCGGTTGTCATCTTCAGCATGGTGATCATCGACATCGACAACGAAACCCTCGACTTCACCCTGCTCGAGAACGGCATGCTCAAGGGCACGCTGGCCGCGAGCGATCTGGGTGACAACTCGGTGCAGGACCTTGACCTGTCGAGCTACGGCGCCGTGACCGACGTCGAGCTGGACTTCAGCAGCAGCGGTTCGTTGGCCGAGCTCGAATGGTTGCCCGCCGCGGTGGCCACCGAGAGCACGAGCTTCGGTCGTCTGAAGGCGAAGTTCTAGGACCAACCGACACAGGTTGTTGGTTTTTCGGGGTGGCCCTACGGATAGGGTCACCCCGTTTTTTGTGTCCCGCGGTCAGCGAGCGCCATGGCTTCTCCGGCCAGGTACCCGGTGCTCCAGGCGGCCTGGAAGTTGAAACCGCCGGTCATGCCATCGATGTCGAGGACCTCTCCGGCAAAGTACAGACCGTCGACCAACCGGCTTTCCATGGTTCGAAGATCCACTTCCTTGAGGTTGACGCCGCCGCACGTGACGAACTCTTCCTTGTTGGGCGCCGTGCCCGAGATATCGAAGCGGCTCGCCACCAGTTGCTGGGCCAACGACTGCCGCGACGCACGGCTGAGGGTGCCGTACGTGGTTTCGGGATGAATTCCCGCGGCCACATTCAGGGCCGACCACAGTCGTTTGGGCACGCCGGGCCAGGGATCATTGATCAAACGACGGCGGCCCAGTCTGATTCGTTGGTGCTGCAGCTCCTCGTCCACGTGCTCGAACGACTCCCTGCCCGTCCAGTTGATCTCTATGGTGGTTCGGTTGTCGCGCGCGTGGAACTCCCGCGCCGCCCACGCGGACAGCTGTAGAACCGCCGGTCCACTGAGTCCCCAGTGCGTAATGAGAACCGCTCCTCGCTGCAGCAGTTTCGTGCCGTCCACGCGGACGGTGGCGTCGGGCACCGCTACCCCTGAAAGATCGGCGAGTCTTCGGTCGCGCGTACGCAGCGTGAAGAGAGAAGGAACCGGGGGCTGGATCGTATGGCCCAGCGCCGATAGGAAATCATAGGGAGCACTTCGCGCGTGGCCACCCATGGCCACGAGCACCGCGTGGGCCAGCATGGGGCGGGTGTCGTGCGCGGTAAGTAGCTGGAATCGGGCGGTCGGGCGCGCATTTTCGTCGGACCGCAGGATCTCGTGCACGCCGCAACTCGTGGTCACCTGCACGCCCAGACTTCGCGCGGTGCTTTCAAGACAATCGATGATCGTCTGCGATGAATCGGTGGTGGGAAACATTCGACCGTCGGGCTCGGTCTTCAGTTCCACCCCGCGGCTCTCGAACCACTCCACGGTCTGATCGGGTCCGAAGCGCGAGAGGGGCCCCAGCAATTCGCGTCGCCCACGGGGGTAGAACGCCGAGAAGGCCCGTGGTTGTCGCAGATCGTGCGTGACGTTGCAGCGCCCGCCGCCGCTGATCGCCACCTTGGCCAACACCTTGTGGCTGCGCTCCAGGATGTGGACGTCGAGGTCCGGCGACAGTTCTTTGCAGCGAATGGCGGCGAAGTAGCCAGCGGCGCCGCCACCGATGATGGCAATTGTGGAACTCGCGGAGTTGGGCATGGGGCCATGGTAGTTCCAACGCCGTTTCCAAACAACGCGCAGGACTGGACGAGTTTCCGATCCATGTCCATCATGGGCACTTCCTTCGGCCAAAAGGGGTGCCCGTCCGTGATATCACGATTGTCTTTGGTTCTGCTCGGATCGATTCTGTCACTGTCCTTCGGATGCGCTGCCACGGCCAACAAGCCCGTCGCCGTTTCCAGCCAAGGCTTGCCGAGCATTGCGTCCGCGACCGACGGCATGGATCGGCACGAAGGATTGCTGGCGTTCCATACCGATGGCGCGAAAGGGCGCGTGTTGCTGGAACTGGCGCCGGTGGCCGATGGTTCCCTGGGAGAGTTCCTGTACGTTGAGGGTCTCCGGACCGGTCTGGGTTCGAATCCGGTGGGGCTGGACCGCGGTCAACTGGGCGAGACGCGGATCGTACGGTTCCGGCGGTTTGGACGGAAGATTCTCCTGGAGCAGGACAACCTGGCGTATCGGGCCACGAGTCCGCGTGAGAGCGAGCGGCGCGCCGTAAAGGAGTCGTTCGCCACTTCGGTACTCTGGGCGGGTGAAGCCATGGCGGAAGGGTCCGATGGCACCGTTCTGATCGACATCTCCTCGTTCCTGGTCAGTGACGCCCATGGAGTGGCGGAGCGTTTGCAGAACACCAACCAGGGCTCGTTCAAACTCGACGCTTCCCGCAGCGCGGTTGACCTGACGAACTGCCTGGCGTTTGTCGACAATGTCGAGTTCGAGGCCCTGCTGACCTACGGAGGATCCAAGCCGGGCACGTTCGTACGCGAAACCACGCCTACCCCTGAGTCGATCACCCTGGTCCAGCACCACTCCTTCATTCGCTTACCCGACGATGGGTACCAGCCCCGCACATTCGACCCCCGCGCCGGGTCCTACTCTGTGGGCTACGCCGACTACGGCGTGGAGTTGGATGAGCCGCTGGATCGACGCCTTCTGGTACGACACCGATTGCGGAAGAAAAACCCGGGGGCACCGACTTCTCCGGTGGTAGAGCCCATCGTGTACTACGTCGACGGCGGGGCGCCGCCCGCTGTGCGCCAAGCGCTGATCGACGGAGCGTCGTGGTGGGCCGATGCCTTCGAGCGGGCGGGTTTCGAGAATGCGTTTCGCGTGGAGGTGTTGCCCGACAACGTTCACCCGTTGGACGTGCGCTACAACGTGATCCAGTGGGTACACCGTTCCACGAGGGGTTGGAGTTACGGTGGCGGCATCATCGATCCCCGTACCGGTGAAATGCTGAAGGGGCACGTTTCCCTGGGTTCGTTGCGCGTGCGACAGGACCGGCTGTTGTTCGAGGGTCTCGCCGGCACCGAGCAGACGGGCACCGGCGCGGCCGACGACCCGGTCGAGTTGGCGCTGGCGCGCATCCGACAACTATCGGCGCACGAGGTGGGCCACGCGCTTGGTCTTACGCACAATTTCGCGGGAAGCACGTACGGCGGGCGGGCATCGGTCATGGATTACCCCGCGCCGCTGATCGACATCCGGGACGGAGTACTCGACTTTTCCCGCGCCTACGGTGTTGGCGTGGGTAAGTGGGATCTGCACGCGGTGGAGTTCGCGTACCGTGAGTTTGGATCGAGCCAGGATGAGAGCGCTGCGTTGCACGATCTGGTTCGTTCGGCCCATGATCGCGGACTTCATTTCGTGGCTGACCATCACGCGCGTCCGCGGGCGGCCATGCACCCGCTAGGCAGCCTGTGGGACAACGGGTCCGACCCCGTGTCGGCCCTTGACCACGCCATGAACGTGCGGCGCATTGCCCTGGATGGATTCGCCGAGCGCAGTATCCGGGCTGGCGAGCCGCTGGCCAAGTTGCAGGAAGTGTTCGCCACGGTGTATCTGCATCATCGATTCCAGATACTGGCCGCGGCCAAATTGATCGGCGGGGTGGAGTTCACCTACTCGCTCCGTGGCGATGGCCGTGCCCTTCAGCAAGCCGTCGACCCCGACCGCCAGCGCCAGGCCTTGCGGTCGGTGCTTCGGTGCCTGTCGCCCGATCAGTTGGACATCGCTGATTCCATCAATGACATCCTGGCCCCGCAGCCACCGGGCTACGCCGACTTCAATCGCGAACTCTTTGCCTCGCACACGAGTCCCTTGTTCGATGCCCTGGGCGCCGCCGCCACGGCCAGTGACATGGTGCTCGATGTATTGCTCGACCCTTCCCGCTGCGCGCGATTGGTGGAGCTGAGTCGACGTCGATCCGATGCGTTGGGCTTCGACGAAATGCTGAGTGCGTTGCTCGATGTTTCCTTCGAGCGGTCAGCGACGGGTAGGTTGGCGTTGGTTCAGGAAGTGTCGCAGCGCGCGGTGGTCGACCGGCTGGTACGGCTGGCGGCGGAAGAGTCGACGCCCACCGTGGTTCGGGCCCGGGTCGACTACGCCTTGCGCGACCTCGTGCCACGCCTGAGCCGGCTGGGCACGGCGCACTCGATTGCGCTGATCCGTGATCTGCGTCGGTACCTGGATCACCAGGAGTGGGACGGCCCCACGGGCTGGCAACCGGCTGATGCGCCACCGGGGCAGCCCATTGGGATGGCGCCGCTGGGTTGCGGCGCCGATCCCCGGACCTGGTAACTATCTAGATAGTCGATTCAGTCGAATCAGTGCGCGCCGTCTTCGCGCACGAAGTGGCAGTTGTAACCGTTGGGGTTCTTCACCAGGTAATCCTGGTGGTCTTGTTCGGCTACCCAGAATGTATCGGCCTTCTCCACCGTGGTTACCAGTGGCTTGTCCCAGAACCCCGACGCGTTGACTTCGGCGATGACATTCTCTGCCGCCTGCTTCTGGTCGTCGTTGTGGAAGAAGATGGCCGAACGGTACTGAGGCCCCACGTCGTTGTGTTGACGATTCTTCGTCGTGGGATCGTGCAGTTTGAAGAAGTACCGCAGGATATCTTCGTAGGCCACGCGCGTGGGGTCGTAGGTGATCTGCACGGCCTCGGCGTGTCCGGTGTTGGCGCTGCACACCTGCTTGTATGTGGGATTGTCCACGTGACCGCCAATGTAGCCCACGTCGGTGGCCAGCACGCCGTCGAGATCGCGGAACAGTTGCTCCACGCCCCAGAAGCAGCCGCCGGCCAGGGTGGCGTGCATGGCTACGGTCGAGCGCAGATCATCACCGGTGTTCGATGATGTCTTGCTGCCAGCGGGCAATACGCCCGCCGCCACGAATTGATCGCGGTACTCGCCGAATCCCTGCGATTCCAGCTCCTCGGCCGGCACGAAGCGCAACGCAGCCGAGTTGATGCAGTAGCGCGCGCCGGTAGGCTGAGGGCCGTCATTGAACAAGTGGCCCAGATGCGAATCGGCGTTTGCGGACCTTACCTCGGTGCGCACCATGCCCATGCTGTCGTCGACCTTCTCTTCCACGTTCTCAGGCTGAAGCGGTTGCCAGAAGCTGGGCCAACCCGAGCCCGACTCGAACTTGTGCAACGAGCTGAACAGGGGTTCACCCGAAACGATGTCGACGTAGATACCGTGGTGCTTGTTGTCCCAATATTCGTTGCGAAACGGCGGTTCGGTCGCGTCGTGTTGCGTGACCTGGTACTGCTTCGGCGTGAGCTTATCCTTCAGCTCACTCTGGGCGGGCTTGCTGTAGTTGGACATGTTACGCCTCCAATCAGAATCAGTAGAGCTGGATGCCACAAGGTAGTCGGACCCGGTGGTTGAGCCAGAGCCGGTTTCGGACGTGGCGTCCTGGCTCATGAACGCGGCGAGTGCCCCGCCCAGTACGGCCAGGGCCAGAAGTGAGTTTCGTAAAGCCATGCCAAGCCTCCGTGTAGACCGGTCTTGGTGAACGGGTCTTCCGTTTCAGGACAATTCATGGGCCAGCGCCGACCGTGCCGCGTGGTGGCCGCACATTCCGTGTACGCCCGCTCCCGGCGGTGTTGAGGCCGAGCAGATATAGAGCCCGTCAACGGGGGTCGAGTAGGGGTCCCAGCGTGGAACGGGCCGGGTAAACAATTGCCCCAGGTCCGTCACTCCGCCGGCGATGTCTCCGCCTACCAAGTTGGGATTGTACTCTTCATACGCTCGCGCCGTCCGACCGTGACGCGCCAGTATCCGATCGCGGAATCCTGGCGCGAATCGCTCGATCTGCTTCTCGATGGCTTCGCTGTGGTCCCGATCACTGCCGTGCGGTACATGACAGTAGGCCCACAGCGTATGCCGTCCCTCGGGCGCCCGCGTGTCGTCGAACATGCTTTGCTGGGCCACGAGCACGTACGGACGCTCAGCGTGTTTCCCCGCCCAGCACTCATGTTCGCTCTGGGCGATTTCGTCGAAACTACCACCCAGATGCACCGTACCCGCGCTGGCGCACTCCGGCGCCGTCCAGGGGACCGGCCCATCCAGGGCCAGGTCCAGTTTGTATACGCCTGGCCCATGCCTGAAGTTCGTCAGGGCACGTCGGTAGGATGCAGGAAGGCGGTCTTTCGCGATCGACACCAGGCCACGCGGCGAGACGTCGCACAGCACCACGCGCGATGAAGGGAGTTCCTCCAGATCGCGCACATGCACACCGGTTTGCACCTGGCCGCCCAGAGACTCGAGATACGAGGTCATGGCGCGGATGATGTTCTGGGAACCGCCCCGTGCCAGCGGCCAGCCCACCGCATGCCCCACGGCGCCCAGGACCACTCCAATGGCCGCGCTGCTGACCCTTTCCAGGGGCAGGATGGAATGCGCCGCGAGGCCAGCAAACATACCGGGCGCCCGTTCGCCGCCGAATTGCCGCGTGACCAGGCCGCGGGCCGAGCGGAGCGCATGCAGGCCATACCGCGCCATGGCCAACGGGTGGCGGACCGAGGGGGGGAATGGCGACAACAATGCGCGGTCCACCTTGGGCCAATCGCGGACCAGGGGGCCCATGAAGTTCCGGTAGGCGGCTACGTCCTCTCCCAGGGTGTCGGCGGTGGCGTCCACCGATCGGGTCAGTACGGCCGCGTGCCCGTCGTCGAATGGATGCGCCAGGGCGGCGGTGGGGTGGATCCACTCGAGCCCGTGCGCGGCCAGCGGCAGCTCGCGCATGAATGGCGATGCGATTCCCATGGGGTGGATGGCCGAGCAAACATCGTGGAGGTAGCCTGGCCTGGTGAGTTCTTCGGTGCGAGCGCTGCCACCTGGCTCGGAGGCGGCTTCCAGCACCAGCACCGAACGCTGGGCCCGGGCCAGGGTGATGGCGGCGGCGAGCCCGTTGGGGCCCGCACCTACGACGACGGCATCGAGCTGGGACATGAAGGAAGGAAATGCCAACTTGTCCCGTCTGTCGACATCCATCTGCGCGCCCCGGTACACTTCGTGGGCACCATCCACGCCGCCCATTCTTCTGGAGCGCCCAGTGACCGCATTTGACCAGCGGGTTGAACGCCTGCCCCGGCTGGGTATTGGCGTTTCCACCGAGTACGGAGCGGGTTCGCAGGACGGCGTGCTCGATGTGATGGCGCTGCGGCGCGAGGCGCCTCAATTTGCGTCGTTCCTGGAAATCGGAATCGAAACCGCGAAGGGGCTCGACGACCAGGCCCAGGCGTGGGTCCAGGCCGATCTCCCGAGCACCTACCATTTCCTGGACGTGAACCTGGACGATCCCGAAGACTTCGATCCGCAATGGCTCGACGAAGTCCGTGACCTGGTGGCCGCCGTGAATCCGGCCTGGCTGTGCGGCGACGCGGGCCTCTGGCACTTCGGTCGCCGCGACCGCGGGCACATGCTTCTATTGCCGCCGGTGCTGAGCGACGACACGGCTTCGGCCATGGCCGAGGGCATCGTGAAACTGCGCCGGGAAACCGGGCACGAAGTCTTCCCCGAGAATCCGCCCGGTGTGGTGTACCTGGGAGATCTGCACCTGCTCGACTTCTTCGCGAGGGTGTGCGAGCGCGCCGACACGGGCATGTTGCTCGACTGCGCGCATCTGGCGATCTACCAACGTACCCAGGGTCACGCGATGACCGATGGACTCGACGGCTTCCCGTTGGATCGTGTGGTCGAAATGCACGTGGCGGGCGGCGCCGTGCACAGTCACGAGGGATTCGAGTACGTGGAAGACTCACATACGCCCGATGTGTTGCCAGACACCTGGACGATTCTCGAGACCGCGTTGCGCGGCACCCGCAACCTGAAGGCGGTGGTGTTCGAGTGCGAGCGCAACCCGTTGGCGGCCTGCCGGGCGGGCTTTGCTGAGATCGCACGATTGTGCGAGACGGCGGGTTGGCGCGCGTGAGCGGTCAAGCGCTGCAGCGTGTACTGGTGCGCATGATGTACGACCCCATCCTGGTGTCAGACGTCGTTGCCAAACGGGCGCGTCTGATTGACGACGGACTGACGCCAACCGAAGTCAAATGGATCCACACCCTGGATGTCAGGGCATTCGGTGTGGATGCCTACCGACGGGCTCGGTCGCTGCAGGGACTCATTGAGGAGTATCCCACCTCCGCGGCCTGGTGGTTGCGGCAGCCGGGTGGCGGCGAACGCCTGGACGGATTCTTCTCCAGCGAGTCATTCCACCGCGGAATCATGCGCGGCGAGTCGTTGTCCGTGGGCTTCGGTGCCTACCTGATGTCCTTGCCGGCTGCGGCGACCGTGCAGGGATTGTTGGCCATCGAACATGCCCTGGCAATGTCGCGAAGGCGTTTGCCGCACGCGGCACCAACCGAAAGTTGGACCTTGGCCGCGAATCTACGATTGGTGGAGGTACCGCGGGGCGTGCTGTCCATCTACTCGCATTGGTTGCAGGCATTGCGCGCGCACGCGGCCGCCCAGGGTGATTTGCTCGTGGCCGCCGTGTTGGACGACGGGTGTTCGCTGGAATTGCCGGCTCAGGAGGGTGGGCGCGAGTGGATTCTAGCGCGCGATGGCGAAGGCCTGGAGTCGTTGGGCGATGGCTTTGGCAACCTCATGGCGCTTGCGCAATCGGGTGCTACCTGGGACGAGTTGGTAGCTCAGGTCCAAAGCGACGGGGCGCGGCCCGAGGAGGCCCAGGACATCGTCAAGAGCCTGGCCGAGGCGGGTGAGTTGATCCCGACTTCGGGTCAGTGACGCAGCAGGGGGCGCAGTCGACGAGCCTCATCGATCCACTTTCCCAGTTCTTCCGAACCGGGCGGGTTCGCCGTCTTCAGGCGTACACGTGAATCCAGCTCCTTTGCCTTCTCCACGGCGAGAGCCTCAACCGAGTTTACCCCGGCGTTGACCAGGACGCCCGCGCTCTGCGCCGACACCCCTTCCAGACGCATCAGATCTGAAATCCGCGTCCAGCGGGTAACGCTCTTGGCGTCAAGGCCGGTGCTGGCGGTCAGGGCTTTCAGGCCGCTGGCCGAGGCGCACTTGCGCAGCAGGTCGGTCGTGTTCTCCAGACCCAGCGCGTGCAGTCGGTAGATGACCTTGTCGTCGACGCCATCGATGGTATCTATCGCGTGGCGGGGACAACCTTCCAGTGCTTCCGCCATTTCGCGGTCGCCGGCGCGTCGATTGGGTGGCGTTCCCTTATTTGGCTCGACCGTCGGTTCGGGTTCGGCCGGTGCTTCGGAGGTCGGTGGGTAGGTGGCCGGTGCGTCGGCGACGGGTGGGTCGGATACCGGTGGGTCGGCGGCCTCTGCTTTCCTCGACGCATCACGCATCAATTCGAAATCGGTATGCTCGATCTCGATGTCCATTTCCAGATCGTCGATATCCTCTTCCGTCGCCGGTTCCTCTTCGGTTGCCAATTCCTCGGTTGCCAGTTCCTCGTTCACCGTGGCCTCCGCGCTCGCGGCGGACTCGTCGGAGTGGGACACTTCCTCGATCGACAGGTCCTCGTCGTCCGCGGCGCTTTCGTCGACGGGCAACGGGTCTTTCGCCGGTGCGGATACATGCTTCGCGCTGAGCACTTGAAGGTCGTCGAAGAAGGATCCGCTGTCGTCGCTGTCTACCACGGTTGGGGGCATGGTGCCGTCGAATCCTCCGGCTACGCGGATCGGCATGACGTCCTCAGGCGCTTCCAGTTCGCCTACCAGCACGGCCACGGGTTCGAGGTCTTCTCGGACTTCGTCTTCGTACTCCTCAGTTGCGTCGCGTGCAGCGACATCGTGCGCGATGGCCTCTGCGATCGATGCTTCGTCGGCGTAGGAGTCCTTTTCGTCGGCGGAATCGGCGTAGTGGTGGTGCGATTGTTCGGCGTGGTATTCATCGGCCACGGTTTCGCTGGCCGACGGTGAATCAACGCGTGATCTTGGCTCCGCTTGGGTGTCGGGCTCGGACCAGCTGTTCGACTCCAACGGTTCGTCGTCGCTGATGGATTGCACGGCTCGGAAGGTCCGGCTGGGTGGTCCGTCGTGGCGCGAGAGACTTGCCTGCAGGTCTTCGTTTACTTCCTGCACGGCAACGAGCTGGTCTTCCAACTGTTGCTGGCGGGAGGCATTCAACGCGCGGTATACGAACCAGCCCGCGGCAAAGCCGATTGTGGCGGCCACCAGCAGGTAAAGGGCAATCTCGGTAATCAAATACGTCATGGTGTTTCCCTATGGATCATGAATTCGATCCTACGATTCTGAGACCGTCCCTCGTCGGTCGTGTTGTCGGCGATCGGTTGCTGCGAACCAAACCCCTGAGCAACCAGGCGGTTTGGGCTGATTCTTTTGCGAATGAGATAATTGCGCACGGCCTCGGCCCGCGTGGCACTGAGCATTTCGTTGAAATGCGATGTGCCCTCGGAGTCGGTATGGCCGCCGATGTGGACCGTTGCTTTGGGGCAGTCGCGCAGGGCTTCGGCCAAGGCATCGAGGAGCGGGTACGAAGCCGATTCGATTGCGGCGCTGGCCGCCATGAAATGGATCCGCTCATTCGCGAGCAGGGTATCGATCTCGCGCTGGCAAGACGCCGCGGAATCGACGTTCCCAGGGCTGGTCTCGGCGGCTTCGGTGGGCGCGGCCGGGGTTGGTTTGGCCACCGGGGGTACCTCGGGCCGCGCCTCAGTTGGCTTCGTCTTGATTGGCTTCGTCTTGATTGGTTTCGGCGAAGGGGAAACTTCTGCCGGCTCGATCGTGCCCGTATCCTTGGTGCCCGCAAGATCGGTGCTGGCGGAGATCAGGACGACCTGGTCATGCACGATGCGAACGCCCTGCAGATAGTTCGCCATGGCCAGCGCCTGTTGCCGGGCCGACTCGTTGGGAGCTTCGCCGGTCAACGTAAGGTCGCGGCCATCAATAGCCACGCTGGCCCAAGACGCGTCGAGCGCACGCAAGGCGGTGGCAACGCTGCTATGCAGCTCTGATTCGATCTTCGGGGCTTCGCGGGCCACGCAGGCCCATGAAAGGCCGGCCAGGGCCACCAACCCCGCCAGGACAATGGCGACGATACGCATAGTTCCTCTCCTGAACGTTCGCGGACGACAATGCAGGGCCTGGGCCGTTTCTGGGTTTGCCGGGCGCCGAATCGGACTCGGGGGTCGCGTGGGGGTTCAGAGGGGAAAAAAAGAGCCGCCCCGGGGAGGGGCGGCTCGATGGTTTCCGACGGTTGCGAATGCTTCCCAGTAGGGGCGGGCGCGTTCCAGACACGACCTACCGAGGTTTGTGCACCAGGAAGTTTTCCAGCACGAGGGTGTCGATGCCCGAGCTGAAGAAGGTACGCAGGCCATCGATGGGGGCGTTGACCAGTGGCTCACCCTTCAGGTTGAACGAGGTGTTCAGTACGGCATAAACGCCCGATTTGTCTCCGAACGACTTGATCAGGTCGTAGTACGCGGGGTTCACATGACGCTCGACCAGCTGGGGGCGAGTGGTTCCGTCGACGTGGACCACCGCGGCCAACGCTTCCTTGGCTTCCTCGCGCACGGGAAACGTCGTGATCATGAACGGAGCTTTGCAATGACCGGTCAGGTACTCGTCGGCCTTTTCGGCCAACATGCTGGCGGCGAAGGGACGCCACTTGTCGCGATACTTCACGGCCAGGTTGATCTTGTCGCGCATCTCGAGGTTGCGAGGATCGCCCAGGATGGAGCGGGCACCCAGCGCGCGCGGACCGAACTCGGCGCGACCGCGGAACCATCCCACGATCTTCTGATCGAAGAGAAGTTGGCTGACCCTATCGGCCACCTGATCCTCGGGGATCTCTTCGTAATCCACCTTGATATTCTCGAGCAGCGCACGGATTTCGTCGTTCTGGTAGGAAGGCCCCCAGTACGCGTGATCCATCTCGTGCGGCGGAATGTCGTGTCCCAACGATCGGTGCGCGATGTACGCCGCGCCCAGGGCTCCACCGCAGTCGATGGCACCTGGTTGCACGTACATGTCATCGACGTCTTTCTCGAGGTAGAATTTCCCGTTCATGGTGGCGTTCAGGGCCACACCGCCGGCGAAGCAGGCCACCCGGCATCCGGTGCGTTTGACCGCGTCGTTGAGAATACGCCGGCCAAAGCGTTCGATCAGATCCTGTAGATCGGCGGCCAGCGTCTTGTGGTGGTCGGTCAGTTCGTCTTCCCACGCGCGGGGTTGACCCACCATGGCCAGCAGCTCCGGTGCGAATGGACCATCACGCAGGATCCACGGCATCTTCATGGTCAGTTTGTCCAGGTCGGCCACCGGGTCCATCGTGCCCTTCAGCTCGCCGTATCCGGCGAGGCCCATGAGATTGCCCTTCTCGGCGAGCCGCAGGAATTTGTACATCACGTGATGCAGCATGCCGATCGAGAACTGATCGAACGGGTATTCTTCGAGTACTTCGATCTGACCGGCGCGCCCGTGACATACCATGGCCGACAGCTCGTCGCCGTACGCGTCCCAGGTCACGATGGTGGCCTCGTCGAAGCCACTGGGGTAGAACGCCGAAGCCGCGTGCGCGTAGTGATGGTCAACCGGTAGCAGGGGCGGTGTCTTCTCGGTGCGCATCGAGGCCCGGATGATGGCCTCATGCTCTTCGAGCACTCTCTCGGGAAACAGTGCCGATGGCAGATGGTCGGAAAACGAATTGAGTGGTGGTCGGCTGAAGAGCTGCTTGGCTGCCTTGACCGCGGCGCGAACCTGGCCGGTGCGTCGTTTCAGGCTGCGGTGGGCGTGGGCGTGTGGATCCCAGTTCCACCCAATGATGTCCACGTCATCGAACTCGATGCCCGCGTAGTCCAGGCAGTACTGGGTCGACTTGGTGGGAAAGTACCCTGGCGCGTCCTTGACCCGGGCAAAGCGCTCTTCTTCCACCATGGCCACGGGCACGCCATCCTCAAGCAGGGCGGCGGCCGGGCTATGGCCAATCTCATGTTCGGCGAGGCGACGGAAATTCAATCCGAGCGCGTAGACTTTCCCGTTTTTCACACGGCTCCCGTAGGGCTTGTATGGCTTCGAAAATGCGAGCTACAAGCCTACCACGGGATCGGGTCTGTCTCTACCACCCTGGCGCGATCTGGAAGCCGAAAACGACGTTCTGGTCGGGTCGCTGGAACGGCTTCGCCCAGAAGAATTCCAGAGGGAGCACCCCAAAGGGCGCCACCCGCAGGCTTACTCCAGCGCTGAACACCGGGATACGGCCCGCGTTGTTGTCGGTTCGCCAGGCCAGGAACGGCTCCTCGTCTTCGGTCCAGGCCAGACCGGCGTCGAAGAAGAACACCAGTTCGGTGGGAACGTAGGGAAAGGAAACCAGGCCGAACTGATCCACACCCAGTATCTGCACGCGCGCCTCGGCGTTGGCCACGGCGATCTTGCTACCCACCAATCGGTCGAAAACAGGGCAATCGTCGTTGCCGTCGCCGCACTCGGTGAAGTCGATCGTATCGACATCGTAGCCGCGAATCAGCGTGGGGTAGCCAATGAACAGGGTGCTCAGGCGATCATCGTCGGCACCCTTGCCGTAGCGTCCGTAGTGAAGGGCGCGGAAGCCCAGACTGGCGGGGCGTTTCAGGAAATACTGACGGGCGTCCGCCAACACGGTGTGATACTGGAGAGTGCCGAACACCGGCGAGTACTCGAGCCGGAACCGGGATCCCTTGATGGGGGATGTGAAGCCCCCGAACGAACTGTCGCCGACGATGGCGATCCCCGGTTCGATCAACCCCAGGCCGGGTTGGGACGGCAGGTCTTCGGTGCCGCCGTCGAACACCTGGCCGCCCGCCACCAGGAAACGCTCGAGCTCGGTATCGAAGCTGTAGTAGGCGCCGCCGAGCAGGAATTCGAGCCGGCGTGTCTCGGAAATCGGGTAGCTCACCGTTCCGCTCACGCGCTCCTCGAATACCCGGCGCACTTCCTGGAGGAATTCATCGGCCGCCACGGTGGTTCCGTTGATCACGGCAACCGTGGGCCTTACCGATGTGCGGAAGGAAAGGTAGGGGATGTGGCTGGCTCCCACGCTCCAGGACCAGCGCTTCTCCAGATTCTGGAATAGAACCTGGGCGCCCAGGTCCTTGAACCCACCGTTGCTGTACAGGGCCATGCCCAGGTTGCGGTGCCCCAGCATGTCGCTGAACCACGCCGACACGCCACCGCCCACCGCGGCTCCGTAGCGATTGTCGAAAGAGACGCCCACGCCGGTGTTGCCTACGTAGTCCAAGCTCAGGCTCGAATCGTACTCGGTACTGGGAAACGTCTCGGAAAACGGTAACCCAGTTTGTGCGTCGCCCAGGTAGCTGACCACGCGATCGTCCTGGTCGCGCTCGAACGGCGGCAACAGCGCGGCGATGGCCTGTTCTTCGTTGGCCGGTTGGCCCTGCGTCTGTTCGGTGGTGAGGGCGTGGATGGCGTAGCCGCCCTTGTGGAACACGTTGAAGAAAATCTCGCCGGTTTGCTGCGCCACGCCCATCGAGGGCGATAGGCGTGCGATACCGCTGACCCCGGTGGGCAGCGAGGTCAGGCGGAAAACGCGTGTGGATTCGAGCTCGAACCGGTACAGGTCGAAGAACCCGTTCTGATCGCTACGGAAGAAGATGGATCCGCGGTCGGGGCTGAACTCGGGGTCGCTGTGGGTCGCGAAGGGGAACGGACGCAACACGTTTATGCGACGATCCCTCAGCGATACCATCCCGATGCCCATCTCGGCGAATTCCAGCGTGTCGAAGTTGGTGCGCCCGCCCCGGTCGGTCACGAACAGCAGCGTCGTGGCGTCGGGCGACCACGATGGTTGCAGGTCGGCGAAACGATCGTTGGTCAGCTGTTCCACGTCGCCGCTGGCGACATCGATCAGGAAAAGGTCGCTGGCCGCGCTGGTGATTCCGCTGACCGCGATCTTGTCTCCCTTGGGCGACCACGCTGGGTTGGACAACGCGTCCACTCCGCTCACGCGGATCTGGCGAATGATATCGCGCTTTTCGACGTCGACGATGGCCAGGTTGTTCGTGCCTTCGGAGTACACCACGAACGCAAACTGCGATCCGTCGGGCGACCAGGTGCCCGACGACTCGATGAACTTCAGCGATCGAATGTGGGGGTCGGAACTGGCGCTGCTGATTCGCTTGATGATCTTGCCGCTGTTGGCGTCGGCCAGATACAGATCGATGCCGAACAGATCGCGGGCCGAGAGGAACGCAACATACCTGCCGTCGGGGCTGGGCGACGGAGCAACGTTGGTGCTCTTCTCGTCCTTGCCTGACTCGATAACCACCCGTCCGGTTTTTCCCGTGGCCTTACGCGCCGCCATGAGCGGCTCGTAGGTGGCTTTCAGCTCTACATGCCAGGCTTCTACGAGTTCCTTCAAAGACATCCGTAGGTGCGACTTGATGGAAGTGCCAATGCCCGCGCGCACGGCCGAGATGTAGATCTTGCCCACCACGCCGTCGCCCCAACGGCCGGCGATGTAACTCCACAACCCATGGCCGAAGCGATAGGGGAAGTAGCGGGGGTTGACCGAAAGGTCCCTCGCTGATGGCAGGTCGTCGTTCAGGATCGAGTCACGAAGCCACATGGCGGTCTGGGCGCTGATGGGTCCCACGCTCAAGTACTCGGCCATGCCTTCGATGAACCACAACGGCAATGAACCCAGTCCCTGCGTGCGACCCTCCATGCGCTGGGCGATGTCGTACTGGAATACGTGAACCAGTTCGTGACCCAGCACGTGATTGGTTTCGGCGTACGAGCCCGTGATGGGCATCACCACGCGGTTCTTGAAACTCTCGGTGACACCGCCCGTGCCCTCGCCAAGGTAGCCCCGGATTACGTTCGTCTGTTGGAAGTCGGTGTCATCGGCGTAGAGTACGATGGGTTTGGTGCCGCCGTACTGGTGGGCCAGAACATCGCTGAGCCGCGTGTACCACCGGTCGGCCATGCGGGCCACATCCTGAGCCGCGATCTCTTCCTCGGGGTAGTAGTGGATGTCGAAGTGATGGGTGTTCAGGATCTCGAACTGGAAGGTTTCGTACCGCACTTTGTTGCGTCCGAAGTACTGGGCCTGGGCCGCTTGGGCCACGAGGCCCAGGGCCGCGCCGAGCAGCAACCCCATGCCGAGCCGGTGGGTTGATCGAGGTAAGGCGTTCATTGCGTCCTGGAGGGGGGGTGCTGGGCCGATAGGGTACGCCCCTTCAACTTAAGGCTTTGGACCCGAGTGCGGCAACCGGCAGCCGTCCCAGGAGCTATTTGGTCCCGGGGCCGGCCAGCTTCACGCTGCTCCAGCTGTCGATTTCCTTGGGTAGGATCGGACCCGTGTTGCTAAACGCAGGTGATGCACCGCCTTGGCCGAAGTCGCCCGCCCCTCGCGTGCCCCGGGTGCCACCGGGCCCGCCGGGCCCATTCCGGTCGCCGGCTACATCGCCCATCATCTCGGGCGACATCTGGCGGTCGCTGTCGGGCGTCTGCAGCCCCAGCGAGATGATGTCACCGGGTCCCGCGCCGATGGCGATTCCCGTCGCTCCGGCCGTTCTGAGGGGAATTCGCATCTCGTAGGCGAACCACGATTCCCGCAGCGAGGCATGGACCCGGATCGCATCCAGATCGACCACCGCCCAGCTTCGCTCCCGCTGTCCGTTTCGGATGATCTGCACTTCCTGGAGTGCCCGGTCGGAAAGCTCGTCGGGCGTGGCCGCCCGCCCGATGTCGTCGCCCAGCGCCGGCGGTGAATCGGTTTCGGGAGCGTGTTCGGACAGGCCCACCGGGAATCGGATGCCCGTGCTCCGGTCGTGTCCACCGGACGCGTCGATCCAGAGAATGAGCCCCTGCCAAAGTAGCTGTCGCTGAACCTCACGATTGTTGGTGAGAACCGAGACGTAGAGAAAATCCGCGTCGTTGCGAACCGCGAAGTCGAGGTCGGTATTGGGGACCAGTTGATAGATGCTGCCCCAATCGTCGGTTTGTCCGTCCAGCTTCACGTGGTTGGCGTTCCACTGACTGCTCATATTCGATGAGCTACCGCAGCTTGAGCAGAGCAGGACGGCGACGCCCAGTGCGATGCGTCGGACGGCGGGTTTCATGGAGATTCTCCTGAAGGGTAGGGCGGCAGGGGCAACGAGAGTCAGTGTGGGCAATTGGCGCGCGACAATCAAGCGAGCGCTTTCTTGACCCGTGGCGGGATCGACTCGATCATGCTCAGGTCCGTCCAATTGTTCCTCGATACGCAGAGGCGTAGCCATGGCCAACACCCCCCAACGCAATCTGGCTGTTTTCATCGATTTCGAAAACCTGGCCCTGGGCTTTGGGAAGAGTCGTGGACTGGCGTTCGACGTGGCCAAGGTGCTGGATCGGTTGCTCGACAAAGGCAAGGTCATAACCAAGGTCGCCTACGCCGACTGGAGCCGCTTTCGCAAGTACGCCCAGCCCATGCACGAAGCCGCGATCGAACTCATAGAAATTCCCAAGCGAGCCGTGACCGGCAAGAACTCGGCGGATATTCGCCTGTGTGTCGACGC
The DNA here is from genome assembly GCA_029262065.1 of Candidatus Krumholzibacteriota bacterium. Taxonomy (GTDB): domain Bacteria; phylum Krumholzibacteriota; class Krumholzibacteriia; order JAJRXK01; family JAJRXK01; genus JAJDAC01. The sequence continues at coordinate 135,331 of JAJDAC010000017.1, read as the reverse complement.
CATGGATCTGAGCTACAGCAAGGAACACATCGACACGTTCGTGATCGTGTCGGGCGACAGTGATTTTTCGCCGTTGGTGTCCAAGCTCAAGGAGAATGGCAAGTACGTCATTGGCCTGGGCATGCGCGAGTCCACGTCGCAGCTCCTGTCGAACAACTGCGACGAATTCATCTTCTACGAGGATCTCGACAAGGCCAAGGCCGACTTGTCTTCGGGTGTGACGCAGGAGAAGAAGACTGTATTCCAACCGCTGATCGAGTCGGTACGTGCCCTGCAGCGAGAGGGCTATGACGTGTTGCATTCGTCGTTGGTCAAGGACACCATCAAGCGCAAGCGGCCCTCGTTCGACGAGTCGGCCTACGGTTATCGAAGCTTCAGCGAGCTACTGGAAGATGCCGAACTGGCCAAGCTGATCGTACTCGAGGAGGACCCGCGTAGCGGCACGTACGTGATCAAGAGCGTTCGGCGCTCCCGGCGTCGACGCTAACGCGTCCGTCGGCTACTGCATGTTGGCCGGTTGCTGAAGAGCCTCGAGTACGCGGTGCCAGAGTCGGCCCGACGGATCCACGCACTTGCGGTGGGAAACCGCCAGTGGGATCGGCACGTGCGTGAAGCGTTGATTCCAACTTCCGATGACCAGGTTGGTGCGGCCGGCCAGTCCCGCGTGTACGGCATGCTGACCCAGCACCAGGGCGAACTCGGCGTCACTGGCGTTGGCCGGCAGGCTGCGCAGAATGTAGCTGGGATCGATGGTCTTTATGGTGACGGGAATGTTGGAGCGGGCAAAGTGCTCTTTGATGCGATCCTTCAGGTACGTCCCCACATCGGCAAACCGGACATTGCCCGAAGCGTCACGGCCGGGGTTTCCGGCACTCGATGATCCACGCACCAATTCCTGTCCGGCCCCCTCGGCGACGGCGATCACGGCGTGGTGCTTTCGCGCCAGCCGGACCTCCAACGCCCTCAGGAAACCCCGCTCGCCGCCCATGGAGAATGGTACCTCCGGCACCAGACAGAAATTCACGTCGCTGTTGGCCAGGCTGGCGTGGGCCGCGATGAATCCCGACTGCCGCCCCATGAGCTTCACCAGCCCAATACCGTTCCACGCGCCCTTGGCCTCGGCGTGGGCCGCATCGAGCGCCCGTTGCGATTCCTCGACCGCGGTCGAGAAACCAAAGCTTTGTTCGATCCACGCCAGGTCGTTGTCGATGGTCTTGGGCACGCCGACAATGGCGATGTTCTCGCCCCGCCGCGTGATTTCCTTGTACAGCGCGTGTGCCCCTCGCAGCGATCCGTCGCCGCCAATGACGAAGAATACGTTCACGCCGTGACGCATGAGCGTATCGACCATCTCGCCGGTGTCCTGACCGCCACGGGACGAACCCAGCACCGTGCCGCCGTGCTCGTGGATGTTGTCGACGAAATCCAGATCGAGCTCGATCGGCGGATCCGCGGAGCGTTGGGCCAGTCCGGCGAACCCGTACTTGAACCCCAGAACCCGGCGGCAGCCGTAGGCGTGCTGCAACGTGAGTACGATCGATCGGATGACGTTGTTCAGGCCCGGACAGAGTCCGCCGCAGGTGACAATGCCCGCGACCGTACTTTGGGGATCGAATCTCAGTTGCGCGCGCGGTCCCGCTGGCTCAAACGCGGGAGGGTCTTCCCCACGGACAAGAAATGGACGCATTTCAGCCAGGTCCGAACACACCTGGACTCGCGCTTCTTCGTCGATGAAATGAGCCTGGGGTGTCAGCGGCGAGGGAACGCTGGGCTCCCCCAGAGAAGCGACTCGTAGCTCGTCGTCCGAGGGCAGTTCCATCCGTGATCCACCTTGTGCCGGGAGAGAAGTACCCAAGGATACTTCGGCCGGGGGCGAATCGCGAATGCCGGTTGGTCTAGACGTACGCGAGCGCCAGACGGGTGAGCAGGGCGCTCACCAGTACCACCAGGAGAATCGCGCCGCATGCGAGAGCAAACACTTTTCCGGTAGTCATGCTTCGAGTCCTGGGCATTGAGGTTCTGACCATTTCGGCCCCATTCTCATCGCTGGGTCGGAAGTTGCGAGATCGCGAATCCAGATTCTGGCGATGATCTCAACGATTGGGCGAGTTCAAGGGCTTGGACACAGGTAGCTGCCCAAAGGTTGCAATCGACTCGGGAAAAGAGACGCAGGGCCGGGTCGCCGGGTTCCGTGGAATCGCGAAAAAAGCGCCCCGCGGGCCCCCAAACGGGGTAAGACGTTGGCCCAGGGTCGTCGGTTCGGGGTCTGGTCATTGATCGCACCCCCGGTTGCAACTAATGTGGGCCGTTCGCCGTTGTTTGCCTGAGATTCGAGGGTCACGCGAGCGCGGGCCCCAACCTTCCTTTACGGAGACTTTCCCGCCATGTCCCGTAGCCGATCTGCCGCCGGAGCCTGGACGGTCCTGCGGAAAGAGATCCGTGAAGCCCTGCGCGACCGGAATCTCGTGCTCCAGCTCATTCTGGTGCCGGCGTTTCTGTACCCGTTGATGGGGTTCGGTGCCTACCAGGTGTTCCTCATCAGCCAGGGTGCGGCCGAGGGCAAGGTCACCACGGTCTGGGTGGACACCGACGCCCCCGAAGTCATCAGCGCGCCATTGCTCGAGCGATCCAACGTGGTGGTCGAGCCCGTGCCCGATGAACTGGACCATCCGGATCGGGCTCCCGATGCGGCCGAATTCCGAGCCGCACGCGACGCGTGGTCGGAATCCGACGGGGAGCCCCCCGCGGTCATGCTCTCGTGGCATCGCGACTCCGCTGGATCCGACGTGGCCACCATTGCCTTCGATAGCTCCCGGGACCAATCGGAGCAATCGCGCGAGTGGCTCGAAGACTCCGTCGTGGCCTATCGCGACAGTATCGTGTTGGAGACCGCCCGGGCGGTGGGCTTGGATCGGGGCGACGTGGAGCTCTACGATCTGGACCTCCAGAACACGGCGTCATCACGCGAACTGGGTCGGTACATCCTTTCGCTCATGTTGCCGTTCTTCCTGATGATCATGTTGGCCCAGGGCTGCTACTACTCCAGTCTGGACACCGTGGTCGGTGAGCGCGAGCGCGGCACACTCGAGACCGTCCTGAGTTCGCCGATCGAGCGTAGTCGACTCCTGCAGGGCAAGTTTCTGTACGTGGTGATATCGAGTCTGGTGGCGTTTCTCCTGAATCTGATTTCGCTCACGGTGTTCCTGACATTCGTCCTGCGCCTGATGGACGTAGGCGACAATCTCCAGTTCACCGTCGCGCCGCTGAATGTGGCTCTGATGGTCGTGACCGCGGTGCTCATCAGCGCGAGTCTGGCCGCAGTGATGATGTTGGTTTGCGTGCCCGCGCGCAGCTACCGCGAGGGGCAGGCGGCACTCATGCCCGTCTACATGGTGGCTTCGTTCAGTGGCGTCGTCGTGCTCATGAAGCAGGGCGATTTCACCGTACAACAGGCTCTGATTCCCATCATCAACGTGGTCGGCCTGTTGAAGGCGTTGCTGGCCGGAGAACCGCCCATTGTGCCCATGCTGGTCACGTTCGCGGTGCTGGCGGTTCTCGCGGTGGTGTCCATGCGATACGCCTCCAGCCTGGCCAGTCAGGAAGGCGCCTTCTTCGATCCCGAGATCAGCTTGAAACGACTCATGCGAATGGGTGGAGGTAAGTCGTGAGCGAAGTACTCATTCGTACCGAGGGTCTGACCAAGACCTATCCCGACCACAATGACGGGGGCGAGATTCGGGCGGCCCACGATGTAAGTTTCGAGTGTGCCGCCGGCGAGGTCTTTGGCCTGCTGGGACTGAACGGTGCGGGCAAGACGACCACGCTGCGCATGCTTTCAACGGCGCTTACGCCGTCGAGCGGGACCGCCATGGTCAATGGCCACGATGTGCGCTCGGCGCCGCGTGACGTGCGCGCTTCCATAGGATTCCTGTCGGGTACCACGGGGCTCTATCATCGCCTTACCGCGCGCGAGATGATCTCGTACTTCGGCGAACTCCACGGCATGGAAGCCGACCACCTGAAGTCTCGGGTGGATTCCATCATCGATCTGTTCGGCATAGACAAGTACAGCAATACGCGTTGCGAGAAGCTGTCCACGGGCATGAAGCAGAAGGTGAATATCGCCCGGACCGTGGTCCATGACCCGCCGGTGCTGATTCTGGACGAGCCTACCAGTGGCTTGGACGTGTTGGCGGCTACGACCACCCTGGACTTCGTGAAAGGCTATCGCGACCAGGGCAAGTGCGTGCTGTTCAGCACGCACATCATGAGTGAAGCCGAGCGCCTGTGCGATCGCATCGCCATCATCCACGAGGGCTCGATCCGTGCGACGGGAACCCTTGAAGACCTTCGCTCGTCCACGGGCCTTCATTACCTCGAAGACATTTTTCGCCAGGTGGTCACGGAGCCGGTTGCATGAATCGCACGGTCTGGACCCTGGTACGCAAGGAACTGAGCGAGGCCCTGCGCGATCGCAAGGTGTTGTTGATGTCCATCGTGGTTCCGGTGGCCATCTATCCGCTCATGATGGGCGTCACCAACTCCATGGAGAAGAAGGAGACGGCGAAGACGCAGGCCGAAGTGGCTGACGTGGTGCTGACGGGCAACGTGGACCTGCTGCTTCCCCGGGTCGAAGCCGACTCGACGTTGGCGTTGGGCGTCGTGACCGTGCCGCCGGACTCGTTGCGCTCGATGGTGGAAGCCGGCGAACTCGACGCCTGGCTCGATGCGCCCGACGGATTGGGACGAGCTGCCGATGGCGAGGTGGCTACGGTCTCCTTGTACTACGACCAGACCGAGTCGGTCTCGAGAGACGCGCGCCGGCGCTTGGAGGCTATTCTTCGCGACGTCCGGGATGAACAGCGCGAGCTGCGGTACGAAGCCGCGGGGGGCGACGGGCGTCTCGATGCGCTCGTGGTTTCGGGCGACGCCGACATCGCTACCGAAAGCGAGGCCACCGGGGCCGAAGCCGGACGAATGCTGGTGTACGTGTTGCTCATGATGTTGTTCATGAGCGGCGCGAATTTCTCGGGCGAGCAGGTGGCGGGCGAGAAAGAACGGGGCACACTCGAAACCCTGTTCCTCATACCCGCGCCCCGACACGACATCGCCCGGGCCAAGGTCATCTTCGTGAGTTTCGGCACGGTGCTGACGGCCTTGCTCAGCCTGGCCAGCCTGGTGTTCACGTACCAGCAGGGCTGGGCCAGTCAAACTGGCGAAGCGTTCAGTTTCGACGCCCTCTCGCTGGTCTTCATCACGTTGCTGGTGATTCCCCTGGCGGTTCTGGTGGGTAGCATCCTGCTGGCGATTTCCACGGTGGCTCGCACGCTCAAGGAAGCACAGTCGTACTTGTTGCCGGCCATGCTCGTGGTCTTCGTGCCGGCCATCATGAGCCTGAGCCAGGGCATTGAATTGAAGGGCATCATTGCCCTGATTCCCGTGGCCAACGTCGCGTTCGCCATGCGTGATCTGTTGGCCGGGCGCGTGGATGTCACCGCCCAGATCACGGTAGTGCTGGCCACGCTGGTTTGGGCTGGTTTGCTGGTGCGCTACGTGGGGAATCTGCTCTCGCGCGAAGAAATGGTCCTGGGTTTTGATCCCGAGCCCTTCCTGGCTCGCACCCCCTCCGGACGCATGCGTGCGTTGCAGGTGGGCATGGTAGCGACCACGGTGGCCTATTTCTACGCGGGTAATCTGCTACAGACATGGGACCTGCAGAAGGGATTGCTTCTGAGCCTGTGGGCACTGCTTCCGGTACTGGGCATCGCCGTGTATCGGGTGGCGCATCATCGTGGTGCTTTCCTGGAAACACTCTCGCTGCGATTGCCGCCGGCAACGGCCTGGTTGGCCGCGCTGTGCTTCGGCGTCGGACTGCTGCTGCCCATGATGAACGGCGTGGCCCGACTCCAGTCTCGCGTTCTGCCCATGCCCGAGGATGCAATGGCGGGCCTTGATGTCCTGCAGGACCTGGCTACCTGGAAGCTGTTGTTCCTGGTGGCGCTGTCGCCGGCGATCTGGGAAGAGTTCGTGTTCCGCGGCATTTTCCTGGGCATGCTGCGCAAACTGGTTTCGGTGCGCAACGCGATCCTCATTTCGTCTGCCTTCTTCGCGCTCATCCATCTCAGTGTGTTTCGGTTTGTCCCCACGTTCTTGTTGGGCGTGGTCATGGCCACGCTGGTGTGGCGTTCGCGTTCACTGCTGCCGGCCGTGCTCCTGCATTTCGTGTACAACGGAAGCCTGGTGGTGGGCAGTCGTATCGTCGACGGCTTGGGAGTGACCATGCCGCTCGATGGTGCGGTGGCCTGGACCGTGAGTGTGGCGTTGCTGGCCGTGGGCGCGTTGTTGGTGCGGGGGCTGAACCCCATGGCCCAGCATGAGTGACCCGCGTCAGGAGTACGGGCGACGCCTTTCCTCTTTGGCCGACCAGGCGCGCGCGTTGCAACGCACTTCCGGCCGGATCTCGGCCGCGCGCGGCGGCGCGTTCATTGGCATGTCGGTGCTGGCGGGCCTGGTGGTGTGGGGGCCGCTGACCAGCTACATTTGGGCCGTGATCCTGTCAGTTGTCTTCCTGGGTCTGGTGGTCATCCACGAGCGGGTCGGCGCGCGCGAGCGTCGTGTAAGCCGCCTGCAAGCGCACTACGAATCTGGCCTGGCCCGTTTGGATCATGGGTGGATGGGAACGGGCCCTGAGGGCCTGGACTACTTCCCTTTCGACCATCCCTACGCCTACGACCTCGATCTGGCGGGACCCGCTTCTCTGTTCCAGCTGTTGAACCGTGCTCGCACGGGAGATGGCGAACGCACATTGGCGGCATGGTTGTCGTCGTCCGCGGCGCCCGTTCAGTTGCAAGAGCGTCAGACGGCCGTGCGTGAATTGGGCGGTGCTCTGGAGCAGCGCGAACGGCTGGCACTGGCGGGGCGAAAGGGCTCCATTCGCCTGCATGGCGAACGCCTGGATCAATGGGCCGCCGTGCCGCACCCGTCCGGGTTGCCCTTGCTTCGCGCCGTAACGGCGGTCTTGGCCGCGGCCATGGTACTCACCTTCTGGGGTTGGTGGTTCAGTGGTTGGACGCCGTGGCCATTCGCGGGCTTCATGGGCGCCAGCTACCTGTGGACGCAGTGGATATCGAGGTTCACCGCTCCCGCGCTGGCCAAGATCGAGAGCCCGGCGCGCGAGCTGGCCACGCTGGCTAAGCTCATGCCGGTGCTCGAAGACGGAAAGTTCGAGTCGAAACTCCTGATCGAGTTGAATGCGCGCGTGACGGGCGATCGCTCGGCATCGAAGTCGGTCTCGGCCCTGGGGCGGCGCGTCGAAATGCTCGACTGGGCGCGCAACGATGTGTTTGCCCCGTTCGCCGCGCTATTGCTGTGGCGTTCACAGGTCGCGTTGGCTCTGGAAGCGTGGCGTCGAGCTCACGGTGAGCATGTGGCCGGTTGGCTTCTGGCCCTCGGAGAATTCGAAGCCTTGCACAGTCTGGCTTCACACCACTTCGAGCATCCCGACGACGTGTTCGCTCAGGTTGAGGAGGGACGTACCTTCGTGGACGCGAAGGGTATTGCCCACCCGCTCTTGCCCGAGGCCTCAGAGGTTCGCAACGATTTGAAGCTCGGGGGCGATGAAAGTCTTCTTTGGATAGTCAGCGGTTCCAACATGTCGGGCAAGAGCACCATGTTGCGGAGCCTGGGTTGCAACACGGTGCTGGCGCTGGCCGGAGCCCCCGTGCGCGCGGAACGCTTCGTGTTGTCCCCGTTGCAGGTGGCCGCTTCGATTCAGGCCCATGACTCGTTGGCCGAGGGGGCATCCCGTTTCCGGGCCGAACTAACCCGCCTACGCGCCGTGTTCGAGCTGACCGATCGTGAACTCCCCGTCTTGTTTCTTCTGGATGAAATCTTCCACGGCACGCACTCGCACGATCGTCGTATTGGGGCTCAGGCCCTGTTGAAACGTTTGCTCAAACGCGGCGCGATCGGTCTGGTGACGACACACGACCTGGCGCTGACCGAACTGCCCGAAGAGCTGGCCGCGAAGGGACGCAATGTACATTTCGCCGATCAGATGCAAGATGGTGTCATGACGTTCGACTATCGCGTACGCGATGGAGTGGTGCAGCGCTCCAATGCCCTGGCCCTGATGCGGGCCGAGGGACTGATCGAATAGAAGGGTCAGCGCCGACCCGGCAGCTCCTGGAACCTGAACTTGGCCGCGAGGCGACCGAAGCTGATGGTCTCGTGCTTGGGCGGGGCCCATTGCGACTCGGTAGGCAGCGGTGCGTCGGGCCGCGCCGAATACCAATGCGTGACCTGGTACACATCGAAGGGCCGGCCGCTCGCGAAGATCTGGCGCCGCTCGACGATGAAGGTCTGCACTCCGTCCAGGAAATCGAAGTCGAACTCTTCGTAGTTGATGGCCCATGTGCCCACGAAGCGGCGCGTGAATCCGCCCTGGTCCGCCGCGGTCCACTCGTCGTCCACACCGTCGATTTCCACGGGAAACCAGATGGCCAGTGAGAACGGGATGGCGGCACTGATGGGCGACTGCACGCGACCGTCCACCCGCATGCCCGGCTTGCCGGTAAACAGGTTCTGGCACCACTGAAGGTGCGTGGCCTTGTCCCAGGTGGCGTCGATGCCTACCGAGTCGGCGTCGATGGCGTTCATTTCGAAGGTGAAATCCTCGGCCAACATGCGGTCAAGCGCGTCCACGTCGAGTCGCCCGTAGGCGTCGCGGATGCCGAGCACGGCTTGGTCGAGGCTCTCGGCGTACCCTACCGGCGGTTCAAACAGGGTGCCGGCGTCTTCGCACGCCAGCGCGACCACGCTGGCCAACGCGGCTACCGCCAGCATGAGGCGCGGCAGAAATCTGGGGCAATGAGGGTTCATAGCGTCATGATATCAAAAGCGGCGCACACGCCCATCCTGGGAATTGGGGCTAGCGTGCTTGGAAGGCCGGAGAGCAGTTGTTGCGCAGAGTGGGGCCTGGCCATACCGTGTATTTGCAGAATGCTGTACCCATTCCCATGGGTTTCCGGCTGGCCTCAGGCCTTACGGGCAATTTTGGGGGCGAACTGGATTCGACGGGAGCGGATAGGCATTCGATCGCGTGCCGAGGACCTCACCTATCCTCGTCAAAAATGGTGGGAACAAACAATTGACGAGCCTATGGCTCTCGCTGCTTAAACAATAGCAGTCGTCTACTATCGGTTGGGCCATCAGGGCCGATAGATGGGCGTCATAAACTGGCGGCTGGACGTGGACCCGTAGCCACAGGGAAAGCGTCGAGAAACAATGGGGCTAGCGCTGCATCAACTATGTCCTCGGGGGGGCGCAGCGCGAAATAACCCGGGGGCTACGCACGTAGACGTCGGGTGTTCACCGTTTTCGGACGCGGGTTCGATTCCCGCCGCCTCCACCAACCCGGCTTTGCCGGGTTGGAGGAGGAGCCGGGCATCGGTCGCGAACTCGTCGCGCTTCGCGCTCCGGGCTCGGGGTCGATTCCCGCCGGGTTTTCCCTCGGTTGTTGTCGCTTCGCTTCGCTCGCTTCCTTTTTTGGGGGCGGCTCGGGGTGATTCTGGTTCCCTCGGTTTGCTTCGCATCGCTTCGCTCGCTTTCCTTTTTTTGAGGAGGGCGAAGTCCTACGCTTCTGGGACGATCATCGACAGGGCGGCTTCGCGAATCTCTATGGTGATTGGCGTTTCACCCAGGGGTTCACCGTCGGCCTGGACCAGTAGTGGTGGGTCGGTTGTGATGGTCGTGCTGCGCGTGGTGAAGTGGGACAGGTGGTCTGCGTTTCGTTGACCGGCCACGAATTCCGATACTGCTTGTAGAAACTCTCCTGGGGACTCGCCCTCTGCTACGTAGATGTCGAGTTTACCGTCGTCGGCGATGACCTGGGACGCCAGCTCGACGCCCATCATGGCGAGAATTCCCATGTTGCTGACCAGGGCGGCGTGGCCCGTTGCTGCGTGGTGGTTTCCATCGAAGCTTATGTCGAAGTCGGCCACGGTGGGGTTCCATAGGTTCGTTACGGCCGCCCAGAAGTACGCTCCGAGTCCGAACTTGTCTTTCATGGTGCGCGGAGCTTCTACCACCACCTTGGCTGGGTAGCCAATCGCGATGGTCAGAAGGAAGTACCGATCCTTGGCTGGGACGTATCCCACGTCGAACTGACGCACCTGCCCCGTTTCCAGCAATGCGAGGGCGTCGCTGATGGATGTTGGTATTCCGGCGACATTCGCGATGACGTTTGCGGTGCCGTTGGGGACGACAAGTATGGTCACGTCGCTGTTGTTGCGAACAATGCCGCCAGCGCACTCCGTGACCGTGCCGTCGCCACCGGACACGACCAGCAGGTCGAACCCCTCGGCGGCCGCGCCGGCGGCCCACCGTCCCGCGTCGCCGGGCCCGCCCGTCAAGCGGACCTCGTGCGACAAGCCAGCTTGATCCAAAGCCTCTTCCAGGCTGGCGACCGTCTCATCTGGGTCGTTCTGCCCAGATACGGGATTGGCGACCACGAGGGCACGTTGGAAGGAGAGCTTTTGACTACCGTGCATCTTATTGCCTTCTGTCGACGAACAAGTCCTGTGGCGAGTGATACCTGATGGTGGCGTTGCCTGACCGCTTGACGCGTCGCGACGAATACTGGAACACTACCAGCCCTGCAGAGAATTGTAGACCGCGAGAAAACAGATGAATGCACTCATTGTCACCACCTGGGCCAACGTTCGCGGGAGCTACTGGTTCGTTCCGGCTCTCATGGCCGTTGCGGCCGTATTGTTGTCCGTCGTTACCACGACTGTAGACCGGTTCATTGGTGCCGGTTGGATCGAAGGAGTCGATTGGTTGCACGTAAATCGTCCGGCGGGCGCGCGGGCCGTGCTATCGACCGTTGCCGGATCGATGATCACGGTGGCAAGCGTCACCTTTTCCATGACGATTCTATCGATTTCCTACACGACTTCGCAGGTGGGTCCCCGCCTGTTGAGCAACTTCATGCGGGACCTCGGCAACCAGGTAACGTTGGGGGTCTTCATTTCGACCTTTCTCTACTGCCTGCTGGTACTGAGGACGGTACAGGAAGGCGTGGCCCCGGTCTCGGAAATGCAGGGTCAAGAAGCTGCGGCCACGTTCGTTCCCCACCTCGCGATCCTGGTGGCGCTGCTCCTCGCCGTCTTCAGCGTGTCCGTCTTGATTTTCTTCATTCATCATGTGCCCGACAGTATCCATGTGTCCAATATCGTCGCGCGCGTCGGTCGCGACATGAAGGAAAGCATAGACGATCACTGTTCTGGTCTCGCCAATTCCCGCGATGATAACGAGTCAAGCCACCAGGATTCGGCGGTCCCCTCGGGTGGCACGAAGGTCAGGGCCGATGGCGACGGGTATATCCAGTACATCGATGCCGATAGCTTGGTGAGTTCCGCCTGCGAGCACGATCTGGTATTGGACCTGAAGTGTCGGGTCGGTGATTTTGTCACGACGGACAACGTGCTGCTGCTTGCGTCCCACGAAAAGGGGGACGTGGCCCAGGGTGTCGCGAACGAGCTGGCATCCGCTTTTGTCTGGGGCAACCAACGCACGTCCCTGCAGGATCTGCGGTTCCAGCTGAACCAACTGGTCGAAGTGGCAATTCGGGCGCTTTCGCCCGGAGTGAACGATCCGTTTACCGCCATGAATTGCATCGATTGGCTCATGATGGGGCTCCACAGATTGGACCAGCGGGTTCTTCCCAGCGCCTACCATCGCGACAAGAACCAGACCCTGCGGCTGGTGACGAAAGTCGACACATTCGAATCACTTTCTGCCCTGGTGTTCGATCAGCTGAGACCATACGTCGCCAGCGATGCGAATGTGTCCACCCACATGATGAAATCTCTGACCGGGCTGACACGAGACGTTTCGTCTGAGTCCCACCGTCGCCTTCTGATTCGTCATGGGGGCCGACTGATGAGGGAAAGCAGACGCAGGATCAACGACGCAACCAGCCTCGTCGACATTCGTCAGTATCACCGTTCAATGATCTGGTTCCTGCGCAGTCCTGAGTACCGCCAACGGGTCGTTGAAACCCATGAGTGGCCGCCGCAGCGATTTTGAAGGGTGCCCGGCCACTACATTTCACTATCCTGGGAGCACGGGGGCTCGTCCTCGTAATCTGCACCTTCATCAGTACAGCGGGTATGAGCGAGAACCGCGAATCAGCCACCAGCGGAATTCCAGATGGTCATGCTGCTGCAAAGTTGACTGACGTTGTGGCCGTCAACCTGACACGCGTGCGTGAGACGGTGGCGGACGTCTGCGCCCGTGAGGGTCGCAACGCCGATCGCGTGGAGATTCTGGCGGTAACCAAGGGCCACCCGATGGATGCGATCTTCGCGGCTGTTTCCTGTGGGCTCCTGGATGTGGGAGAGAATCGGGTGCAGGAAGCGCTGGCGAAGCACCCGTCTCTGCCGGCGGGGGCCCGGATGCACATGATCGGTCAGCTGCAGACCAACAAGGTGAACAAGGCCGTGGGGGTGTTCGACTCGATTCAGTCGATGGATCGGCTCGATCTACTCGAGCGGGTGGCGCGTCGGGCCGGTAGTCTCCAGCTGGTTCAGGATATATGGATTGAGGTGCACCTGGCCGGGGCTTCGGCCCGCGGCGGCTGCTCGCTCGAAGAAGCACCCGAGCTGTGGGGTCGAGCCGTGGAAGAGCCCTCGCTGCAGCCGATCGGATTCATGGCCATGGCCGGGGTCGGGGACCCCGAATCACAGGCTCGGGGCCGGTTTTCGCAACTTCGGACGGTGGCCCAACGTCTGAAACGTAGGGATGGGACGGATCCCGCTCTCTCCATGGGAATGAGTGGAGACTACGCCTGGGCCGTGGCCGAGGGCAGCACGCAGATCCGGCTGGGGAGCGTGCTTTTCGGTCCCCGACCCCAGGCTTGAATGGGGCCAATTCGGCCAGCAAAGACTGGACAGGTTCTAGCCAGGCTTTGTAGTACTTTCTGCCAAGGTATGTCGGGGTTGGGCCGCAATCCGGCCAAAGAGCCGCGCATGGTCTTGGCGCAGGGGTTGCAGAATGCTCGGAGTCATCGTCGACACGTATATGCTGGTGCTACTGGCGCGCGTGGTCATGAGTTGGGTGCAGTTGGATCCGTATCGCAACCCTGTGGTCCGGGTTCTGTACTCCATCACCGAGCCCGTGCTTGCTCCCATCCGGTCGGCGCTCCCAGCTGTGGGAGGATTGGACTTCAGTCCCGTAGTGGTGATGGTTGTCCTTTCGATAGTGAAGCGAACGCTGGGATAGGCAAGGTCGCCGTCCCCAACAGGAGGCTCCATGCGCATCACGCCGCTGGACGTACGCAAACAGGAATTTCGTAAGGTCGTACGCGGGCTCGATCCCGAAGAGGTGTACGCGTTCTTGGCCACGGCCGCTGACGAGTACGAAGTCGTGTTGACCGACAACAAACAACTGCGCGAGAAGGTGCTCGAGCTCGACGACAAGGTGAACGAGTACAGAAACATGGAGCGCACGTTGCGCGACACGTTGCTCACCGCCGAGCGAGTGATGGCCGAAGCCCGCGAGAACGCGCGCAAGGAAGCCGAACTCATCTTGAGAGACGCCCACGTGCAGGCCGACGTGCAGACGGCATCCATTTCCAGTCAGGTTCAGACGCTCAAGACCCAGCTGCGTGAGCTGCGGATGCATCGCGACCAGTTTCTCATGCGTCTGCGTTCCATGGCGGATTCGCAGGTGGGCCTGGTGGAGAGCTACCTCAAGGACTTCGAGGGCGACGATCGCTCGGTCGACCAACTGGCCAATGTGGGCGATACGCCGGCCGCCCCGGTCCAGATCCCGGCGTCCGTGCCGGACCGCCCGGCGGCTCCGTCGCCCTCGGCGGGTTCCGATCATTGGCGTGACTACTCCGTGGACAGCCGCGAAGCCGAGACCGTTGATACGCCGGGATTGGATCAGATCGATCCGCGCGCGACCGCGCCGCTGGATACGCCTCCTGTGGCCCAGGCCGATACGCGACCAATAGCGCCCGTGTCGGCTCCGGTTGCGCCGAACGTGTCCGTCGTGCCTCCGATCGTGACCGGGGTGGATCAACTCCCCGATCGCGGGCCCGTGGCGAACGACTTCCCGGTTGAATCGTATTTGCAGGCCCCGACCGAACCCCAGGCCTTGCCGCCGTTGGGTGCGCCTTCGGAGCCCAATCCTTCGCAGGAGTCGCTCAATCCGACGCGTGGCGTTGAGGAAGTTGCTGACCGGATGGCCGACCTGCTGGCCGAAGCCGGTCGGGAGGCACCCAGCGCTAACGACTACCGCCAGCCGGCGTATTCTTCGCCAACCTTCGCCGATCTGGAGCCAGTGGAGCCTCCCATGGCGGAAACCCCGCCGCAGGCCGCCCCAAGTGGACAGCCCTGGGAAAATATGGCACCCTACCCGCCTTTGTTGCCCGACACTGACCTTTCCGCCGACCCTTTGGCCGATGCTTCGAGCGCGGCCGCGGGGTTTGATGCTCCCGCGCCACACGAGGCGGCGGGTGCGTCAGCGGGAAGCGACGAGCCAGCGTCGGGTTGGTCGCTGTCGCGATTTACCAAGGGGTTGGGTCGGTTCTAGTACCCACCCCACTTTGGTCACGCGGAAGCGGCCGGGGACTCCCCGGCCGTTTCTCGTTTTGCGGAGATTCCGATCTCCGATGCGGAAGGTCTCCTGATGAGCGATCTAAGGTCCACGATCGAAACGGCCTCGACGTTCCTGCGGCAGCAGGCGAAAGGCTTCGATCCGGAGTTCGGTCTGATCCTTGGTACCGGGCTGGGTAGCCTGGCCGATGAGATCGAACCCGTACTGACAGTTCCGTTTCCCGAGATACCCGGGTTCGTGAAAAGCACGGCCATGAGCCACGCCGGCAATCTGGTGCTTGGCAACCTGGGCGGCAAACGCGTCATGGCCATGCAGGGTCGCGTGCATTTCTACGAAGGTTATTCCATGCAGGAAATCACGCTGCCGGTGCGCGTGATGCGAAGCATGGGCTGTCATTCGCTCATCATGAGCAACGCGGTGGGCGGGATGAATCCTCTCATGCCGCCGGGCACCATCATGGCGGTCACTGACCACATCAATCTAATGGGCGACAATCCCCTGATTGGTGCCAACGACGAAGAGCTTGGTCCGCGCTTCCCCGACATGTCGCAGCCCTATGATCGAGCCTATATCGACTCGGTCGCGAAACTGGCGTTGGACATGAAGATTCCATTGCAGCGCGGCGTCTACGTGGCGGTCTCGGGGCCAAATCTGGAAACCGCCGCAGAGTACCGATTCCTGCGAATCATCGGTGCCGACACCGTGGGAATGTCATTGGTGCCCGAGAATCTGGCCGCGGTTCACGCCGGAATGCGTGTTCTGGGTCTGAACGTCGTTACCGACCAGTGCCTCCCCGATGCGCTGGAGCCCGCCGATGTCCAGGCCATCATCGCCGTCGCCAACCGAACCGAGCCCGCGTTGCGCAAGCTCGTGACACGGTTTCTCGAAGAGGCCTGAGGTCGCCGTCATGTCGGAAGCCACCAAGCGACCGCGCTACCCCGAGAACCTCGGCGGCACCGATGTGCCCGGGGCCGAGGCCGAGGTCCACGATTTCTGGACGCGCGAGCATGTGTTCGAAAGGACCGAGCGCGACCGTCGCGACCGACCCCCGTTCGTGTTCTACGAAGGTCCGCCCACCGCCAACGGCAAGCCGGGCGTGCACCACGTAATCAGTCGCCTGGTGAAAGACGTTTTCTGCCGCTACAAGACCATGACGGGCCACTACGTTCGTCGCAAGGGCGGTTGGGACACCCATGGGCTTCCGGTGGAGATCGAAGTCGAGAAGCAACTGGGGCTCGACAGCAAAGAAGACATCGAGGCCTATGGCATCGAGGCTTTCAACGCCAAGTGTCGTGAGTCGGTCTTCAAGTACAAGACCGAATGGGACGAATTCACCCACCGTATTGGATTCTGGCTCGACCTCGACGATCCCTACGTTACGTACGAGAACGACTACATCGAGTCGGTGTGGTGGGTGCTGCGACAGATCTGGGACAAGGATCTTCTCTACCGTGGTCACAAGGTGGTTCCGTACTGCACACGATGTGAGACGGCGCTCAGCAGTCACGAGGTAGCGCAAGGCTACGCCGATGTAGATGATCCTTCCGTTACCGTGCGACTGCGCGTGGTCGACGAAGACTACTCACTGCTGGTCTGGACGACTACGCCGTGGACCTTGCCGAGCAACGTGGCCGTGGCCGTGGGCAAGGACATCGAGTATGTCACCGTGCTGCACGAAGGCGAACGCTACGTGTTGGCGGCTTCGCGCGTGGGTCACTATTTCCCCGAAGATGTAGAGATCGTCGATCGCTGCGACGGCTCGAAGTTGTTGGGGAAGCGGTATCACCAACTGATTCCGATCCTGCCGGTGGACAAGCCGGCCTTCGTGGTCATCTCCACCGATTTCGTTTCCACCGAAGACGGTACGGGTATCGTACATATGGCTCCGGCCTACGGTGAAGATGACAATCGCGCGGCGCGCGAATACGACCTTCCCACGTTGCATCCCTTGGACAAATCGGGCCGCTTTGGTCCCGAGCTGCCGCCGTACGCCGGCATGCACGCGAAGGAAGCCGACAAGAAGATCATTGCCGATCTCAAGTCCGACGGTCGTTTGTTCAAGCAGGAACAGATTCGTCACAGCTATCCGCACTGCTGGCGATGTAACACGCCGCTGTTGTACTACGCACGTGACTCCTGGTACATCCGGACCACGGCGGTCAAGGACAAGCTGCTGGCCTCGAATGCTTCGGTGAACTGGGTGCCCAGTGGCGCCGGCAAGGAGCGTTTCGGCGACTGGCTGGAAAACAACGTGGACTGGGCGCTTTCGCGCGAACGGTTCTGGGGAACGCCGCTGCCGATCTGGCAATGCGACGGTTGCGGCGAAGCGCAGTGCATCGGCTCGCGGGACGACTTGGCTGGTAAGGGCGCGTCGGTGCCCGAAGATCTCCATCGCCCGTTCATCGACGAAGTTACCTGGGGCTGTTCTGCTTGCGAAGGCACGATGCGGCGGGCCCCGGAGGTCATCGATGTCTGGTTCGATTCGGGAGCCATGCCCTACGCGCAGTGGCACTACCCGTTCGAGAACAAAGACGTGTTCGAATCCCAGTTCCCGGCCGACTTCATCAGCGAGGGCATGGATCAGACGCGGGGCTGGTTCTACTCGTTGCTCGCCATTGCCACCATGATTTCGGGTAAAAGCAGCTACAAGAACGTGGTGGCGTTGGGTCTGATTCTGGACAAGAACGGCCTGAAGATGTCGAAGACCCGGGGCAATGCCACCGAGCCCATGGCGATTCTGCGCGAGGACGGTGCCGACCCGCTGCGATGGTATCTGGCTACCGTGTCGCCGCCGTGGCAACCGACGCGATTCGATGTAGAGGGTGTGAAAGAGAGTCGACGCAAAGTTCTCGGCACACTCGAGAACGTCTACGCCTTCTACGCGCTCTACTCGAACCTCGAAAGCTATACCGCACGACCGGTGACGAACGCGGATGTTCTGGATCACCAACTCGATCGCTGGTTGTTCAGCCGCTACCAGGCCGTGGTCGGCGAAGTGAGATCAGCCCTCGATCAATGGGATAGCACGCGCGCGGCGCGCACGTTGGGCGCGTTCCTTGGCGATGAACTCAGCAACTGGTACGTGCGTCGTAGCCGGCGTCGTTTCTGGAAGGGCAAGCTGTCCGACGACAAGAAGGCGGCGTTCGATACGCTGTATACGGTACTCGAAGGATGCAGCCGGCTCCTGGCCCCATTCGTTCCGTTCTTTGCCGAGCGCCTCTATCGCGCGCTGAATGGTGAAGCCGCCCGCGTACCCAGCGTGCATCTGGCCGATTTTCCCGTGGCCGACGATGCCGCGCGCGACCTGGAGCTCGAAGGCGCCATGGCCGTGGTGTTGCAGGTCGTGGGTCAGGGTCGTAGTTTGCGGGCCCAGCACGAGATTCGCACGCGCCAGCCGCTGCGAGAGGCGCTGGTCTACGGTCGCGGACCGTCGGTGCACGCCGCGGTTACCGAAGCGCGATACGCCGCTTTGATCGCCGACGAACTGAATATCAAGCGTGTGGCTTGGCTGGAAGATCCCACCCAGGTTGCCAAGGTCACGGCCAAGGGAAATTTTCGTAATCTCGGCAAGCGCTTTGCCAAGGAGACGCCCAAGGTGGCGGCGGTCATCGCTTCGCTGGAGGCGGCCGACCTGGCCGTGCTGAGAGAAGAGGGCCGGATTTCGCTGGAGGTCAGTGGGCGAACGGTCGAAGTGGAGCTGGACGACGTTTTCATCCAGGAAGAAGGATTGCCGGGGTATGTCTCGGGCAGTAGCCGCGAACTCCTGGTGGCCCTGAACGTAGATATGGATCAGTCACTCATAGAGGAGGGGCTGGCCCGCGAGCTGACCAACCGCATTCAGAACTTGCGTAAAGAAAAGGGTTTAGCGGTTTCGGACCGGATTCGCCTGGCGGTTTCTGGTGATTCCGCTATTCAGGTAGCGCTAAGGGCGCACCAAGATCACATCGCCCGGGAGACCTTGGCCACGGCCATTGTTGAATTGGATACGACCTTTGGTTCGCCCGTGGAACTGGAGATCGACGGACACCAGGTACGGATTGCCCTGTCGAAGGATGGGGAGTGACCGCGGGCGCACCGAGTGAGGGCGTTCGCAGGGGGAGGCATCTATGAGGTCGAGGGAACTTGCGAAGTATCGGACGCGCCTGGTCGAAGAGCGGGAGCGGATCCGCAAGTCTATCGCGCGCCATCAGGAAGTGCTTGATCACAGCAAGCAGGTCGATGGGATGGCACACAGCAATCACATGGCCGACCAGGGCACCGACGAAGCGCGCCAGGAGCAGGCGATCGGCCTGATGCAGAGCGAGAGTCGTTATCTTTACCGTATCGACGATGCACTGAAGCGCATCGAAGACGGCACCTATGGGCAGTGCGAGCTGTGCTCGGAGACCATCAACCAGGAACGACTCGAGGCGTTGCCGTACACCCGTATGTGTATCGACTGCGCCGAGAAGGAAGACGCCAAACGCGGATGAGTGGCCGTATCAAGACAGGCTTGATTGTCGTGGTCTTCCTGGTCGTGGACTTCGTTACGAAGCGGTACGTCCTGGCCAACGAAGACACCTTTCGACAGGGCATCCCGGTCATCGACGGGTTGCTCCAGTTTACCTATGTACGGAATGGTGGGGCGGCATTCGGCATGTTCCAGGGTGGTCGCTGGCCGTTCGTGATCGTCAGCGCCGTGACCGTCGTCGCGCTTTCCTGGGTCTTGTTTCGGTCCAAGTCGGTGGGCTTGCGAGCCTACGCCTACGCGATGATTCTGGCCGGCGCCGCTGGTAACCTCATCGATCGGCTTTTCTACGACGGGCTGGTCGTCGATTTCATTCTCATGTACTTCAAGGACTCCAAGTTCCCCGTCTACAACGTGGCTGACATTGGAGTCAGCGTCGGTGCCGTACTATTGGTTCTGGCGATGATGCGAGGCGAAGAGTCGGAAGACGCGGCGGCCACCGAATCCGAAGGTACGACGGTATCCAGCCTTGGCGATTCCTCCCCGCCCCCCGCGGCTCCGCATGCAGACGCCCCCCTCGACTCATAGTCACACCGTTGCGGCGGACAGTGCCGGCATGCGACTGGACAAGTGGCTGGCCGAGACCGAGGCCGAACTGTCCCGTAGTCGAATCCAGAAATTGATCGAACTGGGTATGGTGACCGTCGATGGGCGTGCGCGTCCGGCGAGTTACCGGGTCGCCGATGGACAAGAAGTGCAGTGGACACAACCGGTACCGGTGCCTACCAAAATGGAGCCGGACCCCTCGGTCCCCTTCGACATCGTCTATGAAGACACAACGCTGGCGGTCATCGACAAACCCGCCGGCGTCGTGGTGCATCCCGCGGCCGGTCATGCCCGCGGCACGCTCGTGCAGGGGTTGATGGCCCGCCTGGACTCGTTGAGTGGCCTGGGCGGCGAAGGTCGGCCGGGACTCGTCCATCGGCTCGACAAGGACACCAGTGGACTACTGGTCATTGCCAAAACCGACTTCGCCCACCAGAACCTGCAGGAGCAACTTCAGAAGCGATCGCTGCAACGCATCTACCGAGCGCTTATCTGGGGTCATCTTCGGGAGGAAGTGGGGGAGATCGATGCACCGCTCGACCGTGATCCACGCGACCGCAAGAAGCGAGCAGTGGTGGAGGGGGGCCGTCCCGCCCGAACCAGGTTTCGGCTTCTGAAGGTCTTGAACGGCGCAAGCGAGCTCGAAATCACCTTGGATACCGGCCGGACCCATCAAATAAGGGTCCACATGGCCTACCGTGGCCACCCGGTCTTGGCCGATCCCATGTACGGCGGCGGCGAGCGTTGCCTCAAGGGCGCGGCTCCGGAGTTTCGACTGGCCCTCAAGAAAGCCCTGTCCCAATTGGGCCGACAGGCCTTGCATGCCCACCGTCTCGAGTTCTTCCACCCGCACCACGGCGAGGTGCTGCGGTTCACCTCGCCCCTCCCGCCGGAGATGGTCAAAGCCATCGAGGGACTGCAACCCGAGAGCTGGGGCGACGACGAGCGCGGGGGTTGAACCCATGCGGGGCTGGACACGCCTGGCGGC
This sequence comes from Candidatus Krumholzibacteriota bacterium, assembly GCA_029262065.1. GTDB lineage: Bacteria > Krumholzibacteriota > Krumholzibacteriia > JAJRXK01 > JAJRXK01 > JAJDAC01. The sequence goes on along the minus strand of JAJDAC010000017.1, from coordinate 114,665 downwards.
GGTGACTAATCTGAGGGGTCTCGGCAATCGGCGTCTGGCGATCAGCCAGCCGTTGGGCCGCGGACCGACAATCTCGAGTCCAGAAAGGACCTGGCCAACATGAAGCTCAAGGAGCGAGAGAGCGGCGGCGTCGTCATCTTGGAGGCGTCGGGAAAGATCATGGGCGGCCCGGATGCCGAGCTGTTCCAGTCGACTCTCAAGTCGCTGATCCACGAGGGGCGCTCGCGCGTCGTCGTCGATCTGGGCCAGGTAACCTGGGTGAACAGCACTGGTTTGGGAATCTTGATCTCGGGCTACACCACCCTGAAACGCGAAAATGGTGAAATGAAGCTGTTGAACGTCTCCGACCGGATCGAGAGTATTTTCATCGTGACGAAACTCTACTCCGTATTCGAGTCGTACAAGGACGAACAGGAAGCCATCAACAGCTTTGCCACGGACTAGGGATCTCGCGTGAAGATCGAGCTCACGATACCAAGTGCCCATATGTATCTCGGCGTTCCCGACGCTGTGATCCAGGAACTGGGCAGTGAACTTCCCTTCTCCCAGGCCGAACTCGACGAGCTGTCGACGTCGGTCATCGAGGCTTGCACGAACGCGATCGAGCACGGCAACAAGCTTCAGTCAGATACGCCTACCCGGGTCATTTTTGAGTTCACCGCGGACCGTTTCGAAGTGCAGGTGTTCGATCACGGACCGGGATTCAAATTCGATACCCGTGACTTCGGCAAGTTCCCCGAAGATCTGATGCAGGAGCGCGGTCGCGGCTTATACATGATGAGCGCGTTCTGCGACGAAATCAGTTTCTCCCGCCACAACGGTGAATTCTGCGTCAAATTGGTCAAGATTCCCAAGGCGGGAGCGGCGGACGCGGAACAGGGGTGACCCGGAGCGCTTCGTTGTATCGCAGGGAGTACCCATGCCGGTAATCCTGGCCCTGGACCCGGGGGAACGCCGCACGGGCATCGCGCTGTCGGACTCGACCGGCACGTTGGCGCGGCCCCTGCAAACCCACGACCGCAAACGCGATGGCTCGCTCATGACCCTACTGGCTCAGCTCGTAGCGCAGCACGGTGCGGTGCGCATCCTGGTGGGGCTACCGTTGACGCAGATGGGCGAGCGCGGCAGCTCGGCGGTGTACGCCGAACGTTTGGCCGCGAAGGTTCGCGACCATGTGGACGTTCCGGTGATCATGGTCGACGAACGCTATACCTCGGTCGCGGCCGATGGCATTCTGCGCGGACAATCCGACGTTCGCCAACGCCGCGATGCGGTCGCGGCCGCGGTACTACTTCAGGATTATCTGGACGGCGGTCATGGCAATGACAAGCACTAGAAGGTGGATCCTGTCCGTGGCGTTGGCCGGCTTGCTTGCCGGGCTTGTGGCGGGCGTTTCCGTCTGGCGTGATTTGTACTCGAGCCGGGCGGCGACCCAGTTCACGGAGTTCGACCTACGGGCCGGCACTTCCCTGCGCCGGGTCGCGGGTGAACTCGAGCAGGCCGGTGTGATCGATGCCGCGTGGAAGCTGAGACTGCTCGCCCGGCTGGAGGGTGGTGCGCGGTCGTTGAAGGCAGGGCGCTATCGTCTGCCGCTGGGCGCATCGGCATCGGTGGTTCTGAACAAGCTCGTAGCGGGTGAGGTCTTGACGAAGGCGGTCACCCTGCCCGAAGGCTGGACCGCGCGGCAGATTGTGGCGGCGCTGGCCGACTCGCTTTCCATCGATCGCGAGGAGCTGCTGACGCTGGCCGCCAAGCCGCCAGACGGTTGGCGCGATCGCCTACAGTTGCCCGAAGGGGCCGGCCTTGAGGGATATCTGTTTCCCGATACCTACCGGTTCGCGCCGGGCCTGTCCGCGCGGGAGGTTCTTGAGGAACTGATCTCCACGTTCGAGCAGGCCGTGCCGGATTCCTTCCGGTCACGGGCCGCGGCCATGGGGTTCTCCATGCACGAAATAATGACCCTGGCGTCGATCGTGGAAACGGAAGCCCGGTTGGGCGAGGAGCAGGTAAAGGTCGCGGCGGTGTACCACAATCGGGTGAAGAAGGGTTGGAAGCTCGAGGCCGATCCCACGGTGGCCTATGCACTCGACAAACAGGGGGAACGGCTCCTGTTCCGGGATCTTGAGGTCGATTCGGAGTACAACACCTACAAATACCCGGGATTGCCGCCCGGACCCATCGGCAGCCCCGGGCGGGGAGCGATCGTGGCGGCATTATGGCCCGCCGAGGGTTTCGAAGCCATGTACTTCGTGGCCGATGGCCAGGGGGGGCATGTTTTCAGTCGTACCTGGCGCGAGCATCAGCAGGCCGTGGCCGAATACCGGCGGATCCGGCGGCAAGGTGGTTGAGGCTGCTTGACGCGCCGAGTCTGGTTGCCTAGGTTTGCGGGCCGCAGACTGCGGGTCCGTTGGGGAGTTTTGAATGAATATCGGCAAGAACAAGTGGTTGGCTGTGGGCCTGGCGTGCATCGCGCTGGGGTACCTGCTGCTGATTTCGGCCGAAAGCATGTCAGTGGCGCCCACGCTTCTCGTGGGGGGGTATTGCGTGTTCATCCCGCTTCACCTCTGGTCCCGCTACCGCACGAAAAATGTGGGCGAATAGCTCAGCTGGTTAGAGCACCTGCTTTACACGCAGGGGGTCACAGGTTCGAATCCTGTTTCGCCCACCACCCATCCTTATTTTCATTGAGATTGACCCGACCCCTAGGGGGGCTGAGGCCCTCGGTCGACCCGTAGACGGGCCGCCGGCTCGGGGCGCCATGGTACCTCATGCTGGCCCATCCTCCACCAGGGCGCCCAACCGGGTGCTCCCCGCCTGGCCAAAAGGCTTGCAGTCGCCAGTCTCCGGGTTACTCTCAGGTTCCGCTCGAATCCGGTAAATTGCTGTATCCCCGCGACTTGCTCGCGTTTCGAATTGTTGACACTGGAAGGGGCGCGTGATACCATCCTTCACGTCGAGTATTGGATTGAAAGAGTAGAAGGAGGTCAGACGCGCGGATAATTCATCCGATCAGCAGCGTGACCGGCACAACCTCAACCGGTTGCGCGAAGTACCTTGTAGGAGGTGTCCTAAATGATCAACAAGAGACTCTTGAGTCTCGTCGCTGCAGGCATCCTGGTTCTGGGGCTAAGCAGTTTGGCGATGGCTGGGATTCCTGATCCCGGCAATAGCACTGCTTCCTCGGGCAGTGGCTGTCTGAATATCACTCCGGCCGGCAACGGTTCCTCGCTGGGAGCAGCAGGACTCACCGTTACCGTGACGGTAATCGACGGAAACACCGATCCCATCCCCGGCTATCCCTTCCAGGATATCTGGCTGGATGACGATGGTTCCGGCGACATCGCTCTTTGTCAGGGTGGTAGCGTCGCAGATGCAAACACCAACGCCGCCGGTGTGACCACGATTAGTGGCCCCATCGCTGGTGGTGGCTGGACTCAGGGTGGGATGCAGGTCTATCTGGCCGGCGTTTCCCTGTCTGGTCCCGCCTTGCTCATCGACGTGAACAGCCAGGATATCAACGGCGATATCACCGTTAACCTGGCTGACCTTGGTGACTTCGCTGGTGACTTCAGCAACGGTAGTTTCGACTTCCGTTCCGACTTCACCTGTGATGGAACCGAGAATCTGGCTGACGTAGGTGGCTTTGCTTCCGCTAATGGCGAAAGCTGCCCCTAGGTTACTGTTTAGCCTGCTACGGAAGGTTGGTGTCGCGAGGCACTGATTGTCTGAAAGGCTGGCGAGCTCCTTAAATCCGCAACCTTTGCAATAGCAGTCTCATGAGGAGAAAGCTTATGCTGAAACGGACAATGGCAGTTGGTTTGGCGCTGGCTCTTGCGCTGACCGCGGGGTCCGCTGCTGCACAGCAGTGCAGCATCGGTGCCTATGCCGACCGCGACGGAACAGTCGGTCTGTTCCAACCTACAGAAGTCCAGGCGTTTCCCGTTTATGTGGTTCTCTTTTCCGAGGACACCATCAACGCGGCGGCGTATGACATTGAGTTCCCTGACGAGAACAGCACGCTGTTCGTTTCGGGCATCACGTATGGCCCGAACGCTAGTGGAATCAACGTCATCACCCCGGGTGGAAACAATGTTGGTCTTGGCGAGTGCGCGATTGGGTTCACCGGGCTTCCGGTTGTTGTTACCTGCTACGATGTACTGGTAACCGCGGCCAACCCTGGTGGTAGCATCAATGTTCTTCCGAATCCGGATGTCGACGGCGATGTTACTCGTCCCCAGTACGCTACTTGTCAGGGCCTCGTAAAGCCTTGTGATGTAGGTCCTAGTCTGACTATCGAGCCCCCGATCGCTACGCGTTCGGAGAGCTTCGGAGCAGTCAAGAGCCTGTACTAGTCAGATCCTTTTGGATCTGGTTGGTCTTGTCGCGATCGATACGAGCGGGTGGCGCGCGGATGCTTTCTGGCACACCGCCGCCACCCACTCAACTCTTCACCTAGAGACTTTGATCGCGTCGCCCGAAATATTAATCTCGTCCGGGGATCATCGTGGTCTCCTGCAAACCAATTCCAGTCTTCAAGCGGAGGGTTCTCCTTCATGAAGAAGCTTATGACTTTTGCGGTTCTGGTCAGCCTGGTAGCCTTTAGCTCCATGGCGTTTGCCCAGGCCGAGCCAAATGACATCGCTGTAACTTTCGACCTCGCAGGAACCGTGACCACCGCCGACCCCGCGCCGTTCACGACTACCAATCTCTTCTACGTTGTTGGATTCGATCACGATAACGCTGAAGTGTCGGGATTCGAGTTCGAACTGCTCGTCGACCCGGTGATCCTGACGTTTGGTGTTCCCGTGATCCTACCCCCGGGTAGCCCGATCAACGTTGGCGACGGCGCCAACGAGCTCATTGTTGGTCTTGGCAACTGCGCCCCAGGTGGCGGAGCCACTGCCCTGGCGCAGTGGACCTACGGTGTATTCACTCCCGGCGCAGCCGACCTCACGATCTGCCTCATTGCTTCGTCGCCCTCGAGCTTCAATCCGGCCGTGCCTGGTTACCTGCGCTGCGATGGCGGCCTGGTTCCCTATGGTCTGGGTGCTCAGAGCGCCACCTACGGCGATGGCTGTGCGGTTGTCTACGCCACTGGCGAAGCTCCCGTAGCTACCACGATGGAGAGCTTTGGTGCCGTGAAGGGACGTTTCTAAGTCGAGGACATCGTTCCCGACTGCATGAATTCGCCCCGGCCTCTGAGCCGGGGCGATTAGCCCCTGACCCCGCAACGGGCTGGGGTTTTGAGTGGGGGCGGACATGCGCAATTGACATGTCTGGGCCCCGAGAACCGCGAAGAAGTGGCTATCTCTGGCCACTTCTTCATCAACAAGCGTGACGACCACTGGAGGACGACTGTCCATGAAGAAGTTTGCTACTCTCGCCATCACGGCTCTGGCCGTTTGTGCGCTCGCTACCTCGGCTTTTGCCGATGCCGGCGACCTCGGTGTCAGCTTTGATCAGGCTGGCACCACGACGAATGCGGCCCCGCCCGTATTCACGACCACCAACCTGTTCTACGTGGTGGCCGAAGATGCCAACGGCGGAACCGGTATCGCCGGTTTCGAGTTCGACCTGATCGTCGACCCGAACATCCTGACCTTTGGTGTTCCCGTGATCTTGCCTGCCGGCAGCCCGATCAATGTGGGCGACGGCCCCAACGAGCTCATCGTTGGTCTGGGTAACTGTGCCCAGAGCGCTGGTGTGACCCCGCTGGTACAGTGGACCTACGGCGTGTTCGCGCCCGGTCTGTCGGACCTGCTGATCTGCATCGTCGCCGCGTCGCCTTCGAGCTTCGCGCCGGCCGTGCCTGGTTACCTTGGTTGCGACAGCTCGCTGAACAGCGCTGGTGCTCGTAACAATGGTGGCGGCAGCTACCCCGACGGTTGTGGCGTTGTGTACGCGTCCGATCCCGGCAACCCCATCGCGACCTCGCATGACAGCTTCGGCGCCGTGAAGGGTCGCTTCTAAAGCGAACCCTGGCGATTTCGTAGCCATGGGGCGCCTCTCCACACGGGGAGGCGCCCTTCTTCATCTTGGGGTATCTGAGTCGCGCGTGGGCGCCAGGCTTGCGGTATACTCAAGGTTCCTTGGGGCTTCCCCACCGACAACCCCATCCCGGTTCGAAACCAGATCCGGGATGACGATCCCACCTGGAGGACATCCATTGCATCGTCTGCTCATTGTGGGCCTCACGGCCTTTCTCTCGCTTTCTCTCGCTACGGTCGCGTTCGCCCAGCTACAGCCGAATGACGTTGTCGTCTCTTTCGATCAGCTGGGCACGCAGACCACGGGCAACCCGCCCGTGTTCACGACCACCAACAACTTCTTCATCGTGGCCAGCAACGTCGACGGCGGCGTTGGCATCGCGGGATTCGAATTCGATCTGTTCATCGATCCCAACATCCTGACGTTCGGCGTGCCGGTCATCGTGCCGCCCGGAAGCCCGATCAATGTAGGGGATGGCCCCAACGAGTTGATCGTGGGTCTGGGTAACTGTGCTCCGAGTGCCGGCGAGATCGTGCTGGTTCAGTTCACGTACGGCGTATTCACGCCGGGTCTCGAGAACCTGCTCATCTGCCTGCTGCCCGCCACGCCCTCGAGCTTTGCTCCGGCCGTGCCTGGGTTCTTGACCTGTGACAGCGGCCTGATTCCGTTCGGCGTAGGTGCCCAGTCGGACACCTACGGCGGCGGCTGTGCCGTGGTGTACGAGTCCGCGGGCGAGCCCCCGGTAGCCACCATCCAGGACAGCTTCGGCTCCGTGAAGGGCCGTTTCTAGGCCTTGCCGACGCCTTCTGGCTTTGGTTCGACGGCCGCTCCCCATCCGGGGGCGGCCGTTTGCGTTCGTGGCCGTTCCTTTCGTTTCTTTTTGTCCCAGTTCGACGTATATTGATCCGGTCGGGAACGGACTTACGTCTCGACCCTTCTGTTCTTTCTTGAGAGTTCGACGACCCCACTCCGTCGAGCGCGAAAGTCCTTGACGTTGTGGTACATTCGCTGTAACCACAACAACGGTCGTGGTTTCCAGACGCTGGGAACACGTCCATTCAAGGCATTTTCAGGTTCTCGGTGGGGAGTGGATCATCCAGCTCCGTGGCCCCACGGTTTGACTAAGTTCTCACGCCGGTCCGACGGATCAGAACATCCGCGATGAATCGGACCGCGCAATGTTGTCAAGGAGGTTGGACAACATGAATCGTCTCGCTATCGCTGCCCTGGCCATGCTCTGCCTGGCGGGCATGTCGGCTCCGGTCGCGGCTCAAACCGGTTTCGGCCAGCCGTTCGGTGAAATCTACTTCGCCTTCGATGTCCAGGATCGTAACTCCACGTGTGTGGAGGCCGGATCGCCGGATGCAATTCCGACATTTGTCCCCTTCGATTTCTTCCTGGTTGTGAATGTTAACTTCGAAGCCATTGGGCAGGGTCAACAGAACGCCACGAACGGGATCGACGCTTGGGAAGTTCGTGTAATAACTCCCCCGGAGATCACCCTCGCTGGTCAGGTGCTGAACCCGTCCACGAGCATCAATGTGGGTGGACCTGGCGATTGGATCGTGGGTACCGGCGGGCTGATCACGGCCGCCAGCATGCCCTTCGCCGTGGTGAACTACAGTGGAATTCTGCTGCAGGACGTCCCGGATCTCGAGTTCTCCATGTCGATCCCCAGCCCATCCAGCTTTGACGTAACGGGTGGCCCCGGTGCGTTTCCTGGCTGGCTCGAAGAGAACGGGATCGGTGGCGAATGTATCAACAATTGCCTCCGTCCTTTCACGGGTTGGGACGGGACGCAAACCAACGCCAACGGTCGCGATGGTTGTGCCTACAAGTTGGTCGTCAACAAGAGCACGCCCTGTGACTGTGTGATCGCTACTGCGACCACCAATGAGAGTTGGGGTGCGGTGAAGTCGCGCTTCTAGAAGCCGCGATCGCATCGAAGATTCTTGGGGCATCCGCATCGCGGGTGCCCCTTTTTCGTTGTTGGACCATCTGACGCACGGGGCTTGATGAGGCCGGGTTCGTATCCGTAGGTTGTAGACGGAGGTCCCGACATGAAACACATCGCCCTGGTGACCATGGTTCTTGCCGTGGTTGCATCACACTCGCCGTCCGCTCACGCACAAACGGCCTTTGGTCAGGGGTTCGGTGAAATCTATCTGGTCTTCGATGTCGAAGATCGTAACTCGACGTGTGTGGAGGCCGGATCGCCGGACGCAGTGCCCACGTTCGTGCCTTTCGATTTCTTCCTGGTCGTGAATGTGGACTTCGAAGCCATTGGGCAGGGTCAGCAGAACGCCACGAATGGACTCGCCGGCTGGGAAGTTCTGGTGAATGTCCCGCCCGAGATCACCGTGGCCGGTCAGGTCCTGAATCCGTCCACGAGCATCAACGTGGCCGGCGCGCCGGGGGGCTGGATTGTAGGCACGGGCGCGGTGGTGACTGCGAGTAGCATGCCGTATGCGCTGGTGAACTACAGTGGGATTCTGTTGCAGGATGTAACGGACCTGTCATTGACGTTTGGGATTCCGGCGCCATCCAGCTTCGACATCACGGGTGGCCCGGGTGCAGTACCGGGCTGGTTGGAAGAGAACCCGGCGGTGCAAAACGAGTGCTCCAACGGTGCGTGTATTCGGCCCTTTACGGGGTGGGACGCCTCCCGCGCAGTCAACGAGAATGGCCGGTGTGGTTGCGCCTACGAACTAGTCGTTAACGCGTCTCAGCAGTGTGACTGCGCTACTCCGCTCCTGGGCGAGGAAGGGTGTCCCGTTCCCGTGTTCTCCGAAAGCTGGGGCGCAGTCAAAGCACGTTTCTGACGCATTTCCGAAGCGCGCTTGAGGGGTCACCTTTGAGACGGCTATAATGACAAGGTGACCATCAGCACGTTCGGTGCTTCCCGCCGATCAAAAGTGCTTCCAGCAAAGGAAGGAACCCTCATGGACGGTCGATTCAAGTCCGTCCGCTGGCACGTTCGTTTTCTTGCAGGGGTTGGCGGCCTATCCGTTGCCATGGCCCTGGTGCTCGCGGCGTCTCCCTCAGTGGCGTCGAAGGTCAGCATTTCGTTCGCGGAGAACGAGATCAAATCATCGCTCCAGGTAGGGGCGCTCCAGGCGTTCCACTTCTACGTGGTGGCCAGCGAGATCAGCGGTGGTCTGCGTGGCTATCAATTCGAGGTGGATGTGCCCGATGGCATCACGGTGACCGGCCGGGAGGCACGTCCAGGCACCGCAATCAACATCGGTACCGAAGATGACTGGCTCGTGGGTATGGGCACTTGTGACACCGGCTACACGGTGGTGCTGGTGGATTACACCGCGATGCTCCTGGCGCCCGCCGAGAACCTCCGAATCGGTCTGTTGCCGTCGATCGCGGGCCAGAATATGGGGCCTTCGTTCCTCGACTGTTCGGGCAATTCAGAGATCCACGACTTCGACGACATCGGAGCCGCGGCGATCAACGCCGGCCAGAAGAGCTTCGGGGGCGTGAAGTCCGAGTTCGTGGACCAGTGAATACTGCCGTGCCGGGCCAAGAGGCGGCCCGGCACGGTTCTTCGCTCCGGCTCCTTGCTCGCGTTGCCTGACCAAGAGGCGGCCAGGCACGGTCCTTGGTTCCGGCGCCTTGCCCGTGTTGCCTGGCCGCGCTACAATAGAGGCTGTGGATGCACGGTTCCTGGCTCCACAGTCGGCGTGAACGCTCCAGGCGCCGAACGCTACCCCCTGAGGGACACATCCCGTAGGCTGCCGCCGACCCCCTGAGCAACGCTTCACTCCGGTGAGTTGGAAGGAGTCTACCTTGCGCGTTGTGTACCCGGGCCCCGTACGTCTGTTACTCATTACGGCCCTATCGATCGTCTTCCTGTCATCCGCAATCACGGCATGGGCCGCGGTGGATGTGGAAATCCTTGAAAGCACTTCCAGTCAGTTGAAATTCCGCGTGTCGTTCGACGAGGCGCGGCTGGAGTCGCTGCCCAACGGCGATCGTGACTATCAGCGCATCCATCTGCCGGGCACCGTGCCCGGGGGCGAAACAGGCCTGCCGACCCTGCCTTCGTGGGGCAAGTGGATCGCCCTGCCGCCCGCGGGCGAAGCCAGGGTCACCTCGAGGGTCATCAAACGAACTCCTCTGGGCCGCGGTCGTCTCGCGCCCGTGCCCACGCCCCGCGTTGGTCGGTCCGCCGAGTTTGGCCAACCCCGGGTCTCCGAAGAACTGATCGAAGCCGATGGCTACGCGTCGTTCGCGCGTGGCGAAAACGCGCTCGTTCGCCTGGGCGAAGCCGTCTACATGCGTCGTCACTACGCGGCGCCCATTACGATTGATCCCGTGCTCTACGATGTCGGTTCGGGCGCCGTTACCTTGGCCGAAGTAATCGAGGTAACGGTTTCGTTTTCCAGTTCTGGCGCCAGCGATCTTGCCCGACCCAAACGCGCCGGCCGCGAGGGACTGTCCCTGGGTGTGCTGAACCCCGAGGTTGCCGGCAACTGGAAGACACTTTCCCCAAGGCAAAGCCAACGACTGCGCGCGTGGGAAACACCCCGTGACGATGCCGAAAAACGTGTGGGTGGCGTGGCGCCGCTGGACGACGCCGCGTTCCAGAGCAGCGAATTCCGGATCCAGGTGGCCGAGACGCGGCTTTATCGCATTACGGGAGCCAACTTGTTCAGCGCGGGCTTCCCATCTGACATTCCGCGCCGCTTCATCAGGTTGTATCAACGTCGGGCGGGAGATCCCCTCGATGCTTCGTATCCCGCGGCCGTAGCCGCGGACGTACCGTTGCACTTCCTGGGCAGCCCCGATCCCAACGGCACGCTTGCCGCCGGCGACGTGCTGGTCTTCCACGGCGTGAGTGCCGAAGACGACGCCGCCGCTCGACAGATTGACGGCGATACGTTCCGTGCCATTTCGATCAAACGCCCGGACAATTTCAACAACGCCAACATCTACTGGATGGTGGCCGCTGACCCTGGCACGGACGCTTGGGCGCGCATGGCCACCGAAACCCTCGGCGCGTCGCAGGGGTCGCCGCAGCCGTTCTACGCGCGTGACGAATTGTTCAGCGGCGACTCGGGGTATCAGGACAACCCGCGGTCTGTTTCGGAGCCGAGGTACCACTGGAACCGTTTCGACGAAAACGTCGAGAGCAACCCCGAAGCGCAGGTGGTACGCAGCATCGAGTTGGTGCATCCGCGCGCGGGAACCGATGTAACCGTGGCTTGGAGCGTGGTTACACGCATCAGAACGAACCCCACGATCGTACGGTTCAACCTGGAGAAGGACGGCACCCGGCAGCAATTGACCGAGGTAAACATCGCCAGCTTCGACCGCGCATTCGAGCGCGCATTGACCACGGCGACCGTGCCCGCCGACAACTTCGGGCACGGGCCCATCAATTTCGAGATGGCGCGCCTGAACGGCGCGGGAGGCGTGTCGGGTGCACCGGCTTCGTTTCTGGCTTCGGTGCGACTAGCCTACGAGGGGCTATATCAGGCCAGCTCTGATCGGGCCTTCTTTCATACGAACCAGTCGGGCGGAGACGTCGATATCGAGGTCACCGGCTTCAGTGAAGCCGGCGTGTTGCTGTTCGACGTGACGGACCTGCGGGCGCCACGGGTCATCAGTTTGTCGCCGGTCAACGTGGTGGCCGACGGGGCCGAGTTCACGCTGAGCCTGCGCGTGCCACAGGCAGCCGGCGAGCAGCGTGAATTCGTGGGTCTGATCGATCGGCGCATTCGTCAGCTCTTTACCCGCGATGTGGAAGAAGACCCGGTGTTCGACGTCGTGGCGTCGACTCCCGTGTCGCAGGTGCTGGCCATTGGGCCCGAGAGCTATCGCGCGGGTACCGAGCCCTGGTTGGACTGGCGCCGCCAGAACGATCTGTTCGGCTGGGACTACAACTACGTGAACGTACAGGATATCTACGACCAGTTTTCCGGTGGCTTGAAGTCGCCCGAAGCCATCAAGGAATTCCTGGAGTATGCGTACACGGCTTGGGGGGCGGAAGCCGCCCTGTTGGTGGGCGACGCGAATGAAAACGCGCGTCAGGTTCCCGTGGACGAAACACCCGAAGATTTCGTTCCACCCAGCCTGCATATCCAGACCTTCGATACCAACGAACTGCTGGCCTCCGACAAGTGGTACGGCATCTTCGGTGCAGACCAGAACTACCCGTTCACCCTGAACCAGGGACCCGACATGCTGGTGGGACGGCTTCCCGCCAACACGAACGGTCAGCTCGATGCCATGGTGTCCAAGATCCTGACCTACGAGCAGCCTTCGGTGGACGATGAATGGCGAGAGCGCACGCTGTGGATGGCCGACGACGCCTGGAGTACCAGCTACTTCTCGACCGCGACCAACTGTTATCGATACGACAGCCTCGAAGATCGTTTCGCGGCCAGCCAGGACAGTTCTTCCCGCTGGGTAACGAGAGCGCTGAACGGACAGGTCTCGGGCGAGCTGTGGGATCTCGATACCTTTACCGAGGGCTTTCGCGAGACGGCCATGACCACCTGCGAAGGGCGGCCCGCGGCGGAACGAAGTCTGGTGTCGCAGTCGGTAAACACGGTCGTCACGCCCTCGCTGGTAAACCTCCTGAGCCAGGGCTGGTTGGTGGTGGCCTACCAGGGTCATGCCAACTACAACGTCCTGGGCCACGAGGGATTCGTTCAATTGAACACGCTGGCCAATCTGCGCAACGAAGGTCGGCCGTTCCTGTTCTTTGGCATGGGATGCCACGTGTCCGATTTCCTGCAGGAAGATGAACTCACTAGCGCGACCCGTTCCATCGGCGAGGTGTTGGTGACGCAAACAAGCACGGGCGCCATTGCTACCTATGGCAGCAGCGGGTTCGAGTTTCTTCAGGCCAACGCGGGGTACATGGAGCTGATCACGCGCCAGCTGTTTCTCGAGGGTCGGGTCACGGGGTTGGTGGGCGACGGTAATCTACCCAGCCAGTTGCTGTTGGCCGAAGTCATGGGCCAGGCCGAGACTGACGTACTGGCCACTTCATTGAACGACCGCCGGCAGATGATGGCGCAGTACAACATGCTGGGTGATCCATTGCTGCGGCTCACGGCCGGACCGCCGACCGTCGACCTGCGTGCCGACGGTCAGCCCTTGGCCGACGGTGCGGAACTGCGCCCCGCGCCGGGTTCCACCGACCTGGCGCTGTCATTCGATAGCGCTGCGTTTGCCGGCGTTGATCGCGTGGAAGTATCGGACAGTGTGGGGCGGGACTACCCGGTCGACCTGCCCGTGGGAAGCGATCCACGTCAGCGCACGGGAAGCCTGGCGTTGACGGTGTACCCACAGAGCTACACGGTATCGGTCGACGCCTACGACGGATCCTACCCCTCGGTGCGCCCGCGCTCGTACGCATTCACGGTCCCGTTCGAACTGTCGGTTACGATCGACGGCGAGCCCGTGGCCGAAGGATCAGGCGGCTTCCCGGCCGGCAGTTCGGCCGAGGTGACCATGGAATTTACCGCGGCGGTTGCGGTACCGCAGGCCACCATTGCGGCCTCCATTGACGGAGGCGATGTTACCGGACTGCAGACCACGGCGCTGTCGGGCGACGACACATCGTGGCGCGTGCAGTTCACCGCTACCGGACGCGATGGTTCGGTGCCGCAGGTACTTCGCTTGTCGCTCTCCGGCGTGGAGACTTCTTTCGCGTTGAGCCAGGTGGCGGCGGTAGACCTGTCGCTACAGCAGCACTTCCCGTTTCCCAACCCCAGCAACGGTCCCGTGCGCTTCATTGGTCGCGCGACGCGGGTGGTGGATCGGGTGAGTTTGACCGTGTACGATCTGCGCGGTCGTGTGGTGCACCAACTTCAGGAATCGCTGACGGCGGCCACCACGGACTTCGTGTTCACCTGGGATGGTCTTGACCAAGAGGGTGACGAATTGGCCAACGGCGTGTACATGTATCGACTGGAAGCGAGCGACGGTAGCGCGACCGCTCGCGGCGAAATGGGGCGTCTGGTCTTCATGCGTTGACGCATCAGGGCAGGGCCGGCCGGCGCGCAAGGGATGAATACACGGAGGTAGCGTCCTGGACGATCGTGAGCTCTTCGCCACGTTGCAGCAACTGACCACGGAGCGGCGGAATCCCGCCACCCGCGACATCGACCTGGCCAGCACCCAAGAGGTACTGGCCGCGATCCACGATCAAGACCGCACGGTGGCTGACGCCGTGCGCGCGCAGATTCCCAACTTGGCGATCATCGTTGACCGGGTGGTTGCGGCCTTCCGCCAGGGCGGCCGATTGCTCTACGTGGGCGCCGGTACCTCGGGCCGTCTGGGTGTGCTCGATGCGGCCGAGTGTCCGCCGACCTTCGGTACGCCTTCGGGTATGGTGACCGGGCTGATTGCCGGCGGATATGAGACGTTGGTGCGCAGCAAGGAGGGTGTCGAGGACGTCGCATCCGCCGGTGCGACCGCCGTCGACGACGCGTCGGTGGGGCCGCACGACGTGGTCGTGGGTATCTCGGCCAGTCGCCGTACGCCTTACGTACGTGGCGCCTTGGCCCGCGCGCGCGAGCGGGAAGCGTGGACTGCGTTTCTCGTATGCAACGAACTCGACGAAGACCACGCCGCGGTGGCCGATCAGGTGGTAGAGGTGGTGGTGGGCCCCGAGGCCATCGCCGGAAGTACGCGCATGAAATCGGGCCTGGCGCAGAAGATGATGCTCACCATGATCTCCACGGCGGCGATGGTGGGCATTGGCAAAACCTACGAAAACCTCATGGTCGACGTGGCGCCCACCAGCCAGAAGCTCATGGAGCGGGCCAAGGGCCTGGTCATGGCGCTTACCGGTTGTGAGTACGAAGATGCTTCGCGCATGCTCGATCAGACCGACTACGCGGTGAAGCCGGCGGTGCTCATGTTGAAACTGGGAATCGACCGCGCGCAAGCCGATGCCCGTCTCGAGCGCGCCGAAGGACGCCTGCGGAAGGCACTCTCGTGACCCGGCCGATTCAGGGACTCCACGACAATATGGCGGCACGTCTGGATGCGCGGCTGCGGCAAGCCCCAACCCTCGTCATGGGCATGATGTGCGGCACGAGCCTCGATGGCATCGACGTCGGGCTCATTGAGATCGGTGCCGGCGGCGAGTGGTCCCTGCGTGCTTTCGACACTTTCGGGTTCCGCAGTTGCAACGTGGCGCGCGTGCGCGAACTGGCGCAGGGCGCGACCACCACCGTGGCTGAGCTGAGCGCGCTACGACAGATGGTGGTGCACGACCATGTCCACGCGGCCGAGGGTCTATGTCGACGCGAGGGTCTGATGCCGTCCGCTGTTGCCTTCGTCGGCGTACACGGCATCACCTTGGCTCACGAACCCACGGCGCAACCGCGGCACACCTGGCAGATGTTGTCGGGTAGTGCGTTGGCCGTGGCCCTGGACACCGTGGTCATCAACGATTTTCGCAGCGCCGACTTCGCGGCGGGAGGTCAAGGCGCGCCCCTGGTGCCGGCGACCGACCTGCGGTGGCGCGCCAGCATCGAAGAAGATCGCGTGTTGCTGAATCTGGGCGGCGTGGCCAATCTCACGGCCCTGCCGGGGGCTGAGGCCGCGAGTCGCGATATGTTTGCTGGTGATGTGGGTCCCGCGAACCTCCCCCTGGACGAATTGCGGCGCCGACAGACCGGTGGTCGCGAAGAATTCGATATGCAAGGACAACTGGCTCTGGGTGGGCAGCCCGATGCGGCATTGGTGGAAACACTGCTGCGTCAGCCCTGGGTCCGGGCCCCGCTGCCGCGGAGTTTCGGTCGCGAGGAATTCGGCGAACCGTTCGTGTCGGAATTTCTCGAGCACGCGGGCCATCTCGAGCCACGAGACCAGCTGGCCACAATCGTGGAAGTGGAGGCCCGCGCCGTGGCATCGTTTCTGGACCAGCTGGGCAACTGGCGCCGCTGCGGCGATGTGCCGTTGGGCGTCTACGTGACTGGCGGCGGTCGCAGGAACGAGGCGGTCATGGAGGCGCTTCGCCGCACCCTGCCGGGCGCCCGGGTGGAGCCGATCGAAGCCCTGGGCGAGAACGGAGACGCCAAGGAGGCCGTGGATTTCGCGCTGTTGGCGTGGCTTACACTACAGGCGCAGGCGGCGGGGGTGGCGCCCATTACGGGGGCGCAGCGGGACCTCGTGCTCGGTTGCATTCATGCCCCGACTCTGTAAGCATGCGCGGATGCACGGTATGAATCGCAAGGCGGGTCTCACGATGGGCGGGTTGCAAGTGGCTTTGGCTCGAATGTTCCTCATATCACTGGCCGTGGTTGGGCTGGGCTGCACCGTGCACTCGGTGGCGGGCTCGCGGAGCTACGAGGGGGCGGGGCTGGTTCGCGTGGCGCTCACCGTGAATCAGGCCGAGGTACGCTTCGCCAGCAGCTCGAGGGTTGAGCTGGCCACCGAAGACGGAACCGTCGTGGCACGCGGCAAGTCGGGCGCCTGGCGCGCCTACGTCGAGCCTGGTGGCATCGTGATCGAACACGCCGGCCAGGCCCTGGCGACGGTCGACGTCGACGCCGTCGTTCTCCGGGCCACCGGGCGTGGTCAGTCGGCCGCGTGGACGGTGGGGGCGGACAACTTTGCCGGCGAGTTGGTGGTGCGCCGCTCGGGGGGACGCACGGTGACCCTCGTCAACCGATTGGGCATCGAAGAGTATCTGCGTGGCGTGGTTCCCTGGGAGATCGGGCGCCCTGAGGAAGAGGCACTCGAAGCCGTGAAGGCCCAGGCGATCGCTGCTCGTACCTATACGTACTCGCACCTGGGGCATTGGGACGGCCGTGGGTTCGACGTGCACGACGATGAGGCCGACCAGGTCTACCGTGGTGTAACCGGCGTTCATCCGGTGGCCGACCGTGCCATCAAACAAACGCGCGGTCAGATTCTGGTGCACGACGGCAGCCTCATCAGGGCCTACTACAGCAGTACGTGTGGTGGTCACACCAGCACGTTGTCCGATGTGTGGGCGCGGGAAATGGCTGATTACCTCGTGGGGCGGAGAGATGCGGGGGAGGGTCGTGCCAGCTGGTGCAGCCACAGTCCGCATTTTCGCTGGACCGAAGTCTGGAGCGCCCGGGAGTTGGGCGATGCCATCCGCAAATATCTTCCCGCCGAATCCAAAGACGGGGCAGCCGCCATTGGCACGTTGCGTGGACTCGAGGTGGGATCGCGCGATCGTTCCGGGCGCGTTCAGGTATTGCGCGTCATGACCGACAGCGGTGACTTCGAGGTATGGGGCGATCGTATTCGCTGGGTGCTTCGTCCGGTGCACAGCCGTTTCTCGATTCTGCGTAGTACGATGTTCGAAGTCGAAAACCTCTACCAGGGCGAGGCGCTGGTGGGCGTTCGCGTGCGCGGCGGTGGTTTCGGGCACGGCGTCGGCCTGTGCCAAACCGGTGCGTTGGCCATGGCCCGCGATGGTATCGACGCCGAGGACATTCTTCGTCACTACTATCGCGATGTCGAAGTCGCCGGTTTCGACGTACTTCGCCCGTGACCTCCTATCTGTCGCGTGCGGGAGGCGTTTGCCTGGTGGGGCTGGCCGGATGCGAGCTCACACCACGTGAGCGGGAATTGCTTCCTCTGGTCGGCCCGGCGGGCGTGGTGTTATTCCGGCGCAATGTTTCGTCGGAGAATCAGTTGCGTGCGCTGATGCACTCGATACGGTCGTTGGTTCCGGACGCGATTTTCGCGGCCGACCATGAAGGTGGAAATGTAAGCGCGTTGGCCGCGGCCATTGGCGCGCCACCCTCGGCTCTGGCTCTGGGCATCGCCGACGATCCAATGCTGACCCAACGCGTCTTCGCCGAAACCGGTCGTAGGTTGCGCGATCTTGGCGTGACGTTACTCCTGGGTCCGGTGGCCGACGTCGTGGTAACGCAAAACCCCGTGCTTTCCACCCGGGCCTTCGGCACGGACGCGGCCGCCGTGACTCGCCACGTGCGGGCGGCGCTGGCGGGCCTGGCCAGTGCGGGTCTGGCCAGTTGCGTGAAGCACTGGCCCGGGCATGGTCGCGTGGCCGTGGATTCCCATCTGGGCGCGGCCAGTCTCGACGTTGAGTTGGATGCGTTGCTGACGCGCGAGCTACCGCCCTTCGCCGCCGCCATCGAAGATGCGACCGAAGCGATCATGGTGGCTCACCTGTCCGTGCCGGCCATGGATTCCCAGGCGCTGGCTACCGTGTCGCCGGTCGTGGTCGAGCAATGGCTGCGCGAACGCCTGGGTTTCGATGGATTGGTCATTACCGACGCATTGGAGATGCGGGGGTTTGGCGAGACTCCGGTCGTGAGCGCCCTGGCCGCGGGGTGCGATCTGATGCTGTTCGCGTCGCCGATCGAAGCCGCGCAGCCCGGCATTGAAGCCCTGGCCGATTCCCTGCGCCAGCCGATCCACGATGAACGCCACGCTATGGCGCGCACGCGTATCACCAGATTCGTCGGTCGACCGGTACCTCCGTCCAACCTGGTACCCGACGCCGCGGTCTACCCGGAAGCGCGCCGCCAGGGTGCCGTGGCACTTTGGTTCGAGGACTCCCAGGCGGTGAAGTGGCCGCCGGCATCGGCGGATGCGCGGCCGAGGTGGGGGTTGATCGACGCGGCCTCGGGCGATCGTCTACTGAGGCCACCGAGGGCGGAGGAAGATCTGAACACCGCGCTGGGCGGGGCGACGCCGACCACGAGTCTGCTGCTGGAGGCGCTGGAAAAGCATCTGGGAGCTGCCGCCGTCCAGCCCGTGCTGTTGCCTCCCCCGGGCAGTGGATCGGCGGCCCAATCCGCCCCGTTTGCGCCACCGGAGGGAGTCGACGGATGGATCGTGGCTTCGCTCCGACCCTGGGATGACGACGAAGCGCAGGCCCACTTTGCCCCCTTGCTGGCGGCTTCGTGTCGCTGGATCGCCCTGTTGGGGGATCTGTCGCTGCAGACCCGGGTGCCTCCCGATGTGTCGCTATTGTTGGTTCCCGGGGCCACGGTCGAGGATGCCCAGCTGCTGGGGGAACTGCTTACGGGCCAGGTGAGCCTGGAGCCGCGCGGCCGGTGGGGGGACTGATCCTCGTCCCGTTGACACGCCCTGGCCTCGCTGCTACATTGCCCGTTCGCTCTTTTGCGGGGGCGTAGTTCAGTTTGGTTAGAACGCCGGCCTGTCAAGCCGGAGGTCGCGAGTTCAAGTCTCGTCGCTCCCGCCACTTCCCCTTCTTAAAGTTCATGGTCCCTTGACCTTGCCCGCGCCGCGGGCCCGCCGCTTGCGCCCGCTCGGGACTGGCGGAATCCGGGGCGTTGTACTTAGCTTGTTGTCTGGCAGGCGAGACCGCCCCATCCTCCACCGGGGCTGAATCCCTTTGCCACCACGCCCTTCGGTCTGCCATCGGAGGGCGTACTTTTTTGCCCTGCACCGAAACCGGCGGCATGTCGTGGGGTTTCGAGCACGCGCGCAGACTAGATGGGCAATACGGAGTAGACTCCCAGTACATTTGGTTGAGTCTGGTGCCGAAGGCACCCTGGTCTAGTGCAACAGGTGGGGATCGATGGCGCCATTTCGGACCACCCAGCGGGTGCTGGCAGTCGTGCTCGCTGGCGGGCGCGGTCAGCGATTGGACCCTCTGACCCGCAGCCGCAGCAAGCCGGCGGTGCCCTTTGGGGCCAAGTACCGCATCGTGGATTTCGTGCTGAGCAACCTGGTGAATTCGGGTCTCGAGCGCATCTACGTTCTTACCCAGTACAAGGCGCAGTCACTACTCGAGCATCTGCAGCGATCGTGGATTTCGCTGGGTAGCCGGGATTCGTTCATAACGGCCGTGCCGGCCCAGATGAAGTCGGGTGACAATTGGTATCTGGGCACGGCTGACTGCATCTACCAGAATCTGGATCTTCTGCACCGGTCCGAGCCCGACGTTGTCGCCGTGTTCGGGGCCGACCACGTGTACAAGATGAACGTGCGACAGATGATCGATTTCCACACCGACCACGAAGCGGCCGCGACCGTCGCATGTCTGGCGGTACCCATTGGCGAAGCGACCGAATTTGGCGTCGTGGAAGTGGACGACCAGTGGCGCATCCGCGGATTCGAAGAGAAACCGGCCAACCCCAAGCCGTTGCCGCAGCGTCCTACGCACGCGCTGGTTTCCATGGGCAACTACATCTTCGATTCGAAGACCATGGTGGAGGCGCTGCGCGAAGATGCGGCCGACGCCGACTCGAGTCGCGACTTCGGCAAGAACATTCTCCCCAAGCTCATTCAACATCAACCGGTGTATGCGTACGACTTCCTGCGCAATCGCATTCCTTCCGAGACCGACGACGAAGCCGCCTACTGGCGCGATCTGGGTACGATAGAGGCCTACTTCGAGGCCAATCTGGATCTGAAGAACGTGGTGCCCAAGTTGAATCTCTACAATTGGAACTGGCCCATTCGCACCGCGAGCTACGACGATCCCCCGGCCAAGTTCGTTTTCGACGAGGACGATCGCCGGGGCCGCGCCGTGCAATCGATCGTGGCGGGCGGCTGCATTCTGTCGGGCGGTTACGTGAAGGACTCGGTTCTGGGTCGCAATGTCCACGTTCATACCGGGGCCGAGGTGGTCGATTCGGTCATTCTCGACAACGTACACATCGGTCGCGGCGCGCGGATTCACCGCGCCATCATCGACAAGAATGTAAGAATCGCTCCCGATTCGATCATTGGTGGACCCGCCGGCCAACACCAGGAACACTTTCATGTGACGGAATCTGGCATTGTGGTGATTCCGCGGGCCCTGGATTCTCCTGAGCACAGTGCGCGAAACTTCTGATCCCGTGCCGGTCGAACCCCTCGATGGGTTTCAGGCTCGCCGCATCCTTTGGGTGACGCCAGAGCTCGCACCGTTCGCGACGGCAGGCGGCTTGGCCGAGGTGAGCTACGGACTGCCCGCGGCATTGGGCAAGCGCGGTCACCGCGTCGAGGTGCTGACGCCGCATTTTGCTGACCACCCGGCGTCGCTTTCGCTCCAGGGCGACGAGATCTTTGAAGCGCGATTCGAGCTGCCGCTCGGTGTAACGGTTGAGATCTGGCGGGTGGAGCAGCCGGGCTTTTCGGTCCTGTTCGTGCTATGCCCCCAGTGGTTCACCGGACCAAATCCGTACGCTCCGGTCGACGCGCTAACCACGCGCGGCGCCATTCTTACGCAGGCCGCCTTGGCCTGGATCGAACGTGAACCCGACATCGATGTAGTGCACGCCCATGATTGGATGACGGGGCTGCTGGCGCCGACGCTGTCGCGTCAACCGGTTGGCCGTCCGGCCGTGGTGCACACGCTGCACAATCACGCGCACCTGGGGCAGGCCAGCGCGGGCTCGTTGCCGGCGCTGGGGTTTGCTTCCGAACTCGAAGAAGATCTTCTGTATCAGGGTGACTTGACCTGGTTGCGCGGTGGCTTGACCCGCGCTGACATCGTAACCACGGTCAGCCCCAACTACGCTCGTGAGTTGCTCGATGGCGAGCACGGCGGACCCGTGGGCGGTTGGCTTGCGCCCCGGGCCTCGGAGTTCGTGGGTATCCTGAACGGCATCGACAAATCCGAGTTCGACCCCCGCACCGCGGCCATTGCGTCCAACTACGATGCGGATAGTCTGACCGCTCGCGGCAAGAACAAGCAGGCGCTGCTGGACGAACTGGCTCTCGCCGACGATGCCGACAAGGAGTTTCCGCTGTTGGGTTTCCTGGGCCGTTTCGATGAACAAAAGGGGTTGGATCTTCTGCTGGACGCCCTGCCGACCCTTCGCAAGAAGCGCGCGCGGGTCGTGATCGTAGGTGACGGCGATCCTGAACTGGAGCACCGCGTGCAGTCGGCCGTCGAGTCGAACTCCATGGTGGTGGCGGTGCCGTACACACGGGAATTCATCCCGCGTTTCCTGGCCGGTATTGATCTCCTGGTCATGCCCTCACGCTTCGAGCCCTGTGGTCTGGCCCAGCTGCAAGCCCTGGCGTTTGGGGCGCCGGTGGTGGCGCACGCGGTAGGGGGATTGCGTGACACCATTCATCCTCCCGGCGGTCGCGGTACCAAGCGGGGCGAGAGCAATGGGTTTCTGTTTCAGTCACTCAGTTCGCGCGCACTCAGTCTGGCCATTGGCAAGGCCCTGCGTTACTGGGAGCAGACTACCCTTTGGGCCATGTTGCAGCGCGCCGCCATGCACGCCGACGTTTCGTGGGGTTCGCGACTGGCAGATGTAGAAGCGATGTATGAATTGGCGATCGAGCGGGCGAGTCAGTCGGTGCCGGTGGCGGCGGATGAATCGGTGCCCCGGCCAGATGTCGACGAGGACATCGCCTTGGAACCGTTGGTTGAAACGGAACACGAGCCAGGTCACGCCGAAGAGCCGGTGGAGACCGAAACAACTCCGGAACCGACGCCGGAACCGACGCATACCTACATCGACTTCGGCCCACAACTGCGCGAAGGCTACGGCGTTGAAGTGTTGCACGCCCTGCCCCAGTCGCCGCGTCTCGTGTACGCGTACTGGGAGCTCCACGGCGAAGATCCCGACGTGGCGTTGGTGATACAAGAAGATGGACGGGAGCGTGAGTTGACGCGCGACGTCGGGCGACGCGGAGAGTTCTGGGTCGAGCCGCAGGGGGCACGCAGTGTGCAGTTGGCCCTGGTGAACCTGTCCGATCGATCGGCACCGGCGCGATTGCGGTCGCAACGGATCGAGATGCTTCGCGAAGGGTCCAGCTCGTCCACGGCGGTCGAATGGGTCACGCCGCCGCGACCAACTGATTCGGCATTGCCGCCGACGGCGCCGCCCGCATTCGATCCCCCGCCCGTTTTCCAGCCTCCGCTCGTAGTCGAATCCGAGCACGGAAGTGCATCTTCGCTACCACCAGCGCCATCACGGCCGCCGTTGGTCGAGCCGTCGCCTGAGCCGTCAGCTGAGCCGTCAGCTGAGCCGTCGGCCGAGCCGTCGACCTACACCCGAGTGGTGTTGCCGAAACCGTCCACGCCCAATCCGGTCTCGTCTCCGGCCGGATCGCATCACATGCCGCGCTGGCATGGTCGGGGGAGATCGGAGCGATGAACCAGCCCGCGGGCTATGCGTGTCTCGTGCTGCATGCGCATCTGCCCTACGTGCGACACCCCGAGCACGATGAGTTCCTCGAAGAAGACTGGTTGTTCGAAGCCATAACCGAGTGCTACGTGCCCCTGTTGATGGCGCTCGAACGACTGGAAGAAGAAGGGGTACCCCACGCGCTCACGCTGAACCTGAGTCCTACCCTGGTGGCCATGCTGGGCGACGGGTTGTTGAACGAGCGGTACCTGCGTCATCTGGGCCGCCAGCAGGGGTTGGTTCGGGCCGAGCTGGCCAAGTCCGCGAACGACGTTGCGCGGAGGGAATTGCTCGAGTTTCATCTGCGCTGGTTCGACGACACCGCTCGGTTCATTTCCGAGCAAGCCGGTGGGTTGCTCGGCGCGTTCCGGCGGCGGCGCGAGACCGGCCAGCTGGAAATCATTACCTGTACCGCGACCCATGGTTTTCTGCCGCTGATGTCCAACGACAGCGCGCGTCGCGCGCAGCTTCGCGTGGGCGTGCAGGCGTATACAGAAGTTTTCGGGGCGGCGCCGCGCGGCATATGGTTGGCCGAGTGCGCGTATCGTCCAGGCTTCGACGACCTCATCGCCGAGCAGGGTCTGGACTACTTCTTCGTGGACACGCATGGGCTGATCAACGGTACCCCGCAACCGGTCTACGGGCCGTACGCGCCCGTGGGAACGCCGGCGGGACCGGCCGCCTTTGCTCGCGACCTGGAGACTTCGCAGCAGGTGTGGAGCAGCGAAGTGGGCTACCCCGGTGACCCATGGTATCGGGAGTTCTATCGGGACCTGGGTTACGACGCGCCCTACGAAACGATCGCGCCGTTTCTGCATGCCGATGGCGTGCGGCGGTCGGTGGGCGTCAAGATGCACCGGGTGACGGGCGCGGTCCCCCTGGATCAGAAGCAGGCCTACGAACCGGCCCGCGCGATGGAACGCGCACGCGAGCACGCGGGACACTTTCATTTCCATCGAGTGGCGCAGGCCAAACGGTTGCGCGCCGAAATGAATCGGCCGCCGGTAATAGCGGCCATGTACGATGCGGAATTATTCGGACATTGGTGGTTCGAGGGCCCGCGCTTCATCGAAGAGTTCTTTCGCATTGCCGCGCGTTACCCCGACGAGTTGCGACTGGTTACGGCGTCCGGTGCGCTGGACGCCATGCCGCGCATCCAACGCGTTCAGCCGGCGGCCAGCAGTTGGGGCGAGAACGGCTTCAACGCCGTATGGCTGAACGGGGAGAACGCCTGGTTCTACCGCCACCAACACCACGCCGAGTCGCGCATGGAGTCCATGGCCGCGCGACACCCATCGGCGTCGGGCCCGCTTCGCGAACTGCTCGATGCCGCGGCGCGCGAATTGCTGTTGGCACAGAGTTCAGACTGGGCGTTCATCGTGCACACCGGCACGACGGTGCCCTACGCGCTCAAGCGGTTTCGCACCCACATCGATCGATTCCACTCCCTGGCCGACCTGGTGCAGGCGGAAAGCCTCGATGCAGGCGCCGCCGCCGCGCTTCTTCATCGATTGGCCGACGATGCGCCGTTGTTTCCCTGGTTGGACTACCGCGTCTACCGCTGAGTGCTTCTGGCGGCGGGCCTCCCTGGTCCTCGTTGTCGCCGTGGGTCTGGGTGGTTCTTCCCTGGCCGCCGCAGGCCAGGATTCTACCGAGTTTGATACCGAACTTCACAATGGTGCGTTTCTGGGATTCGCTCTGGGGGCGACCCGGGCCGACGTGAGCGTGCGATCGGACTCGAGCCTGGACGCCTCGGGCTGGAGTGGTGGGGGCCGTTCGATGGTGGGCAAGATCGGCTTTGCCCTGGAGCGACGTGCGTTGCTGGCGTTCGAATACAGCGTGTGGCGCAATCCCGGCCAAGACGACACCCTGCCCGAGGAAGAGACGCGCTACCTGGGCCTAGGGGCCCTGACCGTGTCGTTCTTCCCCGATCTGGGTGGGTTCTACCTGCGGGGCGGAATGGGCTACGGCCGCTTGTTTGCCCGTCTCGACGGCGCCACCGCCGACAGCAATGGCCTGGCCGCCATACTGGGCATGGGTCACGAGTGGCGCATCGACGAGAGCATGAGCATTTCCGCCCAGGTGGACGCGGCGTTTCTCGACGCCTCGGGCATATCGGCTTCGCTGACCCAGTTCATGGTCCACGCCACGATGTACTTCGAAACGGGCGACTGACCCTTACCAGCGCTGGCTGGCGTGGATTGCGGGCCTATCTGGGCAGTGGTACCATTAGGTTATATCGCTTACCGCACCTGCTCCCTCGTCGATTGTCCCGCGAGACCCCCATGGCCAAAAGCAAGAGCTACTACAAGTACACGCGCGCCATGCAGCGCGAGCTGAAGGAAGCGTTGGGCCAGGACGAAATCCGTCGGCTGCATCAGTGTGAGCCGTGGAAGCATTTCGCGGTGGTGGCGCGACAGTTCCTGTTGCTGGCCGGGTGCGGGTTCCTGCTGTGGAACTTCGCGAACCCGCTGGTGGTGATTCCGGTGGCCTTGCTAATGGGTTTCACCATGTTCAACTTCACGGTACTGCTACACGAGCAGGTGCACGAGGCCATCTTCGTGAAGAAGCGTCCGCGCTGGAATCGGTTCCTGGGGTTGTTGTACGCGCTGCCCAGCGGCATCTCGGCCACCCAGTTCAAGATCTGGCACCTGGATCATCATGACAATCTGGGGTCGGACGTGGAAGATCCCAAGCGCGCCTACCTCTCGCCCAAGCGGGTCGCGCGCTGGTACAAGTTCATGTACTGCACGCCGGTGTTGTTTCCCATCTACTTCAGGGCGGCGCGAACCGAAGCGGCCTCGTACGACGAAGCCGATCGCAAGCTCATCGCCCGAGAACGCAGTGTGACCATTGGCTTGCATCTGCTGATGTTGGCGGGCATCTGGTGGGCGGCCGGGTTTGGCGTGGCTGCTCGTGTGTACCTGATTCCGTACTTCCTGGTGTTTCCGATCGCATTCACGCTGAATCGTCTGGGACAGCACTACAACATCAATCCGGACGACCCGGCCAACTGGAGCAGCCGGATCGACGGCAACGCGTTCTGGCGCTTCATGTTCCTGTGGAGCAATTTCCACCTGGAACACCACTACTACCAGAGCGTGCCCTTCTACAACCTGACCCGGCTCAACCTGAAGCTACGGCCGTTCTTTGCGAAGCATGGCATCCGCAACTATGGCTACGGTGAGATCCTGAAGCTGTGGTTCGTGGACAACCGCGTGCCGCATACGAATTGGGATCGCACGCAGAGCGACGACGAAGCGGTGGCGCCGTTGCAGCATCAGGCTGGTTGAGATGGGGGCCGGGGCGACGCCCGGTGTGGATATTTCGGGAAGGCCCGCGGATATTTCAGGAAAACGGGGTAGCCCGAGTCGTGGGCACTTCGGGTGGCTAAGCCAAGCCTGCTAGATTTTCTGGCCTTTGGCGCGAATCTCACGCAACACCACGTCGATGCCCTTCTTGCTGATGGTCTTGATGCCGCGAGCGCTGACCGTCAGCTTGACGAAGCGGTTCTCATCGGGCGACCAAAACTTCTTGCGTTGCAGGTTGGGCAGAAAGCGGCGCTTGCTCACGTTGTGGGCATGGCTCACCCGGTTACCCGAGACGGGTTTCTTTCCGGTGACCTGGCAGACTCTGGACATTGACTATCTCCTGAAATGGACACGAGCGTAGGAGTATAGCGAAAAAGGACCGGGGAGCAAGCCCATAGGGGGAGTTAGTCGTCGCCAAATGGATTGGCCGGTTTCTTCTTCTGGAATTTGCCGAAGTCCGTGTCCAGGGCCTCCATTTGTTTTCGCTTTTTCTTCTCCAACTCGGACCCCTTGAACAGGCCTTCCAGGCGCTCCTGCTCCTCCTGCTGGTGCTTTTCGAACTCGGCCAGGTCGTCAGCGAACCCAGGGCCAGAATCGTCCAGGGAGAGCTTCTCCAGCCCCAGATAGTCGCCCACCTCGTACCGGGTGTCATAGGGGGTCTTGACGGCCACCAGAATGCCCAGATCCTCGAGCCCCCGCGTGATGACCCGCACCTGCTCGGGATGCCACCGGAGCATCTGGGCCAGTTCGTCGTCGGTGGGGGGATGCTTTTCGCGGTTGGAGAGTAGGCGCACGGCCGCCACCATCAGGTGGCCATCGCGGTGGGAGGGAGTTTGAGACACGGCGCGTCCTTTCCGGTCATGGACGGTGGCGATTGGCCACACCCCCTTGGTGTGCCCCGCGATTTGCTACGATACTTCAAGCAGGCCGGCCGTGCCCACTGCCGGCCCTCATTTCAACACTCCCTGCTTGGAGGATCACCGGAAATGCGGCTCGGATTCCTACTCGTGATGGTCGTGACCGTCGCCCCGGCGGGGGCGGCCACCGTTCCCACCGGTTTCACCGACGACGTCATACAATCCGGATACGCGCGTCCGGTGAGTTTCGACTTCCTGCCCGATGGTCGCGTCCTGGTGGCCGAGAAGGAAACCGGCGAAGTGAAGTTGGTGTTGGCCGACGGCCAGGCCGCGCTGCAATCGGTACTGACCGTGCCCAACCTGCAGACCTGGCACGGCGAACAGGGCTTGTTGTCGGTCGTGGTGGACCCGCAATGGCCGGCGCGTCCGTACCTGTACGCGTTCTACACCGGAAGCAATCCCAACGAGCAGCGGGTCACACGCTACGGAGCTGGTGGCGCGTTGAGTGATGGGCAGTCCGGCGCGCTTACGTTCGATGCCGGCGTGGATCTTTTCACGGGCATTGCCACCAACGCCGGCAACCACAACGGCGGAACCCTGCTGTTCGGCATCGACGGAAGCCTGTTCTTGACCTTGGGTGACGACGAGGTGAAGTGTGACGCCCAGGAGCTGGATAGCGTGCGCGGCAAGGTGCTGCGGATGAAGGTGGATCATCTGGGCGCGACGGGGCCTTTTACGCTGGCGGACCTGGCGCCCGGCGACAACCCCTACGACGGACAGGGCGATATCGCATCGTTGGTGTGGGTGTACGGATTGCGCAATCCGTTCCGCGCGCACGTCGATCCGGAAACCGGTCATCTGTTCGTGGCCGACGTGGGTTGGCAAACTGAAGAGGAAGTGAGCGTCGTCGACCAGGCGGGCGTGGATCTGGGATGGCCGCGAGTGGAGGGTGGCGTGTTGCGCGCCGAGCAGCCTTGCGGTGACGAAGATTCGGCTCAGCCACCGATTCTGTCGTACGGTCGGCCGCTGGGTTCGAGTGCGATATCGGCGGGAGTCTACCGCGCGGTAGACGGTGGCAAGGCCAATTGGCCGGAGGCGTACTGGGGAGACTACTTCTACGTAGATTTCTACCGGGGCAATCTGTTTCGTGTTCAGGGCGCGGGGCAAAGTTGGGCGCCAGCGCCGGAGGTACCTGGACAAGGCGATGGCGACCCGTGGGCCAGCCGCATCAACCGACCGGCGCAGTTCCGCGTGGGCCCGGACGGTTCACTTTGGTACGTACAGCACTTCGATTCGGGTACGTCCACCGGCAGCCTTCGTCGTATTCGATTCACCGCGGGGCTGGGTGGCGAGAAAGCGAGCATGGGGGCCGTTCGCGCACGCTTTGGCAACTCCCCGGATTGACGCGCGTCCCGCTTCGCTTGTGCAGAGCGGTGGTTGGGCGGTAGGGTCATGGGTGTGCCCCCCGTGACCTCTGTCCCTGGCCTGACCATGCCGCTGCGTACCTTCCTTCGCCTGGGATTCGTGTGGCTGGCATGTGCGCTGGGCACGCCGGCGGCGGTGGCCTCGATATCCATGGATTCCACCCCGCCCGAAGTAGAGGGCACCAGGCTTTCGGAGTCGGATCGGTTTGCCCGCATCGACAGCCTGACCGTCGTCTACGACGACGCGCCGAAGTCTGGGCGCGGACTCAGCGCGTATCGACTGGGCCAACTCTACCTGTCCACGGGCCTGCGCAAGCATCGTCGCCTTGCCCTCGATTTCCTGGAAGAAGCCGTGCGCCTGGGTTACGAGCCGGTGGCCGCCGCGCAGTTGCGGGCCGTTACCGCGCAGAACATGCGGTACACCAGCGATGCGTCATCCTGGTTCGAGTCGGTGGTTGAAGAGCACGACGACCCCAGCGGTCACGTGATGTTGGGCCGGTTCTATTTCACCGAGGCCAAGCGACAGCTTGACGACACGCTGTTCCGCAAGGCCAAGCACGCGTTCATCGCCGCCGCGAAGATCGACAGCACCCTGCAAGATGCCTGGTACGGACTGGCCCTTTCCCTGTTCGCCCTCGAAGAATACGCAAGCGTGAATCAGGTGGCGCCTCGCCTGGCCGAGTGGGACCAAACGCGCGCCGCCGGGCTGTTTCTGGAAGGGGCCGCGCGTGCGAAGACGAACTACTCGCACCAGGCTCAGCCCTTGTTCACGGCGGCGTTGGCCACCTCATCGCCCGAGGTGCGAGACGTTTTCCTGCACGGTGACGGTTTCCTGAATTCGGACAACCTGCCCGATCAACTCATGGCCCAGATCGACCCGACGCTTCTGATCGCCGCCATGCGGCAGCACAAACAGGGTTGGATCGAAGGCGATGACGTTGAGTTCGACGTTGCGCTGCAGGACCCCAGCGTTCGCAAGATTGCGGTCGATCTCTATTGGAACTGGAATAATCTTCATCCGACATCGGCCGTGAACGAGCGCCGCCTGCGGTTCTGGACCCGGTTGGTCATGGCTGACGTGTTGTTTGGCACGGACAACCACCGCGGCTGGCAGTCCGAGCCCGGCCAGACCATCGTGCGCTGGGGCCGCCCCGACTTCATGATCTACGAGCCGCCCAGCAACGGAATTGACATGGAAGATTGGATCCACCAGGGAGTGCGCCTGAGCCAGTCCGAGATCATCCCGTCGCAGGTAGCGTTATGGGTGTGGACATACCGCCGCGACGGCAACTGGTTCAGCCTCTTGTTTCAGGACCCGACCTACCAGGCCAACTGGCGCACCACGAGCAAGACGTCGGAAAACGTTCGGGCCATGTCGCGCGCCCAACCGCTCACCTTTTTCGACACCAAGCAGGAGCCTCGATTTCGCCTGGCGTTTCGCACTGCCTCGTTTCCCTCGGCGCGGTCGACCAAGGTCGAGAGCTACGTTGCCATAACGCCGGATTCTCGGTTCCGCGCCTCGGCCGACAGCGCGCAGGTAGAACGTTTGGCGTCAGTGGAGTGGGCGATCTTCGACGAAAACAACGAGCGCCTCGAATACGTGCAACGCGACGTAACCGCGCGTCACTACCGATCCAATTTGCATGCGGCCCTGGGTCAGCCGGTTCCTGGCGGTCGAAATGACCCGTTGCTGTCGCAGCTGGGGGCCGCGTTGCAGCCGGGGCAGTACCGGTTGGCTTTGGATGTATCTGGTTTCGACGGCAGTCATCGCGCGGCCGAGGTGCGCCTGATCATTCCTTCTCCGGTGCCGCCGGGGTTGTTCGTTTTGAGCGAACTACAGCTTGCCTCCGCCTTCGCGCCGTATCACCCAAGCCAGGATGTTCCTACGGAGTTCGTGAAGTACGCGTATGGAATCGTACCGGCCCCGTCCGCGGTCTATCCATCCGATGCCAGCGCCGTGTACGTGTATTTCGAGGCGCACAATCTGCTGACCGGCGCGGATGGAAAAACGCAATTCAACGTGACGTATGAAGTGTTTCGTCAGCGCATCGGTACCAGCATTGGTCGAGGCAGCCGGGAGCTTACGGAGAAAGAGCTGGCGGGTATCGAACCGGTGGGCCTGACTTTCGTGGAAGAAAGCACCGGCGTGAGCGCGGATGGCATCGTCATCAAGGCCGGTCAGGTCGATATAGTTGCGTTGGCTCCGGGCCGATATGTCTTGAAGGTCGAGGTCGTCGACCTGCTCTCCGAACGCGTGGCCCGGCGCTACGTACCCTTTCTCAAGTCGCGTCGGTAGCCCAGGGGCTTGTGCCCCACGTCCCGGGCTCATTATCTTGCGTGGGACTCACCCCGGTTTGGCTGTCGCCCCTTGCTACGCTTGATCTTCGCCCCGGCCCTGGCAGTGATCGCCTGCGTGAGCGCGGCTGGTCTGGTCTCTGCGGCCAGCCTGTCGCTCACCTGGGACGAGCTGCAACTCGAGGGAAACAAACTTTCGGTCGACGCCATCTTCGCGCGTGTCGACAGTTTGATGGATCCCTACTACGACGCTCGCGGTGACACGCGGGCCAGGTTGGCCCGGCGCCTGGGCGAACTTCATCTTTCCACCGACATGTTCAAGCATCGACGCACGGGGTTGGAGTACCTCGACGAGAGCATGCGTCTGCGTCCAGACCTGGACCTGGTGAAGGCCCGCGCGGTCACCGTGCATCGCATGAGGTACCCCAGTGAAGCGACGAAGACGTTGGACCGGGCCGAAGGAAAATTCGGCGACGAGCCCCTGCTGCACGGTCTGCGCGGGCGGTATCACTTCATCGAAGCCCGTCGTGTCATGGATGCCGACGGTTTCGAGCGCAGTCGCCAAGCGTTCGAGCGCAGCATCGAGCTGAACCCCGACTACGTGGATGGTCGCTACGGTCTGGCCGCCGCGTTGTTGGCGCTCGAGCGCTACGAACGGCTGGCCGAGATTGCCCCCGCGCTTCTCGGCACTCGTCGTGACGTGGCCGCCCGTTTTCTTCTGGGGGCGGTGGCGTCGTTTCGCGGCGAAGACGACGAGGCGCAGGCGTGGTTTCGCCAGGCGCTGGACAGCAGTCCGCTGGCGGTGAGAGCCGCGTTCGAGGACGCCCGCTGGTTTCTCGACGAGCACAACCTGAAGCCGATGGTGCAAGAGCAACTGGACCCGGAATTGGTGCACGCGGCCTGCCGTCGCGTGGATGCGGGTTACGATCGCGAGCCCGACGATGACCCCGATGTTGGCAAGGCGCTCCAGGACAGCACGCTGTGGCGGGCTGCCCTCGACGCCTTTTGGAAGGGGCGTGACGATCGACCCACTCAACTGTTCAATCCGCAACAGATGGGTTACTGGCGTCGCCTGGTGGAGGCCGACATATTGTTCGGCGACCCGGAGTCGGGTAGGCCCGGCTGGAAGGCTCCCATGGGAACGGCGTTGGTGCGATGGGGTCGTCCGACCAGTACCATGTACGAATCCGGCGGTGCCGGTGGCGTACTCCAGATGCTGGAGGTGGCGGGGGCCAAGCTCAGTCCATCGGAGACGTTTCCCAGCTGGACCCCGTTGTGGGTCTGGACCTACCACGAGCAGAGCAGTTGGTTCAGTTTGTTGTTCGTGGACGAGACCCGCAACGGTCACTGGACGACGGGCTGGGCCAGTTCCTACGCCATGGAGAGTCTGAAGAAGAACCATCCGTTGGTGTTCTTCGAACCGAAACCCGAGCCCACGTTCCGGCTCTTCGTCGATCGCGCGGTCTTCGCGCGGGGTCCGTTGCGTTCGACGGTGGAAACCTATGTGGCTCTCCTGCCGACCAGGGAACTCTCCGCGTTGACCGAAGACGGCAGTGCGGCCACGGCCAGCTGGGCCGTCTTCGACGCCCAGAACCGTCGAATCGACTACGTGGAAGTTGCCCTGGACGCTTCCTTTCGTCGGGACCACCTGCGCTATGCCTTGTCCGGATCGGTGCCCGAAGCAGACGCAGCCGAGGCAGCAAGTCCGTATCTCCTGACCGTTCCCGCGGCTCTTGATCCCGGCAAGTATCGAATCGCGGTGGAAGTCGTGGATGGGGGAGGTGGACGGCAGACCACCGAGTTCGAACTGGTGGTACCCGCGGTGGCCGAGGAGTTGGCCCTGAGTGACCTGCAGGTTCTTACGGCCCGTGGCTCGTACGACGCGGGGGCCTCGAGGGTGCCCGTGCGGTTCGTCAAGTACGGCGAGGTCGTGCTGCCGGCGGCAACCCGTGACCTTCCCGCCAACGCGTCGCAGCTGTCGGTCTACTACGAGCTCTACCAACCTGGACTGGACGTCGACGGGCGCACCCGCCTGAATGTGCACTACGAGGTGTTCCGACTGGATCACCGCACGCACTGGGTCCTCGAACGCGCCACGAGCTTCCGGCGCCAGGACCTGTCCAAGGTCGAGCCCGTGAGCGTGGTATTTGTGGAGGAACGGACCGGGCGGTCTTCGTTGGGCCACGTGGTGAAAGGGACCGACCTGCCGATCGACGCGCTCGCGTCGGGCAACTATCTGCTGGTGGTGACGGTCGAGGACCTTGTGTCGCGGAAGAGCGTCAGCCAGACCACTGCTTTCCGCAAGCTGGCTCCAAAGCGTCGCTAGTTGGCGTGGGGCGGGCTTGGCGGCCTGCTCGCTACGATTCCTGCGATTTACCGGGCGTCGCCTGTTGCCTCGAACCGACCGCCGCGCTACCTACACTACGTATTGATTCTTCCCCCCATATCGCAGGATGGCTGCCGTGATCGGTACCCCCACCGGAATGAACTACAAGGAATACTACCGCGACCTTGCGCGGTTGCTGCGGCATGTGGACCAGGCCGACCACCCCGAGGCCATGCTCACCAGCGTGATCGATCAGGTGATCGAGCAGTTCGGCGTGCGCGCCGGCATCAGTTCGGGCCGGTTGTACAAGCTGAACGGACCGGATTGGGTCGTCGTGCGCAGCGTGGGTTCCAAGGGTCAGGACATTATGGGGCTGAAGATCCCCGTGGACTATTCCATCGTGCAGGAGCTGACCAGCGATACCGTGAAGTACTTCGCGGCCGACCACGACGGTATCGACCGCGAGCTCGAGGAAAGGCTGGGCGTCGGCCATTTCGCTGGGTTCTATGTGGGGCGCGAGAACGAGTACATCGCCGCGTTTGGAATCGACTCGGATTTTGATCGCGAGGACGTCGAGTTGATCCTGAACTCGTTGTGCCACGCGATTCAACACCGTCTGCGAGAACTGGAGCTGGAAGGGCAACTGAAGGAGGCGCGCAGCATCCAGGTGAGTCTGCTTCCCGCGGGACAGCCGGTCTACCCCGGCTACGAGTTGGCGGGGCGAAGCATTCCCGCCGAAACGGTTGGCGGCGACATCTTCGACTTCCTGCCGATCGATGCCAACCTACTGGGCGTGGCCATCGGTGATGCGTCGGGGCACGGGTTGCCGGCCGCGCTGCAGGCCAGGGACGTGGTGACCGGTTTGCGCATGGCGGTGGAACGTGATCTCAAGATCACGGCGGTCACGCGGCGCCTCAACCGGGTCATCCATCGCAGCGGGTTGACCAGTCGTTTCGTGAGCCTCATCTACGGAGAGCTGGAGCGGAATGGCAACTTCGTGTACGTGAACGCGGGTCACGAGCCCGCCGTATTGCTGAAAGCCAATGGAGCCTCCGAATTGCTGGGCTCCACGGGCATCGTCATGGGTCCAGTGCCCGACGCCACCTACCGCCGGGATATGGTGGTGATGAGTCCTGGTGACGTGATCCTCCTGTACACCGACGGTGTGGTCGAGCGGACTCGCGATGACGTAGAGTACGGCCTGGCGGCCCTGGAGGCCTCGGCGCGCGAGGTATTGGCATCGGACCTGCCTTTCGCCCAGATGCCACAGCGTCTACTTGACGCTACGTTTGAATACGGTCGAAGTCGGCCCTGGTCGGATGATGCAACAGTCGTCATGATCCGACGAGGGGAGTAGATGCAGCCGCAAGTTCCCGGTTGTGGCTGGGGTGCGATTCGAAGGAATCATCCATGATTCTCAGCTCGTGGTTGGCATTTCGCGCGATCTGGATCGTCTATCTGTTGGCGTTGGTCCTCTACACCGTATGGTTTCGTAGCGGACAGGACGTCTGGGGTCGACGCGCCTCCAGGACGCTGCGAATCGGAGTGGCGGCGCACACGGTGGGTCTGGTGGTGCTGGGCGTCGTACGCGGCGAATGGCCACCCGTGAGCTTGGGCGAGACGTTCTCTCTCCTGGCCTGGTCGACGGCCGCCATCTACGTGTACCTGGAATTCCGTTCACGCGAGTGGGGCATGGGCCTCATGGCGGCCTTCATCATTACCACTTTCTCGGTCGTGGCCGCGTGGGCCGGGCCCTCGGCGCAGGTTGCGGCGGTCCTGCGTGACTATTTCTTCGCGCCCCATGCGCTGGCCAACATTTTTGCGTTTGGCTGCTTCACCATGAGCGCGTTCCTTTCTCTGGCCTACGTGCTGCAATACCGCCAGCTGCGGAACCGGAACCCCGGTCTGCTGCTGCAACGCCTGCCCGCGCTCGAGACGCTCGATCGCATGGCACGCCAAGCGGTGCGCATCGGCTTCTTTTTCCTGTCGGTGGGTCTGGTGCTCGGCGCCATCCTGGCCGAAAACGCGTGGGGCACGCCCTGGAGCTGGGATCCCAAGCAATGCATGACCCTGCTCACATGGATGCTCTACGGAGGGGTCCTGGTGCTCAGGCGTATGCGCGATTGGCAGGGGGGACGTGTCGCGGTTACGAATCTCGTAGCCTTCGCGTCGATGATCTCGGGTCTGGTGCTCATCCGCGTGCTCGTGGATTCGGCCCACCGGTTTGGATAAGGGGCGTCGGTGAAGATCTGTCTCCTGGGTCAAAATCATCGCACCGCGCCGATCGAGCTGCGCGAGCGACTGGCGTTCGATGACCACAAGCACGCTCGCCTGGGCGAGCTGATCGCACGCGAGAATGCCATCGAAGAGGGCGTCGTACTGTCGACCTGCAACCGCGTGGAGGTGTACACGGTTTCGCGCCACGACCGAACCCTGGAAACCCTGGGCGGACTGTTGGCCGAGGTCCATGGCGTCGCCCTTCCCGAGTGGGAACAGACCACGTACTTCCACGAGGACGATCAGGCGGTGCGTCACTTGTTTCGCGTCGCCAGCGGACTCGACTCGCTGGTCTTGGGCGAGGGGCAGATCCTGGCTCAGGTAAAGAGCGCGGTGACCTTTGCGAAGGACAAAGCGCTGTCCAGGGACGTACTGCTGCGGGTCTTCCATGACGCAGTGGCGTGCGGCAAACGGGTTCGTACCGATACGAAAGTCGGCGAAGGCGCAGTGTCAGTGGCCTACGCCGCGGTTTCCCTGGCCCGGAAGATCTTCAAGAATCTGGAAGAGGAAACCGTGCTCGTGATTGGCGCCGGGGAAACCGGTCGTCAGGTTGCCCGGCATCTGCAGATGTTCGGTGTGCGTGACATCCGCGTGACCAACCGCAGTCGAGAGCGCGGCAGTCGCTTGGCCGATGAACTCAACGCCACGCTCGTTCCGTACGATCAGTTTCCGCGTCAGATGGGGCAGGCGGGCATCGTCATCACGGCCACCTCGGCGCCCGGACGTACCGTCGACGAGCCGATGATGAGGGCCGCGGTGCGTGAAGGACAACGGCGCGCGAGTTTTCTGATCGATCTCTCGGTGCCGCGGGCTATTGATCCCGAGGTCAACCGTATTGCTGGCGTGTTCCTCTACAACGTGGATGATCTCCAGGGCATTGTTCTGGACGGTGAAGATCGTCGTAGGCTCGAAGCGGCCAAGGCCGAGGGAATCGTGGACGAACAGCTGTCGCGGTTTCTGGATTGGTACCATGGACACCGATTGGCTCCGGTGATGGCCGAGTTGCGCGAAAAGTACGAGCAGATCCGGCGCACGGAACTGGAGACTGTTCGCACGCGGCTTGACCCGGCGCAGCAGGAAGAGTTCGACCGACTGACCGGGCGCATGGTTCGCAAACTGCTGCATGCGCCTACGGTGGGCATGAAACGCCTGGGGCGCGATCATGGCGATGCCCTGGTGGATGAGCTACGCACGCTGTTTGGGCTCGATTCCGAGAAACAGGAATGAGCCAGGATCTCGCACGCCTCCGGGTCTGGATCACACGCCCGGCCGAGGCGGCCTTGGCCAGCTGCGAGGCGTGGATGGCGCGCGGTGCGCGGTGCACCTCGGTGCCCCTGGTCGAGCGCACGCCCGTTGCCGTGCCCGCTGACACGGCACGAGAGTTGGCCGATCTCAGCGCGCAGTCGCCAGTGTTGTTGTTTACCAGTGCCGCGGCGGTGGAGTTCTGGCGGGCCGGACTGCAATCGCATCCCAATTTGGCCGCGTCCCTCGGAAGGGCCGACTGCGCGGTGGTCGGGGACACGACGGCGGCGGCGGCCGAGCGCCTGGGTCATGTTGTTCGGTTCCGATCGCCGCTGGCCACGGCCCACGCGTTGGGCCAGAACCTCCCGGTCGAGCTCATGTCCCGTCCCCTGGTTTGGCCCACCTCCGAACAGGCGGGTTCGGGTCTCACGACGGGCCTGGCGGATCGCCCATCGGCCGACCCGGTAGCCGTTTGCAAAGTGGTGGTGTATCAAACGTTGTCGGTGGACGCCTTGCCGGCGCTGGCCACGACGGCCCTGGCCGATCGTCAGGTGGATCTGGTGGCGTTGTATAGCCCTTCGGCCGTCGCCGCCTGGCGTACGCTTGGCGACGCGAACATCCCCGTCGCGGTTCTGGGCCCCGCCACGCGCCATGCCGCGCTGAGCGCGGGCTTGTCGGTGGTAGCCGAGGCCAACCCACCTTCCGAACCCGCGCTGCTTCAGGCCGTGGCCCGGTGGCACGCCGCTTAGTGTACCCTTCTGGTCGCGATTGATTCGTGACGTAACCTGAACCGATCCTCCGACCCAGGTCCACCAACCCGCATGCGAATTGACGAAATCTTCTACAGCGTACAGGGCGAGGGCACGCGCCGCGGACGTCCTTGCGCGTTCGTTCGGCTTACGGGTTGCCATCTGCGTTGCCGGTGGTGCGACACCGAGTATGCGTTCCACGGGGGAAGCGAGCAGTCGGTGGAAGAGATCATGCATGAGCTGAATGCGTTTCCCACCCGCCTGGTGTGCGTGACCGGCGGGGAGCCGCTGTTGCAGGAACCCGTGCATGACCTGATGCGGGTTCTTCTGCAAAACGAGTACACGGTGCTGCTGGAAACCAGCGGTGCGGTAGACGCTTCTAAGGTGGACGACCGGGTGGTGCGGATACTGGATCTGAAGGCGCCGGGCAGTGGCGAAGAGGCGCGCAACCACTGGCGGACATTCGCCAACCTACGGGCCAGCGACGAGGTGAAGATCGTCGTGGCCGATCGTGACGACTACGAATGGGCGCGGACGAAGATTGCTGAGTTGGACCTGGTGTCTCGATGTACCGCGGTGCTGCTGAGCCCCGTACATGGCGAGCTCAACGCGGCCGAGCTGGCCGCCTGGATTCTCGAAGACGGCTTGTCCGTGACCTTGCAACAACAGGAGCACAAGCTGTTGTGGCCTGGCGTGGAACGGGGCGTCTAGTGTCCAGCAAGGTTGTGGTCTGTCTCAGCGGAGGCATGGACAGCTGTGTAACGTTGGCCATGGCGGCCCAAGCGCACGCGGTATATGCACTGCACTTCACCTACGGACAGCGTACGGCCAAGCGTGAACGACAGTCGTTCGAAGCGCTGTGCGATCATTACGCCGTGGCCGCTCGTCTGGTGGCGCCGCAGCCGGCGCTGGGCGCCATGGGCGGTTCGGCCCTGACCGACACTTCCATTGCGGTGCCCACCGAAGATTCGGGTTCGTCGGTGCCCGTTACCTACGTTCCGTTCCGCAACGGGCAGATCCTGGCCTTGGCCTGCGCCTGGGCCGAGGTGGTCGGGGCCGAAGCGGTGTACCTGGGTGCGGTGGAAGAAGACAGTTCCGGGTACCCCGACTGCCGCGAGTCGTTCTTCGACGCTTTCACGGTGGCATTGAACGAGGGTACGCGACCCGAGACCAGCATCGAGATCCGTACGCCGTTGCTTCACCTTTCGAAGTCACAGATCGTTGGCCGCGGAATAGACCAGGGTGCCCCCCTGGGTCTTACGTGGTCTTGTTACTCGCGCGAAGACGTGGCGTGCGGCGAGTGTGAGAGCTGTCGGCTACGCCTGGCGGGGTTCGCCGCCGCCGGCGTGAACGATCCCATTCCCTACGCTTCTCAACCCAGGTAACGATCGAGCAAGGCCTGGTTGTGACTTCCCGCTCCGCGCTGTTCAAGCACGTACGCGCGGGCGGCGTCACCCGAGTGGCGCCGCGCCGGCTCGTCGTCCATGAGCCGGGCCAGGTGTTTTCGTGCCGACGCGGCATTGGCCAGTTCGTACGCGGCGCCCCGTTCAACCAGGCGGGCGGCTTCGTGCGCATTGTGGTTGCGTGGCCCAAACAGAATGGGTTGGCCCGTCACGGCGGGCTCGATCACGTTGTGAACGCCCGATGAAAAGCCTCCACCCACGTAGGTGATCGATGTGGCGCGGTAGACTTCGGCCAGGACCCCCACCGAGTCTATGACGATATTGCGGGCGTCGGACGAATTCCCCATGAACCGACTGAGCCGCACGTGGGGTAGACCGCGCTGGTCGAACGCATGCTCCAGGCGCTCGAGGGCTGACGCGTGGGGCTCGTGTGGGGCCGCGACGATTCCCCAGTCGGGTCGCGTGGTCACGGCTTCGAGAGCGGGTTCCAACACCACGGCTTCGTCCTGCGGCCAGATGCTGCCCAGGGCGATGTAACTGGTCGCGGTGGCGGCCAGTTGCGAGGGCGCCTGCGCGTTTTGTTCGTGGCGATGGACTACCTGGTCCACGCGCATGTCGCCGGTGACGGTGATCGGCGTGCGTACACCCAGATCGTTGGCGAAACGGCTACGGTCGTCGTCGGCGATGCAGCCGATGGTCGAGAGGCAATCGAATACGCCTCGATAGAAGCCACTCACGCCTGGGCGCAGCCGACCGCTGCGGCGATGGAAGTTGGCGTTCAACAGGACGGCGGGCACGTTGGCGCGCCTCGCCGCCCAGACCAGGTTGGGCCAACAGTCGAACGAAATGAATACCAGGGCCCGAGGTTTCAACAAGTCGATCATGCGACGGGTGGCGCCAGGCGTGTCGTAGGGCAGGTACTCCACGTGGTCGCACTCCGCGCGTGACACCGCATGGTCGTAGCCCGACGGGCTGAACACGGTCAACAGCGTGGCGGTTTCCGGGTACCTGGCACGAAGGGCGCGTAGCAGGGGGCGGGCCTGTTCCACCTCGCCCGCGCTGGCGGCATGCACCCAGACGCATCCTTGCAGCGTGGACGCAGATGTCTCCAGGCGCGACCAGACGTGAGCGCGCTCCTTCAGGCCGCGTTTCAATTTGGCGTTGAACGGTGCCGCCAGTCGGATCAGCGCGCTGGCCGTGGGAACGAACAGCGCGTTGTAGGCCAGGTAGCTGGCTAACTGGACGTCGGCAGGGACGCGTTCGACAGCGTCTTCCATAGGACC
The DNA here is from genome assembly GCA_029262065.1 of Candidatus Krumholzibacteriota bacterium. GTDB lineage: Bacteria > Krumholzibacteriota > Krumholzibacteriia > JAJRXK01 > JAJRXK01 > JAJDAC01. The sequence goes on along the minus strand of JAJDAC010000017.1, from coordinate 74,423 downwards.
TCCAGCTGACTGAAGACGAGTTGCGGCGACGATCGTGTCATGCACCACTGTTCGGGCATGCGGCACGGTCGCGCGCCGGTGCGGGAACACGGACGGCAATCGAGTGCGTGTTCGATGACGTGACTTCTTGGGTCGCGCGGAAAGAATCCCAGTTCGCGGCTCGTGGGCCCAAACACGGCCAGGGTGGGAGTGTCCACGGCTTCGGCCAGGTGCATCAAGCCGCTGTCGTTGCCCACGAACAGTAGGCACTGGGCCAACACCGCGGCCAGTTCCGACAGGTCCTGACGACCACTTCGCTCGTGCGGCGGCGTGTCGCAGGCGGCGCGCACCGCGGCCACCAGGTCATCTTCGCCGGGCCCGCCAACCAGGAGCACGTGGCCGTTGGTCTCGCGCTGGAAGCGTTGGGCGAGTTGCGCGAACGACTCCACCGGCCAACGCTTGGTGGCGTGTCGGGCGCCCGGCGCAATTGCCAGCCAGGGTCCCTTGTGGCCAAGCTCGGCGCGCGCGTTCTTGAGATGCGACGGGGACACCACGATGCGCGGACGCGGCGGCGCCGACGATCCGTCGACCATGCGCTGGTAGCGGTCCACGGCGTGAAATTCGAGTGCCCTTGATGCCAACCTGAACCGTGTCCAGGCGATTCGGGCCAGCGCGTCTTTTTTGATTCGCGTGGTCTTGGTGGGTGGCAGGCGCCAGGTCAGCGCCCGGCTGCGTAGCGACGCGTGGGCGTCCAGGATCTCGTCGAACACTTCCGTTTCGAGTGTTTGGACAAGCTGCTCGAATGCTCCCCGTCCCGTAGACAGCGAAATCACGCGATGGATGCGGGGGTCGTTCTCGTAGAGCTGGGCGAATGCCTGCTTGGTAACCAGCCAGATCTCGGGCTTGGGGTCCCGGCGCGCCAGCGACTCCACCAGTGAGCTGAGCAGTATCACATCGCCCAGCGAGCTGAACCGCATAAGAAGAATGCGAGGCATGCAGGGTCCGGGGCTTGAGGGGCGGCTTGTGTCCCCTCGGCATTTGTGATCTTCTCTTGCCGAACGGGCTGCGAGGGCCAGAGTATGGGCCCACCCTGCGGGTGTCAACGCAGCCTGACTTCCTCCTTCGGCGGGCCGACCGCACGCCTTCGGCCACCCCGTTGCCCACCGAACTCCTGGTTCCGCTGGTTTCCCTCGTCGGCTTGTTGCTGGCATCCGCATTCTTCAGCGGAAGCGAGACCGCGCTTTTTTCGCTGCGAGAGGTGGATCTGGACGAGATGCAGCGTTCGCGGACGGCGCGGGAGCGGCGGGCCGCGTCGTTGGCCCGTAACCCCAACCGAACCCTCGTGGCGTTGCTGGTGGCCAACATGGCCGTCAACGTCCTCATCTCCGTGCTCATGACTTCGATCGCCCTGAGCCTCTTGGGGCCGGATGGTCTCGCAGTGGCCATTCCCGTGGCCACGGTCGTGCTGGTGGTGTTCGGGGAAATCCTGCCGAAGACCCTGGGCCTGAGAAACGGCCGCAGGGTGGCCACACTCGCCGCGCCCATGGTGTCGCTTCTGGCCGTGCTGCTGTATCCGGTGCGCCGAGGGCTGGAGGCGTTGGCCTCGGTGGTTTCGGGGTCGGCGCCCATTCCGCCGTTGTCGAGGGACGAACTGGGCACCCTGGTATCGGTGGCCCGGGACGAGGGCGCGGTTACGGGTTTCGAGGGACGCGTCCTACGTCGCATCCTGCGGTTCGCCACCATAACCGTCGGACGTTGTCTCACGCCTCGCGTGGAGATGGTTGGAGTGCCCCACGACTGCGAGCGCGCCACCGCGTTGCAGACGTTCGAGACTTCCGGTCACAGTCGAATCGTGGTGTACGAAGACAGTATCGACCACGTAGTGGGTATGTTGCTTCTGAAAGACGTCCTTACCCGCACCAGCGACCACAAGGCCGCGGAATGGAACGTGGCCGACGTCATGCGCGAGCCGTACTTCGTGCCCGAAAGCATGTTGGCGTCGAAGCTGTTCAAGCAGTTTCAGCTGCGCTTCACGCATGCGGCCGTGGTCGTTGGTGAGCACGGCGGCGTAGAGGGTCTGGTGACACTCGAGGACCTGCTCGAGGAAATCATCGGTGACATCCGCGACGAGACCGATGAGCCCGAAACCGAATTGGAACTCATGCCCGACGGAAGCTGGCGGGTAGACGCCGGCGTCGACCTTCAGGACCTGGCCGAGTCGATTGGCGTGGAACTGGAGCCCGAGGGCGACGCGGTCACGCTGTCGGGAATGCTGGAAGAACGCCTGGGGCGCATACCTCGCGCGGGAGATACCTGGAATTCAGAACAACTCGACGTACAGGTATTGACGGCCAAGCCCACGCGGCCGCTGTTGGTACGCATCTCACGCCACGAGGTGGGCCAGTGACCTGGGGAGTGGGATTGTTCGTGATCTTCGTGTCGTTGTTGGCCAACGCGTTCTTCGCCGGGTGCGAAACGGGGTTCACGGCCAGCCGCCGTATACCCATCTTGCATCGGGCGCGGCAGGGGCACCGGCTGTCCAGGGTCGCGGGCTGGCTCCTACGAAGACGCGAGGCGGCCATCGTGACGGCCATCGTGGGCAACAACGCGACCGTGGTGGTCGCTACCTCGGTAGCCACGTTCATCGCGGTGAATCGGTATGGGGCCGACGGTGAGACGATGGCGGCAATCTGGATGACCGTGTTGCTCATTGTGTTTGGCGAGGTCCTTCCCAAGGCCGCCTACCGTTCGCGCCCTGAAACCATGGTCGTCTGGTCTTCTCCGATGTTCTGGATACTGTTCATCGCGTTGTGGCCATTGCAATGGGCGGCGGGGCAGATCGCGCGTATTACCCTGAGTGTGTTCGGCGTCAGCGGCGAACCGCAACAAGCGCTGTCTCGCGAGCGGGTGTTGTCCACTCTGCAGCTTGGTCGTCGCCAGCGAATGCTCGACGCCGACCAGGAACAGCTGGTTCAACGCTTCGCGTCGAGTGTGCACTCGCGTGTCGATCAACACATGACTCCATTGCCGAGCGTGGCTCGATTGCGGCGCGAAGACACGGTGGCCGACGCCGTACGGGCCGTGCGTGAAACCGGACACTCACGGCTGCCGCTGGAGGGCGCAGACAAGAGCGTTCGGGGTTTGGTACTGTTTCGCGACCTGATCGACGCACCGCAGGACGATCCGCTGGAATTCTATGAGCGCAACCTGGCCATGGTTCCGGTGGATATGTCGCTGGAGGAGGCGATCGCGGTGCTGGCGCAGGAGCGCGTGACCATGGCCGCCGTGGTCAACGCCAACGATCGTGCCGTGGGGATCCTGACGTTGGAAGACCTTGTGGAGCCTTTGGTTGGCAAAATCGTCGACGAGCACGACCTGAGGTAGTCTTTTTACCCGGGAAAATTCCTAGACGACGAGCCTTGTCGAGGTCGGGTTGCGTCGGTAGAATATCGGCCGCGCTCCCCCGGGTGGATGAGATCCGTGGGTAGGCAATCGCCAGGCCAGCTCCCCAAGACTCCTCTCAGCCCCCCGAGGTTGTCGCTCCCCAAGGAAATCTTGCCATGGAACCGGTGAAAATTGGTCAGCGGATCAAGAACATCAGGCAGAGAAACAACTTAACACTAAAGGACATCGAATCTCGTGTCGCCGTAAGTGCGACGCACGTGTCGGAAATCGAACGAGGACGTACCTCACCCACCGTCGGCGCGCTCGGTAAGATCGCCGAGGCCCTGGGCGTGGATCCCGCCATGTTTCTCACCAGTGAGCGGGTACCGCTGGCTCGGGTCAACCGAGCGGCGAGTCGCGAACGCGTGCGCTTCGAGGGTGGCCACTACACGGTCGAACCCTTTTCCGAGCCAGTACCGACCCAGGTGCTGAGCGCGGCGTTCAGCTCGTGGGATCCACTCATGACCGATGCTCCCTCCCGACGCCATGCGGGCGAGGAGTTCGGGTACATCGTCTCGGGTCGTCTGGAGCTCGAGTCGGGGGGTAGAACCTTCTACCTCGAGGAAGGGGATACCATCCACTTCCGAACCCAGCAACCGCATCGAGTCATCAATCGGGGAAACGAGCCGTGCACCGCCATCTGGGTAACGTCGCCAAAGTTCGGCTTCTAAGCCTTCGCATCCAAGAGGACACGTGCCATGATCAGCAACGAAGCCGTCGGCGGCCGCGTGAAGGCGTGCCGGCAGGAGCAGGGCCTGACCCTCAAGGCCATTGAAAAGATCGCGGGGGTTTCGGCGACCCACATCTCCGAAATCGAACGCGGCAAGACGTCTCCCACCATTGGTGCGCTCACCAAGATCGCCGATGCGCTGGGCAAGGACGTCACATTCTTCCTGGAGAGTGAGCAGCTGGAAGACGTCTGCCACTTGCGGGTCGAGGAACGGGATGACCGCCCTTTGCCTTGGGGTGGCGGACGCTTTTGGCCGCTTACTCTCCGGGTACCTGGTGGCTCCATGTCGGCCTTCGAAATCGAGCTGCTTCCCAACTTCCAGAGCCCGTTGGTCCACCTTGAGGGCAACGACATCTATCTGGTGCGTAAGGGATCGGCGTCATTCACCGTGGATGGGGAACGGCACGATCTGAATGTGGGCGACAGCATCCATCTGGACGATCAGTGCGCCTATCAGTATGAGTCGAAGAGTCGCGGGGGATGTGTCTTGTTCCTGTTCTCCAGCACGCGCGTCTCCCTGGACGAGATGGTAGCTGAGGGCTAGACTGTTCCGGACAGTACCCGGGCACGGGCCCGGGACGCGGCCCCCATTCATATCCCCAGAGGACGAAGCACTTCGTGCCGTACGTACGCCTCCGGGCCGCCGGGATTCTCGCGGTTGTCCTATCCGTCTCCTGTTCTGTCTTCGCCGCCACCGAGATCGGCCCGAATCGACTGGGTGTGCCCGGTCTCGCATCGACCATCGTAACTCCCGAGGGGCCAGGCGCACCGCTGCGCTTTGGTCTGTTCGTGGAAACCAGCACCATCGATCCCGCCTTTGGCCTGGGCACCGGTTCGCTGGGGCCCAAGGTCACATCGCGCGGTTACGGCGCGTTCCTGGCCATGCGGGCCAGCCCTTCGGTGGCGCTGGCTGCGTCCATTCCGTTCCGCACCGTGGATGTCTCCGGCGGTGGCGAGTCGCTCTCGGCGTTTGGTGACATCGAAGCCGCGGCCAGCCTCCGGATCTTCCACGGCGAACGGTTCACCCTGGGCGGTTTTGGAGCCGTGCGGATTCCGACCGGAGAAGTTGGGGAGGGGCTGAGCACCGACGAAGTCGACGGTGAGTTTGGCGCAATTGCCACGGTACGCTTTTTTGCCGATGGCGGCCCCGCGCCCGAGTTGCGCTGGACCACGAATGTCGGAGTGCGTGTCAACAAGGCCGAATCCCAAGGGTATGGTGTGCTCAGTGACAGTCTGAGCATTCGCGATACCGGCGTGTTCCCGCCTTCGTATCCCGCCGCGGTGGGTGGCGACAACGGCTCCAACGACATGATCCTGCTGCGCACGGCGGTGGAGTTCCGGCAGCGCTGGGGACACATTTTCCTGGAAGCCGCGGTCGATTGGTTGAGCAAGTACGACGACGCCAATTTCGGCGAGAGCGCGGCCTGGCTTACTCCCGGCGTCTACGTGGGAAACGACGAGGGGTTGGGTTTCAAGGCCTCGTGGTCGATCGGATTGGGTTCCGATGATCCCGACACGCCCTACGTGCCGACGCTTCCCGATTGGTACTTCTCGGCCAATCTGAGCTACCCGATCTTCCTGGGCGGGCGTGATCGCGATGGCGACATGGTGCCCGATGACGAAGACGATTGCCCCTTGGTGCCCGAAGACGAAGACGGCTTCGAGGACGAAGACGGTTGTCCCGACGATGACAACGATGGCGACGGCATCATCGACCGGTTGGATCTGGCGCCGAATCTTCCCGAGGACTTCGACGGATATCGTGACGGAGACGGTCGTCCCGATCTGGACAACGATCTCGACGGCATCGTTGACACCGAAGATGAGTGCCCGCTGGAGCCCGAGGATTTCGATGGCTTCCAGGACGAGGACGGCTGCCCCGATATCTTTCTGGACACCGACGGCGATGGCCTGGAGGACTCGGTTGATTCATGTCCGGAGGAAGCTGAGGACAGAGACGGATTCGAGGACGCGGACGGTTGTCCCGAGAACGACAATGATCTGGACGGAATTCCCGACCTGATCGACAAATGTCCGAACGAACGCGAAGACTACGACGGGGTGGAAGACGACGACGGTTGCCCGGAGTCGGACTGACCCTCGTCGCGCTTCGCGCGTTGCCACACTTCGTGCAACTCGTCCAAGGTAGCCCCGGCCAGACGATTAACATCGTGGTCGAAGTGGGCCTCGATGGTGCGGAAGCGGCGCGCGAACTTCACGTTGGTGGAGCGTAGGGCGTGATCGGGATCCACGCCCAGCATGCGCGCGAGTTGTACCGCTCCAAACAACAGGTCGCCGACCTCTTCGGCAATGTGGGCCTGCGACCCGTTGGCGATCGCGTCCTTCACCTCGTCGAGTTCTTCGTAGATCTTGCCCATGGCCGATGTGTGGTCGGGCCATTCGAATCCCACGCGGCTGGCGTATTCGGTATGCAGGTACGCTTGCCGTAGCGGCGAGGTCGAGGGTGACAGGTCCTTCAACAAGCTGGGGGGACCCGGATCCTGCCCCTTGCTCTTCGCCTCCTGCGCCTTGGCGTGTCGCCACTGGCTTCCACTTTCCAGCACGGTGGGTGGGGGGTCTTCGCCCAGGACATGGCCCAGACGACGTTCGAGCTTGTCCACGGCCTGTTCGGCCAGTTGGTCGAAGTCGGTGGGGTCACGCTCATTGTGCAGAAGCCAGTTGAACGCAACCATGTACAGAAGGTCGGCCAGCTCGGCGCGTATCTGATCGGGTTGGTCGTTGGCCGCGGCGTCGCAGAGCTCGTGAGCCTCGTCGGTCAGGAAGCGCGCGGCCGAGGCGGGGGTCTGGCGTTGGTCCCACGGTGAGCGCCGTCGCAGCCGCGCCAGCAGGTCGAGCAGGCGATCGAGATGGGGGTAGGGCATGGGTTGGCGCATTCGTGCAAAAGCAGCGGTTTGACGATGGCTCGCTGCCTGGCTAAGCTGTCCGGACGCCTGCATCCCACATCGGCGGCGGGCGGCTCGGGCACGGCAACAGGACTGACTCTAACGGGGTAGCTCGCCTTCCATGGATTCGACGCAAGCTATCACGATCCAGCAGGCTCGCCAACACAACCTCAAGGGTGTGAGCCTGACCATTGCCAAGGGTCAGCTCACCGTGGTGAGCGGCGTGTCGGGGTCGGGCAAGTCCTCGCTCGCGTTCGATACTCTCTACGCCGAAGGCCAACGCTGCTACGTGGAGAGCCTGTCCACGTACGCTCGCCAGTTCCTCGAGCGCCTCCAGAAGCCGGACGTAGAACGCATCGACGGCATCCAGCCGGCCATTGCCATTCGCCAACGAAATACGATCAAGAGCAGCCGCAGCACCGTGGGCACGGCCACCGAAATCCATGACTACCTACGTCTGCTCTACTCACGCATTGGCACCACGTGGTGTCTCGACGGACACGGCCCCATTGTTCCCGACTCTCCCGACCGTGTGGTCGACGAACTCGTGCAGGCCTGGGAAGACGGCACGCGAGTGCTGGTGACATTTCCAGTTGCGACCACGGACACGCTTTCTTTTGCCGAGCTTGCCAGCCAGTTGATAGCCCAGGGATACCTTCGAGCGCGCTACCAGGGCGAGGTCCGATCGCTGGAAGAACCCTGGGAGCGCACGCCCAAACCCAGCGAAACGCTCGAGGTGGTCGCCGACCGGCTGGTGCTGGGCGAGGGTTCGCGACTGCGTCTGGCCGAAGCCTTGGAGAACGCATTGCACGCGGGAGAGGGCCAGGCCGCGGTTCTCGAAGCCGACGGCGATAGGCGACGCGAGTGCACCGACCGATTCGCGTGCTCGCGCTGCGCGCGCGAGTACGAACGCCCCACGCCCCAACTGTTCAGCTTCAACAGTCCCCAGGGCGCCTGCCCCAAATGCAATGGGTTCGGCGAACGTCTTGAATTCGACGATCGGCGAATCGTGCCCGATCTGGATCGAAGCATCGGCGCGGGAGCCATCAAGCCGTGGTCCAGCGAGGCATTCGGTTCGGAAATGGATCTGCTGGTGCGCATGTGTGAGAAGCGGGGCATTCCCACCGATGTGCCTTTTCGCAAGCTTACGCGCGCGCAGAAGAAAACCGTGCTGGAGTCGTCGAGCAAAGAGTATGTGGGAGTGATTCCCTGGCTCGACGCCATGCGGGCGAATCCAAAGAAGGAAGGCCACCGTTTCTTCACACGGCGGTACATGGGAAGATCACCATGCCGGGCATGCGAGGGCAGCCGGTTGTCTCCCAGTGCGCGGGCGGTACGAATCAACGAGCGCGACATTGGTGACCTGGGCCGTCAACCGGTGCCGGCGGCCCTGGAGTTTCTCCAGAATCTCGAACTGAACGACGAGCAGCGTACCATCGCCGCCGACGTGTTGACGGAGTTGCGCGACCGGCTGCGATTCCTGGATGACATTGGTCTGGGCTACCTGAGTCTGGATCGTGCGAGCCGCACGCTGAGTGGCGGCGAGATGCAGCGTATCCATTTGAGCAACGCGCTGGGCAGTCATCTGGTTGAGACGCTGTACGTGTTGGACGAGCCCAGCATTGGTCTGCATCCGCGTGACACGCATCGGCTCATCGCCAGCCTGCGCGAGTTGGCCGAACTGGGCAACACGGTGGTCGTGGTGGAACACGACGCCGATATGTTGCGCGCAGCCGACACGCTGATTGATCTGGGACCCGGGGCCGGTTCGGCCGGCGGCGAAATACTCTACGACGGCCCTCCGCCCCCGGAGGGATCCCATGCCGGTCCCGAGTCTTCCACCTGTGGTTATCTGGCGGGACGCTGGGCCGTGCCCGTGCGGGCCAACCGGCGCACGCCAGGACGTCGGCGGTTGCGTTTGGTGAAGGCGCGACGACACAACCTGAGAGACGTGGACCTGACCATTCCCCTGGGCCTGTTCGTGTGCGTCAGTGGAGTGTCGGGTTCGGGCAAGAGTACGCTCGTGAACGAGTTGCTGCACCCGGCGTTGATGGGCCAGATTTCGCCCGGCGTAGGTCGGCTGTATGGATTCGACGCGCTGCACGGTAGCGAGAACATCACCGATACGGTCATGGTGGATCAGAGCCCGGTCGGCCGCTCGGCGCGCAGCAACCCGGCCACCTACATGCAGGTGTTCGGCGACATTCGAGAACTCCTGGCGGCCACCGCGACCGCGCGCAAGCGCGGATGGTCTTCGGGCCGCTTCAGCTTCAACGTGGCTGGCGGTCGCTGCCCCACGTGCCACGGCATGGGTGAGGTGACCGTCGAGATGCAGTTCATGGCTGACGTCACGGTTCCCTGCGATGACTGTCAGGGGCGTCGGTTTGAACCCTCGACCCTCGAGGTCGAATACCGTGGTCGGAACGTGTCGCAGATCCTCGACCTGACCGTGGACGAGGCCATCGCGTTTTTCGCCGAAACCCCGTCGGTCGGAAGCAAGCTCTGGTTGTTGCAACGAGTGGGCTTGGGCTACCTGAAACTCGGCCAACCGGCCTCGACCCTCAGTGGTGGTGAGAGCCAGCGGATCAAGATCGCGCGAGAGCTCATGGGGGGGCGCAAGGGACATACGTTGTACCTGTTGGATGAGCCCACGACAGGCTTGCACCCTGAAGATATCCGCAAGTTGTTGAAGGTGCTCGATGCCCTGGTGGACGATGGTCATACGGTATTGGTAATCGAGCACAACCTCGACGTGCTGAAGAACGCGGACCACATCATTGACCTGGGTCCAGGTGGAGGGCCGGACGGTGGCCACATCGTGGTCGCGGGTCCGCCCGAATCCCTGGTCGAAAACGAGGCTTCGATTACCGGGCGCTATCTCGCGCCATTGTTGGCCCAGGCCGCGGGCCTGAAGGAGGTTCCGTGAAAGTACTGGTGACGGGTGGCGCGGGTTACATCGGTGCCGTCTGCACGGCGCACCTTCTGGAGCGCGGTGACGAGGTTACGGTTCTCGACGATCTCAGCACCGGCCACGCGCAGGCCATTCCCCCGGCCGCGCGATTTGTCCGCGGGCGCGTCCAGGACGCTGACACTCTCGACCTGGCGCTCGACGGCAACGAAGCGGTCATCCACTTCGCCTCGCGCAGTCTGGTGGGGGAATCGGTCACGGAACCACTTTTGTATTTTCGCGAGAACGTGGGGTCGGCGTTGGCTCTGCTCGATGGCATGCAGCGGCACGACATCCGGAAAATCGTTTTCAGTTCATCGGCCGCGGTGTACGGGAATGCCCAGGTCGACGTGATCGACGAAGCTCAGCCGTTGTCACCGGTGAATCCCTACGGACATAGCAAGGCCATGGTCGAGCGCGTCCTCCAGGAACAGTCGCGCGCCAAGGGTATCGGCGCGGTTTGCCTACGTTACTTCAACGCCTGCGGCGCCGACGGTACGCGGGGCGAAGACCACCGGCCCGAGACGCATTTGATTCCTCGTGTATGTCTGCACGTGCTGGGACGACTGGCCGAGTTTTCAGTGTACGGTGGCGATCATCCCACCGCCGACGGAACCGCCGTGCGCGATTATGTTCACGTGAAGGATCTGGCCACCGCCCACGCCGCGGCCCTGGGCGCGATGCAACCCGACTCCTTCGAAGCCATCAACCTGGGCACCGGGCATGGCGCCAGCGTGGCGCAGGTGCTGAAGGTGGTTGCGTCGATCTCTGGTGTCGAACTGGACGCACCGCGTGGACCAAGGCGAGCCGGCGATCCAGCCCGGTTGGTCGCGAGCAACGAGATGGCGCAACGCCGGCTGGCGTGGAAGCCGCGGCACAGTGACCTGGCCACGGTCGTGGGTGACGCCCTGCGATGGCACCGAGAACACCCTCACGGGTACGGCGCCTAGAACACGCTACCCCTGACCGCCGGAACCTTCGGCCCTCGCAACGGCAAACGTTGCCCGGCCGTGTCGCCTGCGCGGTCCACCATGGCCACCATTGCCAAAAACGCGCGTCGCGACGAGCGACGTAGCTGGCACTGTGGTTGCCCTATTCCATGGACATGGATTCCACCAACGAAAACCACGGGGTCGAGAACCGTACCGCTGGCCTGGCCGCGGTGGTGTTGCAAGCCTTGCCCCGCGTGCTGGCCATGAACCTGGCCGGGCGCGAACCCCGGGCCGTGGTGAGATTGGCGCGCATTCTGGGATTCCCCGGAGTGGTCGTGATGGGCGCCGGCGTGCCGCCACGAGAGCTGGCGCGTTCGGGCGAGTGCACGTCTTTGGCCACGACCCTGCGCGTGGACGACGAGATCGTGGTTCTGCTGAGCGCCGCCAAAGAGATCGCGCCCGACGACGCCGATGCCCTGCGGGCCGCGGCGACCGTCGTGTTCGAAGTAGGCCAAAGGCAGGCCGAAGCCCAGGTGTCGTCGGCGGCGGTTTCAGCTATCGATGAGCGTGGCCTGCGTGGCGAACTCCGACGCCTGCGTCGCCTGGACGAGTTGTTCGAGCGCATCGAACCCATCACCGCCGGTGCCAAGGAGCTGCTGCGCGCGGCGGCCGAGGTTCTGTCAGCCGAGTTGAACGCGGTGGCCGTGGCCCTGTTGCGGCCACCGGCGTCGAGCGGTTCGCCTGCATCGCGCGATTCGGCCGCGCAGGTATGGTTGGCCAGAACGCCAGGGGGAACCACTTTCAAGGCGCACGAGCTGGCCGCCAGGGCGGGGTTCGAAGGCACACGCGATGGCGTGCACGAGGTAGACGCCGCGTTGTGCCGCGCCACGCACGAACCCATGCACATGGTGGTGGCGGCCCCGTTCGCCGATGCGGTCGGTGGTGAGCAATTGGTCATGTGGCATCAGGGCGACCGCGAGTTTCATCCGTGGGAACTGGAATTTCTCGACACCGTGGGCCAGCGCACGCTGAACGCACTGGGAGAACGCGAACACGTCGGCCGCATACTCGACCGCGCTCGTACTCTGCAACAGAAGTTGGACCAGGTCGTCGCCAGTCATCGCATTGCGCGTACCCTGCGTTCGACGCTGAACGACGAACAGGCCATGGGCCGCATCGTGTGGGATGTTCGCGAGAGTTTTCAGACGGACGCCGCGGTGTTCGTCTACGAGTCATCCCAGCGTGCGCATCTTTGTGCCGTGGCTTCGGTAGAGGGTGGCGAGGAGCAGGAGCGTCAGTTCCTGGCCTACGCCAAGCGGGCCTACGAACAACGCTACGAATCCACGAATACAAAGGGCCTGCTGGTGCGTCGAAGCGTGGCCTCCACGCGCATGCTCACCGCGGAGTTTCTCGAGCCGCTGGACGGCGTGGAAGATCAAGAAGGCGACGACACCGACGCGTGGCCGACGCGCCTGACCGCCCCGCTGTCGCTGGCCCACGGTCCCGCGCTGCTTTGTCTGGGCGCTCGCCGGCCGCGAGACTTCGGTGCCGAAGCCGAGGCCGCGTTGCAATTGCTGGCGGGAGAGGCGGCGGAAGGTCTGGGCCAACTGTACGGCATGGCCAAGCGCGAACAGCGCCTGCTGGAACAACTGGTGGAGCACCTTCCCACCTCGGTCATCATGGTTGGCCCGCACCGCGAGGTTCGCGTGGTCAACCCGGCGGCGCGGCGGCTGCTTCGAAGCTCAACGCGACCCGACCACCTGGATGACCTGGAAGAAAGCAGCGGCCTGGCTCTGAGCCGGCTGCTCGAAGAGGCCGATGAGGGCCATGGCGAATTGAGCGGACGTGAGATCGTATGGGGAGAGCAGAACCCCCGGTACCTGCGCGCCGATGTCAGCCGCGTGTTCGGCGACGGCGGGTCAGACGTCGGGTGGCTGATGACGATTCGCGACATCAGTCGAGTGAAGCGGTTGGAGCTGGAGCAGGCCGAATTCGTCAGCACCGTTTCGCACGAGCTGCGCACACCGCTCACCAGCATGAAGACCGCGATCGAAATCGTCAGTCAGGGTGAAAGCGGGCCGGTCAGCGAAGAGCAGACGCACTTCCTGGAGATGACCCTGCGCAACCTCGATCGCTTGGGTCGCTTGATCCAGCAGTTGTTGGACGTGGCGCGTCAGGAAGCGGGGCGACTACATCTTCAGCCTCAGCCCAACAATGTGACGCACATTCTTCGTGACGTGTTGCTGGGTTTTCAGCGCAACGCCGAGCGGCAGGGCCGCACTCTGGGCTGCGAAGTGCCCGAAGATGTGCAGGGGTACGTGGACAGCGATCGCTTCCCCGAGATCGTCGAGAATCTCGTGGGCAACGCCATGAAATTCACCGACACCGGCGGGCGCATCGACGTGAACATACGTGTCGATGTGCCGTGCCCAGATAAGCAAGCCGTCGAACTTGCCTACACGCTGGGTCAATCCGTGCGCGGCTTCGAACTAACAGTAGGTGACGACGGCGCGGGTATGGATCCCTCCGCTCAGGCTCAGGTGTTTGAACGATTCTTCCAGGAGGGTGATCCCCTGGTGGGAAGACCCCAAGGGGCCGGACTGGGGCTCACGATCACCCGCGCACTGGTGCAGGCTCATGGTGGCTTCATCGACATGCACAGCGAGCTGGACATGGGGACCACCATGACGGTCTGGATTCCCAGTACGAAGTCCGACGCTGACATACCGGCCGCGTTGTTGCGGTTGCGAGCGGCCATGGCCGATGTGTCGCAGCATCTGGACGCCGGGCGAATCGGCGTGGCGTGCCTGGTGCCGAGCGGGCCCGAGGTTGCGTCGACCGATCGGGCCTCTTTGGTCGCCGACGTGGAGGCAAGACTTTCCGCCTGGGCTCAGCCCGATACCGAGTTCGAATGGTTGGGTCCGCGCGTGGTGGCCTGGTTGACGGGGCCCGGCGAGGCACCCGAAGGCCATTCCCAGGGCCGGACCCGGGATCTGTCCGGGGATCTGAGAGTGGGATGGGGCGCGTTCCCCGAGGAAGGGACCGATGTCGGTACGCTGCTTGCCTTGGCCCATGAGCGGGCTGGACGTGAGGTGCCCGCTGAATTTCATGCATCGGGTCGGGGCCCTGCGGCCTCCGACCAGGAGGTAATCGCGAGATGAGTCGCCAACCAACCGTGCTGGTCGTGGACGACGAGCCGGATATCCTCGAGACGCTCGACTTTGCCCTACGGCGCCGCGGTTTCCTGGTGCGCACGGCCGAAGACGGAGAGCAGGCGCTGGAGAGCGCCAAGCAGGACCCGCCAGACATCATGCTGCTGGACGTCATGCTGCCCGGAATGAACGGCTACGAGGTGAGTCGCAAGCTCAAGGAATGGATGTCTGTCGACGAAGACGCGCAGGAATTTCCCATTCTGTTGCTGACCGCGCGGCGGGTGAACAGCGTCGAACGCGAAGAGTTCGTTTCCACGTGGTCCCGGGCCGATTCGGTGGTCTACAAGCCATTCTCGTTGGATCGGCTGATATCGTCGGTCAAGACCCTACTGCCGCCGGCCACCTCGGCCCGCGCGGTGTCTTGACAGACCCCACCCGCTGAGAGATATTCTCTGTTCCTCTTTGAGCAAGGCGGCCGCAATCGTGGTCGCCTTCGCTCTGAGACGCAGGCTGGCCGCGCGCACGTACCCCGCGACGCGACCGGTCTCGATTGGGTGCGACGGTAGCTCAGTTGGTAGAGCAACGGATTGAAAATCCGTGTGTCGGCGGTTCAATTCCGCCCCGTCGCACCATCTCCACCCATGCAGATCCATTGACATTGTCGCCGGCTGCCTTGCGCGGTGGGGCTTGCCTCGTGCCCGCGACTTCCCAATGCTGTCAGTGTGAAATGTGGCCAAAAATTCCCCGGTATTGTTTCGGGCACTGGCCGTCCATTTGCAGATAGTTGGTACTGCCAACTGTATGCGGCGACGGGCAGCTTCTGGCAATACGGCCCGCTAGCTGGGTGGGTTGGATGAACTCTCCCGCTTGGCGATCTCGCGCTCGACCTCGAGTAGCGAGGCCAGGGACTCCATTAGCCGTGACGCCTCGGGGCCGGTATCGCGAATTACCCGCTGGGCAATCGAGCGCAGGTGCGACTCCAGGTCCAGGTACTGCTCCTCGCCCTTGTTGGTTAGTTCTACTTCTTGCCTGCGGCGGTCCTCGCGCGACACGGTTCGTGCTACAAGTCCTTTTTTTACAAGGACATCGACGATTCGTGTCGCGGTGCTTCGTGTGATCTGCAGGTGCTCGGCGAGCTCGCTCATGGGTAGGGCGGGGTGCTGCCACAGATCGGCGAGGGCGTGTACCTGGGTCGGCGTGAGGCCCAACTTGCTACCGACTATGCGGTCCTCGAGTTGCCAGATCCGGCTCAACTCGCGCGACAGCCCGATATACGTGGCTGGCTGAAAAACCCTGGAAGGATGTCGGTTTCGCGTTGCCATACAGGTCCTTGGTAGATGCAACTATTGTACTTCGATATTGTTATCTGTCACCTGTTTTCACCCGTTCTTTCAAAATCGCGACTCGGCCATCTTGACACGCTTGACGGTCGAGTTACACTCCCCCGTGCGACATGACGATGCTTACCAAAGCATCGGCTTCCGTCTTCCACTTCTGCCATGGGTGCTGGTGTAGCTCAGTCTGGTAGAGCAGCTCACTCGTAATGAGCAGGTCTGGGGTTCGAGTCCCCACACCAGCTCCAGTTTCCCCGGCTTGCCGGGGCGGTTTGTTGTGGGATAGTCGCTGGAAGGGGCCCTGCAGCCGGGTCCCTTCCTTTTTTTTGCCTGATGCTCTCGGTTGTTCGAGCGCGCATGTGCCCAGGAGGTCCCCACCATGGCATTGAAGATCAGCGTCTCTGGGATTCGCGGAATCATCGGCGAAGATCTCGACGCCGAAGTTCTTTCACGGTTTGCCAGCGCCTACGGCGCCTGGGCGCCTGAGGGTCCCATCGTAGTTGCTCGAGACTCGCGTCCGTCGGGTCCCATGGTTTCGATGGCGGTGCAGGCCGCTTTGTCGTCGACCGGTCACGACGTGATCGACGCCGGTCTTCTTAGTACGCCGGGTACCGAATACCTGGTTCAGACGACCGACGCCGTGGGTGGAATCATCGTTACGGCCAGTCACAATCCGGTGGAATGGAACGCGCTGAAACTGTTGCGGTCCGACGGCTTGTTCTTGTCGCAGCTCGACGTCGACGCCGTGCTCAAGCATTTCAATGCAGAGCGACGCGACCATCGCACCGCTCTCAAGCTCGGTGCGTTCTCATCGGACGACTCTGGAGAAAAGCTTCACCTCGACGCGATTCTTGCGCTCGATCTGATCGACTGCGAAAAGGTGCGCGCCGCCAAGCTCAAGGTGGTGGTCGACTGTGTCGAGGGCGCCGGCGGTCATGCGTTGCCCGCCTTGTTGCGTGAACTGGGGGCCGAGGTTGTCGAAATGTACTGTGGCTGCACGGGGATGTTTCCCCACGATCCCGAGCCGCGCGCGGATCATCTGGGAGAACTGCAGGAAAAGGTCGCCGCAACCGGTGCGGATCTGGGCCTGGCCGTGGACCCGGATGTGGATCGTCTGGCCCTGGTGGACAAGGGTGGCGTACCGGTGAGCGAGGAAATGACGTTGGCGGTGGCCGCCGACCACGTGCTGGGCCAGCGCAAGGGTCCGGTAGTGGTCAACCTCAGCACCACGATGGTCATGGACCGGGTGGCCGAAGCGCACGACGTGCCTATTCATCGCACCGCGGTGGGCGAGGCCAATGTGGTGCAGAAGATGCTAGATGTCGGCTCTGTTGTGGGAGGCGAGGGCAACGGGGGCGTTATCCTGCCCCAGCTGCACCCTGGCCGCGACGCCCTGCTGGGCGCCGCGCTGGTCCTGGCGGCCGTGGTCGAGCGGGGCAGTCTGAAGGCGTGTCTCGATCGGTGGCCGGCGGCCTCGATGGCCAAGGACAAGTTGGCCCTACGCCCGGAAGTGGACGACCCCCGCCAATGGGAGGCTGCCCTCCGGTCGCTGGGTTCGGAGGGTCAAATGGACTCTACTGACGGCCTCAAGTATGATCTGGGAGACCGCTGGGTACATGTGCGACGGTCGAACACGGAAAATGCCCTGCGTATCATTGCGGAGGCTGGCGATCTTCAGGTTGCAACCGAGCTCATACATCGCGTGAAATCTAATTTGGTCTAGCCCGTCGAAGGCAGGAGACGAATTCCATGTGTGGAATCATCGCCATGGTGGGGCACCAGCCCACCTCCAAGGTACTGGTCGAAGGACTCAAGCGACTCGAGTACCGGGGTTACGATAGCGCTGGCGTAGCCGTCATCAACGAAAACGGCATCGAGGTGCGCAAGTGCGCGGGCAAGATCGCCGAGCTCGCGGCCCTGATGGAACGCGATCCGGTAGACGGTCACACCGGAATCGCCCATACCCGGTGGGCAACTCACGGCGCTCCCAATACCAACAATGCGCATCCCCACGTCAGCCACTCCGGTTCGGTTGCGCTGGTGCACAACGGCATCATTGAAAACTACCAGGTCATCAAGTCTTTGCTCGAGGGCGAGGGTTACAAGTTTTCCACGGACACCGATTCGGAAGTCCTGGCCGGCCTCATCCAGTATCACTACTCGGGCAACCTCGAAGCGGCGGTGCAGGAAGCGCTGAAGCGTGTCGAAGGTACCTACGGTATCGCCGTGATCCACGAGAAAGAGCCCCACAAGATCGTGGGCGCGCGCAACGGTAGCCCGCTGGTTCTGGGCCTGGGCGATCACGAGTTCTTCCTGGCCAGCGATGTGGCCGCCATGGTCGCGCGCACGCGTCAGGTCATCTACCTGGACGACGGCGAGATGGCCGTCATCACGCCCGACGGATATCACACGTGCAACGTCCAGAACGAGTCAGTCGCCAAGCTGGTGCACGAAGTCACCTGGGACCTCGGCCAGATCGAGAAGGGCGGCTACCCGCACTTCATGTTGAAGGAAATCCACGAGCAACCCGAGACCATCCGCAACACGTTCCGCGGACGCGTCGTGTACGAAGAGGGCGACGCTCATCTGGGCGGGCTCAACATGACGGACGACGAGCTGCGCGCAGTGAAACGCGTGGTATTCCTGGCCTGCGGCACTTCGTGGCACGCCGGGCTCGTGGGCGAGTACATGATCGAAGACTACGCCCGAATTCCGGTAGAGGTGGAGTACGCCAGCGAGTTCCGCTACCGCCGCCCGGTCATCGACCCCGACACCCTGGTCATTGCCATCAGTCAGTCGGGCGAAACCGTGGATACGCTCTCGGCCATGCGTGAGGCGCGTAAGCAGGGCGCGCGGGTATTGGGTATCACCAACGTGGTGGGTTCAACCATTGCGCGCGAGAGCCAGGGTGGTGTGTACATCCACGCGGGTCCTGAGATCGGCGTGGCTTCGACCAAGGCCTTCAGCTGTCAGGTTACCGCGCTGACCATTCTTACGTTGTTGTTGGCGCGTACGCGGCACATGTCGATCGAAGAGGGCCAGCGCGTGATCAAGGCGCTGCAAGAGGCACCCCAGCTGATTCAGCAGGTGCTCGACCAGGAAGACCGCATTCGCAAGGTGGCCGAAGAGTACGCCGGTCATTCCAACTTCCTTTACCTGGGGCGTGGCTACAATTTCCCGATCGCCCTGGAGGGCGCGTTGAAGCTGAAGGAAATCAGCTACGTGCACGCCGAGGGTTACCCCGCGGCCGAAATGAAACACGGCCCCATCGCTCTGATCGACCGGGACATGCCGGTGGTCGTGGTTTGCACGCAGGACAGCACCTACGAAAAGATCAAAGGCAACGTGCAGGAAGTGAAGGCGCGCAGCGGGCGCGTGCTGGCCATTGTTACCGATGGCGACAAGGAAATCGCCGACATGGCCGACCATGTGATCACCGTGCCCCCCACGTTGGACCTGGTTTCGCCGCTGCTGAATGTGGTGCCGCTGCAGTTGCTTGCGTACCACATCGCCGTGCTGCGCGGGTGCAACGTGGATCAACCGCGTAACCTGGCCAAGAGCGTAACGGTAGAATGAGCGACCGGAAGATCATCCAGACCAATGCAGCCCCCGCGGCCGTGGGCCCCTACAGCCAAGCGGTTGTGAGCGGTGGCTTTCTCTATAGCGCGGGCCAGGTGGCCATCGATCCGGCTACGGCCAAACTGGTCGACGGCGATGTCACCGCCCAGGCGCACCAGGTCATGCGAAACCTGAAGGCGGTGTTGGCGGCGGCCCAGCTGGACTTCGCCGACATCGTGAAGACGACCATCTATCTCACCACCATGGACCACTTCGCCGCGGTGAACGAGGTGTACGGCGCGGTGTTTGCCGACGCGCCGCCCGCGCGCAGTACGGTGGCCGTGGCGGGGCTGCCCCTGGGCGCACTGGTCGAGATCGACGTGGTGGCGCGGGCCAGCTAGTCGTCTTGAAGTGTAACTACCGGATGTAGCCCAGGCTGCGGAGTCGCTCTTCCTCTTCCGCACTCAATTCTTCATCGCGCGCCGACGCGGTCATCGACCCTGAGCTGGCTCTGGCCGTTGCTTCGGCCAGAAGTTTGGCCAGGTCGCTCGTGCGCGTGGAATCGCGCGTGGACAGGTCGTTGGTCTCGCCCGGGTCTTCGATCAAATCAAACACCTCCAGCCCCTCCCGAATGGGAAGCCCCTTCGCGCTGCCGCCGGTGTCCTCGGTGGAGATGATTTTGTAGCGCGGTCCGCGCAGCGATCTCTTGCGCACGCCGAATCGATCGGACTCGGCGAACAGCCAGCGCGGTTGCCCGGGCGCCGATTCCAGGACGGAGCGCCCGGCGAACGAGGCGGGACGAGTCAGCTTCAGCAGGTCTAGCACGGTGGGGCCCAGGTCCACCAGCGTTACCGGGTCATCCACCGCGCGGCCCGCCGCCACGTGGCCCGGCCAGCGCACGATCAACGGCACGTTCAGCACTTCGTCGTACAGGGTCCAGCCGTGGCCTTCGAGTGAGCCGTGCTCGCCGAATTCTTCTCCGTGGTCGCTGGTCAAGACGACGATGCAGTTGTCCAGCCCCAACTCACGGTCGACGGCGTCGAGCAGGCGGCCCACGTGCGCGTCGGTGTAGGCGATCTCGCCATCGTACAAGGCCAACATGTGTTCGCGATCTCGCGCGTCGATGGCGCGCGGCTCACTCTGGAATGCGGCGATGAACGGCTTTGCCCACGTGTAGCTTCCGTCGGCATCACCGCGGTAATCGGCGTCGAACATGATGTCGTAGGGCGGCGGCGGCTCGTAGTTCATGTGCGGGTCGAAGTAGTGCACGAACAAGAACGCGGGGTTTTCCCGCGGACGTTGCAGCCACCGGATGGCGGCGTCGGTGGTGGTGCGGGCGGGCGATGCGCCCGTGCCCGATGCGGCCGCGCGACGCTGCGGTTGCGCCAACTCCTCGAAGTGCGCGAAGCCCTGGTCGAAGCCGAATTTGCGGCCCACGTAGATCCAGCTGGTGATCGCCGCGGTGTCGTATCCCCCGGCCTGGATGACTTCGGCAAGGGTGGTGGCGTCTTGTCCCAACGCGTAGCGGTCTTCGACGATGCCGTGATGGGAGGGTGTTTGCGACGTGAACATGGACATGTGGGCGGGCAGCGTCCAGCTGGTCGGGCTATACGCGCGCGTGTACCGCGTTCCTTCGCGCGCCAGGCGGTCGATGTTGGGTGATGTCTGTCGCTCGTAGCCGTAGCAACCCAGGTGATCGGGTCGCAGTGTATCGATGGAGATGAGAACGACATGCGGGCGCCGGTTTCGCGCGGCCGGCTGACACGACAAGCAGCAAAGAGCCGCGAACATCAAGATCCATGGTTTCATGTTCGGTGCCACCAACGCAGGCTGGCCGCCGCCGGCAGAAGAATGATTGCGATGGAAAGTGCCTGGTATCCCGGCGACACGCTGCGGCTCAACAGGAACACACCGTAGCCGCCAACCAGGGCGGAGACACCCAACACGCTCCACAGCCGAGGGTTCATGTACCAGGATTCGTCGCGTGCACCGAACAGGTCGGGTGTAACCAACATCCACGCCGTGGCGAGATACCAGGGTTGAAAGAACGTACGACCCAGAAATGCCTGCACCAACAACGTGGCCACGCAGGCGGTGGCCAACGACGACCCGCGCCAGCGTACGATGGAACCCGTGAGTAGCGCGACCACGCTGCCGATGGCCGCCAGGCTTCGCGTGGCCTGAGCGCTCATTCCCGTGGTCTGTGCAATGAGGGCCGGAATCGACCGCAAAACCTTCAACGATTCCACGCGGGCTCCTTCAAACGTGGCCGCGCCTTTCCAATGCGGAATGTAGAGCGCGGCCGCCACCAGTACGAACGCTACCGCCACGTATGGCAAAGTACCATCGCGACGCCGGTACGCGTGGACACCGAAGGCGCCGAGTACGACCACGGCCGAGAGTTTCATGCATACCGCCAGCGCGAGCGAGGCGCCTACCAACATGGCTCCGGGTCTACCGCCTCTTTGCGCGGCGAACACGGCGACCATGAGGGCCAGGCCGATCCAACCTTCCAGGTGACCACTCTGGAGTACTTCGAACCACAGAAGGGGACTCAGCGCGATCCACGCCAACGCGCGATTCGACCGTCGCGCGGCGATTGCCAGGGCCGCGAGCCAGGGTAGCGCCAGCAATGACTTGAGCAGCCAGAACCGGGTTGAGTAGTCCTGCGCCAGACTAGCGGGTAGATGAAAGAGGTTGAGAGCCAGCGGGCCGTAGGCCGCGGTTTGTGAGGTCCACGGAATCCGTTCCAGGGCTCCCGGCGGGTAATTCTGGAGCGGCGCGTTTTCGTAGGGATGAATGCCGTGGGCCTGCATCTCGCCCATGACGCCGTAGAGATATAGATCGTTGCTCAGGTAGGGAAGGTTCACCAGCGCGGTCAGGCCGATGAGCGCGGCCAGGACCAAGGCCACGGCACGGGGCACGTCGGTACCCTGAACCAGGGCAGCCAGTAGGGCCAATACGAAGATCAAGGCGGCGTACACCGCGTGCACACCGATCGATCCCAGAGCGTTCAGCAGGGGTTGCGCGAACCATCCGTGCAGCGAGGGTCCCAGCCCCACGCTGGCGCCGTCGCGGCCCACGTGGGCGGGGACGTAGCCATCGACCGGGCCGGCGGTCGACTGAAACACCAGCAGTAGAGCCCATACCAGTGCGATGGCGGCCAGAAGTGCGGTTGAGCGGGACATCGTAGGAGGCTACGTCAGGCGTTCGGTGGTGCGAAGAAAAGATTCGGGGGCCGATGACGGGTGCCGCGAAGGAAGCAGTTGCTTCCGGCCGGTTGTCGTTCCTTTCTTGTGGATAGCGAACGGTTGCCCTTACCTTCGGCGGACCGGCGCCTTGAACTCGGGCTTCTTACTCGGGAGTGGATGGGTCCTGGTGGGCCCCGGGGACTTCAAATCCTGCGGTCGGGCGCTCAGCGTCCGAGGTGGGTTCGATTCCCACACATTCCCGCCATTTTTTCCGCACGCCAGCGAGCGATACCCATGAGCGAGGCCGCGTCCAAACCACGGGTGATTCTGGTGATGAATCCCACGGCCGGGAAGGGCCGCGGTGGTGTTGAGTTGGTGCGCCTGAGGCATCGGCTGCAGCAGGGTGACGTGGACGGCGAAATCTACCTGACGCAGGCCGAGGGTGATGCCGCCACGTTCGTAGCGGGGCTGAAACCGCCGCCGGGTTCGATCGTGGTGGCGGTCGGGGGAGATGGGACGGTCCACGAGGTGGGCAACGCCGTGCTCGAGCACGAAGGGGTCATCCTGGGCGTCATTCCCATCGGCTCGGGCAACGACTACGCATCTTTGCTGGGCATGCCCGACGACCCCCTGGTGGCGCTCGAAGCCATCATCAATGGCCACAATGAAAAGTGGGACGTGGGCGTCGTGGGTCCGCACCACTTCTTCAACACCGTGGGCTTTGGGTTCTCGGCGAGCGTCAGCTACCACAGTCGCAACACGGGTCCCTTGAGGGGCCTGGCTCGCTACGGGCTGGCAATCCTGCGCGCATTCCGGAAATTCCATCCCATGTCGATTTCACTCGATGGATTGAAAGAGTCTGGCACCAAGCGCATCACGCTGATGGAAGTTGGCATTGGCAATCGTTGCGGTGGCGGATTCCGGCTGACCGAAAACGCCGATCCCGCCGATGGGTTGCTCGATGTCTGCGTGGTGAAGGGGATGTCCCGGTTGCGGTTGCCGCTCGTGCTGCCGCGCGGACTGTTCGGCAAACACATTGGTCACCCGCTGGTCGGCTACGAACAGGTGCCCGGATTTCGCTTGCGGGTGGAGTCGCAAGTCATGGTGCACGTGGATGGCGAAATCAGATTGCTGTCGCGCGGTGAGCACAGCGTGAAGGTTCGTCCGCTGGCAATCACGGTTCGTAGGCCAGGCGTGGTGGAGCCGCCGGTGGCGGACCGAGTGTCCGAGGAAGTGGTAGCGTGAGCACCCGGATGCGCCTGACCACCCTGGTGGTAGCGACGATCGTCACGCTCCAATCTGCCCAGGTCAATGCCACCTGGTCCGCGCCACCGGCCGAGCGGTCGGCGCCATCGGTGCCATTGCTCGGAGCTTTGGCGCAGGGACCGGCCGCCGCCGAGCCGCCGCCCGCCAACGATTTGCTCGAACCCATTCGCGGTGCCCAGCGGTCGGCGCGGGCGGCCATTCTCATGACCATTCCGGTACCGGGGTGGGGGCAGCTCTACTCCGATGCTCCGTTCTGGGGAATTCTGGGCTTCGCTGTTCAGTCCTACTACCTGGGTCGGATTCTCATGGAAAACCGGCGCCAGAGTAGGCAAAGGGCCGCCCGTGACCTCGAAACCGACGATGCCCGCCGGGCCGTGCGCGAGCTGTTCATTGACGAGCATGGCGAACGTGCCCGCGACAACGTGTGGTGGGCCAGCGGCGCTTTCCTGATCCTGGCCCTCGATGCCTATGTGAGCGTCCAGCTTGCCGATTTCGACAGCGGCGGGCCTCCCACGCCAGATCTCGATCGCGACTGGTCGGGCGATGATGGCGAGGATGTGTCCATGGCGGTACACTTCAGCTTTTAAAGCCCGACCCGGTCGGCACCTACTACCTCGAAACCACGGTCCCCCGGATACCAACACCATGGCCCTCGATCAGGCGCACACGCGCAATTTCTGCATCATTGCGCACATTGATCACGGCAAGTCGACCCTGGCTGACCGCCTGCTCGAGCACACCGCGACCATCCACGCCCGCGATATGCGAGCGCAGCTGCTGGACAGCATGGATCTGGAGAAGGAACGCGGCATCACGATCAAGAGCCATCCCATCCGGATGGACTACAAGGCCGCGGACGGGCAGACGTATGTGTTCCATCTCATCGATACCCCGGGCCACGTGGACTTTCATCACGAGGTGAGTCGCAGTCTTTCGGCCTGCGAGGGTACGTTGCTGGTGGTCGACGCGGCGCAGGGCGTCCAGGCGCAGACCATCAACAATCTATATCTGGCCCTCGAGCACGATCTGGAGATCGTGCCGGTGATCAACAAGATCGACCTGGATGCCGCGCGACCCGACGAAGTAGCCATGGATATCGTTGATCTCATCGGCTGCGAACTGGACGACATCGCGCGGGTGAGCGCGAAAACCGGCGAGGGTGTGCCCGAGCTCATGGAGCACATCGTGCGTCAGATACCGGCGCCCAAGGGGGACGGAGCGGCGCCATTGAAAGCCGTGGTGTTCGACAGCCAATTCGACGCCTACCGCGGCACCATCGCCTACGTGCGGGTGGTCGACGGCGAAGTGCGCAAGGGTGACATCATCAAGATGATGGGCGGCGGCCAGGAGCACGAAGTCGGAGAGACGGGTTTCTTTCGCATGCAGCAGGTAGCCACGCCCCAGCTCTCGGCCGGCGAGGTGGGCTACATCGCTACCGGGGCCAAGAACGTTTCGGCGGTGCAGATGGGCGATACCATCACCACCAAGGCCAACCCGGCTACCGATCCAGTGCTGGGTTACGTGGCGGCGAAGCCCATGGTGTTCAGTGGCTTCTACCCCATTAGCACCGAAGACTACGAAGAGTTGAAGGACTCGTTGGACAAGTTGAAGCTCAACGACGCCGCGCTGACGTACGTGCCCGAAACCAGCGCCGCGCTTGGCTTTGGCTACCGCGTGGGTTTTCTGGGTCTATTGCACATGGAAATCGTGCAGGAAAGACTCGAGCGCGAGTACGGACTGAGTCTCATCGCCACGTTGCCCAACGTGGTCTACGAAACCAAGCTCACCGACGGCGAAACGATGTTGGTGGAGAACCCCAGTCAGCTGCCAGATCCCGGGACCATCGAATCTATCGGCGAGCCATTCGTGAAAGCGTCGATCATCACGCCGCGCGAGTACGTGGGGTCGGTGATGTCCGTTACACTCGATCGGCGAGGTGAGCAGTCATCCATGGAGTACATGGATGGCGACCGCGTTCAGATCGAGTACCTCATGCCGCTGTCCGAACTGGTCGTGGACTACTTCGACAAGCTCAAGAGCGTGACCCGCGGCTACGCCAGTCTGGACTACGAGTACGCCGAGTACCGGGTGAGCGACCTCGTTCGCCTGGACATTCTGCTCAACGGCGAGCCGGTTGACGCCCTGAGCGTGATCGTGCATCGTTCCAAGGCCTACGAATGGGGCCGCGACCTGGCCGACAAACTGAAGGAACTGATTCCGCGTCAATTGTTCGATATCGCGGTGCAGGCGGCCCTGGGTGGCCGGATCATTGCTCGCAGTACCGTGAAAGCCCTGCGGAAGAACGTGACCGCCAAATGCTATGGTGGCGATATCACGCGTAAGCGTAAGCTGTTGGAGAAACAAAAGGATGGGAAGCGGCGTATGAAGCAAGTTGGTAGCGTCGAAATTCCCCAAGAAGCCTTCCTTGCCGTCCTGAAAGTAGAACGATGACCGGTACCGAGGCCACGCTGCAGGCAGAAACCGCCAAGGGTAAGACCAAGGCCAAAGCCAAGTCTTCGAGCAAGCCCGTATGGCGCGAGTACATGGAGGCCCTGCTGGTGGCGGTGGCTCTGGCTCTGGTCATTCGCACGTTCGGCTTCCAGGCCTTCCGGATCCCCTCGGGGTCGATGGAAGACACGCTGCTCATTGGCGACTACCTGTTCGTCAACAAGTTTCTCTACGGTGCCGAGGTTCCGTTCACCGGTGGCATGCGGTTGCCTTCCATTGGTGACCCCGAGCGCGGCGATATCATCGTCTTCAAGTTTCCCCAGGATACTTCCACCGACTACATCAAGCGCTGTGTCGCGGTGGCGGGCGACACCATCGAGTTTCGCGACAAGGTCCTGTTCATAAACGGCGAGCAGCAGGACGAACCGTTTACGAAATTGGATGCCAGGCGCAGGGATCCCTCGCGGAACAATTTCGGGCCCATTGTAGTGCCCGATGGCCATTTGTTCATGATGGGAGACAACCGCGACTACAGCGCTGACTCGCGCTCCTGGGGTTTCCTGGACGAGAACCTTATCCGGGGCAAGGCGTTGTTCATCTATTGGTCCTGGAATTCCGATTCCAATCGGCCCCGCTTCAGCCGCATCTTCGACATCATCCGCTGATCAGCGTGGTTCGCCCGCGCGGTAGTGACGAAGTCTCGCTCTACGTGCACATCCCATTCTGCGATGTGCGCTGCCCGTACTGTCACTTCTATTGTTTCGTGAACCGCGACGCGCAGCTGCCGCTGCGTTACGTCCGCGCTCTCGCCACCGAATTCGATGCCTATCTGGACGGCGGTGAATTCGATGCTCCGTTGGCCAGCGTCTACTTCGGCGGCGGTACGCCGTCGGCGTTACCCCCCGACGCGCGTGCGGTTCTGACCCAATGGATCGCCGATTCGCTGGTGCCGCGCCTGTCGCCCCAAGGTGAGATCACGGTCGAGGTGAATCCCGAGAGTGCCTGGGCAGAAACGATCGATCCGTGGGTCGAGGCGGGTGTGAACCGCATCAGCGTTGGTATCCAGAGCATGGACGAAGAGACCCTGAAGTTCCTGGGTCGCCTGAACACGCCGCGCTCCAACCTTCGTGCTCTCGATCTGGCCTGCGCGCGGGTCGAGAACGTGTCGGCCGACTTGATCCTGGGGACGCCCGGCGGCGACTGGGGAAAAGTACTACGTTCGCTGGAAGCGATCTGCTCGCGACCGGTGCAGCACCTGTCGGGCTACCTGCTGGAGGTCCACGCGGCCACCCGGTTTGGACGCGATGTGAAGGCCGGCAAATGGAAGCCGGCCCCCGACGAGCAACAGACCGGGTTGTATCTGCGGGCCGTGGACTGGTTGCAGGAGCGGGGCTACGAGCCGTACGAACTCAGCAACTTCGCCCACCCGGGCTTCGAGTCGCGCCACAACGCGCGGTACTGGCGGCGTCAGCCGTATCTTGGCCTCGGGGCGTCCGCTCATTCGTACGGCGGCGAGCAGCGTTGGTCCAACCATCGCGATGCCGCCGCCTACTGCGCCGATGTTGAAGCAGGCAAACGGCCGGTGGACTTCCGGGAAACGCTCAATGCCGACCAGCAGTGGGAGGAGCGAATACTCCTGGGACTGCGCACGCGCGAAGGTGTGCCCCTGGACTGGCTTCGGGGCCGCGAGCAACTCTGCGCGGCGTGGGCCGCCGCGCATCTGGTGGAGCGCAACAAGGGGCGACTGCGGGCCACGCCCGCCGGATGGTTGGTTCTCGATCAGATGGTCGCACAGCTCGTTCAGTAACCCAATTGGTTCAAAACCAACGGATTGCGCTCAGAAGTCAAGGTCGTCACCAGCTTGACAACTGGCTCCAACCGGCTAGATTGAGCCTCGGCGTGGCATACTCCGCCAGGGGGTGATCGGGCATGCGCCATGGAGCCAGCGACCGGGAACAACAGGTTCTCGACGCGCTCATCAAGCTTTACATCGAACGGCGTGAGCCCGTGAGCAGCCGCATGATCGAGGAGTCCGGGCGGCTCTCGATCAAGAGCGCATCGATCCGTTCGGTAATGCACGAGCTGGAGAAGCGGGGTCTTCTTACCCAGCCGCATTCCAGCGCCGGTCGGTTGCCCACCGACGAGGGCTACCGCGTCTACGTGGATGGTCTCATCTCGGATCTCGATCTCGACCGCGACCAGGCCGCCGAAGTGGAGCACGCACTGCACGAGGCCGGCGAAGACCTACACGAGATTCTCCACGCCACGGTTCGTGTGCTCGGCCGCTTCAGCCAGAACATCGCCATCCTCGCTGGACCGCGCGAATTCGCGAGTCGTATCGTGGGCGTCGATCTGTACCAGCGCGATACCAACAACGTCCTGGTGGCCATCCAACTCGAGAGCGGAGCTACGCGCACGGAGCTGGTGGACACCGGACGCGAGGTTCGGGCCGAGACCCTACTGGCGGCCAACTCGTTTCTGGCCGAACGTCTGATGGGGCGCACGCTCGATGACACTCGTCGTGATCTGCAGGACCTGCTGCAAACCGACTCGGGCGACCCCGAGAAGGACATGGCGCACAACCTGGCGCTCAGCGGGCGTAGTCTGTTCGATCCCGAAGGGACATTGCACCTGACGTTCGAGGGCGTCAGCGAGGCGCTCGACCAACCGGAGTTCGGTGATCCCGCTCGGCTGAAGGCGCTTCTGGAGTTGATCTCCAGTGCGGAACGTTTTGAACTGGCCCTGGACCAATTTGCCGGACAGACGCGTGGAGAAGTGGCCCTGGCCATCGGCCAGGAGAACGCGTTGCCAAGTTTGCACCCGTTCTCCCTGTTGGCGACTCGATTTGAATTGGGCGAGAAATACGGGTATCTCGCCCTTCTGGGGCCGCGACGAATGCGATACGCCCGGAGCCTTGCCGTGATTCGGTTGATTGCCCGCCACCTTGACCGCTTGTCGGTGTGAGTTGGCCTGACTTTCGAACATCTGAGCCCAACCTCAGTTCTTGGAGCTTCTGAACGCAATGACTTCTGACCCTCGACCCGACAAGCAATCCGACGAACACGTCGACGCCACGTTGGACGAGATCCTCTCCGATCTCACTGCGGCGGAGAAAGACCTGGATCTCGACCTGGACCTGTCGATTCCCGACCCGGGGGCCTCCTACGAGTCCGGTACGGGGAATCCCCAGGGGTCGTCCGATGCCTCCGCCGAAGAGGCACAACCCGACCTCGCGGCGGAAGAGGTTGCCTACGAAGAGCTGGTCGATGACGAAGAATCGCCGGCGGAAGCACCGGTGGGAATCGCCGGTCAGGTCGCACAACTCGAGGCGCAACTGCAGGCATCGCAGCAGGAAGCGGCCGAGCAACGCGATAAGTGGATTCGGGCCATGGCCGAGCTGGAAAATGTTCGGCGCCGGATGCGGAAAGAACTGGAAACGACCATCAATCTTGCTAATGCGGACTTGATACGTGAGCTGGTCGAGGTGGCCGATAACTTCCAGCGTGCCTTGGACGCGTCCAAGGAGCCGGAAGACGGCCCGGCGGCCGCCCTGAAACGGGGCGTGACGCTGATCGAAGACCAGTTTCTCGAGATTCTCAAGCGTAACGGTTTGACCCGGATCGAGTGTCAGGGGCAACCGTTCGATCCCAATCTGCACGAGGCGGTCTCGCAAATCGAGACAGACGAAGTGGCCAGTGAGCACATCGTCGTCGTGGTGCAGGAGGGGTATTTGTTGAACAACGTCGTTTTGCGACCGGCCCGGGTCGTCGTGGCTGCCTAGCTAGAGCAGCTGCCCGGGACGGCGAGAACGTCGACATCCGGAGAGCTGAACGAAGCATGGGCAAGGTCATAGGCATCGACCTCGGAACCAGCAACAGCTGTATTGCCGTTCTACAGAACAATCAGCCTGAGATCATCACGAACGAGCAGGGCTCGCGCGTCACGCCATCGGTCGTGGGCAAGAGCAAGGCTGGCGATTGGCTGGTGGGTGAAGTCGCGCGACGCCAGGGCGTCACACTTCCCGAACGTACCATCACTTCGATCAAGCGCCTCATCGGCATGCGCTTCGATGAAATTCCCTTCGACCTGGATTCATTCGGCTACGAAGTCGCCAAGGGCGATCACGGTCTGGCCTACGCTCGCATCGACGGCGAGTACTATTCTCCGGTGGAGATCTCGGCCATGATTCTGCGCTCGTTACGCGAGCGCGCCGAAGATGTCCTGGGTGAAGAGGTCACCGAGGCGGTCATCACCGTCCCCGCGTACTTCAACGATGGTCAGCGCCAGGCCACCAAGGATGCTGGCAAGGTCGCCGGCCTCGACGTTCTGCGCATCATCAACGAGCCCACCGCGGCTGCGTTGGCCTACGGAATGGACCACGGCGAAAGCCAAACCATCGCCGTGTTCGACTTTGGTGGAGGTACGTTTGATATCTCCATCCTGTTCGTGGGCGACGGCGTGTTCGAAGTCAAGGCCACCGGTGGTGACACCCATCTGGGCGGCGACGACTTCGACAACGCTATCGTGGGATGGATGATCGACGAGTTCGAAGAAGCCGAAGGCATCGACCTGCGCGAAGACCGCGCGGCCATGGGGCGACTGAAGGAAGCGGCCGAAAAGGCCAAGCGAGATCTCTCGTCCAGCATGGAAACAGAGGTCCAGCTGCCGTTCATTTCCAGCGGTAGCAGTGGTCCGGTGCATCTGGAGCTGGCTCTGAGCCGCGCCCGCTTGCAGAAGCTCATTCAGCCGCTGATCGATCGCACGCTCGAGTGCTGTCTTGCGGCCATGGACGACGCCGACGTGAAGCCGCTCGAGCTGGACGAGGTCATTCTGGTGGGTGGGTCGACCCGCATTCCCGCCGTGCAACACGCGGTGGAGGAACTGTTTGGCCGCATGCCCAACAAATCGGTGAACCCCGATGAAGTGGTGGCGCTGGGCGCCGCGATCCAGGCCGGTGTTCTCAAGGGCGAGGTGGAAGAAGTACTGCTGCTCGATGTCACGCCGTTGTCGCTGGGCATCGAAACGCTAGGCGGCGTGATCACCAAGATCATCGAGCGCAACACCACGGTGCCAACGCGACGCAGCCAGGTGTTTTCGACCGCCGCCGACAACCAGACATCGGTGAGTGTGCACGTGCTTCAGGGCGAACGCGAGATGGCGGTAGACAATCGCAGTCTGGCGCGGGTGGAGTTGAGCGGCGTGCCCATGGCCCCGCGTGGGGTACCCCAGATCGAGGTGACGTTTGACATCGATGCCAACGGCATCCTGAACGTCGGAGCCAAGGACCTTGGCACCGGCAAGGAGCAGACCGTTGCTATCGAGGGCTCCAGCAACCTGGGCGAGGAAGAGATCGACCGTTTGGTCCAGGAAGCCGAGCAACGCTCGGATGAAGATCGGGCCAAGCGAAAGCTGGTGGAGATGCGGCACCGCGGCGAGACCATGCTCATTGACCTGGAAGAGTCCTTGGCCAACGTCGGCGACGCGATCGACGGGGCGGCGGCGGAGAAGGTCATGGCCGAGTGTCGGCGGCTACGCGACGCCCTCCAGGGCGACGATATGATAGCCATCGAGGCCGCCATGGAACAGGTGAAGCAGACCTCGCACAACCTGGCTCGCACCCTCTACAGCTAGGCTCCTCCCCCGGGGCGGCTCCAAAAAAGCTGCAGCGTGCTTGCACCTCAGCCCCCAATGAATAGACTTAGATCCCGGCGCAAGCCAGGACTGCCCTCGTGGGGCAGGTCCCGGTGCAAACCGGGACTGACCTCTTGAGTACCACCGAGCCCTTCATGCCTACCCTTCCGTAGCAGGACTATGAGCAAGCGCGACTACTACGAAATCCTGGGTGTCGAAAAAGGCGCCGGCGACGACGACATCAAGCGGGCGTACCGCAAACTGGCCGTCAAATTCCACCCTGACAAGAACCCCGACGACGCTTCCGCCGAAGAGAAGTTCAAGGAAGCCACCGAGGCCTACGAGGTGTTGCGTGACGGTGAGAAGCGCCAGCTTTACGACCAGTACGGGCACGCTGGACTTGGTGGTGCCGGTGGTGCTGGTGGTGGCGGCTTTGGTGGCCAGGGCATGGAGTTCGACCTGTCCGACGCGCTGCGGGCCTTCATGCGCGACTTCGGCGGTGGAGGGTTCGGCGACATGTTCGGCGAAACCGGGCGGGGCCGGGGTCGATCCGGCCGAGGCCGCGATCTACAGATAAAGGTAAAGCTTACGCTCGAAGAAATCGCGGCGGGCGCGAAGAAGAAGATCAAGCTCAAGAAGCTCGTCAAGTGTGACACCTGTTCGGGCAGTGGCGCGGCGGCCGGCCGGGAAGCTGTGACCTGCGATGCCTGTAGTGGGCAGGGTCAGGTGCGCCGGGTCCAGCGCACGCTGCTGGGCCAGTTCGTCAATGTCGTTGTCTGTTCGCAGTGCAACGGCGATGGCAGCGTGGTGCGCGACCCCTGCAAAGACTGCAACGGTACCGGAACCGTGCGTGGCGAACGTACGGTCGAGGTTTCCATTCCGGCCGGTGTTGCGTCAGGAAACTATCTTACCCTCAAGGGTCAGGGTGACGCGGGTGAGCGCGATGCCCCCAACGGCGACGTGTACGTTGTAGTCGAAGAGGCCCAGCACAAGCTGTACGACCGCCACGGCGACGACCTGTTGCTGGACTTGCCGGTGTCCATGTCCGACCTGGCCCTGGGTACCAAGATCGAAGTTCCCACGATCGACGGCCGTGTGAGCCTGAAAATCCCGCCGGGTACACAATCGCACAAGATCTTCCGCATGCGTGGCAAGGGACTACCTCGGTTGCACGGCCGAGGTGCTGGCGATCAACTCGTGCGGGTGATTGCCTGGACCGCACAGAAGTTGTCATCCGATGAAAAGCGATTGCTGGAGCAATTGCGCGAACAGCAGAAAAGCACGGTGCCCGGCCCCGGCCGGGGCGTCTACGGATAGCAATGCAGGTCCACTACGCGCATCCCGATTCGATTCACGGCAAGACGCTCTTCGTACAGGGTCCCGAGGTGAGGCACATCACCAAAGCGCGCCGGCTGGGTCCGGGCGACGAGGTGGTATTCACCGACGGCCGTGGTCATTTCCTCCACACGCGAATCGATCGGTGTTCGGCGAAAGACATCCATGCCTCGATCGAGCGTACCGAAGACGACCCGCGCGAGCAGCACGGGGCCTGGTCGACGCTGGCGCTGGCCCTGCTGAAAGCCGACCACTTCGAGCTGGCCCTGGAGAAGGCGGTCGAACTTGGAGTGCATCGCGTGCAGCCCCTGTTGGCCGAGCGCTCGGTGGTGCGATGGAAAGAATCCGGTGGCGCCCGAAAGCTCGAGCGCTGGCGGCGTATTGCCGAAAGCGCCATGAAGCAATCCACGCGCTCCTGGTTGCCCGAGGTTCTACCCCCGGTCACGGTGGCCGAGCTGACCGCGTCGGCGGTGGCGGCTGGCCAGAAGCTGGTGGTGGGCGACGAAGAAGAACGAGTACGATCACTGGCCGACAGCGGCTACCAGCCGCCTCAACCGTTCGTGGGTGTCGTGGGGCCCGAGGGAGCCTTCTCACCCCAGGAGAAGCAGCTGCTGGCCGACGCGGGGGCATTCGTGCTCAGCTTGGGCCCGTATCGGTTGCGCGCCGAGACCGCGGCCGTGGTTCTCATTTCCATCATGCACGGTGCGGCCCAGGGTGGCTGGGTGCGCAAATAGGATCCAACTCGCTCGAACGCTAAGGAGTTTGCCGTGTCATTGGCGGAAAAGATTCGTGAAGACATGATCGTGGCCATGAAGGCCAAGCAGAAGGACCGCGTGTCCGTACTGCGAATGCTCACGTCCATGGTGAAGGACGTTGCTATCGAGACACGCGCCGACGTAAGCGACGAAGACGTCATGAAACTGCTCATGAGCTATGCCAAGAAGCGTGAAGAAGCCAAGGCCGGCGCCGAGAAAGCCGGCCGGGACGATCTGGTGGCCAAGGAGCTCGCCGAGATCGAAGTGCTGAAGGACTACCTTCCCGAGCCCCTGAGCGATACTGAACTTGGTGCCCTGGTCGATGAGGTCATCGGGGAAACGGGTGCGGCGTCCATGAAGGACATGGGCAAGGTCATGAAGGCCTGCCAGGAGCGCGTGGCCGGCCGGGCCGATGGCAATCGCATCGGCCAGATCGTACGCAAGCGACTGGGCTGATTGCTCTCAGGAGGCCTTGTGCAAATCATTCTCATCGCAGCCGCGGTCCTGGTGCTCTTGAGCGCCGTGGAAGGGTTTCGCCACGGCGTCATCCGTCGTGCCATCGAAGTCCTGGGCCTGTTGGCCATGTTCGTGTTCGCGTCGTCGCTGGCGGGCGCGGTCGAGGAACGCCTCGCCGATCAGCTGGGCTTGTCCCAGGAGTTGGCGTTCTTTGGTTCGTGGATCGGCGTGTTGGTCGTTGGTGTCATCGGTGTACGCCTTCTGGCGCTGACGATATCGAAGGTCCTGCGATTTTCCATCATCGGTTGGCTCGATCGGGCGGGCGGCGCCACGCTGGGAGTGGCTTTCGGCGCCGTGTTGGTCAGCTGTGCTCTCGTGGGCCTGGTAGCGGCGCCGATCGACGATGACTTCAAGACCGAAATCCGTGAGCACCCGGTAGCTGGTCCGCTGCTGCGCGTTGCTCCGGCGGTCTACGATGTCGTTCGCCAGGTCTGGGACGGCGAGGCCTTCTTCGACATGGTGCGCAGCGCCGAACCGGCGGCGCGGCGCGCGGCCGAGGAACTGCGCTCGGGGCCTTGAGCTCATTGCCCGAAATGTTTCGCACCTCGGAAGAGTTGCGCGCCGGCCGGCTGCTCGAGTTTCCCGAACTGCTCGAGGACGTGGCGCGTTTCGTGGCCATTGGCCGCAGCGCGGAAAGTGTCCGCCGGCTGACTCCCACGTCCGATCGGGCGAGTCTCGATCAACTCTGGGCATGGGTCGAGGAGTTGCGCGAGCTGATCGAAGCCGAACGCGACCTTCGGCTGGCGCCGATGCTGGACCTGGAATCGGCGATTGGTCCCGAGCGTCTCACTACCGGCCTCATCGAATCGTCCGAGCTGGCCGGGATCGGTGCCGCGGCATTTACCATGGCCGAGGTGCTCGAAGCGGCCGAGGAACACGCGGCTCACGCTCCCATTACCGTGGGCCATCTGGCGAACGCCCACAATCCGCGGGCCCTGGCCGAACACCTTCAGGCCGCTCTCGAAACCGATGGTCGGATCAAGGACGGAGCCAGCCCCCGGTTGGGCAGCCTTCGCCGTAGCCTGACCTCGTTGCTGGCGCGCGTGCGCGACATCGCACGACGGGAGATGGGTCGGGCCGTGGGCAAGGACTGGACCACCGCCGGCGAGTTGACGTTGCGTGGCGACCACTACTGCATACCGGTGAAGTCGGGGCGCAAGGGCAGCGTGCCCGGCATCGTGCATGATCGCTCTGATTCGGGTCAGACGATCTATATCGAACCCATGGCGGTTGTGGAGTCGTCGAACGATCTGCAGGAAGCGCGGATCGCGGTACGCGAAGAAGAACAGCGCATCGTCGCGGCGCTGAACCAACGTGTGGGTTCGCAGTCCAAGGCGTTGCTCGACCTGTACCACCGACTGGTGAAGCTCGACACGGTTCGCGCTCGCGTGCGGTGGGGGCGGGAGAACCAGGCGCTATCTCCGCGGTGGGCCACCGGCGAGTTGCGCCTGGAAGGCTTCCGTCATCCCATACTGGCCAGCAGCCTGCGCAATCTGGATCGCGGAGATGACATAGTGCCGCTCAACCTCACGCTTCGCGCCAGCGATCGCGTGTTGTTGATCAGCGGACCCAACGCGGGTGGAAAAACCGTGGCGCTGAAGGCGGTGGGGATTGCCGCGCTCATGGCGCAGACGGGTATCCCCTTACCGGCCGCCGATCATCCTCATTTGCCGGTGTTCGATGCCGTGTTGGTGGATCTGGGCGATGAACAGTCCATTGCCGACGCGCTCAGCAGCTTCAGTGCTCACGTGACCCATCTGCAACGAATTCTCGATCAGGTTTCGGATCGATCGTTGGTATTGCTCGACGAGGTTGGCAGTGGTACCGATCCGCACGAAGGCGTGGCCTTGGCGCGCGCGACTCTCGAATATCTCGGGGCCCGGGGTGCGCGCACGTTGGCCACCACCCACTACGGTCAGTTGAAGGCGTTGGTGCACGATACCGATGGCTTTCGCAACGCCAGCATGGCGTTCGACGACGAAACCTATCGGCCTCGTTTCTCGCTTCGTCTCGATGTGCCGGGTAGTAGCCATGCGCTCGAAATCGCCGAGCGGTTAAAACTTCCCGCGTCGGTTCTGGAGCGGGCCCGATCGTTGGTGGGACAGGAGAGTCTGCGCCTCGATGCGGTGCTCGCCGCCATGGAAAAGGCGCAGCGGGCCGCCGAGGAACACGCAGCCGACCTGGAAGACAGGGCGCTACGAGCCCGGGTGGCGCAGAAGAAATACGAGGAGATGGCCCGCGACCTGAAGGCCAATCGACGCGAGCACCTGGAGCGCGCCGAGCGTGAAGCCGAGGGTATCGTCCGCAACGCGCGGGCCCGCGTGGAACGACTGTTGGGTCGTATCCGTGAGGCCGGCGGCGGCGACGAGGCCAAGGAAATCGCACGTGAAGTGCGCGAACAAATCGATACGCGGGCCGAAAATCTCGCGCAGCGTCGGCACGATCGAACCACACCCGCGCCGGCCCAGAGACCGGTTCTGGAACCCGGGGTCCAGGTGCGTCACGTAGGCTTGGGTCAGGTCGCGCGCGTGGTCGAAGTGCGGGGCAAACGGGTAACGTTGGAAATGGGGGGCCGCAGGGTCGTGGCCGATCAGGACCAGCTGGCGCGGCCCGATGGCAGCGAGCCGATCCTGCCACCGCCGGCTCGTGAGGGCAGCGTTCGCGCCCACGTGAGCGTGGAGCCGGCCCTTTCCAATCGCGTGGATGTTCGCGGTCAGGACGCGCAGGACGCGTGGCGGGCGGTGGACAAGGCAATCGACGGGTGTGTACTGGCCGGGGTGTCGGAGCTGGAAGTCATCCACGGAAAAG
The DNA here is from genome assembly GCA_029262065.1 of Candidatus Krumholzibacteriota bacterium. Taxonomy (GTDB): domain Bacteria; phylum Krumholzibacteriota; class Krumholzibacteriia; order JAJRXK01; family JAJRXK01; genus JAJDAC01. The sequence continues at coordinate 37,494 of JAJDAC010000017.1, read as the reverse complement.
GAACCGGCGTGCTGCGCGACACGCTGAGGCGCCGGCTCGATCGGGATTCGCGTGTGCGGGAAGCCACTCTCGGGGGCAACAACCGTTTTGATGATGGCGTGACCCTGGTGCGAATCTAGGGCACGAGCCCGCCTTCGCGCGTATGCTGTCGGAGTTGTGAGCCCTTTCTCCTTGGTCCCCTAGGAATCTCTGCATGGCCGGACTGATTCCCGAAGACGTCATCGACAAGATCCGCGACGAGGTGTCGGTCGTTGACGTGGTGGGCCATTTTCTCTCGCTGCAGCAAAAAGGGGCCTCCTACTGGGGTCTGTGCCCGTTCCACCGCGAGAAGACACCCAGCTTCCACGTTCACCCCGACCGCCAGATCTTCTACTGCTTCGGCTGCGGTCGCGGCGGAAACGTCTTCCGATTTCTCATGGAACTCGAGGGTATGGCCTTCCCCGAGGCGGTCGAGTGGTGCGCCGGGCGCATCGGGCTGGATCTTTCGCGATTCATGGAAGAAAACAAGGGAGTCGCCGATCGCCGCTCGGCCTTGCTGGCAGCTACCGCCTGGGCGACCCAATGGTACGCCGATCAACTGAATGAAAGTTCGGGCGCGAAAGCGCGGGAATACGCGCAGGAACGCGGTTTGCGCCCCGAAACCATCGAAGCCTTCGGGGTGGGATTCGCGCCCGAGGACAGCCAAGCCATGGTGCGAGCCGCCAACGCGGCCCAGATGGCCACCGAGCCTCTGCTGCAGACGTCGGTGCTACGGCGACAGGAAGGGCGGAGTCCCTTTGCCTATTTTCGATCGCGCCTTATATTCCCCATTCGAGGCGTTGCACAGAAGATCTACGGATTTGGAGGACGAATCCTGGGGCCCGGCGAGCCCAAGTACCTCAATAGTCCCGAAACGGCGATCTTTCACAAACGCAAGACACTGTTCGCTCTGCCCGACGCGAGGGCGAACATCATCCGCGCCAAGACGGCGATTCTGGTAGAAGGGTATCTCGATGCTCTTCTTCTGCACCAGGCCGGCTGGAACCAGGCCGTTGCCACCTGTGGCACGGCGCTCACCGCCGAACAGGTGGTGGAACTGGGACGCTACGCCGACCAGGTGGTGGTGCTGTTCGATGGCGACGGGGCCGGCGTGAAGGCCGCTTTCAAGGCAGCCGACACGGCCCTGGCCGGTGGGCTGGACGTGAAGATCGCCCGGTTGCCGGCGGGGAAGGATCCCGCGGATCTGCTTGCGGCAGGAGAGGTCGATACCTTGCAGTCGACGATTGACGAAGCTCCAGGGCTGGTCGAAAGCATGCGCCGGGAAGTACAGGCGCGTGGAGCCAGACGAGAAATGAAAGAGCGCGCGTTGCGTCACCTGCGAGACATGATGCCTCGGATTTCCGATCCCATAAGGGCCGAACTCCTGATCCAGGAAGCGGCCGCCGCGTTTTCGGTACCCCAGTCGTTGCTACGACCAGGTTCCCGGGCGGCGCAAAGGAATGATGCCCCGGTCACTTCGAGAGAAGAGGGACCGCGGGCCGACATGGAGCGACAATTATTGGCCCTGGCCCTGGCGGGCCGAAAAGGGCGTCAATTGCTGTCGCGCTCACTCACCCAAGACGATTTCCACCACTTGCGACATCAACACCTATTCGAGGCCCTGCGGGAACTCGAGGACAGCGTCGACGTAGTGGGAGAAGGCGACCTGGCTGGCCTCGACGAAGACGCGCAGCGCGTTTTGGCGCGATTGCTAATAGAAATGCCCGGACCCGAGCTCGATGCGGCGGCCGAAATATCGGCGGCGCTAGAGCGGCTCCAAGATCTCCGACAGCGCGACGACGCAAAGACGCGGCGAGAGCAGTTGGATGAAGCGTATCGTACCGGCGAGGATTGGCGTAGCCGCCTGCCACGCGAAGGTACGGACGTGGGCCCCACACGGGATTCATGAACCCTGCACCCTGGGGGACTCTCGAGTGAAGAAGAAAGACTTTCGTGGACTGATCCACGATCTCAAGAAGAAGGCGAAGACCCGCGGCGGGTACGTCCTCAACGATGAAATCAACTCACTGCTCACCGACGACTTCGACGTATCTGAACTCGATGACATCTACGAGAAGCTCAACGATCTCAAGATCGAGTTCTTTGACGACGAGGCCACGGCCAAGCGGAAGATGGACCTGCGCGAGAAGCGTCGTCAGAAGAAACTGAAGGCCGAAAAGAAGAGCGCTCGCACGACCATCAAGTACGACGACCCCGTTCGCATGTATCTGCGCGAAATGGGGAAGGTGCCTCTGCTCGATCGCCAGGGCGAGGTTCGTCTGGCCATGCGAATGGAAGAGGGTCACCTGCGCGTGATCCGCGCCATTTTGCAGTCCGACAACACGCTCCGAGAACTGCGCAGTATTGCTGATCGTCTGGGCCGCGAAATGCTCGTGGTGGACGACGTAATCCAGACCGACGCCAGTAGCTGGAACGTAAACCTGACGCCGCGCAAGGAAAGCGTGCGCATCATGCGCTGCGTGGACAAGATCGAAAAGTGGAACGAGGAGATCGAGAAGGCCAAGAAGGAACTGAAGGGTAAGCCGGCCGCGGCGCGGGCCAAGACCCTCGAGAAGATGATCGAGGGTCGCCAAGAGAAGGTCATGACCGAGTTCTGCGCGCTCAAGATGAGCAATCGGCAGATCGAGTCCATGAGCACTTCGCTACGCGTGGTACTTCAGAAGATCAACGACATCCGCAGCCAGATCTCCGAGTGCGAAGACTTCATTGGCATGCCCAGCAAGGATCTGAACGCCAAGATCCGCGAGATGAACGCCAAGAAGACCAAGACGGTCAAGGTGGCGAACAAGGGCACCTTCGCCAAGAAGGACCTGGTGGACATCCAGAACAAGATTCGTAGCCTGCGGGCGCGCATCAAGAAGATCGAAGACGAATTGGGTCTGGCCACACCTCGCTTGGAAGAGTTGGTGCGCGAGATCGAAGCGGGCGAGCGACAATTGCAGCAGGCCGTGAAGCAGATGATCGAAGCCAACGTGCGGCTGGTCATCTCCATTGCCAAGCGCTACACCAATCGTGGTCTTGAGTTTCTGGATCTCATCCAGGAGGGCAACAGTGGCCTGATGCGCGCGGTCGAGAAGTTCGACTATCGCAAGGGCTACAAGTTCTCGACCTACGCCACCTGGTGGATTCGCCAGGCAATCACGCGAGCCATCGCCGACCAGGCGCGCACCATTCGTGTTCCCGTCCACATGATCGAGGCCATCAACAAGGTCAACCGGGTCAGTCGCCAGCTGCTGCAGCAGTACGGCCGCGAACCAACCCCAGCTGAGATGGCCAAGAAGCTGGACATGCCGGTGGACAAGGTCAAGAGCGTCATGAAGGCCAGCTTGGAGCCGGTGTCGCTGGACCGACCCATTGGCGAGGACGAAGACAGCAATCTGGGCGACTTCATCGAAGATACCTCGGCTCCGAGTCCGGCCCGGCAGGCGGCCCACGCCATGCTGCAGGACCGGATGAGTCGGGTCCTTTCCACCCTCACGCGTCGCGAGGAGAAGGTGATTCGCCTGCGCTTTGGGTTGGGCGACGGAACGCCGCGGACGCTGGAGGAAGTGGGCACCATCTTCAAGGTCACCCGAGAGCGTGTACGTCAGATCGAGGCCAAGGCCCTGCGCAAGCTGCGACACCCCAGCCGCAGCCGTAAGCTAAAGGGATATACCGAGATCTTCTGATTCACGGTTGGGACGGGGGCTGGCTCTTGACCACCCCTGTCCCTGCTGTTAGCTTGTCCAATCTGGCCTTTGGGGCCCATAGCTCAGTTGGTTAGAGCAGCCGGCTCATAACCGGTAGGTCCCAGGTTCAAGTCCTGGTGGGCCCACCACTTCAGCGGCCCACGGGCAAACGTTACCGGATCGAACGAAGGGCTGGAACGAGAACAGGTTGGGGCGATTAGCTCAGCTGGCTAGAGCGCTCGCCTCACACGCGAGAGGTCACTGGTTCAAGTCCAGTATCGCCCACCATCCTCGACTCGTTCACCGGTCTTTGGTTCGCTGCGAAGGAGTGAATGTCAGGAGTATGGCTTGGCCCTCCCGACAGCAAACAAACTCGACGCGAGGCATCCGAACCATCGTCGATGCCCCGGTGAGTCGCGTAGATAGGTTTTTTGGAAAGGGAGCGCAAAAGCGCTCCCTTTTTCCTTGCCCGTTCCCCTCAAGGACCGTGGGCAAGTTTGGATACACCGCAAGAGGAGCAGCTTCGTGAGCAATGGTATCGACCCCCGTATACTTTCCCAGCTCGCTGGTCTGGATCACGCCGTCAGCCACTGTCGCATGACCATCGCCGCCATCAAGCGCAAGCGCGCGCAACTTACCGAGCAGGAAGATGAAGTCAGGGCGGGGTTGGCCCGAGAGAAGGACCAGCTGACTGAGACGAAGTTGGGCATGCGCCGGCTCGAGTTGGAAGTCGAAGATCTCAAACGGCAGATGAAGACGCATAACCATCGCCTGAACGACATCAGCGATTCACGCGAGTTTCGCGCCCTGAATGACGAGGTGCGATATCTGCAGCGCCAAATCGGCGACAAGGAAGAAGCCATTCTCGTGCTCATGGAAGAAGCCGAGAAAGGCGAGGTGGGAGTCGAGGGTGCCTCGACCCAGCTCGAAGCGAAGACCGGTGAGGTGACGTCTCTGGTCGCGCAACTCAAGCAGGACCAGAAGAAGAGCGAGGACGAACTGGAGGGGAAGCAGGAGCAGCTCGACACCTTCCTCGAAACCGTTCCCGTCGTTGCCCGCCGTTTCTACGAGCGCCGAGCCAAACGACAGGATCGCCCCGTGGTGTGGATCCAGGATGGGGCCTGCGGTGCCTGCCACCACAAGCTCACGCCCCAGGCATCCATCGTGGTGCGTCAGTCACGCGAGTTGGTCACATGTGAAAGCTGCGGTCGCACGATCGTGGCGGCGGGTGAGTCGGTCATCCAGGGTGCCGACGGCTCGTGAGTGATGTCGATGCGGTGAGCCTACCGGCGCCGCCCGCCGAATCTCCGTTCGGCAGTGCCCGTGTGGCTGTGGCCTACGCCGACGGCGCCTCCCGCGGCAATCCCGGGCCAGCCGCCTACGGTTGCGTATACACCCTGGAAGACGGCACCGCTCTCTGCGCCGAAGCCGAAGCCATTGGCGAAACCACGAACAACGTGGCCGAGTACCGCGGCGCGATGGCCGCGCTCGAGCGCCTGCTGAAGTGGAACGTGGACCACGCCGTCATCCGCCTCGACAGCCAGCTGGTGGTGCGACAGATGATCGGCCAGTACCGCGTGAAGGACGCCAAACTGAAGATTCTCTACGCCAAGGCAATCAAGTTGGCCAAGCAGTTTGACCGGGTCGAGTTTGAGCATGTGCGGCGGGAGAAGAACACGCTGGCTGATGCTATGGCGAACCACGCTTTGGATCGGTAGCAGTCTTGCGGTGGGCCGGGGGCGGGCACAAACAAGTTGGCTCGCTAGTCCTCGCTTTGTCCGGCCGCGAGGTCATTGAGGCGCTCGACGTCCCGCATTCGGCCGGGCTCGCTGCGGAAACGCTCCCCAACATGTTTGCTGCCCGCCCCCTCTCACGAGGTACTCGAACGAGCAGGACTCTATCCGTACATCTGGTGAGAGGGAGCTAGCATATACATCGTCGAGAGCGTTCCCGCAGCCAGCCCGGCCGCTGCAACATTCCCCGCCAGGCCCCGGACCAACACCCGGCCGGGCTAGGCGAGGACTAGCGAACGATGATGTATATGCTAGCGACCGGCCCTACGATTCAACCGGCTCAGCCTACCGCCCCATCCAAGCCAACAGTATCTGCGCGTTCAGATTTCCCGGGTCCATCTCCAACGAGCGCTCGAAGTACTCCCGTGCCTGTTCGGTATTGCCCGCGACCACGGCGACTTCGCCCAGGCTGTCCAGCGTGTTCGCGCTGTCGGGGTGTAGACTTGCGTCCAGTTCCAAGAAGGCACGGGCGGCGTCGATCTTGCCTCGTTCCAGCGCGGCGTAGCCCAGGCTGTTCAACTGGGTCGAAAGCCCCTCGGGGGGTGAAGATTCGGCGCGCTCCCTGGCCAGCTTGATCGTCGCGTCCACGCCGTTGGCCTCGAGGGATTCCCAGACTTCCTTCATGAACGCGAATTTTTCGTCGTCCAGGCGGTCCAGTACCGAATCCAGCCGGCGATGGATGCCGTGGATCTCGAACTTCACCGTGATCTCGTGGGCTACGATGAGGTCCGCGCCGGGGCGAAAGCGCTTCTTCTCCCAGCCGTCGACTCCGAAGTCCCGGCGGTCGAATGCGAAGCTACCGTTCAGGACGATCCGGCGATTCTTCCAACTATCGTTGGCCACCGCGCCGGCGACCGTGAACGGGATCTGGATGTCCTTCTCCACGCCGTGGCAGGACAGCGTTCCCACGGCGATGTAGCCGTCACCCATGCGGTCGATGCGGTAGCTTGCGAATCGAATGGTGGGGAAGTTCTCGGCGTCGAAGAAATCGTCGCTGCGAAGGTGATCGTCGCGTCGATCATTGGCGGTGTGGATGCTCTCGGTGGCGATCTCAACCACGATCGAACCCTGCGTGGGGTCTTCCTCGTCGAACAGCAGCATGCCCTCGAAATCGTCGAAGCGACCATAAACGGTAGACACCGCCATGAACGGCGCCTCGAACGAGATGTTCGAGTGGCTCGTGTCGATGTTCAGCTTCTCCAGCGGCAGTCCGGGGAACCTTGGCATCGTCTCGGTCTCCTGCGCGAACGCAGCGGGGGTCAAAAGCAGCCCCAGGGCAGCTCCGGCCAGTACATTCGACATTCGCATCGCGTGTTTCCTTCCTGGGTCGGGGGTTGAGACAGGCTACGCAACTGGATGCATCGCGCGGTGAACCCCGCGTCAGCGATTTGTAAGGGTTTGGTCAGGATGGCTTGGCGGCCCTTGTGCCTTGTCGGCCGAGCGTTCATGCTCAACGCCTGAGGAGCGCGTCATGGCAGCCAGAACAACTTCGCGATCGGGCCGACTGGGGTTGGCGGCCGTGTTGGCGGTGGCCACCCTCATTGGCGCCGCCTACCTCGGCGTACAGGCCGAGCTGGAGGCCCGGCGCCACCGCTCGACGACCAAGGTCGTGTTGTCGGGATACACCGCATTGGCTGCAGCCGTGTATCGTTCGCGGGCCTTCCAGCAACTTGGATACAATACGTTCTACCCTCTCTCGACTGTGCTCGCTTCGTGGCCGGATGATGTTCCTCTGCCCGATCCCAGCTCGCCGCCCGACGGCATGTCGGCGAATGCTACTCGGGCGCTTTCGACCGTGTCGGGGGTGTTTCGTTCCTCCGAACTCGGGGTCGACTTCGTGGGGCGCTCCCAACCCGCCGGGTTCGAATCCTGGATTGAGGGCCATCGTACGCGGTGGACGCCAACATCCTCTGGCTACCGGCTTTTTCCTCCCTCGGCGGCAACCGACGGGTCGTATTCGGTGATGAGTGTCGATGAAGGCAGAACGCGCGGCTTTCTCATGACGCCGGAATCCGTGGGTCATCTGTTCGAGGCGGCCTACCACGCTGAGCCCCTGCTGCCGTCCATGCTGACCGGTGGGGAGGGCTTGCCCGAACTGTTTCGGGTTGAAGTGAGGGCGCCCGACGGAACGTTGTTGATGGACATGCTGCCGCCCTCCATTGAACCGGCCGAGTCGTGGTTGTCCCACACCGATACCCTGAGTGCGGAACTTGGCGAGTTACGTGTGGTAACCCACCTCGATGCCCGGGTCGCCGATCGTTTTCTGGATACCGGTGTCAACAAGACACGCCGGCTGGCCATTCTGCCGGTGGTAGCGCTACTGGGTTTCCTTCTGGTGGGGAGCCTGGGATTGATGCGACGCGAGGCCGAACTTGCACGACTGCGCGGCGACTTCGTCTCGGGCATCTCCCATGAGTTCCGCACGCCGCTGGCCCAGATCCGGTTGTTCGCCGAAACGCTGAGGCTGGGGCGTGTTCGCGACCAACAGGAGCATGATCGTTCGATCCAGATCATCGACCAGGAAGCGAGAAGACTGACCCATCTGGTGGAGACGGCCCTGAACTTCAGCCGAGCCGAACGGGGCGCGCTCGAACTCCATTTGAGTGAAGCAAACATCGAACACGTTGTGGACGAGGTGGTGGAGGCGTTCGCGCCACTGGCGCACGCGGCCGGTGTGACGGTACGCGCCGAAGGAAAGATCCCGTTCTCGCTCAAGGTGGACGTCGATGCCCTCAAACAGCTGTTGCTGAACCTGCTGGACAATGCGGTGAAGTACGGACCCCCTGGCCAGCAGGTCAAGTTGGTCATGGCCAGCAACGACACCATCGCGACGGTTGCCGTGGAAGACGAAGGCCCCGGGGTTCCGTCGCGCGATCGCGGTCGCATTTTCGATCGCTTCGTAAGGTTGGATCGCGAACGAAACGGACAGGTAGCCGGCACGGGAATCGGGCTGTCGGTGGTACGCGAGATCGCGCAGCTTCACGGCGGCCGCGTTCGCGTGGAATCCCGCTCGCCGCTTGGCGCGCGGTTCGTGCTCGAACTACCTCTGGCGGTGGTCTGATATGTCCCCGAGCGTCCTGGTAGTCGAAGACAACGAGAACCTGGCGTACGGGCTTCGCAACAATCTGGAGATCGAGGGATACGAAGTGCGGCTGGCCATGGATGGCGCCTCGGGGTTGTCGGCCGCCACGAGCGGCGAGCACGACCTGGTCATCCTGGACCTGATGCTGCCCGAGATGGATGGCTTTCGCGTGCTGGCTGAGCTACGGCGGGGCGGGGTCAAGGTCCCGGTTCTGATTCTCACGGCGCGTGGGAGCGAAGCCGACAAGGTGAGAGGCCTGAAGCTGGGGGCCGACGACTACGTTACCAAGCCGTTCTCGGTTCTGGAGCTGCTGGCCAGGGTCGAGGCCTTGCTGCGAAGGGGGGCGCCGCTGCCCCCCGCAGAAAGCCCGATTCGAATCGGTGAGATAGAGGTGGATCCGATGCGCCGGACCGTCCTACGAAGCGGTCGCGAGGTGGCGCTGGCTCCCAAGGAGTTCGATCTGCTACTCGCGTTGTATCGGCGTGACGGGGCGGTGGCTACCCGGGTCGAACTCATGGAAGAAGTCTGGGGCTACCCGTCCGATGTCCTGAGTCGCACCGTCGATACGCACATTTCCGAACTTCGCCGAAAGCTCGAAACCGACCCAGCGTCGCCCCGGCACATCTTGACGGTGCGCACGATCGGCTACCGGATCTGTCCCCGTTCTTCGTTTCAAGAGAGCTAGGTTTCTCGATCCGGGCCACTACCAGTACGATTCTCAAACAAGCGTCGTGGATCGTGGTAGCCTTGAGGGGCACGTATTCTGGGCGTCTCGGAAGCAAAGCCCGGCATGCCGTGTTTGGACATCATGAGAAACCACAACCCCTTTCGAGGAGAATGCCACGCATGTTGAGAGTGATGCTGATAACGATTTGTGGGTTGGCGATGGCGCCGGCCCTGGCCGGTGCGCAGTGCCCGCAGTTCATCGAGAACGCGGCTGACACTGGCTCCGCGGTGTTTGGATTGCGGTGGGACGACAAGCGTATCGAGGGCGGTCAGGGATTCATCGTTTCCTGCCGATCGAACTTCGAAGGAGCCTCGTTCGAGTTGCGTCTCAACGAAGGGGCCGTAACCCAGGGCCGGCGTGAGCTGACGGTAGGCGACGATCTCACCGCCGCGCTGCTCGACAACAATCACAATTTGGTTGCGTCGGTTACCCAGCTCATTGATTTCTCCGACGGCACGAAGCTCATCTATTTCGATTTCTCGAACCTGGACACGATTCTCAACCCTGGGCACTACTTTGTTTCGTTGTCCACGACGGCCGATGCGTTGTGTCTGATCACGTTCGATCCCGCGGGTTCTTTCGCGGATGGCAACCGCATCATCCGCTTCGACGAAGATCCCTGGATCAACTTTGGTGACGATCTGCGCTTCGACGTAACCCTCACACCCGACGAAAACGCCGTGGCGACCGAGTCTACGACGTTGGGCAACGTGAAGTCGCTCTACCGCTAGGGAAGCACCTGGCGGGCAGGGGCTCACTTCGGATAGACTGTGCCACTTCGAGTAGAAGTGGAACAGACGGCCGCGGTCCCGGCTTGCCGGGGTCGAGGAAAGTCCGAGCACCGCAGGGCAGGGCGCTGGATAACACCCAGTGGGAGTGATCCTAAGGAAAGTGCCACAGAGAACAGACCGCCTACCCTCCGGGGTGACCCGGGGGCGGCAAGGGTGAAACGGTGGGGTAAGAGCCCACCGCCTCTTCGGTGACGAAGAGGGCACGGTAAACCCCACCCGGTGCAAGACCAAATAGGGGAGGAGAGGCGGCCCGTCTCGTTTGACTCCCGGGTAGGTCGCTAGAACCCACGGGTAATCGTGGGTCGAGATAAATGGTCGTTACCCCCGGCGCCGTGAGGCACCGGGGTGACAGAACTCGGCTTACCGTTCCACTTCCACTCGATCCTTTTTTCGCTTCCCGCCCGCGGAGTTCGTATGGCCCGTTCCCATCCATCGCATTGGGTCTTTCCCACGCCTGTGTCGCCCGCGGTCATCGAGAGACTGAAGAACGAATTGGCAATCGGCCGGGTCGCAGCCGAGATTCTGGCTCGTCGGGGTCTGGAAGATCCGGCGGCGGCGCTGGCCTACCTGGACGCCGAGGTGACCGATCCCGAGGATCCCTTCCTGTTGCCCGAGCTGGAGGCCGCCGCCCATCGGGTCCAGCGCGCTATCGTCGACGGTGAACGCATCGTGGTGCATGGCGACTACGATGCCGACGGCATTTCGGGCACTGCGTTGCTCACCGGAGCCCTGCGCCGGGTGGGGGCCGTGGCCGAACCGTTCGTCCCCGATCGGGTGAGGGACGGCTACGGGGTAGCCGACCGACTGGTGGCTCATGCCGCCCAGGCCGACGTGAAGTTGATCATCACCGTGGATACCGGCAGCAGCGCCCACGAGCAGCTCGAGCAGACCTTGGCCGACGGCATCGACGTGATCGTATGCGACCACCACCTGTTCGATCGCCGGCCCGACGGCGCCACGTTCTTTCTGAATCCCCATCGTCTGGACAGCAAATACCCGAATCGGGATCTCTGTGGCTGCGCCGTCGCCTACAAACTGTTGCAGGGGCTGGCCCGAATCCGCGACGACATCGACCTGGAGGTCGAGCTCGACCTGGTGGCCATTGGGCTGTTGGGCGACCAGATGAATCTGCACGGGGAGAACCGTTCGCTGGTCCGTCGCGGGCTGCAGCGCATGACCGACAACCCCCGCCCGGGCATCATGGCTCTGTTGGAGGTGGCACGGCTGGAGGGCATGAAGGTGGAAGCCGACGACGTGGCCTTCCAGATTGCGCCGCGGGTCAACGCCGCCGGCCGCATCGAAAAAGCCCTCACGGCGTTGAACCTGCTGTTGGCCAGCAATCTGGCCGAGGCCCGCCCGCTGGCCCAGCGTATCGACGTGTTGAACGGTGAGCGCAAGTTGCTGGACCGCGAGGTGAGCCTCCAGGCCAGCAAGGATGCGGCTCAACTGCAGCGCGACACCGGGGCCCAGGGCCTGGTTCTGGCCTCGGATCAATGGCACATGGGCGTGGTGGGCATCGGCGCGGCTCGCGTGGCCGAGGAGTTCGATGTTCCCACCGTGCTACTCTCCATCGAGGGAGACGAGGCGCGTGGATCGGCCCGGAGCGTACCGGGCTTTGACCTGAAGGCCGCCCTCGACCTCTGCGCCGAGCACCTGTCCCGGTATGGAGGTCACGCGGCGGCGGCGGGCATGACGCTTCCGGTTCGCAACATTCCGGCGTTCCAGGCCAGCTTCGACCAGGCCGCACGAGAGTTACCGCGGGGGGCCAAGCAGGACTCGATGTCGATCGATGGTCGCTTGGCGCTGGAAGAGATAGACACGGATCTGGCAGTATTCCTTCAGAGGTTGGGTCCGTTCGGTCCGGGCAACCGTCAGCCGTTGTTCGCAAGCTGCGGCGTGCGTCGGGTGGGCGTGCCGAAATGGATTGGCGAAGACCACGTCAAGCTCACGCTCGAAGAGCCGCCCCGCAATGGACGGGGTCCGAGGCAGTGGAAATTCGTGGGTTTCGGCATGGCCGAGTACTATCGGTCGATGGGCCGTGGTGGGCATAGTCTGGATATTGCATATCGTATTCGGTACAGGAAGGGATCGCGCTTCGATCCCTGGGAGCTGTTGATCCATACTTTGCGTCCCGCAGAGCAAGTCTCGGCCGCCGCCGACTGACGCTCGCTGCGGGGCTCGCCAGAGGTAACCGCGATGGGCCGCACCAACGGCAACACAGCTGGGATGCTCGACTTCGAAGGACGCATGTCCACGATGGTCGAATCCGTGCGCGGCTACCACGACAAAGCCGACCTCGAAAAACTCTGGCGCGCGTTTCATTTCGGTCGCGACGCGCACGACGGACAGCTGCGCAAGAGCGGCGAGCCCTACTTCACCCACGCACTCTCGGTGGCCGAAAACCTGGTGACCCTGCGCCTGGACGTCGACACGGTCGTGGCCGGGCTGTTGCACGACACGGTCGAAGACACCACCGTCGACCTGACGCAACTGCGCACCCAATTCGGCGAAGACGTTGCGCTGCTGGTGGACGGTGTCACCAAGATCAACGAGATCCGCTACGAGAACCCCGAAGCGCAGCAGGCCGAGAACTATCGCAAGATGCTGCTTACCATGTCCAAGGACGTGCGGGTCATCTTGATCAAGCTGGCCGATCGTCTGCACAACATGCGCACCATTTCGTACCTGTCCGCGGACCGCCAGAAAGCAATCGCGCAGGAAACGCTGACCGTGTACGCGCCGTTGGCTCACCGGTTCGGAATCGCGCGTATCAAATGGGAGCTGGAGGATCTGGCGTTCAAGACGCTCTACCCCGACGAATACAAACATATCGACGAAGGCATCGCCGCTCGACGTGGCGATCGCGAGGCCACCATTGCCGCCATGCAGGGGCCGTTGGCCGAGAAGTTGAAAGAGGCCGGCATCGCGGCCGAGATCTCGGGGCGCCCCAAGCACTTCTACTCCATCTGGGACAAGATGAAGCGACGCAGCGCGTCGCTCGACCAGATCTACGATCTGTTGGCCGTGCGCGTTCTGGTTGATACCACCGCCGAGTGCTACCACACGCTGGGCATCGTCCATTCCAACTTCACTCCGTTGCACGACCGCGTGAAGGACTACGTAGCTACGCCCAAGCGCAACATGTACCAGTCGCTTCACACCACGGTGTACGGACCCACCGGTCACCTGGTGGAAGTCCAGATTCGCACGCGCGACATGCATCGTCGCGCCGAGATGGGGATCGCGGCGCACTGGCGCTACAAAGAAGGTTCGACCGCCGTCGCCGATCCGCTCGACGAGCAGCTGCGCTGGTTTCGCGAGGTGCTCGACTGGCAGCGCGACGTCAGTGATCCGCGCGAGTTCATGGACGCGCTGAAGATCGACATCTTCCAGGAAGAAATCTACGTGTTCAGTCCGGCGGGCGACCTGTTCAAGTTGCCCAAGGGAGCCACCCCGCTCGACTTCGCGTTCCACGTGCACAGTCAGGTGGGGTTGCATTGCGCGGGCGCCCGGGTCGACGGTCGCATGGTGCCTTTGCGCTACGAACTCAACAGCGGCGAGTCAGTCGAGATTCTCACGCAAAAGAACGCCAAGCCTTCGACCAGCTGGTTGGAAGTGGTGAAGACGAGCCGGGCCAAGCACCACATTCGCCACTGGATCAAGACCAAGCAGCTCGACGAGTCAGTCAAGCTGGGCCGGGAGATGCTCGAACGCGAGTTGAAGAAGCGCAAGGCAAGCGTCGATCTGGACAAGGATCTGGTGGACGTGGCCCAGGGACTTGGGCACCTCGATAGCGAGAAACTGCTCGCCGCCATCGGCAGTGGCAATTTGCCGATGCAAAAGGTGGCCAACAAACTGGCGCCGGTCGAACCAAAGAAGCGGCGCATTCCGCTCACCGGTCGAATTCAGCGCGCGCTGTCGCGCCGCAATCAGGGTGCGGTCCGTATTGAGGGTGTCGACAATCTTCTCATCAGTTTCGGTCGCTGTTGCCAGCCGGTGCCCGGCGATTCCATCAACGGCATCATCACCATCGGTCGCGGCGTCAGCGTGCATCGGCACGACTGCAATTCCCTGGATGACCCCAACGTGGGACCCGAGCGCATCATCGAGGTAACCTGGGACGTCGACGAGAAAGAGACCACATTCCCCGTGCAGGTGGGGGTGGTGGCCCAGGATCGTGTGAACCTACTGGCCGACATCTCGCGTGCCATCGGCGAGTTCGATTGCAATATCCAGTCGGGCACGTTCGAGGGCGAGCATGAGTACGCACGGTGTACGTTTCTGGTGGAAGTGCGCAACCTCAACCAGCTCAGCCGAATACTGAAGGCCATCGAGAAGTTGCCCGGCGTTACCCGCGTCGACCGTGCCGTGTTTACTGGCGACGCGCCCATCGATCTGGAGCAGCAGAGTTGAGGGTAGTACTTCAGCGCGTATCGCGCGCTTCGGTAACTGTTCACGACGAAGTAGTGGGGGCCATCGACGGTGGCCTTCTTCTGTTGGCAGCGTTTCGCCTGGGCGACACGGCCGACGATCTGGCGTGGATGGCTACGAAGGTGACCGGACTGCGTATTTTTCGCGACGCCGACGACAAGATGAACGAGACGTTGTTCGACGTGGGTGGCAGTGTGCTGTTGGTGAGTCAATTCACGCTGTACGGAGACGCGCGCAAAGGGCGCCGGCCCAGCTTCATCGAGTCGGCTCCGCCGGCTCAGGCCGAGGCACTGTACGAGCAGTTCGCCCAGGCGTTGCGCGACACCGGAGTTCCGGTGGCCACGGGAACGTTCGGAGCCATGATGCAGGTGGAGTTGGTAAACGACGGTCCGGTCACGCTGATTCTCGACCGTGGCGAACGGGAGCGGCCGTGAACGCATCGGCGTGGTCGCATCCGTTTCTCGCCGACCCCCGACGCCCGCTCATTCTGGCCAGCGCCAGTCCGCGCCGGGCCGACATCCTGCGGGCCCAGGGTCTGACGTTCCAGGTCGAACCGGCCCACGTCGAAGAAGACGCGTGGACGGGGGAGCCTCCCGCCGAATACGCGCGACGACTGGCGTGTCTGAAGGCGCGGGCCGTGGCCCAGAAGAATCCCGCCGCACTGGTGCTGGGGTCGGATACCATCGTGGTGATCGATGACGAGGTGCTGGGCAAGCCGGTCGATGCCACCGAAGCGGTGGCCATGATTCGACGCCTCGCGGGGCGCGAGCACGTCGTCATCAGTGCCGCGGCCCTGGCCTGCGAAGAAGTGGGTTTCGTGGCCGAAGATCACGAAACCACCCGCGTGCATTTTCGTCAACTCGGCGACAATGAAATCCAGGACTACGTCCAGACCGGAGAGCCCATGGACAAGGCGGGAGCCTATGGTATCCAGGGCGTGGGAGCCCTGATGATCGATTCGATTTCTGGCGATTATTTCAACGTCATGGGTTTGCCGTTGCCCGCGCTGTTGCGATTATGGCGGCAAGCTACCGCGCGGGAGTGACGACGTGACTCCGTATGAAACCGTGTCGTATGAGCCAGGGGTGGTTCGCCTTCTCGATCAGACGCAACTGCCCGCACGGATCACCACTCTGCACTGCACCACCGTCCAGCATGTGATCGACGCCATCGTGCGCCTGAGCGTGCGCGGCGCGCCAGCCATTGGCGTGACCGCGGCGTACGGCACCGCTCTGGCCTCCGACGTTTCTGGTGGAGACCGAACCGCCATCGAGGCGCACATGCGCAATCTGCGTACGGCGCGCCCCACCGCGGTGAACCTGGGTTGGGCGCTCGATCGCATGCAGGTGGTGCTCAACGACACCCAGGCCGATCCCACCGCCGCGCTGCGCGCGGAAGCTCATCGTATCCACGAAGAAGATCGCGCGTTGTGCGAGCGACTCGGCGCGCACGGCGCGTCGTTGTTGCCCGAGGGTGCCGTGGTCATGACGCATTGCAATACGGGGGCGCTTGCCACCGGCGGCATCGGGACCGCGTTTGCCGCGCTTCTCACTGCGCACCGGCAGGGTAAGAACATCTCGGTGATCGCCAACGAAACGCGACCCTTGCAACAGGGGGCGCGTCTGACCATGTGGGAACTGCAACAGCACGGCATTCCGGCCACCCTGGTATGCGACGGGGCGGCGGGGTGGACGATGCTGAAGAAGAACGTGTCGGCCGTGATCGTGGGCTCGGACCGGGTGGCGGCCAACGGCGATGTGGCCAACAAGATCGGGACCTACCCGGTGGCGGTGCTGGCGGCGCGCCACGGCATCCCCTTCTACGTATCCATTCCCTACAGCACGCTGGACATGACCGTGCCCACCGGAGCCGATATCCCGATCGAAGAGCGGGCGGCCGAAGAGGTCACGGCGGTCCAGGGTCACGCTGTTGCCCCAGAAGGTACGCAGGCGTACAATCCAGCATTCGACATAACCCCAGCCGACCTGGTGACGGCCATCGTGACCGAACGGGGAATCATGCGGCCGCCGTATCCTGCCGCGTTCGCAGCGAGTTATCCGGGCGGCTAGCCTCGCGGCGCCCGGCCGCCGGGCGAAAAGTGGCTATCTTCGCACGTATTCTTGACATACGTGGGCCGCGCTGCTACATTTCTCGGCCTGTTCTGCAGTTTGGAAACGTATGCCGATGAGGGCCGAAACCGGGGTTTCCGGCGGCCTTTGGGAGGGTTCTCCGTTGAAGACCTATAGCGCCAGACCACACGAAATCGAGCGAGTCTGGTTCGTGGCCGACGCCAGCGAAATGCCCATGGGGCGCCTGGCCAGCCGCGTTGCCACCGTGCTGCGTGGGAAGCACAAAGCCATGTTCACGCCGCACATGGACACCGGTGACCATGTGGTCATCATCAATGCGTCAAACCTGGTCCTGACCGGGGCCAAGGCGTCGGACAAGATCTACGAGCGCTACTCGGGCTACACCGGCGGTCGCTACACGCGTACCGCGGCCGAGCAGCACGAGATCGATCCCACGGAAATGATCCGCAAGGCGGTCAAGGGCATGTTGCCCAAGAACAGCCTGGGTCGTCAGATGATTCGCAAACTGAAGATCTACGCCGGCACGGAACATCCGCACGGCGCCCAGAAGCCCCAGCCGCTGACCTTCTAGTCGGCCTACGAGTAAGGACGAGATGAGCAATCGATTCTACGCCACTGGCCGTCGCAAGGAAGCTGTCGCCCGCGTTTGGTTGACTCCCGGCACCGGCCAGATCAAGGTGAATGGCCGTGAGTTCGCGGCCTATTTTCCGGCCGAGACCCACCGCATGATCATCCAGCAGCCTCTGGACGTTCTGAGCAAGTTGGGCGAGTACGACATCGTCGCGACCATTCGTGGTGGCGGTCCCTCGGGCCAGGCGGGTGCGCTGCGTTACGGATTGTCGCGCGCCCTGGTCACGTCCGATGAGGAGTTTCGCAAGGTGCTGCGACGCGCCGGCCTGCTCACGCGTGACGCCCGTGAGGTGGAGCGCAAGAAGTACGGTCAGCCTGGCGCGCGTAAGAGGTTCCAGTTCAGCAAGCGCTAATCTTTCGGATTGGCAAATTCCCACCCGCCGGGAGTGAGACGTCCCGGGTGTTCCGGCTAGCCGGGATGGACGTCTCACGATGAACGGCGGGGAGGCTCAACCAAAACAGCCCCACCGATCGGGAGCAACCCGACGGCTGGGCGAATAAGGACGGATAGATAGTATGCCTGCCAACGTATCCCTGAAGGATCTGCTCGAGGCGGGTGTTCACTTCGGTCATCAGACCCGCAAGTGGAACCCCAAGATGAAGGAATATATCTTCATCGCCCGTGGCGGAATCCACATCATCGACCTGCAGCGGACTTTGCGTCACCTGCACACGGCGCACGACTTCCTGGTGAAGACCGCCGCCACTGGTCGCCCCATTCTGTTTGTATCCACCAAGAAGCAAGCGCGCTTGCCCATGCAGAAGGCGGCCACCGCGTGTGGCATGCCCTGGGTAACCGAGCGCTGGCTGGGTGGAATGCTCACGAACT
Organism: Candidatus Krumholzibacteriota bacterium; assembly: GCA_029262065.1. Lineage (GTDB taxonomy): Bacteria > Krumholzibacteriota > Krumholzibacteriia > JAJRXK01 > JAJRXK01 > JAJDAC01. The sequence goes on along the minus strand of JAJDAC010000017.1, from coordinate 19,414 downwards.
TCCAGACCATCAGCAAGAGCATCAAGAAGCTCGACGAGATCGAAGCCCTGCTGGGTGACGAAGCGTCGAACCTCAACAAGAAGGAAGCTCTCCAGCTGTCGCGCCTGGGCGACAAGCTGCGTCGCAACCTGGGCGGCATTCGCGCCATGAAGCGGCTGCCGGGCGCTCTGTTCATCATCGACACCAACGAAGAGTCGATCGCGGTGAACGAGGCCACCAAGTTGGGTATTCCGGTGGTGGGTATCGTCGATACCAACGCCGACCCCGACGTCATCACCTACCCCATTCCGGGCAACGATGACGCCATTCGCGCCATCCAGCTGTTCACCAACATGGCGTTGGACGCCATCCAGAACGGCATCTCGTTGGGAAGTGAAGGGGCCAAGGTTGGTAGCGCGGTAGAGATGGAAACCAACGGCGCAGCCGAGAAGAAGGCCGTCGAGAGCGCCGAAGCCGCCACCGACGCAAGCTAGCCTCCCAAGGTTGTTCGCCAAGATTTCGTCAACGTATCCGAAGGTATCGAGGTCGTTCCCCAAACCAGGGAACGGCCAAGAACGCCCAAGCCAAGAACGAGTTCAGCGAAGAGGAATTTGAAGGTCATGAGTATCAGCGCATCGATGGTCAAGGAGCTCCGCGAGAAGACCGGAGCCGGCATGATGGACTGCAAGAACGCCCTGAAAGAGGTCAACGGCGACGTGGAAGCCGCCATCGACCACCTTCGCAAGAAAGGTATTGCGAGCGCCGCCAAGCGCGCGGGCAAGGAAACGGCTGAGGGTCTGGTGGAGTCGTACATCCATCCGGGCGGCCGGGTCGGCGTGCTCATCGAGGTGAATTGCGAGACCGATTTCGTCGCGCGAACCGATGAGTTCAAGGCCTTCGTTCATGATCTGGCCATGCACGTGGCGGCCACGAATCCGCTGACCGTGAGCCCCGACGATCTGGACCAGGAGATCCTGGAGAAGGAACGCCAGATCTTCATTGGCCAGGCCATGGAAGAGGGCAAACCCGAGCACATCGCCGAAAAGATGGTCGAAGGCCGGTTGGCGAAGTTCAAGAAGGAGAACGCACTCATGGCGCAGCCCTTCGTGAAGAACCCCGATGAAACCATCGAACTGCTGTTGAAGGACAAGATCGCCAGCCTGGGCGAGAACATGGTCATCAAGCGCTTCTCCCGCTTTCAGATCGGCGGCTGACGCCCGCGCGTCCGTACGCCATGGCAGAATATTCGCGAGTTCTCCTGAAACTCAGCGGCGAGGTTCTCGGCGACGACGCGGGCTGTTTCTCTCCGGAGAACATGCGGGCCGTAGCACGCGTCCTGGTGCAGGTAGCGCAAAGTGGCATCGAGCTGGCCGTGGTGGTGGGCGGTGGCAACATCGTTCGCGGCCGCACCCACGAGGGACACCGTGCGCGGGCCGACGTGGACCAGGTGGGCATGCTGGCCACCGTTCTCAACGTGGGCATGCTGCGTTTCTACCTGGAAGACCTGGGCCAGGCCTGCCGCGTATTCTCGGCCCGGGGCGTGCCCCCGGTGGCCGAAACCTTCTATCGCCGCCGTGCCCTCGATGCCCTCGAAGAGGGTCAGATCGTGCTTCTGGGTGGCGGAACGGGCAATCCGTTCTTCTCGACCGATTCGGCCGCGGCGCTGCGATCCATTGAGTTGGAATGTAACGTGCTGCTCAAGGGTACAACTGTCGACGGCGTGTACGACAAGGATCCCAACCGACATTCCGATGCGGTGCGCTTCGACTCCCTGAGTTTCGACGAAGTGCTGCGACGGAATCTGCAGGTGATGGACCAGACGGCTTTTGCGCTGTGCCGCGACGCCAAGATGAAAGTGATGGTGTTCGATCTGACCCGCCCCGAGAACCTGTTGAAGGTGCTCGACGGCTCGATGACCGGAACCATCGTTGAAGCTTCGGCTTCCTAGGAAAGGAAACTGGAAATGTTGGACGCGCTGTACACCGACACCAAGACGCACATGGAAAAATGTGTGGAGTCTTTGAAGGACCAATTGTCATCCCTGCGCACGGGCAAGGCCTCGCCGCGCATGCTCGATCGGATCATGGTCGAAGCCTACGGCTCGAGGATGCCTCTCAATCAGGTTGCCACCATCGGCACGCCCGAGGCGCGCCTGCTGACGGTAACCCCGTTCGACAAGGGCCAGATCAGCGCCATAGAAAAGGCCATCATGATCAGCGACCTGGGCATCACGCCGACCAGCGATGGCACGGTGATTCGCCTGCCCATTCCTCCGCTGAACGAAGAGCGCCGCAAGGAATACGTGAAGCAAGCGCGCAAGCAGGGCGAGGACGCGAAGGTTTCCATTCGCGGCGTGCGGCGCGACGCCAACGAGCAGTTGAAGAAGGCCAAGGGCGATTCGGACATTACCGAAGACGACCTGAAGCGCGGCACCGACCAGGTGCAGAAGCTCACCGACGAGTGGGTGAAGACGGTCGATCAGGTGTTGGAGGCCAAAGAAGCGGAGATCATGGAGGTCTGATCTTCTCGTCCCCTCTCATTGGCCTTTGAAACGGGCCTTGAACAAGCTGATCGATTGTCGGGCAGTGGGAACAGGGCGGTTCAGGAACGGCTCGAATCGAACTCTCGCCGGCCAGACGGGGTTGTCGTTTCCGTCGAGGATCCACTCCGCAATCACCGCAGCATCCACCGTACCCCAGTAGTTGTTGGTGAAGTCCACTTCTATCGGGGCTGTACCTGTTCCGGTGGCCCAAACCGTGGACCTGCCACCGTTAAGAATATCGCAATTATTCACCTGGACCGTACAGTCCCGACCGACATCGATGGTGCGGTCAAGGCCACCGCTGAATCGGGATTCCCTTGCGCGTAGTGTCCGAAAACTCGAACGAACTGAAACTGCTAGACTTACGGGTGCTCTGATAGACTCCCCTGATGAGCCCCACAATCCAATTGCAGCTACTTTTGGCGACGTTCGCGGGCTGGGTTGGTCGCCAGCAAACCTGTGTGATCGACTACCTGGTCGAAGAGAACCGCGTCTTGAAAGAGCAGATTGAGTCCAGCGGCCACCGAATGCGCCTGACGGATGATCAGCGTCGGCGACTCGCGGCCAAAGGGCGACCGCTAGGCCGTAGGATTCTGAAGAGGATCGCCACGATTGTCACGCCAGACACGATCCTGGTCTGGCATCGCCGACTCATCGCCGCGAAGTGGACATATCCACGAAAGAGTATTGGGCGACCTGGTGTTATGAAGGAAATCCGACGCCTGATCGTGGAAATGGCCGAAGACAACCCGAGCTGGGGATACGCTCGCATCCAGGGTGCGTTGAAGCACTTGGACCACCGCGTGGCTCGCAGCACAATCGCCAAGACATTGAAGGAGCATGGGATCAAGCCCTCACCCGATCGGCCTATGAGCAGGACGACATTCGTTCGATCCCATGCCCACCTGATCGCGGCTGCAGATTTCTTCACCACCGAAGTGTGGACAGCTCGCGGGTTGGTGACTCACTACACTCTCGTAGTGATCGATATCGCCACACGCCGCGTCCATATCGCTGGCACCACGACGAATCCGGTCTCGGCCTGGATGGAACAGATCGCGCGAAACCTGACGGACTACGAGGATGGATTCCTCAATGGGAAGAGCTTCCTCATCATCGATCGCGACTCGATCTTCTCGCCGCCCTTCAGGTCGATACTCGAAGATGTTGGGATAGAGATTCTGCTGACGGCCTACCAGGCCCCGAACATGAATGCCCATGCCGAGCGAGTCATCAGGTCCATCAAGTCGGAGTGTCTCGACCAGATGATCTTCGTCGGGCAGGGGTCGCTCGAGAAAGCGATCAGGGAGTACGTCGAGCACTACCACGACGAGCGGAGCCATCAGGGTATCGGCAATCGGCTCGTCAGTGGGGCGGAACCTCAGAGTTATGGCCGCGTGACTGCTCGACGACGACTTGGCGGAATGCTGAGCTATTATCACCGGAGGGCCGCGTGAATGTGTCGTTCGAGTTTTCGGACACTACGCGATTGCTGACTCCGTTCCCTGACCGCTTACGGAACTGGCCTTCGAATTCCGGGGAGGTACTGGGAGCCCCATGCACGATCATCGAGGATACCGCAATCCTTGGCGGAGAGACAGCGGGGAACCGAGGCTCTCAGTAAGACCATTGAACGACTCGTCTGTGGGCTCGATGCAGCATCGATTTCCGACGAGTTGGGGCTAGTTCCCGAAGCGAGCCTTTAGGTCGCTGAAGCCGATTGCTTGCGTGGGTATTGGCGTTGTGGAGAAGGGAACAAAGTGTACGAACGCCTTCGTTTCTGGATTGTCGTTCCCGTCAAGGATCGCGGCGGCTATCTGTGTGGAGTCGACTCCGGCTCCCCAATAGTTTCCACGAAAGTCGATTAAAACCGGGGGATCGCTGGTGTATTCGCCATCGCGAAGTCGAGCAGCAAAACCACTCCCGAAGAGCAGCTCGCTGTCCGAGAGACTTGCGGCTCCGGCCGTGCTAAAGAGAAAGAGAGTGGGTGAGGGGTGGAACCTGTTTCGTACGCCTGTTAGCGTCGCAGCAGCGGCAAGCAGGACAGAATTCTCCCCCACGCCTCCGAAGTCCGAGTCTTGAACGTCGATTTGAGCATCAATCGCGATAAGATTGTTCGTTAGCAGGCTATCAAAGGTACATCTCATCATGGTTCCGGCCGACCCCTGTTGAATGATGATACCCATACCGCAGGCGCGAAAATGGGAGTCCAAGACAAGAGCGCCGGGCGTGTTGATTATCTCCATGGCTGTGTCGTTCTCCCGAAACGTAACGCCATTGAAAGTAGGGTCCCGGGAAGGAGGGCCAGTGGTCGCTCCCACCACACAATTGCGAATGACTGAGTCCCTAAGAAGCAGACTTGACGAGGAAAATCCGATCAGGCCTATGTAGCAGTCTCGAAGAGTGCAACCTTCTACTGTCGTGTACTCAGCGATGTAGAGGGCCTCACGCACGTTTTCGATGGTGAGATTCTCGACTCGGAGCGAGCTGATTCCAACCTGGGTGACTATGCCTTTTGGCCCAAAGCCCGTGAAGTTGGGCACCGTGGGGCCTATGATGACTGAATCTCGGTCTTCGCCTCGAATTGTGAGATCGTCTACCTCAACACCGGCGTGAACGGTGTCGGTCCACCCCGGCAGGCTAAAGGTAAGCGTATCGTCATACCGCCCCGGCCGAACAAGTACCGTGTCTCCTGGCGCTGCGCTCTCAATGCCGTCCTGAAGTACCAAAAAGTCGCCGCTTCCGTCTTTCGCGACAACGATGGTATCTGCCTTAGCTGATGTCGCTGCCGCGAGAGCGAATAGCACTCCCGCGGCCGCATGATGCATGAGTTTCATTTTAGGAGAGTTAGCCTCTGGGAGTGTTCCCCTTCGAGAGTCCTAAGTACCACCACGTACGTTCCGCTCGCTACAGGGGCTCCGTAGTCGTCGATCCCTTGCCAAACCCGTGTGTGCTCCAGCCCCTAGGGGCGAGTTCACGAGACCACGAACTCTACGACCCTGAAGGTTGTAGATGGCAAGAGTAACGGGACCGCTTCGCCGGGTCGAGAACGAGATGGAAGCTGACGGATTGGCCGGATTGGGATACGGAGCAGAGAGCCGAAATGAACCGGCCGGCTTCTCTTCCGGGCCATTTTCTGACAAGGCGCTCTTTGGGGGAGGGAGGAGGGCGAGACCGTCGACGCGTTCGTGCCGCATGCCCTTTCCCCAACCCGCCCCAAGCTCCAGTTCGGTGGTGCCCTCTCCAACCTGCTGCAGCACGCCGATTCCACCGTCGCAAGACTCGACACGGCGGGCCGCATGGTTCCATCGCTGGACTGGTTCGTGTATTCCTTCGTCCGCTCGTCGTGCAGACCAGCGCCTGGTTGGATCGGCCCGGCTTCCCCGCTGTTGGGGCGGGGGCCCGCCTTGGAGCCCCCGCCCGGGTTTCGAGACCGACTCAGCCTTCACCAATGATCTCGTAGATTTCTTCCACCGGAATCAATTCGTCCACGCAACAGTCGCTGGCGCAACTCTCGTAGTCGCTGTTCGCCTGGTCGACGTCTTCCTGGTACGCGGTCTGCGCTTGACCGACGCTGGTGTTGTAGGCATCCCACGCACCGTCGACGCAGAGTCTGTATCCGCCGGCCAACGCAAGGTCACCAACGACTAGCGCCACCAGTCCTATGGGATTGGACACCGCGAACGTTCCGACGATCGCCGCGCCCGCCCCGAGACCTCCGCCCAGGTCGCAACCGTCGAGTGCCGTGTCGAGGGCTTCAGCAGCCTGGCACAGTCGTTTGCAACCGTCTTCGATCGCCCGGTCGATGTCTCCCTCGAACTCCTCGTCGCAGTCCTCTTCGCAGCCGCTGTCCATGGTCTTGCCCCGAGGACATTCGAAGCTTGGCTTCGAGGGTCGCTCGGAGTTCTCGTCGCAGTTCATCCAGCTGCCGGTGCATTCGGAGGTCTCCGCTCGTTTTTCAAGGAGCTCAACACCTCCGACCCTCTTGGCCGACGACAAACTACCCACCAAGGTGTTCTGCCCGTCGTATGCGAACGGAAAGTAGTAGTGATAGCGGACTCCATCGTAGTCATGCGAGCGCACACATCCGCGCAGAACCAACGATCCCGCCGGCCCCGAGTACGTCCCGTACACCACGGCTACGGCCACGTTGTGGGCCGAGTACACGGCAGCGTTGGGCGGATCCCATGAACTCAGGGTTGCCGCGTCGTAGTAGTCCACATCCTGGACGTCCAACGTGAACGGTTCCCCTGAGTTGTTTACGCCGGTGTAGGTTCCCGGCGCGGCCACTTCCTGGCTTACGAACGTCCAACTCACGTTCCCTGTCACCACGGAGAACGGCGTGACGTACACGGTCTCCCAGACATCCTCGAAGAACGGGTCATCCAGGACCGGTGCCGGCTGCTCGATGTTCTTGCTCGGCGCATGGGCAGCCGTGGGCGTATCCGAGCCCCGCTCACAGCCAATGCCCACGGCCAAACCCACCATCGTGACGACCACGATCACCGCACGTATCGATTGTATGGACATGAATATCTCCTTTTTGTCCGGGAAACAATACTGCATGTGACCAAGAAGGGGCGGAACTCGCGTACCTGATACACCCACGTTTTTCATGTATCAATCGGCCTACTGCGCGCCCGTATATCCGAAGCGCGCGGAGTCACCGCGCGTGCTCTCCTACAAAAAGGCACTTTCAAATGAATTCAGTGTTTCGCCTGCGCCACGCCGGATGGCGTCGCGTAGTCCTGAGCGTGATCGCCACCAGCCTACTCCCCATGGCACTCGGCGGCTGCAATGACCAGAGTCCGGAGCTCACTGCTCCCGACGCCACGTCGAAGACCGACCTCGCCGTTCCTTCGCAAGCCTTCCCCACACAGTATCGGGACTGCGACGGCACGATGTCGGTCTACACGGTGGATGCCGACCGTGCCGTCGCTGAGGGTCAAGGAGGATCCAAGCAAGACGCAATCACCGACACCATCGAGAACGCAATCAAGGAAGACATATCGGGACAGTTCGAGTGCGACGATTGCCCGGGCGAGTTCCCCGAACCGTGCGATCGCAAGTGGGGCACCATCGCGATGGGTGGGGCCGAGCTTGAAGATGAAGACGAGAACTGCGAACTCATCGACGGCACCTGGTACTGCTTCGACTGGGTGAACTTCGACAGCACTCCCGGGCGCCAGTCGGCCGCTCAGGCCGGCTGCGACCTCTGCGACAACGACGACAAGACGAAGGCTGAGGTTCAGGTCCTCGGCCAGTAGGCCCTCCCCAACGCCTCCAATACCCATTCTAGGAGAACTTCCATGCGTTCAATGACAGATGCAATGCGCGCCCACCGGGATTCGGTGTTCTACATTCTGGTGGTGATGGCCGCTGCCGTTTCCGTCCATCTCATGACCACCGCAACCACACCGCAAGCCCACGCTCGCGAGTCCCTCGGCGAAGCCGTTGTCGCCGAACCAAAACCGCTCGACGAGTACCGAAACTGCGACGGAACCACGAGCACGTACACACCGGAATCGACGACCGGTGAAGGTGAGAGCAGCGGCCACCCGACCATCAATGAAGCAATGCAGAACGCCTGCTGGGACGCGCTGTACAAGGCGGCCAAGGATCAGTTCAGTTGCAAGACCTGCGAGGGAGAAGAAGATCCCTGCGACAAGATCGACGGCGGCGCCGACTCCGCCGGGGCAGTGGTCACCGATCCGGTGAATGACTGCTCGAAGGATCCTGTCACGGGCCTGTGGGGCTGCGACGGCGAAGTGACCTTCCAGGTACCCGGCGCACCCACCCCCACGGCCGATGCCGGCTGCGAAGACTGCGACGAGTAATCCCCCATTTCGACTCCCCAGACAAGTAGTGAAGGAGATAGCAATGCAGGTATGGAATCAACGACCGTTCATCACCTTGATTCTGGTGACGGCGACATTCGGCATCGTGGGCTGTGGAGACGAAGAGGCCTCGCTCGTATCGTCGAGCCCATCGAACGTCGAGAGCGCTTCGTTGGCCAAGGAGGTCCAGTCCTATCGCGGCGACGGCGCGGCGGTCATCGAGCCCACTCTCGAGGAGTACCGTCTGTGCAACGAGACCACCAGCGAGTACACGCCCGACGCGGCCACGGGCACGGGCAGCGGCAGCGGAAGCACCCTGCTCCACGCCATGGACATGGCTGCCCTCGACGCGCTCAAGAAGGACGTATACGACCAGTTCACGTGCGCGGTCTGCCCCGACACCGACCCCGCCGAGCGATGCGACCCGTTCTATTCCAACTATGATCTCGCGGGCGCGGTAATGAGCAACCCCGCACAGGACTGCAGCTACAATCAGGCCACGGGAAAGTATGAGTGCGACGGCGAGGTGAACTTCAACGGCGCCTCGGGTAGCCTGCCCGTGCTCCGTGCCGGCTGCTTGGAGTGCCCGTGATGGCGGCGTATTACTGAAACGGGATGGAGACCCCGCCGGAGATGCCGGTGGGGTCTCGCTCTGCTCTCGATCCTGCCCCTCTGTGCGCACGAAGCCACGCAGCGATTGCTGCGGAAGATCTTCGAGGTCGACCCGCTGCTGTGTCCGCAATGTGGGGTGGAATGTTGGCCTGCACGGGGAGAGACGAGGCGCAACTTGCGTCGCGGAGGTCGCGCGCGGTGTGAAGCGTCCGAGGGGCGGACGATGTGCGGTCAGACCCACCGCCGTCGATCAGAGAAACCTCGACAGCAGGGTTGCAATGCCCAGGAAGCTGAAAAACCCAACCACATCGGTCACCGTGGTGAGCACGATCGAAGAAGATTGGGCCGGGTCCTGCCCTAGCCGCGTAAGCAACATGGGAATCACGGCCCCTGACAGTCCCGCCGCGGTCATGGATACGATCATGGACGAAGCAATGACGAGAGCCAGGCCCCACGAACGACTCCACAAGAAGACGGCAACGCCGGTCGTGATCGCGACCGCGACCCCGTTCACTGCCCCGACCGTAAGTTCCTTCAACGAGATTCGAATCCATTGGTGGAGTCGGACCTCGCGCAGCGCCAATCCTCGCATGGTGACGGCCAGAGCTTGAGCTCCTGTGTTCCCCGACTGGCCAGCCACCACCGGAAGCAGGATTGCCAGCGCCGTATTGCGCGCGATGATGTCCTCGAAAAGGCCCACGACGGCCGCGGCGAGGAAGGCCGTAACCAGATTGATTTCGAGCCAGGGAAGCCGCTTGCGGACCGCGAACAAGGCAGGAGAGAGGGCTCGCTCGTCGCGGCCCGCGCCAACCATGGTTACCAGATTGGTGGAGGTTGCCTGTCGTGCGGCCTGGATCAGCTCGTTCTGTCGCAGCACGCCCAGAATCCGACCTTCGAAGTCCACGACGGGAAGACTGCGCACCCGCCGGTTCTCGAGGGTCTCCATGATTTCCTCGCGCGGCGCGAACGCTGTGACTCGGGGAGGTTCTAGATCGGCAATCTCGTCGAGTCGGTCATCGGGGGCCGCGAGAATGACATCGGCCAGACCCACCGACCCAACCAGGTGATCGTCCTCGTCGACCAGGAACACGTCCTGCAGTCGACGACGCCGAATCTCGCGCAGACGAGGGATCACGTCACGAACGAGAGCATCGGGGCGAAAGGTCGTCACGCGCGGATCCATGAGGCTGCCGGCGGTGCCGGCGGGAAACGCCATGAGCGCCCGTAGTTCCTGCGCCAGCTCGGGATCGAGCTGCTCGATACACTCCTGCTGTGGCTTGTCATCCATGCCGGCCAGGATTGCCGCGGCTCGATGCAGGTCGAGCTTCGAGAGAAGACGGCCGGCCTTCGGCACATCCATCTGGGTCAGAGCTCCGCTGGCCGTCGTCGGCGTGAGCCGGCGCAGGATTTCGATGGCCCGTGACCTACTGGCCGAGGCCAGGAACTCGCTCGCCTCGTCGAGGCTTGCGCTCTCGACAACACGCGCGACCAGGGCCGGATGGTGATCGGCGTAGGCCGCGGCCAGACGATCCAGGGTCGCATCGACCTTGCTGGTTGGGATCATGATTCCACTCCCTTCGGTGGCGTCGGCCCTCGACCGCCCTCGGAGCCGGGCGCGCCTACCATTCCCGACAGGGCCTCGATGACCCCGCCAATGCCCGTGCGGAACAGATCTCCCAGGGCAGCCGCCGTGACAGCCTCGGTACCTGCCCGGCTGGACTCGGACTCGAGGCGACGCAGAGTTCGATACCGGATAGCTCCCACGTACTGACCCTTCTCGTTCACCACGGGCAGGGAGTACACGGTACGCCACCCCTCGTGTTCTACGATGGCGCGGTGATCGGCCGTGACCAACAGCCGGTGGTTGGCCGGTTGCATGATCGTCGAGACCAGGTCACGCGACGAGGCGGCCATCAGCGCCTGCAGATTGAAGACGCCGATCAGCATTCCATCTCGATCGACGGTGTAGACGTTGTACAGAACGTATTGGGCCTGGCGCTGCAAGATGCTCATGGCCTCTGCCACGGTCAGGTCGGCCGGCAACGCGACCGAGCGCGGATCCATGACGGCGCCGGCCGTTCCCGGCGGACACTCAATGACGGTTCGCAGGTCGTCGGCGAACTCAACTTCCAATCCGGACAAGATGGCTTCTCGCCGATCTTCATCGATACCTCGGAGTGCCGCCGCCACCGCTTCCAGCGGCATGCTGGTCACGATCTCGGCGGCCGCCTGCGGTTCGAGCGATTCCAGAACCTGACGAGCAACCCCCGGCGACAGTTTCTGCAACACCTTGGCGCCGATGGCGCGAGGAAGCGACGCAAGTACGGGAGCAACTTCAAGAACCGGCCGACCGTCCAGCACGCTGGCCGCCTGGGCCGGGTGTTCAGAGGCGAAATCGGTAGCGAGGCGGCGTCGAATGTCCATCGGTCTTCCTCCGACTGTGGCGCGCGGTCGCAAGCAACGACCGATGCTTCGGAGGTGAATTGTGCCCGGAAACCCGTATGCTGTCTCTGCCGATGTTCCGGTCTCGGTTTCCTTGCAGTCAATACCCAGGACCCGCCCCCAGGAGAGCCGCCATGAGCAAGATCATAGATATAGAGGCCTGGCGCCAAGCCGTCGCAGATTCCTTCACAGAACTCGTGGCCAGATCCGTTGATCTCTTGCCAACGTTGTTGGGCGCAATCCTCATTCTTCTGGTGGGTTTCGGGGTATCCCGGCTCGTGGCGGCCGTGATCCGACGCGCACTGCGGCGCGTCGGCTTCGACCGTGCGGCCGAGCAGATCCGAGTTTCCGAAGGCCTGCGAAGGGCAAGAGTGAAGTCGGAACCATCGGCGATCGTGGCCGGTATCGTTTGGTGGATGCTGATGCTCACGTTCGTCCTGTCCGCGCTCGAAGCCCTGGGGCTACGGGCAATATCGGCAACCGTCGATCGACTGGTCGTCTACCTTCCGAGCGTGGCTACGGCTCTTGTCATCATCGTTCTCGGCAGCGTGCTGGGCCGACTCGTCCAGAACCTGGTCCGCTCCGCGGGTATGGTGGCCAACCTGGCGCAAGCGACTCAATTGGGGACAGTAGCGCATGCCGTGGTCGTCCTATTGACCTGGGTCCTCGCCCTCGAGCACGTGGGAGTAGACACCAATATCCTCGTCACGGTAATCACTACCGTGTTGGCAACGCTGGGAATTACCCTTGGCCTCACCTTCGCCATGGGGGCCCGCCCGCTGGTGACCCACATTCTCGCCGGGCATGCCCTGCGCAAACTCCTGCCCGAAGGCAAGTCAGTTGAGGTTGCCGGGCGCAAGGGCGTGGTAGAAAGAGTCGGGGCGGTCGATACGCTCTTTCGCAGCGGCGACGGCAAATGGTCGATGGCCAACACGGCGCTGCTGAACGAGGTGATCGTGCAGTAGGTACTGACCTGACGAAGAAGCGTGCGACGCATCAAAGGACATTGGCGTCGAGTAGCGTCACCACCGGAGCAGGACGGATCTTCAGCATGAAGCGACTCCTCGAGCTTTTCGAAGCCTCTTTCAACGAGCGAGAGACTCGAGCGTACCGGATCGTCGGTTCGGTCGGGACTGTGCTGATTTCTGTGTTAGCGAGATCGAGGTGCCACGCGACCGCGACGGCAGTTTCGATCCTAAGCTCGTCCCCAAAGGCCGCCGTAGATTGCCGGGCTTCGACGACAAGGTCATCGCCTTTTTCGGACACTACGCGGTCGGGCCATATGACCAATAGAATCGACTTGTGTATCTTGGTACAATCCTTTCGTTGCGTGTCGCAGCTCCCAGTTGCGGACCAAGCGATGTCATTCCTCCGAAGATTCTGGACCGTGCCGATTGCCGACGTGGCCTTCTTGCGCCTCGTTCCGAGGTTTCTCGGAAACCCCGAGCGTCCATCCAGCTCGCGTCGTTTGGTCGACAACTGCAAACGTCAATCCAATGCATGTCGTTTGGTCGACAGCTACGAGCGTCCATCCAGCCCCCCGGTGACTCAAAAGGAGAATCCCCCCGGTACTAAAACCGGGGGGATTCTTCACTCGAAAGTCGCGCGCGCCGCGACTACGCCGGCAGCTTGTACCCGCCGCTATCAATCATCGCTTCGGCAATCCGTCGACGCATACCCGTCGCCCGGGACTATGACGAGAGCTAGTGGTATCGCAGCCAGTTTGGTCGGCCCTGAGACGGTTGGAGATCGGGTGTCCAGATCGCTCGCCGGGATGACTATGGGTTGGTGAGGCAATCCCCACCGCCTATCCACCAGCCTCCAAGGGTTCATTTCCGGAAGGATTCGCCATGTTCGCGATTCTGCGCCGAACTCCGCTGCCCACCCTCGTGGGCCTGCTTCTCGTACCGATGAACGTCCTCTCCCCCTCCAGTGGCCAAGCCGCCCCCGATGGCCTCGACCCCGAGCAGTTCAGCCCCGCCGGCCGACAGGCCGAGCAGGCCCTGCAAGAGTTCGATGCCTTCTACCAGGAGCACTATTTCTCGAAGGGGCACTCCCCGGGCAACATGTCCGGGACGGGCTACCTTCCGTACCAGCGCAGCCGGTGGTTCTACGAACAGAACCGAAATCACCGGGGGGAAGTGGATCCTCAGCGTCGCTGGGCTGCCTATCTCAGGAGCCGCGAGATGGCATTGGGCCAGTCCGGGAAACGGATGGCCGCCGCTTGGGAATCGTGGGGGCCGGACACCCTGAACGATCTCGGCGGCAGAATTCTTTCGCACGCCTTTCACCCAAACGACTCCCAGGTTCTCTTCGTCGGATCCAACGGAGGCGGGCTCTGGAAGACCGTCGATGGCGGTGCGCAGTGGTTTCCCCTCACCGATCAGATCCCATCCTTGCGCATCTCGAGCATCGCCATCAATCCGCAGGACCCGGACCAGATCCTGATCGGCACCGGTTCGGGCTGGGCCAACACCCTGAACCTGAAACCGGGAGTTGGAGTGCTGCGGTCCACCGATGGCGGACTCACGTTCCAGCCCACCAACTTCTCGTATCCGTTCAACGAGTCCGCGGGCGTGTCCACCTACGATCTGGTCTGGGATCCCACCGATGGAAGTCGAATACACCTGGCCGCTACCAACGGGACGTGGCTCTCCACCGATGGTGGACTCAATTGGATCCTTCGGATCTCGGGCGAAACCAGTGCGCTTGTCCTCAACAAGAGCGCGCCGCAAACCGTCTACGCGGCCGTCCAGGGAGATGGCATCTATCGCAGCACGAACTCCGGACAGTCGTACACCCGACTCAGCAACGGCCTCCCCAACGGCACTGTGATGGCACAGACGAGCCTGACGATCTGCGACGGATCCCCTGATGTACTGTACACCGCCATTGCTCACTCCACGACGCTGGGCCTCGAGGGGCTCTACCGGACAAATGATGGCGGGGACACGTGGATGAAGCTCAACGGCACGCCCAACTTCATGTGTCAGCCGGGGCAGTCCACCGGTTGCGTGGGTTGGCTGTTCAACGCCATCCAGGTTTCCCCCGTCGACCCCGACCTGTTGCTGGTGGGAGGGGTCCAGGCGTGGAGGACCGAGAACGGCGGCCAGAGCTGGACATGGCATGACTATCTTTCCAATGGCATCGGCGTGAACAACGACGGCCTCACCTACGTGGACCACTTCGCCTTTGGCTTCGATCCGTCCGATGACACCACCGTCTACGCGTTCAACGACGGGGGCGTCTTCAAATCGACCGACTCGGGCCAGTGGTGGGATCCGGCGTGCACGGGTCTGGTGACCTCCATGATCTACCGGGTGGCCAGTTTCTCCGGTGATGGCAACCAGTTGGTGGCAGGATTCCAGGACCACGGTCTGCAACGACTGGACCACACCGGGGGAAACACCCGCTGGACGCGCTGGACCACGAACGACGGGTGCGCGGTGAACTGGGACCACGACAACGTCAACATCATCTATGGCGATCTTCAGAACGGAAACCACGTCAAATCTTTTTCCAGTGGCACGTTCGCCGCGCAGCCCATCGGCATCAATGCCGGCATCATGGAGTCAGGTCCGTTCATTTCGCCCACGGTGATCCATCCGACGGACGATCTGACGCTCTACACGGCCAGCACGAGCCGCATCTACAAGACCACCAATGGCGGGACCAACTGGTCGGTGAGTGCCAATGCGGCGAATGTCATGACGATCGGGCTGGACCGAGTCAACCCGGACATCGTGTATGCACACGCATACACGTCGTCGAGCTGGACGATCTGGAGGAGCTTCAATGCGGGAGCGAGTTGGGCTCCCATCAACCACTCGACAATCCCCACCTGGCGGGTCACCGACCTCGAAGCTTGTCCGTTTACCTCGGGGGTTGTGTACGCCACCCGCAACAGCGCGTTTCCCAACTCCGACCACGTCAAGAAATCGTTCGACTTCGGAGCCACGTGGACCAACATCACCGGAAATCTTCCCGACATCTTTACCTACGCCATCGCCATCAGCCCCTTCAATGCCGACCATCTGTACCTTGCCACGGAGCTGGGCGTGTTCGTCTCCACGAACGCCGGCGGCTCCTGGCAGCAATGGAACGACGGCTTGCCTTTCGTTTACGCACACGACATCCACTACCACGAGGCAACCCGAACGATCCGACTGGCCACCCTCGGGCGCGGAGTTTGGGTGAGCCCCGCTATGGACGCACTTCCCACGGCAGTGGGCCCACCGCAAACCGCGGCTTTCTTCCGGATCCAGTCCGTCGGCCCGACGCCCTTCGGCAGCAGCGTCACCCTTCGCTATGAGCTGTTGCGCGATCTGCCCGTGAGCGTGGCCGTGTTCAACACCATGGGTCAGCGGATCCAGGACCTCGGGTGGGCCCAGGTGGGGGTCGGGCTGCAGTCGGTGACCTGGGACGGGAGAGATGCCCGCGGGGTGACCGTGGCTTCAGGGCCCTACTTCGTACAGATCTCGGCGGGGGGAGTCGCCGAGACGCGGCGGGTGCTGCTGGTCCGGTGAACTAGGGCAGGGCAGCGAGAAGGGCGCCGCGAAGCTCTGCCGCGGCGGCCTTCTCGCCCCTGCGCTCCTGAACCGCGACGATCCTGTCGGCGGTGAATCGGAGCAGGTTCAGAACATAGGGCTCGGTCGCAGCAAAGGCGTCCCGCAGCTGCGCCACGTCCTCGGGTTCCAGGCCGCTGCTCAGGATTCGCGCCGCCAGAACATCCAACGATGCCCGATGCGTCGGGTACTTCTCCGCCAGGCGGCGGCACCGAGCGGCGATGGCCTGGTGGTACCGGGCCAGGGCCTCGTCGAAGCGAGCCAGCCTCGTGTACGCCGTGGCGAGATTGGCATAGCATGCCGGGAGCATGTCGTCGCTGCCCCCCTGGCGGGAGGCAATGGCCTGGAGCAGGTATTCGGTTGCCTCTTCGAATCGGCCCAGACTGCTGAGAGCTTGGCCGATGCCTTCGAGGCTGGCAATGGCAACGGTATGGTTCTGCGCACCCATTGCCTCGCAATCCGCGAGGGCTCGTCGGAACAACAGGATCCCCTCTTCGAACCGTCCCTGGCGCTGCCGGAGAATACCCAGGAATCGCAGCACGCTGGCGGGTTCAAGGGAAGCTTGCTGATCGGAGCGTTCGAAGGTCTGCAGCGAACGCGCGAGATGGAACTCGGCCTGCTCGAGGGATCTGGATCCAGCGCAGAACAGATAGCCGGTGCCGGTGCTGGCGTCTACCTGCGCAACGCGGGGATGCTCGTCTCCCAGCAGACGCCGATACTCGCTCTGGGCCGTGGCGAGGTCCCCGAACCCCTCTGGGTCGTTCATCAGGACGCGGGCCAGGCCCAGATGGTGCCGGCTCCACACGAGTTCCAGCTCTTCGCGGTCGCTGATACGGTCGGCCAGGGCCAGGGCTGCTTCCCCCTGCTCGGCCACCTCGGGCCACATGGAGAGCTGCATGTATCGCTCGGCGAGGCGATTGCGGATGCGCAAGGCCACGTCGGGGTTGTCGACGAACTCCTGTTCGATGCGCGCCGCGGCGCCCGCCAGCAGACCCGGAACGTTGGGCGGCGCCCCAGGGTCGGAGTATCCGGTGATCGCTCGTTCCAGGAATGCCTGCACGCGCTCGCTCCGGGCCAACGCCTCGGAAGAACGATGCTGGAACACCGCCATGGTAGCTCCGAAGCCCATCAGCAGAAGCAGCAGCAACAGTCCACCCAGGAGTGGTCCCCGGTGGAAGCGAGCCTGCCGCTTGAGGGTGTCCCAGGTCGATCGCTCCCGGGCGAGGAGTGGCGCGCCCCGCTGGTAGCGAAGCAGATCTTCCGAGAAGGCATCGACGGACTGATATCGGTCTCCTGGCGCCTTGGCCAGGGCCTTGTCCACGATGGCGTCCAGTTGACGATCGAGGTTGGGGTCCAGCTGGGATGGCTTTCTGGAGGTCCCGGTGAGGACGGTCTGGATCGTTGCCGTGATGGACGGACCGAGGCGGTAGGGCATCTCACCCGTAAGGCATTCGAACAGGAGAACGCCCAGGGAGTAGATATCGGTGCGCGAATCCACCGTTCCTTCGTCGGCCACAAGTTGCTCAGGTGAGCAGTAGCCCAGCGTTCCGACAAACTCCCCTTCGTTGGTGAGCGTGGCATTGTGTGCCCCCACGTCCACGAGCTTGGCCAGACCAAAGTCCAGCAGATGAGGGTTGCCCGTCTCGTCCACCAGAATGTTGGAAGGTTTGAGGTCGCGATGGATGACGCCGTTCTGGTGCGCGAACAGCAGCGCTTCGCAGATCTTCTGGAACAGGGACAGGATCTCGGAAGTACTGCGTCGTGCTCCATCGGGCGCGACCCATTCGGTGGCAGGCAGGCCGTCGATCCATTCCATCACCAGAAGCGGGTGCTCACCGGTATCCGCGACTTCCAAAACACCGACGATGCCCGGATGCCGCAGAGAGCTGACGACCTCGATCTCCCGCTGAAACCGCTGCCGGGCCGTGTGGTCCAGCAGCCCCGGGGCCCGCAGCCGCTTGATCGCCACCTGCCCGGTTGCACACTGCCCACGGTAGACGACGGCCTGGCCACCTTTCAGCTCCTCGACCAGTTCGTAGCCGTTCAGTTGGCCGTTCGGTGGCTGCTCGAGGGCCACCTTCAATTCCTCCAGCCACCGCGGCGACTCCAGCTCGAAACCGAGCTGACCGATCCAGCGCGACCGCTCTCGATCACCGTTCATCCTTCGCCCTCTTCCTGGAGCTGACGGGCAACGATTGTCATGAGCCGATTGCGCGCCCGCTGTTTCACCTTGTGCACCGCTTCCACGGAGACTCCGAAGTTGGCCGCCACCCGCCCGGTGGTCTCACCCTGGATCAACTGATGGAAGATCGCCACCGACCGGGGTTCGAAAGACTGTTCCAGAGTGCGCATTGCCTGGCGCAGGTGGTGCCGTCGCCACTCCTCTTCCCAGAGCGGGTCGAGTTGGGGCACGTCCGGCAGCGATTCCTGCAGGAGCTCGTCGATGTCCCGGTCTTCACGGCGGCGATGCGGACGATTGCGATAGCGAACGATGGTGTTCGCAACGACTCGGCCCAGGTAACTGCGGAACCGTCCCCGGGCGGGATCCAGCTGAAACGACTGCATCGCACGCAACAGGCTCACCAGGACGATCTGCCGCACGTCCTCAGCATCTTCACGAGACAGGCCGCGGCGCTGGCCGTAGGCGATGATGAGCGCGCCGTATCGGCGATCGAACTCGAGCCAGGCCGTGTGATCCCGGTGATCCCCGAGGCGGGCAATGAGCGAAGGCTGGGTTGTTTGCCAGGGCATGGGCAGTCGTAGGGGGGAGGATGGCCGGCCAAGCTACCCTCCACCCTACCACAGAGTTCCGCGGCGTTGGCTCATGATCGAGCCAGGTCTGCCCCTTTTCGTCTACAAGTTGCCCTGGGGCGCATCGGTGGGAACGATCCGCATGAGGGGACGGCGCAGCGAAGGCCGCCGTTGGGGTGAGTGAACCGTGAGCACTAGTGAGTGATGACGAGCTTTCGAGTGTGCTGCTCCGCAAAGGTCCCTCCACGAACCAGCAGTCGCCCGAAGTATTGTCCGCTGCTCACCTTCGACCCCGCGTTGTCCTCTCCGCTCCAACCAACCTGATAGTCACCGGGTTCCTGCTCTTCCTTCACCAGCGTCCGCACCCGCCGACCGCGTGCGTCGAAGACGTCCAGGGACACGGTGGCCCGCACCTGGAGCTGGTAGGAAAACACGCTGTTGCCACTCGAAGGGTTGGGCCACGGCGCCGCGAACGAAACCGAGCTGGGCCCAAACGATGGCTCGAGTCCCGTGACCGTGTCGACCTGGCAATTGGCGCAGTTGGTGCGCTGCGCGTCGTGACCGTACATCGGCCAACGCTTCGACCCGTCGCTCTCCAGCGAATTGTTCACGTCCAGCACCACCAGCTCCGAGTCGGTCAGAAAGACGACCTCGACCTTTCCGTCCAGGTCGATGTCGCCGCTGGC
>JAJDAC010000016.1 GCA_029262065.1 Candidatus Krumholzibacteriota bacterium | reverse complement strand
CTGATCCAGGGCGAGAGTGGGGTGGGCAAGGATGTGGTGGCCAATCTCATTCACCGCAACTCGCCGCGCGAGAAATTCTCGATGCTGGATATCAACTGCGCGTCGCTACCCGAGCCGCTGCTGGAAAGCGAGTTGTTCGGGCACGAGAAGGGTGCATTCACCGATGCCGTGAACCAGAAGATGGGCCTGATGGAGTTGGCCAACCGGGGCACGTTGTTCCTGGATGAAATCGGCGAGATGAGCCTTACCATTCAGGTGAAACTGCTGCGGGTGCTCGAGAAGATGGCGTTTCGTCGCGTCGGTGGCGTGAAGGACATCAAGGTGAACGTACGCATGGTGTGCGCAACCAATCGCGATCTGCGTCGCAGCGTGGAGATGGGCACTTTCCGCGAGGATCTGTTCTACCGTCTCAACGTCATCCCCCTGCGCGTGCCGCCGCTGCGGGAACGCCCCGAGGATATTCCCGCCCTGGCCGAGCACTTCCTGCGGCTCTATTCCGAGCGCTTCCAGAAGAACTTCACCCGCGTCGGGCAAGACGCGCTGGACGCCATGCTCGACTACCGCTGGCCGGGCAACATCCGAGAACTGAAGAATCTGATGGAGCGCACCGTCCTGATGGAAGACGGCAACGAGCTACGCGCATCGCACCTGCCGTTGTCGTCGGCCGACGAGGACGCATCCGCTATCCTCGTGGCCGTGGAACAGGCCATGAACCAGTCGATCCCGCCCGAGGGCCTGGACCTCGAAAACATCGTCTCGATGATCGAACGGACCCTGATCGAGAAGGCCTACCGCGCGGCCGACGGCAATCAGAGCCAGACGGCGAAGCTCTTGAATCTCAACCGGGATAAGCTACGTTATCGTATGAAGAGCTTTGAACTGCTCTAAGCCGGGCAAAGCCAGGCTTAGAAGTCCCGGCGCAGCCGGGGCTGTAGCTCATACTGCCGGCCGTAGGCCGGTCCGAATCCTCATCGCCCCAACGGAGACCCCTCCGTGCGCGTAGCACCCATCTTCCTGCTCCTCCTCGCCGTCCTCTCCGGCTGCGGTTACGGCCTCAATGCCGGCCGCCTAAGACCTGGACTGGAAACGGTTTCGGTGCCTTACTTCGAGAACAGGAGCAATGAACCCGAGCTCGAGGTGGAACTCACCGAGGCGATCATCGACGGCCTGATTGCCGACCGCACGTTGAAGGTGGTGGACGAGGGTCAGAGCGACGCCGTGGTCCTGGGCACCATCCGTAGCTACCGGCAAGACGAGGATTTCTACGGCGAGGATCGCCGGGCCGAGCGGTACAAGATCACGATCACCGTCCAGGTGAGCATGGTCGACGCCCAGACAAATGAGGACATCGCCAAGTCCACGACTATCCGGGGCGACGGGACCTACCTGATCGAGGAAGGTCTCGACGGCGAATTGGCCGCGCGCGAAGAAGCCGCCGAAGAGATCGTGGCGGGCATCCTGAACCTGGTTGTGGAGGAGTGGTAGGGGTGGCACTGAACGTCATGGAGCCCGAGGATCTGACCGCCGAGTTCAAACGGGGCGAGATCTCCCCCGTGTACCTCCTGGCCGGCAGCGACGGGTTCAGAAGCGAACGCACGGCCCGATGGCTGGCCGCCAAGAGCGTCGATGCCGAATCGGCGGACTTCAACTCGCAGACCATCTACGCCGACGAGGCCTCGCCGGCGGCCATGGCCGAAGCAGCTTCGGCCTATCCCATGTTTGGAAACCAGCGTTTCGTCTGGGTCCGCCACGCGGAACAACTGCCCAGTGGCGCCGCCATCGAGCCCTTGTTGAGGTACCTGGACAATCCCGCACCTTCAACGGTCATGGTGTTTACGGCCTCGAAGCTCGACAAACGTCTGAAGTTCACCACTGGCTGCGCCAAGCATGGCCGGGTGGTGTCGTTCGCGCCGCTCGCGGGCGGGGGACTCATTGCCCAGCTAAGACGTCAGGCCAAGGAGTGTGGGCTCCGCATCACCGACGACGGCCTGGCGCAACTCACCGATCTGGTCGGCGATGACCTGGGAGAGTTGCATCACGAACTCGAGAAACTGGCCTTGCACGCCGGTGAAGAATCTCTCGATGGGTCGCAGGTTCACGAGCTGGTTTCGCGTTCGCGCGACATCGATGCGTTCGCGCTGGCTGATCGATTGGACCCTCGACGACCGTTCCCGGCGCTGGACGTGTGGTTCGATCTACGCGGGCGCGGCGGGGATGCCATGGGATGCGCGGCGATCTTGTCATGGCGGCTGCGCCAGTTGGCCCAGCTAAGGGGCGCGATCGACGCCAACGTACCCGAGCCCGGCCTGGGCAAGGCGGTAGGTATGGCGCCGTGGCAGGCACGACGTGTGTTGCCGTTGGCCAAGGCCCATTCGACCCGCAGACTTGGACGCGCGTTGACCGCCTTCCGGGACGCCGACCGGCTGGCGAAGTCATCGACCCTGGGCGTCGAAGCGTTCGATCTGGCGATGCTGGATTGGGCCCTGGCGCCGGAGGCAGCGACGTAGCGCCCAGACAACTCATGGCTGTAGACTACTTTCCTCAATTTGCGCTTTCGAAACCGTTTGTAATCTATTTACTTGTGTGCCCCACAGGTAAATACCCGACTCGCCCTCATTTCCAAGGAGCACCTTGTGGCCGCACCCGTAAACATCGATGAAAGTACCTTCGACGCCGAAGTGAAGAACGACGCTGGCGTCGTTCTCGTGGACTTCTGGGCGCCATGGTGCGGCCCGTGCAAGATGATCGCACCGGTATTGGAAGAACTCGCCACCGAGTACGATGGCAAAGTGAAGATCACGAAGGTCAACGTGGATGACAACCAGACCCTGGCCGGGAAATACGGAGTCATGAGCATTCCGTCGTTGCTGTTCTTCCAGGGCGGCGAGGTCGTGGACACAGTTGTTGGCGCCGTCCCGAAGGCGAAGTTGGCTGAGAAGCTCGACCGCCTTACGGCCTGACCGCCGCACGTCGCGGCACAAACCAAGAAGCTCTGAAGAGCCCTCCGAAGAGTATTCGGGGGGCTTTTTCCGTGTCTATCCGTTGGCGAGAGAAGGGGTCGGCGTTGAACGGCGCGATCCAGCCGGCACAAGTCACTTCCCACCCGCAAAACACTGTAGTTAACATAATGTATGTTATGCGCAATTACAGGTAGGGGTTGGAATCCGCCTGGAAAAGTCGCTCACGAAAAACCAGCGGGAATTTCGAACCGGGCGGCTCAGCGCTCTTCCAGCGGGACCCGGTGCGCATACTCTGCGATGACCGGCATCCGAAAGCTCTCGCCGGCCAGGGCCTTCACGAATCCCACGGTGATGAGCACCAGGAACGTCACGAAGGTCACCAGTTCCAGGAACACCCGGATCACGAAGCCGAGCCCCCAGATCTGTCCCACGGTGTTCTCGACAACGATCAGCACGGCCAGGGCGATCGCCTCGGCGAAGAACAAGCAGAACCCCTGCTGGGCGTGCCAAGTGACGAACGGCGTACGTCGCTTCTGGAACATGGCAATGAGGCACAGAGGCCCCAGGTAGGAAACGCTGGCTAGCCAACGCTCGGTAATGGTCGGTAGCTCGGCCATGAGCCGAGTGGTCCTGGGCGCGGACTCAGGTGGCAAGGACTGGGCGTTGGCCACCGGTGGCTCTCCCGTTGTGCGGTTCGAAACGTACCTAGGAAGCTTTTCCCATGGCTTCGAGCACCGCGATCTTCGATTCGGCCTGCTGGCGGGCTGCGAAGTCCGTCGACCCCAACAGCTCCTTGAGCACGGTCACCGCGGCGTCCATCTGACCCACGGCCTGCAGGGCTCGCGCCTGGGCGAAGGTGGCCTGCACGAACAATGGATCAGCCGCCGGTAGCTTTCCCCGCAGGTCGCGAAAGCGTTGGGCCGCATCGGCGTTGTCGCCACGCGCCTCAAGTGCAAGACCCAGGCCCATGACGGCCGAATTGGCGTAGAGCCCGTTGGCATCGGCGGCCAGATACTCGTTGAACCGATTGACCGCGTCTTCGTTCTCGCCCAGCGCCAGATGACTGGCTCCCGACAAATACAGCGCGGGATTGCGTTCGGCCGAACCGGAGAATCTGGTCAGAAGATCTTCAGTGCTGACCAGAGCCTCGCCATACGCGCCGGAGGTGTACTGGGCCATGGACCGGTGCATGAGCTGAGCGGCCTGTTCGTTGGTACGGAGGCTCGACTGACGGAAGTACATCCCCCCCACGACGATCACGGCCAGGGCCAGGACGGCCACCAGCACCGTCATGAAGTGCTTCTGTACGTAGTTGCTCACCGTGACGGTGCCCTCGGCGAAGGCATCGTGGCGCAACTCTTCTTTGGTCATGCGGCTCAACGGTCAGTTCCTCCTCAGACGAAGTCGGGACCCAGCAAGTGGGTTCCGTTCGGCCTGTCCAATTCCAGGTGATTCCGCGGCTTATTCCAGGGGCCGCTGGCAATCTCGCTCAGCAGCTGCGGTTCGGTTTCGCTACCAAGCCGACCCAATAAAGTAAACCACGGCAACGAGAAAGCCAACACCCGAGTGACTTCCGGGTCGTCGGCCACAATCTCAGACGCGCCGATTTTCCAGGCGACTTGTCTGGGTCGGGACTAATGGGTCATATTGGGAGTCACACCGAGCGTCGGCCTCCCGCTGTCACCTGTGCTTTGACTTCACGTGTGTGTCTCCAGCCCAATGGAGGTGGGTCCCAATGGTCCCAGTCCCCCCTCGTACCCGCGCCCTTCATCTCGCCCTGGCTGTCTGCCTGATCACTGTCTTCTTGATCGCTCCGGCTTCCTGGGCCGGACTCGACGGCGGTTCCTCATTCGAGTTCACCGCCGCAACTTCCTCCCAGAATAAAATTGGGACGGCTCTCAACCCCCCCAACAACTTCACCATGGAAGCGTGGGTGTATCCCACCAACGTTTCGGGCGTTCACCCCATCAAGGGGCAGGAGATTTCTGTCGATGACCTGATCTTCCAGATCAACAACGGCTTCCTCGAACTCATCCGGAACGGAAACTCAAACTCGGGTTCGGTCGCGCTGCAGACCGGCGTGTGGCAGCACGTAGCCGTCACTTACGATGGAACCTTCGTTCGCTTCTACGTGAATGCAATTGGCAGCGGCATCCAGATCGATGTGTCGGGACCCGTGGCGCCGGCAACGTTCATACTCGGAGCAAACTATGGCGTCGGTGGTGGTGTTTTCGAAGGTGAGATGGACGAGTTCCGTCTGTGGTACACGAATCGGTCGGAGACGGAGATCCGCCGTGACATGTTCGCGCCACTCACGGGTAACGAAGCGGATCTCTACGTGTACTTCCCTCTTGATGAAGGCTCGGGCTTCTTCGCCAACGACGTAGCGCCGCTGGGAGGTCCGACGTCGATTGATTTCCTCGGCACGTTTTTCTGGCGGAACTCCACCGCCCCCCTTACCGATCTCTCGCAGTATTCCGACGAACGCATCGCCATGTGGCAGGGGCGTCCCGATACTTCGGCCGACCTGCGCGATCCCGGCCTGACGGTGGCCGACTTTTCGTTTCTCCAGGACAAGGGCGATGACGTCGTCTTCGCCCACAACGGCCTCTCGTTGTCTTTGGTCACCGATCAGATACCCGGCGCAGTGGGCAATCGGTACGATCGCCTGTGGCAATTCGCCGCGGCTGACGAGGGCGCGGCCGGGGGATCGGTCCTTCTGAATTTCGATGACGGCGGCTTCGATACCGATCGCCTCTACCACCTGTTGCGTCGTGCCGCGGGGACCACCGATCCCTTCGAGGTGACCGACGTCACGACCTCCGACGGATCGACCGTGGTGTTTCAGCCATCGGCGTCGTCCTTGTCGCAGGCATTCGAGTACACGCTCGGCTCCATGGCCGACGCGGATATCGGGCTGTACTTCGACGCGCTACACACGCAGACGGTGCTGGACGACCTGGCGGTGGGAACATCGTTCAACGCGTACCTGGTGATCAAGGGACTCACCGAGGGCGCCAGTGCGTGGGAGGCGTTTCTCCAGGTTCCGCCGGAGGTCAACCTGGACGGCGCCATACTCTCCACCCCAGGAACCAACAGTGGCACCCCCGGGGGGCAGGATTGGAATGTGGACCTGGGCGCTTGCCTCCCTCCCGATGCCAACGGTGATCTTCGCGTCGTGGGTTTCCAGTTCACTCTCTTGACGCGCCCGGTCGGTGGCACGCTGACGTTTGCGCTGGATGGCCGCCCCGGCGGCACGTTCGCCAATGGCGAGCCCGGCTGGTTCGACTGTGGCACGCCCGCCAACGGAGCCTGGTTCACCTCGAAGCAGGAACCTTCGATGGTCTTTTCATCGCCGGCTATTTCTTCGGTGGACGACCTTCCCGACGATCAGGGCGGGTCGGTCGTCGTCAACATCGATCGTTCCTGGCTCGATCAGCTCGGTAGTGCAGCGCCCGTCAGCGGCTACAACGTGTGGCGCGAGGTAGTTGGATCCAAGGCACGGCTGCTCGGCGCCGGAGTCGACCTCGCCTCGGCTGTGGATCTGGAAACTGAATTGTCCGAAGCCACGCGCGCTCAACTGGAGAGTTGGGGCGCCGTGGTGTGGAACGGGTCGGTCTACCTGACGACGGCCCAGGCCAAGGCGCCCAACACGTTTCCGCCGGGCACCTGGCAGATCGTGGGAAGTTTCTACGCCGCGCAACAGAATACGTACGCGGCACCCACCCCCACCGTCGATGACGACCCCATCACCAGCACGTTCTTCGTGTCGGCCCATACCGTGGATCCGTTTGTGTGGTACGGCAGCGACGCCGTGAGCGGTTCGTCGGTGGACAACATCGCGCCGGGGGTACCGTCGAGCATCATCGCGGCCTACCAGGCATCGGGGGTGGATCTGGCGTGGGATGCGGCACCCGAACCCGACTTCCAGTACTGGCGGGTCTATCGCGATACCAACCCGGGATTCGTTCCCGGTCCTGGCAACCTCGTGCAGCAGATCGCCACCTCGGCCTGGACCGATGCGACGGCCAGTCCGTTTGGCTTCTTCTACAAGATCACGGCGCTCGATCATGCGGGCAACGAAAGCGCCGCGGGATCGCCGGGATCGGTGACGGCCAACGAAAACGTGCCCTCGAAGTACGCGTTGTCGAACGCGGTTCCCAATCCGTTCAATCCGCGCACCACGTTGCAACTTCGCATGGCCACCGCCGGCGAGGTGCGTCTGGTGGTGTACGACATCGCCGGGCGCCACGTGGCCACGCTGTTGAATGGAATGAAGGATGCTGGCACGCATGAGGCGATTTGGACCGGCACCGATGACGGCGGAAACGCCGTGGCCTCGGGCGTGTACATCGTGCGCATGCAAACACCGGGATTCGTCGAGACCAGACGGGTAACGCTGGTACGGTGACTCTCGTGCGGTGACTCTTGTGAAGTGACTCTCGTGTGGCAACGCGCGGCAGCAAGTGAGTGGCGCCCCAGGGAGGACTCGAACCTCCGACACCAGGTTTAGGAAACCTGTGCTCTATCCACCTGAGCTACTGGGGCGCAAGTCCACCCGAACTGGCTGCCTTCGGTTGGGGTCCCGTTCTACGCCTCGTCCGCGCCGTACCGGATGAGGGAGTATACGTCGTAACCGGCGAGTGCGTCGCGGCCCTGCAGAGCTTCCAGCTCTATGAAGAACGCGACCTCTTCGATCGTCGCCCCGGTCTCGGCTACCAGCGTGGCCGCGGCGGCGGCGGTTCCCCCGGTGGCCAACAGATCGTCGATGATCACGACGCGTTGTCCGGCGGCAACGTCACCCTCTTTGATTTCCAGTGCCGCGGATCCGTACTCGAGATCGTAGTCCAGGCGCCGCGTCGGTGGCGGTAGCTTACCGGCCTTGCGAAGCGGTACGAAGGAGCAACCAAGCGCCAGCGCCAGCGGCACGCCGAACAGGAAGCCGCGACTCTCGATGCCAAGCACGGCGTCGATCGATCGTGATTCGTAGCGAGCGGCGAACGTGTCGATCACCGATCTCAGTGCTTCGATGTCGCGCAACAACGGCGTGATGTCGCGGAACAGAATGCCCGGGGAGGGGAAATCCGCGATCGCCTGAACGTGTTGTTTGAAGTCCTGAGCCATTTTCCCCGCCAAGGTGAGGTCCGAAACCAATTGGCAAAAAAAAGCCCGCGGGACGTTTTTCGACCCGTGGGCGTTTGGTCGGGGCGAGAGGATTCGAACCTCCGACCTCCTGCTCCCGAAGCAGGCGCGCTAACCGAGCTGCGCTACGCCCCGACACAAAGCTCAACGAGTGCCAGGCCCAAGGCTTGACACAAGCGAGGAAGCTAGCAGGTTACGTGGGTTCGCGCAACGGGTGCTCCGTTATCTCCGAGATGGGCCGGGGGCGGGGAGAATAGTTCCTTCCACGCTAGTCCACGCTTGGGCCCGCCCCGGGGGCTTCGGAGGAGCTATCCGTTGGTTCAGGGCGGGCCGCGCTGCGGAAACGCTCCGCAGGATCTATTATCCCCGCCCCCGGCTGAGAGAGGTGCGCGGGGGTGGCGGAGCTGCGCGCCAATGCCCATCGAACAGGTTGAGACCATCTACATGAACGCTAGGGGCGGGTTGATATGTCTCGCGGCGCGGTTCCGCAAACGACCCCGGATTGGCCGCTCCGAATGCTCCTACACCTCGGCCCAAGACCCGGCCAACCGGGGAGTGCGGCTTAGCGCAGCGAGACATATCAACCCGCCCCGGCACCAACCCACGATGGAGCTACCCGGACCGGAGAGCTAGTCCCCCCACCCACCCCGCCCCACCAACGGCACAAACCGACACGGACAACTCGTCTCGTGCACGTCCTCGCCATCACGACGTCGAACCACGTGGAGTACCTGAAGGTCACGATCGCCGACGGGGCACACCAGGATCCCGGGGTCAGCCAGGCGTTCCAGAAGGGCTTCGGGCAAGGCGG
This sequence comes from Candidatus Krumholzibacteriota bacterium, assembly GCA_029262065.1. GTDB lineage: Bacteria > Krumholzibacteriota > Krumholzibacteriia > JAJRXK01 > JAJRXK01 > JAJDAC01. Next base: position 133,958 of record JAJDAC010000016.1, on the reverse strand, counting down.
GCGCGGCGGCGGTGACGACGATGGCGTCGAAGGTTCCACCGGCGACGGCGGCGGCGTCGGAGCCGTCGGCCACGATCACCTCGGGCGCGTGATCGAAACAGGTTTGGAGCTGACGGTGAGCGCGGCCGGCGAGCCAGGGAATACGCTCGATCGTGACCACACGACGAGTCAGCAACGCGAGCACCGCGGCCTGGTAGCCACTGCCGGTGCCGATCTCCAGGACGGTTTCGGATCCCTCCAGATCGAGCAACGATGTCATGAGAGCCACGATGTAGGGCTGGCTGATGGTCTGGCCGCCGCCAATGGGTACGGCGCGCGGCGCGTAGGCCTGATCCCAATTGTCGGGTTGCAGGAACTGGTGGCGGGGAATGCGGGCCATGGCGGCCAACACCCGTTGGTCGGTGATCCCCTGCTGCTCGAGCTGGTGGCGAACCATTTTCTGTCGCTCGAACTCCAGGGTGTTCACGACCAGTCGCCCTCCACCTTCGTGTACCGATCCAATTGGTCGTAGGCCGTTGCGTCCACCTGCAACGGCGTGACGGTGATGTAGTTCTCCGCGCTCATGACGAAGTCGGTTCCCTCGATGTCGTCAAAGGTCACCGAATCGCCGCCCATCCAGAAGTAGGCGCGACCGCGTGGGTCCTCCCGCTGAACGATGGAATCCACGTAACGCCGTGAGCCCAACGGACAGGCGCGGATGCCGGCGATTTCCTCCGGCGGCGCCGATGGGATGTTGATGTTCAGCAGACACGGGTGGACCAACTCATCGTGAAGCCAACGCGGCAACACATGGTGGATGAAATGGATGGCTCCACGAAAGTCACGTTCGGGGGCCTTGGTGGCCAATGACAGCGCCAGGCTGGGCACGTGCACGATATGACCTTCGAATGCCGCCCCTACCGTTCCACTGTAGTGAACGTCCTCACCCATGTTGGGACCGTGGTTGATACCCGACACCAGGACGTCGGGCGGATCGTCCTTCAACATTCCCTGCACGGCGTAGAGCACACAATCGGTTGGCGTACCCGTGACCGCGTACTGCCCGTCGCCGTGATCCTCGATGCGCATGGGCTCGCCCAACGTCAGCGCGTGGCTCATGGCGCTACGTTCGCGGTGCGGGGCGACCACCGTGATCCGCGCTTCGGGCATGGCCAGTTTCAACTCGCGGCGTAGCGTTTGCAGTCCCTCGGCAAACAGGCCGTCGTCGTTACTCAATAGGATGTGCATGTTCGCAGTTCGCCAGGGTCAGGGGATTCAGCGCCAGTGCCGGGCCCTCAGGACCAGGCGAAAGAACCGCACCGTGTCGACCACGGGATTGATCGAACTCTTCTCGTCGTGGTAGACGGTGCTGATGGGCACCGAAGCGACACTGTAGCCAAGTCGGCCGGCCTTGATCAAGATCTCCGATTCCATGTCGTAGCGGGTCGACTCCAGGGTGATCTTGCCCAGCACTTCGTTGTCGAACAGACGGTAACCCGATTGGCTGTCGGCAATGGAATGTTCGGCCAGGCGGCTCACCACCCACGAGGTGAACTCGTTGGTCCGTTTCCGCAGCCACGGCATGTTCTCGTTGTCGTCCATGCGGCTTCCCACCACGACCTTGGCGCCCGCTTCCCACGCTTGCAGAAAACGAGGAATTTCCTCCGCCAGATGTTGCCCGTCGGAGTCCATCGTGATGGTGCCGTCGAACCCCTGCTCCAGCGACCACGCGAAGCCGGTCTGAAGCGCGGCTCCCTTGCCGCGATTCTGCTCGTGACGCAGGACCGCCAGGCCCAGGGCCTCGCCCACGGCCGCGGTGTCGTCGGCGCTGCCGTCGTCGACCAGGCACACCGTGGCCTGGGGCACGACGGCTCCAATGGAGGGCACGAGTTTGTTGAGGTAGCGCCCGACGTTGTAGCCGGGAAGCAGAACGCACAATCTACGCTCGCTCATGGACCAATACGCCACCCGGAACTACGCCGAGTCGCGCCCTCGATGGACTGGAAGGTGGAGATGGGATCCGGTGGGGAGACCGGAGAATCGAAGTGGTCGGGGCGACTGGATTTGAACCAGCGACCACTTGCACCCCATGCAAGTGCGCTACCGGACTGCGCCACGCCCCGACCCATGCCTGGCCCGGAGGCCAGCAAGCCCAAATGATAGCACAGGCCGCATGGGTTGCAACGTCTGTGGGCCCAGGAAGCTCGGGCATCTTGCCCATCAGAGGTCCTGGACGAAATCGAGCAGATCGTTCAGATCACGCTTGAGGCGGGCTACCTTCTCCCGTCGGGCGTCGCCGGGGCTGGTTCCGATCAGATCCAGCTGCTCGGCGCGGGTAGCCGCGGGTGCCTTCAGGAGCTTGCGCGCCCCGTCGATCTTGAACCCCTTCTCGTACAGGAGGTCCTTGATCGTCATGATCTCGGACACGTCCTTTTCGCGGTAGCTGCGGTTGCCCGCGCGATTCTTCCGCGGCTTCAGCGTGGGGAACTCCGACTCCCAGTAACGCAGCACATGGGGTTTGACCCCCGTGTATGCGGACACCTCGCTGATGCTGTAGTACAGCTTCTTGGGAAGCTCGGTCATGGATCTACCTCACCTATGGATGGCCCTGAGGATCGCCCCAGGGAGGGTTCGTGGTCGATGGGTGGGGACATCGACTCGGTCTCGGATTTCAATTCACGCTGCATGAGAGCCACGAGCACATCGCGCGCGGAGGCACCTTCGAACAGGATCTGCGCGACCGCCTCGGCAATGGGCATGGGAACCTGATGTTGGCGTGCCAACGCCACCGCGGTGCGGGTGGTCTCGACACCCTCGGCCACCTGCCCCAGCTCCGTGAGTGCCTCCGACAGGGGTTGCCCTCGCCCCACCATTTCGCCAACGGCGCGGTTGCGGCTGTGGCGGCTGAGACAAGTAGTGATGACGTCACCAATACCCGACAGGCCGTAGAACGTGTCGCGCCGCGCACCCATGGCCACGCCCAGTCGAGCGATTTCGGCGATGCCCCGGGTCAGCAAGGCACCCTTGGTATTGTCACCCAGTCCCAGCCCGTCACAAACCCCCGCGGCCAGCGCCAGGATGTTCTTGAGAGCGGCGGCGCTCTCCACGCCGACCAGGTCGGAATTGCGGTACACGCGCAAGGAAGCGGTGGAAAGAACCTCCTGCACCGTGCGACGAAACGGCGAAGACCCGCCGGCCACGACAATGGCCGTGGGCAGCTGACGCGCGACTTCCTCGGCGTGGCTTGGCCCCAGCAACACGGCTTGATGCGGCTGCGACCCGGTGGGCAGTCCATCGCGCATGACCTCACTCATACGCTGCTCGCGATGGAATCCCTTCGCGGTGCAGATGATTCCGGAGAACCGCAGACGATCACCGATGTTGGCGATGATCTCCGCCACGGCCGCCGAGGGCACCGCCAGGATCGCCAACGGGGCTTCTGCCAAGGCTTCAGCGAGATCGGATGTGAAATGTAGGGGAGGCAGATCTATACCGGGCAGATAGGACTCGTTGCGACCAGTTCGCAGCGCCTGAACCTGTTCGTCGCGGCGGGCCCAAAGACGAACCCGGTGGCCCGCGCGGTGGCAATGCAACGCCAACGCGCTGCCCCACGACCCGGCTCCCAGCACCGCGACATCAGACGCCCGCGCCGCGCTCACCACAGCACCTTCTCGGTGCCGCCGCGCAGGCGTTGCATGTTCGCGCGATGGCGTAGGACAACGAACACGCCAACGACCAACGCCGCGGCCAACGTGGCCCAATTGATCTCACGGTCGCCCTCGCGCAGTTCGTTGGCAATCAACACCACGGGCAGCGTGACTGCCCCCGCCACACTGGCCACGCTCATGATGCGCGTGGTCACGAGCAATATGATCCAGACACTGAACGCCGGCAGCATGCTCCAGGGCGCCAGGGTCAAGAAAGCGCCGGCGGCGGTGGCCACGCTCTTTCCCCCAGCGAAGCCCACGAACGGACTGAAACTGTGGCCCAGAATTGCTCCCACCGCGGCCAGGAGTCCGCCGGCATCGGGAATGGAAGCAAAGGCAAAAACCGGAAGCAAACCGATCCAGACCGCCAGCGCTCCCTTGCCGATGTCGATCAGCAGGACGGGGACGGCGGCGGTCCAGCCCAACGTACGAAACACATTCGTGGCGCCGAGGTTACCGCTGCCCACCTGACGTAGATCAATGCCGCGAAGCATTCGGCCGGCGAGATAGCTGGTGGGCAGGCTACCCAGCAGGTAGCCGATGACCAGGGCGAGAACCAGCTTCAGCAACGGACTCACGATCGTTCCCTCAGATTGATGAGGATGCGGGTGCCTTCGTACCCGAACGCCTTACGGAATTCGTTGTTCAGGTACCGCACGTAGTGTCGGGGGAAGAACAGCGGCTTGTTCACGTACAACCTGAAGCGCGGCGGCCCGGTCCCAGTCTGGGTAGCGTAGTAGACCTTGCCCGTGCCCTTGTTGTAGAGCCGCGGCGGATTCTTCCCTATCGCCTTCTGGAGTACGTCATTGACCCGGCTTGTTTCAATCGTTTTCTTACGCTCCTCGCCTATCTTCCATACTTCTTGCAAGATACGGCCAGTGCGCGTGCCCTCGGTAGCCGACACCGTGTGGATGGGCGCGTAGCGGATGAAGGCCAGGTCCTCGTGGATCTTCTTCTCGAACTCGAGATAGGTCTTGTCGTCCTTGTCGATGAGATCCCACTTGTTCCAAAGCACGACCAGCCCGCGTCCGGCCTCGTGGACCTCGCCGGCCACGCGCGCATCCTGCGCGACGATGCCGGCGCTGGCATCGAGCAACAGCACGACAACGTGACTGCGTTGAATGGCCTGGATCGTTCGCAGAACCGAAAAATACTCCACGCCCTTCACGTGATCGTGGCGACGACGGATGCCCGCGGTATCGATCAGCGTGATGTCGTGGCCCTGCCATCGGATAGTGCTGTCGATGGCGTCGCGCGTGGTACCCGGGACGTCACTGACGATGGTGCGACTTTCCTGCGCCAGCCGATTCAGCAGGCTGCTCTTGCCCACGTTTTGACGGCCCACGATGGCCACGCGCAGATCGGTCCGTTCCGCCCGCGCGCTGGTGTCGGGCAATGCCTTCACCAACTCGTCGAGAAAGTCGCCCGTGCCGCGACCGTGCAGCGCCGACACCGGGTGCACCTCTCCCAACCCCAGACTGTGGAACACGTGGGCGTCGTACTGATCGAGGTCCCGTTCGGACTTGTTGACGATCAGAAACACGGGCTGGTCCAACCCGCGTAGCTCCCTCGCGACCGCCTCGTCGGCGACCGTTGCCCCGGTGCGCACGTCCACGACCATGATGATGACGTCGGCGTGACGAATGGCGTCGCGCGCGATCTCGGTAACCTCGTGTTCGAACGCGAGTCCCTCTTCGATCGGAGTCATGCCGCCGGTATCCACCAGCAGAAATGTGCGTCCATTCCATTCGGCCGGGCGCACGTGACGATCGCGCGTGACACCGCTGTCCTCGTGCACGACGGCACTGCGCGAGTGGGTGATTCGATTGAACAGGGTGGACTTGCCCACGTTGGGCCGGCCCACGATAGCGACGACGGGTAGACTCATTCGGTCGCATCCAGGTGCGAGTGGGTGTCGACTCCGGGCAGCAACGAGATGACCTCGGGCGCCCAGCGGGAAATGGTCTCTTTCAACAACGCAGCGGCCGGCACGGCGATAATGATACCGGCAAGGCCCAGAAACTGCCCGGCCAGCAGCAACGCCAACATGACGGCCACCGGGTGTAGCTCGAGCGACTGACCCATGACCCGCGGTGACACCACGGCCGCGTCGAGCAACTGCACGAACGCGTAGAGTCCGGCCACCTTGGCCACCGAGGCCCAGGTGGGATCACTGAGCAACGCCACCGCCAACGCCAGGATGGCGGTCATGACGCTGCCCACGTAGGGAATGAGGTTCAGCACCACGCTGCTGACGCCGACCACGAGCGCGTACTGCATTCCCAACAACGTAAGACCCAGATAGAAACAGGCGCCGATCATGAGGCCCACGACGAGCTGTCCGCGAAGGTAACCGCTGACCGAACGATCCAGGCGCCGGGAGAAGCCGAGGATCTCCTGGCGCCGGTGCTTGGGAACGTGACTCAGCAGGTGCCCGCGCGAGACATCGAAGTCACGCAACATGTAGAAGGTGACGACGGGAGTGATGACCATGAACGTCACCAGATCGAGAACGCCTTGTACGCCACGCACCACCCCAAGCCCCGCGTCGCCCAGGGCGCCGCCCAGTTGTTCGAGCCGCGAAATGATGAGATCGGTAACATCGCCGCGCTCCACTTCGAACCCCAGGGTGTTCATGCGCAAGACCACGGATTCATAGGCCGTCTGCAGCGGCCCGCGCAGTTCGGGGATGCGCTCGACCAGGTGGGCGAGCTCACTCATCATGGACGGCAAGACCAAAAACACCAACGCGGCCACCAGGCCCGCCACGGGCGTCGCCACGACGAGGATGGCCCAGGAACGTCCTAGCCTTGCCTCGAGACGATCGATGATCGGGTCAAGTAGGTACGCCAGCAACAGGCCCACCACGAACGGCAGGCAGATGCCCATGGCGGCCTTCGAGAACCACACCAGAAAGATGATCGCCGCCGGCACGTAGAGCGCCGGAACCCAGCGCTGCGTGCGCTCGCGCAGGGCCAGATAGGTGGCCAGCCCGAACCAAACCAACGGGGATGGTCCGAACGCGCTGCCCATGGTCGTGGAGAAGCCCAGGGCGATGACCAGGATCAGGAGGGTCACCGCGGGCACCCAACGGTTGTGCTCGCTGGCGGTCGTATTGGACGAGGGACTCACCGATCCTCCCAGAACAGACGGGTACGATTGGGTGGGTCCATGGAGCGGGCGACGGGGCTCGAACCCGCGACCTTCAGCTTGGGAAGCTGATACTCTACCAACTGAGTTACACCCGCCCCGGATGGTCGCGTCGCGGTCTTCTCCGACGACGCAAGCGGTACGCTACCAACCCCCTAGCGGGGTGTCAAGACGGTCCGGTCGAAGTGTGCGCGACGGCCAGGAGTTGCCTCAACGAGGCTTCCACGGCCGCCCGATCGCCGCGCGCCCGGGCGTCTTCCTTACGGAACCAGGTGTCCTGCTGCTTGGCGTAGCGACGGGTCGCCACCAGGATCTGGCGCAGGCATTCCTCGGTCGAAACCCGCCCATCGATCAGGTCGGCCACCTGCGGGTATCCCAGGACCCGCAGCCCCGGTGCATCCTCGGGCCATCGTGCGCGCAACTTCCGTACTTCTTCCGGCCAATCCCCTTCCAGCCAGGTCTGAGCCCGTTGTTTGATACGGCGGTGAAGTTCGCCGCGAACGGGACTGAGGACCACGGTGCACACTTCGCAGCCATGTACGGGCACCGGCTGAAACTCGCGCGCCAGTTCACTGGCGGGACGTCCGGTCAAGGCGTACAGCTCCAGCGAGCGCTCGACGCGCACGCGATCATTCGGATGGAGTTTGCTGGCGCGCTCCGGATCGATCTCGCGCAACCGCTCCCAGAGTTGTGCTCCGTTGAACTGTCGCCACTGGGATCGCAATTCGTCGAGCTGCTCGGGCGACGATTCCAGCACATGGAACCCCTCGCGTAGCGCCCGAAGGTAGAACCCAGCTCCGCCCACCACGAAGGGCACCACGCCGCGGGACCATATGTCGGGCAACAGATCTTCCACGCGCTTGCGGTATCGCCCGGCGTCGTAGGTTTCGTCGGGATCAATCTCGTCGAGAACATGGTGACGCACGCGCGCGCGTTCCTCGGCCGTGGGCTTGCCGGTACCCAGCTCGAGCCCCCGGTACAGTTGGCGCGAATCCAGGTTGATGATCTCAACGGGAAAGTCCGCGTGCTCGGCGACATCGAGGGCCAAACTGGTTTTACCGCCGGCGGTGGGCCCTACCAGGCACACCAGGGGGCGTCGTTCAGCGTCGCCCAAATCGTCGCTCCAACTCCGAAAGCCCCAGTCGAATCAGCGTGGGACGCCCGTGCGGACACGAATACGGAACCTCGGTGGCGAACAGTCGATCCATCAGCGATTGCATCTCGGGCAACGTGAGCTTCTCTCCGGCGCGGATGGCGCCATGGCAGGCGTAGCTGGCCAGGATCGCCTCGCGCGGATCACTTCCACTGCGCCCGGCGTCACCCAGATCAGCCAGGATGTCGCGCAACAGGGCTCCGTCGTTCCAGTTGCGCAGCTCGGGAGGGATACCTCGGACCAACACCGTATTGCCGCCGAAGGGTTCGGTGCGGAACGCCATTTTCTCGAGGTCGCCTTGGTGCACTTCGTAGGTGGCCAACTCGGCCGCGTTCAACTCCAACGTGGCGGGGAACAACAACTGTTGCGACGCCACCGCCTGCCCCGCCAGAGCCTTCTGGCCCTCGTTGTACAGGATGCGTTCGTGGCTGTTGTGCTGATCGACGATGACCAGCGCACCACGGATCTGCGTGAGAATGAAGGTGTTGTGCAGCTGCCAGAACAAGGGCAGGCCGGCCGCCGCCGTGGGAATGGCCATGCCGGGATCCATGCCGGGATCCACCGGCGCTCCCTGTGGCCGGAACGTCCCGCCTTCGGCAACCTGGCCGTCGTCGAACAGCGTCGGGCTCTCCTTGCGACGACTCCAGGCTGGCCCGCGATCGTAGCCTTCGGTTGGCCCCGACAGCAGGTCGGCCTCGGTCACGTGCGGTTCCCCTTGCCCTTCGGACGACGACGCTCCGCGTCGAGGCGGCGCCGGCGCAACTTCCCCGCGCTCGCGTCCGAGCGTGAGCGCATCGCGGATGGAGTGTCGGATGAGCTCGTGGACCATGCCCTCGTCGCGGAATCGGACCTCGGCCTTCGTAGGGTGCACGTTCACATCCACCCTCGCCGGCCCTACTTCCAGAAAGACCAATGCCAGGGCAAACCGACCGGCGGGAAGAACGTCGCGGAACGCGGCGTACACGGCGCCGGACATTCCCTTGTCGTGGATGACGCGTCGGTTAACCAGGAAGTGTTGACCGGTGCGGTTGCCACGAGTGTAGGTGGGTAAGCTGACCAACCCCTCCACGCGCAGTCCCTCGGTCTCGCCTTCGAAGCGTCGCAGGTGCGTCGCCACGGCCGCGCCGAACACCGCGTGGGCGCGCGTCTCCAGATCGTCCGCGGCCGACAGGTCGATGACGACGGAGTCGTCGTTGCGTAGCGTGAAGGCCACGGCCGGGTGGGCCAACGCCATCGACGTGATGACCTGCGCCACGGCGCGACGCTCGGACTGCTCCGACCGCAGAAAGGCCTTTCGCGCGGGCGTATTGAAAAACAGATCGCGCACGACGATGGTCGTGCCACGATGGCGGCCGTCGGGTTCCCGCTTCTCGATGCGTCCGCCGGCAATGTCGATGCGGGCGCCGATGTCTTCATTGGCGCTGCGTGATCGCACGGTCATGCGGCTTACCGATGCGATCGCCGCCAGGGCCTCGCCACGAAATCCGTAGCTGTAGATGGCCATGAGATCGCCGCTGCCGGCGATCTTGCTGGTGGCGTGGCGCTCGACTGCCAGCGGCAGTTCGCGGCCGGGAATGCCGGCACCGTCATCCTCAACCACCAGCTCTTCCAGACCCGAACGCTTCAGGCGAACCAGGATGCGCGTGGCCCCCGCATCCAGGCTGTTTTCCACCAGCTCCTTGACCACCGAAGCGGGGCGCTCCACCACCTCGCCGGCGGCGATACGCTCGACGCACTCCGGGTCGAGCAGCCTGATGGGACGACGCTGGGTCCGGGCCAGGTTCATGCGCGAGACCGTCCAGATGAATGACATGAGATCACAGACCACTGTAGGCGCCTGCTCTAATGCCTGGAAGAATTGGTAGTTGCCGGTTTAGGCCGAAGGCGGGAACGACCCCGATCCGCCTGCGGGCACACTAAGCGGCCCCCCGGCTTGTGTCAATCCGTGGGCGTGTCGAGCTGGTTCAGGCAGTGATCGATAAGGCTGGTGGCGGTGTCGGCATCGTAGGGGTAGGTGCCGGTGGCCGCCCGCACCGATCCCCGGCCTTCGCCCAGGCCCTCGTCCAGGAATTCCCGTAGCAGGGCCTGGAAGCGTTTTGACAGGCGCTTCTGGCCGCGGGCCTCTTCCGGGGCCAGCACCGCAAAGCGAGCCGGTGAGAGCCACAGTACGCAGTCCGTACCGCGGCTGGTGGAATCGACCCGATGCATCAGCGCGTCGCCGATTCGACCCCAATCGCTTTCGCGGACCTGGACCTCGAACGCGGTCACCGAAAACCCGAAGTGGTACCGCTGCGCGCGTTGCAGCTCCCGCTCGACCGCGTCCTTCAGGATGGCTCGATTCGTGACGAACTCATCTTCATCGGCGCTGGCCGCCAAGGCCAAGGCGCGACCGGCCGGCGCGTCACCGCCCACCTCGGCCAGGGAATTCAGGACCAGTCGGGCGGCCTCGACATCTTCCTCTCGAAAGCCCAACTCCTCGAGCGGACCTTCGGGTCGACGGTTGAGGGCCGCGATCGCGGGACCTCCGGGGCTACCGATCATGAGCACCGACATGAGGGCGGTTCCCTCGAGGTCGACGTTCCTGAGCCGCTGCGGCGACTTCTGGTCGATCCGTTCCCGCACCAACGGCCAAAGCGATTCGTACTCCGCTGCGCTCTCGTTGCCTTTGCGCCGGACGGCGGTGGGCTCATCGTTACCCGTGAGCCATACCGCCACGGTGTCGGCGTCGGACTGGCGCGTGAAGACTTCGGCCGCCGTCTCGGCCCTCAACATGGTGGGCTCGGCCGCGAGCGCGCTGAGTCCGGAGGCCAACGCGCGTAGTCGTCGCATGCGAGCGCCGGTTTCCTCCTGCGCCAGAATAGCGCCCAGGCGGGGCGTCATGACTTCGACCACGCGGTCCATGTTGCGTTGGAAATGCGACAGCACCGCCAGACCCTCGAAGTGGCCGACGAAAACGCAGAACACCTCGGGATCGCCCATGGGCAGATACAGGGTCAGGTGACGATGGATCTTCCTTTGCCCCGCCGGCCGGATCTTCTCTTCCATGATCACCGGTTCGTGGCCCAGGAGCACCTGGCCGAGAATTCCGTGGCTGGGATCCATGTCCGGCGCAATACGGGGATTGCCATCTTCGTCGCGGCCGCCCAACAGCCGGAACGCGGGCCCGTCGGGGGTCAGCACGACCAGGCTCGCCGAATGGGCGCTGCTGAGGTCTTGAAGAAGATCGCGCGCGAGCGACAATCGTTCCAGCAGTTGGAAGTCCATCTGGAGGAGACGATCGAGTTCGCGCCGCAGGTCTTCGACCAGGGCCCGTTCGTGCAGCCCCTGGATTTCGAGCAATCGACGAAGTACGGGGCTGACGCGCTCGGACACCCGATTCATGATCTCCAGATCGCCCGCTTCAAGTCGTTTCGAACCCAGTTCGGTCGAAACGTTCAGCACGCCCAACAGCTCGTCCTGGGCCACCAACGGTACCGAGATTCCACTCAAGAGATCGGGACGCTCGCGATGATGCGGTGAGTACTCGTTGCCGTGCAGCAGACGCGCCCGACGCGTGGCGGCCACGCTGCCGGCCACACCCTCGCCCAAACGTTGGCGACTGGTGCGCACGGTGTGATCACTCAGTCCTTCGGCGTAGGCGACGTAGAGTTCCTGCGTGAGTGGATCCACGAGTTGAATCGAACCGTTGTCGGCGTCGACCGCCTGGATCCCGATGGACAACAACGCGCGCAGCAGGTCCTCGCGGTCGAGGGCTCGTCCCAGCCAACCCAGGGCTTCTTCGAGGTGCGCCACCCGGGCTTCGGTCTCCACCGGCGGCATCGGACGCGACGTGGCTTCAACCATCTTGTCCACGGTGTACATGCCCAGAGCTTCGGTGGGCGTCAATAGGCGGGTGCGCCGCGAGCGCAGGAAATCGATCTCTTCCTGGAAGCGATTGCGATCGCGGGGGAGAACGACCTGCTCGCAGGCGGCAATTTCTTCCAGAAGGCGCGAGGAGCTACCGTGGCGCAAGCCCAGAATCTCCGCCAGCTCAAGGCCTACGGCGTGTTCGTCGGAATCATAGATCCCAACAATCTCTATTCGCCGGTTCCGGTGCAGTTCGGCCAGAACGGGGATTTCTGATTCCCCCGCTCCAAGCAATGCCACCAGAATGGGCGAGGTGTCACCCCGCTCCGCTACCAATTTGGAACAGCTCTTCTGGGCCGGTAGACCTGAGACTCCATATCATTGTATGACAACGAGATAGAAGTCATCTTGGGGGTGGGTTCTGAGGTCGTGCCCGGATCCGATCACCGGCCGGTCGAACGAACGTCGGACACATGGTCCCACCCGAGGTTTCCAGGAAACCAGGCATTCAGCCCAGCATCCCTGTCCGGGTAAGCACCGATCGCGCCAGGTAGGGCCTAGCGGTGCCGGACGCGATCGGCAAGATCGGCCAGCAGTTGCAGCGCCTCGACCGGGCGCATCTGATCGATGTCGATTGCCCGCAGGCGATCGATCACCTCGTGTTCGGTGGCGCCGGCAAACAACCCCAGCTGGTCATGGGCGCTGCTCGCTCCGGCCGCCGCCTGCGCCGCGGCACGGCCGACGACCTGGCCCGTCGCTTCTTCACCGCGATCGGCCATGATCTGCCGCGCACGCACCAGGACCGGCTGCGGTACGCCGGCAAGTTCGGCGACGTGGACGCCGTAGCTGCGATCGGCCGCGCCTGCGACGACGCGATGCAGGAAGACGATGGTTCCCTTCACCTCTCGCACTTCCATCTGGATGTTCCGTAGGTGCTCGAGCCGGTCGGCCAAACCGGTCAGTTGGTGGAAGTGGGTCGCGAACAGTGTTTTCGGCCGCGTGGGCCCATCGTGCAGATACTCGGTGATGGCCCAGGCCAGGGCCAGGCCGTCGTCGGTGGACGTCCCCCGCCCGACCTCGTCCAGGATCACCAGGCTGCGATTGGTCGCGTTACGCAGGATGTTCGCGGTCTCCGCCATCTCGACCAGGAACGTGCTCTGGCCACGCGCCAGGTTGTCCGAGGCGCCAACGCGCGTGAACAGGCGGTCGACCACGCCCACCCTGGCGCTTGCGGCCGGTACGAAACTCCCCATCTGGGCCAACACCACCAGCAAGGCCGTTTGTCGCAGATAGGTCGACTTGCCCCCCATGTTTGGCCCGGTCAGCAACAGGAGTTGAGCCGAGTCAGGCGCCAACGAAAGGTCGTTGGGTACGAATGGATCGCGGGCGATGCGTTCCACCACCGGATGCCGACCTTCGACCACTTCCAGTTGCAACCCTTCGTCGACCACCGGGCGCACGTACCCGCGCGCACGCGCCACGTCAGCCAATGACGCCAGGGCGTCGAGCGTGGCGATGGCGCCAGTCGCCGCATCGAGTTCGGGCAGGGTTTGTTGCATTTCATCGAGCAACGCCGCGAACAGCTCCGCTTCGCGCGTGACCTGATCTTCTTCGGCCCGCAGGATCTGCTGTTCCCGTTCCTTCAGGCTTGGCGTGATGAATCGGCGTGCGTTGGCGAGGGTCTGCTTTTCCTGGTAGTCGTCGGGAACCTTGCTCAGATGGGGATTGGTTACTTCGAGGTAGTAGCCGAACACGCGGTTGTACCCCACCTTGAGCGAGCCGATTCCGGTGCGTTGCCGCTCGTTCTCCTGGTAGGTAGCGATCCACTGCTTGCCGCCGCGCGTCAGCTCGTGCAACCGATCGAGTTCATCGTCGCCGCCGGTACGGAAGATGCCGCCCGTACGCAGATGTGTCGGTGGCTGATCCACGAGGCGTTGCAGCGGGCGCACCAACTCGAACACACGGGGAGCCACGTCGCGCACCGCTTCGGCGCTCGCGGGCGCCGGCGACTCAAGGGCGGCTACCAGATCATTCAGGCGCGAGAAGCCCTGGCGCAGCGACGCCAGCTCGGCGGGGCTGGCGCGACCGGTGGCAATGCGACCGCAGCCTCGTTCGAGGTCGCCCATGCCACGCAATGCATCGCGCGCGGCGGCGAGCATGGCGGGACGATCGAAAAACCACGCCACGGCGTCCTGACGACCTATGATGGCCGTGGCGTCGCACAGCGGCGCACGCAACCAGCGCGCCAGGCTGCGGCGCCCCATCGGCGTACGGGTCGTATTCAGGTGATGGAAGACCGTGGTGTCCTTCTCGCCTCGCGCTCCTTCGAACAGCTCGAGGTGGGACACCGTTTCGCGGTCGAGCAACAGTACATCGCCGGTCCGGTCCACCTGCAGTTCGCGAACGTGCAGCGGTTTGCGTCGTTGCCGATCGTGTAGGTACCGCAAGGCCGCGCCCGCCGCGCAGGCGGCCGCGGGAAAATCGGCCAGGCCCAATCCCTCCAGCCCCTGTAGCGCGAAGTGATCGCACAACACCTGGCGCGCGAAGTCGCTCTCGAACAAGAGCGCCGAACCCTCGGTCAACGTGTTCGCGCCGGCCTGCGTGGCCAGATCCAGGGCTCGCTCGTGACCCTCGGGGACGACCACTTCGGTCACGTCGGATCGTCGTACCATCCCCGCCACATCACGGCCGGGGGTTTCGCCGCAACGGAACTCTCCGGTGGTTCCGTCGAGCAACGCGTAGCCCCAGATGTCATTGCGGCCGGCGGCGTCGTCGGTCACGGGCGCCAGCGCTAGCAGGAACACACTGTCGTCACCGGGCAAAAGACCCGGATGGCTCACCGTTCCCGGCGAAAGAACTTCCACCACTTCGCGACGCACCAGGCCCTTGGCCTGCGCCGGGTCTTCGACCTGCTCACAAATAGCCACGGTGCAACCCGCGGTCATGAGCTTGCCCATGTAGTTGTCCAACGCGTGGTACGGAATGCCGGCCAGGGGAATGGGACGGTCACCCTTCTTCTCGCGACTCGTGAGCGTGATGCCCAGCAAACCGGCCACGGTCTCGGCGTCTTCGTAGAAGGTTTCGTAGAAGTCGCCCATCCGGAACAGCAGGATGGAGTCGGGATGTTGTGCCTTGATGCCCAGGTATTGGACCATCATGGGCGTGTGGCCGTTCTTGTTCTTGCCGCGGCTCATCGACCACCACGGCCCGGCTGAAGCACCATGGTATCGATGCCGGCCTCCCGGAGTCGGTCGCGCGATTCCTCGACCGTGCGCCGGGTCTGGTATCGACCTCCAATCACCCGGTACCAGGTGGGCGAAGCCGAACGGTCGGTCTCGATGCGCAGGGTGGCGATATTCGCCGCGGGATTCCGGCTGAGCTTTTCGACCAACTTCAGAGCCAACGCACGATCATGGAATGCGCCAAACTGCAGAGCGAATTCATTGCGCGTGCCCGCGGCTTCCTCTTCGACCACGCGGGTGCTATCGACCGACGCAGATGGACTGGCCGGCGAAACGGTTCCGACGCGCTCGTGACCCGCCTCCACGCTACGCGGGAACCGCTCGAGCAATTCCGCCCGGGCGCGACTCGCGTCCGACTCCAGGCCGAGACTGCGGGCACCCTGGATCAGCGAGTACAGAGCCTGGGCGTCGACATCGTCGTTGCCGGATTTCAGAGCGCGACGCGCGTGCTCCATGGCGTCCTTAGGCCGCTGGGTCTTCACCGAAAGATGCGCCAACAACGCCTGCGCCGAAGCATAGTGCGGACTGGACGCATCGATCGACTGCAATCCGTCACGGGCGGTGGCGGCGTCTCCCACCGCGATCGAGGCCATGGATTCGAAGAGGGGTATCTCGGAATCGTCACCGCGTGCGTTGGCGGGCAACGCCGCGAGCCCTTCCAGCGTGCCCCGGTATCGACCGCGGGCAAAAGCCTCGCGTGCCCGCGCCAGGCTGCGTTCCTGGACCGCGGCCTCCAGCACGTCGTGGTCCTCGACCAGACGCTCGACCAGGCGATCGAACCGATCGGGGTCGGGTGTGAGTTGGGCTTGTAGCCACGCATACTCGTCGCTGAGGTCCGCCTTGGCCGGCGGCGTCTCGTCCAGCAACGAAAGCGCAAGATCGTACTGCGTTTCGGTCTTCAGCTGACGAACGCGCAAAAGAAGATCATCCGCGCCGATGAGTTGGGTGGCCGCCAGCGCCAGGGCCAAGACTGAAACCGCCACGGGAAGAACGATGCGCTTCACATCGAACTCCCCGACGCAATGCGTCGTCGCGCCGGTGTCAGGGCCGGTACCGCGTTCAGATCGGCCAACGCGCCGCAGTTCATGCACGCCAATCGGGGCTCGGCGTCGGTTTCGTGGCACGACGAGCATACCCACTGCGTGGGACCGAAGCTGTCCGGCATCTCTCCCAACAGACGACGAAGATGCGCGGGATCGCCGACGCTCAGGTGCCTCAACCAACCGGCCCAGGCGGCCAGATCGGCGGCCCCGGGATGCGGCGGGTCCTCGATCAGCACGAAGAAGGGTTCGATGTCGCCGCGACGAAGGCGAAGGTCGGCCACCGCTTTCCAGAGGGCGGGATCATCGGGATGTTCGTCGCGCATGGTCTCCAGCTCCTCCACCAGGCTTTCGAGCTTGCCGGTCTGGAAGGCGCCTTCTACCAGACGTGGCAGCAGCGTCGCTCGATTGTCGCCCGCGTGTCGCAGGCCCTCGCGCCAGACGTCCATGGCCTTGCCCACGTCACCCCTCTGCAACAGACTGTCGCCTTCGACCACGTACGAAGCCGTCCACTCGGCCAATTTGCGCGCCTGGCGGGCGCGTCGAGCAGCGGTGTCGGGCTGACCGTTGCGAAGTGCTTCGCGTCCGATTTCCACCAGGTAACGCGCCGCTTCCAGATCTTCACGCTGCTTCCCCAGCTTGGCCCTCCGCAGGAGGACATCGGCGGCGTCGTCCAGCCGGCCCAATCGGTGCAACGCCACGGCGTGCATGGCCAGGACGTCTTCATCGATCAGGTGTTTGTCGAGTTCGGACAGGCGCGAGGCTGCGTCTTCACTGCGACCCATGGCCAGCAGGTCTTCGGCCACGGCGAGTTCGGTCAGGCGACGAACGTCGTCTTCCAGCCCATCCCGGGCCAACAGACCCTGGTGAAGCGCGAGACTGCGCTTGAGCTGCCCCTCTTCGCGCAGCAGTACGCCGAGCCGCAGATAGACCTGGGGCGTGGCGTCGCCCGCGCGCACGAGCTCGGTCATGAGCTGGCGGGCTTCGTCACGGTGACCCAGGAGCAGACGGTGGAAGGCCTCGGCATCGCCCTTGGCTGGCCGTCGCCGGGCGGGAGCGCCCGTGAACAGCAGAACACCCACCACGGCCGCGATCAGCGCAACCGTGATGATGACGCCCAGCGTAACGGGATCGGTCATCACTCCGAAACTCGGTCGACAGTCGTGACGTCGCTGGCCACCTCGGCCTCGAGCCCCTGCAACGGGGCCGCCCGCAGGTCACCGATTTCGCGCTTGAGCCCCACCTTTTCCTTCTGCTCGCGTGACAGGGCCAGACGCAGTCTCACCTCGCGCATCGCGGCCAGCAGCAAGCCCGCGGTGAATCCCAGTAGCACGCTGAGAAACATGACCACGAACAATCGGATGCCCAGGAAGGTCTTGGTGAATACCCGGACGTCGACCAATTGCGTGTTCTGCAAAGCCACCCAGATGAAGGTGCTCAGCAGAGCCACGAAGAGAACAATTCTAGCCACCCACATGTTCGTACTTCCAAAGCATGCCCACCGGTTCGGCGTAGAACGTCGTCGCCTGCACCCCGGTGAGTCGCACCAACACTTCGTCTCCGGTATTCAATTTCTCGCTTCTGGGAACCAGGACCTTGCGATTGTTTCGCGTCCGCCCCTTCATGTACCCCAAGCCCTTGTGATCCTCGGCCTCGATCGCCACCTCGCAACGCGCTCCCAACAAGCTCTGCGATTTCTTCTGCCAGACCTCGTCTTGCACACGCAGCAATCGTTGCAACCGCTCGCCCTTGGCCTCCTCGGAAACGTCATCCTCCAAACGGTCGGCCGGCGTCTGCGGACGCGGCGAGTATTTGAAAGTGAAGGCCGAGTCGAATTCCACCTCGCGCATCAAGTCGAGAGTCTGCTCGAAGTCGTCCTCGGTTTCGCCCGGGAAGCCGACGATCATGTCCGTGCTGAACGTGACATCAGGCAGCATACGTCGAGCCTGGTGCACCAGTTCCATGTAGGCGGCGCGACGGTAGCCCCGTTTCATGCGCCGCAACACGCGATCGCTACCGCTCTGCACCGGCATGTGGAGCCAGGGGCACACCTCCACGTTGTCGGCAATGGCCTGAAGAGTTTCGGTCGGGAAGTCGGTGGGGTGACTGGTCAGGAACCGCACCCGCCGAATCCCCGAAACGTTGGCTACGTCGGTCAGCAACTGGGCAAAACTTGCGTCGGGATGGCGGTACGCGGTCACGTTCTGACCCAACAACGTGACTTCCACGCCGCCTGACCGCGCCACCTGCTCGGCTTCGCGCACGACCTGACGGGGATCCTTGGCCCGCAGAATCCCCCGCGTGGCCGGTACGACGCAGAACGTGCATCGGTAGTCGCAGCCGCGCGTGATGGAAATGAAATGACTATTGTTCAGCGGGTCCCGTTCGGGCGCCACGTCGTACGTGGTGACTCCATCGGCTTGGGTCTGCACCTGCACCGGGGCCCCCGCGCGTGCCTGCGCGATCATGCCCGGGATCTGCCGGTAGTTGTCGGTTCCAACGACCAGGTCCACCGCTTTCTTCTGCGCCGCCAATTGGTCGCCCAGGCGCTGGGCCATGCAGCCCACGATGCCAAGGATGACCTCCCGGTCGCGCTTGTGCGATTGGAGTTGGCCGATACGGCCCAGCACCCGCGTCTCGGCGTTGTCGCGTACCGCGCAGGTATTGAGCAGCATGACGTCGGCCTGATCGGGCCGGTTCACCTGTTCGTAGCCATCATCCGCCATCAGCTGCTCGATGGCGCGACTGTCGTACACGTTCATCTGGCAACCGTACGTTTCCACGTAGACGCGCTTGCCGGCTTTGCCGTTTCCCGCCACGGTCATGATACCCGAGCTCCATCCTGGCTGATCGCGTCCACCGGACCCAGCACGCTTCCCCGTAGGGTCATGCCCTCGATGGAATCGACGCGAATGAGCAATCGCTGTCGCACCCAGTGCTCGGGTGCGTCGCACGCAACCATAGCATAGTCATCGAGCAAGGCCTGGCCATCGCGGCCGGACCGTTCGAGAACGCCCTCGTAGACCGAACCCACGTGGGAATGCAGGAAACCTGCCTTCTTGGCCTGGCCCAGTTCGCGCAGCCGCGCACTGCGCTGGGCCACGACGGCCCGCGGAACCTTGTCGGCCATGGTGGTAGCCGAGGTGCCGGGACGATCCGAGTAGGGAAACACGTGGAAGAACGACACCGGCAACCGCTCCAGGAGGTCGTAGGTGGCCTGGAAGTCGGCCTCACTCTCCCCCGGGAAACCGACGATGACGTCTGCTCCCACCCCGAACACCGGGTCCGCGGCCGCGATCTGATCGAGCAGTGCGGCGTAGTACTCCGTGCTGTAGGCGCGTCGCATGGCCCGCAGCGTGCGATTGGAGCCGGCCTGTAGTGGTAGATGCAGGTATCGACACAGACGGGGGTCCTTTACCAAACGCTGGACCATTGCCGTGTCGATTTCCGTGGGATCGATGCTCGATAGCCGCAACCGGACCGACGGGTCCACGAGCTCCAGCAGCATGTCGAGCAGCTCGTGCAAGGATGACGGGGTGTCGAGATCGCGACCGTAGTGCCCCAGATGGACGCCCGCGAGGACGATCTCCTGGTAGCCGCGTGCCGCCAGTCTCTGCACCTGTTCAACCACGTGACGTGGCGGACGGCTGCGGCTGGGGCCGCGGGCCTTCCAGATGGCGCAGAAGGTGCACCGGAGATTGCACCCCTCCTGGACTTTTACCGTGGCGCGCGCGTGGTCACCAAACTCATCGATCCACTCTTCGGCCATGGGCATGCCACGACGAAAGCGGCCGGCGGCGGCGAAGCGTTCGGTCTGTACCCGTTCCAGATAGTCGGGTAGCGCGCGCTTTTCCTCGTTGCCCAGCACGGCGTCGACCTCGGGCGAGGCCAACAGATCTTCGCCCCGCAACTGCGCGTAGCAGCCGACCACCATGACTTTGGCGGTGGGATGTTTGCGTTTTATACCGCGCGCCAACTGCCGGCACTTCTGCTCGGCCCGCGCCGTCACCGTACACGAGTTGATGACGTACACGTCGGCCTCGGCGTCGAAGTCGACGACGGCGTCGGGCGTACCCAGCGAGGTACGCACCGAGCGCGCCATGCCCTCGGTCTCGAATTGATTGAGACGGCAGCCCAGGGTTGTAAACGCCACACGCATGGCCGGATCTTGTTTCCTCGTTCATGAGCAGAAACGAGTAAGGCCCCACAAATGCGGGGCCTTACGACGTTGCAGAGACTGTACCGCCACCCGAGACTAGGCCTCGGCATCCTCCGCGGCAAGCTCTCGATTGAGTTCTTCGTCCTGCTCACTGGCGAGCAAGGCGAGTTCCTCTTCGGAGAGCTCACGCTTGGGATGGGCTTCCAGGAACGCGGCATGTTCATCCTCGTGTTCCTTGAAGTACTCGGTGGCACTCAGCACGATCTTGCGATTCTCCGGCTGGATCTTGATGACCTTCATGGGGATCTCCTGACCCACCTCGAAGTGCTCGTGCGGGCGCTCGATTTCGGCGATGCCCAGGTGCTGCAGGGGTACGAAACCCTCCACCTGATCCTCGACCTCCACGATCGCTCCGTGATCGAGCATCCGTACAACCTTGCCGTTGGATACGGTGTCCAGATCGTAGCGCGCCGCCAGATCTTCCCACGGATTCTCCATGAGCTGCTTGATGCCCAAGCTGATCCGGCGCTTCTCCTTGTTGATGTCGAGAATGACGACCTCAACCAGGTCGTTCTTCTTGACGATCTCCTTGGGGTGACGGACTCGCTTGGTCCAGCTCATGTCGCTGATGTGAACCAGCCCGTCGATCCCCTCCTCGACCTCGACGAACGCGCCGAAATCGGTGAGGTTGCGAACCTTGCCGCTGATCTGGGTACCCATGGGGTACCGTTCGGCGAGGCTCTCCCACGGATCGGGCTCGGCTTGCTTCAGACCCAGCGAGATCTTCTCGTTCTCGCGGTCGACCTTTAGCACCATGGCCTCGACCTCTTCGCCGATGGTCACGACCTTCGATGGGTGACGCACGTTGCGCGTCCAGCTCATCTCACTGATGTGGATGAGACCCTCGATGCCCTTCTCCAACTCGACGAAAGCACCGTAGTTGGTGATGCTCACGACCTTGCCGTTGACCAGGCCGTTCTCCGGGTACTTGGCTTCCACGTCCGCCCAGGGATACGCCTGGAGTTGCTTCAGGCCCAGGCTGATACGCTCGCGATCGCGGTCGAACTCGAGCACCTTCACCTCGACCTCGTCGCCGATGTTCACGACCTCGCTGGGGTGGCTTACGCGGCCCCACGAGAGATCGGTGATGTGCAACAGACCGTCGATACCACCGAGATCGACAAAGGCGCCGAAGTCAGTGATGTTCTTGACGGTGCCCTTGCGCACCTGGCCCTTTTCGAGCTCGGCGATGAGCTTCTTCTTCTTCTTCTCGCGTTCTTCTTCGAGCACGACGCGACGGCTGACCACGATGTTGCGGCGCCGCTTGTTGATCTTGATGATGCGGAACTCGAAGGTTTCGCCGATGAGCGCGTCGAGGTCGGGGACCTGCCGCAGCGCAACCTGGGAACCCGGCAGGAACGCGTCGACGCCCATGAGGTTGGCCACCAGACCACCCTTGATGCGACGATCGACCACACCGTGCACGACCCGACCGGCGTCGAATGCGCGCTTGATGTCGTCCCAGACCTTGAGGAAGTCAGCCTTCTCCTTACTGAGGGAGATGACTCCATCCTGATTCTCGATGCTCTCCAGATAGACATCGTACATGTCGCCAATCTGGATGGACTCACCGTCTCGGAACTCATCGATTGAGATGGTTCCTTCGCTCTTGAAACCGACGTCCACCAGGACCTCGTTATCGAGAACGTTGACGACCTTGCCCCTGACGATCTGACCCTCACGGATCTCGGCCAGAGTACTTTCGTACTCCTGGATCATCTCAAGGAGTTCAGCGGGATCGAGACCCCCCTGATCTTCGAGGAGCTCGGCGTTGACGATATCTTTTACATCAAAGGTTACGGTGCGAAGGGGACGGCCCGCACCGGGCCGGCTGCGGGTTTCTCGCCCCGCAGATCGAGTAGAAACTTCGGACATGTTGGCTATTCGCCTCCTAAACTAGATTTGCCTGCCCGAAAGCAGACATCCGCAGAGAATAGGTACGAGTAGCCAAAAGGTCAAGAGGCGCTTCGATTTCCGCGGGCCCGGTCCCCCAGCGATCGGAGCTGCTCCAGAAACAGGTCCCCCACCCTGACGTGGATCTGGTTCTCGCTGAGGCCCAACTGCCTTAGATGCTCGATCGCATGCAGCCTGACCGGCGGCCCCAAACGCACCTCGAGGGGCTGGAGCCTCAACATCGTGCGCCAGAAGTGCTTCGTGCCACTGACATGGCAGGGCACGTAGGGGTGCTGGCTCATGATGGCGAGCAGGCCCAACCCCTTCTTTACCGGTCCTGGCCGGCCGACCGGCCTTCGGGTGCCCTCGGGGAAAATCAGGATGCTGAACCCCGCGGTCAACCGTTCGGTGGCCGCCTCGAATGCCTTGGCGTCGAATCGGCCCCGGATGATGGGAATAGCGTTCATGAAGCGAATGGCCGGCGCGAGCGGCCAAAAGAACAGTTCGCTCTTGGCCAGGAAGTACACCTCCCGGGTCAGGGCGGCACCGAGGGCGGGCGGATCCAGATTCGAGACGTGGTTGCTGGAGTAGATGAAGCCAGATCGTGCGTGCTGATGGTCGCGACCGTATACGCGCAGGCCGCCTGCGAACACGCTATACAGGAAATTCAGGATCACGTGCGCCGCTTTGTACTGCCAATGCACCAGGTGGACCTGGCCCGACGGGCGGTCGTCTTCCAGGTAGGATTCGGCCTCTTGGGCGTGACCCGCGCAGGCTTCCACGACCTGTTCGAAGTCCATCTCGCTGGTATCGATCACGTGAGCGTCCGGCGACACCAGGAGCGGGCTGTGCGCGCGGGTCGAGTCCTTGCGGTCGCGCTCGACGATCTCCTGCTCCATACTGGCCACGCTGGCTTCGTCTTCGTTGCGTTTCATCTGGCGGACACGACGCAACGCCCTGACCCGGGCGCTCGCGTCCAGGTAGATCTTGCAGCGAGCCAGGGGCAGGACCCGACTGCCGATATCGCGGCCTTCGAGCACCGCACCCTGCGTGGACGCTTCGGCCAGCGCCCGCTGTCGTTGAACCATGGCGACACGCACCGGCGCATGGGCGCTCACCTGTGAGACCAAGCCGGTTACGCGATCCTCGCGGATCGCGACCGTGATATCGGCGCCATCGGCGTGAATACTCCCCTCGGCCAGGCGCAGGTCCATGGCCTCCAGGCGCGCCGCCAGGGCCGGGCCGTCGTCGGGCGCCAACTCTTCCTCGAGAACAACCCACGTGAGGGCGCGATACATGGCTCCCGTATCCAGGTGAACCAGACCCAGGCGTTGCGAGAGTTCGCGCGCCACACTGCTCTTGCCCGAACCCGCGGGACCGTCGATGGCGACGTGCACCGGATCGCGGTCAAGCATCGGCCAATCCCCGCACGAGAGGAAAGAACCCCGGGAAACTCACCGCGGCCGGACCGGCGTCGACAACTTTCGTCGTCTCACCCTCGCGAAGGCAGCCCCAGGCCATGGCCGCTCCCGCCATGATCATCCGATGGTCATCGCTGGCCGGCAGCGTGGCGGGCGCCCGCGGTACCCCCCCATCGATCCACAGGTCGTCGCCCTCGGCGGCGGACTCGATTCCGAATGCCGCCAACATCTCGATGACGGCGGCGACCCGATCGGATTCCTTCACTCGAAGTTCGGCCACGCCGCGAATCCAGGAACGGCCCCGCGCCTGTGCCATGACCACGGCCAGCGCCGGCACCTCGTCGATCAGCGCGGGTATCTCATGAGCCTCGATGGTCGTGGCCAGCAGTGCATTCGCGGCGGTGACCTTGAGAGTTCCCGTGGGCTCGTCGGCCACCCGAGTTGCCTCGTGCACGCCGATCGTGACCCCCATGCGCCGCAACACGTCCACGAATCCACAGCGCCGCGGATTCAGCAGCACGTTCAGGAACGAGACCTCGCTGCCCGCGATCGCCGCCACGGCCACCGCAACCAACGCCGCGCTCGAGGGATCGCCGGGGACCGAGACATCGACACAGGCAAGGTCGCCCGTCGCGGGCAGAGTGATGACGGTGCCCTCCGTCTCCACCGGGGCTCCCATGGCCCGTAGCATCCGTTCGGTATGGTCGCGTGACGGACCCGGCTCCACGACCTGGACCGCCACACTGCCGGTCACCGCGGCCAACAGAACACAACTCTTCAACTGGGCCGAAGCCACGGGCAACTCGAAGCGATCGCCCCGAAGTTCACCGCCCGTGATGATCAGAGGCGGTCGCCGACCGGCGTGGGGGCCCTCGACCCGCGCACCCATGTGACGCAACGGGGTGGCAATACGACCCATGGGTCGACCGCGTAGACTGTCGTCTCCATCGAGAGTGCTGGTGAACGATTGCGCGGCCACGATTCCCGCCAGCAGGCGCATGGTCGTACCCGAGTTGCCGCAGTCGAGTCGGTCAACCGACGGTCGCAACACGCCGGCGCGACCGGTCACGTCGAATCCCCCATCGCGATCGAGAATCGATACACCCAGTGCACGCAAGCAGGCGCGGGTCGACGCCACGTCGGCGCCCGGGTTGGCTCCCGTCACGCGGGCATGGCCGATTCCCAGGGCATTCAGCAGAAACGCGCGATGACTGATCGACTTGTCACCCGGCAGTGCGACTTCGCCCCGCAACGGGCCGATCGGCCGCAGCACGAGCGACGGGCTCACGCGGTCAGACCGTATCGCTCACGGCGAGCACGCGCGAAAGCGCATTCAGGAAGAATTCGTTCTCGTCCTCGGTGCCCACGTTCACGCGGAATGAACCTTCGTCCAGACCGAAGTGGTGCATCGGGCGCACGATCACACCCTCGCGTAGAAGGCGGTCGAAAAGCCCGAGCGAACGTTCCGGGGCAAACACCAGGAGGAAGTTCGTCTGCGAGGGAACCACCTTGCAGCCGAGCTCGACCAGTTTCTCGCCCAGGTGGTCCACGCGGCGACGCGTAACGACGCGTCGCTCGGCCGTGCGCTCGCGTTGGGCCAACGCGGCGACGGCGGCAACCTGCGCCAACCGATTCACGTTGAACGGCTGTCGCACGCGTTGCAACAATTGGATGACCTCGACCGAGCCCATGGCGTAACCCACGCGCAGGCCCGCCAGGCTGTAGGCCTTCGACATCGATCGCAAGCACACCAGGTTGGGATACGTCTTGCGCAGGGTATGGTAGGAGGGAAAGTCCTTGGCCGTTACGAACTCGAAGTAGGCCTCGTCCAGTACCACCACGACGTCGGCGGGGACCTTGGCCATGAACGCCGCCATCGCTTCTGCCGTGACGTATGTGCCCGTTGGATTGTTCGGATTGCAGACGAAGACCAAACGGGTCCGCGACGTGATGGCCGCAGCCATCGCCTCCAGATCGTGCACGTGGTTCTCATCCAACGGCACCGGCACGCCTTGGGCGCGGTGACTCTGGGTCAACAATCGATAGATGGGGAAACTCGGGTTGGCGTAGACCACCTCGTCTTTGGGCTCGGTGAACACGTGCAGCAGAAGCTCGAGAATCTCGTTCGCCCCGTTGCCGAACAGCAGTTCCTCGCGCTTCAGACCCTGATGACTGGCCATGGCCGTGCCCAGTTCGAACCAGGTGGGATCGGGATAGCGGTTGAGGATCGCCATTTCCCGGCTCAGAGCCTCGAGTACTTCCGGGAAGGGACCCTCGGGGTATTCATTGCTGGCCAACTTGACCACGCGTGGTAATCCCAACTCGCGTTGGAGTTCCTCAATGGGCTTGCCGGGCTGATAGGGATTCAGAGCATGGATCTCAGGGCTGACACGATCACCGATTGCGCTCATCGCTTCGCTCCCCCCCTTGGCGTCGTCTGCGATTCACCGAACGCTATGTTGCGCAGTTCGGCCATTTCACCGCGGGTGGCCGGTCGGATTCCGCCGCTGGGCAGTCGGCCCAACTGGATGGGGCCGAACGCGAAACGGTGCAGGCCAATTACGTCCAATCCCCACCGCTCGAACATGCGACGGATCTGGCGCCGGCGTCCCTCTCTCAGCTGTACTTGATAGTGCGTTTTGGTGGAGCCGCCGCTCTTGCGTTGAATTCGTGCCGGCAGCGTAGGCCGCCCGTCGAGCATCAGACCGCCGCGTCGAATTGCCTGGAGTTGCTCGGGGGTAAGCGCGCCATCCACGGTGACCTTGTAGGATTTCCACACGGGGTTGCGTGGGTGCAGGATCCGGTGGCCCAGGTCGCCGTCGTCGCTCAGGAGTAGAAGACCGGTGGAATCGGCGTCGAGTCTCCCTACGTGGAACAGTCGTCCCGTGTTTATGTTGGCGGGAAGCACGTCACCCAGACAGAGGGTCTTTCCCTGCTTCTTCATGCTACAAACGATGCCAATGGGCTTGTTCAGAACCAACAGCCTACCGGGCTTGGCTCCGCGCACTTTGCGACCGTCTACCTCGACCTTGTCGGCGGCGGCATCGACGTTCGTGGAGAGCGACGTAACCAGCTGGCCGTTGACGCGGACCTTCCCGTCGCGCACGAGGGACTCCACGCTACGGCGCGAGCCGAGGCCCGCTTGAGATAGAAACTTATTTATCCGCACCGCCACCCGATACGGTAGGAGAAGCGCCGGCCGATTCGGCCAGCACGTCGTCGCCGGAGTCAGATACCCCGGGCACGTCCAACGTCACATCATCGGACACGGCCTCGGCCGCTTCGTCGTCTGCGTCGGCTAGAGACTCTCCGTCTGAAATGACTTCGTCAGCCCTGTCACCGGGCGAGTCCTCGTCGTCATTGCCATCGCCCAGAACCTCGTCGATATCCTCGTCGCTCAGCTCACCCGCGTAGCGCGCCGCCAGCTGTTTCAGTTCTTCCTTTTCGGCCAGCAGATCTTCCAGCTCCGATAGCTGGGGTAGATCCTGCAGTCGCTTGAGCCCCAGGTAGTCGAGGAAGGTGCGGGTTGTACCGTAGAGCAGCGGATGACCGAGGCTCTCGGCGCGACCCACGATGTGGATCAGATCCCGTTCCAGCAACGTACCCAGAAC
Source organism: Candidatus Krumholzibacteriota bacterium (assembly GCA_029262065.1). Lineage (GTDB taxonomy): Bacteria > Krumholzibacteriota > Krumholzibacteriia > JAJRXK01 > JAJRXK01 > JAJDAC01. The sequence goes on along the minus strand of JAJDAC010000016.1, from coordinate 106,697 downwards.
ACCAGAAACCGAAACGCCGCGGATCTCTTCCATCTCCAGGCGGGTCACCGGTTGCTTGTAGGCAATGATCGACAGACATTCCAGGGCGGCCTTGCTCAAACGGGCCTTGCGCCTGCCGCGAAACAGCTTGCGTACCAGACTCGCGTAGTCCTTACGCGTGGTAATCGAGTACCCCCCACCGAACTCCACGATAGTGAAGGCGTTGCCGCGCTCGTCGTACTCCTTCTGGAGGGCTCCGACCGCTTCCTTCAGTTTCTTGCGATCCTGGCTGGGAAACAAGCCGGCCAGTTTCGACAAGGACAGCGGTTGGTCAGAAGCAAAGAGAAGCGCCTCGACCTTACGATGCACTGCTTGATTCTGCACGAGGTCCCGATTCGGTTCCGTCGCCATCGTCGGTTCCGACTCTGAACTCTGCGCCGCGGCCGGCTCCGGATTCTCCATCTCCACGGGGTCCGGATTCTGATTCTTCGCCATCGGGCCCTTCTTCGTTGGCTGTGATTTCGGACGTGTCTTCGCTGGCATCGTCGATCTCCTCGTCACCCTCGAATTCGTCTTCAGGAGGACGCAAGCTCAACCAGATTTCGTCGTACGAACCGATCTGGTAGGCCCGCAGCCGGCGACGCTTGATGAGTTCGAGCATGGCCACGAACGTGACCACGACTTCCATCTTGATCTTTGCTTCGCGGAACACCTCTTCAAACCGCATCTTCTCGATCTGCGCCAGGCGCTCCAGAATGAGCGCGCCCTGGCCATCGACCGTATACACCTCGGAATACACGTGGTGCTTGTTCTCACCTTTGATCTGATCGAGCACGTTCTGCACGGCCTTGAGCATGTCGGTCATGCTCAGGGAGAACTCGGGCGGTTCCTCGTCGTGGTTGAGAAACGGATACTCCAGGCCACGACGAAACAACTCGCGACGTACCGTCTCGGCGTCGGCCAGCTTCTGGGCCGCTTCCTTGTACTTTTTGTATTCGAGCAGCCGGCGCACCAGCTCGTCGCGCGGATCGCCCTCGTCGTCTTCGTCTTCGGCCGTCTGCACCGGCAACAACATCCGCGCCTTGATTCGCATCAGCGTGGCGGCCATGACCAGGAACTCGCCCGCGTTGTCCAAACCGAAGATGTCCAGGGCGTCGAGAGAGGCCAGGTATTGCTTGGTGATGTGCGCGATGGGGATGTCGTAGACATCAATTTCGTCGCGCTGGATCAGGTACAGCAGCAGGTCGAGCGGGCCCTCAAAACTGTCGAGGTGAATCGTGTATTTCGATGCGTCATCTTCAATTGCACCTGGGTCCCCGGCGGCGGTCAGGGCCGTTTCCGCGGCGGCGCCCTCGGCTGGCTCGTTGGCTTCGTCTGGCGGTCTGATCATGGAGGCCCTCGACCTGACGGCCGGTTGGAGACCGCCTCGCGGCGGGAAGGGAATCGTTGGGCGCTGAGTTGCCGGCAAGCTAGCAAAGGCCTCCGCGCGCTGTCAACGGGCCCGGTGGCCAAAGCGCCCGGGTTCAGGCCTCGCCGGCCATGGCGCGGGGATGATACCGGCGGTGCTCCTCTTTCAGGTAGTCTCGATCCAGGTGGGTATAGATCTCGGTGGTGCGTATATCGGCGTGTCCGAGCATCTCCTGCACCGCCCTCAGGTCGGCCCCGCCCTGCAGAAGGTGGGTCGCGAACGAGTGTCGCAGGGTATGCGGCGTGACCTTGCCCGACAGCCCCGCAGCCAGCGCGTGTTTCTTCAGGATCTTCCACAGGCCCACCCGGCTGAGGGCGGTACCGCGAACGTTCACAAAGAGTTCGACGGTTCCCCGCCCTTTGACCAATTCGGACCTTGCTCCCGCGCAGTAGTCTTCGACGGCGGTCACCGCCGTCTCACCGACCGGCACGATTCGTTCCTTGTCTCCCTTGCCCCTCACCCGTACCAGTGCCTCCCGCACGTCGAGCGCCAACAGCGTGAGACCACAAACCTCCGATGCCCGCAAGCCGCACGCGTACATGATCTCGAGCAGCGCACGATCGCGTACGCCCAGAGCGGTCGACGGCAACGGCGCCCGCAACAAACGAGTGGCCTCAGCCTGACTCAGGACCCGCGGCAGGTTCGCGGGCAATTTGGGCCCCTGGATGCGAGCGGTGGGATCCACGCTCGACCACCCCGCTTCACAGCCGTGCCGGTGCAGTCCCCGTAGGGTTGAAAGCAACCGGGCACGACTGCGCGCCATTAGACCCTGGGCCTCGCGCGCGTGGAGAAACTGCAACACGTGAGCCGGCTCGACTTCCGCCAGTTTGGTAACACCCGTATCTTCCAGAAAGTCCAGGTATTCGCGCAGGTCCCGCCCGTAGCTTTCCAGCGTATTGGACGCCGCGCCCCGTTCCACATCGAGCGTGAGCAGGAACGAATCGGCCGCTCGGAGTAGATCGTCGGAGGCTCGGGATCCCGTGTGGTTGAGGCGGCTCAACTGTCTTTCTCCGGCGGTCGGTTCGTGAAGAACTCGAAGATGCGTTCAATGTCCTTGGACCCGATACCCTTGACCGCGCCGAGGTCCTCGGCCGAGGCGGTACCCACTGCCTGCGCCGAGCCAAAACTGGTGAGCAACGCACGCCTCTTCGCGGCGCCGATGCCGGGGATGTCGTCGAGCACGCTGCGGAACGTCTCGTTGTGACGCCGCGTGCGGTGATAGGTAATGGCAAATCGGTGCGCCTCGTCGCGCACGCGTTGCAGGAGTTTGAGGCCTTCGCTCGAGCGCGGCAGGCGTACTGGTTCGCTCAATCCCGGTACGTAGATTTCTTCCTCTCGCTTGGCCAGACCAATGACGGCGGTTTCCACGAACCCGTAGCGTCGCAGCGTGCGCACCGCGACCGAGAGTTGGCCAGCTCCCCCGTCCACCACCACCAGGTCGGCGGGCAGCTTGTCTTCCTCTTGCAGACGACTGTAGTAGCGTTCCATCACCTCCTGCATCATCGCGAAGTCATCGATACCTTCGACCTGTTTGATCTGGAAACGGCGGTAGCGGCTCTTCAGGGGCTCGCCATCTGAGAAGTACACGAGGGCGCCAACCCGCTGACTTCCCTGGAAATGACTCATGTCGAAACATTCGATGGATTGCGGCGCCACCGGGAGTTCCAGGCGACGCTTCAGATCGAGCACGCCGGGGGCATCGTCGGTGCGTGAAGGGGCGCGATCGCCCCGCTTGGCCAATGCCTCACGCAATTTGAATCGAGCGTTGGTGCGGGCCATCTCGATCAACCGAACCCGTTCACCACGTTGGGGAACCAGCATCTCCACGCGATGGCCATGCCGATCGGCCAGGTGCTGTTCCCAGGTTGCCTGGTCCGACAGCCCATGGGCCAGGAGAATCCGCCGACCCGCGTCCTGGCCGCGCTCGAACGACTCGGCCGCGAATCGCGCGAAGAAATCCTCCTCGGTCTCATCCAGCGTGGCCCGGAAGAAGTATGTCTCCGACCGCACGAGCTTGCCGCTGCGCACGCGTAGGACCACACCGCAAGCGTCTTTTCCTTCGCGCTCCAGGCCCAGCACATCAACATCTTCCCCCGGTTTGAGCACCATCTCCTGATGCTCGGCCACCGAACGGACGGCCGCGATTGTGTCGCGCATCTTGGCGGCATCCTCAAAGCGAAGGTCCCGTGACATGTCATCCATCTGGGACTCGAGATCGCGTATGAGTTCGTCGCTGCGACCACGCAGAAACAGACGCATGCGATCGATCATGTCGCGATACTCGGTCTGGTCCACGTAGTCCACGCACGGCGCGCCGCATCGGTGGATGTAATAGTCGAGACAGGGCCGGGGCACCGTCTCCTCGGGCAGCTTCAAGGTGCAGGTGCGCACCGGAAAGATCTTCGTCAGGGTTTTCAGGGCCAAGCGCATGGCCCCCGCGTTCGTGTAGGGTCCGAAGTACTCGTCTCCATCGTCGCTCGGACGACGTACGACCTCGATCCGGGGAAATGGTTCGCTCGAGGTGAGCCGCAGGTACGGAAACTGTTTGTCGTCCTTCAACCGGATGTTGTAACGGGGCCGGTACTCTTTCACCAGCTGGCTTTCCAGCAGGAGAGCGTCCCGTTCGTTCGGCGTCACCACGTAGTCGAAGTCGGTGATCTTGGTCACCAGCTGCCGGGTTTTGGGGTCCAGCTGCTCGGGCGGACCGAAATAGTTGGAAACCCGGTTGGCCAGGCGAGCCGCCTTCCCCACGTAGATCACCTTCGACCGGCTGTCCTTCATGAGGTACACGCCGGGTGCCGAGGGCAGGGATTTCAGCTTTTCTCGCAGCGGATGGTCATCAGACACGGGCGTACGCCTTCGGATTTCTTGACAAGTATGCCGACCCGTTGCTAACTTGCTTGGACTTGCCTGGGAGCGACTTCAGGCGAATCTTTTCAAGTACTTTTGTTTCAACAGGTTGCGTCCCTGGCCGATTGTCGGCCGGCCCGCACCCGCCCAAACCAAGGAACGGCGCCCCCCCGCGGGGTCCCGACCTGGAGGATCGGTCAGTGGCTCACACTAAGTCTACAAAGAAGCGGATGAAAACCAACGAGGTCCGCCGCCAACGAAACATCGCCCGGCGTTCGCGGGTACGGCACGTGGTGCGTGACCTGCGTACGGCCATGGCCGGTGCCGATGGTCCCTCGGAAGAGCTCACCACCAATCTGCTGCAGGTTACCTCCATGCTCGATCGCATGACCACCAAGGGCCTCATGCATCGCAATCAGGTGGCTCGCCTCAAGAGCCGTCTCACGGCCCATATGCCCAGCTGATTCGCGGCATACCGAGATACGATAAAGCCCCGACGCCTCGCCCGGCGCCGGGGCTTTTCTTTTGCCTGGCCAACCCTCAGCCAAAACCTCAGCCAAAACCTCAGCCAGTTACCGAGCGCGCGATCAGGTCATTGATGCGCCTGGCCATGGCCGACGGATCCCCCACCTTCGACCCCTCGGCCAGCACGGCCTGGTCGTAGAGCAGACGGGCGTAGTCCTCGACCCGCTGATCCGATGCATCGGCGCTGTGGAGCTTCCACAGGGCCTCCACCGCCGGGTGCTTTGCGTTGAGCTCGAGGATGCGGGGCTGAGGTGGCGCTTCCTCGCCGCGGCCCATGCGGGACATCAGGCGCTCCAGGTGCGCACTCATGGCCCCGTCATCGGCCACGAGGCAAGAAGCACTCGTCGTCAGACGCGCGGACAACCGCACCTCCTTGACCTCGGCCAGCTTTTCCTGCATGGCCGTCAATAGTCCGGCGAATCGCTCGGCGGCTTCCTTCAGCTCGTCCGAGTCGTCCTCGACGCTGCCGCGATCGGCGGCCTGGAGGGTCTTGCCCTCGTACTCGCCGATGGACGACACCATGAACTCGTCGATGGGGTCGGTCAGCAACAACACGTCTTCGCCTCGCTCCCGCATGCGCTCGACGTAGGGAGAATTCACCAGGGCCGCCCGGTTTTCGCCAATGAGGTAGTGGATGACGTCCTGACTCTCGGGCATGGCCTCGATGTACTGGTCCAGCGAAAGGTACGAACCCTCGCCCGTCGCCACGCTATCGAACAACAGCAACCTGGTGAGCGCCTCGCGTTGTTCGAAGTCCTGGTGGACTCCCTCCTTAAGCGTGGCGCCGAACTCCCGATAGAAGTCGACGTAGGCGTCGTATTCCTTTTCCTTCATCTGTCCCAGCACGCGCAGCACCTTGTTCACCAGGGCCTTGCGAATGCGAGCGAGCACATCGTTCTGTTGCAATATCTCACGCGATACATTCAGCGGTAGATCCGACGAGTCGACAACGCCGCGCACGAACCTCAGGTACAGGGGCAGAAGCTCTTCGCATTCCTGCATGATGAGGACGCGTTGGACGTAGAGTTGGACGCCCGCCTTGGGCTCGCTCCAGGCGAAGTCCATGGGCTTGCGCGCCGGCAGGAACAGAAGTGATCGGAACTCCAGCGCGCCCTCGGCCGAGAAGTGGATCGTGCGTGCCGGTGCTTCGAAGTCCTTCGACACCTGCTTGTAGAATTCCTCGTATTCGCTTTCCTCCACATCGGACGGCGAACGCAACCACAGCGCCTTGCGCGAGTTCAGCGTCTCGTCGACCGGTTCCGCGGCTTCGCTCTCTTCGCCCTCTTGCGCGGGCGCAGCGGTTGCCTTCAGGATGGGATGCTCAACGAAGTCCGAGTACTTCTTCACCACCGCGCGCAGTCGGTAGTCGTCCAGGAACTCCTGGGCGTCTTCCTTGAGGTGCAGCGTTATTTCGGTGCCGCGCGTGGTGCGCGTGCCCTCCGACAGGTTGAACTTGCCCTTGCCGGTGGATTCCCATCGCACCGCCGGCTGATCCGCCATTTTGCTGTCCACCGTCACGCGGTCGGCCACCATGAACGCCGAGTAGAACCCCACGCCGAACTGACCGATCAGGGTGGGTCGTTCCGCCGCGTCGGCCTGCTGCAATCGTTGCAGGAATTCCTGCGTACCCGACCGGGCAATGGTGCCGAGATGCTCGACGATGCTTTCCTCGGACATTCCCATGCCGTTGTCCGAGACGGTGAGGGTTCCGTTTTCGGAATCCGTCGCGAGACGCACGTACCAGTCATTGCCGTCCTCGAGGATGGCCGGATTGGTCAAGCCTTCGAACCGTGCCTTGTCGATGGCATCGCAAGCGTTGGAAATGAGTTCCCGCAGGAAGATCTCCTTCTCCGAGTACAGGGAGTGGATGATGATGTCGAGCAACTGCTCGAGTTCCGTGCGGAACTTGAGGGTCCTGGTCTTGCCGGACATAATCGAACCTCGTCACGATGGCGGTGAATTTGGGGCCCGCACCACGCGGGGTGCCCAGGAAAACGCCCCGACCTGGAAGGCCGGGGCAGATGCCCGGTAGATCGGGCCCCGAGAACATAGTGGAATTCACGTCGCGTCTCAACCGGAGCCGCGGATGCGGCCGGTCGGGCGGCGCACCGGCGCCCATCCGACGGCCATCCGACTGGCTTGTTCAGCGCACGACCACGAAGCGACCGATGACGCGGTCAAAACCCGGCGCCTCGACCGAGTACAGGTAGATCCCGCTGACGATCTCCTGACCATTGCGAGACACCAGGTTCCAGAACGCCCCCCCGTCACCCTGAGAGCCATCGTGGACCACCGTCTCGACGAGATCCCCGGCCAACGTGAAGATTCGGATGGTGCACTGCTCGCGGGGCAGGTTCGCGAACATCACGCGAACTCCGGTGGGATCATCACCGTTGGGATGCAACTGGCCAAACTCGGCCAAGGCATCTCGCGTGGCTGGGTTGGGAAACACGTAGATGTTCTGGCCGTCCTGGCGCCGATCCTCTTCGCTCTGCGATCTGGGTTTTGGCACCGCGAACTGGAAATTGCTCTGCGGATCCCCGGCCAGACCGGGGCCAATGGGCGTCAAGCCGCCGCTGGTAACGCGCGCGTCGAAATCCGTGGCGGTGACCGAGTAGAAGTAGTTGTGACCGTTGTGTACGTCCAGGTCGACGAACTCGTAGAACACCAGCCCCACGGCATCCATGAGCAAGGTATCGGCCTGGTCGTAACAGCAGTCCCAGTTCGCCAGCTCGGGAAACTCATGCCCCACGTCGGTCACGCGTCCGTCGGATCCCACGTAGCGTAGAAACGCGGACGGGTCGACGCTCACCGCGGGTCGGCGCCAGGCCACGATCTCGTCGACCAACGTCCGAAGCTCGGCCAGTTCCTGCGCCTGCGGGCTGTCCGGCCGCAATACCTCTGGCTGGTACCTCACCACGTCCAGTCCGGTGTTGTCTCCCAGGGGCAATGGTTCGGGCGGCGTCGTCGTACTGGGATTGTCGACCAACATCGCGTCGACGCGATCATACTCCGCAATCAAACGCCATAGTCGAGCCTCGGGCCCGTTGCGAATGGAAGATCCAAACGGCCGCTCCCAACCGTCGGCTCGCCACAATCGGTACGACTCGAAATCCACCTGTTGCAGGCGAATGTCCTTCAGGTTCTCGCTCAGACTGTTCCAGAACAGGTGAACCCGACCATCGGTTTCCCACAGGCGCAGCGGGGGCGGGTCGGGCGCCAGTCCCACCAGCCAAGGCACATGGAACTCCTTCCCGCCCACGCCGGTGCACCCCACCAGATCGGCCACTTCCACGGCGGGTCCGTCCTGGGAGCAATCGTTCGAAGACCGCAGCGTTTCGAAAGGACAATCGCCGTTGCGGTACACGCATCCGTCCTCGTCGAGATCAGCTTCGGTGATCCGATCTCCCGCCAGCACGCCGTCGCCGGGATCCACGGCGCAGTCCAGAAACAGGTCGGTGATCTCGACGCCGCTGCCCGGTGGAAAGTCTTCCGCGCAAACGCGGGACTCGCGGCCCTTCACGCCCGTGGACGAATCGCCATCTCGATCGAAGTATCCACCGTAGAAAGTCAGCGCGGCCTGGGCGGCGTTGGCCTTCAAACCGGCCAGGCCCTCCCCCATGACGATGGCCATCTGAAACGTCAGGCTTTCGCCCGGTTCGATGTTGTCGAAGGGACCGTTGGACAACAGGATTCGCGCATCGTTGGCGCGCTCGACCGTGAACAGTGGAGGGGTATTGTCGATACCATTGGTCGACAGCAACTCATAGCGTTCGGGATCGTTGTTGGGATCACCGCCACGGTCAAACGGTGTGTTGCGTTGCAACGACTGGAAGCTGCGAATGCGTACGAACTCCGGCGCGTTTTCACCGGTGGGATCGGTGGGATGGTCCAGGAACATCATTCCCAGCCAGCCCGGCGTGCGACCGCCGTCGCCGTCGGCATCGTAGGCGCAGGCGATCGATAGCGGCACGGAGCTGCCGTCGGGAGCCCGGTAGGTCGGGTCTTCTTCGAAGTGAAGCAGGTCATCCGACGCCACGTCATCCACGTCACGCGGGCCGCAGTCGGGGTCGGCCCAGAACCCCACGAACACCTGCTGCAAGGGAGCGTTGCCTACGTTGGTGAGCGTGAACTGGAAGCCCACGAAGTCATCGACCTGGTCGTTCTCCCACTGGAATGTCTCCTGCACGACGCTGATGTTCAACGGTTGGTGTTCGGGATTGTCTTCGCGCGCGAGCGGCCGATCGTCTCGCATGACGCAACGAAAATGCTGATTGCCGATGGCCGCGAAATCCTCGTCGATGGCACCGTCGCCGTCGTCGTCCAGACCGTTCAAGGGGTCTTCGTTGACAGATCCGTCCCCGTCGTCGTCCTCGCCGGGATCCGGATACCGAGCGCCATTGGCCTGTCCCTGGGCGGCGGCCCAGATGGTATCCAGGGGGTCTTCGGGGTTTGGCCGCAGCTCCGCCTCGAACTGCGACGTGGTTACCAACGGAACCCCATTCTGGACGGCACCAACCCACAGCCCCGCCGCGAACAGGTACTCGACGCCGCTACCGGCCGGCCACATGGCCGAGGGTTGATCGGCAAAGAAAGCCGGCGAGTTGGGATACGAACCCAACAGTCCCCAGTTGGTGATGTTCATCTGGAGCTCGCCCGCGTTGTGGACGAACTCATCGAACACCATGTCCTTGGGCGCAGCCGCCCGGGGAATGCGTTCGCTGGCGGCCGACGCAGCGACCGCATGGGACAGGGCCAGCCAAAGGACCAGCCGGGGGAATCCTGATCGCGACCAGAACGCGAACATTCTGCCTCCTCCGCCAATGGGACCGACGGATGCCGGTGCGAGCGACGCGGCGGAAAGCACGGCAAAAAGACCGGGCTTCCCGATGAGGCAGGAGACAACACGAGCGCGGGAGGCGCTGCGCATCATGCAGGCAAGATGTTGAATCGGGCGGTCGTGGCGCAAGGGGTCACGCCGAAGTTTGGTATCGATGCGCGCGCGTGGTCAGAACAGGAAACTGAGGTTCCAATCCACGTCCCACGCTTCGACCTCGTCGAAGTCGTGGGTCTTGACCACGTCCATCCGCACGACCAACGGGGGAAACAGCGTCAGGTAGAAACTGTAGCCGAAACTGCCGATCCAGCCGGTGTCAAACGGCCCCTCCACGTTGGCGACGTCGAAGAACGCGGCGCCACGGATATTGGGAACGTCGAATCGCCCGAACGGAAATCGCAGCAACAGATGGTCGATCAGTGGCACGCGTAGCTCCAGGTTGCCAAGATAGATCTGATCTCCGAAGAATTCGAACCAGTCGTAACCCCGCAAATCGTTGGGCCCGCCGACGTAGAAAATCGAGGTATCGCTGCCGAAGCTGTGGCGCTGGTTCCAGCGCAGGGCGATGGACGATTGGCGCCAGAGTTCGAGGTAGTGACGGTAGTCGAGCTGCGCCGTCTGTCGATCGAAACCACGTCCCAGCAAGTCGAACGTCTGTCCCACCGTGAACGCGTACCGCTTTCCGCGCAACGGCCCTTGCCAGGTCCAGAGCGAGTTGTCATACACATAGCTCGCGAATGCACTCCACAACCAACTACTACCGGCCTTGCCAATAACCGCCTGCGCCTGCTCGTTGCGCTCGAGGTAGCGCATCACCGTGCTGAACTCCACCCGCTTGAACGTGGAAAACGGATAGGTGAGGCCGGCGAAAACGCCCGTGCGCCGCTCCTCCCGTGCCACCGGGCGGAGGCTGTTCAGATTCTGCAGGGTGTTGAAACGGAACATGCCCAGATGCCGGTTCCATCGCCGCGAGAAGTTGGAGTACCCCACGCCGACGTTCATGTCTTTCAAGTTGAATTCGTTGCTGCTGTTGCTCACCGAAACAGACAGCTGGTGTTCTCCCAACAAATCACTGAAGCCCAAACTGGCTCCAGAACTGTAGGGCAGGTCGGGGTCCACCACGGCTACCGTCTGGACGAAATCCAGCCCCAGACTCACGTTGTACTTGCGGGCTTCCGCGTTGCGTCCCAAACGGGCTACCTCGGGCTGGGCCTCGGCCTCGACCAAAGCGCTCGCCGCGGTTACCGGCGCCGATGCACCACGCGCATCCAGTTGCACCGGAAACCGGTAGAGATGAAACGTCCCCTGATGAAACACCGAGGCCACGATCTCTCCGGGCTCGTCCGGAGAAGGAGCCTTGATCCAGTCGGGAAAGAACGTGCCGCCGGTCAGGTTGGTGATCTGGTGGGTCTTGCCACCGCTCAGGACGTGGAGATTGCGCGCATCAGAAGACGTGCTCACATAGAGAACCGACTCGCCATCGGGGGACCAAACCGGCTCGGTCTCATCGGCTTTCGTGCGCACCATGGGTTGCGGACGTGCCCCCGCGGCGAGCTCCAGCCGGTAGAGGTCGTGGGTGCCTTGTTCGTAACTGTGGCGGTCGGAGGCGAATACCAGTTCAGCGCGTTCGGGATGCCAGTCGGGATGGATGTCATGGTACAGGTCGTGGGTAATCCGTCGCAGTCGGCGCGAATCCAGTTCGACCACGTACAGATCGCTGTAGCCCTCGGCGCTCAATGCACTGAAGGCCACGATGTTGCCGTCGGGTGAGAATGTGGGACTGGAGATCTCGCGCAGATTGGGAAACGAAAAGGAGTTCTCTATCTTCTCGTCGATCAGATCATAGATGTACAGCGCGTCCTGACCGCCGCTCTTGGCCACGAACGTCAATCGCTGCCCACCCCAGGTATCCAATCGACTACGAAACGACGGTAACGTTTCAAAGCGCGCCGTGCGCGCGCTTTCGATCAACTGATGAAAGCTCTCTTCGTGGTCCGCGTTGGTTCGTATGCGCCACAACCCGAGCGTTCCACCCCGGTAACTCAGCGCCACCAGTTCCAACTCGTCGTTCTCGTTGCTGACCACGGTGGGCGCCAACTCGACCTGTGGTTTCTTTACCACGGGATCACCACTCTCGGCGGGCGATCGCCGTACCAACAGTTCAGGGAAGTACCGGCGTTTCAAATAGGCGACCCAACGATCGCTCAGCTCCTGCAGCGTCAGCCCCAACTCGAGCTGCAGAAGATCTTCGAAGCCTCGTCCCAACCACCAATGGTCGATGAGCAATGCCGGCACATGATCGCCGTACTGGTCGCGTAGGAAACCCACGATCGATTCGCCCATCTTGTACATCAGAAAGCTGCCGCGGATGCGCCACATCTCGGGGATGGGCAGAAGCCGATCGTTCAGGACCGAGTCGCGCAGGAACATATGGGCCTGCGCGTTGGCCTTCGGGTTGGCTATGTTTTCCGCCAAGCCTTCGATGAACCACAATGGCGGTCCGGCGTAGTCGTAGATGCCGTGGTCGTTCATGACCTTGGCGAGCTCCGACAGCATGAACGCGTGGACCATCTCGTGGCGCACCAGGTGCAGGAGGTCGCCGTAGTTGCCGGTGGCCCGGATCGCAATGCGGCCCTTGGCAAACTCCGTGAAACCCGCCGTACCGTCGCTTACGAACCCCGGCGTCACATGGGTCTGCTTGAAGTCGTGATGCGTGCCGTAGAGAATGATGGGAATGGGTTCTTCGAATTCGAACCCGAAGTACTCGACGAAGTCTGCGTAGGCGTCGACGGCCATGGCCAGGGTCTGGCGCGCCAGATCCTCCTCTTCTTCGTAGAAGTACAGGTGTACCTGCCCTTCCTCGAATACCTGCCACTCGCGGTCGGCGTACACGACCTTGTTCTTGCCGTAACGGATCTGGGCGCCCGCATCGCCAGCTGCCATGAACGCCAGGATCGCCACGAGCACCGCACACACCCCGCGCGACCCGGTCATTGAATACCTCCACCCGGCGCCTGGCCTTCGCACGCCAACTGGGTGGGCCCGATCATTTGCCAGCGTCCAGGCTGACGGGCGATTCGAATTTCGTCGCCGCCGTGGGTACGAAGGCGAATTTCCTCGCCGTCGGTGCCCAGCGCGGCCACCGCTGACATACAGCCACTGCCTGAGGCCCAGGTCTCGGCCTCGACGCCGCGTTCGTATGTGCGGATGGTCCACTCCCGCCCGTCGCGATGCACGAAGTGAACGTTGTTTCCGCGCGCGAAGGCGCCCGTCCACTCGCGAAGCGGTCGCGCGGCCTGTACCAGATCCATGGACCGCAGTGCTTCGGCCGACACCTCGATGACCAGATGCTCGTCGCCGGTGAAGACCGGATGACCCACGGAAGCCCAGGGATTGGGCGGCAACTGGATGCTCTCCATGGGACGCTCGGGAGGTTGGACCCACAGGGCCACCTGGTTCGCGTCGACGAGTTCGCCCTCGATGCTGCCGACATCGGTCCGGAAAGAGAAGCGGCCCTCCGCCCACCCCAGCTGAACCGCCCGTCGAACGCAGCAGCGCGCGCCATTCAAGCAGAGTTGCGCGCGACCGCCATCGCAGTTGTAGAAATGCATGTGGAACACATCGTCAGCAAAGCCGTGCAGGCGCTCCATGAAGAGCACTCCGTCGCCGCCGATACCGCGCCGTCGATGACAAAGCCTACGCACCAGTTCGCCGACTTCCGGTTCAACCGGCGGCGCCCCCGTTATCAGCACGAAGTCGTTGGCGGCCCCGTTCATTTTGGCGAAAGACAACGGCGAGTCGATGTGCGTCATGGTGGGTCCGTACCTGCGGAAAACAAGTCCCGCGGCACCGGGGGGAGGCGCAGGGTGTCCAGCTCGGCCCACGACGAGGTGGTCAGGGGAGCGCCAAGCACAAGGCTGTCGGGTCGGGCGGGCAGCGCTTTCCAATTCAGGGGCGTAGCGAACGGCTCGCTGATGCCCAGCGAGTCGGGCGAGAATCGACCGTCGCCATCGACGTCGAGCCACGCGCCCACTCGGTAGGAACCCGGAACCACCGACTCCACCACGCAGCCCGTCGAATCCAATCGTGCCACGGCCACGCTCTCCGAACCCGATTCGGGAGCCACGAACACCCGCACCACCAGCGAGTCCGGGGTTTCCACCGGCACGCAGATCAGCAGGTCCACCGGACCTTCTAGGTCCACCAGCTCCAACCCGTCCAATATCAAAGTACTGTCCCCCGCGGCCAGAAACAAGCTGTCCACCGTGGCCACGGCCTCACGCTCGTCCCTGCTTCCATCTCCATTGCCGTCGAGGAAGGCCTCGAGATGGTATGGACCCGAGGGAACCCGCAACCAATCCAGACGAAATCGGCCCACGGCATCGCCGTTCGCCCAACGCCAAAGCGGCCGGCGGCGCTGACCCTCGGGCGCGGGTAAGCTGAGATTCACGCGAAGCGTCGAAAGGTCGCCCGAGGGCTTTGCCGCCCCACCACCGGCTGGCTTGGGGTCGGCGCCTCCGATGGTCGATTCTGGGGGGCCTTCGACGCTCCCACCCAGCACCCTGGCGCTGCCCTCGATACGTCCCGTGGGCAGTGTCGCGCCGCGTGTGAAGACGCCCGTGAGGCGTTCCTCCAGGGTCACCCCGTGCTTGTCCTTCAAACTGGTTTCCAACGTCCAGACCACGACGGTATCGGGGGGCCACGCTTCCCTCGGCCGATACTCGAGCCCCAGGCCATCCAATTTGGGGGACTTGAGTTCGACCGGCGGAATCACCGTGAGCGCTCGCGCCGCGCTGCGCCGATCGACCTTCTCGGACAGCACGAACGAGATAGCCGCCCTCGCATCCACGGAGGTGGCCAGACTGCCAGGCGAGGCCGCGGTGGCCGTGGGCGGCGTTCGGTCGACCGGACCACCCGGAGGCCGGGCGACCTCGGCGCACGCCGCGACCGCCACCGCCGCTATAACCACCAACAACGCGCGCACGCTCACTCCAAGCCGGAAGAGGATCGCGCGCCGCCCATGGTTGACGTCGTCCTCGGGTTCTCTTGCGCAGCTACAGTATGTAGCGGCTCAGGTCCTCGTCCTTCACAAGGTCGCCCAGTTTCTCCCGCACGAATTCGCCATCGACGCGCACATGCGTGGCTGGTCTTTCATCGCCTTCTGGTGGCAGTTCGAACAACATATCGTCGAGTAGGGTGGTCAAGATGGTATGAAGACGTCTTGCTCCGATGTTCTCCTGCCGCGTATTCACGTCGTGCGCAATACGGGCCAACTCTTCGAATCCGTCTTCGGTGAACTCCAGCGTGCAATTCTCCGTGGCCAACAACGCCTGGTACTGCTTGGGCAGAGACGTTTCCGGCTCGGCGAGAATGCGCACGAAGTCCGCCTCGGTCAATGATTTCAGCTCGACCCGAATGGGAAAGCGACCCTGCAGCTCGGGAATCAGATCGCTGGGCTTGCTCATGTGGAACGCGCCCGCCGCCACGAATAGGATGTGGTCGGTTTTCAAGGGCCCGTACTTGGTTTGCACGGCCGCGCCT
Source organism: Candidatus Krumholzibacteriota bacterium (assembly GCA_029262065.1). Classification (GTDB taxonomy): domain Bacteria; phylum Krumholzibacteriota; class Krumholzibacteriia; order JAJRXK01; family JAJRXK01; genus JAJDAC01. The sequence continues at coordinate 91,497 of JAJDAC010000016.1, read as the reverse complement.
TCGACGATGGGCAGCAGGTCTCGCTGCACGCCCTCGCGGCTCACGTCGGCTCCGTGCATCTCGCCACGGCTGGCCACCTTGTCGATCTCATCCAGAAACACGATGCCACTGGTTTCGGCCCGGGCCAACGCCTCGGTGGCCACCCGATCCTGATCGATCCTTCGGTCCAGCTCATCCTGGAGCAGGATCTCCCGCGCTTGGCGCAGCGATACACTGCGCTCCTTCTTGCGGCTGGGAAGCATGTTCTTCAGCGCCTCGCCCAGGCCCGCCCCCAGTTCATCACCGCCCGATTGCATGATGTCGATCATCGGGCCGCCACGTACGGTGGCCTCGATCGTCACGGTTCGTTCTTCCAGCTCGCGTCGCCGCAACTGGTCCCGCAACGCCTCACGGCTTCGCGTGTACCGGGCCGCGGTGTCCTCGCCGGTATCACGCAGCGGCGGCAGCAAAAGATCGAGCAGCGCTTCTTCCACCGCTTGCGCGGCCACACCTTCGACCTCGGCCGCCAGCTCCTCGCGCACCATCTTTACCGACGCCTCCACCAGGTCGCGGATCATGGACTCGACGTCTCGCCCCACGTAACCGCGCTCGGTGAACTTCGTGGCTTCGACCTTCACGAACGGGGAGCCGGCCAGGCGGGCCAGCCGTCGCGCGATCTCGGTCTTTCCCACCCCGGTGGGTCCGATCATGATGATGTTGTTGGGAATGATCTCGTCGCGTAGGTCGCCGGTAACCTCCATACGTCGCCAGCGGTTCCTCAACGCTATGGCCACGGCGCGCTTGGCGTCGGACTGGCCGACGATGTAGCGGTCCAACTCACTCACGATCATGCGAGGGGTCAGATCGCGGGGGGCCACTTCCGTTCGGTTCTCACTCACGCGATACCACTCCCGTCGGCCGTCTCCGCGTCGAGCGTAAGGATCTCGAGGTTGTCATTGGTGTAGATGCAGATCTCAGAGGCGATCGTCAACGATTGCTCGCAAATGGTCTTTGTATCGAGCTGGCTGTGGCGCACCAACGCGCGCGCCGCCGCCGTCGCGTAGGCACTTCCCGAACCGATCGACAGAATTCCGTCGTCGGGTTGGATCACGTCGCCCTGCCCCGACAAGACGTAGCCCTGATTGGGATCGATGACCGCCAGCAACGCATCGAGGCGTCGCAGGACGCGGTCGCTGCGCCACTCCTTGGCCATCTCCACTGCCGCGCGGGCCAGATTGCCTTCGAGCGCCTCGAGATGCCCTTCGAACTTGCTGAAGAGTGTGAAGGCGTCGGCGGCCGAGCCCGCGAAACCGGCCAGCACCTTTTCGTTGTACATGGAACGCACTTTGCGGGCGCCGCGCTTCATCTGGATCTGACCGAATGTAACTTGTCCATCGCCGCCCATGCAGGTCACGCCATTGCGCGTGAGCCCCAAGATGGTGGTGGATCGAATCATGCGCTTCAGGGTTCTTCGTCCTTTCGGCCGCGTTTGCGTCGGGCACGCGGATGGGCCTGGTCGTAGGTTTCGCGCATGCGCGCGGTGGTAACGTGGGTGTAGATCTGGGTTGTCGATAGACTCGCGTGTCCCAATAGCTCCTGCACGCTCCGAAGGTCGGCACCGGCGTCCAGCAGGTGCGTCGCGAACGCGTGACGTAGATCGTGGGGAGACACCCCTGTCGTCGCCGCCGCATCGCGCACGGCTCGGGTCACGACAGACTGGACGGTACGGCGGGAAATGCGACGCATGCCCCGGCCCAGGAATACCGGCGCCGAAAGAGCGGCCGAGCTCCCTTCACCCAACGCCTGGTACACCGAAGCCGGCAGGCGAGCCTCAAGATACCTACGCAGCGCCTGATTCGCTTCACCCACCAACGGAACCACGCGTTCCTTGCTTCCCTTGCCGAGCACGCGAACGCATTCACCGGCCAGGTCGATCCGATCCAGGTCCAGGCTGACCAGCTCGGCCAGACGAATGCCGCATCCATATAACAATTCCAACATGGCCCGGTTCCGTAACCCGGTGGGCTTGGCCGGATCGGGACTCTCCACCAGGCGGGAAGCCATCTCGAGGCTCAGGGTGCGGGGGAGCCGACGCCGTAGGCGTGGCGATCGCAAACCGCTGGTAGGATCGTCTTCACGAAGGTGCCGCTCCTGCAAGAAGCGGAAGAAACCCCGTAGCGCCGCCACCCGGCGCGCGAGCGTGGTCGATCCCAGGCCACCGCGCCGCGCCAGGGCCAGGTAGTGGCGAAGATCGTCGGTCCCTATCCGGACCCAGTCCACCGCCCTCGTGTCCGCGAGAGTCCGGCGGACGAGATCGAGATCGCGCCCGTAGGAATCGATGGTGGCCGGAGCTGCGCCCACTACCACCCGTAGATGGTCCAGGTAGGCCCGTTCGTGTGGATCCGTTTCACCCATTTGAGCCCACCCACTCAGGCGATGAATACCCACGGACACCGTCGGTCCACGTACGGGGCAACGAGGCCATGAGTCGCTACGAGTCGCTAGGAATCAAAGCTGCATAGCGTCGTGGGCTCAGGGAACCACGCCGCGTGCTGCGCTACCCACGCGGCCATGGCTTCCCGCGACCGAGCACTGTATGCCTCTTTCCGCTCACCCTTGTGACGCGGCGGGCGCGTCAGGGGGGGAACGAGCCCGAAGTTTACATTCATCGGCGTCAGTCGTTTGTGGGTCACGTCGCGCAGGTACGCCAGGAGCGAACCCAGAAGTGTCTCGACCGGCGGTGGAGTCCACTCGTCGCCGCGGGACTTCGCGACCAACGCCAACGCCGCGATCAGCCCCGTACTGAGACTCTCGACGTACCCCTCACAACCCGTCATCTGCCCCGCGAACCATAGGGACGGGTCCTGCTGCCAACTCAGGTCGGACGAAAGATGTCGAGGTGAGTTCAGAAACGTGTTGCGGTGTAGACTGCCCAGGCGCGCGAACTCGGCGTTCTCCAGGCCGGGAATCATGCGAAATACCCGCTCCTGCTCGCCGTAACGCAGCTGTGTCTGACAACCCACGAGACCCAACAATCCGCCGTCACGACTTTCCTGTCGCAGTTGCACCACCGCCCATGGACGCTGGCCCGTGCGTGGATCATGCAAACCCACCGGGCGCATCGGCCCAAACCGCAACGACTCGCGACCGCCCGCGGCAATCGCCTCGATCGGCATACACCCGGGAAAATAGGCGGCCTTTTCGAAGTCTTTCATGGGTACCGTCTCCGACGACAACAACGCGTCGAGGAAGGCTTCGTACTGATCGCGGTCGAGCGGACAGTTGACGTAGTCGGCGTCGCCCTTGTCGTAGCGAGCCGCGCGGTAGACCGTGTCCTGGTTCACGCTATCGGCCATTACCGAGGGCGCGATGGCATCGTAGAAATAGAGGCTCTTTTCACCTAGCCGCGTTTGCAGGTCAGCCTGCAGGTCAGGCGAGGTGAGCGGTCCGGTGGCAACGATGCAAGGACGGCTCGTGGGCAGGGCTTTCACCTCTTCGCGCACCACCTCGATGTTCGGATGCGCATCGATGGCCGCGGTTACCAACGCGGAAAACTCGTCGCGGTCGAGGGCCAGGGCGGCGCCACCGGGGACCCGCGCCCGATGCGCCAGCGGCAACAAGCGTGAACCCAGGAGTTCCAGTTCTGCCTTGAGTGCACCCGACGGTGTGTCGGTGCGTACGCTCTTGAACGTGTTGCTGCAGACGAGCTCGGCCAGGCGTTCGCTGCGATGCGCGTCGGTCGACCGTGCGGGCCGCATTTCGTACAGCCGAACGTGGAAACCGCGATCGGCGAGTTGCAGCGCCGCTTCGGTCCCGGCCAGTCCTCCACCGACGATCACGATCGGGTTTTCGCGCGATACCTTCTGGTCGCTGATCACTGCGTCAGTCACTCGCGCTCACTTAGGTTACACCGTGGCACTTCTTGAACTTCTTGCCACTGCCACACGGACAGGGTTCGTTGCGCCCGACCTTTGGCATGTCCCGCACCACCGGCTGCTGTGCCTTTTGTGGTGCCCCGGTCGACGCCGCGTCGGCTTTGCTGGCCTTGCCCTTGTCGAACACGCCACTCATGTCGGCTCCCGACCCCAGGCCAATGGCGGACACTGCCTTCGCGGGGGCCTCGGCGGCCTCCGGTTGCGATCCTTGTGACGGCGCGGCATGGGAAGCTTCGGACCTTGCCTGCGCTTTCCCCTGCGCCATGACCGAAGTTGGAGTTGGCGGCGCGGCGGCCAGTTCATAGCGGAAGAACCTCGACACGATCTCGCGCCGCACCTGCATCATCATGGCTTCGAACAGCTTGAAGCTCTCGCCCTTGTACTCGAGGAGGGGATCCTTCTGGCCGTAGGCACGGAGACCGATACCCGCTCGAACCATATCCAACTCGTGCAGATGGTCTTTCCAGAGTTCATCGATGGCCCTCAGGGTCACGAAGCGTTCCAGCTGACGCGTCAGCTCGGGCGTGATCCGCTGCTCCTTGGCGTGGTAGGCCGCCAACACGGCCTCGCCCAATACTTCACGCAAGCGATCCGAACCAATGGTATTGCGATCGGGCTCGGGAACGGGCAACGGAGTCAAGAACGTCGACGTGAATTCCAGGGAAAGGCGATCCCAATCCCAGTACTCCGACGGCTCGGTGGAGTTGGCGTGCTCGTCGACGAGATCGTCCAGGACGTCGTCCATGTGTTCGCGCGTGGCGGCGCTGATGTCTTCTTCGACCAACGCCTCGCGACGGAGCGAGTACACAACTTCGCGCTGCTTGTTCATGACATCGTCGTACTCAAGCAGTCGCTTGCGGATGCTGAAGTTGTTCTCTTCAACCTTGCGCTGCGCCCGTTCAATGGCCTTGGTAACCATGGAGTGGGTGATGACCTCGCCCTCCTCAACCCCCATTTTCTCCATCAGGCGGCTGACCCGTTCGATGCCACCGAACAAACGCATCAGATCGTCTTCAAGGCTCAGGTAGAATTGGCTTGAGCCCGGATCCCCCTGGCGACCCGCGCGACCGCGAAGCTGCCGATCAATGCGTCGACTGTCATGACGCTCGCTGCCGACGATCTGCAGACCGGTCGGATCGCCATCCCGTTCGAGCTCCTTCCCATCGTCGCCCAGTACGCCGGGGCCCAGCTTGATATCGGTACCGCGACCCGCCATGTTGGTGGCAATGGTCACGGCGCCACTACGCCCCGCCTCGGTTATGATATCTGCTTCCCGCGCGTGCTGCTTGGCGTTGAGCACGTTGTGACGGATGTTGCGGCGTCGCAGCATGCGCGACAACGTCTCACTGACTTCGACCGTGGTCGTACCGACCAATACCGGCAGCCCCTTGGCGTTGAGACGGGCCACTTCTTCGACGATCGCGTTGTACTTCTCGCGTTTGGTGCGATAGATCTGATCGTCACGATCCTCGCGCGTAATGGGACGGTGCGTGGGAATGACCATGACGTCCAGCCCGTAGATCTCGTGGAACTCCCCGGCTTCGGTCTCGGCGGTTCCCGTCATGCCGGCCAGCTTGTCGTACATGCGGAAGAAGTTCTGTAGCGTAACCGTGGCGTAGGTCTGGGTTTCGGCTTCGATGCGCAGGCCCTCTTTGGCCTCGAGCGCCGAGTGGAGTCCGTCGCTGAAACGGCGGCCGGACATGAGGCGGCCGGTGTTCTCATCGACAATCTGGACCTTGCCGTCCATGACCACGTACTCATCGTCCTTGGTGAACAGCGTGTAGGCCTTCACCAACTGCTGAACGTTGTGGATGCCCTCATTGCGCTCGCCGTACTGGCGATGCAGCGCGTCGACCTTCTTGGCCTTCTCTTCGGGAGTGAGGCTTTCGTCGCCTTCGATGCTGCCCAGTTCTTCGGAAAGATCGGGGAGCACGAAGAAGTCGGGATCGTCGAAACCGAATTCGGCGCGCCCGCGTTCGGTCATGTCCACCGAGTTCTGCTTCTCGTCGATGACGTAGAGCAGGTCCTGGTCGGCTTCCCACATGGCCTTGTCGCGCATGTAGCGACCCTCGGTCCTGGTAATCGCATCCTGCACGCCGGCGTGCTTCAGTACCTTCATGTACCGGCTCATCTTGTGCCCGCCCCCCCGGCTGACACGCAGGAGCATGAGGCTGGTCTCGTCGTCGATTCCATCGTCGGCTTTCAGATGCCGCTCGATCTGGCTCAGGTAGTCGTTGAGGATCTTGCCCTGCTTGCGCACGAGCTTGTCGACGAAGGGATTCAGTTCCTCGAAACGATGCGTGCTCTCGCCGACGGGACCGCTGATGATGAGGGGAGTTCGGGCTTCGTCGACCAGGACCGAGTCGACTTCGTCGACAATGGCGTAGTGAAAGCCACGCTGCACCAGGTCATCGGCCCGGATACACATGTTGTCGCGCAGATAGTCGAAGCCGAATTCGTTGTTGGTGCCGTAGGTGATGTCGGAGTTGTAGGAATCCCGACGTTGAGCCGGCGTCATCTCGTTGCGAATGAACGCGCAGGACAAACCAAGGAATTCGTAGATCCCTCCCATCCACTCGGCGTCGCGTTGGGCCAGGTAGTCGTTCACGGTGACCAGGTGCGCACCCTCGCCCGCCAACGCGTTGAGGTACAACGGCATGGTGGCCACCAGGGTCTTGCCTTCGCCCGTCGCCATCTCCGTGATACGCCCCTGGTGCAAGGCGATCGCACCAATGATCTGCACGTCGTAGGGCACCATGTCCCAAACCAGGTCGTGCCCCTGTACCGGCCACGCCGCCTTGCGCTCCGTCAGCCGGCGGCATGCCTCCCAGACGTTGGCGTAGGCCTCGGGAAGAATGTCCTCCAGCGTTTCGCCGGCGCTGAGGCGCTCCCTGAACTCCACGGTTTTCGCCCGCATCTCGTCGTCGCTCAAGGCCTGGTAGGCGTCCCGATGGGTTTGGGTGGCTTCGAGCTGGGGACGCAGCTTGAGATGGTCACGCTCGGCCTTGTTCTTGAAGACCTTGTTCAGCAGCTTGAGGATCGGCATGAGCTTGCACCGCTCTCTGGGCTCGGATATCTAGAGGATTGGGAAACAAGAATATACGCAAAAACGGCCTCAAACCGAGGGCGAGGCCATGGAAAAGCTACGGTAGTGCGGCGGGTCGCGGGCTGTCAAGACGACCGCGAGAAGGGATGGTCAGCGCGAGAAGATGCGGCGCAAGCCGCTGAAGAGTCCGCCCTCGGAACCGCTGTTCGAACCCATGTTCTCGCACGCGAGTTGGTGGGTTGGATTCAATCTAAGTGCTTCTTCGAAGCACTGTTCCGCCGATTTCTTCAGGCCAGCTCTGAGGTACACGTATCCGAGGTAAGCGTGGCGATCGGCGTTGTGGGGCTCTGCCGCCAGGGCGCGTCGGCAGTAGTCACGGGCAGCGTGGAGCCGCTGGCCATTGAGCGCCAGAGTGTACCCGTAGAGGCTCTGGTAATCGGGCTCGTCCGGGACGGTGCGCACCACCGCGGCCATGATCTGGAGTGCGGTTTCCACGTCACCCACCTCGAGCAGATTTTCCACCTTCATCACGGCCAGGCGCGCGTCACGGGATTCCTCGATCGAGGCCTTGCGCTGCTCGCCCGGGTTGGGGGTATTGCTCTGGGACTTCTTCCGATCCGGTTTCGCCGAGCCAGCCCCGGCCGCGCCCCCCTGGTCCAGGGCCGCGTCGTACTGCAGCCTCTCCTTGGGATCCATGAGAGTCTGGTAGGCATTCTGGATCGCCAGGAAGATCTCGGTGGCATCTTCGCTGGCGTCGTCCTGAACGTCGGGATGGTAGACCTTGGCGAGTTTGAAGTACGCCGTACGTACTTCGGCCTGTGTTGCCGTCCGCTCGATCTGGAGAATCGAGTAGAAGTCTGCGGCGGCCATATCGGTTGCCTCAGTCGACCCGCAGCACGGTGATCTCGTCGAGAGCAGTCCGCGCCAGGGTATTGTTGGGGTCGGTTTGCAGCGCGAGCTTGAGTTCCCGCTGCGCGCTGTCGAGCTGCTCGAGCTCCAGGTATGTAATTCCCAGGTTGATCCGTGCTTTCAGGTAATGTGGATTGATTTCCAGCGCGCGCTGAAACGACTCGATACTGGCATCGGTCATGTCCATTGCACCCTGGGCCACACCCAGCAGGTGCCAGAGGTCAGGAAAGCGAGGATGATCGCGCAAGAGTTCTCGTAGCGTCTCCTCGGCGACTTTCGCGTCGCCGCGCTGGATGGCTACCAGGGCGGACCTACGCCCCATGTCGACCCTCGACGGCGCCATCTCCCGCACCTGGGCGAAGCGCGCATCCCAGTCCACTTCGTTGCCACGCGCGCAGGCATCGGCCAGGACGTGAAGCGTGTCGCGATACATCGACGGACACCACTCGGCCAGCCCGTGTAGCTCCGATTGCGCTCGGTGGTATTCCTGGGTGGTCGTGTAGCTATGGCAAAGATTGAGAATGGCCCGGAAGTAGCGCGGGTTGATGCTCTTGGCCGCCTCGAAACACTCGCGCGATTCGCTTTGGCGATCAAGGCGCCGGTAGGTCTCGCCCAGGCGATTGTGGATGTCGGCAAACCGTGGTTGAAGCTGCCGAGCCGCCTCGAAGTGAACGGCAGCTTTTTCCGGCTCCCGATCGACGATCTCGTCGCCCCACTGGAGGTGCGCCTCGCAGGCGTACAACCCGGCCTTCTTCCTGATTTCTTCGTTGTCATCGTCGAGCAGAGGCTCAAACTGCCCGATTGCTTCCTTCAATCGCCCCCGATTGAAGGCCTCCAACCCGTCGTGCAACGGGTCCTTGGGCAGTATCCGGAAGACGCTCTTGAGAAACATCGGGCTCCTACGTGGGCCAACCACCCACGATACTGATGCAAAGGACAACGGGAGGCGCGATCCAGTTGTCATCGACATGCAAGCGCCCTGCCACCCTTTCAGCGGCCGCGCTGGCCACCGCCAGGAGGGCCGCGGGCCAACCAATTCCCCAGACCAGGCCGGCCAGGGTGCCCACCAGAACATGGCAGGCGGACCCGCTCCGGGTGCGTCCTTCCGCCCCGTCCAGTAGCCTTCCACCGATGGCCGCGGCGGCATCAGCCCACAGAAACACCCAGATCATCAATTCGACATTCGCCCAGGGGGCGACCTGAGCCGCGATCGCCACGACCGTGAGGAACGAGGTGCAACCCAGCGGTCCGCTTCGTTCACGCGGGCGAAGCAGCGGGCCCAACCAGCGTTCGAACCACGTGGCCGCGAACGTACCGCGAGCGGCCTCGATGGCCAGCGAGCCCACGAGCGCGCCAATTGCCAGGAGCCCGGCCCGCTCCCCCGCCATGCGTCCGGCCGGAATCAGAAGAAGCAAGGCGAGGTGAAAGCCTTTTCGACCAAGTTCGTTGGCCAGGCGGCTACGGCTCGACGAGTCCGTCATACTGCCCCAACTGGGCGTAAACGCGGGAATACAGGCGCCAGAAACGCAGCACGTGATACACGTAGGCACGGGTCTCGGAGTAGCTGATGAGAAGGATCATTTCCTGCGGCGGCGCGTCTTCGGGTAGACGGGCCAACCATCGCTCGCCGTTGCTTTCGCCCGCGTTGTACGAGGCCAACGCTCGGTAGACGTTTCCTTCGGCCTCGTCCAGAAGCTGAGCCAGATATGCGGTCCCGTACCTCACGTTCAGGCGAGGCCGCCGCAGTTCGCCGGCGGGCGGCATTGGATCACCCAGCTTGGTGGCCATTCTTTCGGCCGTGCTCGGAAGCAATTGCATGAGACCGTGGGCACCCGCGAATGAGATGACGTCGGCCTCGTAGAAACTCTCGCGGCGCATCAGGGCCCACAGCAATCCCGCCGGCAGACCGAGTTGATCCGACGCCTGCAATACCTCGCGTGCGTAGGGCGTGGGATGAGCCAGAACGTCCAGATGTCGATCGAGGATCGCGCTCTTGCCGCGTAGGAGCAGTCGCAACTGATAGCCAACTCGTGCCTGGCGTTCGGCGCGTCCGTAGCGCCAGCACAGCGCGAGCGCACGCAGTTGCGTCTTCGCATCGCGTCGGCCTTGAGCCGCGTAGTCGGCCACCTGCGATTCGCCCTTGTCGAACAAGCCCAACTGAAAGCAGCGCTCAGCCAGATCCAATGGCGCCGGCAGGTCGGAACTCTCCAACGACAAACCCACTTCTTTGGCGACGGCCGTCAAGGCCTCCAATTGGGCGCGGTAGAGATCTTCCAGGAGTTCGTCGATCCCCGCTCGGCCTGGGGGTGTCGTTCGCAAGGGGGACGGCGGCGGCAGCAACCATGGGGAATCCTGGTGCTGGTCGCTCAGTCGAAGTGAAAGTCGCGACGAAGTCTGGGTGTCGTTGCGAGCCGCGCTGGCGCGGGCGACAACCCAAAGCGCGGCTGCCTCCGCCATACCCTCACCCGGTCCCCCCTGCGCGTACAAGGACTGAAATGTCGCCATGACCTGATCGTGGTCACCGGCCTTCAGCGACAGATACAGCGCACGAACGCCGGCGTCGTGCGCGAAAGGCCCCTTGGAATGGTTGCGTGCGTAGGTGAGAAACCGGTGCCGGGCGGTTTCCGTATCACCTGATAGTTCCCACATCCACGCAGCTTCCCAAAGGGCTTCGGTGGCTCTCGCGGTGCCATCGTGGTCAGCTACCACCTGGTCGAACCCACGCGCCACGTCAGCCGAGATTCCCTGGCGGCGGCGCACCCCCCAAACGTACGCGTCGAGCGAAGCCAACTCCTCGGCATCCAGTGCCGCCGGTCTTGGCCTCGCCAGGTGGGTCAACAACTCGTCGTGCTGCCGCAGGCGATACATCTGCTCGGCGGCGGCCACGAAACACTCGGCCTGCTCGCGGCCCGTGGCGCGTTCGTAACCGTCCACGGCCAACTCGAGGGCCAGGTCCCGGCGCAGGATGCGAGCGAGCCAGCGGATGCCACGCAGGCGACGGCCGTCGACGGCCAGGGCCGACCCCAAAGTCGGCGAGTCATCCCACAGCTTGCGAGCCTGCCGAACCTCGGCAGAGGACTTCAGGCCATCGGTAAAATCCAACCAGGCGTCGGCGGCGCGATCGGCATCGCCGTTTCGCAAGATGGCCACGGCTCGCCACCCGAAAGCCCAGTGGCGGCGCTCGGCCTTCGTGGCCGCGGCCCAGGCGGCATCCAGCGCCCTCTGGGCCGTTGTAGCCCGGCCACTGCCCAACACGACGGCGGCGCCAAGAGCCTCCCAGATCTGATCGCCGGCATGGTCGGCCCGGGGGTCGTTCATGATCCGGCGTGCTTGCCGCCACTTACGCGCGTGAATCGCCGCCTCGAGCCGATCGCGATCGAACTCTCGAACAATGGTCAACGGTTCCGGCCGACGAAGGGAACGGCGCCAGTCCTGGGCCGCGTCTTCCAGTACCGTGACCGCGCGATCGTAGTTGGCCTCGTCCATCAAGACGCGGCCACGCAACCAGCCCGCCAGGTGCGGTTCAATGCCGCCGGCCCGGAGGCGAGCGGCCGCGTCGGCACGATCACCCAGGGCGAGGGCAATCACCGCTCGGTCCAGGGCCTCGAGATCCTGGGCCAGGGAAAGATCGTGCGTGACACGAGCAGGATGGAACGGGCGCGCGTCTGCATCCGCGCTTGCGCCCATTGCCCCGCAACACAGGAAAATCAGCCAGGAAAACTTCACCGCAGCAGTACCACCGATATTCTGACAGTGGGATCGTTGGCCAGGGCGATCACGTATCGCCCCGACGCCATCCGGCCCCCAGCATCGTCCGTACCGTCCCATACGGCGGTGCTAACGCGCGACGGTACCGCTATCGAACGGACGCGTCGACCGCGCAGGTCAAAGACCAGCAGTTCGGTAGGAACATCCTGCGATGCGAACTGAACGAAAACGTCGGCCGCGGAAGGATTCGGCCGGGCTCGCAGCGAGACCACCGGAGATCGCGTGGCGCGAAACCCGATCGTGCCCAGCAATAGCGGAGGAACGACATTCCCTCCCGACGTCTCGCCGAACAATCCAATGGTCAGCACGTCGGCATCGGTGGGCAACGTCAGTTCAGCGACCAACCGCTGCAGATCCGGCGTAAGGGTAAAGAGGTCCGAGGCCGCGATCCAATCGTCGGTGAGCGGACGACGGTATCGGAACCGGACCGACGTTACCCGCGTAAGGTCGCCATCGAACGTAGCCTCGATCAGTTGTTCGCCGAATACACCGTCCGCCAGAGTCAATGCGGCCGTGCCCGGGGCTGGATTGGTTCCGGCCTTGGCCAACGCCCAACTTCCCAACTGGATGGTCTCGTCCGCGCCAAATCGAAACCGAACCCTCATGGGGCCGTTGGACGTCGGAAGCGGTGCGGAATAACCCTGCCAATCGGTGGCCGGACCGCCGAAGCCAACGAGTCCACGGGTAGCGGCGGCGCTGCGATGGTTTACGTAGGCCACGGGACCGCCCTCGGGCACCAACGCCCGCCATCCGCGGTCGGGCACCAGGTACTCGATCACGCCCCCGTCCCAGACCAATCCGGCCCGGCCTGCCTCCGTCTCCTGGCGAGACCACAGTTGTACGCGGCCGTTGTCGGGCGGAGCAAACCATGGACTGGTGAGGGTGAGCTCGGCCCCCGCCGTGTAGCCGGGGTCGCCACCGGTCGTAGTCTGCCACCCGTTGTCGGCCGGCAACGGAAGCTCCGCCAGGCCAAGCAGGGTGAATTCGGTCGCCGCGCCCGACGCGCCCACCATCGCGGGGTCCCATTTCGAGAAATCGTTGCCGGCAAGGCCCGGCCCCACGGATATCGGAGCACCGACTACCAGGGTTCGCGCGACGCCGTCCACGGTGAGCGTCACGGTGACCTCGGGCGCCGGCAACGTTTCGACCAGTCCATTCACGGTAACGGTGACCGTCTCGTCGGGAATCCAGGTACCACCACTGGCGACCAGGTCCACCGACAGGGGCGAAACGGCGATCCGCGCATCGCTGGCGGAAAACGTGGCCGAAACGGCCGTGGGTGTCGTCCCCCCATCATCAAAGATCAATCGCCACGGCAACGAGTCGCTGATCCGCAAGAAGGCGCGAAAGTCGAGAGCACCCGCTTCGAACAACGCGGACTGCAACCGCAGCGCCGGTGTCGAAGACATCGCAATGGTCACCCGTTGCCCGCCCAGGGCATCGGGTGATCCCACCAGGATCGACGGGGCCGCCTTGTCCGTATCGGGCCGGCGACTGCTGGTCGACGGCGTGGTGCCACCGTCGATGCCCGTTATCCCACTGCCCGTGAACGGGTCGCTGGCGTCGCCATTGTTGGCAGCGTCGCGAAGATCGTTGCGACCATCCGCCTCGAGTACCTCAACCCAGTAAGGATCCGGGCTCCGGTTCACGGGTTGTTCGTCGTCGACTCGATAGATCAATATGCCCGAGCCGGGCAGGTCACCGTCTACCACCGCGCCATCTCTGCGCCGTCGATTTTCGATCACGAACCGTTCGCGACCCCAGGGACCCAACGGCAGCACCTCGGCGCTGCGCGAGTCTCCTTCTTCCACGGCGTCGAGAATGAAGTCACCCGCGCCGAACACGCGAAGCACTTCGTCTTCCCAGCCCAACAATTGGCGGCTCAGCGCGTCGAGATTGCTCGGTTGCGCGCCGCCTCCACCCCAGGTGCCGTGCGCCATCAACGACCACAGGCCGAGCCCGCCTCGGTTGGGGTTGCTCTGGATCGGGCCCGTGACGTCCAGATCGTAGAGATCATCCAACCCCAGCAGATGGCCCATTTCATGGACCCAAACGCCCAGTGGGCCACGAGCCGATGACACGAGGAACCCGTCGGCGCGAACTCCCACCGAGACCATCTCAGGATCGTCGAGCGCCGAACTCACGATGGAGAGAATCGCCGGGCCCTCGGTGACGGGATCGACTTCCCAGCCCACGTCGGGGTGCAAAATGACAAGTAGATCGATGATGCCATCGTCGTCGCCGCTGCCGGGCAGCCCGTCTTCACCGTCGTCGTCGAACGCGGTCAGATCGACCAGACCCGCGGCCAGTCGCACGGCGTCGCGGGCCATCGCTTCGGGTCCGCCGCCGCCCGCGGGATTTCCGTTGATGATGTTCGGGTAGGTCAGCCGTGTGCCCGGCAAACGTACCCACGGCGTCACGCTTCCTTTGGGGATGAATCGGCCGCCACTGACCTGCTCATAGTAGGACGCGACGCTGCGGGGATTTGCCCGGCTGAAGAACGCGCGATTCAAACTGTCGACCGACACCGGCGGATCGCCCGTGTCGTCGGCGTACCGTACGGGGATCACCAGAACCCGCTGCGCATGCGCGCTCAGTCCCTTGGCTTGAGCATCAGCACCGGCGGGCATGACCGAGAACAGTTTCTGGTTCTGTATGCGTTGTCTGGCCAACCAGGTACGTAGGGCCTGGTGATCGAGATCAGTGGATTGCCAGACCGGATGACCGGGACTGAGCGTGCTACCCCATGCGGGTACCTCAACCAACGAAAAAAGAAGCACCAAGGTGATGGCGCCAAGCCAGCGACGAATACGGAACACGTTACCCCACTATTCCCACTCGATCGTGGACGGCGGTTTGCTGCTGATGTCGTAGACCACGCGGTTGATGCCATCCACTTCGCGAACGATGCGATTGCTGATTCGGGCCAGGATATCGTCTGGGATCCTGGACCAGTCGGCGGTCATGGCATCCCGGCTGGTGACGGCCCGCAACGCCACGACGCTCTGGTAGGTGCGGGCATCTCCCATGACCCCCACGCTCTGAATGGGAAGCAGTACCGCGCCGGCTTGCCAGATCTCATCGTATTGGTCGCTGCGTACCAGCTCTTCAATGAAAATGTGGTCGGCTCGTCGCAGCAGGTCAAGACGCTCAGGCGTTATTTCTCCCAGAATCCGCACCGCCAGGCCGGGGCCCGGAAAGGGATGGCGATGCAACATCTCGGCGGGGATACCCAGTTCGGTCCCTACCGCCCGCACTTCGTCCTTGAACAGCTCGCCCAGGGGCTCTATGAGGTCGAAGCCCAACTCCTCGGGCAGCCCTCCCACGTTGTGGTGGGTCTTGATGACATGGCTGGGTCCGCGAACCGAAAGGCTCTCGATGCGATCGGGGTAGAGAGTGCCCTGCGCCAGATACTTGAACGGCCCGTGTTCCTTCGCGGTCTGGGTAAACACGTCGATGAAGGTATGGCCGATTCGCTTGCGTTTGACCTCAGGATCGGTCACGCCCTTCAGCTGATCGAGAAACTTGTCGCCCGCTTCCTCGACGACCAGATGTCCGCGCAGCAGATCCTTCAGGTTGGCGGCGACCTGCTCGGCCTCACGATGGCGTAGCAGGCCATTGTCAACAAACACCGCGGTGAGTCGATCACCAACCGCGCGCTCGGCCATGACCGCGGTGACCGTACTGTCCACACCGCCGCTTACAGCGCACAGCACGCGGTCATTCCCTACCGTCTCCTGAATCGAGACGATCTGATCTTCCACGAACGATCCGCGGTCCCATGCTTCTTCGATGCCGCAGATTTCCCGAACGAAATTCTCCAGAAGCTGCATGCCAAACTCGGTATGACTGACCTCGGGATGAAACTGGATTCCGTAGATGCGACGTCCGACGTTGGACATGGCGGCCAACGTGCCACTGCCTGATCGTGCGTGCACCTCGAAACCGTCGGGAACCGAAGCGACGTGATCGCCGTGGCTCATCCAGGCTGTCTGTACCGACGGCGTGCTCTTGAATAGCGGACTGCTACCTGTGGTCTCGATACGCTCGTTGCCATACTCGCGGCGCGCGGCCGCCTCGACCGAACCACCCAAGGCCTCGGCCAACAGCTGCATGCCGTAGCAGATCCCCAGCAGAGGTACGTCGAGCGCCAACAACTCCGGAGCCAGGCCCGGCGCTTCGGCTTCCTTCACGCTCGAGGGACCGCCGGAAAGAATGACCCCGGCCAGGTGTTCGTGGCTCGCCAGATTCCCGGCCTGCTGCGGCGGCAGCATCTCACTGAACGCCCCCAACTCGCGTAATCGCCGCGTAATGAGCTGGCTATACTGCGAGCCGAAGTCGATGACGATGATCGTCGGACGACCTTTCACTCTGCCTCCCCTAATGCGTTCGTAAGCGTGGCGGGCGCAAGTCAGTGTCGAAAATGACGTACGCCCGTGAGAAACAACGTAACTCCCAACCGTGTGGCGGCATCGGCAACCTCGGTGTCACGGATGGAACCGCCCGGTTGCACCACGGTGGTGACCCCCGCCTCGGCCAGAAGCTCGAGCCCGTCAGCGAAGGGAAAGAAACCGTCACTTGCGGCCACGGTATTCTTGAGGTCGTGGCCCTGGTCACTTGCTTTGCGTACGGCCAAGCGACAACTATCAACTCGGCTCATCTGCCCCGCCCCGATACCCAGGGTGCCGTTGGCGTCGCCCAGGACGATGGCATTGCTCTTCACGTGTTTCGAAACCCGCCACGCGAGTTCGGCGGCGCGTAGTGTTTCCTCACTGGGCGCGTCACCCACCGCCAACTGCCAACGTTCGAGTTCGGGAAAGCCTTCGTCTTCTTCCTGGCTCAAGACCAGATTGCCCCAACGGCGCTGACTGCCACTGGTGGCCTGCGCGAAGCGCGCGGCGTCGACGGAAAGCCAGCGCAGGTTCTTCTTCTTGGCCAGAACCTCACGGGCCGTGGCATCGAAGTCGGGAGCCACGACCACCTCCAGGAAACGCTCGGCGATCAAACCCGCGGTATCGCCGTCCACCGTGTCGCGCAGCGCCACGATGCCACCGAACGCAGACACCGGATCGCAGGCGAATGCGCGGGCCAGAGCCTCGTGCGGCGATGTCCCCACCCCCACACCACAGGGGTTCGTGTGCTTCAAGATGGCGCACCCTCCCACCGGGAGATCCGACGCCAGTTTCTGGGCCGCGATCAGGTCGAGCAGGTTGTTGTAGCTGAGCTCCTTACCGCCGTGTCGCGACAGTCCCAGGTCCTCGAGTCCCTGCCCGTTTTCCACCGACCACCACGCGCCCTGGTGAGGATTCTCTCCGTAGCGCAACGGATGGCGCGGCGACCCACTCACCGCCGCCGACGCGGTGTCGTCGAACAATCCCCCGGCAATGGCCGCATCGTAGCGACTGGTCAATTCGAACACACGGCCCGCCATGCGTCTTCGAAAGGCCGGTCGGGTGGAACCACGGCCTTCATCGAGCTCGCGCGCAAACTCACGGTACACGCCGGGGTCAGGCAATACGGTCACGCGGTCGAAGTTCTTGGCCGCCGCTCGCAACAGAGTGGGTCCACCGATATCAATGGCCTCGACCAGATCGCCCTGCTTCCGGTTATCGGCCACCGCACCGTAGAAGTCGTAGAGATTCACCACCACCACATCGATAGGATCAAAGCCTGTGCCGTTGAGGTCTTGCGGTGATGGCGCGAGGATCCCCGCGGCCATGGCCGGGTGCAGCGTCTTTACGCGGCCGCCGAGAATCTCAGGCTGCCCGGTTACGGTGGCGACGTCCACGACGGTGAGTCCCGCGTCGCGCAGCGCCCCCGCGGTGCCACCGCTGGCCACCAACTCGTAGCCGTGGCCATCCAATACCCGGGCCAGTTCCACCAAACCTTCTTTGTCCGTCACGCTGAGCAGCGCTCTCTTGCGCCGGCTCTTTACCATTGCAGTGCCTCGACCTGGGCGGGGAACAGGCGACGGAAAATGGAAACGTAGCCGTCGGCCACGCGCTCGAGCACGGCCGGATCCAAAGCAGGTGGGGGTGGATTCCTGTCCCACGGCAGGCCAGCCAGATAGTTGCGAAGAATCTGCTTGTCCATGCTGTCCTGTTCGCGTCCGGGCTCGTAGAGTTCCTTGTCCCAGTAGCGGCTGGAGTCGGGTGTAAGGACCTCGTCGATCAACGCGAGGCGTCCGTCGATCACACCAAACTCGAACTTGGTATCGGCGATGATCACGCCACGCTGCGCCGCGTAGTCGCGCGCCGACTCATACAAGAAGAAACTCTTCTCCTTGATTTCGGCGAAGGCCTTCGCTCCTACGATGTCGGCCGCCTGCGACTCGGTGATATTCTCGTCGTGGCCTTCGTCGGCTTTCGTCGCCGGTGTGAATATGGGCCGCGGTAATTTTTCACAGCGCGTCATCCCGTCGGGCAAGGTGTGGCCGCAGACCGCACCGGTCGACGTGTAGTCGGCGAAGCCACTACCGGCGAGATAGCCGCGGACAACGGCCTCGATATCATATCGGTCCGCCTTGTGGACGAGCATGATGCGGTGGGCCAGGCGATCGGCGTGGGCCGCGAACGGCGCCGGCAGTTCACGTGAGTCCGCGTGTACCAGGTGGTGGTGCAGGTCGTCGCCGAAATGGTCGTACCAGGAGAGGGTCATTTGCGTGAGCAGTGCGCCACGGCCGGGCACGGGCTCGTTCATGACGACGTCGTAGGCGCTGATGCGATCGGTGGCCACCAGGAGCAGCTGTTCACCCAAGTCGAAGATTTCGCGCACCTTGCCGCGGAAATCCGGCTTCAAGCCCAACTCTTCGGTGCTGATGAGCGGCTTTACGTTCTTCACAGTACTCCTCGGGGTTGGGGTTGACGGCGGCAGAATAGGTGCGCGAAGCGACCGGGTCAAGGGACCCCGCGCACTGTCCGTACTCTTACGCCTTCAGGCCTCCATTCGATCCGGATGGCGCCACATTGGTCCGTCCGGAGCACGCGCGTGCCCCACAACGACAACCGGTTCAGGGTCTGGAGCTTGGGGTGGCCGTAGCGGTTTTGCCGGCCGCACGAGACCACCGCCAGACGGGGCCGCGTCGCAGCCAGGAAGTCCACCCCGGTACCCGTATTGCCACCGTGATGAGCCACCTTCAGGACCGTGGCGGCCGAAGCCTCCAGGTGTGCTTCGGCCTCCCACTCAGCATCGCCGGTGAGCAGGAGTTCGGTGCCCAACGACAAGACCACGCTGCGGTCATTCGCACCCAGATCACCGGTCTCGAGCGGCGGCCACAGGCAAGCCAAGGCCGAGCGACCTACCCGGACCGTGTCCCCTCTCGATATCCACCGCACTTGCGCCCCGAACTCGGCGAGGCGCTTGGCCCAGGATTCGGCACTATCCGAAGCCGCCATCCAAAGGCGCCCCACGCGCCCGCTACGTAGCAAACTGGCTGCGCCGCCAATGTGGTCGAGGTGACCGTGCGTAAGCACGAGGTCCACGTCACTTGCGTTGCGTCGGGCCAGAAATGGCAACACCGTACGACGACCTGCGTCGTCGCCTTCCCACGCACCGCCGGTATCCACCACCAGCCAGTGCCCGTGATCCCGCAACGCGGTCGCGTCGCCCTGGCCCACGTCGAGCGCGAACCAAACGCGGGACGGTTCCATGAGCAGCGGCACGTGCGCCAGCGCCACGAGTACCGCGGTCCCGGCCAGGCGCCAACGCCATGCCACGGGCCGCGTGGGAACGCACAGCAGACAGACGATGCCCAACGCCATGGTCCAGCTGAACCCGTGCAGTCCCGGGTGGCCCCACGGTGCCGGCGCCAACTTGTCGCAGAGCACGAGCAGTGCACCCAGCGCGTGCGTTGCCAAACTCACCAACGATCCCAACGCCGGCGCGAACGTCGGCAGCAGCGCGGCCAACACCAACGCGACGGTACCTGCCGTGGCCAACAACGCGAACGCCGGCGCAACGATCAGGTTGGCGACCGGTGAAACCCAGACCAGCGTTCCGAACGCCGAGAGCGTCCACGGGAGCGTTGCCGATTGCGCCGCCCCGGAGACGAGCATCGCCTGCGACCACGCCCGCCGCGACCGCACCGCGGGGGCGATCATGAGAATGGACGCCGTGGCCGAGTAGCTGAGCCACCAGCCCAACGCAGCCACGTGCCATGGCCAAACCGTCAGTTCCAGGACCCCGACCAGCGCCAGCCCGTCGATCAGCGAAGCACCTCGTCCAACCCGACGCCCCGTCACCGCCCATGCCACCATGCCCACCGTACGCAGAAGCGACGGTGTCGCGCCCGCCACCAGCATCCACAAGACCAGTACCGCCAGCAGAACCCACTGCCGCTCGGGGTGCGTGCGCACGCGTAGCAACCCACCCATCAGCGCGGTGAGCAATCCGGCGTGGAAGCCGCTCAACGCCAGGAGGTGCGCCAGCCCCAGGCGCTGGAACCGTCGCCACGCACCGTCGCCAATGGCTTCGCGATCGCCCACGAGGATCGCGG
Source organism: Candidatus Krumholzibacteriota bacterium (assembly GCA_029262065.1). Lineage (GTDB taxonomy): Bacteria > Krumholzibacteriota > Krumholzibacteriia > JAJRXK01 > JAJRXK01 > JAJDAC01. The sequence goes on along the minus strand of JAJDAC010000016.1, from coordinate 71,366 downwards.
CCCAGAATCCGCCGGCCGACCCGGTTCCGCCGCAGGTCTCAACCAACCAGGCGCTCATGGCCTGTCGAACCCGCGTCGTCCACACGGACGTTCCGTGCGCTTCGACTTGCCACCGCCGCACACGACCCCGTAACACCACGCCGCGGCCGAGCGACGCACGCCAGGTGTCCCGATCATCGAAATTTCTCCGGTACTCGGGCAGCCAGGTGCGTAGATCGGCCGTGATCCTCGCTCCGTGTCGCAGTGAATCCGCCAACCCCGACACCCGCGCCCGCACGGCCCGACCAGACTCGCCTACCCAGACCTCGTGCACCTCCGGGCCGACGCGTCGCTCGATCTGCACGTTGGCAACCGTGTCACCATGGGTCCAGTTTCGCGCCTGGTTCACGATATGGGTACTTCGCAAGCCTCCCACCAACCCCACGGCCACGCCGATGCCCAGAACGAACCCGCGACGAGTGCGGAACAACCAAACCAGCACCACGAACGAAGCCAGCGGCGCCACGTGATCGTCGATGCGGGGTCCAGTAAAGATTTGACCCAGAAGCAAGCCGGCGAACAGTTCCCACGCGGGCCCCGGCCCGCGCGGAAGTCCGTGTCGTGCGTTCATGATGTCTAGAGAGTCCTACCCGGGAGGCGGGTGGGAGAGTGGGTTCAGGATTCCCACATGTAGACGCGATTGCGTCCTTCGTCCTTGGCCCGGTACAGCGCCTGGTCGGCGCGCCGCAGCAATTCCCGTTCGCCCGAAGCGTGCGCGGGAAAGATCGCCGCGCCGACGCTGACGGTCACCGAGATATCATTACCGTCGTCCAGGGTCACCCGTTGTTGCGATACCATCTCGCGTAGCCGATCGGCCGTTTGGAGAGCCTCATCGGCGTCGGTTCCCGGCAGGATCAGGGCAAACTCTTCACCGCCCCATCGAAACACCGAATCGATGCGACGCAGATGCCCGAGAAAGGACTGGGCCACCTGGTGCAACACGCGATCGCCGGCCGCGTGACCGTGCTCGTCGTTGATCTTCTTGAAGAAATCGATGTCGACGAACAACAGCGCCACATTCTGGTTCAAGCGCCGACTGCGTTCCAGTTCCACGGGAAGTTGACGGTCGAAGAATCGTCGATTGTTCACGCCGGTCAGCGGATCGGTATACACACGTTGTTGACTTCGAAGATAGGCCTCGAAGAGCTCGCCGACCGTTCCCGCCGCGGCCGCGTGCAATGCGTTGTCCGTGTCGGGGGATGCGCCCAGGGCGCCAACGATACTGCCGCGGGCGCGGATACCCACCCATCGACGGTCGCCCACCGTGGTTCCCGCGCTGGCACTCTGGAGACTCTGCAGGAGAGCCAGCGACGACGGATCCTCGTCCGACCACACTTCCCACCGCGGATCATCGCTGTCGAGGGCCACATCGACTCTCTCGCGCCAGAGCGCAAGTCGCAGCTGGGGGTCGTCCATGCGACGCCCCATTTCCATGAGCAGGTCCTCGAGGCTGGCCTCCAACCCGTGTGACACCCAATCGCGACGCAGCGTGGATCGAATCCCTTCCAGCACCGCCCAGGCGTTTCCGTTTTGTCTGGCATGGCTCTTGGAGGTGGTTTCGACCACTGGCGTCATTTCCGCAATCGGCGCGCCTTCGGGCGGCGCATCGGCAGTTTCTTCCACCTCTTCGGCGAGAAGGCGCCTCAGGTCGAAGGCCAGGGCGGAACCAACCAGGGAATACAGGGGTATTTTGTCAGGTCCCTCGCGGAGGAAACCCGAATGGCGGATCAGGCCGCGGGTCATGAGTTCGCGCACGGCGCGTGCTCCCAGCGGCCCCAGAGGGCGACCCTGGATCAGGGCCTGACGGATCTGCTGGCGCAGGTCCGGGCTGAGCCGGGACAGTGGAACCTCGTTACGCAGAAACGTTTGAAGGTCAACGCGTTGCAATTGATAGTGCATGTATATTCTAACGATGCGGAGCGCGTCTATCCCAGAGACCAGAATCGTATCACAGCTGATGACCGCGTGTCCGGGAATCCAGACTTGCTCCCGGGGACAATGTGCACGTACGTTCACGCCCCCCGCCACCTGAGGCCATGAAACAAATTTCCAGTCGCACCCAATCGTCCCTTGGTGTCCTTCTAGGCACCTTCGCGTTGAGCGGTATGCTCGAGGCCTGCTCCTCGGCACCCCCGGTCATCGAGAGCGATCCGTTGGCCGAGTCAGACGAAATGGCTGATTACGCCGCCGCGGACACCCTGTTCACGCTGGCGCCCGAGGGTCTCCCGGGCCTGGCCCCCGAGCGCACCGATGAGAGCCTTCTGGATAAGATACTGCGCTCCCATCCCGGGCTGGACGACATCGACGTGCTCTACCAGGAAGGGACTGAGCGCTACTTGATGCGCGAGCTGGATCTGGCCGAGGAAAACTTCTTCGTCCTACAGGAGAGAATCGTCGAGGCCCGCAGCTCGGACCCGGATTCGCTGGCGTTGCTGTACCTGGATTCGATCGAACGCAAGCTGGGTTACTTCGCGGACATCCTGGCCGAGGAGCGCTTCTTTTCCGACAGCTACGCTCCCATTGAGCAGACGCTGAATGAGGCGTTCGACAGTCTGCGTACCCGCTATGGCCTGCCCGATTTCATCATGCCCGTCGTGGCCGAAGAACCATCGTCGCTGCACAGCGAGCTGTTGGCCATCGAAGCCCCCGAGGTCGACAAGTGGATCAAGTACTTCACCGGAAACGGCCGCGATACCTACCAGAAGTGGTTGGATCGGCGCGCTGAAATCGGTCACGTGATCGCCGAGATCCTGGCCGACGAAGAGCTTCCCCCCGAACTCATCTATCTGGCCATGATCGAATCGGGGCTCTCCGCCCGCGCGCGAAGTCGCGCCGCCGCGGTGGGCTACTGGCAGTTCATTCGTAGCACCGCGCGCAACCGTGGCCTGGTCGTGAACGAGTGGCTGGACGAGCGCCGCGACATCGAGAAAGCCACGCGCGCGGCCTGCCGACACCTCAAGATGCTGCACGGCATGTTCGGACGCTGGTCCCTGGCATTCGCGGCGTACAACGCGGGCGAGTATCGCATCCAGCGCGCCATCGGTTTGCAGGGTGATCCGGACTACTGGCAGCTGAGGCTGCCGCGCGAGACACGCGAGTACGTACCCAAATTCATTGCCGCGGCGCGCCTGGGGGCAGACCCCGAGCTCCACGGTTTCACGCTGACACCGCAGGATACCCTGCGCTACGACGTGATCACGCTCGACGACGCGTTCAGCCTCGATCAGGTCGCCGTCTCGGCCGGTGTGAACGAAACGACCATTCGCAACCTGAACCCGCAACTCATCGCGCACTGTACGCCACCCAACATGTCCGCGTATTCGTTGCGCGTCCCCGCCGGCAAGGGCCCCCAGACCATGACGGCCGTGGCCCAGATCCCCGAGGGGGACCGTCTGCAATGGCGCAAGCATCGCCTGGCCAAGGGCGAGACGTTGGGACAGCTGGCGCGACGGTACCGAACCAGCACCGCCGCGATCATGGAACTCAATGGTATCTCCAACCCGCGCCGCGTGCGCTCGGGTCGTGTACTCACGATCCCGTTTCCGCGCGGCGTGGTTCCGCCGGCGACGATAGCTCGCGCTTCGGGCAACGCAACAGTGTCGGGACGACACACCGTGCGGCGGGGTGACACGCTTTCGAGCGTGGCCCGACGCTACGGAACCACCGTTTCGAAGCTACGGGACCTGAACAACCTGTCCGGCAACCGTATCTACGCGGGACAGGTCCTGGTGCTGTCAAAAGGCAACACCCGCGCGGCCATCAAGGTCAACGAGTCATCCCACGACCGCACACGCTACAAGGTGCTACAGGGCGACAACCTCACTACCATCGGTCGCCGTTTTGGGGTGACCGTGAGCGACCTCCTGGGCTGGAACAACCTTCCCGCCAACGGTCGCATCCGCGCGGGCCAGATGCTGGATATCTGGCGACCCAAGAACTAGCCTCGAGACGCTCACAGACCGGGCGGTTCATAGCGCCGCGCGTATCTGGACGGCGGCCGACACCGGATCTCCTTGATCAAAAATGCCACTCGAGGCGACCACGCCGGCGGCACCCGTTTCGCGGCAAGCCGCCGCGTTGTGGGCACCCACGCCGCCCAGAGCCAACAATGGCAACGGAGCCTGCCGTGCGAGTTCGCGCAGGCGAACAAGTCCCAGCGGCTGCGCCCCGGGCTTGCTTGGCGTGGGAAACACCGGACTCACGAACGCGTAGTCGGCCCCCTGGGTCCGATCCCAAACCATGGGTTCGTGGAGACTCACGCCCACCACCCAGTTGGGGCGCAGTCGACGCACGCGCGCGGCTGGAATACCGCCGTCCTTCAGGTGGACGCCGTCCAACCCGGCCAGCTCGGCCATATCGAACCGATCGCTCACCAGCAGACGAGGCCGCAGGGAGAGCGCGGCGAGCTGGCGACAGGCTCGCAGGGCGGCCCAGGCGGGCGCGGTAGGCCAACGCAATACCACCAGGCTGACATGGGGCTGCAGCGCGGGCAGGAGTTCGGGGAGAAGCGCCATCGAGGCACCGACGTCCGGCGGCGTAACGGCCACCAGCGTCGGTGCATCGATGCGAAATTCGGCCGAGGACCCGTGGGGCACCTAGAAACGGTACCCGAGACTGGCGCGATGCGTGTTCTCGTCGATGTCGAGAACGTCACCGGCCAGCGCGTAGTCGACCAGCAGCGGACCCAGCTCAAGGCCCACTCCGTACGTGAAGTTGCTGCTGTCCCAGCCCCCATGGTTACCGGCGCGAATGTGCGCGCGGTCGCTGAGCGTGGCTTCGATGCCGTAGTAGGCGTTGCTGGTTACGCCGCCGCCCCAACGGTATTGATCGGCGCTCTTGCGGCCGTCGAAGTGGATTTCGAAGGCGGCCGCGAAAGTCAGGTCCAGACGAGCGCTTTCGATGGAGATGTCGTAGGCGGCCCCAGGCACGGCCACCGGCGCGACGGTTTCGTTGCGCCCGGTACTCCAACTGAGATAGGTCGTGGTGATGTCCTGCAGTTTGATGCCCACGTCGAGTTGGCGCCAGATGTCGCGTCGCAGCGCACCCAGATCCACACCCACGCCGGCGCTGGAGAAGTCGCCTACCGACTGCCGCACGAACTTGATGGTCGCGCCGACCTGCCACTCGCCCAGAGGACGCGCGTAGGTGCCCATGAAGGCCCACTCCGAATCACTCTCGAAACGAATCTCGTCCTGAAGCCCAAGCAACGCGGCAGCTTCGCTGTTGTCCACCTGACCGTCGTTGTTGGCGTCGAGGCGATCGGTGAGGTGATCGGTGAAGGGAATGTCATCGATGCCCAGCCGGATCAAACTGAAGCCGAATGAACCCTGCCCTTTGGGCTGCACATAGGAAACGAAATCGCGATCGATCAGATCGCCGAATCGCTCGCTGTGCATGGCGTTGACTTCGCGCGACTTCACACTCAGAAGTCCGGCCGGATTCCAGAAGGTAGCGCTGGCGTCGTCGGCCACGGCCACGAAGGCGCTCCCCATACCCAGCGCGCGCGCGCCACCGCCGTCGGCCATGAACGCTCCCGCGTACTTGGTCGCCTGGGCGCCCGGAGTAACCACGATGAGGCTTGCCGCCACGATGGTTAGAACAATTGCATTACGAGTCGAACGCAGCTTCACGAAGCTCCTCCAAAACGGGGCAACGACAGAACGCACAGGGGAATGCGCCGCGGGCGCTTTAGTCCCCGCCTTCGGGGGCCTTGGATCCCCTCCGTCGGGGAAGGCGAAAAGATGGTGGGCAGTCATAGAAGTATAGTATGAGGTTACGCTCACTGGCCACCCTCGATTGGCCAAGGGACCCCCGTCAGAGGCCGTAGGCCTTCAATTTCCGGTAGAGCGTGCGTTCGCTGATCCCCAACTGCTCGGCCGCCCTGCGGCGGTTTCCCCGATGTTGCCGCAGCGAGGCCTCGATCATGGTGCGTTCGGCCCCGGCCAGGTCCTGGGGCAAATCTGGCGCCACCGGCGTGAACTCTGCGTCGTCGGCGGCGTCATCCCAGATGACGGAGCCCGGACCCGAGCCGGCCCCCGCTCCGGTTTCATGCGATCCCCGGCCCAGCAGCGTCTCGATCCGATCCAGGCGTTCATTGACGCGTCGAAGATCGGTCATCAGCGACAGCAACGTGCTGGTCAGCAGGGAGTCCCCCTCGCGACCGTTCGACCCCAACCGTACGGGTACCGGCATGACCCCCTGCCCGGTCTCCTGGGTCACCAACTCCTCGGGCAGGTCGTCCACGCCGAGGTAGTCGGACGTGCCCAACACGGCCATCGAGGCCACCACGTTTCGCAGTTCACGCACGTTACCCGGCCACGCGTAGCGCACGAGCCTCTCCATGGCGTCGCGGGTCAGACCCTTGCGGTGCAGCCCGTGACGCGCATTGATGGCGGTAAGGAACGACTGCACGAGCAACGGAATGTCTTCATAGCGATCCCGCAGCGGCGGAATCTCCACCTTGATGACCTTCAAGCGATAGTAGAGGTCTCCGCGGAAACGCCCTGCCTTCATTTCCTCTTCGAGGCTGCGATGGGTGGCGGCCAGAAGCCGCACATCGGTACTCAGCGTCTGGTTTCCTCCCACCCGCTGGTACTCGTTCGATTCCAGGACACGCAGCAACTTCACCTGCATGGCCGGAGGCATTTCTCCCACTTCGTCCAGGAACAGTGTGCCCCGATTGGCCCGCTCGAATACGCCTTCGCGTCGGGCCACGGCACCCGTGAATGCCCCCTTCTCGTGACCGAACAGTTCGCTCTCGAGCAGTGTCTCGGGCAAGCTGCCCACGTTCACCGACACGAACGGCAGGTCGCGGCGGGGACTCTCGTCGTGCAGCGCCCGCGCCACCAGCTCCTTGCCCGTGCCACTCTCCCCCTGGATCAACACCGGGACGTCCAGCGGCCCCACTTGCACAATCGTGTTGAGCAGCTCGCTGATGCCGGTGGTCGAGCCCACGATGCCACTACGTGTACGCACGGCGTGGAAGCGCAGAAGCCGTCGCACCTGGTTGCGCAGGGACTCCTCTCGCCCGTCGGCCAGATGGATTTCATCGGGCATTACCTGCGCCGGCAACGCTTCGTCTTCGGGCGGAAGAATGAGCAGTTGAGGCGCCGACGGAAGCTGCCGAATGCGTCGGACCAGGCCCTCGGTCAGCAAGTGGCGCTCCCGGGCATCGACCAGGAAGACCGCCACGGCCAATTTCCGACCGGCGCTGAGGGCTTCGGCGGCGTCGTCAAAGAACACCACCTGACTGCGATCGTCGGCGAAACGCAACGCTGACGACCGGAGGTCGGCGTCAGGGGAAAGAACCAGAAGAGTCGACTGGGTGGCCATGATTCGGATGGTCGCGGCGGCTCGCAACCATGTCAAGGGGCTCGCTCAGGGAGATACGTGTCCCACGCTACAGATCTTGCTGATCTTCTCGCGAATCTTGTTCAGGTCGAACGGTTTGTTCAAGTACCCCTTCGCCCCCAACTTCACGGCTTCGACCACATATTGCTTGCTGGAAAAGCTGGTGCACATCAGCACCCTGGCTTCGGGATCGATTTCCATGATGCGCCGCACGGCGTCCAGGCCATCCATTTCGGGCATGGCAATATCCAGTATGACCAGGTCGGGGCGATGCTGCTGGAACAACTCCACGGCCTCCCGACCGTTCTCAGCCACGCCCACGACGTCGACATCCAAACGCTCGAGCATCTTCAGCAAGACCTGACGAATGAACGCTTCGTCATCGGCAATGACGGCGCGCACGGCGAGTATTTCGGGAGTCTTCGTCATCGCTGCCTCACACCAGGTTCATGAACTCGTGCGCTTCGTCGATCTCACTGCGCAATTCGTCGGAGTGCTCGTCCAACCAAGCCGGTTCCATCTTGAAAGCTTCGAAGTGCGCGTCGTCGGGGCCGTGTCCCGGGCAACCGGGTATAATCGCGTAGTCGTCCAGGGCGTAGGTAATCCGGTTGGCCAGTACCACCGCGTGGAACACATCGTCAAGGTCGTCGCGGCCGGTGTCGTGGTGGTGACAAAGTACGGCCTGCAGGCGCGGTGGAAAATTCCAACGCGCGGCGAAGGCCATGCCGACGATGGCATGGTCGAAACCCAGAACCGCAACTTCGGCGGCCCGGGGATCGAGGCCCTCGTCAACCACCAAGCGGGCCACCTCGCCGTAGGCGTCCGGTCGGCCCATGCCGATCACGAACTTTCCGATGTCGTGCAGTAGTCCGGCCGTGAACGCTTCGTCCGGCCGATCCAGACCGCGCTCCTTCGCCAAGGCACGCGCAACCACGCCGGTGGCCACGCAATGCTGCCAGAGTTGACGCGTATCGAGGCGGGATTCGGTGGGCTGACGCCCCGCCAATCCGCTGGCCACACTCAAACACACCGCCAGGTTACGCAGTGTCTCGAAACCCAGCGTGGTAATAGCCATCCGAACGTCGGCGATGCGACCCCGGCCGCCAAAGTAAGGACTGTTGGCGAGGCGAAGAACCTTTGCCGCCAACGGTGGTTCCAGACGCACGACCTCCTCGAGGTCGCTTGCGCTGGACTTGGGGTCGTCGACGATCTGCCATATCCGCACCAATACCTCGGGTATGGTCGGAATGTCGTGGAAGCCCTCGAGAATCTCCTCGAGAGCGTCGCCGTCCACGGCAACCGGTGATGGGGCGAGATCAGACAAAGATCTCCATCTCCGATTCCAGGGTCTTGCTCAGCTGCTCGGTCAAGGCCTCGAACTCTCCCTCGTTGAATCCCAGGACCTCGTTGCTCTTCAAAGAAACCAGGTCGATGTCGGGATCCTCGATGAATCCAATTCCCTGCTTCTTGCAAAGATTGTTGCCCAGATCGAGGTAGCAAAGCACCAGGCGGTTCTCGTTGAATTCTTCTTCGCTGTGGTGGAAACGGATTGCTTCTTCCAACTGGGATGACAGCTTCCACTTGTTCACGAGCATGAAGCCCACCTCGGTATGATCGAAGCCCAACAGCTCACGCTCAACCTCGATGAACCCCCGGCCTTCGTTATATACATCCTGCACGATCTCATCAAAGACGTCGGATGCGTACTGATTGAGAACCAGCTTGCCGATGTCGTGCATCAAACCCGCCAGGAAGGCTTCCTCCGCCAGTTGCGGGTGACGCACGGAGACAAGGATCCGGCAGGCGATGGCGCAACCAATGGAGTGCTCCCACAGCAGGCGCTCCTTGAGACCCATTGTCTTGCCACTCTTGATGTACATGTTCCGCGCCGCACTGGTGACGACGAGACTGCGGATGGTGTTGAACCCCAGCATCACGATCGCGTCGGTGAGCGTCTTGATCTTCCGACTGCACCCGTACAGCGCCGAATTGGCGATCTTCAGGATGCGAGCGGCCATGGCCTGGTCATCCGCGATCACCTGCTGCAGCTTGGCCGCGGTGGTGTCCGGATTCCCGGCCAATTCCAGCACCTTGCTGGCCACGTGGGGCATGGCCGGCAGATCCTTGGCGTTGAGAATGATATCCTTGAGTTCGCTCGAGTCGACAGCCAACGTATTGCTCCCAGATATGGCCTGTGTCGAAAGCCTGCGGTCAGGTGCGTCGGAGCACCTGCCGCAACGATTCCCTCTCTCCCAACATGCCTGCCGCCACCATGTCCACGCGCGGTGGTACGGCTCTCACAGGCGAACGGCGTCCGTGCATGAGGGTCTGCACTCCACGTCGCATGGATCCCAGGCGGGCCTCGAGCGCGTCGAGTCCCTGGGCCAGCTCCCCGAGTTCTCCCCGGGCAAATACCTCTTCGATCACGGGCGGCTGCACGGCCGGCACCAGGTCATCGATCGTGATGTCCACGCCGTCCCAGTGCTCGACGACTCTTTGACCACGCAGTACCGAAACCGCGGTGACGATCAACGTACCCAGACCCAATACGAACAACAGCGCTCCGAGCACGGGCAACAGTTCATGTGGAATCCAGCTGATCACTTTGGCCTACCTCGTCCCGATCACGCTTTGATGTCGATGGAAGAGCGGCCCTCCTGGGCTTTCCTCTTCCGCTTCTTCTTCTTCTGCCGGCGGCGACGTGCTTCGTCTCGCCGCGCCTGCACGCTGGTCTCTTCCGTTTCCTTCACCTGCGACATGGCCTTGGCATCGGTTTCCTGGCCACGCTCCGCCTTGTTTGCCTGATCCTGCGCCTCGGCCGCCGGTTGCTGACCCTGCTGAACCTTGGACGCCGAGACGACCTGGGTCACATTGGTCAAAATGCTGATTCCGTCTGCCATGGCTCAACCGCTCCCTAGACTTGCACCTTCTGCTTCATCGCTGCCGCGACTTCCGCTCCCAACCGAGCGATTGGCTTCTGATTCAACTTGCGGTGCAGCTTGCCGCGCAGCCGAAGAATCGCCTTGGTGTGGATCTGGCACACCCGGGATTCAGTAACCTCGAGAACCTCGCCGATTTCCCGCAGAGTCAGTTCTTCGTAGTAGTAGAGCGTCAGTACCAGGCGATCCTTTTCGGGAAGGTCAGCCAGGACCTCCACTACCGCCTGGCGCATTTCGCCGTCGGCGACGGCTTCGTCGGCCACCACGTGATTGGGGTCGGCCAAGGTGTCGACCATCGGCGTTCCACCGGTATCGTCGCCCTCACTATCGAGCGAGACGATCGTGGCCACGGCCACTTCCCCAACCCAACGGTCAAAATCTTTCACGCTGATGTCGAGCTCCGCGGCAATTTCTTCGTCCGATACGGGACGACCCAGTTTCATCTCGAGCACGGCGTAGGCCTCTTCGAGTTGACGGGCCTTGCGACGCAGACTGCGCGGAAACCAATCCTGGGCGCGCAGCTCATCGAGGATCGACCCACGAATGCGCGGTACCGCGTAGGTTTCGAATTTGATACCGCGCTGGTGGTCGAAATGGTCAACGGCCTGAATCAATCCCACCAGGCCCGCGCTGTAGAGGTCGGTGAACTCCAGGTAGTGCGGAAGACCCACCGCCATGCGCCCGGCCACGTACTTGACGAGGCCGACGTAGTTCTCCACGAGACGACGGCGTGCGTCTTCTTCGTGGCGCTCCTTGAAGGCAATCCACAGCGGTTCCACTGGTGTCGATGCTCGGTCCATGGGGGATCGTTTGCTAGGGCTCCATCACTCGATAGGCGTCAAACTGCAGTATTTGTGCCATCGGTCCCGGATTGTTCCGAGGCACTTCCGGTGGCGGTCGTTGATTTCGCGTCGTCGGTCAACACGGCTAATCGTCCCAATGCGGCCAGCCCCCCACCCACGGCGAAGATCACGAAATAGCTGGCCACCGACCGTTTGGCGACGGTCCAGAAATCCCACCCGGCGTGCAATCCCAGAAGGACCGCGGCCAGGGCGGCTCCGGTGGCAAACAGGCGCACTACGCGTTGCAACATGGCGATCAGCCCTGCGCCGCCATGGCTTCAGGGGCCGCGCTTGCGGTCGTCGGGGCCAATCCCGGTTCTGGTCGGAAGATGCCCCCGACCAGCCGCTCGGAATCGGCCAGCTCCACCTGGGCCAGCCCCCCCTCGAATCGCTGCAGGAACGACAACGGAGCCCCGATTTCGCGCACCAGGTCGAGCAGGTGCCCCGGTCGGGGGCAGATATCGATCTGGGTGATGGCCATCGTGTCGGGACGCCAGTCACCCTGCGACCCCAGACACTCCCTGAGCAACACCGGGTCCTCGGCCAAGGGAACCACCAGGTGCCGGCGAGCCGACGCCCGCCGCACCGAAGGCGGCCGATAGGTCAGGAAACACGGCGTGTCGACCAGGACGACGTCGCGGTCGGCAAAATGCTGCCGGGCCTGGTCAAGGTCGTCCTCTTCGAACACGGCGGCGGCAGAAACATCCAGGGCCTTCGCGGCCGACTGGATCCGCTGCAGATCACCCTCGTGCCGTGGCCCCACACAGATGATGGCGGGATGCATGCCTTCTCGGCGCAGCGTGGCGGCCAGATGCAGCACCATCGTCGTTCGGCCGACGCCAGCTCGCCCGTAGAACCAGTGTTCGCCGCGCACATGCGACCAATGCGTTGCACTCGTCGTACGTAGCACCGCGTGCAGGTGCCGCACGGCCGACGTGAAGTTGCGCGGGCCCTTGGCGCTGGCCATGGCGAAGCCCGTCGCCAATTGACGCACCGTTGTAATCGAGCAGCCCGCGTCGATCAACGCTTCGGCCAAGGGATATTCCTCGCCGGCCAGGTTGAAATCGCGCACGTTCACGGCCACCGATTCCACGTCGTGGATCAGACGCTCGAGCCGCGCCAGCTGTCGTCGCAAGTGACTCGCTCCCTCATCGGGCTCGGCCACCGATTCGTCCGACGCCTCGATGGGGCCATCGGCTTCGATCACCACCACCTCGAACTCGCGGCGCGGAGCCATGGCCGAACCCTCGGCGGCTTCCACCTCGCGCGTTTCCACCACCAACGCGTCTTCACCGTATTGCAGGCGAACACGTGCTAGCGCCTCAGCCAGACTAGACCCGCGAATGACTCGCGTGCTGGCCGTTGTGTCCCGCCGCGGCGGCCTGGGTTGCGTTTCCATGTGCAATCACCGTCCCCATGGATCGCACCTGATAGCCCGGTGCGATCTCCGTGTAGCCCAACACCCCAACCGTCGGAAAAGAAGCTTCCAACAGACGACGGGTGAAGAGTCTGATTGGGCTGCTTACCACGATCAGTGGCGAACGCCCCTTCTTTACGATTTCATCGACGCCCGCACCGAGGCGGGCCACAAAACGTTCCGCGAATCCCGGATCCATAACCACGTTTCCACTGCGCTCGGATTCGTGGAAGGCCAGATACAACGCCTGCTCGGTTTCGGGATGCACCGTCAGCGCCCATACGGTCCGATTCTCATCGGCGTGCATGTGCGACAGCGACCGAGCCAGCGCAAGGCGCACGCGCTCGACCAACTTGTCCACGTTGACTTCGCCGCCGGCGGCGGCCAGGGTCTCCAGGATGGTCACCATATCGCGCACCGAAACGCGCTCGTGTAGCAGTCCCTGCAACACGCCTTGCAACGTGGTCAACGAGACCTTGTCGGGAAACACCTCGTTGACCAGGGCCGGCGCGTGGCGTTTCAACCCATCGAGCATCTCCTGGACATCCTGGCGGGTCAGGATCTCGTCGGCGTGCGACTTGATGACCTCGGACAGGTGAGTGGCGACAACGGCGCTCGGTTCCACCACGGTGTACCCGGCCATTTCGGCGGCGGCCCGGTCGTCGGGGCGAATCCACCGCGCGGGTAGGTTGAACGCCGGCTCGATCGTGTCCATGCCGGGAACATCGGTGCCACCGTCGCGAACTTTCATGGCCAGCAGACGGTCCAATTCCAGGCGAAAGCGGGAGATTTCCACGCCTCGCAAGTTGACGGCGTACTCGACGCTATCCAGCTGCAGATTGTCCCGAATTCGGATCGGTGCTACGCGCACGCCCAGCTCCGCACCGGTCTTGTGACGAACGTTGGTGATGCGCGTGAGCAGATCCCCGCCGCGCGTGGCATCCACCAGCGGAATGAGACCGTAGCCGATTTCCAGCTCGAGTCGGTCGACCACGAATATGTCATCAACCGAGTTGTCCTCGACCTCTTCGTCCGCGGCCACTTCCTCGACCTCGGCCAGCTCCTGCTCGCGCTCCTTGGCCTTGCGGCCCTTCGCCTGCAGTCCCGCCAGGCCAATGACGATGCCCAGGACCAGGAACGGAATCGTCGGCAGACCCGGAACGGCCGCCACCAGGAACAGAGCGCCGGAGCTCGCCAGCAATGCCCGATGATCTCGCATGAGCTGCGAAGCCAGATCGTATCCCAGATTCACACCGTTGCTCGACCGGGTCACGACCATGCCGGCGGCCGTGCTCACCAGCAGCGCCGGGATCTGACTGACGAGTCCGTCGCCCACCGTAAGCAGCGTGTAGGTGCGCGCGCTCTCGGCCAGGGGCATGCCCCGTTGGAAGGTACCAATGACCAGCCCGCCGAGAATGTTCACGACGGTGATCATGATTCCGGCAATGGCGTCGCCCCGCACGAATTTGCTCGCACCGTCCATGGCGCCGTAGAACTCCGCCTCGCGAGCGATCTCGACACGACGCGTCCGAGCATCGTCTTCGGTAATGAGACCGCTGTTCAGGTCGGCATCGATCGCCATTTGCTTGCCGGGCATCGCGTCCAACGTGAAACGCGCGGCGACTTCAGCGATGCGACCTGATCCTTTGGTGATCACCATGAACTGCACAACCACGAGGATCACGAACACAATGATCCCGATGATCGTGTTACCGCCGACCACGAACTCACCAAACGCCTCGATCACGCGTCCCGCGTCACCCTGACTCAGGATCAGTCGCGTACTGGCGACGTTCAAGGAAAGGCGAAAGAGCGTGGCAATGAGCAGCAGCGACGGAAACACCGAAAAGTCGAGTGGACGCTGCAGGTAGATGGTGACCAACATGACCACCATGGCCATGGCGATGTTGAACGTAAGCAGAATGTCGAGCATGGCCGTGGGCACGGGAATGACCATGAGTCCCAGGATGGCCACCATACCCACCGCGGCCATGACGTTGCTGTTGGCCAGTACCAGGTCACCCGATAGATCTTCGCGAACGGCGGCCATGACCTACGCCTTTGCCTGTTTGGCGCGGCGCGCCTTGTAGACCACGGCCAACACGCGTGCGACGGCCTCGAACAACTTCGTGGGCACGAAGTCGCCCACCTTGGCCGCTTTGTACAGGCCACGCGCCAGGGGCGGATCTTCGACAATGGGCACACCCGAGTCCCGGGCTACCTCACGGATTCTCAGGGCCAGGAACCCGCGACCCTTCGCGACCACCTTGGGCGCGGGCTCGCCGCGATCGTAGTGAATGGCCACACTGAAGTGCGTGGGGTTGGTCACGACCACGTCGGCCGTGCTTACGTCCAGCATCATTCGATTGCGCCGGGTCTCGGCCTGAAGCGCGCGCAAACGGGCCTTTACCTGCGGATCGCCCTCGGCGTCCTTCATCTCATTCTTCACGTCGGTCTTGCTCATGCGAATGCTCTCTTCGAACCGGTAGCGTTGCCACACGAGATCGAACAGCGCCAACAGGATCATGACGGCGAGAAGACGCAGCACGAGTTGGCGCATCATGGCCGCGGCTTCGCTCCACGCCACGGCCGCCGGTTCGGCGCTCAAGTGCACGATTTCCGGCAGGAGGTCCTGCATGAACAGCCACGCCACCAGACCCAGCAGTGACACCTTGGCCATGTTTTTCACCAGGTCGAACAATGCCTGCTTGTTGGCCAGCCGCTTGATGCCTTGAAACGGGTTGAGCTTGTCGGCCTTGAACGACATGGCTTCGGTGGAGAAGCTCCATCCCACCTGCGCGAAAGCGGCGCCGAAACCCACCAGAAACGTGATACCCAGGACCGGGGCCAACACCGTCGCGCCGCGGTTTCCCAGCCACGAAAGCAAGAAGACGCTCGATGATGTGGACTCCAGTGAGAGCTGCCCGAGGCCACCGAAACATGTCCGCGCCACCTCCTGCAAACCCTGCCCCATCGCGCCCATGCTGAGCACCACGGCCACGGTCCCGCCCAATACCACGGCGGCCGAATTCACTTCCTGACTCTTGGCTACCTGACCCTGTTGCCGCGCCTGTTGACGCTTCTTGGGAGTCGCGTCCTCAGTCTTGTCTTGCATGCTATCGTCGGACACGGATGCTCACCTCCCCGCCGACAGGCCCACGGCAACACCCGCGAGCTGCTCGTGCACATCGCGCAACGAACTGGAAACCACATCGCCAAACAACGCCATACTGGCCGTCATTACGAGCAGACCCACCAGGATCTTCAGCGGAAACCCCACCACCAGAACGTTCAGTTGGGGAACCGTGCGCCCCATGATGCCCATGGTGATGCTCACCAGTAGCAGCGCCACGACCGGTGGCGCGGCAATCTGAAGGGCCGCCGCGAACACACCACTCATGCTGCGCACCAGGGCGAATACGGCTCCCAGGTTCATGCCCGCGGGCACCGACGGCGGCAAGGCGCCGAAACTCTTGACGACGCCACCGATGACCAGCAAAGGACCGTCGAGCGCCACGAACAAGAGAGCCGCCATGAGGTAGTAGAATTGACTCACGGCCGAGACCTGGGCTTGGGTCTGGGGGTCAAGCACGTTGACCAACGCGAAACCGATTTGTACGCCTACGATCTGACCAGCCAGCTGGATTCCGGCGAACACCATGACCAGCGAGAACGCCAGCAACAGCCCCACGAAGAACTCCCGCGTCAGGGCCAACGCAATGCCCGCCGCCGAGGTGGGAACCACGGCCGACCATTGCGCCAGCGACGGCACCGCGGCCGCGGCCAACCAAAGGGCCAGGGCGATCTTCACCAGCGGCGGAATGTTGCGCATGCCAATGATCGGCGTGGCCATGACGAACGTCAGGATGCGCGCAAAGGCGAGCCCGCCCACGACGAACATCGATAGATCGATCTCGAAATTCACGCGGCACCCAGCCCGGCGATACGGTCGAAGATCATCCTGGTGAACGCGGTCAGGTTGGAAAGGATCCAGGGCAACAGAACCAGAGTCGTCACCAGGACCGCAATGATCTTGGGCACGAAGGTCATGGTCATCTCGTTGATCTGCGTGGCCGCCTGGAATATGGAGATCAACAGACCGACGATGAGGCCGGCGGCCAGCATCGGCGCCGATACCGTCATCAGGGTCCAAAGCGCTTCGCGCCCGATCTCTACTACGGTTTCCGGACTCACGGCGAACTCCAGTTCAACTGGTCACGGCGAACGCCGTGACGAGGCTACGGGTGATCAGGTGCCAACCGTCGACCATGACGAACAGCAGAATCTTGAAGGGCAACGAAATCAGGATGGGCGGCAACATCATCATGCCCATGCTCATGAGAACCGAGGCAACGACCATGTCGACGATCAGGAACGGGATGTAGAGCAGGAAGCCCATCTGGAACGCGGTTTTCAGCTCACTGGTTATGAAACTGGGGACCACGACGGAAAGCTTCAGGTCGCTGCGATCCACCGGTACCTCGCTACCGGTGATCTCCAGGAACATGGTCAGGTCTTTTTCGCGCGTGTGGTGCAGCATGAACGCTTTGATGGGCTCGAGCGCCTTGGTTGCCGCTTCCTTCTGACTGAGGGTTTTTTCCAGATAGGGGTCGAGCGCGACTTCCCGGATCTCGTCGATCACCGGCATCATGATCACGACCGAAAGGAACAGAGCCAGCCCCACGAGAATCTGGTTGCTCGGCATCTGGGGCGTTCCGATGGCCTGCCGCAGGAATCCCAACACGATGATGATGCGAGTAAAACTGGTGGTGAGCATGATCAGCGCGGGCGCCAGCGTGAGCATGGTCATGAGCAGCACGATCTGGATAGACAGCGCCAGCTCGCCGTCGTCCGCGCCCTCCACGGCCACGGTCAGACGCGGCGAAGCCTCGACGGCCTGCGCATGGACCAACCCCGGTGAACACACCAAGGCGATCAGGAGCAGGATCACGATCCGGCTCGCAAGTAGGTTGAATTGTCGCTCCCTCATGACAGTGGACTACGGCAACCCATGTGCCGGACCACGGCCTTGGAAAAAACGACCCACATTGTTGATTCTAAAGGACTTCAGGAACTCGAAGCGGCGTCCGCACGGGAAGCTGCGGCCGAGTTTCGACCAGGCATGCCCAGGGGTCGGGCACCCCGAAACAGATCGCGCCGGGGAGACGCGGCCTCGCCAAAATCCAACAACCGTTGCTCGAACTCGTCGATCGACAACGATTCCAGCGGCGTCGACTGACGACCCCGCTCGTAGACGAGATGGACCTGCCCCAGCACCTGCACCGCGCGCACGTGGGCGTCGGGGGCTACGCGCCAGTTCCCTCGCTGAGACGCTACCGCCACGGGAGCGTGCCCCCGGCGCAGCAGCCAGGTGGCCACGCGACCCACCAGCACCACCATGAGCAGGACCGCCGAAGTTGCCCAGATCCAGTTCTGCATATCAGCCAATCCCCAGCGCGGCGCTGGAATCAACCAGCTCGGTGATCCGGATCGCGAACGCATCATCGATGACCACGACCTCGCCGTGGGCAAAGAGAACGTCGTTTACCAGGACATCCACGGGTTCGTTGGCCAACCGATGTAGCTCGACCACCGAACCCGCGCCCAGCTTCAGTACTTCGCTGATGCGTAGACGCGTGCGACCGAGCTCCACGGAGATGGTCAGGTTTACACCCTTGAGCATCTCGAGCCCGGTTGGGGTTGGAGCGGATTGCACCGTCTGCGCTACCTCGGCCATGGTCTGCGCCATGGCCTCGGTCTCACTGGCCGCGCTCGCGCCAACATCATGCTCGTCGGCCATATCAGGACTCCTCTTTGCGACTCAGAATGCGAAGGGCGCGGGACTCTCCCACCTTGCCCACGGTGGCCTCGAACATAGGACGTCCCTCAACCAGCACCTCGACCGGGCGATTCACGGGATGTCCCACGGGCAATACGTCATCAATCTTGAGCGCGACCAACTCTTCGCACGGGTGCTCCCGCGTGCAAAGCCGAGCCGACACATGCACGGGCGTATCGTGGAGAAACTGTGACACCTGCGAACGTACCCGGGGGTCGCCCCCCGCCGATACTCCGCCGGCTTCCTTGGGATCGAAAAGATCCCGAACGGGCTCGAACGCGGCCAATGGCAGATAGAATGTCATTCCACCGTCGATGTTCTCGATGCCGATGGAGTACTGCAGGCTGAGCACCGTTTCCGTTTCACTCAACACATTCAGGTAGCTTGGGTTGTTTTCGATCCGCACGATCTCGGGCTGCAACGCTACGACCTTTTCGGCCGCGGTGCGAAAATGTCCTAGAATTTCGTCGACGATGCGTCGCGCCATGCCGTGCTCGATCTCGGTGAAATCGCGCAGTTGGGTCGTTTCCTCCAGCGGGCCGCCCAATAGTTTCGTGAACAGCGAATACATGAGTCCCGCGTCGACGCTCAGCAGTACCGGGCCTTTCAGGGGTGGCATGGAGCAAATGATGATGCAGCTGGGGTTCTCCACACCGGCAAATGCTTCGCCGAACGATGACAGACTGACGCCGCCGAACGAAAAGGCGCAGTTGGCTCGCACCAGATTGCTGAACGCCAGCGTGCTGGTCTTCGAGAAATTCTCGCAAACGCCGCGCAGCGTGCGTTCGAAGTTCCGGCTGAGATTGAAGGGTCGATTGAAGTCATGGGCCTCGACCAGATCGGCCGGACCCTCCGTCGCGTCCACGCTATCGACATCTTCGTCGGACGTGGCCGTGGCCACGCCGGGCGATTCCTCGGCGGCATCGTCGAGAATCGCGTGGATATCTTCCTGCGACAGGTTGTCCATGAACTATTGCACGACGAAGTCACTGAAGTAGACGTTGAGAATGTTTCCCTCCTCCAGGAGGTCCTCCAGCGCCTGCTTTATCTCGGCCTTCACCGCTTCCTTTCCTTCAAACGACTTCACGGCGTCGGGATCGTGGCTTGAGAGCCGCATGATCGCCGCATCGCGAAACTCAGCCATTCGCTCGGTCAAAACCGCAGCCACCGCCGCATCCTCGGCCTCCAGCGCTATTGTCGTGCGCAGAAACCTGGGACGCCCGGCCGCGCTGAGGCTTACGACCATCTCGTCGAGGCTCACCAGCGTTCCTCGCGGACGCTCGCCTGCCTCTTCCTCGCTCCCCGCGCCGCCAGCTTGTTCTGTCTGAGCCTGCGTCGCGGGTTGGATCAAGAACTTGGTAGCGGCAAACGCCATGCCCGCCTGGAGAACCATGATGATGCCCACCAGTAAAAATTTGTTGTCGAGCAGACCTGGCTTGGCTTGGGCCACTCCCTCGGCCAGTTCTTCCGTTTTTTCATCGGCCATCAGATACCTCCGTCGTGGGACCGGTCACCGCCGGCGATCCGGCAATTGCCTGCGTATTCTTGTATTCCACAAAGATCTCGACACGACGGTTCTCGTCTCTTCCGTCCTCGGTCGCGTTGTCGGCACGAGGCCGATGCTCTCCGTAACCCACCGCCGACAGCCGGGTGGGCGCAATCGAACCATCCAGAAAGCGTCTGAGCACGGCCATTGCGCGCGAGGACGACAGCTCCCAGTTGGAAGGAAATTCGTCGTTGCTGATCGGAACGTTGTCGGTATGGCCTTCGATGCGGACCGCGTTCGGTACGCCCGAGAGGATCCCGGCGATCTTGTCCAGCAAGGGCAAACTGTCGCCCAACAGCTCGGCATTCGCCGGCGCGAACAAGAATGGGGCTTTCATTCGCAGGGCGATGCCGTCCTTTTCGAGCGTCACCTCCAGCTGATCGGCCAGGCCCTCTTCGGTAAGTTCGATCTGCATCTCCTGGATCTCCACGAAGATGTCCTCGAGTTCATCGTCGGGCTGCGGAAGAATCGTTTCCGGCATCTTGATGACCGATGGCGGGTGCTGCATGACGCCCAATGCTCCCTGCAGAGAAGAAATGGCATCCTGGAACTTTGATTCCTGGATGCTGCTGAACGACAACAACATGATGAAGAACGCCAGAAGCAGCGTGGCCATATCCGCGAACGTCGCCATCCACAAGGGTGCTCCCAGTGG
The DNA here is from genome assembly GCA_029262065.1 of Candidatus Krumholzibacteriota bacterium. GTDB lineage: Bacteria > Krumholzibacteriota > Krumholzibacteriia > JAJRXK01 > JAJRXK01 > JAJDAC01. The sequence continues at coordinate 50,739 of JAJDAC010000016.1, read as the reverse complement.
CGGATCTTCCTGTTTCTTCTTCTTGGCCACGCGTCACCCCGGCTACTTCGCCGCCAGCGATTCCTGCTGCGTCGGCGTCAGGTAACTCTTCAGCTTCTCCTGAACGATGCGGGGACTGTCGCCACTCTGGATCGACAACACGCCCTCGATGATCATTTCGCGCGCGTGAAGCTCTTCGTCGCTACGTGCCTTCAGCTTTCCGGCCAACGGCAGAGCGAAGAGATTGGCCAGCACTGCACCGTAGAACGTGGTGAGCAACGCGATAGCCATACCGCTACCAATACTCGACGGGTCGCTGAGGTTGGCCAACATCTGGACCAGCCCAATGAGCGTTCCGATCATGCCGAACGCGGGCGCGAACATGCCCATGGACTCGAAGATGCCCTTGCCCTCCTTGTGTCGCCCTTCCAACGCCGACAAGTCGGTTTCCATGATCCGAGCCAACAACTGCGGGTCTGTGCCGTCCACGGCGAGCCGCAGTCCCTTGGCGAGAAACTTGTCCGGCTCTTTCTCGCTTTCCTCTTCTAGCGCCAGCATCCCTTCCTTGCGCGCCCGTTCTGCGTAGTTCACCATCTTCTCGATGATCTCGCTGGTGTCCGCGGCCGAGAAGAGAACGGTTTTCTTCACGATCTTCGCGACGCCAATGACTTTGGGCAGGGGATAGTTGATAAAGATGGCCGCGGTGGTACCGCCCACCACGGCCATCAGCGACGCTGGGTCGATGAACATACCCAGATCCCCTCCCGATAGAATCGAGAGGAGGATCAGGGCAATTCCTCCGACAAGCCCAGCTACCGTTGAGATATCCACGGATGTCCCCCTAGCGGTAAATGGTTACCGCTGCTGCTCGACCGGATCTCCCCTTGGCGGGGTTCACACGGCGGCACTTTCTCCTCCGGTGGGTACGGGATACGCCCGCACCCTCCCCCGATACTCCAACGTGCGCTGGACCAGCTCATCGATCGATTCCGTCACCATGAGTTTTCGGCCAGTCGTGAGACTGACTAAAGTGTCAGGTGTGGACTCCACCGTTTCGATCAGGTCCGCGTTGAGCACCATCGGGGTTCCGTTCAAGCGCGTAACTTGAATCATTTCAAGCTCCAAGCCGAGAGACCTATCTCATTGCTAGACGATGTTGACCAGTTCCTGAAGCACCTCATCCGAGGTGGAAATGACCCGCGCATTGGACTGGAAAGCCCGCTGGGCCACTACCAGCCGTGTGAACTGGTCCGAGAGGTCGACGTTGCTGGCCTCGAGCGCACCGTTGTTCAGCTCGCCGATACCACCCTCGGTGGCAAAGCCAACGATCGGAGTACCGCTGTTGCCGGAGACCGCGTAGGTGTTGCCACCGATGCGGGTCAGGGCATTGGCATTGCTGAATCGGGCCATGCCGATCCGGGCCAGGTCGCGCACGGTGTCGTTGCTGAACCGCCCACTGATGACTCCACTACGATCGATGTCGAAATCGATGAGGCTACCCACGGTGAAGCCATTGGCCACCGACTGGATCTGCCCTTCCGGCTCGAACTGGGTAAGACCGGTGGAACCACCGATATCACCCGGGTTGATCGTGATCGACATCGGGGCCGCGCCCGACTCGCCAGCCGCCTGCGGCTGAATGACGATCTGACCACCGCCGTCGGTGTACAGGAACGACTGAAGACTACCGCTGTCGTCGAAGTTCACCGTGCCGGCGGCACCCGACGTGATCGTCTCATCCCCATCCAGGCTGGCGAACCAGTCCCAGGTGTTCTCGCCCGTTCGCTTCTCGAACGACATGGTGAGGTTGTGGGGAGCGCCCAGGCTGTCGTAGATGACACTCGTCACCGAGAACTCGTCGGCGTCGCGCGCGGGTGACAGAACCGAGAAGTCGATCGAACTCGTGATGTTCGAGTTGATGTTGCCCGCCTCGGTAATGCTGATGTTGCCGATTCCGCTGGGTAGGCCCTCGTCTCCCTGCACGGTGATTCGACCCGAGGAATCGATCGCGATGCCGTCCTGATTCGAGATCTGGAACGACGACTCCATCACGCTGAGCATATCGCCAAGCGTGGTGGTTCCCTGAATCACGGTCAAACCGCCCGGGGTAATCGCCTCGCCGCCCCGCGTACCGCTGATATCGATCTCGGTGCTGCCACCCACGAAGCTGAAGTCCAGACGATCGGCTGATCCGTTGTACAGCGTGTCCAGAACATCGCCCTCTTCGGCCGGGCTCAGAAGGCTGGTACTGCTGGCTGTTTCGCCGGCGGGGATCTGTTGTCCGAACAACATGGCCTGGTTGAACGCGGGCCGGCCACCAACCTGGAGCTGGATGTCCTCCATCAGCTGGCCACTGGCATTGTTCACCGTCATACTGCCGTCGCCGTTCAGCGTCACCGACGCGCCCGCCGCCCCGGCGTTGTTCAGCTCGGTCTCGAACCAGGATCGAAGTTGCTCGATCGAGGTGCCGTCACCGCCATCCACGACCTCTCCCACCGTGAACTGCACGCTACTGATGGAGCTGCCTCCTACCGAGCCCAGAAGGGCGATCACGTTGCCGTTGCTGAGTCCGAGCGCCGTGCCGTCGGATCCGCTCCGGAGTGTGGTCAGATCGTCGGCCCCGATCGCATCGGCCAGAAGGGCGCCGGTCTGGATCAGGCTGGTGCCCGACGCGTCCGATGCGCTGCTGAGATTGCCCCACACCTGAACCTCGGACGTGGCTTCGGCCGGCACGACCACGCTGGGGTCGATCTGGATGTCACCAATGCTACCCGCGCCGAACGTGCCGTCGGGACCTGCAATCTGACCCTGCACCTTCATGCCCGTTCCCGCGCTTACCAGCGAATTGTTCGCGTCGAACGTGAAGTTACCGGCGCGCGTGAACTGCTGGGAAATACCATCGCTCACGACGAAGAACCCGTCGCCCTGGATGGCCAGGTCGGTCTTGTTGCCGGTAACCCGGATGTTGCCCTGCGAGAATTCGCTGTCAATCGATCCCACGATCGTGCCCAGGCCAATCTGTTGTGGGTTCGTACCGCCCAGACCACCGGTCGCCGACGGTCGCGTGGCGGTGCGCAGATTCTGGGTGAGAATTTCCTGGAACGTCACGCGGGCTGACTTGAATCCCACGGTGTTCACGTTACTGATGTTGTTACCCACAACATCCAGCTCGACGATATTGCTCGCTAGTCCGGTGACTCCGGCGAATAGTGATCGAAGCATGCTCCCTCGGCTCCCTCGTTGAAGTGGCTTGCTTACTCAGTCTTCTATCTTCAAAACCATCGTGATCGCGCGTCCTTGCGCTTCACTGCTCTACTCCAAATCGTCCCCGCTTGGCGGCCATGGCAGGGGATCTGGTAGACCCACCGGCTGACCGTTCCCCGCGGGCGGGCCTTCTCCCTCCTCATCATCCTCTTCCGACCCTGGCGGCGCGGCCACGACGATCGGATCGCCGACGCCCACCTCGACCACATCGGCCGGGCTGTAAGGCCGCCCGTTCACGATCAGGGTCTGGAAATTGTTGTCGAACTGAATGGCCTCGACGATGCCGCTCTGGAACGTAACGACGCCACCAGGTACTCCGTCGGGATCGCTGACCGTGACTTCGATCGTGTACTGACCGTCGGGCAGCGGATCGCCATTGTCGTCGTTGCCGTCCCACTCGATCGTATTGAACCCGGCCTTGACGTTCTGTGGATCGACCGTTCGTACCACGACGCCGGTTGAATCCTTGATCTCGGCGGTGGCTTTGCCGCCCGTGCTGGTTCGGATCAGCGTGCGGCTGGGAACTCCACCCTTCAATTGCACCTCGTTGCCCGCCACCGTCACACGCTTGCCAACCAGATCCATCATCATGGTGTTGTTCAGAGACTGGTTCAGGACCATGCTCGCATCGAGCCGATCGTTGATCCCCTGCAGCTGCTCCAGGTTGCTGAACGTGGCCAGCTGCTCGACCATGGCCGAACTGTCCATGGGCGAGAAAGGATCCTGGTTCTTCATCTGCGTGATCAACAGGTTCATGAACTCGGTCCGCAACTCGCCGGCCCCGTTGCCCTCCACGCCCAGTCCAACCGGTCCACTACCGCCGCCTATTCCTTCAATCATGGTTATCTCCTCAGGCCTGTAAATCGAGGCGACCGGCGCGTCCGGGCCTTGCGCCCGGATTGCGTCGGCGTGGCTCGTCTTCAGCTGGGGTTTCGTCCCGGCGTGATTCACGTGAGAATCCACCGTCGTGGTTCTGCTTTTCGTATCGGCTGCCGCGCCCGGAGTCTCCCGTCGCGGTGTCGCTGGGCGCGCCCTTCACTGTGACTTCCGCCACCTCGAAGGCGCGCTTCACCAGGCTGTCGATGATTTCGTCGGTCTCGCCCTCGAGAATTTCCCGTGCCGCTTCATGCGTGGGCTGAAGCTGCACTCGCAAGCGATCCGCCGCGTCCACCGTGACCTCGATCAGGACCTCACCCAGATGCGGCGGATCAACGGCTACCACCGCGCGCGATACGCCCAGAGTCGATACCAGCGCCTGGCGAGCCTGATCGTTCACCGCTTCGGCCACGGCCCGCATCACATCGGCGCCCAGGGAATCAGGTCCCACCGCGGGCATGGTCGCGGTCGGTGGCGACGCCACCATCGCGGTCGGATTGATGCTCGTGGGCAGTTCGGCCAATGCCGGGGCCAGGGTTGCTTCCACCGGCACGTGGTTCGCGGACTCTTTCGCTTCGTGCCCAACCGTCGTCGGCGCGGCCGCGGTCGCGGCCAGATCCGGCGTCGCCTGCCCCTGGATACCCAGGGTGTCGTCGAATGACTCCAGGCGTTCTGTTTCTGTCTCGAATACCTCCGACGCCAGAGGCGAATCAGCATCGGACCACATCGGCTCGCCGTCAGTGGCCGACAGCGACACCAAGCCACGCGCATCGACCGCCGCCGCCCCCCGCGGCGTGGCGCCAGCGTCGCGTAGCAACTGCAGGCGCCGTCCCGATTCCGTCGCCGTCGTGGGCAAAGCTTGCGTGGCCGTACCCGTCGGCGGAGTCAATTCAGCGAGGTCTGCAACACGACCGGAACCAACGGGCGCCGACATATCGATTGCGGATTGAACCCGGACCAAAGGAACCGCTGGTGTCGGCTCGGGGGCAGACGCTACCGTCGCCGTGTCGGGCGCTGGCGCCGACGATGAAGTAGTTGCGGCTGGCGCCATCAGGTTGTTGCTGGTCTGAAATAGCTGAGGAGTCCGACCCTCGGTCGCGCTCGGGATGTTTGTAGACCCGAGCGAGGTTTGAATCAGATCCGTTGGCGGCGGCGCGACCGTGGCCACGGGCGATGTATTTGCCGCCGGCGAAATAGCCGGTGGCGTGATTGGCGTGTCCACGGGTGCTACAGGCCGCGGTACGGCTATTGGGTGGCCAACCGGCGACTGCGTGGCAAACAGTGAGTTCGGGGCCGCCCCCAAGCCACCCATTCGCGGCTCCGACGCTGCGGCAACCGGATCACCCGACGCCGCGACATCTGCGTTCACCATCGTAGAGCTCGCGGCCGGGCTCGCGCCCGCCTGCGCCGACGTCGGTGCCGGTATCACCGCCGGCGTCTGTGCCGACGTATGGGCCGATGTCTGGGCCGACGTCTTCGGCAAAGTCTCGACGCTCGCTGCAACCGGCGCCGAAGACGGCGCCGGCGGAGTGGGAAGCGTTTCGTTCTCCACGCCGACCGGGGCGATCTGAGACATGGCGGTGATAAAGCCCTTGGGTCCGGCGTCGCTGGTTTCGCCCGCGAACGTCGGCGATAGGTTGTCTGCCGCGGCAGGCGTGTCGCCGGGCAACGTCACGGGGACCATTGGAGCAGGCTGAGTCTGGTTGGTTTGGACAACCGACGGACCCGCGTCGCGCGCACCTTCGGTTGGTGCGGAAATCGTGGTGGTGGCTTCCGCCTGTACGCTGGAGACCGGCGGCGACAAGATCACGAGCGAAGACGGGCCGCCGGCGGCGCCGCCGGCGTCGGCCACCTCATCCTGTAATGACTGCGTTTCGACATCCGCGCCGTCGCGGGGTTCGGTGATACCATCACCCATGTTGTCGTCGGGCGCCGTCCACTGGCCCAGCAACGACAGAAACGACCCGGACGCAGGGTCGCCCCCGCCGGTCGCGGGGGCATCGTCGGGAAGCGGATTTGCTCCCCACAGCGACATCAGGGCCGCCAGCGAATCGAAGGATGCGATCACCGCGCACCCCTGAGGCTCAGACGGGTGCTCAGATCGGCCGCCAAGGCCGGATCCAGCGCCGACAAGAGCTTCGCCGCCGTTTTCTCTTTCATATGCGCCAGGATTTCCAACGAAGTCCGGCGATCAAGCGTCTTGAAGATGATTGCCGCGCGGTCGGGCTTCATGGAGTCGAACATCTTGGCCAACCGCTGGGCGCTCGCCGAGCGGGCCTCGCCAAAGCGCTGTTGCTCGGCTTGCAACTCGGCGATGACGCGTTCGATTTCAGCGCGTTGGTTGGTGAGGCCCAGTTCGCGGGTTTCCACACTGCCCCGTAGCTGCAACAGTCGTTGCCGCTCGGAGGCCAGCTGCGCGCGCTCGTGCTCGAGCGCCGCGAAACTCAGCTCGGCTGCGTCGACATCGCCCGGACGCAGAGGCGAGCCGGGAACATCGACCAGCGCATCCTTGGCCTGGCGTTGAACCCATAGGAAAGTACCGCTGAAGATCAGCAGAAAACTGACTATGGACGCGAAGAACACTGTCTTCATGAATTTTCCTCCCTCACGGCCGCGCAGCAGCGCAACCCATGTGCCACCGATTGGCACGGAGTTCATCGTCGAGGGAAGCAGTTGTATCGATTGGTGTTAAGCGGAACTACCGAGGTGCGCCGCGCAAGCAGTCGTCGCCGGGCGGGGCAGCCGTTACCGTCGGCTTCGGGTAGGACTTGCCGGGCGCATCTCGCCGTGTCGTACCCGTATATCGTCCATTTCCTTGGCCTCTTGAGTGCGCATTTCCTGGCCGTGTTGTTCTTTTCGCCGCTCGCGCAGTTTCTCCAGGCCCCGGACCTCGCGGTGCGCCTCCACCACATTCTCGCGCGCCAGTTCAACCTCGTGGTCGGCGTGGGCCAGTTTCAAACCCAGAGCCTCTTCATGGGCTTCCAGGTTTCGCGTCACACCGACGCGCAGTTGAAGTTCAGCCGGGGTCAGAACCTGATTGGTTTGGAGATACCTCTGCGATCCCACCCGACGTTCTTCCCGAAGCACCTCGAGACGGGTTCGCCAATCGTCGGCTATGCGCTGACACTGGGCCAGAACCAGGCGCGCCGCATCGAGTTCCTGCCGGCGGTAGTCGAGAAGTCGCTGTAGTCGGAAACGAAACATGGCAACTAAGCGCCCGGCGCGGTCAGCGCGGCCAGCTCGGCCAGGGTCTGGGCCATGGGCACGTGGTCTTCCAGGCCCTGCCGCAGGAATTGCTCAATACGGGGTTTCGCCGCGAGCGCGGCGTCGAGCTCGTGGTTGTTGCCGGGCTTGTAGGCGCCGATGGTAATGAGGTCCTGGTTCTCTTCCAGGAGCTTCAACTGTCCCAGGATATGTTGGCTGCTACTTAGATGCTCCTCCGACGCGATCTTCTGCATCAGCCGGCTGACACTACCCATGACATCGATCGCCGGGTAGTGGCCACGCCTCGCAAGATCCCGCGTGAGCACGATATGTCCGTCCACGATGGATCGCACGGCATCGCCCACCGGTTCATTCATGTCGTCGCCCTCGACCAGAACGGTAAAGAAAGCGGTCATGGCATTTATGGCGCTCGTGCCCGCTCGTTCGAGAAGGCGCGGTAGCTGCGCGAACGTCGAGGGTGGATATCCCTTGGTGGTCGGTGGCTCGCCGGCGGCCAATCCGATTTCACGCTGCGCCATGGCGTATCGCGTGGCTGAGTCCATCATGAACATGACGTTGTGGTCACGATCACGAAACCACTCGCCGATGGCCATCGCACTCTCAGCGGCCCGGATACGCAACACCGGACTCTCGTCGCTGGTAGCCACGACCACGACCGATCGTTTCAAGCCATCGGGACCCAGGTCCTCTTCGATGAATTCGCGAACCTCGCGCCCTCGCTCTCCGATCAAGGCCACCACGTTCACGTCGGCGTCGCTATGACGACTGATCATGCCCAACAAGACGCTCTTGCCGACGCCGCTACCGGCGAAAATTCCCAGCCGCTGACCCTTGGCGCAGGTGATGAACGCGTCAATGGCGCGAACCCCCGTGCGCTGCGCTGAGTCGATGCGTTGGCGGGACAAAGGGCTCGGCGTGCGACCGCGACGTCCCACGCGCTCGCCACCGGCCAGGGGTGGCCCACCGTCTATCACGTTGCCGAATGCGTCGATTACGCGTCCCAGCAGATGCGGCCCAACTGGAACGCGCAGAGTCTCTCCCGAGGTGGTTACCTGGTATCCTGAGGCAATGCCTTCCAGATCGGTGTAGGGCATGAGCAGCAGCGTGTCGTCGCGAAAGCCGATGACTTCGGCGAGGATGCCACTCTCCTGGCGACGGTGCCGTATGCGGCACAGGTCACCCAAGGATGCCGCGAGGCCTTCGACCTCCACCACCGTACCGACCACCTGGCGAACGTGACCGACCGGGCGGATGAGGTCCACCGATTGGATGGCCTGCCGCGTGCGGTCGAACAGGGGCGCACTCACGCCTCCTCCAGGGCCTTGTCCATGGCCGCACGTACCTGCTCCAGCTGCCCGTCGATCGTCCCGTCGAGCGTCTGCCCCTCGACTTCGATCAAACAACCGCCGCGCTGTACACGACGATCGGCCACGACCTCATCAATGCGAAGATCCTTCAACAACTCCGGGTCCGATTGCAGGCGGTCGGCGTCATCGGGATTCACGCGCACGTGGAGCCGTCGTGCTTGCGGTATCTTCCACAAGGCGTTGTGTACGACGCGCTCGACCACTGACGGGTCCAGGTCGAGCTCGCGGCGAAGAATTCGTTCCGCTACCAGCAGGGCCAGATCGAGCGTGGTCCGCGTCAGGTCGGTGAAAAGCACTTCCCACTCCGCCCTCAGTTCGCCCAGCAGTGATCCCAGAAGTTCCTGCTGACGCCCTTCGATCTGCTGCAGGCGCTCCTCGACCTCCTGGCTCGCCGCGGCCTTGGCTTCGGCGTAGATGGTGTCGCGTACTTCGCGCGGAACGGCCCGCAACGCGGCATCGTCCACATCGCCAAAGGACGGCACAAAACCCGTGCCATCGTCGAACGCGTCCAGGGTTGGCTTGGGCGTCGGTAGTTCCAGGTCCAGATCGAACGGATGCGGCTGCGGGCTAGACAATGACGTCACCCGACTTGCCGCCGCCGAGCACGATGGTGCCTTCCTCTTCGAGGCGGCGAATCACATCGACTACCCGCTGTTGGGCTTCCTCCACGTCCGCCAGGCGCACGGGGCCCATGTAGTCCATGTCCTCCTGGATGCCCGCGGCGGCACGCTTGGACATGTTGTCGAATATCTTTTCTTTCACTTCGGCGCTTGCGGCCTTGAGCGCCATCGTCAGCTCCTTGCTGTCGATTTCCTTCAGGAACTCCTGCACGTAGCGCACCTCGAGCGTCATGATGTCTTCGAACACGAACATCAGGTTCTTCACATCGACCGCGGTTTCCTCATTGAGTTCGCGCATCTCGTCAAGAATCTCGGTCCAGACCTCTTGCTCGATCTCGTTCAGCAGCTCAGCTACCTGTTTCTTGCCACCGTACTGCTTGCCCGAACGTTCGTAGTCTCCCTTGATCTGCTTGCCCAGGGTCTCTTCCACCAGGCGCACGAAGTCGGGCCGGGGTTTCTCGAGTATGGCCATCTTGTAGGAGACTTCGGCCTGCATCGAACTTGGCAACAGCGAGAGGATGGGTCCGGCGTGCCGAGGATCCATATGCGCCAGGACGAGCGCCGTGGTCTGTGGCAACTCCACTTTCAGGAAGTTGGCCACCATCAACGGATCGGCTTTCTTCAGCATTTCGAAATTTGTGTCCTCGCCGAATCCGGTCGCTTGGCTCATCAGCTTTGCCGCGCGATGCTTGCCGACCGCCTGCTCGAGCATCTCCTTGGCGAAATCTTCGCCGCCGCGCGCGTAGCCATCGGCCAGGATCCGGTACTCGAACAGGTCCTGGAACACCGCGTTCTTCTCGGTCGAGTCCACTTTCTTCATGGTGGCAATTTCGGCCGTGAGCCGTTCCACGAGCTGCTCGGGGAGGCGCTTGAGTATCTCACCGCTCACCCGTGGGCCCAGCGCGATGAGAATGATCGCTGCCTTGCGGATGGACGGAGTTTCCATCGTCTACTGATCTTCCTGCGTTGCGAACGAACGAATGAGGCTGGCCACTTCTTCCGGACTCTGGCGCGCCCAGTCCTCGATCTCCGAAGCTTCCTGAGTCGATCCCGCTCCGGAAGCCATGGTCGCACCGCCGACCGCCGCGGCGCCCATGGCGCCTCGCGTCGCCACGGGCACGGGCCGGCTGGCGTCGACGAGGATGTTCGAGATGCTCTTGCGCAGGCTCAGGACCAGGATCACGGCGACCAGGAACAGTAGGATCTTGCCGATCATCTGGGGTAGCTCGTGCAGCCACGGATTTTCCAGAATCGACGGTTCGTAGGGTACCGCGGGATCAAACTGGGTGGAGACCACCTCGATCGTGTCGCCGCGGGTGTCGTCCAGACCGATTGCGCCCGACACGATGCGCTGGATCTGTTGAAGCTCTTCGGCGGTACGCGCCTCGTAGACCGGCTCGCCTGCTCCGTCGGCCTGCGCGTACTTTCCGTCGACGGCCACGGCGACGCTCAGCTTGTTCAGAATGCTACCGTTACGCAGCACGTTCTCAACGGTACTGGGCACTTCGTAGTTGGTGGTGGCCACCGAACTGTCGCCCGCTCCGTCGCCGGTGGTTTCCTTCGTCTCCTCACTACGTACGACGGTTTGCGGATCAAAGGTCTTGCTACTGCGCTCCAATTGTTCGAAGTCCAGATCCGCGTTCACCCGAACCACGTAGCGGCCACGTCCCAGCATGTCGGTCAGCATGTCCGAGGCCTTGCCCGCCAGGTAGTCCTCGACTTCCTTGCGCACGCGCAGCTGCGAACTGCTCATGCCCACGGAATCCTGTGACGACCCGCCACTCAGAACGCGTCCCGACCCCGCATCGATGACCGAAACGTTGTCCGGCGTCATCTGCTCGATAGCGCTCGCCACCAGGTTCTGCACGCCCTCGATCTGCTCGCGCGAGGGCACCCCGCGCCCTTGCAGCGACAACAGGACCGACGCCGTGGGTGCGTGGCGTTCGCGCAGGAACACACTGTCCTTGGGCATCGTAATGTGGACACGGGCCCCCGAAACGCGATCGATCGACCCGATGCTGCGCGCCAACTCGCCTTCCAGGGCGCGCTTGAGACGCACGTTCAAGCCAAACTCGGTTTCTCCCATGGCGCGTTCGTCGAAGAGATCCCAGCCGCGCAGGCCATCGCCACCAATGCCCTCCACGGCCAGCTCCATACGAAGCCGATCCACATCCTGACTGGGAACCAGCAGCGTGCTTCCGCCGTTTCGCATTTCCAGCTTGATTCCCTGCTGGCTCACCATTTCCATGGCTGAAGTAGCCTGTTCGGGGCCCAGGTTGCTATACAGGACCACCATCGAATCGCTTCGCAGCCAAGCGGTGAAGATCACCAGGCTGAGCATCGAAGCCCCCAGCACAATGGCCAGAATGGCTTTCTGATTGAAAGAGAAGCGCGACCATATTTCCCGCCAGCGCTCCAGGATGACTTGCATCGAATCCATGGGTCAGTCTCGCCTTCCCTACACTTGCATGCGGCTGAGTTCCTGGTACGCATCCACCAGTTTGTTTCTAACTTCGATCATCAACGCGAACGCCAGGCCTGCTTCCTGGCCGGCCACCATCACTTCGTGGACGTCGGTGGCCTCGCCAGTGAAGAATTGCCGCTGAACCTCTCCCGAATGGTCGAACAGCTCGTCAACGCCGCCCACCAACTCGCCCAGGCGTTCCGCGAACCCGCCGGATTCGACCTTGGGATCCGCCTTGTTGGACAGTTCGTAGGCGTCGCGCACCATCTGCGTGGGGACACCAGATTGAATGGGTTTCATGGTTGGTCCTCCCCGCCTATATCTCGAGCGCTTGCAGGAACATGTCCTTGGCGCTCTCGATTGCACTTACGTTGGCTTCGTAGGCGCGGGTGGCTGCTATCATGTCGACCATCTCGGACACGACGTTCACGTTGGGCAACAAGACGTAGCCCTCTTCGTCGGCATCGGGGTGGCCGGGATCGTAGATCTGCTTGAAACGTCCGGCGTCGAGTGCTTCGGACACGTCAACCGTGCTACCCTGCGGCAGCGACAACTCCTGGCCCAAGCCCGACGGTCTCAGATGGGACTCGTGGGTGCGCAGTAGGCTCGAAAAATTCGCGTCCTGGTAGGGACTCGGAATTCGCTTGGCCGTTTCGTTGCCCGCCGCCTCCATGACGACACGCTTGCGACGGTAAGGACCACCCTCTTCAGTACGGGTGGTCTCGGCATTGGCAATGTTTTCGGATACGACTTCGAGCTTGGTACGTTGTCCCCTCAGACCACTCGCACTCAAGTCGATCGCGCCGAAGATTCGCAGACTCATTTGATCTCCCTCCTCAAAAGGGTCCGCTTCATCTATCGCTATTTATCTGTCAGTTATCTGTTCTGGCCAATGATGGCGGTTCTCATCCCCTGGTAGCGGCGACCGAGTAACCGGGTCGCCAGTCGGTACGCGAGATCGTTCTTGACCATTTCGGCCATTTCCCGATCCACGTTCACGTCGTTCACACCGTTGTCAAATCCCTCATCCACTGCATTGACTTCCGGCGCCGGCGGGACGTCGGGCCGCCCGAGCGGCAAGTGCCCCTCGTGGCCGGCGACCGACTTCAAACCGGACGATGAGTCTCCGAATCCCTCAAGCGCCGACTCGAAGTCGACCTTTCGGGCGTCGTACCCCACAGTTTCGATGTTCGCCAGGTTGTCGGCGACCACCCGATGACGCAGAGCGTACGTTTGTAGCGCCCGTTTCATCAGGTGGAGATGCTGACTGTCGAACAACACTTCACCCAACATCGATCTCACCTCCAAGGTCTCAGCCGGGGATCGTCAGACCCTCGGTCCGGTACTGGTTGATCTTGTTGCGCAACGTCCGCACCGAGATTCCGAGCATTTCGGCGGCCCGCGTACGGTTGCCCCCGGTCAGTGTCAGGCGTCGCAGAATCAGCTCGCGCTCCATGTCCCGCAGTGTCATGTCGTCTTGCGCCGGCGAGGTCACGGTTACACGGACCGCATCTTCCTCTTCCAACCGCAGCTCCTCAGGCGTCAGAGCGTCGCCCTCGGACAGAATCACCGAGCGTTCCAGGCTGTTCTCGAGCTCGCGCACGTTTCCCGGCCAGGGGTGCTTGGCAAGCATCTTCATGGCCGGACCAGTGATCTCCATGATCGGGCGGTTGTTCTCGGCGCATGAACGTTCCACGAAGTGCAGAGCCAACATGGCCACGTCTTCGCTGCGCTCGCGCAGCGACGGCACGTGAATGGGGATGACGTTCAGACGGTAGTAGAGGTCTTCCTTGAACTCGCCGTCCCGCACCATCTGCTTGATGTCACGGTTGGTGGTAGCCACCACGCGAACGTCCACCTTGATGGTGTGCTTACCACCGATGCGCATGATCTCGCGTTCCTGGAGCACCCGCAGGAGTTTGGCCTGCATGCTGGGGTCGATCTCGGTGACCTCGTCCAGCAACAGCGTGCCACCGTGGGCCAGCTCGAACATGCCCTCGCGGCGTGCAATTGCGTTGGTAAACGCGCCCTTCTCGTGGCCGAACAACTCGGCTTCGAGCAGCGACTCCGGAATGGCCGCGCAATTGATGCGCACGTAGGGGCCCGATCGACGCATGGAATGTTCGTGGATGGCGCGAGCGCAAAGTTCCTTACCGGTGCCGCTCTCGCCCGTCAACAGTACGGTTCCGCGCGTGTCAGCCACCTTCTCGATGTCCCGCTTCAGTTGTTGCATCGCACCGCTGCTGCCCAACATGCCCGCGAACTTCCGCGACGAGCGGATGGTTCGACGCAGGTTGCGGTTCTCATGCAACAAGCGCATGCGCTCGCCCGCGCGCTGCAGCGTAGTGCGAAGGGTTTCCATCGAGAACGGTTTGACCAGATAGTCATAGGCGCCGTTCTGGAGGGCGTCCACGGCACTCTTCACCGTGGGGTCGGCCGTGATCATGATGACCGTGGGCGGCTCCTCCGAGCGCGATTGGATCTCCCGAAGCACGTCCATTCCGCTGATTCCGGGCAGTGAGATGTCCAGGAGGACGATCTCGGAGCCCTCCCGTTCCAACACGGCCAGGGCGTCTTCGCCGCTTCCCGCGCAGCGGATTGCGTACTGCTTCTCAAAGTCGGCGCGCAGAAGTTCCCGCGTGGCCTGCTCGTCGTCGACGATGAGCATCCGAGGACGACTCTTCATTGGTTTCCTCCTGAAAGATCCCCGTTGGAAGAAATCACGGCATGCGTTCCCCCGTTTGGGTTGGACGTAAATTCGAGTTCACAACCGTGACGCCGAAGTAGGGTGTGCCCCAGGAACAGTCCCAGGCCCGCGTGACCCGCCTTGCGGCTGAAGAAGGCCTCGCCAACGCGGGCCTCGGTTCCGGGCTCGAAGCCCGACCCCTGATCGGAAATGGTCACTCGCCAGGAGCGACCAACTCCATCCAGGGACACTTCGACTTGCGCGTCATCAGGTGACGCTTCGAAGGCGTTTTCCAGTACCGCGGCCAGAGCCTCGATCAGGTCCGGCCCGTGGCCTCGTACCCATGCCTCGTCGCGCAGATCGAAGCGTGCGGGTATCCGGAAGGAACCGTGGGCACGCTGACGAACCAGCCGGTCGGCCGATCGCAGCAACAACGCCACGGGTAGTAGTTCGGTTCGCGGCGAAACGTCGACCAGAAGACGTTCGGCCACGCAATGCAGATCGTTCAGGCGGTCGAGCTGGGAGACGATCTTCTCGGCCCATTCGCCGTGTCGTTCGCCCCGGCTCTCAGAACACTGGATGAGTTCGGCGTAACCCCTCATGGACATGATCAGGTTGCGGCTGCGATGAAAGGCACGACCCCAATCCTGAATCGTTTGTGACTCTGGGCTTGCGACCGTGTCGGGCATGGGATGCGTCTGTACCAAAGTTGGTTTCCTCTCAGGACACCTGCACACTGGTGCGCAGGATCCAGGAATCGGTTTCTTCTTCCACTCGCAGAATCTGCTCGATACGCCGGCTGAGTTCGGCCAGCAGCGCGTCGAGCTGGGCGTTGGGTTCGTCCAGACGAACGCCGCGCCTCCAGGTTTCCTTGTCACGGGCAATCTCGACCTCGATGCCCGCAACCTCATCCAGCCGCTCCTTCTTCTTCTGATTCACCGCGTGGAGATCAGCCAGCGATCGACCATCGCGAACCACGTCCATCGCTTCCTTGGCGAGCGCCAGAACCTGGTCGTACAGGTCCAGCTCCCGCCGATAGGCTTCGATCAGCCGACACACCGTGCCGCTCAAGGGGCATCCTCCCGGGATGGTTGCCATGAATGTTCGCGAAGCTGCGTGTAGATCCGCGCCATGGCTTCGCTCTGTGTCTGGCGCCAACAGGCTTCTTCCCGCCAAGGCAGATCCTGCTCGCGCTCGCACAGACTGCGGAAATGTTTCTGCGCCACATCATGGGCTCCATCGAGACTCGCCAGCACGCCCAGTTGGTAGGTTGCCCAGGCCGATAGCGTGCCCACGTTGTGCTCGCGAAAGCGCTCGTAGAGCGATCGCGACCATGCCGTGTGTCCGACCCGGTAGAAGCTGTCGGCAATCCCCTGCAGAACCACCGCAAGCTGGTGCAGCGAGAGTTCGTCGCCACGCGCCAGCAGACCCCGCAGATGCGCGTGCCAAGCCGGCAAGTTGCCATCGAGCTCGTAGGTTCGGGCCACGGTCAACGCGCAACCCACCGGTAGACGCGCACCAAAACGATCGAGCGACCGGGCCAACTCGAGTTGGCCAGGCCCCAACGGGTACTGAAGAAGTACCCCCAGCATGTTGCCGATCCGGTCGGCGTACATCACCGCGTCGTCCCGAGCCAGCAACAGACGGGCGTGGTTCAGGACGATGGAGCTATCGCCGATTTCAATGGCGGTGTCGGCCATCTCCTCGCGGATCTGACCCATGAAGGTTCCGTCACGATCGGCCAGCTCCGCCCGTCGATACCAATCGAGGGCGCGTTCGCGCAGGCCCAGGTGTCGGTTGTTGCGCGCCAGAGACAGCAACGGTAGGACGTCGCCGTCGAGAATGGCCAGGTGGGTATCCAGCTCGGCGTGAAAGGTCACTATGGAGCGAGCCATGGCCAGTCGAGGACGACCATCAACTTCGGACGGTTCACTCGCGGGCATGGTCACGGCCATGGGGTCGCCACCGGCCTGGTCGAGTCGGTCCAACGCTTTGTCCACCAGATGCTGTTCACCAGCACCCAGGGCGCTCAGCGCGACCGTCATACTCAGCCAGAATGTGAAACCGTTGGCACCGGACATGGGCACACGACCTCCTTAAGATCGTGTGTCCCAATCGCAAGACAGGTGCCGATGCTTCCCGCGGCCAGGAAGGACTTGCCGCAGGCGTCGACCGGAACTGGAAACCGGTCGAATCTATCGCTCTATCCGCCTACAGAATAGAGACTTCCCTGCTCAGACGAGTGGCGCCCCGGACTTGGGATCCGCCCCTGGCACCGGACCCACGCCCGGTGCCATGCCGACGGGGGCTGGCAGTATTCCAGCCAGGGGTGGACCTGCATCAGGCTTGCTCGGCGCGCTCCTGAGCATCGTAGGATTTCAGTTTCTCGCGCAGCGTCTGGCGGCTGATGCCCAGAATCCGCGCTGCCTTGCTCTTGTTGTTGTTTGTGGCGTCCAACGTGTGGAGCAGGTGAAGCTTCTCGACCTCGGCCAGGGGCATCAACTCGCGACCGATGCGTTCGATGTCCAGTTGGTTGCTACCGCGCGGATTCTTGCCACGCACGACATGGTCGGGCAGGTGCGACGGCAACATCTCACGCGGCTCCTCCAGGATCATGATGCGTCGGATCATGTTCTTGAGCTCGCGCACGTTTCCTGGCCAGGGATACGTCTGCAGGACCTCGCACACCTTGTCGGACGGGACCTTGCAGTCGAGGCCCAGCTCTTCGTTGTACGTTTCGACGAAACGACGCGTCAGGACCGGAATGTCGTCGGGACGCTCGCGCAACGCCGGGATATCGATCTCGATGACCTGCAGCCTATAGTAGAGGTCGTTCCGGAACAGGCCCTCAGCGATCGCCTGCTGCAACCGGCGGTTCGTGGCGGCCACGATACGCGCCTTCACTTCCTTGTCGGCCTTGCCACCCACGCGGCGGAAACGACGGTTTTCAATGACCCGCAGCAAACGACTCTGCAGGGTGATTCCCATTTCACCGATTTCATCCAGGAAGATCGTGCCCTGACCCGCCAGCTCGAACAGCCCCTCCTTGGCCGATTTCGCATCGGTGAAGGCGCCCTTCTCGTGACCGAAGAGCTCGCTCTCCAGCAACGTGTCGGGCACGGCGGCGCAGTTGATCTCCATGAACGGCGCGCCCGGGTGGCTCACTTCGTGAATGGCGCGTGCTACCAGTTCCTTACCGCAGCCACTCTCGGCCTCGATCAGGACAGAAACTTCCTGCCCCGCTCGCGACCGTCCAACCTTGCCCAGCTTTTCCACCACGTCGGCCATGCCTGGCGTGGCCTCGAGCATGGGCAGGTAGTGGACACTACCGGCGTGAGCGTGGGGACTGCGACGATCGTTCACCTTGATGCGCTCGCGCACCTTGAGCGCGGCCGAGACCTTGGCCTTCATTTCGGCCAGGCTATAAGGCTTCTGCACGAAGTCGTAGGCTCCCAACTTCATGGCCTCGACCGCGGTAGCGAGATCACCGTAGGCGGTCATCAAGATCACGGAGACCGGATTGCCTTCGTTGCGCAGCTCCCTCAACACCTCGATACCCGTGGTGTCGGGGAGTTTCAGGTCCAACAGCACGAGGTCGGGATCCTCGTTGCGAATGGCAGTACGACCGGCCGCACCGTCTTCAGCTTCCACGACCCGATGACCGTCATCACTCAGCGCCTCGCGCAGGGACGAACGAATCGTGCTCTGATCATCGCAAACCAGAACGGTGAATTTCTTCGCCATACCTCTCAACCTCTTGCTTCCAGGGGTGACGACACGCCCTCGACAGGCGGACGGCCATGCTCGACGAGTTGCGCGGGCAATACCGCCCGCATGATAGTGCGATCGCGGCGACGCTCGTACCGAAGATGCCCGTGATGGGCTCGGACGATCTTTTCCGATATCGCCAGGCCCAGGCCGGTGCCGTGGGACTTCGTGGTAAAGAACGGAATGAAAAGACGATCGAGATGCGCCGAGGCGACGCCAGTGCCGCCGTCCTCGATCTCCAGCGACAATGCGCCGTCGAACAACACCAGATTTGTGAGTTCAGTCGGGGACTCTTCGCGCTGGACGCGCACGCGCACGATATCGCCCGACGGCGACGCATCGATGGCGTTGTGCACCAGATTCAGAAGGACCTGCTTCAGCTGCCCCGGATCCACGAAGCCTCGCGCATCGGCACCGTCCAGGATGAGCTCGACGCGTACGTCGCGCGCCGCCGCGGTACCGCTCATTGCCTCCACGACCTGCCGGGCTACCTCGGAAAGATCACACTCCGCCGCTTTCAGCCGCGCCGGACGCGCGAAGTCCAGGAAGTTGGAAACCAGGTCGTTGATGCGATCCACTTCGCTATGGATCATCCGGAAATGGCGTCGCTTGGCCGAGTCCGCCGGCAACGCATCGGCCAACAACTCAGCGCCGTGAAGAATGCCCGTAAGCGGAGTGCGCACGTCGTGCGCCCATTCCGCCGCCATGATGAGCAGTTCGTCCTGACGCGCGGCTCGACGGCGTTCGGCTTCGAGCTCGCGGCGTTCTCTGAGGTCTTCCAGGATCGTGACGAAGTGTACCTCGCCCGGTCGATCACCCGGCAATTGGGAGGCCGCGATACTCACGGGAATGACTGATTCGGGATCGGTGATGAGCCACGCATCCGCCACCGCCGGGCCGTGGCCATCCACATACGCCAGCCAGCGATCGAGCGGGACCCGTTCGGCCCCCACCTGAAGCAAGTCGGCCAGCACCATGCCCGTGGGCTCAGACTGCAACAACTCGCGCGCGGTGGCGTTCGCGTACAGGACGCGCCCCTGCGCATCCACGGTAAGGATGCCACTGCCCACGCGGTCCAGTGTCATCTGCTGGAATCGTTGCAGTCGGCGCAGCTCGGACAATGCCTGGGCGCCGGCTACCTCTTCGGTCAAGATCGTCTGAACCGTAATCAGGAAGTAGAGGTCGCCCTGCGCGTCATCCCACGAGTCGTAGGATTTCTCGAACGCCAGGTAGCCGAGGGTGCGCTGGCGATGCACAAGTGGCACGACGGTCTCGCTCCAGCCAGCACTCTCATGGCAAGCGATCCAACAATCGTCGTCGCCCCGGGTCCACAGCGCAGGGTCACGCGGGGCCGGCATGTCACCCGTACGCAGATCCTCGCAGGTAGCTTCGAGGGTCTTCTGCTCCATGCGAAATGAACTTCGCGGCGCCAAGCGGTGACCCGACTCACTCACCAGCAAGAGCGCCGCGCCATCGGCGCGCAGGAAATCACAGAAGCTACGCAGGAAGCCCTCGAGCGCTTCATCCCAGTTCCGTTGCGAACTCAGATCACGTCCGATCCGGTACAACATGACCAACTGCGACACGCGGCTCTGGAGCTCGCGATGCGCGGCATCGAGCTCTTCGGCCATGGTGCCCAATTGTTGCGCAAGGTGTTGTCGGTCGTCCTGGGCCTCTTGCCCTCTCGCGCGCAGAGCCTTGGTCATCGAGCGCGACGCGTGGCGGGCCGCCGTACGTTCCAACGCCGCCGTCAGAACGCGTTCCAGTTGGCGTTGGACGATCGGACGCGGGATCCAGTCGTGGGCGCCGGCTCGCATGGCCGCCACCACCCGCTGGGGCGAACTATCCTGGCTGACGACGACGATGGGAGTATCGATGAACTCGGCCGTGGCCTGGACGATGGCCGACGCCTCGCTCTGACCGTCGAGGTCCAGAACGACCAGATCCACCGGCAACGAGGCCGATGGCGCCGGATCAACGGCGAGCGACTGGACGGCAGCTTTCAGCTGCCGGTCATCACTTCGCACCAGGATATTCGGTCGCGAGGACACGTAACCCCCAGGCATTGTGGTAGATCGGCGACCACGTATGCGCCTTTTCCTACCACGCGCCCCGGGGAGCGTCCAGTGTCTTTCTTACAGGATAGCGGCTGGATCAGCCGTCAGAGAGCGGAGCATCGCGCAGAATGCTGGCAAGACGGTGTGCCAACTCGTCTTGAATGCCCTTGGTCTCATAGACCCCGGACTTCAGACGTTCCTTTACCTCACGCACACGATCGGCGCGGATATCAGGCGATTCATCAAGGGATTTGCGTGCTGCGCTCATCAGATCTGTCAACTCCAGGAGATCCCTGGCCTCCTTCGAGATCTGTACCTTCTCGCCCGCGGCAGCATCGACCGGCGTGGTCTGAGGGCCCTTGGCGTCAGCCCGTTCCCCGTCCTGGGGCCGTGCTGCCGTCTTTGTCCGCTCCGGCGTCGATCCGGGCAGCGAGTCCTGCTGGCGCGGTCCGAGACCGCCAAGTGGGTTGGTCGCCATCTTCATCCTTCCCCCGGGGGGCAACACGGTTTCCAGTCCTGGCTCATGATAGCAAGTCCAGGTCCATTCCACCGCCTCGAGGAAGAGACGTCCGGTCCCAGAGAAGGTATCGACGCGAGGGGCTCCGACCTTGAACGCTCAGCCGCGTTCAGGTCGACGAAGTTTGCAGCCGGGATCGCGCCTGGTCGATGATGGACCCCAACCGGGGATCTGACTGCAGGTTTGCCAGGCACTCTCGCGCCCACGCCCCACAACCCCAACGCGACAGCACGCCGGCTCGCGCCAACGAAGAGCTGGGGTGCCCCTGGTCGGCCCCCATTTCAATCAGCGCGAACGCGGTCCCCATGGATCCGGGAACCATCAGTCGTGGCAGGCTCGCCTCGAGATCCCCCACGGCCATCTCGCTGCGTCGAGCCATCTGCGCCATCGCCCAGCTTTCTTCGTCGCGGCGGTTCGCGGCTCGCGCCGTCCGAACCCAAGCCGCCATCAGGCGCGAGCGCAGGTTCGGGTCAGCGGTCAACAACAACCGCAAAGCCACATCGCCACGCGACTGCTCCACCAACGCATTGACCACCAGAATCAGGTTCTGCGCCGTGGCGGCCGACGAAGCGCTTGTCAATCGGCCCGCGACTTCCGCGGCGACGTCGGCTCCATGCGTGGCCAGATCCATCACGGCCAGGCCGCGCTTCACCGACGCACTGTCGGGGTAGATGGCCGACGCGCGGGCGAAGATCGTAGCCGCCGCGTCGAATTGTCGCAGATCAACGTACTGCAGCCCCAACAATTCCAGCAGGCTCAGCTGCTCGGGCCAATACGACAACGCCTCATCGAGCACCTTGACCGCGGCAAATGCCTGCCCGTTTCGAATTCGGGCCCACGCCAACGACTCACGCAGCACGATCGAGTCTGGATGTTCACGAACGCCATCCTCGAGTACCGCGATCGCCTCTTCGTGGCGCCCCTCGAACGTGTACATCTGCCCGAGGAATCCCACGGCTCGGCTATGGAAGTACGGATGGCTCTCGCTCTGCAAGAACGTCTCGAGCGTGGCGATGGCTTCGGGCCGCTTGCCGATCTCTATGTATTGCACTCCCAGCTCGAACATGGCCTGTGGCGAATTGGGAGCGGTGCGCAGCTTGTCCTCGCCGAGTTGGGTATACAGGCGCTTCTTGCGTTCCATGACCGCCTGCGAGCGAACCTTACCGAAATGGTGAATAGGGATCTCCAGCGTTTCGGTCCGCAGACCGAGGGCCAGGAGACTGTCGCCCATGTCCTCGTGCACCGCGCCAGTGAACTCGACTCGCGGGTCGGCGGGAATCAGCCGGAATTGAACGGCGGGCACGAATCCGGGGTAGGCCGCGGCTTCCACGCATGCACCGTCGTTGGGCTTCCAACCGGCCACGTTGGTATGCGTGGTGTAGTTCCTCTGCACCAGCACGTACGCACAGTCACGCGGTCCATTCATGACTTCGCGGATGGCGTCGTGGTCGGCGGCCGACAGGATCTCATCGGCGTCCAGTACGAGAATCCACTCACCGCTCGCCAACTGCAGACTCTCGTTCCGCGCCAACGAGAAGTCGTCCCGCCAAACGCTTTCCACCACCCGGGCGCCGTACGCGGCCGCGATCTGTACCGTGTCATCGGTACTCCCGGTGTCCACGACGACTACCTCGTCGGCCAGTCCTTTCAACGACTCGAGGCACATCCCCAGAATGTCGGCTTCATTGCGTGCGATCATGCATACGGAAAGTTGCGGTCGGCTCATGCGGAATCGAAACCCCAGGCGGCCCATCGCAAATCGTCGATCGGGGTGGGGAATCGTTCGTGGCGAAGCACTTTGGCCAGCGCCCCCGCCTGGATACGGGTGGGAATCGCGGTGTCGGCCATGTAGCGCTCGGCTCCCTGGGGAACCAGCACGAACTGGGCGCCGTGCTCGACTGCCTTGCCCCAGAGCATGTGGACCAGATCCACGGGACCCGCGTACTCGTGCACGTAGCCGGCGAAGTCGCGGCCCTTGCCGAGACTGGCGTAGGCCAGAACCCGACCACCGCGTTCAACCACGAATGTCTGCGACACGGTGGGGTCGATATAGGCAAGCATATCGGTCTGCGTACGCTGAGCCCTCAGGTCATGACCCTCGTACAACTCCAGCAGTTGCGGAGCATCGAGCGGGTCGGCTCGCCGCACGAACCCACCCGGGTCAGACTGAGGCCAGTGACACCCGTCGATCCGACCGTGCTGCTCGTACCCCAGCGCCGCGAAGCCCCGGCCCCGATAGACCTCGGGACGATCGGTCCACAGCAGGGCCCAATCCACTCCGGAGTCGTTCAGATCGCCGAGTATGTATTGTTGCAGCGCGGCGCTGTATCCGCGCCCCCGCCAAGCTGTCGGAGTTGCGAATGACCCCAGGCAGGCGGTAAGACGCGGGCCCACCGACGTATGCCAAAGACGGATCAGGACCGTCGCGGCGCATACCAGCTGCCCGCTGATCTCCCCCACGTAGATGTGATCGTGGTTACTCGGATGCATCGCCGTAGGAAAATCTTTCCCGGGCCCGGCGCCGGTTCGGACCCCGAACGAGTCGCGTATCAGCGCCTCGACCGCGGCGAATTCGCCAGGGACTATCGTCCGCAGCAATATCTCGGTGTTGCCCGTGGTTCCCATGAAGTCCTGCCCCCTCAAGCTTCGTGCCTCTCTCGAGAAATTCTCGGCTCAAGTCGGACTGGCCAGTGCCGATACCTGCCCCCAGTGACAAGTGCCGTCCCGGATCGACCCGATGGAATGGGTCCCGGGTCCGGCTCAACCTCTCCGTACCCGTCTTCAAGGAGGAAGCCATGGGTCTGCGAGTAAACACGAACGTTGCGTCCCTCAACGCACAACGGAATCTCTTCAACACGAACGTCAAGCTGGGCAAGTCGCTCGAGAAGCTCTCGAGTGGTCTTCGCATCAACCGGGCGGGCGACGACGCCGCCGGTCTGGCCATCAGCGAGTCTCTGCGTGCGGACATCCGTTCATTGCAGCAGGCTGGCCGAAACGCCAACGACGGCATTTCCATGGTCCAGACGGCGGAAGGTGCCCTCAACGAGGTCTCCAACATCGCCATCCGACTGCGTGAACTGGCCGAGCAGTCCGCGAACGAAACGATCGGTTCCGCTGAGCGCGGATTCCTCGATCAGGAGTTCCAGGCGTTGCTGGCGGAAGTCACGCGTATCTCCGACACGACCGAGTTCAACGGTACGCAGCTTCTGAACGGATCGGGCGGATCAATCGATATCCAGGTGGGCGCCAACGCCTCCGCGGCCAATCAGATCCAGATCTCGTTCAGCACCACCATCAGTTCGTCCGCGCTGGGACTGACGGCCGGAACGGTCAACATCGCTGGCACCAACAACGCCACGGCTACCGTGGCGCTGGCTGCTGTCGACGCTGCCCTGACGTCCATCTCCCAGACCCGAGCTGGTTTCGGTGCGGTCCAGAACCGCCTCGAATCAACGGTTCGGAACCTCGGCGTTACGGTCGAGAACCTGAGCGCTGCGAACTCGCGAATCCGGGACGTGGACGTGGCCAGCGAGGCCGCGAACATGACCTCCCTGCAGATTCTGCAGCAGGCGGGCATCTCGATTCTGTCGCAGGCGAACTTCGCGCCGCAGGCAGCTTTGAGTCTGCTCGGATAGAACCGTTCGAAGATTCGGTGATCACCCCGGGGCCGTTCGTGCCCCGGGGTGGTACCCGACGGGAGATAGGTCATGGAATCACTGATCAACGCGCTGACCGCGCCGCGGCCAGTCGAACCAAGAGAGCGCCCCATTGCACGGGACGTCGCGCCAACCGAATCCGCCAAAGCGGTTCATGGTTCGCCCCGCGAGCGTGGCACCGAACCTGCTGAAACGACTCTCGGGAGCCAATCAACCGATCTGGAACAGATTTCCGAGATTGTCGATGCGGTATCGGAAGAACTCACCGCAATGAGTTCCTACCGGCTCGACATGGCGTACGACGATGAAGTCTCACGTTTCGTCGTGTCACTCGTCGACGACAAGACCGGGGACACGCTGCGGCAGTTCCCGCCGGAACAACTTCTCGCGGCCGGCAAGAACCTGAGGGAACTCAGGGGCCTGCTGTTCGACGACAAGAGCTGACGGCAACCAAGGGAGCAACATGGGTTCACCAATTTCGTTCGGCGGTATCGCCTCCGGACTCGATACCCAGAACATCGTAGCGTCGCTCGTCGGCCTACGACGCCAACCAATTTTTCGCCTCCAGACGCAAAAAGACAGCCTGAACCAGGGCCTGTCCATCCTGGGCGATCTCAAGACCGCAGTCACCGCGTTCGGTGCCGCGGCCGAAAAACTCAGCTCACGCAACGGCTTCGTCGCCAAAGGCGGCACCAGCTCCAACGAAGACGCATTTACCGCCACCGCGACCAGCTTTGCTGCGTTGGGTAGCTATGCGATCGATATCCAGAACCTGGCCACCGCGCAGCGCGACGTAAGCCAGGGATTTGCCGAAGCCACCACCGGAGTCGGCAGCGGAACATTTTCGGTCACCGCCAACGGTGAGACCACCGACATAACCGTCAACCCCGGAAGCACCTTGGCCGACCTCAAGGACGCCATCAACGGGGCCGGCGCCGGCGTGACCGCGACCATCATCAACGACGGCGTGGACCCGGCCTTCCGGTTGGTGGTGAGCTCGAACGAAACGGGTTCCAGCGGCGCCTTCAGCCTGGACGCTTCAGGGCTGTCGGGCGGACTCCAACCGGCGTTCGACGTGAACGATCAGGTCGCCGCCGGCGACGCCAATTTCACGATCGACGGCATCGCCATCGTCAGCTCCAGCAACTCGCCCTCCACTGCAATCGAAGGCATCACCATAAGCCTGGAGAGTGTTGGCGCGGGGACCCTGACCGTGGGAGCCGACAACGAAGAGCTCAAGG
This sequence comes from Candidatus Krumholzibacteriota bacterium, assembly GCA_029262065.1. Lineage (GTDB taxonomy): Bacteria > Krumholzibacteriota > Krumholzibacteriia > JAJRXK01 > JAJRXK01 > JAJDAC01. The sequence continues at coordinate 25,019 of JAJDAC010000016.1, read as the reverse complement.
AAAACCTTCAGTCCTTCGTGGATGCCTACAACGACGTGATGACCATCGTCAACGGACAGTCCGAACGCGGCGCCCCGTTGAACGGTAGTTCGCTGGTGCGTGCGATCCAGGATCGTGTGACCGGAGTACTGAATCGTTCGGTAGCCAACCCCGGTAGCTATCGCGTGGTCGCCGAAGCCGGTTTGAGCCTCGACCAGGAGGGTATCCTGGCGCTCGACGGCGCCAAACTGGAAGAGGCCCTGGGGACTGATTTCGAGAGCGTAACCAGCCTGTTCATCGAAGAGAACGGTTCGGTGGGCGTGGCCGCTCAACTGACCAACGTCGTCGATGACATCACCGACTTCACCCAGGGATTGTTCAAGACACGAGAGAACGCCATCGATGCTCAGATCAAGAACATCGACGGCCGGATCGAGCGCGAAGAACGCTCGGTCGCCGGTTACGAAGAGCTCCTCAACCGCAAGTTCACCGCACTCGAAGTCCTGGTAAGCCGTCTGCAATCGCAGTCGGGCTTCCTGTTCTAAGGGTGCTAGATCCAAGTAACGCCGGAGGGATCGCACTTTGTCTTTGCAGAATGCCGTAGACCAGTATCGGACCAATCATGTTGAAACGGTCTCGAAGGAGCGCCTGGTCGTAATGCTGTACGAGGGAGCCATTCGTTTCGCGGACGAGGCTCAACAAGCCATTGCCAGTGGAGATATTCCGCGCCGCGGGACCCAGATCAACCGGGCCCTGAGTATCGTGCAGGAATTGAACAATTCCCTGGACCATAGCGTGGCCCCCGAACTCACCCAACAACTCGCGGCGCTGTACGAATACGTGGAGTTCGAGCTGAGCGAGGCCAACCGAATCAACGAGGCCGCCCACGTCAAGAACGCCCTGCGCATCCTGCGCACGTTGTTGGTCAGCTGGAAACGAGTGGAATCCCGGAGCGCCGAAGAGGCCCAGGACACGCCGCCTGTCAACCGATCGACCTCGGATACTCCGCGCCTCTCCTTGAGTGTGTAGACGTGCACAAGGACGCGCCAACCTTCGCCCTGGAATCCCTGAAGAGGGTCGACAACGCCACCCAGCTGGTGCGAACCCTGGCCCAGGACGGGCAGTGGGACGCGCTTGACGAAGCCCTGGACCAAAGGTTGGAAGCCCTGAAGGCGTTCGACGCCCAGACCTCACTCGCGGCCCGAAACGAAGAGCCGTTGGCCAGCGAGGTAGCGCGTCTGCGCACCCAGGAAAAAGAGCTGGCCGAATTTCTCGAGCGGGAGAAGTCCGAGACGCTGGCGGCACTCACGCACCTGCGGCGTCGCCGCGAACGCCCTTACCGCGACGAAGTCGAAGACGCAGCGGTACTCGACCGCCACGCCTGATCGGCGCCTAGTCCTCGGTGGGCGTGTCGTCCGACTCCTCGGTAGAGGCCTTGTCGGTCTTGTCCTTCGGCGAACTCTGCGCCAGTCGACGCAACCCTTCGATCACATCCGGTGGCGTTTCGGCCGCCTCCTCCGTGACCTTCTTGATGGAATCGTAGACTTCCTGCCGATGAACAGGGATCTCGCGCGGGGCCGCGATGCCAATCTGCACCTGGTCTCCACGCACGTCGAGTATCGTAATGATGACATTGTCACCAATGACGATGCTCTCGTTTCGTTTGCGGCTGAGTACGAGCACCAAGACCTCCTTGTCGTTGGCGCGTCACGATTGGCATCCCTCAGGGAGCCACCGTCGAGACGTCGGGAGCGCGTTCGCCCGGCTGGTTGACCGCCTGGGCAAACGCCAATGGATCCACCTCTACCCGAAGCTCGGCATCTGGACCATCCAGAACGATCTGTTGGCCAATTCGGTTGCGCGTGTTCACGAGTAGAGGCGCACGCAGGTTCCCCGTCATCAGGTCACCACCGGCACCAACCGTCGTTACCACGAGAATCACCGCATCTTCGGCCGACTCGAGTTCGAGGTCGGAGACATCCGGCGAAGACGCTTCGACGCGGTATTCGGGCCGGAAGATCTGGGGATCGCTTACCGGCAATCCGAATGCTCCGTCGTCGACACACTGCATCCAGCCCAGAGGAATACCCTCGCCGAACTCCAGAATGACAAATCGCTTGCGCCCGGGCAAGCCGATAAGTCCGCGGGGAAACGTGATGACGCTGGCATCGTCGACGTCCAGCGCTCCCAGACGTTCGCTTTCGATTCTCATGGGACCTACAGGTAGTTGACGAGGGATAGACTGAAAAGCCGCGATGACGACGCCAGAGAGGCTTGATACGCGGTTTCCGCGAAACTCAGATTACTCGCCGCCGAGATGATATCGGTGTCTTCGATACGACTTCGTTGCAAGGCCAATGCCTCAGAACGTCCCAGCAGCAGTCGTTCGGTTTGATCCAGGGTTTGCTGCCGGGCGCCGATCCGGACGTTGAGCTCCAGGAGATGGGCGTGCACATCTTCGACTTCTACCATTCCCTGCCGAATTCGGAGCGTATCGCCGCTTTTGAGGGCATCGATAGCATCCTCGAAAAGGTCGAAGAGTCGGGCCGGGCTGGCGTCGCCATCCAGGCCCAGGCGTTGACTGGTGGTGTCTCCCGGCGGGCTGTACACGCGAAACGGGTCGGCCTGGTTGAGCTGAAGGCTGAGAAAACCGTTTGTGATGTCGAGATCCATCTGGGGCACCAACGACTGGATGGTGCCGCGCATATCGTCGATGGTGAGAGCGGCAGAAAGGTCCACATCGGTAATCGTGTCGCCGATCTCGATCTGGATCGTGCCCAACGGCAGGGAACCATCGAAAGCGGCGATGTCGGTGAGCGCCGTGCTCCCCATGAGCGATGCACGGATGTCGGTGCCCTCCAACGTGCCCGCGTCGGTGCCCAGAAGTCCCAGATCGGCGGCCGTTGACCCATCGACTTCGCCCACCGCGATCGGGTCGCCCGAGTCCAGGGTGATCCCCCGTTCGTCGTCCGAGATGCGCGCGGTAATGCCCGTCCCGGCGCCGTTGATCGCATCGATGACGTCCTGCACGGTGGCCGCGGTGCTGAGATCCACCTCGACCGGCAAAGCGGTGCCATCCTTCAGCGTGATGCTGCCCAGCGCCATCCCCGCCCCCTCGTTCAGCGAGCTCAAGCTGGTAGCTCCCGTCACGCGCGGCAACAGGTCGGCGTTCCCGCCCAACAACGCGACGTTGCTTCCCAGCATCTCCTGGCCCGCGATGGAAACCGGAATCCGCAACGAAGCTCCCACCTGGACCGCTTGAACGTTGTCGTCGCCTTCGTACACCACGCCGTTACCATCCAGGCGAAACGGCGGTGCGTCGGTACGAAAACCGCCGAAAATATAGGTACCTTCTACTTCGGCGTTCACCAGCGCCAACATCTGCTCACGCAGCCCTTCCAACTCCACGGCGGCACTGGCGTTCGACTCCGGGTTGGCCAAGGCGCCGGTCTCGCGGATCAGGACCTCCCGTAGCTTGGCCATCACCCCGGACATGCCCTGAAGATTCGAATCGGCGGACTCCAGGAACGTCCGGGCGCTGCCGAGATTTCGGGTGTACTGCTCGTTCGCGGCCTGCAAGGTGCCGAATCGGCGAATCGACCCCAGTCCGCTGGGGTCGTCGGCAAAACTCGAAATTCGCTGCCCGCTCGAGAGGGACAACCGCAAACTGCTCATTCGCGAAAACGAACGCTGCATCTCGTAGACCGCTTGACGCGTAATGGAAGCATGACTGATGCGCATAGGGACTCTCTTCTGAAATCTAGATCATGCGGTTGATCAAGGTGTCGAGCATTTCGTTGACCGAGCTGATGACGCGAGCGTTGGCCTCGTAGGTGCGCTGGAACTGAAGCAGGTTGGTCAGTTCCTCATCGATGTTTACGCCGCGCACCGATTCCAAGCGGTTGTAGATCGATTCCACGATGCTTTGCTGCCCCTCACGTAGGGTCTGATAGCTACCACGGTCGGTGGCCAGGCCTATCAGGGCCTGATTGTATTCGTCGGTAATGCTCAGGTCGTGCTGCCCCGATACCGAGTCGCGCAGCGCGGCAATCTCACCGGCCAACTCATTGTCACCAGACTCACCGGATCGACCGGTGGCCACGGCGGGCGGCGGTCCCACGACCGCGGGGTTGACCCGGATGTCTCCCGCCCCGGTTCCTATGAAAAAGTCTATGCCGGTACCCGCCGGCCCCAGGCCCTGTCGATGCAATTCATTTACCCGATCCATCAACGACCGCGCGACCGAGTCCATCTTGGCCCTCGTTTGCGGCACGAACTCGTTCACCGTCCGCAACAGACCGCCCAGTTGGCCACCCTCGAAGTTGACCTCGAGGTCGTTGCTGGTGCCGATCACGGCCACCCGCTTGGTAACATTGCCTTCGGTTTTCTGCACCAGCCGCAGCGGATTGGTGGTATCACGCGTCACCACGTTTCGACCCTCGATGGCCACGTCGATCGTTCCATCGGACCGCTCGTGGACCTTCATGCGCGTCATGCCCGACAGTTCCTGAAGAAGCGCGCCACGCCGATCCATCAGATCGTTCGGTGCATTGCCAGACGACTGCCCGCGCAGAATCTGGCCGTTCAACTGACCAACTTGCTCGATGATGGAGTTGATGTGGCCAATCTGCCGTTCAAGCAACTCCTGCGAGTCGTCCTCCAGCCGCGCCAGGCCGCCGTCTACTTCTCGCAGTTGAAGGGCCAGGGACTCGGCGGCCGAAACCACCGCCTGCTTGTCGCCCGCGTCAAGGGTGGGCGTGTCCAGATCGCCCCAGGAATCGAAGAAGGAGTTCAACGCATCGCCGATGCGATCGTTGTCCACCGACCCCATGATGTCCTCGATCGAGGTGAGGGACATGTCGATCGTCGCGTAGCTTCCAAGCAAGGAGGTCTGGTCGAGCAATTGCCGCTCGAGAAACGGATCCGTGTTGCGGTTCACGCCAATGATCTGAACACCCAGACCCACCGCGCCCTGCGGCGTCAGGCTGGGCATGCGGGTCGACAGCGACAGGGTCTGGCGCGAGTAGCCGGGAGTGTTCGCGTTGGCGATATTGTGGTTGATGATGGTGGTCGCCAGGCGACTGGCGAACATGCCGCTGATGCCGACGTTCAGGGTACTGAAGAGTGACATGGATCAAGCTCTCCCGGTCCAGATGCCTTGACCCACGCCGGCCTCCTGCTCGCCCTCGTGGGTATACTCGTCCGAGGCACCACTGACTCCCACCATCGCCCGCATTTCCTCGCGCACCAGGCCAATCGAAAACCCGGCGAGTTGATGGTTCTGGAAATTCTTGCGGTACAGGGCCAACCCAACCTCGGTCAGACGAGCCAGGGCCAGTCGCACACGGCGAACCTCCTGCTCATCGCCCACGGCGGCCAGGGCCGTGAGGTCAATCTGATTGCCACCGACGGAGCCTCCCACCACGTAGGGAGCCAACAATTCCTCGCGACACCGAGACAGACGACGACCCCGCGGTACCAGGTTGGAGATCACCTGGGCCACGGTATGGAGTCGCCGCTCGCGCCGGTGCACCAGGTAGCGACCCTGGCGTTCGGCCAGGCTCAAGAGACGATCGTAGAGATCCGTTTCGGCTTCCAGTGCCCCGAGCAATTCCGTCAAGGCGCCGCTTTGTGCGCTCATGGCTTCCCTCTCTTTGTATCGGTGAATCCAGCCACCGGACTGTGATCGAGCACGCGTGCCCGGATGCCGGCTTCACGCGCGCCGCTGAGTGCTTCATCCAGTGCGCGCTGGGTGTCCAGGTCGTAGGTCAGTTGCCGCTCGATCACGGGCGCCAGCCCGAGGCCGCCGCGCTTGGCCACTACGCTGGCCAGTTCTTCGTCCCGAAGCTCCTCGTAGGTCTTCAGTTCGCTGCTATCGGCGAACAGACTCGACTCGGGAACCGTGGATCGCATGGCCTTGAGCATCATGTGGATCAGCAGACCCTCGAATTGCGACGCGGCCGCCTTCAGTTCCGCGGCCCGAACCGCGGCCTGGGCGTCGGTCTGCCCATCAACCGACGCGTCGGGCGGGGCGGCGGCTTGTTCGCCCGGCATGGCGATCGGCCCGGGCTGAGAGTCCCGCAGCGGCGTCATGTGCATCGCGGGGGTCAGCGGAATCATTACAGCACCACCACTTCGGCCTGAAGCGCTCCACTGGTGCGCAACGCCTGCAGAATGGCGATGATGTCGCGCGGCGTGGCTCCCATTCCGTTCAGCACGTCCACGATGTCCTGCACCGTGGTCATCGGCGGCAGCCGTAGGACGTGGGCATCGCTTTCCTGCACCTGCGTCTGCACATCCGGCACGATTACCGTCTCGCCGTTTTCACTGAAACTGTTCGGCTGGCTTACCCGAAAGCGGGTGCGGATCTCAATGGTCAACCCTCCGTGAGCTACGGCCGCCTCGCCGATCGAAACACCCGACCCCACCACGATGGTCCCGGTTCGCTCGTTGAACACGACCCGCGAGACCGTGTCGGTGTTCGCCTCCAGAACTTCCACGGCCGCCAGGAACTCAACGGGAGAGTCGGCCAGGGCCGCGGGAGGCGTGAGCGCGATGAAACCGGCGTCCAGCGCGCGCGCCGCGCCGGGAAACGCCGCGTTGACGGAGCGGGCCACGTTGGCCGCGGTGGAATGGTCGGGGTGATTCAAGATGACACCCAGCGCCGGCGCATTGGCCAATCCGGGCGGCTGCTCGTACACCTCACCGCCGCTGGTGACGACGCCCACCGTCGGGTGGTTCTTCTGCACCCGATTGTTGGCACCACCCTCCACATTGAACCCGCCGATCGAAACGGCGCCCGCCGCCACCACATATGTTTCGCCATCGGTCACACCCGTCAACGCCGTGAACAGAAGCGTTCCGCCCTCGAGGCTCTTGGCGTCGCCGATCGAGGAAACGCGAACGTCAACCCGGGTGCCGGGCCGCGCCGTGCGCGGTATGGAAGCCTCCACCGTGACCATGGCCACGTTCTTCGAGCGCACGCTGCTTTCGTCCACCGTCTGGCCCATGCGGTCCAGGCTATTGACCAACGAGGTGATCGACGCCCGGAATCCCGATCCATCGCCCGTCCCGGCCAAGCCGGTAACCAACCCGGTGCCCAGGACCCGCCATTCGCCATCACCGGTGAACGCAGCGATGTCCTTGATTCGCTCGGCCTGCGCCACCGGCGCGACCAGCGCCACCGCCAGCAATGCAGCGCCCATGAGTGTGCAACGTTTCACGGAAGCTCCTAGAAGATGAAATTCACGAGTCGAGTCAGGATGCCCGGCGAATGCGACGTCGCAATCGGACCGCGGCCGTCGTAGATGATGTTGGCGTCAGCCACGTAGGTAGACGCAATGGTGTTGTCGCTGTCCACGTCCTGCGGCCGAATGACTCCGGTCAGCTTGATCCGTTGCTTCTCGCCGTTGACCTCGACAATGCGTTGACCTTCGAGCCGGTAGTTTCCGTTCTCCAACACTTCGGCCACGCGCGTGCTGATCTTGGCGTTCAGACTTCCCGTGCGTGACGTCTTGCCATCGCCCTTGTACTTGTTTTCCGCCGTCAGGCCCCAGTCGGTCACCAGACTCAGCATCCCCAGGCCGGGCCCGCCGCTTACCTCGGTCTTGTTGTTGGCGTCGGTCTTGGCCGTGCTGTTGGCGGAAGATGACTCGGAAATGATGATGGTCACGATGTCACCCACCGCGAGCGCCTTCAGATCGCTGATACCACCGGTGCCCTGGACCAGGTCCAGGAATGGACGCCCCGCTTTCGCCTGCGAAGGCAGCGCGAGTGCGGCCAACGCCGCCAACGCCAATGGAGTGAAGAATGCGTACCTCAAAGTGAACTCCCCCTGCCGGCATGCTTGCCCTGTTCGTTCATGAATGTGGGATCATCGGTAACGCGACCACGGTCGAGAACGCGAACTCGATGCGAGCGCGGGCCAAACGGCCCACGTACGTAGATCCAATCGCCCCGACCGCCCTCACCGCGCGAGATCGCCTCCATGCTCACCCGGAGGTCGCCCCGCCGGACTATCCACTCCACCAGTTCTCCGCGTCGTACCAATGGTGTGGGACGCAGGTCTTGACTCCGAAGGCGTCGTCCCGCCTCCAAAGCACGGCGGGTGGTCCAACCGCCGAAGGTGGCACCGAAGCGCTCGTGATCGGCCCAGTCGCCGGCCCGCTCGATCCAATTGCGTGCCTTGCGAACGTGCACCTCGGTCAGGTCCACGTTTGGATCCACCGCGCGGACCAATTCAAAGGTGTCGATCAGAAGGCTCCGCCGCACGCCAGCGTGGAAGGGGCGCGGTCTTCCACCCTGGTCGATGATCTCCATGCGCACGCTACCTTGACCAATCCGCGGCAATGGACCCACGACGCGTAACACGTATTGACCCGTGCCTACGTTCAGCGACGGCACCGAAAGCGTCTTGAACCGCTGGTCGTGGGCCCCTTCGGGAATCGGTTGATCGGCCAGCACCGACTCGATCCGCGCCCGTAATTCCGCGTCGGGTACCGCGCGACCGGTCCGAGCGATCTTCACCGACCAGGCGCCAGCGAAATTGGGCATGCGACCGGGCGCCACCGCCGAAAGCCGTCGCCGCAGATAGGCGCGCGAAACCTCGTTCGCGCGGCCCGGGGCGGGAGCGTCGGCCACCACCAATTTGGCCCACGCCGCCGGCAACGGGTGCACGCTGACGTCGGCCAGGCGCACGCGGGCGGAGCTGGTGCGCACCGAAGCGCGCAGCTCCACCACGCTGGGCCCCGACGCGGGTCGGCCGAGCGCATCCTGGATCGCGCCCGCATCGAGCGGCAAGCAACCCAGCGCCAGCGGAACCAGCAGCGGCAACGATGCCATTGTGCGACCGAACGACGTCACATTATCTCCGGATGGAATTCACCGTCGACATCATGTCGTCGGCGGTTTGGATGGTGCGCGAATTCAGTTCGTAGGCGCGTTGCGCCGTGATCATGTTCACCAGCTCGGTGACCACTTCCACGTTGCTTCGTTCCACGAACCCCTGGGTGATGTTGCCGAAACCGGGACTGCCACCGGTCCCCACCTCGGGCTCCCCGCTGTTGGGCGTGGCCACCAGCAGGTTCTCGCCGGCGTGCGACAGCCCCGCGGGATTCACGAAACGCGCGAGTTCTATGGTCCCGAGAATCTGTTCCTCGGTATCGGATCCCGAAAGTATCGCGCTGACCGTACCGTCGCTGGCGATGCCGATACTTTCTGCCTCGGGAGGAACGCTCAGGGCCGGCTCCAGGTAGTAACCGGCGCTGGTTACCACGTTGCCGTCCCGGTCGATCTTGAAACTGCCATCGCGCGTGTAACCAAGACCGCCGTCGGGTAGCCGAACCTGAAAAAAGCCATCGCCGTCGACCATCAGATCGAGTGGATTGCTGGTCTGTTCGGGCGCGCCCTGGTTGGCTTTGCGCACGGTCGACATGACGCGCACGCCGTGCCCTACCTCGATCGCCGCCGGCGCACTGCCGCCGCCTGCGCGAACGCCGCCGGTCGGCGCGAGGTTTTCGTATAGAAGGTCCTGGAACTCCAGGCGGGTGGCTTTGTAGCCAATGGTGTTCACGTTGGCCAGATTGTTGGAAATGGAATCGATACGCGTTTGTTGCGCGTGCATTCCACTGGCCGCCGTTGTCATGGCGCGAAGCATGGTTCTATTCAGCTCCCTCGAAAGTCCCGGGTCGCTAGCCGACCCGCGGAATGTCGCTCACGGTCTTGCGCAGCGATTCGTCGGTGGCGGTCAACACCCGCTGGCCGGCTTCGAATGTTCGCTGCGCGGTGATCAATGCAATGAGGTCCGACACCGGATTGGTGTTGCTTCCCTCCAGGTGTCCGGACATCAATCGGACTTCCGATGGATCCAGATTCTGGGCCGTAACGTTGCCCCGGGCCGCCAACAGGCCGCCGCCCTCGGGCTGCATGGTTCGCGCTTGGGGCACGGTGACCACACGGATCCGGTCGACCGGCTGGCCATTGACCGCGATCGTCCCGTCGGCCGCGATGCTGGCCGCACCGGGCGGCAATTGGATGGCACCACCCTCGCCCATGACCGGGTATCCCGACGTATTCACCAGTCGCCCTTCGGGGTCGACCGACAGCGAACCGTTTCGCGTGTACCGCGCGCCTCCTGGACTCTGCACTACCAGGAAACCGTCACCCGCGATGGCCACATCCAACGGATTGCCGGTTTGCTGCAGGGGACCCTGCCGCATGTCCAGCGTGGTCGTGACCTCAAGTGGACGCAGATCGCCGGGTCCACCGGCCGTGCGCGGCGCTTCCATCTGGTTGGCAAGGACGCGTCGAAACCCGGTCGTGGCCGCATTGGCCAGGTTGTTGGCCAGGACCTCGAGCTTGCGCTCCTGCGCGCGCATACCTGAGCGCGCGACTTGTAGTGTTCGTAACATGGGGCTCCCTCCCGAGGCGCATTCCGCAATGGCCGTGCCAGATGCGGTGCAACCAGCCACCAGGCGCCCGTGCAAGGAGCTATGGGGTATTGCGGGGAACCACGGGGCACAATCGGAAATAATCGGGTGGCGTGCACGACCACATGAACGGGTAGGATCTACCCCTGGGCCGGAAGGATGCGCACGACACGGTAGGGATCATACGTCGAGCAGTGGGCGTATTTTGGGCGCAGTGGTCAGCTCACGTCCATGGGTTGCATTCGCAGCGTGGCCGGAAGTTCGACCCAGAACACCGATCCCCCGCCGTCTCGGCCATCGACACCTACTTCACCGCCGTGTGCTTCCACGATGGAGCGGACGATGAGAAGGCCCAGTCCCGCGCCCTTGGCGGACGGATCGTCCAGGCGCACATAGGGATCGAAGACCCGACCGCGCGCATCGGGGTCGATGCCCGGACCGCGGTCTCGCACTTCGAAGCGAAGTCCCAGCGGAAGCTCCCGCACGTGGACCTCGATGCTCGGACTTTCCGGTGCGTACTTCTGCGCATTGGTAATGAGATTGGCAATCACCTGGCGGAGCCGACGGGCATCGACTCGCATGTGCTCGTGTTCCAGTTCTTCAGGGTAGTGCAGTTCCAGCGCGACACCCTCGGTGCCGGGTGCGGGCTGGAAGTCGTCCACCAGGAGTTGCAGTGTCGGCCGCAGCTCGATCGCCTCCCAGCGAAGTTGGGGACGTCCCGCCTCCATCTGGGCCTGATCCAGGAAATCGTCGAGCAATGATTCGGCATCGTCGAGACGATGCAGGCTTCGCGAGAGGTACTCTACGTGGGCTTCCGTCAGTGCGTGGGTTGCCTGGGTAGCCAGGAGCGTCAGGTAGCCTCGCACGACGGCCATGGGTGTACGCAGGTCGTGGGCAATGGTCGCGTGGTACGCGGACCGCCGCTGCTCCTGGGCCCGAGGCGCGGTGATATCCTCGAACACCACCATGCGCATGGCATCCTGAGATGCATCGGGGCCACCGTCAGGAAGCCAATGACTGCGTCCACGCAGCTGGCGGGTTTCATTGTTCAGTCGCACCCGGATTTCCACGCCCTCGATCGCCGCGCCGCGCGACAGCTCGCTGGCTTCGTCAGAGGCCACGCCCAAGGCGCATAGAATCCGATCGAGGGTCCACAGCTGCGTGATTTCCCGCGTCAACGCCAGCAACTCCCGGGCGACTGTGTTCGTGGATCGGACGTTTCCATTCGCGTCGAGCAACAGTATGGCCTGGGGCAGCGCATCGATCACCGACGTCAAACGAGCCCACTGCTCGCGGGCCACGCCGCGTGCTTCGCCGCGAGACATCAGTCGCCGCACCTGTTGAGCCAACGCCGCCATACCAGCGCTTCGCTCCAGGACCACATCCACGGCCGACCGTAGCGCCGGCGAGAAGTCGTCGCTCGTCTCGACCAGCACGAGCGAACATTCACGACTCTGGGGATGAAGCCTTACGCGCTCGAGCCAATGGCGACGATCACCACCGACCGAGTCCGATGTGAGGACGAGGACCGACACCTCGCCGCTCAACACCCGCGGCAACGCGGTGACGACGTCGGGGGTCCAGTCCAGGCGTTCCGCGGCATCCGGCAATTCTTGCCGCAAGCCCTCGATGAACTGTTCTGTTTCGGAAACGATCAGAACTCGATCGACGCCAACACCGTCGCGAACCACGCGGGTACCCCCTCTCTGGGCCTTCGCTTTGGTTTCGGCTGACGGGTACGAGTCCTTTAGGAACTCTACGCGCTAGACCGAAATTCGCTGGGCCACGTACTTTTCGAGATTGTGGAGGCTGTCGGCGTCGATGGTGGTGAAGAACACCGCCACCTCGTACTGATCGATCTCGGGATCGGGTATCTCCGGGATGACCCGGGCCACGATTCCTTCGCAGTCAACGCGGCCGAACTTGTCGTCTCCCAGTGGCACGTCGAAGTTGAGAGCCAGCTTGGTCATGGGCTCGATGTACGTGTCAGAGCGGAAGTACACGCCAGAACTGCTGACGTTGAGCGCCTCGAGGTCAGACTCGGACGTCTCGTAACCATCGAGGTCGATATGAAGGTTGATGTGCAGCGCCGCATCGACTCGATCTGACTTGCGGCGCTCGGCACCTGCCGGTTCGGACATTTCCTATCCCTCTCGCTACGCGGTGGGCAACGCTTTGATCGACCCCAGCCACAGGCGGCCGTTCGTAACGTCTACGTGCTCAAGCAAGACTCGCACCCTCTGCCCGATTCGGAAGATCTTGCCGGATCGTTCGCCCACGAAAGCGTGGCGACGCTCGCGGAAGGTATACCAATCCCCCGGTAGCTGTTCAACCCCGACGAAGCCATCCAAGCCCACGGCATCCAGCTCCACGAACAATCCGCTGGAAACCACGCTCACCACCATTCCTTCCAGGGTTTCCCCCTCACGGTCCTTCACGTAATCGGCCGCGTAGATGTCGCCAGCGCTACGCTCCAGGCGCTGGGCCACCTGCTCCCGCTCGCTGCAGTGGTCGGCCCGCGCCATGGCCGCGAAGCGATCGGCCGCGCTCACCGAGGTCTGGCGGCCACGCGTGCGGGCTACCTTGGCCGCGTTCTCGATCCAGCCACCCTCGCCGACCGCATCGATCAACGCGTGTAGCCAGCGGTGATTGTGCAGATCGGGGTACCTACGAATCGGCGATGTGAAGTGGGCGTATTCGTCGAACGCCAGGCCGAAATGCCGATCCCATCCCACCCGGTACCGAGCCTTCATCAACGAACGCAGGGCCATGAGGCCCACCAACCGGGCCTGCGAGGTGTTGGCGACCAGGGCAAACAGTTCGGCGTAGTCGTGGCCGGTAATTGGATGGCCGGGACGCCACCGCAATCCCAGGTCGCCCACGAACTCGGCCAGCGCTTCCACTTTCCGCTCGTCGGGTTCTTCATGCACCCGCCACATCAACGGCAAGCCGGCGGTGTTGAGCGTCTCGGCCACCGCTCGATTGGCCTCGAGCATGAACTCCTCGATGATCCAATGACTGCGAAGTGACGGTCGTGTACGCAGGGACTCCACGTGGCCATTTTCGGCCAGGACGAATTCCCGCTCGGGGCGGTCAACGAACAGGCTTCCCGCGCTGCGGCGGCGTTCGCGCAGGCTCCCCGCCAGCTCGTGCATGGTCTCCACCGCCGCGGCCAGATCGGCGCACTCCACCTCGGTGCGCGCGGCGGGAACCGCGTCGAGATCGCCCTCCAGCAGGGCTTCGGCCATTTCGTAACTCAACGATGCCCGGCTGCGGATCATCGATCGACCAATATCGAAACGGAGGCGCGCGCCGCTGGCGTCGTACTGAATGCGTGCGGTCAACGTGCGTCGCTCGTGGCCGTGGTGCAACGAGCATTCGCCGCCCGACAGAGCCGACGGCAACATGGGCAGAACCTGGCCCGGTGGATAGACACTCGTGGCGCGCGCCAGCGCTTCTTCGTCGAGGACGGAGTCTTCCTCGACGTAGGTGGCAACGTCGGCAATGTGAACCGACAACACGAAACCGCCGCTTTCATGGCGGGTTACCGCCACCGCGTCGTCGTGATCCTTCGCCGTGAAGGGATCTATCGTGAAGGCGAGTTCCTGGGTGCAATCGCGACGTTCGCGGTCTTTCTCCAGCGGACGCTCGGCCTGCGCCAATGCCTGCTCGGAGAAACCGCGTGGCCAACCTGATCGCGACAACAATCGCGCGAACGCGGCCTTGGGATGGTCGGCGTGTCCGAGCACCTGAACCGATTCCAGCAGCGGACGCGTGGTCGCCGGATCGAACGCATCGAGGGTGCCGGTGGCGATCGCGCCAGTTTCGAATTGGGTGGTATCGGCGCCGGGGGCAATGAAGGCTCCGCCGGAAAAGCCAGGAACGTTCTCGTCGGGGAGAAGCACCCAGCGCTCGCCGAATTTCTCCAGTACTCCCACCAGGCTTCGCGGCGCCGCCTGTAGGACGCGGCGTACGTGGGCCACGGGGCGGCCTTCCTCACGGCCGCGCATGATCTCGACGCGATCTCCCGGAACCACTCGCTCCAGGGAGCGAACATCCAGACGGATACGTTTGCCGTCGGGCAGCTGCACGGCGGTGGCGTCGAGACCGACTCCCGTTACGATGGCTTCGACACGTGAGGCGCCCTGGAGGGCCTGGACCTTGCGGCGGGGAAGGCTTGCAACCTTCCCCGCCCGGGCCAGTTCGAGCACCTGGGTTCGGAACTCCTTGTAGCGAGAGTGCGGCACACGGAGCGCGCGCTGGAGTTCCTTGACCTTGAACGAACGATGAGGCTGATCCGTGAGGTGACGCAGGACCTGCTCTTCCCAGTCGTCACCTCGGATGCGTTTCGCCACGTTCGGACCTCAGGCGAAGACGCTACTTGTTCTTCTTCTTGTGCCGATTCTTACGCAGGCGCTTCTTTCGCTTGTGAGTCGCGATCTTCTTGCGCTTACGCTTCTTTCCACTCGGCATGCTCGGTTCTTCCTTTCGAGGCCACTACGGGCCTGGAGCCAAAAAAGCGCCGCTCACCTTACCCGGGACCTGACCCAGGAATGGTCGCGGCGAATGCTGTTTGGGCGGCTGGTAGGGGAATCCCCACACCAAGACCGCGTTCTATGCTAACTCAAATCAGAAGGTTCCGCCGGAAGTTTCGCCAATGGCGTCATCGGAGACGCTGGGCTCCACGTCCACCAGAGCCTTCAGCTCGTTGGACGCCTTGAAGTAGGGAACCAGCTTGGCCGGAACATCGACGGCATCGCCGGTGCGAGGATTCCTGGCCTTGCGGGACCGACGTTCTTTCACCTTGAAGCTGCCGAAACCGCGAAGTTCGACCTTATCACCCTCGCACAGGGCCCGGCTGATGTTCTCCAGGATGAGGTCCACGACGACGCCCGTGTCCTTCTTGGAGATGCCGGTCCCGTCCGCGATCACTTCCACCAGGTCCGCCTTGGTCATTGCGGATGACTCCTATCCAATGGGTTCCTCTGGCCGCGCCAACTTTGATACCAATGCCCTCGCGGCAAGTCAATGCAAAAATAGAGGTTGGCCGATCAGGGGTCTACACTTGTCTGGTCCACGCGGCCCACGATGAGGGTTCGAATCGGCCCCGTTAGGCCCAATACGGTGCGAGCGGCGGCCCCGTCGTCGACTACGAGCACCCGTTCTCCCACCCCCACGCCGATCGTATCCACCGCCAGCAGTGCCCGGCCCCCCTCGAGGCCGCTCAGCGATTCCATTTCGACCACGAGGATGCTGCGCGAGTCCAGGTGGGGATGTTTGAGGGTCGAGACCATCTGACCGGTAACGCGAGCGATCTTCATGACGTGGCCTGACCGCTCAGCCAGACGAGGTCGCCACGGTCACCCTCGAGCCCCAGATCGTCCACGATCGCGACGATCGCGGCGTCAACCGGGCAGAAGGGCTCTGGCAGGGAATTGGCCGCTTCGCGACTGCCGACCCAGGCCACCAGCTCGCCCCGGCCCGCCTGCACCGTATCCACGGCCACCAGTACGGTTCCCGAGGGCACCAACTCGAAGTCCACGGGTTGCAGAATCAACAGCCGCTTCCCTCCCAGGCCACAGGCCTTGCGGCTGGCCACGCAGGTGCCGAGAACTCTGCCCAGGCGCATCGATCAGCCCTCAGCCGGAGCCTGAACTCCGGGCAGGGGGCGTACGATCCCCGGTCCGGAGGCCATGTACTGCGCGTACGAAGAATGCGGCTGCGCAATCACGGCGGAGTCGATCAACAGGTCGGGCACGCGAATCGCCGCCCGGCCCGCCTCGACCGCCGCCTGCGCGTCGGCCACACTACCGGTCACGTAGTAGATGGCTCGGCCGGCGATCCCCAGACCCAATCTGATCGAAACCAGATCGACCTTGGCCGCCTTCAACGAGGCGTCGGCCGCGCGAATGGCGGAAGCCACGGTCTTGGTTTCGACCATGCCCAAGGCTTCCACCTCGAGCCCCTCTACCGGAGCCATGATCGCGGCGGCAACCTTGGGATGGAGTCGTGGTATGAAGAAGGCGTCGACCAGCGCGTCACCCGCCCGGTCCAGGCCAACGGCCACGGCTGCCTCGACGTCGGCCACGCCGCCGTGTACGACCACCAGCAGTTTTCCCGGCGGTACCGGCTGGGCCATCAACAACTCGACGCTCGCCGTCTTCAACATGGCGTCGGCAATAACCGACCCCAGCGACATGCGGCTGCATTCGATCATACCCAGAGCGTCCACGTTGGCCATCGGTCTCCCTAGTTGAACGAAAACTAAACGATGCGAAAATCGTCGACAAGCGTGCAGCGGCGTCGACGCGAAAACGAACGTGCGTCGGTGAGCCCCTCGCCGGTCGGCGTAGCAATGGTAAAACTGGTGGGCCCTTCGCCGCCCTCACCCAGCCCCGCGAAGTTGGGTCCATTCTTGACGAAGATGGACGCGTCGCACTTTCGCGCCAGTGCGCTCAGGCGATCGATACGTTTGCTGTGCATGGTGAACGTGTGTCGATTGCCGCCCTCCATCTCCACGGCCATGTCGATAGCCGCGTCGGCGTGGGGCGCGCTGGTCACCGGAAGCACGGGCATCATCTGCTCGGTCCACAACAACGGGTGGTCGTTGTCCACGGGGGCCACCGCCAGGCGGCACTCGTCGCCCACCGTCACCCCGATCTTCTTCAGGATGATCGCGGCGTTCTTGCCCACGTACTGACGATCAATTCGCGCCCGTTTTCTGGGGCCGCGCGTTTCGGTGAAAATCACCTTCTCGATGCGGGCGACCTCGTCGGCGTTCAGAACGTAGTTCCCCTGCTCGCGCATCGCGCGTAGGAACTTCGTCCGCACCGAATCCACCACGATCACCAACTTCTCGGCTGTGCAGATGATATTGTTGTCCAGCGAAGCACCCGCCGTGATATCACGCGCCGCGCGGTCGAGGTCGGCCGTCTCGTCGACCACGGCCGGCGGATTGCCCGGTCCCGCCGTGATGCACTTCTTTCCCGAGTCGAGCGCGGCCCGTACCACACCGGGCCCGCCGGTCACGACCAGCAGGCGGACGCCCTTGTGCGACATCAACGCCTGCGCCGTTTCCAACGTGGGTTCCAATACGGCGGTCATGAGGTTGGCGGGTGCACCCACGGCCATGGCCGCCCCGTTCACGAGCGAAATCGCCAACCGCGTGACGTTCTTGGCGGTGGGATGCCCGTTGAAGACCACGACATTCCCCGCCGCCAACATGCTGATGCCGTTGTTGATGACGGTTTCACTGGGATTCGTGACCGGTGTGATGGCGCCGATGACTCCGTAGGGCGCCCACTCGGTAAGCATGAGACCGCGGTCCCCGCTTTGGCTTTCCGGTCGCAGGATCTCTGGCCCCGGAGTCTTGTTGATGACCAACGCGTGCTTGCGAAGCTTGTCTTCGTAGCGCCCCAGCCCGGTTTCCTCCACACCCATCCGCGCCAGTAGCTCGGTTCGTTCATTGAGCTCGCGGCGGATGTTGGCGATCATCGCTTCGCGCGACCGCAGCGGGAACGACTGGAACTCGATGAACGCGCGTGACGCTGCGTTGACCGCTTCGTCCAGGGTCGTGAAGATTCCATGCATGGTGGCGCGTGGGTCGCTGCCGCCGCCCGGTAGCGACCGTCCCAGCGATACACCACCGACCGGGCTGGCCGACGGCCGGGGAGAAGCCGGCGCCTCGGCCGCGTGGGCCCGCCCCCTCGCATCCGCGACGATTCGGGCAATGGCTTCTTCGCTCAGCGCCATGGTGCCTCACGGGATCTCATGGCCAATTACTTCTGGTAGACGAAGTCGCCGTCGACTTCGAGCGCGTCGACGATGGCCATGACCACCGCATCGACGGGACGATCACGCGTGACATCGGTCAAGCGGGATGAACTGCCACTCGCGTAGAGCACCAACTCGCCCTCGCCCGCGCCCACGGCGTCAGCCGCGACCACGTACTGACCCAGGGATTTTTGTTGAAGGTCGACTGCCTTCAGGATGAGCAGCTTCAGACCCTGCAGCGACGGCTCTTTCTGCGTCGCCACGACTGTGCCGATGACCTCGCCGAGTTGCATCGGTTACTTGCCGTCGGCTACGCCACCGATGGGCAGCGCCTCCTGCACATTCGAGTGCGGACGCGGAATGACGTGAACGGTGATGAGCTCACCGACCTTGGAGGCCGCGGCCGCGCCGGCGTCGGTGGCCGCCTTCACCGCGGCGACGTCGCCACGCACGACGGCGGTGCAGAAGCCCGCGCCGATCTTCTCGTATCCCACGAGCACCACGTTGGCAGCCTTCACCATGGCATCAGCCGCCTCCACCATGGCCGCAAATCCACGCGTCTCCACCATACCCAGGGCTTCCTTCATCGCGCTCCCGCTCCTTCGCTGGATCAGTCTCTGGCCAAAAGCTGGCTCTATGTCCGGTCTCTATACGGTTGGGCGGAATTCCCGCCGCGTCGCGCGACCTTAGACCCGTGGACACACGCTGTCAACGAACGCCGGGCGACGACGACGACAACCGGAGCCGGAACCGAAGCTGGACTGTAGGGGGGTCGGGAGCGACAGAAGAGGGTTACCAGCGCCACCCACGCCACCGCGTACGGGGACGACGAGAAACGAACCCTGCGAAGAGTCCGCGGGCCGCCACTGTAAGTCACATGTCTTGCAGGCGGCGCTGTGAGCGCCAACCGTATCAAGTGTCGTGCCTACCGGAGAATCGGCACCAACGGCAGCCCAGCGCCCTTAGCGGGCACCATGGAGAACCCACGTCAGCCGGTGGCCGGACCGGACTGCCGCGCGTGGGCAATGAGTGCCGCGTCGAAGGGATCCAGGATCGCCGCGCGCAATCCGTGGGACATGAGCTCGTCAAGCCACAGTCGATGCAGTGCGCGCCGGTCGTCGTGCCCAAAGGAGACATTCGAGAGCCCCACCAGGTGCACCAATCCCGGCCAGGTCTTCGCCGACCGATCCAGGAAGTCGAACACACCACGACCGGCTTCGAGCTGTGGTCCCCAGGGAAGAAGGACGGGATCGACCCAGACGCGGTCTCGCGCCACTCCATGCTGGCCCAGCTCCACCAGTGCCTCGCCCGCCCAGGCTTCGCGTTGGTCGGCTCCCTCGGGCAGGGTGGCTCCCCGCCGCAGCTGCACGACAAGGCTGGCCCGACCACCGGTAAGCGCATCCAGGATCTCGACGGGCAGCGTGCGCAAGACATCGGGAGTGCATTCCACCGAGTTGAGCAGCGGCGGATAGCGACGCTTCTTCACCAGGGAGGCCAGCACGTCCGGATGCGGCGAGTCGATCGACAACGGTTGCTCGGCCAGGGTCTCGACGACTTCCACGAGCCATCCCAATACATCGAGCTCGGCCGAGCCAAAACTGGAAGCATTGCACTCGAGGTAGTCCAACCCCGCCGACAGCTGCGCGCGCACCGACGATTCGAACCAACCCCGATCGCCCGCGGCCAACGCGGCGTGCACCGTGGGACTCGAACTGTTGAAGGTCTGGGCGATCAGGAACATGGTCGAACCCGGTAGCACGGGGTCAGCGATGACGGCGTGTGATCTGGTAGACGTGTTCGAGCAACCGCTCGTATTCGGGCGTCATCGTCACGTCGCGACGCTCCATGACCACCTTCGCGGTCGCGATCGCCTTCTCGCGGTCGTGGACATCCAGCCCCTCAACCCCGCCCCACGAGAAACTGGGCAGGAAACGCGGCGGGAAGCCCCCACCGAAGACGTTGGCCGCCACGCCCACCACGGCCCCCGTACTCAACATGGTGTTGATGCCGGTCTTGGCATGGTCACCCAACGCCGGACCGACGAAACGCTGACCGGTATCCACCGGACCATCGCCCAGGTCCACGCGCACGGGGCCATAGTTGTTCTTCAGGTCGCTGCCGTTGGTGTCGGCCCCCAGGTTCACCCAGCTCCCCACGTAGGCGTGTCCGAGAAACCCGTCGTGTTGCTTGTTGCTGAAGTCCAGCATGACCAGCTCTTCGAGTTCGCCGCCCAGCTTGCAGAAGCACCCAACGCTTGTTCCTTCGCGCACGCGCGTGCCGGGATTGACCACGGTGCCCGGTCCCAGGAACGCGGGCCCCTGCACCGACACGTGAGGGGCCAGCGAAACGCCGGCCGACAGGATGATGGGCCCGTCCTCGGCGTCGAGCACCACGCCCGGTTTGATGCGGACGTCCGACCCCAACAGAATCGCTTTGTTGCCCAACACGTGGATACCCGATTCGGCCGAGAACATGGGGCGATTCAGGGTCTGCGCCTTCATCCATTCCCGCCGCTTCGACGTGGCGTCCAATTCGAAACCGAAGGTTCGCCGCAGCGGCGCGCCATGCGCCGCAAGGGTCGCGAAGTCATGCGACAGGAATTCTTCGTTGGCGTGTACGAGTTCCCAGGTATGCGCCGCCGTTCGCAACGCCTGCACCTTGGTCCACGCTTTCCAGTTTCGAACCGAGCTGGGGTCGGCCAGGATCGCGGCGGCCTCGCTGGCCTTGGCGCTCACGGCGATCAGTACGTCCGCCTGCCATGCGGCTTCGTCGCTTTCGCTTTCGAGCAACACTTGCAGCTCGTCGACCGTGGCCAGGACGCGGGAGTTCAAAAGCACAACCCGTGCGGAACCCAGCTCGGCCAATTGGGAAACCGGAAGCGTCGCCCGCGGCACCTGCGCGAGTGGCTTGGGTACGCTGGCGTAGACGTCGGACCCCGTGGCCAGTTCGCAGCGTTCGCGCAGGTTCAGCGCGCCGACGCGAAGCTCGTGCACCGGCCGCATGTAGGCAAGCGGGGCGAACTGGGCACCGAGATCATCCTCGAAAAGCACGAAGCTCATAGCCGGCTCCCGTGGAGCGACGGATCATCCTGGTTTCGGCGGAGGATGGCCAAAGGGGGAAGGGGCGAAATGGTGGAGCCAACGGGGATCGAACCCGTGACCTCATGACTGCCAGTCATGCGCTCTCCCAGCTGAGCTATGGCCCCACATCTTGGCCGAGCGAGAAACGATAAAGGTTCTGTGGAATCTGTCAAGCCGTGCGCTGCCTCGGCTTCGCGGGAGTTGACAGGCCCGCGCCTCGTTTCTACCCTCCTCGGACTCCTCTAGCCGGAGTGGCGGAATTGGCAGACGCGCAGGATTCAAAATCCTGTGAACTTCGGTTCGTGTGGGTTCGATCCCCACCTCCGGCACCAGCGCTCACAAGCCCGACTGTTCAGGACCATTGGCTGCGTCTGGCCCCAGCCAGAACTCTTCCTTCTGAATCACGCCGTCCGCCGCGAGGGCCCGGACCACGACGCGCCAGCGAGGAAAGGACTTCATCGCTCGATGCATGGACGGATCGATCTGAAGCTGGTTGGCGCTGGCGGTTTCCTCGAACAACAAGGTCCACCCCGACCAGGCCTGGACCCGGTACGAATCCGCGCCAGGCACCTCGGCCCAATCGATGGACTGGGGAACGTCGACCTCGACGATGGTTTCCGTCCCCGGCTCACCGTCGCCGCCGCAGGCGGCCAGGGCAATACAAGCTCCCAGGAGCGCGCACCCCATCAACAGCGCGACCATTCGATTTCCCGTCAAGGTGTGCCCCTGTGTCTGAAGTCCACGCCCAACCCATCTGCGAACGTTGCCAACGTACATCGTGTGTCCTTTGGGATCAAATCACATCGCGCGGGCGCAAAGCGCCAAGACTGTCGCGACACCAATGTCGGTAACTACAATACTTGCAATCAATTCAGGGTTTTTGGTCGCGTTGTTTCACGGGAAACATTCGATTGTACCATACGCAGCAATAGATTGAGGGATCTTCCTGCCCCATTCGGCAATTTTTTCCGACCACTTCCGACCGGGCCGATCCGGCCATGAACCGAACCCGAAGTGTGATCCTGGGCAGCGTGGGTCTCGTGGTGCTGGCCCTGGCCTGGTTCAGCTATCACCCCCTGCGCTTGCCGACAAACATGCCCTATGAGGCCACCCCGCTCCCGTACCGGGACGATGGTCACTCCGTGCTTCTCTTCGTTTCCGAGACAACCCTGGCCAACGACCTGCAGTGGGCCAACCTGCTCGAACAATACTTTGGGGGCGTCGACCTTCTGCCGTTGGATCGGCTGTCGACAAGAGCGTTCGAGGGACGCTCGGTCGTGATGTTCGCGCGGGGTGCGACCGGCGATCTGCCCGAGGCGGCGCACGAGGATCTTCGCCCCTACGTGGAAGCAGGTCTGACGGTAATACTGGAGGCGCCGGAGGGACGCTGGGCCGAGATCGTCGGCGTTCGAGCCGATGGCGTGGAGACCCGTTCGCACCTGGGCTGGCCCACCGGACCAACCTCGCGCCGCATCGGTCTGGCACCGCACGAGCGCCTGATTCCACCCTCGGCGCGGACCATTCCATACACCGCCGTTCGTTACTTCCCACAGCCGGGCGAAGGCTACCCCGCACGCTCCATTGCGTCGCCCGCGGGACGACCGTTGGCGTGGCAGCGCCGCGAAGGACGCGGCGCCTGGAACTGCATCGCCATCGACTTCGGCGAGCTCGCCACCCGCATGCGTCAGGCCCCGCCACCCACCAGCGCGGCGGGGCCGGGCGAGCCCACCTCTACCACCGCACCACCCACGCTGGCTTCGGCCGAGCCGTGGTTGGATGCCTGGCTCGACGCGTTGCTTACCGATACCGGGCCCGCACCGTGGCCCCGGTTGTGGTCAGCGCCCTACGCCGACGATGGCTGGCTGGTCGTCAGCACCGACCCCACCCTGAACACGAACGACAATGCCGACGGCTCGGAATCGGTGGCCACGGTCTTTACCTGGCCCGACGTTTCCGACTGGCGCGCAGCCGACGTATCACGCAACATGCTTGGCTTTGGACCGCTCCAACCGGCCGGACGCGTGGCGTCGATCGCAAGCCAGTTGGCCAACGCGGGCCCGTCGCCCGTCGTCATGCCGGCGAATGGAGCCTGGTCCGAACACGCCAACGCCTTTGGATCGTTGGCTACGGCCGGCGTGCGCGCAGTGGTTGGTCCCGGCCCACCGTTTGTGTTCAGCAGCGGAATGCCGTTTCGGCCGCTCGACGCCAACGGGCGCTCCGTCGCCATCTGGTCACTGCCCGTTACCGCGCGCGGGGACGTGCGCCAAACCCTTGCATCGACCTGGTTGCGGCGAAACGGGTCGGAAAACCACGGTCTGATTCACCTGGCGACGACTTCGAACGACAGCACACCATGGACGAGCGTGGCCGCCGCGGCCAACCATCGCGTTGCCACCGTGGAAGAAGTCCTGGCGTTCACCGAAGCGCGCCGTGATCAGAGAGTCCAGTGGTCGTTCGATGGCGCCGTGTTGCAGCTGCAGATCCATCCTGGCCCCGGCCGATCCGATCTCGGGATCGCGATTCCGCGGCAATGGCAACGCTGGTGGCTATCGACCTGGTGGTCCAGCTGGCCCGCGGCGGCGCGGAAGGTGCACTCGTTGACGAGCTCCCACGTGGTGTTTCGCATCCCCCCCGAAGGTGGAGCCCTCAACATCCGCTACCAACGCAGTTTCTGAAGCTTCGCCCTGCGCTCCGCTCTGCTATCATTGGAAAATCATGACTTTCAACATCATCACCATCGAAAGCCATATCCAGGAAGCGCAACGGGCGTTTCCGGGCGCCCGCGGTGGGTTCACGAATCTGCTGTCGAACGTGGCGTTCGCGGCCAAGATCATCAACAGCCACGTCAGCCGGGCCGGGCTCGTGGATATCCTGGGCGCGACCGGTGAGGAAAACGTCCAGGGCGAGCAGGTCCAGAAACTGGACGACTTCGCGGACGATTGCCTGATCCGAATCGTCGGCCGAGGTGGCCAGGTTGCGGTCATGGGCAGCGAGGAGCACGAGGGACCGATTCCCGTGCCCGACGGCTACGATCGCGGCGACTACGTTCTGCTGTTCGACCCGCTCGATGGCTCCAGCAATATCGACGTGTTGTCGACCATCGGTACCATCTTTTCGATTCTCAAGCGTGTGACTCCGTTGCACGAAGAACCGGGACTGCGCGACCTGCTGCAACCCGGCTACCGACAGGTCGCCGCGGGCTACGTGATCTATGGCAGCAGTACCATGCTGGTGTATTCGGCCGGCCTGGGGGTCCACGGCTTCACGCTGGATCCTTCGGTGGGCGAGTTCCTGCTCTCCCATCCGAACATCAAGACTCCTGAGTCTGGTCCCTACCTGTCGGTGAACGAAGGCAACGCGCGCTACTGGGACGACGCGACGCGCAAGGTCATCGATACATTCAAGTACGGCGACGATAAGACGCCACCGTTGAGCGGCCGCTATGTGGGCAGCCTCGTGGGTGACTTCCACCGGAACCTTTTGCGCGGCGGCGTGTTCTTGTACCCTGGAGTGCGCGAGACCCCCGATGCGCCGCCCAAGCCGAAACTTCGATTGTTGTACGAGGCGGCACCCATGGCGTTCCTGGCCGAACAAGCCGGCGGTTACGCCAGCGATGGAACGGGGCCTCTGCTCAGACTTCAACCGCAGGCGCTGCACGAACGCGTGGCCCTGATCGTGGGTAGTTCCAAGCAGGTGCGCATGGCCGAAACCATGTTGCGCCAGGCCGCGCATTCCGGCTCCACCCCCACGTCAACCGACT
>JAJDAC010000015.1 GCA_029262065.1 Candidatus Krumholzibacteriota bacterium | reverse complement strand
CGGTGAGCAATTCGAACAACATGACCCCCAACGAGTAGACGTCCGAAGCCGTGGTTATGGCTCCACCTTGGATCTGCTCGGGGCTGGCGTAGCGTGGGGTCATGATGCGATGGGCGGTTGCCGTATGATCCGGTGCAGGGTGATGCGGTGTCCCCCCTTCCAGAACCTTGGCAATTCCGAAGTCCAGGAGTTTTACCGTCCCCGTCGCAGTTACCAGGACGTTCGACGGTTTCAGATCTCTGTGTACAACGAGCCGACGGTGAGCGTGTTGCACCGCCTCGCATACTTCCTGGAACAATCGCAATCGGTCGGAAACCTGAAGGCCCTTCGAGTCGCAGTACCGGTGAAGTGGGGTGCCATCGACGTACTCCATCACCAGATAGGGCACGCCATCGGCGGTCGCGCCGCCGTCGGTGAGCCGGGCGATGTTGGGATGTTCCAATTCGGCCAGGACGCGGCGCTCCTGCTCAAACCGCCGCAGCATCTCTTGCGATTCCAGCCCGGCGTGCAACAG
This sequence comes from Candidatus Krumholzibacteriota bacterium, assembly GCA_029262065.1. Classification (GTDB taxonomy): domain Bacteria; phylum Krumholzibacteriota; class Krumholzibacteriia; order JAJRXK01; family JAJRXK01; genus JAJDAC01. Next base: position 144,353 of record JAJDAC010000015.1, on the reverse strand, counting down.
TTTCACGGCGGCCTGTTGGTGGAAGGCCGCACCCGCTCGCTCGGCGAAGTACACGCGCCCCATACCGCCCTCGCCAATCTTGCGCGTGAGGTGCCAGGCTCCCACCTGGGTCCCCAGCCTGGTGTCGGGGGCTTCTGGCCCGGCCGCAATGGGTTCGAGGAACTTATGGGCGCTGCTGTCTGCGTTCAGCAGTGATTCCAGTTCCTGGCGCAGTCCGGCGTCATCCGCGCACGCTGCATTCAGGAAGGCGGCGCGTTCGTCGCCGGCAAGGTCCATGGCATCGCCGAAGATCTTTTCGATGCGCGCGGGATCAGGCATCGGCTTCGTCTTCGTCGGAAAGCTCTCGATACATCCAGGCGCGGCCAAGGCGCCAACGGCGCTCCACCGTACGCAGGCTCACACCCAGCACTTCGGCGATCTCTTTCTGCGTGAGGCCGGCGAAGAATCGCATTTCGACTACTTCCGCCTGGTCGGGAAATGCGGTGGCCAACTTCTCCAGCGCATCGGTGAGTGAAAACAGGTGCGTGTCGGGGACCTGCCCGAGGGAGAGGGCGTCTTCAAAGGAGACGCGCTGTTGCCCGCCCCATCGCTTGACGCGTTGCTTGCCCCGGGCGTGATCAATGAGGATCTGGCGCAACGCCCGGGCTGCTACCGCGAAGAAATGCGCGCGGTCTTGCCAACCGGTGCGGTCATGGTCGATGAGCTTGACGTAGGCCTCGTGGACCACTGCGGTGGCTTGCAAGGTGTTGTCACCGCCTCCGCTCGACAGGTAGCGCTGCGCGAGCCGGCGCAGCTCATCGTAGATCAGGGGAAATAGCTGATCGACGGCAGCAGAGTCGCCGCCGGCGGCCTTGCCCAGGACTTGAGTCGTTTCAGCGCGATTCGACATGACCTGAGTCTACACCCCAATAACGTCACAGGAGAAAGAAACCCGACACCAGGTGGCGGGTTTTGTCGCGGGACCTCGTGTTCGGGTCGAAACCAGTTCTTTTCCGACCCAAGGAGGTCGTCTCTTGAAACACACACGATTTGGCCGAGGACTGCTCTTTTGGCTGACGATGCTCGCGTTTGCGCTGCCCGCGGCGGGCGTCGAGTTGATCTGGTCGACCCTGGATGGTGGCGGGGGTACGAGCTCGGCCGGTGATCTCTCGCTTTCTGGCACCGTCGCGCAACCGGACGCTGGTACGGCCAGTGCCGGCACCCTGACGCTCCAGGGCGGCTTCTGGGTGTCGAACGACGTGGTCACCGGGGTAGGGGATGAATCCGCGCCGCGGATCTACCGCATGCACGCTCCGTGGCCCAATCCCTTCAACCCCCGCACCACCGTGGCGTTCGAGTTGCCCAAGCCAGGGCAAGCCACGATTCGCATCTACAACACGGCTGGCCGGTTGGTTCGCGTTCTGGCGAACGAGCAACTTCCGGCCGGAAAACACGAGATCACCTGGAACGGTGACGACGACCGAGGCCAAACCGTGGCCAGCGGGGTCTACGTGTTTCAACTGCGTGCCGGCAGTTTCGCCGGCGTTCGCAAAGCGACGCTTCTGAAATGAATCAGCACCACAAAACGTTTTGTCTAGCCGCTCCAAGGAGAATGTTTGCCATGAAGACCCTACTCAAGTTGATGTGCGTCACAACGCTGCTCGCCGTGACGTGCCACCCGGCCCAAGGCCAGGTGGGTACAGAATTCACATACCAGGGCCAGTTGGCCGATGCTGGCGTGCCCCTGGGCGGTGCGGTCGATCTTGTCTTCGTCCTTATGGACGCGGAAACCGGCGGTACCACGATCGGGTCGATGCAGATCGACAACGTGCCGCTGGACGCCGGCCGTTTCACCGTTCAGTTGGACTTCGGCCCGGGTGCATTCGACGGCGCGAAACGCTGGCTACGCATCGAGGTGCGTAGTCCGCATGATCCCACCGACAACGAACCGTTTACGTTGCTGGATCCGCGTCAGCCATTGACCGCCACGCCATACGCCATGTTTGCCCTCAACGCTACCAACGGCGCGGCACACACCCTGGACGCGGCGTACGACGACGGGGGCCCGGGCAGTGGGCGTTCGATCACGGCGGACTCGGGCCCCGTGGACATCGGTGGCCCGGACGGCCTGACCGTGGGCGGCCCTGTGGGAATCGGCACAACCAACCCCACCAAGCCACTTGATGTATTCGGTGATTTCTTGATGGGCGGAGACGGAGCTCAGTTTGAAGGCGGATCCGAGTACATCCAGATCCGAGGTCGATCCGACGAGTGGCACCTGGGTGTGACCAACACCACGTCTTCCACGTCGACGGACTTCTTCATCAGCAATAGCAGCAGTAGCACCGACGGTACATTCCATATCGAACAGAATGGCAATGTGGGCATCGGTACAACCGTGCCGGCAGCCAAACTGCAGGTGGCTGGCACCGTCCACTCGACGTCTGGTGGATTCAAGTTTCCCGATGGCACGACCCAGACTACCGCCGCCGCGGGCAGCGCATCCGGGAACACCCTGGATCAAGCCTACGACGAGGGTGGCGCGGGAGCGGGGGCGGTCATTTTCGCCGACAACGGCCCCGTCCTTCTGCTGAACGGTAGCGACGTGAACCCGGTCTCAGGTGGGTATCTTCAGCTCGGCCCCACTAGTGGCACCAACATCGGATTCGACAGCAACGAGATCATGGCCCGCAACAACGGCGTGGCGACCACGCTGGCTCTCAATCCGCAGGGCGGGACGGTTACGGTCGGTGCCGGCGTCGAACAGGGCCGTCTGAGCGTGAACACAAATACCGCGGTGGCCGAGGTTACGGTCGACGGCGATATGCACTTCCTCAACAGTGGCCGAATCTCGTACGCGGACAACGACAACGTTGAGCTGGGCGAGCTGGTCGGAACCACCTTCACCAAATCGATGCGGGTTTCGCATAGCACCGGTGTGGGTCGCGTGGATGTATTTGGCGGGAATGGGATCTCCAACGTAGTGCTCTACAACGACATTTCCTCGCTGAACCACGGCCGCATCGAGGTGCGCAACGCAATCGGCCAACAAGAGGCGGGGATGTACGTGAACTCCTCTGGCCAGGGTGTGGTGTTTGGTGACGTGAAGAACTTTCGCGCCAAGAATCCGCGGGATGCGTCGACTGAGATCTGGTACGCGTCGTTGGAAGGGCCGGAGGCCGCAGCGTACGTGCGGGGCACGGGTCGGTTGGTCAAGGGCCGCGCGGTGGTGACTTTGCCCAAGCATTTCCAGGACGTGGCCACCGCGTCGGGGATGACCGTGCAGATCACGCCGCGTTCAGCCCGCTCCAAGGGGCTCGCCGTGGTGACGCAATCGCTGGAGTCGTTTGAAGTGGCCGAGCTCTTTGAGGGTGCGGGCGACTACGAGTTCCATTGGGAGGTCAAAGGCGTGCGCCAGGGCTTCGAGGACTACAAAGTCTACCGTCCCACCTTGAAGTCCGAGCCGCCGGCCGCGTCTTCGAGGGACTGACGCACTTGCTCCCAGGTGTGTCACGAAAAGGACGGACCCCGCACACCGGGGTCCGTCCTCTCCGAAATTCGCAATCGATATCGTCGCCGAGCTCGAACCCGCGGGCGGCTTCTACCGTTGGAGCGTTATCCGCCGCGATTGGGTTTCGCTCCCCGCCTGCAGACGCACCAGGTACACCCCGCTGGCCAGCTTGTGACCGCGCGTGTCCTGCCCATCCCAATTCACCGCGTGGTCTCCCGCACCGAGCTGACCAGTTCGCAGCGTACGCACCAGTCGACCGCGTAGATCGAAAACCTTGAGCGACGCCACGGCGGGGTCGGGCAGGGTGAAACGAAAGACCGAGGTGGAGTTCGTGGGGTTGGGATACGGCGCCGCCATGGAGATTCGGGTTCCCAGACCAGGCTCGATCCCTGTGGCTACGTCTTCGGTGCAGGCCACGCAGCCGGTTCGTTGGGGATCGTAACCCGCCATGGGCCAGCGACGTGTCGCGTCGGTTTCTGGCAGACTCGATACGTCGTAGACGAAGAGCTTGGTCAGCGAGAGCACGACTACTTCGTTGGCACCGTCGCCATCGATGTCGCCGACGGCCTGGCTAACGGGAACCGAGCCGCCCACGCTCTGGGGCCAACCATCGATACTCGTACCCGTCTCGTCCCAGGCGAAAGCCTGTCCGAAGTTTGTGCCCGCCAGAACATCCGGGCCTGATGCATCGATCCTGTCGACAATCGGCGCACCGGGAATCTGACTGAAAATTCCCGTGTGGATTGGGTAGCCCGACAATTGAAGCCCGTCGCGGCCAAGGGCGCTGATCTGGGACTGATCCGAGGCCACAACGATTTCCAGGTCGGTGGAGCCGGTCATGTTGACCAGGGCCGCGCTTCGCATCGGCCCAGCGCCGGTGAGCATGAAAGGCCAGCCCACCCCGTAGTTCGACCCGACCCCGGTGAACGCGTGCAATTCACCGCTCTCCAGAGGGACCAGAATTTCCAACGATCCGTTCGCGTCCAGGTCGCCCAGGGTAACGCTGCCCGAAACGTCCGCGGACATTGTCGTTACCCAGTTCGCAGCGGTTGCGCTGGGCTTGAAGACAAATGCGAGCGGTCCGGCGCAACCCACGACTTCCGCGATGCCGTCTCCGTCCACGTCGCCGATGGCGGCGGGGTAGTCGATCGGGACCAGTGTTTCCCATCGTTCCAGGGGCTCTTCGGACTCGCCGCGGTAGTTGAGGAACACAAACCTTGTGCCTCCTCCGGCGACGATCGTGCGGGGATAGGGTCCACCAAGCGCGCCAATGCTCACGTGCACGGGCGAAGGCTGGGGCATGGCGTAAGGAAAACCCGATTCGAGTTGCCCGGTGGCGTCGAAGGCCCACACGTTTCCGGTCTGGTCTCCGGCTACTACCGTTGGTTTGCCGTCGCCGTTGAGGTCACCGATTGCGATGGGGCTATCAACAAGTGACCCCACATTCACGGGCCAACCCGGAAGCATGCTGCCGAAGGCATCCACGACCCAGATTTCTCCGTTCTGTAGACCGAAGACGATTTCGTCCTGGCCGTTTCCGTTCATGTCGACCAATGCGGGGGCCGATATCGGTTCGAACGGCAGGTCGATGGGGAAGCCGGGCTGACCGTTTGCAAAACCGGGATCCGAGAGCCACTGGGAGTCGAAGTAGACGGTGCGGGTTGTGCCCGATGTTTGCTGGGAAAACATCCCCCAGCGATTGCCCCGACTCACGTCGTAGACCAGCGAGCCCAGGTCGGTCCAGGACGATGCTGGCGTATCGTTGAATGCGCCAACGACGGACCAGCCGCTTGCGGGCGACGTCGTCGTGGATAGAAGGTGGTCATCTCCGTCGAGCACGAGCATGGCGCACTCGTCAGAGTTGCTTGCGCCCAGGAGTTCCAGGGCGCGCACGCTCTCGAGGCCAGGAGCGGATGCCCAGGAAATTCCATCGCTCGAGTACTGGGCTTCGGTACCGGTCGGGATGAAACCGCCTCCCTCGAACAGATTTCCCTCTGTGCCCATGATAACCACCTGACCCGAAACCTTGGACGCGGCAACTGCGGTAACGCCACGATCGAGCTCGGTCGGAGAAATGGGCGTCACTGCGACCACGGTGCTCCACGCGGCCGCCCCGGCATCGGCGAATCCCACTGCCTGCCGATATCGCATGGCCATATCAGAGAACAAGTTGTCGGTCACACTCCAGGCCGCGTGGATGAGACCACCGGATCCGTAGCTCAGCTGCGGAGTCGCGTACCGCAGTCCGGTGGGACCGTCACCGATCAAGTAGGACGGCGCCCAGCTGTTGCCCAGATCAATCGATCGGGTGAACAGGATCTCGCCGAAGCCGTTCTGGGCGGCGAGATAGAGGTAGTAGCCAGAGTAGGCGTCGTGGTCGCTGATCAGGGACGGGCGTTGGGCTGAAGCAGGCGACGTGATCGCCGTGGTGATGCTGTAGATGGGGAAGACCGAGCTGAGATCGAGGCGCGCGACGTCGATACTGATCGACCCCGTCGGTGGATTGTTCTCGAAAGCGACGTATAGATAGTTTGTCGTTCCGTCGGCGACGTGGATGCTCGGAGACGCGTAGGTGTGGCCCGCCGGCGCGGAAATGAATCCGTACGTTCCCCAATGCGCGCCGCCATCGACCGATCGCTTGACCCGGATGCCCGGACTCGGCGCGTCTTCGCGTACGGCCATGTAGATCTCGCCGTTGGGGCGGGCGTCGGACTGATGGGCCCAGACGGGACCGATTTCGCCCGAATCCACGTATACGTCGTCGCCGCCGATCCGGAGAGGGGCCCTCTTGGCCTGTTCCCGGGTGTATCGATACTGGATCTCGCGCGCCTCCAACGCGGGGTTTTCTCCCGGCAGGGCCCGGGCCACATCCTCGGGGGCCGCGGCCGCACCGCGCGGCAGCAGATGATCGGGGACGGTCTCCCGGTGCTCGGCGGACGAAACGGCGGGGAGGGCCAGCAATAGGGCAATAGACACAAGTAGGTACGAGATCATGGGAGGCTCCAAGGGTTCGAGGTCTGCTTGGAGGGTCGCGTGTGGTCGGGAGTTGTGACAGTCTTGTGCCCATGAATGCCCGTAAACCACTGCTCGTTCTACAGCTACGCCCCGAAGACGACACCTCGGACAACGAATTCGAGGCGATTCTGAAGTATGGGGAGTTGAGCGCCGATGACACGGTCCGCATGCGTATCGAGAGATCAGGCATCCCGGACCTCTCGCTCGACGACTACTCGGCCGTGCTTGTCGGCGGCAGTCCGTTCGACATAAGCACGCCGCCGCACGACAAGAGCGCGATCCAGCTGAAGATCGAGCGGGATTTCATGCGACTGTTCGACCAGATCATCCCGCTCGATTTCCCCTTCCTTGGCGCTTGCTCGGGCTGTGGTCTTCTGGGGTCCTATTTGAAGTCGCCGATCTCGGGCCGCTATCGCGAGTCTGTCGGCTGTCCAACCGTGCGACTTACAGAGGCAGGCCGAGCGGAACCGTTGCTGGAGGGATTTCCCGAACAGATCGACGTCCTGTGTGGGCACAAGGAAGCTTGCGACGAGTTGCCGCGCGGAGCCACGCTTCTTCTGAGGGGCGAGGCTTGCCCGGTTCAGATGTTCCGGGTAGGCGAGAACGTATACGCGACGCAGTTTCATCCCGAAGCGGATCGCGAGGGTTTCGAGGTCCGGGTTCGCGCCTACCGCGACCACGGGTATTTCCCGGCGGCGGAGGCCGATGCGTTGGTTGCTTCCTTGCGCGGCAAAGAAGCTCCCTATGGGCACGAGATTCTACGGCGATTCGTGGCGCGACATTTGCGCTGAACGTTCAGAAGCAGTGGACCACTCCCGGCCTGCCAGACAGGTTCACGGTTGGAAGGAGTACCCAAGCTTCAAAAAGAACGACCGCTCGTTCCGCGTCAGGTCGATGCCATCCGTCGCCTCCGACGTATCAGCGTATCCGGTCAGGACAACCGTGCGGGGGTTGACCTTGTACGAGAAGAGCCACTGCGTAACCAGTCGCTCCGACCGTGCGTCGACCGGCTCCAGATAGTTCGCGGTGTTCCGATCGATGTTGCGGTATTGAAGGACCAACCGGAAAAACGTGCGCACGTTTGGGTGATACAGCAATGCGAGCTGCGTGAGGTTGGCGGTAAAGAGCCGGGCCCCGTCGGCCGTCAGCTTTTGGAACGTATGACTCAGGTCTCCGCGCACGTGGCGTCCCACGTTCCACTCCACCTCGGGCGAAAGGCGCACGAAGGTAGCCTCGCGGGAATTCTGGGCGTCGATCGTGCCTCCAACATTGCCGAACACGTTGAAGCCAAAGTCCCCGCTCGGCTGCATCTCGAAGGACGCGCTATAGCGCGTGTTGTCGTAGGTCTCGCCGTCGAAATACTCGTCGTTGGGTGAGACTTGTACGGAGGCTTCGATCTGTTTCGGGCCCTCGTAGCTTACTGATATATCCTGGCCGTTCTCACGGATGCCGCCTTCGATGCTGTGAGTCCAGTCGCTTCCCGCGAAAAAATCCAAGCGGTTGTACCACGTGTCGGCACCGCGGACAGTGCGGTTCAGTCCCACGCTTCCGCGTCGCAATCCCACTCGCGTCACGAAGCCGCTGTCGGCCCTGAATCTAGGGGCAAACTCGCTGAAATCCGCCGACCAGAACCAATTTGCAGAGCTATGCGTGTAGCGGACGCGCCCGGCGTTTCCCGCGAATGTTCCCTGCGGCTGCGCGTTGTCTTCCAAGGCCTCGTTGGGGTACCGGGTGGAAGAGTGCAGGAACTGAAAGCGGATTGTTTCGGCCGACCACGGCCGCCACGTTCCATCTACACCGCCCACATGGTTGGCGTAGTCATCGGCAACCCGGCCGGTATACAGGAGCCCCAGATTCGAGCCCGCGCCAACGTCGACGCGGTAGCGAGCAGCGCCACTGTTGACTTCTTGATCGATGGAAGTCCGTCCGGACCCATCGTAGCCAGGGAAGACCAGGTTGTTGATCTCGTCGCGGGCGTAGAACACGCCTCCCGAACTGGACCCTTCTTTACCGGTGAACTTGAGGCCTACTTTGGGGTCGGCCACGGTGCGTGTAAACACGGCGGGCAGTAGAGTGTCGAAGTAGTCGGCCCCTTCCAAGAAGAACGGACGTTTCTCGGGGAAGAACAATGCGAATCGCGTGTTGATCTCGAGCTGTGCATCGTCGGCTTCGACTTGCGAAAAGTCGGGGTTCACGGCTACGTCCAACGCAACGTTGGGGGTAGCGTTCCAACGCGCGCTCAGGCCGGCGTTCACGCTTTCGTCCTCGGTTTCCAATTCGGCGTCTGGGCTGGCACGACGGTCGGTCCGACCGGCGGTCAGCGTGGGAGTGAACTCGACCGTGGAACCAGGCGTGAACCCGTTCAAGCCGTTGATGTCCCCGAACTGGCACACCATGCAGTCCTGCGATCGATCAAGAAACTCCGAGCGGAGTCGGTGGCGAACCGACCGGGGGTAGTGGCGAATGGCCAGGAATCCCCAGGTCTGGGGTGTCGATACGCGGGGGAATCGAAGCTGGCGGAAGGGAACGGCAATTTCCACGACGTATCCTTGGTCGTCGATCCGTGCGCTGGCGTCCCAGATCGCGTCCCACGAAAAGTCCTCGGTGTCGTCGATGTCGCTGTTCACGGCGTCCAACTGCACGCCGAGCGGGTTCACTCGGAACTGGAACGCACGACGATCGTCGCCGAACGTGTCGATCAGGAAGCCAATGGTGTCGTCCGTGGAGCCGGAATCCCGATCACGATAGTGAGCACGGATTTGGGATGGGTCCGGGTCGAAGGCACGGAATCCGACATAGAGGTTGTCCTGGTCGAACGTGATTCGACACTCGGTGCGGACCGGCGCGGGCGAGTTGTCGCCCGGTGACCACTCGTACGGCAGCGCGAGAACCTGGGCTTGGCGCCACGCCGGCTCGTCCAGTCGACCGTCGATCTGCATCGGTGTGGTCGTGGCCGAGAGCGGCAGGTTCTGGCGCGAGGGCAGAGCATCCTGGGCGGTAGCCTGCGAGCTACCGAGCATGAGGGTCAGCGCCAGGAACGGCGATGACCAAAATTGTTTCTTGTTCATCGTACCTGGTCGTCCTCGGACGCGGCCAGAAGGAGCCCCATGATGCGCCGACTTCCCGCCTCCGCGGCGGCGACGAGCGCGGTCTCATCGCCACGCACGTATGCGTTCGGATCCGCGCCTTGCTCCAGAAGGTACTCGACCATGGGTTGGTCGCGGTTGTGAACGGCCATGATCAGAGCGTTGCCATCTCCCGCCACGCCCGCGTTGATGTCGGCGCCGGACGCGACGAGCAACCGCATGATCTTGAGGCTTCCGCCTCGCGCGGCGGCGATGACCGCGTTTCCGTCGCCTTTCACGCGACGGTTTACGTCGGCGCCGTTCTCGATGAGCAGTTTTGCCACGGATTGGTGTTCGCGTTCACACGCTTCCATGAGTGCGCTGGCGTCGCCGCGCCCATGTCCATCGACGTCGACGTTCGCGTCGAGCAACATCTTGACCACGTTGCGGTGCCCCTCGCGGGCCGCGGCGCCGAGCGCCGTGCGTTGTAGGCCATCTCGTTGATTGCCTCGGACCCTCTGGTTCACGTCGGCCCCCGCGTCGAGCAGAGCCTGGACCACGTTGGTGTGGCCGTAGGTACAGGCCAGGATCAACGCCGTGTAGCGCCCGCCCGCGGTGGCATCTACGTTCGCGCCGGTCTGGATCAGATCGCGCACGCGTTCGACATCGCCTTCGCGTGCTGCATGCATGAGAGAAGACTTGCTGTGTGATTGATTCGGCTCGGGGCGCGACTGGGGATCGGGGATAGCATGGGTGGGTACGATGGAAGCCACCGCAACTCCCAACAAGGCGATCAGGACTGCCATCAGGGTGGTCAAACGACGCGACGCCATGGGATTCCTTCCGGTTTGCAGGACGGAGTAGACGCGATCCGCTAGTTCGGAGCTGCTCGCCATGGCGACAGCAGCTCGCAACGGATTGCGATGGTGTTGGCGGGTCAGATCGACAAGTTGTTGTGCGTAGTCACCGGGATCACTGCCGACCTGGAGCACGCGCTCGTCGCACGCGCGCTCAGCTTCCAGGTGCAGACGTCGTGTTCCGAACCAAACCAGGGGATGGAACCAGTAGGCGGCGCAGGCCAGAGTTCCGACCAGTTGGGTGGCCCAGTCGCCGCGAGCGACGTGTTCGAGTTCGTGGACCATGGCGTTGCGGCGATGAGCCTGAGACCAGTTGGACACATCCTCGGGCAGCAAGATGGTGGGTCGCACCACGCCGAATGTTACCGGGGCGTGGACACGATCGGACACGAGCACGGCGATGCTCCGGCGCGGGTGGTCGTTCGTTTCCTGCAGCGCCTGTTGCCAAATCGGGTGCAATACGGCCTGTGTTGCGCTCCGTTTCAGGCGCGAAGCGCGAAACATTCCCAGCCACAGGGGCAAGACGACCGCGAGTACACCAGCTCCATAGATGATGCCGGCGCCGAACCACGGACTGGAGACGATAGAGCCGGAACCTGGCTGTGGCGCGCCCTGGGTCTCATCGATGGGTGCACTTGGTATGGTCAGAACTCTGGCCCCGCCGTCAATGCGATCGGGGTCGGCGGCGGATCCGACGGGCGATAGCATGGGGATCTCGATTCCAGGGGCCCAATGCCCCACGGGAACCCAAAGGGCCGCGCCGAGTGCGACGCTCCAGATAAGGTGACGTGCACCGGCGCGATACGCCTTGAGGCGACGGGTCAAGAAGAGCGCGATGGTGAGCACGAGACTCACCTTGGCCGCTACCAATAGTACAGTCCACGCCGGCGTCGGGAGCGAGTCGATCATGATGTCTTCTTTCGCGACTTGCGAGCCTTGGCGATGGCTTCTTCAACGGCGTCGAGTTCTTCTTCGGAGAGTTTTCTTGAATCGACCAACCCGGTCACAGCTTTGCCCAGCGAGCCGTCGTAGAACACTTTTACCAACCGGTCCACGGCGGAGCGACGTTCCTTGGCGGCCGAGATCACCGCTGAGTACACGTACTTGAGACCCTTTTCACGGTGCTTGACCAATCCCTTGGCTTCCAACCGGCTGAGCAAGGCCCGCGCGGTGGAGTACGCCGGAGGGTCCGACAGTTGGACGCGAACCTCTTCGGCGCTGGCCTCGCCTTCGGCCAGGAGGATGTCCAGGATCTCTCTTTCCCGACGGCTGAGCTTTTGTTTCACGGTGTCTCCGGCCGATGGATTTGTAGGCTACATTTGTAGCATTGTGCTACGTTTGTAGCACAATGTCAAGGAACCCAGCGGCTATTTTGGGCCCAAGAGCCCACTCGGCAACACCGCAGGAGGCCTCGCCGTCGAATCCATGGCGGGGCCGTGCTTATTAGTTGCGTTCGCAACTAAAGGAGCGTAGAATCCTGCAATGCCAACCGACGCAACCACGCTACGCGCTGCCTTCCAGCAACTCATTCGAGAGTCTGGGACCCTCGACACATCTCAAACTCCCTGCGGTGTGCAAGTTTCGCCGACACGGGCGCACGCATTGATGTACCTGCTTGGGCAAGAACAGCTGGGTATCGTGCCCAGGCAGTCAGACCTTCAGTTTGCGCTCCGCATCGACAAGTCGAACGTCAGCCGATTGGTGAGACAGATGGTGTCAGCGGGCGACGTGCACGAGACCGTCTGTCCGGTGGACGGACGCGCGAGACGGGTTTCGCTCACAGGGAGTGGGCGCCGACGCGCACAGCGTTTGGACACGCGAAGTCTTGAGCGGTTCGAAGAACTCTACGGCGCGCTGGACCTCGCTCAGCGAAAAAAAGTAACCATTGCGCTGGTGCTCCTGACCGAAGCGCTGCAGACCCTCAATGCCGGAGCCGAAGTATCATGAAACGAGTTGGTCTTATTCCGGTTGTAGGCTTGTTGTCACTCGGCGGAATTCTTCTATCCGCGGAACTCGCAGCGGTAGATTCCGAAGAGACGATCGTTGGGCCCGAAACCCGAGTTCATGGTGCACTGCACCGCATCATGCACGAGGCTGACTTCTCTTCCGCCGTCACCATAGAGCCCGAGATATCCACTGCGACCACGTTTGGCCTGGGTGCAGTTGAGGGTCTCATGGGTGAGATTTCGATAGTCGGCGGGCGGTGCTGGATCAGTAGCATTCGTGACGAACGCGTAGAGACGCGAGTCGACGACGGACGGGGGACTCGAGCCGCGCTGCTGGTCACCGCGGAAGTGGGAGGCTGGAACAATTCTACGCTCGCGGAGGAAACCACGTTGACGGCTCTGGTTGGGTTCGTCCGAAACCGTGCAATAGACATTGGGCTGGACCTGGAGCGCCCTCTGGTCTTCCGCGTTCAAGGTGACCTTCCTGGCGTCGACGGCCACGTCATCGACGGAAGCCGCATTACGGCTGATATGTCGCATGAACAGCGCCACGACAATGCCGTGACGGTTGTCCGCTATGTACCGCAGCCGGGAGTCATCTTCGGTTTTGTTTCCGATGCCCATCAGGGTGTCTTCACCCACAAGGGACAGAGCGTCCATGCGCACGCGGTCCTGCTTGTGGACGGCATCACCTCGCATGTGGATGCCGTCACCTTTCCGGTTGGTACCGTCGTCGAGCTGGGGATCGGTGCGGTTTCGCGATGAGCTCCGTACGTGATTCCTCGCCCGTAGACGTCAACTGGCCCACATTCAGGGTCGCAGTGGCCCACATGGGGACAAACACCATGAATCTTACCGACCCCCATGGCGGTGGTGGTCAAACACAGCTAGCTTGAACTCACATGGAAGGGTAGATCTACTCTTCCGCCAATCTTTCGAGCGTCGGCCCAAAAAGCCACTCGGTAACACCGCAGGAGGCCCCGCCTTCAAATCGAAGGCGGGGCCGTTCTGTGTCGTGTTCAGATTGTTTTTGGCAACTCGCCTGGCGAGGGGCCTGATTTTCCCCCGATCATCGGGGGACGATGTCCGGCAATGTCGGACTACACAAGGAGCGCAGAGATCACCCGATACCCGGATGATCTTGAGTGCTTTGGATGAACCGGTGCAACCGGTTCTTGGAGAAGAATAGAAATTGAAGAAGCTTTACGTGGGCAACCTGCCCTTCAGTGCTACCGAAACCGAAGTCAACGAGATGTTCAGCAAGCACGGAACCGTGCATTCGGTGGCGCTCATCAACGACCGCGAGACGGGTCGCCCGCGCGGATTTGGATTCGTGGAGATCGACGACGAAGCGGTGCAGCCAGCCATATCTGCCCTGAACGGTAAGGATATGGGCGGTCGCGATCTGCGGGTGAACGAAGCCCAGGATCGTCCGCAGCGCTAGTCGCGGCGGCCGCTGGTAACCAGCAACCGCACATCGACTGATACGGGTGCCTCGCCTCCTTCGGGGGGTGGGGCACCTGGCCCCTCCGATCAGTCGTCAACCAAGATGGAAACAATGCACGGTCGTTCCGACTCCTCTCTCTACGATGCAGCACGGGCGTTTCAGCACTCGTGTACCCGGCGGAGTCTGTGGCAAGTCGGCAACTCCGTACTTCCCTATATTGGCATGCTCGTCCTGATGCACTGGTCGTTGGGAGTCAGCCATTGGCTGACGGCTGCCCTCGCCATCCCCGCGGCGAGTTTTCTGGCCCGCATCTTCATCATTTTCCACGATTGTGGACACGGATCCTTTTTCCGATCCCGCCGTGCAAATCGGGCCATGGGCACCTTGGCCGGCCTGCTGTTCTTCCTGCCGTTTCACTACTGGACCAACCAGCACTCCGTTCACCACGCGACAACCGGAGATCTCGGTCGGCGGGGTAATGGCGACGTCTACACCATGACCGTTCGAGAGTACCTGGACCTGACTCCCCGCAAGCGGTTGTTCTACCGGATCTATCGGCATCCAGCGACGTTGTTGGCAATTGGTCCCTTGTTCACGTTCTTCATCCGGTATCGCTATTGGTACCCGAACGAGGGCGATAGCCGTCGCAAGAGCGCCATGAACACGAATCTGATCCTGTTGGTTATCGCGGTAACCGCGACCCTTGTCTCTGGTGTCAGAACGTTCCTGTTCATCCACATGCCAATCATGCTGGTGGCCGGCACGGTGGGCGTCTGGCTTTTCTATGTTCAGCATCAGTTCGAGCGAACCTACTGGGCGAAACACGAGGCCTGGGATCACGTGCGTGGCGCCATCCAAGGCAGCTCGTTCTACAAGCTTCCGCGGCTTCTACATTGGATTACAGGCAATATCGGATTCCATCACGTCCACCACTTGAATCCGCGGATTCCCAACTACTATCTGTCAGCCTGTCACGAAGCGGTCCCCGAGCTTTTCAACGTGAAGCCCCTCACGATTCGCGCGAGCCTTCGTTCACTGAAGTGCAACCTTTGGGACGAGGGTCGCAAGCGAATGGTGTCGTTCGCCGAAGCCGCTGCGCCTGAAACGGTCCAGTGGAATCGATTTTGATTGGCTGAGGGCTCGAACTGAGCCCAAAGCTCTGTTGGTTGATGATGTTCTCAGTTAACTTGTATGACGCATGAAAAACTTGGCGGGGACTACTCGTTGAACTTCGGCCGCACCTGGTCGTCACGATACTGTCGCCTCCTCTGAGTCAACTCGAGGAGCGACCTTGCCGGTTCATCACGCATCCACGTTTCCAACTGCTACTGCCGTTGTCTATTGCGAGGCGAACTTCGGTGCCGTCGACGGGAAAACGGCCAACGGACTCGTACGCCACTCCGAGAAGTACGCAATCCAATCGGTCATCGATAGCGAGAAAGCCGGCCTCGACGCTGGCATGGTACTCGACGGAAAACCAAACAGGATTCCCGTTTGCCGCGACCTGGCTGCTTCGCTTGCCCACTTCGGGGGCGTACCCGACTACTTCATCTTTGGGATGGCACCCGCAACCGGCATGTTGTCGGCTGAGGAGCGCCGCATCGTGCTCGAGGCCATCCAGCTCGGCATGGGTGTCGTAAACGGCCTCCATGAGTTTCTCAGCGACGACCCGGAGTTCGTGGCAGCGAGTGCAGCAGCCAATGTGTCGATTGTGGACATCCGCAAACCACGAGCCAAGAAGGACCTGCGGTTGTTCAGTGGCCGCATCGTCGACGTTACATGTCCGCGAATCGCCGTTCTCGGTACCGATTGTGCTATCGGCAAGCGCACGACGGCGACGGTCCTGACTCGCGCCCTCAACGATTGCGGCGTCAAAGCCGTGATGATCGGCACGGGCCAAACCGGTTTGATCCAGGGCGCCAAGTATGGCGTCGCGCTCGATGCGGTACCCTCACAGTTCTGCTCGGGAGAGCTGGAGGCCACGATCATCGAAGCGTTCGAACGCGAGACGCCCGACGTGATCATCATCGAAGGCCAAGGTGCGTTGAGTCACCCTGCTTTTTCGACCTCGAGCTTCATTCTTCGCGGCAGTTGCCCGGACGCGGTCATACTGCAGCACGCACCCGCCCGAACCCATCGTTGCGACTTCGAACAGATGGCAATGCCGGAGCCGGCCAGCGAGATCCATCTCATCCAGACATTCTCCGACACCAAGGTGATCGGGCTGACGATCAACCACGAAAACATGACCGGTGCCGATGTTGCCCTGGCCATTGTCCGGTACGAGTTGGAGCTGGGCATCCCGGTGGCCGACGCTCTGACCTGCTCACCGGAGCGACTCGTAACCATGGTTCTCTCGGCGTTCCCCGATCTCGAGGAGATGCAGCTCACGGGCACCCTATGAGTGCGCCGCGGTTGGAGATCGACCTCGACAAGATCTTCCACAATGCTCGCACGCTGGTCGAGCGTCTCGCGGACTGCGGCATCTCGGTGACGGGCGTGACCAAGGCGGCGCTTGGCTCGCCTGACATTGCCGCCACCCTGCTTCGGGCCGGTGTGAGCGGGCTCGGCGACTCCCGGATCGAAAACATCGAAACAATGCGGAGTGCGGGCGTTTCGGCGCCCTTCACGCTCATCCGCTCTCCAATGCTGAGTCAGACGGACGAGGTCGTGAGGAACGCAGGCGTAAGCTTGAATACCGAGATCGACGTCATTCGCGAATTATCGCGCGCTGGGCAACGAGCGGGCCGGGTCCACGGCATCGTGTTGATGGTCGAGCTGGGAGACCTGCGCGAAGGCATCATGCCCGAGGATCTGCCGAAAGTCGTTGGCGAGACCCTTTGCCTGCCAAACCTTGTCTTCAAGGGTATCGGCTGCAATCTCGCGTGCCGCAGTGGGGTATCACCAGACGCTGAGAACATGGCCGAACTGTCGGCGCTTGCCGTGGCGATCGAGACGGAATTCGGCGCGACGGTGGAAGTGGTTTCGGGCGGCAACTCCGCCAACCTCGCGTGGGCGTTGAGTGGCGCCGACACGGGACGGATCAACGATCTCCGTTTGGGTGAGTCGGTCTTGCTCGGCCGCGAAACTCTCCATCGCGAACCGATCGACGGTTTGCACACAGACGCGATTGCCCTCGTCGCCGAAGTGATCGAGTCCAAGAGCAAACCAACGCAGCCGCGCGGTGAGATCGCGCAAACCGCGTTCGGCGAGACACCAACGGCCATCGACCGCGGCTCCATCTCGCAGGTCATTTTGGCCATCGGAATTCAAGACACGGACCCGGATGGCCTTTCGCCGCCCCACGGAATTGAGATCCTTGCGGCCAGCAGTGACCATCTCATCGTGGAATCACGCGATGCCCGCGTGGCGATCGGCGCTGAGATGAAGTTCCAGCTCAATTACAGTGCGCTGGTGCGCGCCATGACCTCACCGTTCGTGCAGAACGTCGTGAAGCCTGAGACTCGACGGCCGGCTGGCTTCGCTCAGGACTGAACGGGGCCTGCCCGTGGGTCGGATGACGCGACTACGATTGCCTTTCCTTTCGACCCGTCTACCAACCAGGTGAGGGGTTGTTCGCCATCCATTGTGAAAAGCCCCGCCGGAATCTCCGACGGGGCATGATTATTTGGGCTGAACAAATCTGGCTACGCTAGGGCTGCGACGCCAACTTCCTGCCAGCCTCGAACACCTTGTTCAGCTCGTCATCGGTGCGGACGGCTTCGACCATCTTGTCGAACTCCTTCTTCGACCAGCCGTGCTGTTCCAGCATCTTCTGGGCTTCAGTCGGAGCGCTCTCGAATTTCGCGGAGATCGTGCCCAGGGCCTGGATCTTGTCGGTGCTGAGGTCCTTGAGCTTGTTCAGGTCTTCATAATATCGAGTTTTCTCCGCCTGGTGCTGGTCGGTCACCCCGATCGTTCCCTCGGCCCCTTCGTCCGGCCCGACACGATCGCTGAGTGTCAGATACGCGATTCCGGCCACGGCCAGGACGACGATCGCAAGCAGGATTCCTTTTCCGGAGTTCGCCATCAGGTGACGCCTTTCCTCTAGGTTGGTTGACGTTGATTCGGTCCCTATTCTATCGCTTCTGACATGAAATACAATCCGGACCCGGAGAAGTTGGTGAAACGCGGAAAAAAACTTCGACGCGTACAAACACAACGGAATCTGGTTCGGTTCCGACCCCCTCGTGCGTTCCCCGTATAGACGCCACATCTACCCATCGCCGGAGGCCAAGCCATGGTACGTACATTTCTCGCTCTCTTGTTGCTCCTACCCAATGCCGTCTTGGCTCAAGGCTGGTCCCAGATCTCCGTCGGTGGCACGACCGAGGACATCCTTCAGATCGCTCCGGGGGGCGGCTTCTCGGACCGGTTCCTGGTGGGGGCCAACGGTCTCATTGCCCGCTCCGACCACACCCGGGTGAACTGGAACATCGAGGTCTCCAGCACCACCGCCGATCTCTACGGCTGCCAGCGTCATACCAGCTCCCAGGTCTGGGCGTCCGGGGATAACGGGGTGGTTCGCGTGTGGAACGGAACCACGTGGCTCGTCCGCAACGTTCCGAACGCGAATGCACGTTTTCGAAACTACTCCCGGTCGAGCGGTGTTTCGAATGCGGTGGGGTCCGATGGCACGCTCTACAACTCGCAAAACTTCGGCGTCGATTGGTCACCCTTCAGCTCCGGTGTGAGCACAGGTCTGAACCACGGAGCAGGCTTCACCCATTCGACCAACTGGATCGTAGGTGACGCCGGCGTCATCCTGCGCACCACCGACGGTGGCGCAAACTGGTCCCAAATGGTGAGTGGTACCACGGAAAACCTGCACCACATCATCGAGGCGGCGCAGCCCTGGCTGGTCGTGGTGGGCGACAATGGCACCGTGCTCCGCAGCTCGGACGCGGGCGTGACATGGACGCAGTCGGTCACCGGGACCAACGCGGACCTCTACCACGTTGGGTCCAGTGGCCAGAGCGGGTTCTTTCTACTCGCAGTGGGTCAGCAAGGCACCGTGCTGAAGTCCGCTGACACCGGCGTGACCTGGTGTCAATTGAACCCCGATACCAACGTGGACCTGTACGCCAGTTCGATGGTCACCAACCTGGAATACATCGTGGCCGGTGCCGGCGGTGTCATGATGCGTACTACCGACGGCGGCGGCGACTGTACACAGGTAACCTCGGCCCCCGAGTTCGAGCTGAACGACACGCGATTCTCATTGCGCGGCCCATCACCTCATCCGGTAGCGTCGGTTGCGACCGTGGTGTTGGAAGTCGCGCGGGACCAGCACCTCACTGCGGAACTGTTCGATGTGCGAGGACGGCGCGTAGATGTCGTGTTCGAGGGGCGGGTCGAACACAACGAGCCCATCACCTGGGCGCTGCGAACCAGCCAGTTGGCCGCCGGCGTTTACTTCCTGCACGTGCAGGGAGAGACGTTTGAAGCGAGGCGTAAGGTGACTGTGCTGCGCTGACGCTTGGTTCTGGAGGCCGAGGTGAAATCCCGATGTGAATATCCGCGGAGCGCCTTGACGGGGTTCGTGACTTACCCTAACGTAGTAACCACTCCTGCCGTCTCGGCATCTCCCTCAAGAAAAACGAAACGTCCGTGCACGTGCCATTGAAGCACGCCGCGCCGTCGTGTGCTGCTGTGTCCCCTCAGCACGGATGCCCGATTGTGCGGATTTGACATCTACGTCTATTTCCAAGGAGAGAGTCTTATGTCTTCGCGCAAGATCCTAGTGCTCAGTTTGACGCTGGCTTTCGTCATGGCCGGCGCCATTTCGGCGTCTGCGGCCACATGTTTCAGCTTCAGCTTTGGTTGTACGGCCACCACCACAGCCGTTGTATTCACTGGCGAGCCTACGATTCCCTGTCAAATCGGCGACCCAGTCATCCAGATCACGAGTTCGGCCTCGTGCTCCGGTGGCAGCTCGGCCGGTCCCGCGGTATTTCTGCGCTGTGGCTCCAGCAAGGAGCCGCTGATCTATTCTGGCGGCGGGAAAGTTCACAAACTGGCGACCAAGACCAACTGGTTGAGTATCGCCAACGGCAACTGCCGCGACCTGGGTTACAAGAACCTGGACCTGTAGTTCGCAACCGGGGCCCGGTGGACGCCGGGCCCCACGCATCGAAACACTCCCTCATACGAAAACCAATGTTGGACCCACCGCGTGTGCCTCCAGTCGAGGTACACGCATGTCCGAGGAGAAGTATATGCGGAGCTATTTGCTTGCCACGGCCCTGATCTCGATGGTTCTCGTGCCGGCCCTGGTACACGGGATCATCGAGAATCCCGATCCGATCGGGTACTCGGTCAACCAGGCCAAGATCAAAGGGAACAGCATCTCCATGCCAGTTACCAACACCAGCACCTCACCGATCGAAGTTCAGGTGGTTGCGCACTACGACGACGGCTCACAGGTGCATACCGCTTCGACGATCGTTTCGTTGGCTCCCAAGGCAACCGGTCTCGCCAGGATCACGGTGCAGACGATCACCGACGACATCGATCCCCAGAATGGGATCATCGACAGTGCGGAACCGTTCGGCCTGGGCCTCGCGCTCGGCGCCGTTCTCTGGAGCGACTGACGATTACACCGAGAAGGCCCGGGAATGCCGGGCCTTCTCGAGTGCCAGAACCGGTTGCTCCGACTGGCCGCTCATATGAACCCGCAATCTAGATGCCAAGACCACTCAGCGCATGCATCACCTGGTTGATCAACGCCGTGACGCGTGGGTGCTCGACCTCGAAGTCATCCGACTCCCGTTGCAGGGTTTCGATCAGGTCCTTGATGGCCTCCGGCGTATAGTCCTCAACACCCTCTCTTGCTTGCTCAAGTAACTCCTCAAGCTTGCCGGTCTCTTTCGGGATCCTCGTCAGTTCGACCTTCAGTTCGTCGATCGCCCTTGTCGCTGCTTTGCGCGGCATCTTGTTCTCATTTCCTGGTTTGTAGTTGCCGACCCGTGATGTGCAGGGCTATTTATTCTTCTTTAGCGGCGCTGCAGGAGCCCGGTTCGCCTTGGAGAATGCCTCGGCTTTCTCCCGGCTTTTCTGGGCGGCATCCTGCTTCTTGTTCCGTTCCTTGGACTTTGGTGACTTGTCGCCCATGGGGCACCACCTCTGGCTTGGGAAATCGTGAAATACTAGCTAGAAGGTACGCTCGGTGGGAAGGGCGCGCCATTGGCACCGAGATCGCGTTTCATCTCAATTACAGTACGTTGGTACCCGCTATGACCTCACCCTTCCTCGCAAAGGTCATGAAGAACCGGAATTAGCGAAGTCCCGCTTCGCTACGGAGTTGACGAATGACATTTCGAGTCCTCACGGCAGAATTTTCACACGAGACCAACACCTTCAGTCGTTTGCTGACCGGCAAACAGGCGTTCAAGGACCGCTTCGTTCGCCTTGGCGACGAGGCAATCGCCCAGCGACGTGAGGCCAATACCGAGCTCGCCGGTTTTCTGGATGCAGGCCAGGCGCATGGCTGGCAAATCGAACACGTGCTCAGTGCGGCGGCGGGGCCGAGCGGCAAGGTGATGCGAGCTGCGTTCGAGTGGCTTTGTGATCCGATCGTCGCGGCGGTCGAGCAGGGTGGTTTCGATGGCATTCTCCTCGCCTTGCATGGCGCGATGGTTCTTGATTTCTGCGACGACGGCGACGGCGAAATCTTGCGTCGCGTTCGAGCCGCCTGCGGCAACGATACGCCGATCGCCATCACGCTGGATCCTCACGCGAACGTCAGTCGGCAGATGTGCGCGCTCGCCGATATCATTGTGTCGTTTCAGACGTACCCGCACGTCGACATGCGCAAGACCGGCGAGTGGGCGGGCAAGATACTGCACAGAACCATGGCCGGTGAAATCACACCGCGCACGATCCGCGTGGACCGTCCCATGCTCGAGGAAACCAACGGGGGTCGCACCGATATTGGCCCGATGATCGAGCGCCTGGCGGCCGCCCGAAAGTATGAAGAGCAAGCCGACGTGTTCGCGGTCAGTATCAACGCGGGGTTCGCCAGTACAGATATCGCCGACGTCGGACCGACGGTTTTGGTCACCGGCCAGGGTAACCTCGACTCCCACGTTGCCTTCGCCGAGACGCTGGCCGACGACATCTGGGACAGGCGCCATGAAGTGCTGATGGACTTCCTGACAGTTGAGGCGGCGGCCGGCGTTGCCGCTGGTTTCGACGCCAAGGACGGTCCGCTTGTGATCGCGGACTACGCCGATAACCCTGGTGCCGGAGCCTATGGCGACTCCACCGCCTTACTTGGCGCGCTCCTCGCGGCGAATGTGCAAAACGCTTGCTTCGGGCCGATGGTGGACGGCGAGGTAGCCCGAACGCTCCAGGACGTAGAGATAGGTGAACACGTTCGTGTTGTTCTCGGCGGCAAGATCGACGCCTCGTTTGGCGGCGGCCCGCTAGCTCTCGACGGAAAGCTACTCTCGATCAGCGACGGGGAATACGTGGGGGACGGACCGATCCTGGGCGGGTTGTCGCGATCCTATGGTCCGAGCGCGGTTCTGCTCGTTGACGGTATTGAGATCTTGATCGTGACGATCGCCGCGCAGATGCTTGACCTGCAACAGTTCAAGGCGTTCGGCATCGAGCCCGAAAACAAAGACGTCATCGCGCTCAAATCGATGCAGCATTTTCGGGCTGCCTTTGAGCCCATCGCCGGCCAGGTCATCGTCTGCGACAGTGGCGCCCTTTGCACGCTGCACTACGAACGTCTGCCGTACCGGAACGTGCGAAGGCCGATCTTTCCGTTGGACCGGGACATGGACTGACGGACTATTTTGTAATCGCAGGAGAAAACCGCCCTCCCGGCGTGAATACGAAGCGAGACCCCGCTGTGAGCGGGGGAGCCGTCGACCCCGTTCCCGGAGGTTCGCCATGCGTCGTTCGCTTCTTTCCGTCTTGTTCGTCCTCGCACTTCTGGCCGTTGTTACCAATGGCGCTGGCGCCGGTAGTAAAGGCGCTGCCGAGTTCAGTGGGCTGTCTTTCCAGCCGCGAGGGCAGGGATCGTTGACGGTCCTGCCCGGCCCGCCGCCCCAACTGGTGGCCGTCATCCCCGGCGCCGGCGACGGTCTGGCCATGCCGCTGGGCCCCGGCGGTGGTGGCATCGAATGGGCACCCTTCTTTGCTCCCAGCGCGTACGGGGACGGTCCATTCTTCAACCTGACGGCGACGGCCACGGTCGACGGCGTTCCTGACCAGACGGCTGTGCAACTCGATGTAGACATCCTCGGAACGCGGGCCGTGCTGACGGCGAGCTTTCCCGCGCTGTCAAGCGGGGGCGTGCGTGTGGAGATCTATGACGACGGAAATCTCGTTCGGACCCTCAACAGTCCCAGTTTGTTGCGCGCGGACGCGGTGCCCCTGGGGGCCGAGCTGTTGCGGACCGCCGTTCCCGCCGATGCGCCCAGCATGGCCGATCCGAGCGGAGGAGCGGGACGTGTACCCTCCGGCATGCGCGTTCGGTTTCCCCAGAACACCGGCTTCGCGTTCGACTTCGGCAAGGGTGACGACGAGGACGACGAGGAAGGCGACGAGATGTTTATCATTCCCGCACAATCGTTCGAGAAGTACCTGACCCGCTTCCATGAAATGGAATTCATGGTGGACCGCCCGGGTTTGGGAACGTTGGAGGTGGTCGCCGCGAATCTCACCGTCGATGCCATCCGCCTGACCGCGTTGGGCTCGACGAGCTTCTTGCCGTTGAGCGACGGAGCGAAGCTGCTGAATCTCGCCGGCTGCGGACAATCCGGCGTGTCCATGACCCTCGAAGACCACTGGCGCAAGCTCGGTATTAGTTTCGAGGAGGTCTTATTGAAGGGATCGGGAGCCGAATGCATCGACGTGGCGCTGCTCGGAGACCTGGGCGCGGGCGAGGTGGTCCTGGCCACGGCGCAAGCTGCGCGAGTGGCCTCGACGGTTGAACTCAGTGCCGACTTTTCCGGCGTAGCTGCCACCGGTCGGGCCATCTACTACAACGACGGCCAGGTGGCCGCCGTGCCACCCCCGGGCGCTTCCAACGTGGTATTGGAAACCACCCTTCCTACCGGCACCGGTAGCTTCTTCGCCGGCCAGTTCGACCTGGGCTTTCTGTTTCGCTTCGATCCGGAGGTCACGATGCAGGCGCCCTTCGGCGGCACCGTGCAGGTCGACGAGGTGCACCTCATCCTCAACTCGCCTGCGCCTCCCTACGTCGCCAGTCGAATGGACCTTACCTTTGGCGGCTCTGGCATTGTCGAAGACATCGTCCTTCGCTACGACGGGCCCCGCGGTGTGGTTCCCGACAGCACGAGTGTTTTTTCGTTGGCTACGGTGCTCGGCCAAGGCGCGATCAACCGCGGGGGTGGCAACCTGCTCGCACTGACCGATCGTAAGGACCTGGCTCCGGGTGCCTCGTTGGTGGTCGAAGGTATGCCGCAACAGCTGGAGGTAGTCACTCGCAGCGTCGACCACATCCTGCTGAATGGGTTCGACCGGCAGGATATCGAAGCGTTCATCGAGCCGGCGGGCCTCTCACCTCGCTCGGGTGGCAGCATGGTACTCCGCAACAACCACATCGACTTCACCTTCGCCGTGGACTACTCGTCGATGAACGCCGTCACGGCCCGTGTGGTCGTGATGAACGACGGCCAGTTCGTGGACCAGTTTGCCGGTCTGTCGTTCGGCGACGTGGCTACGGTGGGAAACAGTCGCCTACCGTCCCGGGTGGCCATCGAGGAGTATCCCAGTACCATGGCGCCCTACGGCTACACCGTGTTCCTCGACGATGGTTCGACCATCACCGTTCCGGGAATCTCCAAACGCAGCGCGACGGGAAACGAAATCCGGATCCTCGTGGAGAATCCCATCGCTCCCCTGCAGAGCGTGGTCCTGTGGAACACGTCCTTTCAGGGCACCGAGAGCGTGTTGGTGACCCACGTCACCTCGTCGGTCGCGACCGCCGTGCCGCCGCAGACGTCCGTCGTCTCGCGCCTGCGTCTCGCGCCCAATCCTTTCAACCCTCGCACGCGCGTGAGCTTCGAACTTGAGAACGACGCCGATGTTTCGCTGCGTGTGTACTCGCTGGACGGCCGGCTCGTCGATACGATTCACCGCGGTTGGATCAAGGCGGGAGAGCAATCGTTCACCTGGGACGGCCGCGATCGTCTTGGCCGTGAGGTAGCCTCCGGTTCGTACTTCCTGCGGCTGAATGGTCCTGGGATTCGCGCGACGGGACGCGCGGTGCTTCTGAAGTAGCGCGTCTTCTGAGGAGTCTTGGGGAGACGGAAGATAGCGCGACGTGGTCAGCGAGGCATTTGTGGGTAGTAGCTTGCGGCGGTTCGGTGATGTATCCTGCTGCTCACCGAGCCATGCGAAACCATCCCACCATCTTTGCCATGCACTTCGTTGCCACGCTGCTCGCCTGCGCTCCCGCGCAGAAAGCCGAGTCGACGCAGGATAGTGTTCCCGCCGTCGATCAGTTGGGGGAGGCAGTATCACTCGACGTATTGAGGGAGCGTTCGGAATATGCCGAACTGGGCAAGCCGGCCATCGAGGCTCTTGCACACGAAGCCAAAGCGCACTGGCCGGAAGAGTTCTCGGGGTTCACCTTTCTGCGCGTCGAGCGTTTTTCAGCGGGCGAAGTCGCGTACTGGATGTCGATCTGGTCGCACCGCAAGACGGGTCTCGAATTCGCGCTGGTGCCGGGCGGAAGGTTCCAGATGGGATCTCCGGCGAACGAGGCGAATCGCCGAGCCGACGAGCTTCAGCATTGGGTCACCTTGGATCCATTCCTGATCGCGCGGACGGAGTGCACGCAGGAGGCCTGGGCCAAGATAGCAACCCCCGCAGCTATAGAGGGCGGCTCGTTTTCCGGATCAGATCAACTCCCTGTCGGCGGGATAAGCCCCCTTGATGTGGAGGCCTGGTGTAGCGAGGCCAACCTGACGTTTCCGACTGAGGCACAGTGGGAGTACATGTGCCGCGCGGGAACCACGACGACTTGGGCGATGGGGGACAACAAGCGCGATCTGATCCAGTTCGCGAACATCGGCAGTGCGGAGTGCCCGCCGGATTGGATCGAGATGGAGGGCATGACGGAACCCTGGCGAGACGGGTATGGGAACGAGACCGCTGAAATAGGAATGTTCGAATGCAATGCGTTCGGCCTGTTCGACGTCCACGGGAACCTGAATGAATGGTGCCGGGACGACTACTTCAGCTATGAAGTACAACCTGAGAAGGGGACGGGACTGCGACCTGGCGTTTCCGGGGAACGCCAGGCTCGCGGAGGCAACTACGCCGGAGGCGCCGGCGCCGCGCGGTCGGCCAAACGCCTCACTTGTGGGGCCGGAACCTCGGCCGGAAACCATGGTTTCGGCTTTCGTCCATCGCAGGACCTCGCCTTCTGACACCGGTTTTGAAGTTGGTCAACTCGTCTCTTGACAGCCCCCTCGTCCTGGAAAACGCTACCTGCCCGTGACTCACTTCACCACACAATTGCGGGCCGCCTTCCACGACCCGTCGACGCGCATCTACCGGATCGTGCAGGGTCTGGTATGGGGGCTGATCGTCCTCTCCATCGGCTTCCTGGTCGCCGAGGTATTCCTGCCCGACCGCAGCCGGGCCAGTGAGATTCTTCGCCGCATCGATCGATTCGTCCTGGCCGCGTTTGCGCTGGAGGTATTCCTGCGCGTCGCCACCTACCAGCCACCGTCGCTCACGGTCTTTCGTCGTCCGCCGGTGGGACGTATTCGTGCCCACATCCTGTCGCGCGTGGCGTTCATTCTGCGCCCCATTATCCTGATCGACATTCTGGCGGTGCTCGCCTTCTTTCCCGAGCTACGCGGGCTACGCGCGCTTCGACTCCTGCGCCTCCTGCGTAGCAGTCGCGTGTTCAAGTACCAGAACCCGTTCGCCATCTTTCTACACGCCCTGGAAGAGAACGGGCTCCTGTTTGTTTTCGCTTTCAGTGGGCTCGTAGTTGCCACAGTGCTCGGCGGCGTGAGTTTCTATCTGGTGGAGGTCCGACTCAATCCCGGTATAGACAGCTTGCTCGACGGGATCTGGTGGAGCCTGGTGACCATCACCACCGTCGGGTTCGGGGACATTACGCCCGTAACGACGCTCGGGCGCATCATCGGCGCGGTCATGATGGTCGCCGGGATGTTCACGCTGGCCCTGTTTGCCGGTATCGTGGGATCCAGCCTCGTCAAAGGCATTCTCAGCATCCGCGAGGAGCAGTTTCGAATGAGCGAATACATCAACCACGTGGTCGTGTGCGGGCACGATGAGAGCACGCACCTCCTACTCGACGCCCTTCGCCAAGAACTGGACCTCGAGAAGACGCGTGTCGTGTTTATCGATACCCACGATCGGCCGCGCGAACTGACGCCGGACTTCCTATGGGTCCAGGGAGACCCCACCAAGGAGAGCGAACTGGACAAGGTCCGGCTCACCCACGCGGCGGCTGTGGTCATCTCCGGGTCACGGGATGTCACTCCGCAGGTGGCCGACGCGCGCACCATTCTCACTGCATTCACCATTCGTTCCTTCATGGAGGGGACGGCGGAACGGAAGGAGCGGTTCAAACGGCTCTACATTGTGGCCGAGATTCTAGACTCCGAGAATGTGGACCACGCACGTGCGGCGGGGGCCGACGAGGTTATCGAGACCCGCCGCATCGGGTACTCGATGATCGCCCACGCGTTGGGCTACCACGGCACGGCCTCGACCATGAGCCGGATGCTCATCTCGGGATCCGACAACGTGTACATTGGCGCGATCCCCGATTCTCCGCCCAAGTCCATGTTGTTCGGCGAACTCCTGGACCGGCTTGGACTCTCGGAGCGGGGAGGGCTGGTGATCGGAATCCGGGATCCGAGCGGCGAGGAAGTCATCAACCCGCGCAAGAATCGCGTGGTCACTTCGGGGACCCATGTGATCTATCTGGCGAAGGAGCAGCTGCTGGAACCGCCGTCTTGAGTGCATGCGAAACCTCGCGGGTTGATTTCGCAGGTCAAAACGGTCGACCCCGAATCCTGATCGTGGGCGCGGGCTTTGCTGGTCTCAGCGCAGCGAAACACCTGGCCAAGGCAGACGTCGAGATTACGATCGTCGATCGGCGCAACTTCCATCTCTTTCAGCCGCTGCTCTACCAAGTGGCGACCGCGGCGCTCAACCCTTCCGACATCGCATACCCTATTCGCTCGATCTTTCGCAAGCAGAGGAATGTAGCCAGCATCTTGCTTGCTGAGGTCGTGGGGGTGGACTGTCAGGGGCGTACGGTCCAGCTCGAGGACGGCGAGTGCCTTGGATACGAATATTTGATTGTGGCGGCGGGCGCGACGCATTCCTACTTCGGACACGACGAGTGGCGCAAGCATGCGCCGGGTTTGAAAACTGTCGAGGACGCTCTGGACATGCGTCGCCGCATTTTCGACGCCTACGAGCAGGCTGAGCGCTATCCGGATCTCGCGTCCGAGTACCTCAACTTTGTCGTGGTGGGTGCCGGGCCCACGGGGGTCGAACTGGCGGGAGCGATGGTCGAGATCGCCGTTCATGCTCTTCGTCAGGAGTTCGATCGCATCGATCCCGGCCAAGCGCATGTGACGCTTGTCGAGGCGTCGTCACGGGTGCTTGCCGCCTACACCGAGCCACTTGGCAAGAGCGCAAGGCGCCAACTAGAGGAATTGGGCGTGGAGGTGCGCACCGACACGTTGGTGACCGAGATCTCGGAGAGGTCCGTTGTTTTCGACGACGGATCGACGCTGCCTACCAGAACGGTTTTCTGGGCGGCAGGCGTGCAGGCCGCCGACCTCATGCAGGAGCTGGGATCGGATCGGGATCGCGTTGGCCGCGTCGTTGTGCAGCCCGATCTTTCCCTGGATGGTCACCCTGAGGTCTTCGTGATCGGTGATGCGGCTTCGGTTACCTCGCAGGGGAAACCGGTTCCCGGCACTGCGCCTGCCGCGATGCAGCAGGGACGGCACGCCGCGGAACAGATTCTCGCCGACCTATCGGCCAAGCCGCGAAACAGCTTCCGGTACCGTGACAAGGGCTCGCTCGCGACCATCGGCCGCGCTCGGGCGGTGGCGCAGTTGCCGCGATTGCATTTCTCTGGTGTCGCCGCGTGGTTGGCCTGGCTGTTTGTTCACGTGTTCTTTCTCATCGGGTTTCGCAACCGGACCTTCGTGATCCTCTCCTGGGCGTGGAACTACATCACGTTCCGGCGGGGAGCCCGCATCATTACGAAGGTTGGGTCCGGTCGCGAGAAGTAGCATCACCAACCGTTCCATATCATTTCACCAGCGTCACCTTGGTGGTGCGCTTCACATCCTCCGACTCGAAGCGCAGGAAGTACACGCCCCCGGCCACTTCGAGGCCGCTGTCATCCTTTCCGTCCCACACCACGGTGTGGTCACCAGGCGGACGTGCCTCTTCGAGAACGTGTCGCACCAGCCGACCCCGCGCATCGTACGCTTTGATGGAGACGGGTCGCTCGCGGTCCAGTTCGAACGCCACGGTGAGTCGAGGATTGAAGGGGTTGGGATAGGTCCCCCGAAGCTCGGTAACTCTCGGCGCTGGCAACTCCGGGTCGTTGATGGCCGTGGGCGACTGGGGTAGGGCGTACACCAACAAGTTGTACATTCCGTAGTCGGTGAGCGTGCCCACATGGGTGAGGCGCGCGTAGTACAACCCCGTCTGCGGCGCCGTGTACGTGATCATGGACTCCAGAACTCCCGGGGCGCGGTCGTCATTGGTGTCGAGCACGGTGAACTTATCCGTGTCCAGAAGCACCATGTTGCTGTTCCCGCCACCGAACAGGTCGAGCGTACGCAGGACGTAGGTTTTTCCGCCCAGCATGGGTACCCCCACTTCGTCCACGTCCCCCGTATCGAAGAAGGTCCTGGCCTGGACCGGCATGAGGTTCGGCACGCCGCCGCTGGGGTTCTGCACGGTGAAGTCGGAGGCATCGTCGGTGTCGGTGCCCATACTGTCACGACCCAGTACGCGGCTTACGGGAGGGCTCGCCAGGCTTCCGGTGAACACAGTCCCCGGTGGCACCGGGGTGGCGGTCGGATTCCCCACACCGTCGAAGCGCACGAAGTCGATGGCCACACCGGCGTCGTCCAGAAGAGCGCAAGCGCCGGGTTGCTCGTAGTCAAAATAGATGTTCTCTGGGAGATAGACGTCGTTGGCCGAGTCGTTGGCCGGATCGCTCCTTTCGTGGATGTACACCCTGCTCCCCGGAGCCAACGGAAACGACGGGGCGAAGGTGTAGGTGGTCGTCGGCCATGTATCAGCGGTGCAGACCACCTGGTACAGGCCGATGTCCACGGTGACATCGGAACTGTTGTACAGTTCTACGCCGTCCGTGGAGCTTACGTTTATCTCGTTGATCACCACGCCACCGCTTGGACCCACCAGGTCAAAGCTTCCCACGACAATGGTTGCCACCGCGGCGATCTCGTCGTCGGGCTCGTGGATATCGGGCTCGAAGCCCATGGAGTTGATGTCATTGAGGATCTCGTCGAGCTCGGCCGAAAAGTAGGTTGGGCCGTGGATGCTTTTCCACCCCTGCACGAAATCTTCGAAGCTGATGGATTCTTCGAACGGCAATGTCGCCATGTAGCCCGACAACACGGCCCATACGTCGGTGCCGTCGCCGTCGAGTGAGTCGTCGTCCACGCCCGGGCTTTCGTCCGGCGTGGAGGGGCCGTCTGTGAGGTCCCACATGGCAGAGGTGACGTTGGACTCGTTGGCCTGCCCAAGCTGGCTGATGGGGGTTCCGTCGCTGAAGGTTCCGGTTTCGAAGTCGTAGCCGAAGCCCAGGCCTCCCGGCGTGCCCACTGGGGGAGGGATGTCCATGTCGGCGTAGATGGTCACGTGATCGTCGGTGCCCGCGGTGAACGCGGTGAACTCCCGCGCTTCTGCGCAGAAGTACGTGGCGTAGCCCTCGGCGTAACTCAGCAGCGGGTTCTGCAGGTTGTCGCCCAGGAAATGCGGCCCGCCCGGACTGTCGTCCTGATGGGAGATGTCGATCACGTAGTGGCCGAACTCGTGGAGAATGACCGCGTCGCTCCAACCGTCGGTGTCGCCGGAGCCCGGAGACGCAATGGTGATGACGCGGCCTCCAGACGAGACATAGAATGATCCTGACTGGCTCTCGACGGGTCCCCATCGAAACGACACCCCCAGCCCGGGGTAGGAGCCTCGTGCCTCCGGCTGGGCAAGCCAGTCCGTTCCGTCAATGGCGCGGTCGAGGATGTTGAACGCCTGGGCTACACCGGTGCCGTCGGTGTCGGCGATCAAATAGGTTCCCAGATCCAGCGGCGTGCCAGCGGCGTGGCCGAGCACGACGTCGGTGGGAACCGCGTGTATGAACAAGGGATTGTTTATCGAGTTCGCCCCGCCGTTGACGACCAGCTGGTACGTGCTGTTGTTTTCAGTGTTGGTGAGCACGCGCGCGTAGAGATCCACGGTACCCGTGAGCGCCGTTTCGATGGCGAAGTCGCCGTTGACGTCGGTGGAGCCCTCGCTCACCACCACGTCTCCGTTGGCGTCGACGATTTCTACATCGGCGTGGCGGATGGGGAGGTTCTGCACGGCGCCGGTGTGCCCATCCTTGTCCCACATGCGGTCCTCGTAGAGGAAGCGACCCGAAACGACGAAGGGGAGCGGACTCGCAGTAACGCTGCCGTTGATCCTGAGGCCCGTGCCGCCAGCCGCGGACCCGCGAAGGCCTCTCTGCTGAGGGTTGGCGGCGCCGGAGTTGGTGTGTGTGTACACGCGGAAGGTCACCGGTACGGTCTGTGTGCCCACTCCGGGGAGAAACGCCTGGATGAGCGCGCCCGCGCCGGTGAGCACCGACGTGGTGCCGCTGGCGATGGTGTTGGCGAAGCCGTCCACGCTGGACCGCACGTCCCACGTGGAGGTGCCCGCCGAGTCGTTGTACAACGAGAACTGCATGCTGATGTACGTCACCTCGAAGTTTGCGTTGGGCGTGACGGTGTACTCGAAGTATGCGCTGGGGTCAAACGGTCCTGATGGCCAACCGTCGGCCATGAACGCATTGAGATGAACGCCGGTTACGAGCCCAGTGGAGGCGAGTGTGCTCACGGTGACGTTGGGGTCGTGGAGTATCGCCGTCTGCGGCACGCTGCTGTCGATGTTTCCGTTGAGGGTCCAGAAAGAGATCAGGGTCTGGGCATCGGCCCGGTCCACCGGAACCGTCGTCAGCAGGACCGCCGCGGCGAGGACCACGAAGGTCGAGATGCGGAGTCGGGCGGTCATCGTAACCTCCTCGCGGCACCGGGGTACTCCATGACCTCGTGGCCCTTTTTGGAGACCGGGCTTGCCACGGCCGGATGATGGGGGCCGTGGGGCAGGATGTTAAGCGATGCGCCGCGCCGCAGCGTCCTGCCCTCGGCGATTCCCGTGGCCACCACTGCGAGCTGTCGTTGCTCGGGGGTGTCACCAACACGAAGCTTTAGTGTGTGGCTAACCTTCTTACCGCTCGGCAATGGTCCGAAATCCACGCGCTTCATGCCCGAGATGGCTACGTCTCGGACGGCGGAGATCTCGAGGCTCAGCCGGTCAAGACTCACGGCGCCGTGAACCGAGACCTCGGCGGTGACCCAGCGCCCGGGCACCAGCTCTTCGAGCAGACGCACCGTCACTTCGAGCGGGTACATCTGGCTCTGTGTGCAGGACGATCGGAGGTCGACCGGAGCGACGGTCTGAGCTGACGCGGATTCGTGCGCTGGGGCGGGGATATCGGTCGTCCCCGGAGCCAGCAGAATCAAGAAAACGAGGGGCAGGAATCGGCCGGCCATCTGTGGTCCTCCAGGTTGGGTGGTCGTTCGGGCGCGCGTCCGTTCTGGCGGGGGCAGCATGCCGTTTTCTGCGTGAGGTGGGCAAAGGGGTAGAGCTCCTCACTACCGTCGACATTCCGACTCCCACTGGTATATGCGCCAAATCGTTAGCAAATGGCTAAGCCGAGTTCACGTGAGCGTGAGCCCGCGTTCGAGTTCGTGCTTCCCTGGCTGGTTCTCAGAATAACCGATTGACAATCGGTTTTTTGGACTCTAGCTTGGGCGCTCCACAACGACCCGTGTGCCTGGGGCCGTGTGCCTGGGAAGGATACCCGATGAAACCCGCGCGACCGCCCTTTCTGGGCGATCTTGAACTTGCCGTCATGGATCATCTGTGGTCCAGCGGTGGCAAGGACGCCAAAGCCGTTCACCAGAAGGTGGGGCGTAGTCGGCGCATCACGCTCAACACGATCCAATCAACGTTGAAGCGACTTTTCGAGAAGGGCCTTCTTCAGCGCGAAAAGGTGAGCCACGCACACGTGTATTCTCCCCGGATGACGCGAGCTGAGTTTCACCGCCAGGCCTTGCAGGAAGTTGTCGACCGGGTCATGGGTGGCCAGCCGGACGCCATGCTTTCGGCCTTCATCGGCGTGGCCGAACAGGTCGGACCGGAGCAACTCGAGCAGTTGGAAGGCCTCATCGAAGAGCGACTCAAGGACCGCAGGGATTCGGAGGGCAAATCTTGATGGGGCTCTTCCAGTTGGGCATGTTGGCGTGGGTGCTCTTCCTTGCGGTCATATCGCTTGGGATCGGCGCGATCTATCCCGTGCTTCGCGCATCGCTCCGATCGTTGGATCCGAGAACGCGTGCCGTGGCGCTTCGTGCTGTGTCAGTCGCGCCTCTCGTGGGCGGCCTTTTTGCCACCGCCCTTTGCTTCGCCCCAAAGATCCTTGGGATGGTCTTTCCCGGCCTTCCTCGCATCGACCATTGCACTGCCCATACTGACAGCCATATTCATTTTTGTCTGAATCATCCACCGCATGCGATCGGCGGAACCGTGTTCTGGATGGTCGTGACTTCCGCGGCGATCGCGACCCTGGTGGTAGGCCTCGTAAGGAGCCTTCGCTTCCACGCTTCCCGCCAGCTCGTTCGGCAGCTTGCGAAGACCGCGCAATTCGATCCCCGATACGACGCGTGGGTTGTCGAGTCGGACCATCCCGTTGCCATCTCGGTGGGATTGCTGGAGAAACGAACCGTATTGTCGTCGGGTTTGCTGAGTGGCATTCCTACCCATCTGGTCGCAGCGATCGTTGCCCACGAAAACGCCCATGCGCGTAGGAGCGACGGACTGTGGCGAGGCGCGACGAGACTTCTGTCGCTGGGACATCTGCCGCGCGTGCGCCGGATTCTTGATCTCGATCTCGAGCTTGCCTGCGAGCAGGCCTGCGACGAAGACGCAGGAGCCAGCATTGGTGATCGGTTTCGTGTTGCCGAGGCGCTCGTCAGGATGGAACGAATTCGCCACGACGTGGCGGGGTTTGGTCCCGCCGCCCTCGCCTTCAACGCGCATGGCGTCTCCGCCCGCGTCGAGTCGCTCCTGGCCGCATCGCCCGGCAGCCGGTGGAGCCGAGGCACCAAGATGGTGGCGTTGTTTCTAGGCTGCGCCGCGGCGGCGGCGCTTGCGGATCCTTTGCATCATCTCACCGAAACCCTGCTTCATCACATTCTGGGTTGAGACGGAATCGCGGTTCATGACTCGAGGGGAAGTATTCGTGGCAAGAAAACCGATACTGGGTCGGTGTTACGGCGCCGTAGCCAGGCTGATGCTCGGCGGGGCTCTCTTTGGTTTGCTCAGTGCTTCTTCCCGCGCGCAGGAAGTCGTCGCCGTCAGCGAGGAAGAGTTTCTCGCCCCACTTGGGCCGACGCATCCGGCGGTTGTCGCGCTGACAGAAGAACTCGGTCGCGCAGAAGCCGAGCGTCGACGTGCCGGCGCGCTCGAGAATCCGACGATCGCGTTCGAGCGCGAAGCGCCATCGAATCAGGCTGCGCAAGGCACTCTCAAACTCAGCTGGCGGCCGCCGTTGGATGGCCGACGTGGCCTGGCGGTGGATGCTACCGAGGCTTCCGTCGAAGCCGCGAACCAGAATCTGGAATGGGCGCAGCTCGACCTACGACAGCAGTTTCGGGAGGTTCACACGCGTTGGGCCGTGGCGCAGCAACGTCGGTCTTTGATCGCCGCACACTTCGAGAGCCTTGCAGCCCTCGACCGACGGCTGACAGTGCGCGCGGCGCGTGGCGAAGAGTCGCAGCTGACTGCCCGTCGCTTCCGGCTGGCTATGGCTGAGCTGCGGGGGGAGTTGGCGTATGCAGAATCTGACCTGGCCCGCGCGCGTGGAAACGCGCTGACCGCACGAGCCGATCTGCCGCCGGGCGCGATGCCCGTGCTCTCCGAACTGCCCAGGGTCCCGCAATTGCTCGAAGATTCCGTTCGTCCAGACCTGCTCGCACAACGCAGCGGCGTGGAGGCGACGGAGCTCCGTCGCCGTTTGGCCGGTCGCGTTCTCGAGTTTCCGACCCTGGAGTTTGGCTGGACACGAATCGGTGACGACGCCGGGGATTTCGACGGGCCCTACTTCGGATTGTCGTGGGATGTTCCAGTTTTCGATCGCAATCAAGGCGATCGACATGAGTACTCGCGGCTTCTTGCGACTCAAAAAGCAAGACTGGATTTGACCGAGCGGGAGGCAGAGCAGCGGAGTGCGGCAGCTTTGACTTCCTACACCGCACTGCGCGATAGCTGGTTTGCCGTCGAGGCGGCCGTGGAAGATGCGCCGGAGATTGCGACGGCGGCCGGAGCCACATTCTTGGCCGGAGAGAGCAGCATGACCGATCTACTTGAGACCCTTCGCTCCGTCTTGGACAGTCAGCTTTCGGCCCTGGAACTCAGAGCGGAAGCCCTGGCGGCCCATCGAGATCTGGAGCTGAGCATCGGCCGTGTGTTGACCCAAGGAGATTCACGATGACGAGATCCTGCAAGATTCTGCTCGGGCTCACGGCCGTTTTTCTTATGGGCGCCTGCCAGGTGGGAGGGCCCTCCATTCAGGAAGATGACCACGGTGGAGAAGAGAGTTGGGCCGTGACTTCGTGGGGCAAT
Source organism: Candidatus Krumholzibacteriota bacterium (assembly GCA_029262065.1). Classification (GTDB taxonomy): domain Bacteria; phylum Krumholzibacteriota; class Krumholzibacteriia; order JAJRXK01; family JAJRXK01; genus JAJDAC01. The sequence continues at coordinate 108,561 of JAJDAC010000015.1, read as the reverse complement.
GATTTCGAGATCTTCGCCGAGGCAGATCCTCTCATCGCTGGCGAAACGGTGAACTCGCATACCCACGTGACCGTGCTCAGCGATTTCAGCGCCTTGACCGAGGGCGTTGTCTCGGCCGTGCTCCGGGAGCCCGGGGGGCGTGAGCAGGTGTTTACGAAGGACCAAGCGTTGCGCGGCGGCATCTTTGACATTGCGATCACGCCCGCATCGAGTGGCGAGTACGATTTGTTGTTTCGTGTGGCTGGCGCAGGTAAGACGGAAGAGATCTTGTCGGGACGCGTTCGCGTGGGGACCAATGAGTCTCCGGGCGGGCTGGCAGAAAACGATGACGCGGCGCCGGCGGGTGAAGCGGTTTCCTTTCTCAAGGAACAACAGTGGAAGACACGTTTCTCTACGGCGTGGGTCGCCGAGGGTGAGATTCGCGAGAGCGCACGGGGGACAGGCTTGGTGCGCCCGGCCAGTGGTGGCGAACTCCAACTGGCGGCACCCATCGATGGAATCGTGGCGGCCGATCCATGGCCATATGTAGGTCTTTCTCGAAATGCGGGAGACGCAGTCCTCGCTTTCAGCACTCGCGTGGCGCAAGGCCAGACGCTGGCTCAATTGCAGGCGGTGGAAACCGAGAAGAAGGCGGAGCTGGGTTTGGCTCGCGACCGATTCGTACGGCTGGAAGGACTGCTCGAGGTGGGCGCCGTCAGCCAGGCCGAATTCGACGCCGCGCGCGCGCGAGTCCAGACCCTGGAGGCGCAGAGCGATTCGGCACGCCGCCAGATGGCATCGGTGCGAGGCTCTGGGAGTGGTTCGGGTCCGCGGTCGGCACTTCTGGAAGTGACCGCGCCGTTCTCGGGCGAAGTCGCGGAGGTTCTCGTTCGTCCCGGGCAGGCGGTCTCAGCCGGCGATCCTCTCGTGCGTCTGGTGAGGGTGGAGCCGGTCTGGGTCGAGGTGTACTTGTCGCCCGCCGACGCATCCCGCCTGGAGGCCGGCGTTTCAGGATTGTGGATTCGCACGACGGGCGCCCAGGAACGCCGTTTGTTTCAAGACGGGCAGGTTCGCCTGGTGTCGATCTCTCCGGAGGTGACTACACGCACCGGCCGCGTCACCTGTCTGCTTCAGGTTACCACCGGTTCGGATCGTCTGCGCATCGGCCACGCCGTGGAGGCCGAAGTCCTGCTGACCGAAGCCCATGCTGGCATCGTGATTTCCAGCTCGGCCATCGTCGATGACGCCGGAGTTCCCACGGTCTTCGTCCAGCTCGATGGCGAGAGCTTCGAGCGTCGGGAGATTTCAATCCTCGGGCGCGAGGGCGATAGCGTGCTGGTCGCCGGTCTCAGCGTCGCGGAGCGCTTGGTGACCGCTGGCGGCCCCGCAATCCGCCGGGCCTCACTCATTAGCTCAGGTGGCGCGGGCCACGGTCACGCCCACTAGGAGCGGAAAGTCAATGCTGCAACGACTCATCGGACTTTCTCTGCATCATCGGGTGTTCATCTTGGCGCTCGCCGGACTCTTGCTCGTCGCGGGTTCCATCTGGATCACTCGTGTGCCGGTCGACGTTTTTCCAGATCTGTCGGCTCCCACGGTAACCGTCATCACCGAGGGGCCGGGGATGGCGCCGGAAGAGATCGAACTCCTGGTGACCTTCCCGCTCGAGTCCGCGTTGAACGGCGCACCGGGAATTCGCCGCGTGCGCTCTGTGTCGGCCGCGGGCATCTCCGTGATCTGGGGGGAATTCGATTGGGGTGAAGACATCTATCGCGCTCGGCAGGTCGTGGCGGAACGCATCCAAAAGGTCACCCTGCCTTCCCAAGTTGCGCCGCCTGAGCTCGGTCCCATCAGCTCGATCATGGGCGAGATCACCTTCGTCGCGCTCACCGCGGACGGGACCGTTGATCAGATGGAACTGAGGCGCCTGGCGGAAACCGGGGTGCGTAGATCTCTACTGGCCATTCCCGGAATTTCACAGGTCAGCCCCATTGGCGGCGACGTTCGGGAATACCAGGTCGAGGTCGACGTACCCTCTCTCGTCCAGCACGGCGTGAGTATCGGGGAAGTCGCCGATGTTCTCGGGGAGGTCACGCGCAATCCTGCGGCGGGGTTCCATGTCGACCGCGGCCAGGAATATCTGGTACGCGGGTTGGCACGCGCCGTGGATCCGGAGGATCTGAAGTCAGCGGTCGTACGCGTCGTCGACGGCGTGCCGCTCACGGTGGGCGATCTGGCAAAGGTGGAGCTGGGCGCAGAGCCGCAGCGAGGGATCGCTTCGTACAACGCTGCTCCGGCCGTTATCCTCAGTGTCCAGAAGCAACCCGGGGCGAACACGCTGGAGCTGATGAAGCGGGTCGACGCCGTCCTCGACGAAGTCGGGCGCACACTTCCTGCGGGCGTAACCATCGAACGCGAGAATTTCCGTCAGTCCAACTTCATTCGGACGGCCATTCACAACATCACCGTGGCCCTGCGGGACGGTGCCGTGCTGGTGATTTTGATTCTCTTCCTGTTCCTCGGAGACCTTCGAACGACTTTCATATCCGCCGTGGCCATCCCGCTCTCACTGATCACAGGCGTGCTCGTAATCTCAGCATTCGGCGGCACGATGAACACCATGACCCTTGGTGGGTTCACCATCGCCATCGGCGCCCTGGTGGACGATGCGATCATCGTGGTTGAGAACGTGTTTCGTCGCTTGAAGGAGGCCAAGACAGAAGATGACAAGCGAGCCCTGGACATCGTCTATCAAGCGGCCTCGAGCGTCTTGGGCGCCATCTTTTTCGCGACGCTGATCATCGTGCTCGTGTTCGTTCCGCTGTTCTTCCTGCCGGGCATGGAAGGCAGACTCTTGAAGCCGCTGGGCTTCGCCTATCTCGTTTCCCTGGGTGCATCGCTCCTGGTGTCGGTCACGGTCACGCCGGCGCTCTCCTATATCATGCTTCGCAAGGTGGCGTTGTCGAAGCCCCGCGAATCGTGGCTCATGCGAGGGCTCGGAGGGTTCTATCACCGCGCCCTGGCTCGGGCCCTCGCGCGACCTGGCCTCGTGATCGGCATCAGCGTTGCCATGGTGATCGGTGCCTTCGCGCTTCTACCCTTCCTCGGTCGAAGCTTCCTGCCCACGTTCAACGAGGGATCATTGACGGTAGCGGTCGTGAGCCCTCCGGGCATCACCCTGGAAGAAAGCGACGTTGCCGGAAGAGAAGTCGAGGAGGCGCTTCTGGCCTTCCCCGAGGTGATTTCCACGAGCCGCCGCACAGGACGTGCCGAGAAGGACGAACATGTGCAGGGAGTAAACGCGTCAGAAATGGAAGTCGTCCTGCGGGAAGGCTCTGACAAGACGAAGTTCCTTCCCGGCATGCGCGATGCGGTCGCGATGATACCCGGAGTTGAGGTCAGTTTTGGTCAGCCGATCAGCCATCGAATTGACCACATGATTTCCGGCAGCAAGTCCAACCTTGCGATCAAGGTTTTTGGGCCGGAGCTTTCGGTGATCCGTGGCCTCAGCGAGCGTATCGAAGAGATCGTGGGAGCGGTTCCTGGAATCGTCGATCTCAGCAATCAGGAGCAGGCGAGCATTCCTCAACTGCTCATCGACTTCGACCGTCCGGCCCTCGCGCGCCACGGCCTGAGCGCGGCGGATTTGTCCCGCTACGTCGAGTCCGCATTCCAAGGCACGACGGTAGGAGAAATTGTCGACAATGGCGTGGTCTCGCGGGTCGTGGTTCGACTGCCCGAGAGACTTCGGGAACACCGTGACATGCTGCAAGAGCTACCCGTAGTGACGGATGTGGGCCGGGTACTGCAGCTAAGTGACCTGGCGGTTGTACGATTTGATCTCGGTCCCAGTTTGATTCGCCGTGAAGATGTGCAGAGAGTCGGAATGCTGACAGCCAACATCGAAGGCGCGGATCTGGCGGGAACGGTTGATCGAGCTCGTCTGGCGGTGGAACAGGGGGTGGACTTTCCCGTGGGGTATCGTGTCAACTACGGAGGTCAGTTCGAAGAGGGAGCGCGAAGCGCACGCAATATTTCCATGCTTGCCGTTCTTGTCCTTGTTGGAATGTACGCAGCTCTGTTCTTGGCCTTCCGAAATCATCGCTACACGCTGATCGTTCTCGTCAATTTGCCACTCGCTCTCATCGGTGGAATCGTCGCCGTGGCGTTGGGCGAGGGCGTGCTGAGCATCGCTGCCCTCGTTGGGTTCATCACGCTGTTCGGGATCGCTACCCGAAATGGTGTGCTGCTCGTGACACGCTATCAGGATCTGATGCAAGAGGGAGTCGAGTTGATCGAAGCCGTGCGTCGTGGCTCCGAGGAGCGCTTGGCCCCCGTGCTCATGACCGCCCTTACGGCCGGTCTGGCTCTGGTACCGCTGGTGCTCGCGGGCCACAAGGCGGGAAACGAGATCCAATCTCCGATGGGGCAGGTGATTCTGGGTGGCCTCCTTACGTCGACGTTCCTCAACCTGGTGCTCGTTCCTGTACTGTTCTCGCGTTGGGGCGGCGAACGAACCCGGGTTGTGGCGTAGACGAAGGGTGCTGTTCATCGGACACACCATCCGATATATGTATAGAATGTGAAGTCCTCGCGGGGAGATTCACCCGGCGCTTCGATTCAGCCAAGAGAGCAGGGGCGTGGCCATCGAGACCGGACAGCACGTACTGCACTACCGCCTCATCGGCAAGATCGGCGAGGGCGGCATGGGTGTCGTCTGGAAAGCCGAGGACGCTCGACTCCACCGCCATGTCGCCCTGAAGTTCGTGCCCGAGGCCGACACCCTGAACACCGATGCGGTCGACCGCCATCTACGCGAGGCACGCGCCGCCTCGGCGTTGAACCACCCCAACATCTGCACGATCCACGACATCGGAGAATGGGACGGCCGGCGGTTCATCGTGATGGAGTTGCTCGAGGGCAGCGGGCTGGACGAACGCGTCCGAGACGGTCCGCCCGAGGTAGACACCGCAATCGAACTCGCGATCCAGATCGCCGACGCACTCGATGCGGCGCACGCCAAGGGAATCGTGCACCGCGACATCAAGCCGGCCAACATCTTCGTGACCGATCGCGGGCAGGCCAAGGTGCTCGACTTCGGCCTCGCCAAACTGTCGGCCGGCCCGGAGGGGAAGCCTGGGTCCGACGAAGCGACACGCTCCCTCCACGTCACGAGTCCCGGCTCTGTCATGGGCACCGTGTCCTACATGTCTCCCGAGCAAGCATTGGGGAAACCGCTCGACGCGCGCACGGATGTGTTCTCGCTCGGGGTGGTGCTGTACGAGATGATCACTGGCCGTCGCCCGTTCGGCGGCAAGACGTCTGCCGCAGTGTTCGACGCGATCCTCAACCGGGCGCCGACGGCGCCGGTGCAGCTCAACGCGCAGGTGCCCGTCGAGCTGGAGCGTATCGTCAACAAGGCGCTCGAAAAGGATCCCGCGCTGCGCTACCAGAGCGCCGCCGGCCTGGCCGCGGACCTACAGCGGTTGCGGCGTGGCTCGACGGCGTCGGGCCAGGCCGTTCTGGTGGCGCGTCGCTCGTCACGACGTGGTCGGCGCGTGCTCGTTGCTACCTCTGTCTTGCTCTTGAGCGCCCTGGGCGTCTGGCAGTTGTGGAGAGGTGGCACTGAAGGCGACGACTCGCGTCCCCTCAATACGGAACCCGTGATCTCCGGCCTCAAGATTGCCGTACTGCCGTTCGCCGATGCTGGCGGTGACCCGCAGCAGCGTTACTTCAGCGAAGGGCTGACCGGCGAAATCGTGACGGAGCTTTCTCGCTATGGCGAACTGGCGGTGATGCCGTGCAGATCGGGGCCGTGCGAGGGGGAGAACGTCGACATTCGCGAGATCGGCAGGGAGATCGGCGTGCGCTACGTGCTGCAGGGGCGCGTGCAGTCGTCGCCCGACCGCATCCGCGTCAACGTGCAGCTTTTTGACGGCCGCGACGGCCGTTCGGTCTGGGGTAATACGTTCGAAAGCGAACAGACCGCGCGGGACCTCTTCGACCTCCAGGACGAGCTGACACAGCACGTCGTCGGTGAGATCGCGGGATCGTACGGAGCTCTGGCCCGTGCCGAGCTGCCGAGTGCACGGCGCAAGCCTCCGGCGAGTCTCGATAGCTGGGATTGCGTCTTCCGGGCCTACGACTACTTGCAGAACCACTCGTCCGAGACCCATTTGGCGGCCCGCGACTGCCTCGAGCGCGTAATCGAGGCCGAGCCCGACTACGTCGAGGGTCTCGCGTGGCTGGCCTACCTCTATGTCGACCAGTTCCACCACCGCTGGAACGAGCCGGATGGCGAGTACGATTCCCGCGTGCGCGCGCTGCGCGTGGCCGAGCGGGCGGTGTCACTCGACGACAGCAACCAACTGGCCCACGCGTATCTGGGGATGGCGGCTCTTTTCTCCGGAGATGGCGAGCGCGGAATCGCCGAGATGCGTCGCGCCGTCGAGCTCAATCCGAACAATCCGATCGTGCTCACGCTGCTGTCCAACTACCTGGTCTTGCAGGGAGAGTTCGAGACGGCGGTTCCGATGGCCAACCGGGCGATCGAACTGGTCCCGCATCCTCCAGTCTTTGCCGATTTTCCGCTGTTCGTGGATCACTACGTCCATGGCCGATACGAGCAGGCGCTCGTTCATTCCAAGAACGGCGTCATCGGTTCCGATGATTTCCGCGAACCTCTGTTCCTCGCAGCCACGTTGGGACAGCTCGGACGCATCGATGAGGCTGCGCCCGCGCTCGACGAGCTGCGCGTGCTGTGGAAGGAGCTGTGCCAAAAGGCGGGCTGCGACGGCCTCGACATCGGCACGCTTCGCCGTGAGCTGATCGAACGCAACGCCTTTTCGGAATCTATTGCCGACAAGCTGATCGAGGGGCTGGCCAAGGCCGGGCTGCAGATTCGTTGAGTTCATCCCCTGCGTGGCTGCTTCGCCTACGTGCGTTCGTCGAGCGTCCATATCGCCACTCGTCGACGCGTGATTCTCGCCCGCATGGAGAAGGGCGACATTGTCTTGGCCAGCCCAAGACTTCGTCGGCTTTCCCTGATTGCCCTCATGTACCGGCTGTTTCTGGGGTCTCGCTACGTCCATAGCATGCTCTACATCGGTGGCGATCAAATGATTCATACGACGGCCAGACACGGCGTGGTCGTGGGCCGAGTACCCCGAAAGGTATTCGACCGCGAACGGTACGCGATCTACCGCGCGCCAGGCCTCACCAGAGATGAGCGCGCGCGGGTTGTATCGAGTGCATTGCGCTCGCTGGATCGTAAGCTCGACTATGCCGCCCTGGTCACCAATATTCCCAGTCGATGGTTCGGACTCCGACATCCGCTGTGGAGATTGGAAAGCAACCGGGTGTGGTGCAGCAAGTTGATCGCCGACGCCTACCGTGACGGCGCGGGCGTCGAGCTGGTTGCAGAGGGGCGGGCCGACACGATCGTGACCGAGGATTTCAGCGAGAGCCCTGTACTTGAACGGGTCTGACGCTAGGGGACCTCGCGGCGCGCCATCCAAGGGCGGGTCGATCCTGAGCGGGAGTCAACCCCGACTACGTAGACGATGGAGCCGTCGTTTTCCAGCTTCCGAGGTTCACGCATCGGCCAGACCACTTCCTGTTTCGCGGTCGCGCCGTCCCACCGCCACAGGACTCCATCCATAATATCACCAGTGGCGAACCTCGTCCCGGTCAAGTACACGCAGCCGTCCGGCGTTACCAGCAGATCGCGGACTGACCAGCCAAGGGCGCCAGGAAGGTCAATCTCAGTCCAGTCGCCCTCGAGGTCTCGTACCCATAGGTCTGCCAGCGGCTGTCCGTCTCGCTGGAACTGCTCGCCGGCGACGAAAAAACCTTGCTCGGGGTCGTAAGCCAATTGGCTGGCGTTCGGCGCCTCCAGAATCGGCGCGAAGAAACTCCACCCGTTACCAGCGTTTTGCATGATCATGCGGAAAGGCTCTTCCGGCGTACCTTCGCCACCGTCGTCGAACCCGCACGCGTAGAAAGAACCATCGCTACCCACTGTGAGGTCGATGATCCCCTTTTCGTTTGAGGTGTTGGGAAAGGTGACCGTTTCTGTTTCCCACTGGCCGGCCGTGAGGTTGCGAAGCGCGGTGAGGCCACCGACGGTCCGGAGGGTGCCGTCGATTCCAACCTCCGCGCAGCAGAGGAACCCTGGCGTTTGTAGGATTTCGTTGGCGGTCCATCCTGTACGCTCGTCCAGCACGAAGGGAAGGAAGGATCTGGTTCTGCCAATCGCGACCGCGTCACTTTCGGGAGTAAAGACGACATCGTTCAATGGTCCGTCAACATTTGTGGGTAAAGTCGTCCAGCCATCACCGTCGGAGGTCACCACGATTCCGCCGATGGGTACGGCCTGTATACCGACGGCGATGCTGCGACCTCCATGGAATGCCACGCCGGTGAGCACGCCATCGGGAAGGTCTGCTGGTAGTGGGATGCTTTCCCACTTCGGCGCATCGTTCTGGTCAGGGCTCGTAGGGTCGCTTGCGCAACCTACAAGGCAGCTGTAGAGCAACGCAGCGGTCAGCGCACATCGCCGACCGTGTTCGTATGTGATGATTCCATACATGCTGAGATCATAACACGTTTTCAGGGGCCTTCGTCGTCGCCCCAACGTCGCCACAAGATACGCTTCTCCACTCTTTCCTGCTGCAGAGCGTCGAGCTTGGAGTCGAACACTTCCTGGCGGTCAGGATCCGCGGCGCCCGGATTCTGGCGGCGCAGGTCAATGATCTGATCTGAAATGATCTGGCAAGAACGCGAGGCGTGCCGCAACCGGTCTTCAACCAGAGATGGCTCGCCCATGCGAAGCAACGTGGAACCGCCCTGGGGTCGCCGCGATCACGTCGCCGTGTACGTTGCGACCTGGCTTCCCATCGGTGGGAGGAATCCGTTTGAGGAGCGGTTGCCCCGGGTAGACGCTGATACGGTTGCGAAGGTAATGGTCCACGGAGCCGTCAGGGAGCTCCACTGCTTCGTGGATTGCTCTCTCAAGAGCCTCGCCAATGACCTCCCGATCGAGGCGAGTCAGACGATGCACTTCGATGAGCCATCGCTCGAGATCAGCGGCCGCCGGTACCTTGGCCGGGGGACGGGCATGACCGTGCGGTCGACGAAGGTCGTGCGAACCCGATAGGGACCGCGGGTCGCGCCAGGCCCGCGCCTTCCACGCCCGTCGCGAGATCCCAGGCGCTCGGCGCCTCGCTGGCTCTATTTCAAGAGAACCATCTTCCCGGTACGAACCTCGCCGGGAGTTTCGTAGCGATAGAAATAAACGCCACTGGCCAATTCGCGCCCGTCCCCATCCAGGCCGTCCCAGGACACCGCGTGCCGACCGGGATCCTTCCGCTCATCAACGAGGATCCGCACCTGTCTTCCGCGTAGGTCGAGAACCGTCACCCTGACCGGGCCTTCCAAAGGCACCGAATACTCGATGGTGGTGTGTGGGTTGAACGGGTTGGGGTGGTTCTGGGCCAGGCCAAACTGGGTCGGCGGAACGTCTTCGTCCACGCTGGTCACCGACAGCGCCACGTCGATGTAGTTCAGGCTGAACAGCCAGCCGGTCTGGTCGGTGTCGGAAGCAATGTCGAAGCGCATGATGTGCTGGCCGGCTCCGAGCGGCACGCCTTCGATCGGTATTGGGGTCCAGAACTGAAAGCCTCCGGTGGACAACACGTTCTTTCTGCCGCTCACGTTTACGTTGTCGATAGATAGGGTGAAGTTGCCGAAGCCCGGAACGGTCGCCACGTACGGCACGAAGTCGTAGACCCCGGCCGTAGCTACCGAAAACGTGTACTCGATCCACTCACCCGCGACGATCCAGTACACGTCGAAGCCACCGCCGGCCGCGCCCTCCAGGTCGACCCCCTCGGACGGTCGGAAGGCCAGGCCGATGTTGTTCGCGTCCACATCGTGGTAGGCGATGCCTTCGCCACCGAGATCGTAGTGCTCCGCTTCGATTCTTCCCGGCACTGGAACCGGTGAGCCAAAGTACGGCGTTCCGTTGGGCAATACGGTCACAATCACGCTGTCCTGCGCAGAGAGGGCGAGTGAATTGGTGACGGTGAGATGTACCCGGTGGTCACCGACGTCGTTGAAGGTGAAGGTGGTGTCGGCCTGCGAGCTCGAGCCTATTTCGCCGAAGGACCAATCGAACGTGAGCGGATTGCCGTTCGGGTCGAAGCTCTGGCTTCCCTGAAACTGAATGGTCAGCGGGGACTTTCCCGACGTCTTGTCGGGCAAGAGCAGCACGACGGGCGCGTCGGGATTCTGGTTCGACGTGCTGAACGAAGCCAGTTCGCCGGGGCCAACCGTGAAGGAAAACCCATCGGTGAAGGTTACCAGTCGGTTCGCTGCGCCCGCATTGTAGGCGACGTAGGTCAGGTCACCGGCCGGGTCCCGGAAGACGGCGTACGTCGCAATGTCGGCGAGGATCGTCGTTTCTACCTGGCCCATCTTCTTGAGGTTGAACAACCAATGCATCGTGTGGGCCCGCGATTCACCGTCGAACGGCGTGTACCCGCTGTTGGCAAAGTAGTAGGACAGCGCGAGGTTGGGGTCGGCGAGGGCCAGATACTCCCACAGAAGGTCCTGCCAGATGATCGGTTGACCGCTGCGCTCCGCAACGATCTCGTTGTAGTTGGCGAGAACGTGATCGGGCTGATGGCCGAGGTACAACGAACCGCCTTGTACGGGCAGAATGTTGATGCCGTGGATGAACTCGGGATTGGCCCCAAACCAGGTCGAATGTACGCCCTTGCCGCCCCATACCATTCCAATGGCCACGTGCGGGTAGGTGGCTGGGAACACCTCGTCGTCCACGTCGAACCAGTATTGCTCGACGGCGGTTTTCTCGGTGGCGTACAGAAACACTCCCAGGTCGCGAATGTCGGTCTGCCCGGTGGCTTCGCCCCACAGAATCGCGGCCGTGGCGAAGTTCATGGACTCCGAACTGGATTCCTGGTTGTTGCCGTCGCCGAAATCCCCGTGCCCAGAGGCCCATGAATGGCCCGCGTACGCGTCGTGCGATCGCAGGAATGGAAACTGCGTGTCCGTTCGGTCCCAGTTGTTGGCGTCGCGAATCAGCAGATTGACCATTCCGCCCCAGCTGCTCTGCGACGCCCACACCGGGTCGTACTGTGCCACGGTGGCCGCGCTCATGATGGCGTAGGCCGCGTGGAAATGATGGTCGTTGATCTGGTTGTCGGCCCCGAAGCCAGACGGGTACCCGGTCAATACATCCCAGTTGTCGATGTACGAATACTCCTGCGCCCCGCCCACGGTGAACCAGTCTTCCAGCCGGTTCTTGATCTCGCCGAGAAAATGGTCGCGTTCGGCGGTTGCGCCAAGTTGGTCGGCGATGTGGACCAGGTGGGCAAAGCGCCCCATGGCCTTGCCGTTGTCGTAGGTTCCGTTGACGGGCAGGCTCTCCGTGGCCACCGCCTGCACATGCGCGAGCAGCTCGGCCCGGTTGTAGTCGCCGCGATCGGGCAGCGCCGGCAATACACCGTGGAACGGCAGGTCGGTCGTGAACGAGCTCCCCTCGTATAGCTTCATCTCCCCGTTGGGGGACGCGTACGAGTGAGCCGTCAGGGGAGAGGACGTATTCAGCCACTGGTGGCGATAGAGCGCGGTCATCGTCTCATTGACGCTGGTACCATTGCTCTCCAACAGCTCGGTCTCGTACGAATAGGTGGTGTGGACCATGGCGGTCGACTCGTCGTACTGCCAGTCGACGGTGCTGTTGGTTACGAAGGCGTAGGCGTGTTTCCGGAAGAGTTCCAGGGTCGTGGTCTGAGCATCCGGCAACAACGCGATCGAAAGGTAGTCCTGACCGTTCAGCGAAGATTGCAAGGGGCCGGTGCCCGTCCACGTGGAACCCGTGGGTGCGAAGACACCGTAGTGTCGGCCCTGGATCGTGAGTCCGAGCGTGCCGTCCTGGTCGTACCAAATGGTGAACGCGCCTTCGGGAGTAACGACGGCGTCGCCGCCGGCCACCCTGAAGAAAACAAAGGGAAGCCCGTGACCGAACGTGGCTTCCATCGTGGTAGGACCGTCGTCCCACAGGGCGGTGGCGGTCCAGTCGCCGTAGTCGTGGGTTTGCGTTTGCGAAGTGGAGAGTCCGGCCACACCTACCGTCAGCTGAAGCGAGAACGGATACAGATAGTCGTTGGCCGCGAAAACGTGGGTCGGTGTGTGGCCGATCTGCATCCCTGTGTTGATGGCCTTGACCATCAGCGGATGGGCGTAGAGCACGTTGGAGTGCGGGTTACCATAGAAGGGATAGATCAGGCTGCTCCAGAAGTCGTTCGTCTGCACGGGCAATGAGAACGCCGACGAGACCTTGGGCGACAGGTTCTGGTTCGATGCGTTCTGCGGACCCACGGCGCCGGGTGGCAGCGACGTGCTGTAGCTCCCCAGGCCGAGGTTGACCGACTGGCCGTTGGCCGAAACAGCTGGGATCGCGACGAGCGCGAGCAGTAGAGAGCAGACTGATACTTTGGAGGTCATGTTGGGCCGCGGTTGAGGTGGTGGACCGCTGCCGTCGGAAGACGCGTCACGATCGGGTTGTGGATCGGGGGCGTCATTAGCGCCTGAATGAATCGTAGCGTGTTTCGCCAAGTGAGAGCAAGATTTGGGGTACCTTTCGGCGGCCTGGGTGCGTAGTCCGGCAATCCCCTATTCCTCTGCTTTCGAAAGTTCTTTTCTCGGGGAAAGCATCCCATGATCCCATCGAGTTTCCCGTCGGCCGTGCGCGCCAGCACGCTGTTGTCCTGCCTTGCGCTCGCGCTGTTCGTCTCGGCTGAATCTGCTGCGCAGTCGGGGTTGGACACCCCCGAGCCGGTCGGGCCGTTCCTGAACGGGTTGTTCCCGCCGACTACACCGGGAGACGGAAGCCAAATTGGTTACCGCCCGGTCGATGCGTTTCCCAACCTCCGCTTCGACGACCCCCTGGTGTTCACGCCGCTGCCAGGCACGAACCGTATCTTCGTGGCCAGCCGCGATGGTTACTTCGAATCGTTCGTCAACGACCCCGCGACCGCGACCAAGAGCGAGATGCTCGATCTCACCAACACCACGGCCGTGGTGTGGGATGGCGGCACGCTGGGACTTGCTTTCCATCCTTTGTTTGGGCAATCAGTCGGGCGCGACTACGCGTACATCTACTACTGTGCCCGCCCACCCGGCGCTTCGTACCCTGGTGGTTCCACGAACGGATTCTTCGGAACCTACCTGCGCCTGTCGCGATTCGATCTCGACCCCGCGACCTACGTCGCCGACCCCGCATCAGAACTCATCATGCTGAACCTGCGGCTCTACAACGGTTCGCATCGCGGCGGCGGTATGGTGTTCGGCGACGATGGGTATCTCTACGTGACCATCGGTGATCAGTTTCGGTACGAGACGGCCCAGGATCTCGAGATGACCCTCGAGGGCGGCGTCATGCGACTCGACGTGGATGCAAACCTCGCGACCGGCCACGTCCCGCGTCGCCGGTTTCCCGACGATGCCGGCGAACCAGACGAGGTTTCGGGGGTGGGGTACACCATTCCCAACGACAATCCGTTCCTCGACGTAAGCGGTGGAATCTTCGAGGAGTACTACACGGTCGGCCATCGGGCGCCTCACCGCCTGACCAAGGACATGAGGAGCGGTCGCCTGTGGGTGGGCGAGATCGGGCAGGTCTCGCGGGAAGAAATCAACGTCATCGAGCGCGGCTTCAACTACGGATGGCCGTTTCGTGAGGGGACCATCGACGGCGTACGCCCCGCACCATCGACCTACTACGGAACCCTGAAGGAGCCGGTGCTCGACTTCGAACGCAGCGAGGCTATCGCCATCATCGGTGGCTACGTCTACCGCAGCCTCGGACATCCGGAGTTGTACGGACGTTACGTGTGCGGTGGCTATGCTCAGAACCGTATCTGGGCCATCGACTACGACCCGGCGACCGGAGTGGGTACCAAGGAGTATCTGACGCAGTTCACTCCCGGTCTGCTCAGCACGTTTGGCCAGGATCTCGAGGGTGAGATCTACCTGTGTGGTCTGGGCCAGGACGTGCCCATATACAAGCTCGCCCGCCAGTCGTTGAACGGCCCGGCCCCCGCGCTGTTGTCCCAGACGGGAGCCTTCACCGATCTGGCCAGTTTGACGCCGGCTCCGGGTGTGATGCCCTACTCGCTCAACCAGCCGGCCTGGTGGGACGGGGCGGAAACGCGCCGCTGGATGGCCATCCCCAACGATGGCACCCACGATCTCACCACCGAACAGATTGCCTACAGCGAAGAGGGCGATTGGGATTTTCCCGTGGGCACCGTCCTGGTCCAGCACTTCGAGTTGCCCGTGGACGATACCAATCCGTCGATCGTGCGCCGCCTGGAGACGCGCTTTCTGGTGCGGGGAGACGCGGGCGTCGACTACGGGGTCACCTACAAGTGGCGGGCCGACGGTTCCGATGCCGACCTGTTGACGGCGGGCCTCGACGACCCCGTGGAAATCGCTACCGCTACGGGATCCAGGTTCCAGAACTGGCATTACCCCAGCTCGACCGCCTGCCTTACTTGTCACACCAGCGCGGCCGGTGGCGTGCTGGGTCCGAAGACGCGTCAGCTGAACGGCGATCAGTTCTACGATGTGACCGGTCGGACAGCCAACCAATTGATCACACTCTCGGCTCTTGGTGCGCTCGACACGAACATCGACGCCCCTAAGTTGCCTCAGTTGCTCACGGCCACTTCGGTGGCCGACGACACTGCGTCGCGAGAGCACCGCGTGCGTTCGTACGTCGATGCCAACTGCAGCTATTGCCATCGCCCCGGGACCGGGAACCGCGGACAGTTCGACGCACGACTCCCGGTACCGTTGACGTCGCAGGGATTGTTGTACGGTCCGGTCACCAATGGCCTGGGGATCGCCGGCGCTCGAGTGATCAAGCCGCAGGACCCTTCACTGTCGGTCATGTATCAGCGCATGGCCACGGTCATACCGGGTGTTGCCATGCCACCGCTGGCCAAGGCCCGCGAAGACCAGGTGGCGGTTCAGCTCATGGAGAGCTGGATCTCGTTGATGGCGGTGGACCGGCCCATCAACGTGGCCCGGGGAACGGCGGTGTCGCAGTCGTCGACTCTGTACGGTGGCTTGGCCGAACTGGCCATCGATACCAGCACCGACGGCGTATACACGCACGGTTCGGTTACGCACACCGCAAATGAGTTTCAGCCGTGGTGGGAGATCGACCTCGGGCAGGTGTACTACCTTACCGAGGTGGTGCTCTGGAACCGCACCGATTGCTGCGGAGACCGGCTCGCCGACTTCCACATATTCGTCAGCAGTGATCCGTTCGTGTCGACCGATCTGATCACCACCCAGGGACAGGTGGGGGTCGATGACATCTTCCACCTGGGACCTGCGTCCACCACGAGCACCCATCCGGTGCAGCGCAAGGGCCGGTACCTGCGCGTGCAGTTGGCGGCGACGAATGTGCTGTCGCTGGCCGAAGTGCAGATTCTTGCCAACCTCTGGCCAGGGCAATCCGTCCAGACGGTAGTGTTGGGTAACTCCACGGTCGGTGACTCGGGTCACGACGCGTGGGTCTCGAACCTGGTGATCGACGAAGCCACGGCCTACACCAACAGCAGCGGCACGCTCGAGTCGTGGCGGGTCGACCAGTTCGACTTCTACGCCTGGCAATCGACCGATCCGGTCACACCGTTCGTGGTGCGGGTGGAGGCCGAAGGCGTATTCACCGTGCTGGTCGTGGGCACCACGCGCGATGCCGGCCAGTACGTAGTGGGGCAGAACGCGTTTCCGTTCGACAAGATCGGTTCGCGATTGCTGGAACTCCAGCCTGGCGAGACCATCGCGTGTGGCTTCCTCGACTCCGCGGCTGACGGCTCGCAGGGTGGCGCGGGATCGGTGATTCCGTTCGACGACGCGGGCAACGAAATCTGGATTACCGGGGGTGGCCTTGCGTCCGATGCTGGCGCCGTAGTAGAAGGAGTGGCCCCTACCGCGGGCTCGATCGTGGAGACCGATCTGCAACGTACCTATCGCTTCGCGGTTCAGCTGACCAATCTGGAAGACATCGTACCCACGCCCACGGCGGTCGAAGATCAGATCCCCGGTGTGGTCGCGGACGTCACCCTGGCTGCAGCCCGCCCCAACCCATTCAACGCCGCCACCGAGCTGGCCTTGTCGCTCAGCGCGACCGGCCACGTGGACTGGGGCATCTACGACTCCCGTGGGCGTCTGGTGTACCAGCTTGCCAGGGGGCTTCTGGTTGCGGGCAGCCACACGCGAAGCTGGAATGGCGTGGACATGCGCGGGCAATCCGTGTCGAGCGGCGTCTACTACCAGCGGCTCTCGGTGGCGGGTCTGGTGCGAGGGAACAAGTTCGCTCTGGTGAAATAGGTCCCGTCGCCTATTGCGGCTGTGGCTCGAGTTGAGCTTTGAGCTTCAACGCCGAGACACCGTAGATGAACCCGAAAAACAGGACAACGCAGCCCAGCAGCACAAACAGGCGCATCATCAGCTTGGGCAAGCTCGACTGGCGTTCGATCAGTGCCCTGCGATCGAAGTGATCGGGGTTGGACTTCGACTGCACGACCTCGACGGAGCCAGCATTTCCGTAGCTCGCGAACTTCGTCTTGTTCGTGCCGAAGGTGTCCGTCATGTGTCGACCATCGACACCGGTGAAGGCATAGGTGACGTTGTACGTCGTCGCCTTCCGTCCGCCCTTGGCCCGTCGTGTTCCTTGGTCGAGATCGACGATCTCGGCCACGATGACGGTGCTATCGCTCAGTAGTTTCTTTGCATTGAACAGGGCATGGCCGCCCACAACTATCACGAACACCATTACCACGGCGGTTCCCCAGACACAGAACTTGCGTAGCCCAGAAAGACGGCCCTGCACCTGCTCAGGGGTGAGTTTAGCTTGCTCGGACATGATCCCTCCCGAAACGAGACGGTGATAGTCCAGCAAGTCATGGACCACGGAACAACTGGGAATGATGCGGATTCCAGTTCCACCGCCGGTCAGGATCGAAGTCTTCGCCCGATAGCATGTACTTTGAATGATCATGCAAATTCAATATGTCGATGTCGGAAAGCCGTGCCGGGTGATTACTCGAAGCGGTGTTTCAGCGATCCCCAGTTCACTGTTTCCGTTGCCACCGGCGAAGTCACGAGACCAACGCAGCCCACGCCATACGGTGATGCGGCGAGTTCAGCCGGGTAGCTATTCACTGGACTGCACGGCGTGTAGTGGGGCGCCGGCGGTTCCAGTATGGAGACGCTAGGCGGCCCGGCGCAGATCGTGAGACCGGACGCCTCCGACTGGAGGATCATGAAGTCCACGCGGAAGAGTCGGATCGGGTTGGACTGGTCGATGCACGGGGACGATGCGCAGTGGAGGTTCTCGAAGTCGGCATTGGGTCCGCAGCCGTTGGGACCACCCCAGTACGGCGTGACCTGGGTCACGACGACCCCCGGGTCGGCGAACACACCGAGCCCGTATCCACGGAACGGGAGGTAGTCGTGGCCCAGCACGTAGACCTGGCCGGTGCCGAGCGGCGCCACGTCGACGTGCTGGGTGAGCCCTTCAATGTCTCCGTAGATTCCAACCCGGGGATTGCCAGCCTTTGCTGGATCGACCCACCCGATGAGCGAGACCGACAGTGCCAGAATGGCGATCAGACGAGACATTACCGCACCTCTCGTAGGGCCTGGATTATGTCAGGTTTCCCCTGAGCCTGTCCACTCTGCTTGCTCCAGATGACGAGCTAGGCACAGGCTGCTGCGAGGTCATCGTGCTCGAATGCCGAGGAAAGACGTTCGATGTCGGCTTTGCCAAGGCCGACAGCAGAAGCCTCCTTGCGCCAGTTCGATACAGATGCCCCGACTTCGGCGGCGATCGAGCGTGCATCGCTGGACGAGAGCTCGAAGTAGGAAGCAACGCTGTAAGCGAGCTCGAGGGACGCTGTCCCATCGTCGAAGTCGATGTTGGTAGTGAGTATGCGAGCCTTGATGTCTGTGGGAACGGGATTGAGGTCGTACGCTGGGGACAAGCGCCAACCGTCCGGACCGGCATAGAGAAACCCGTGGTTTCTCAAGTGGTCGTCTGTGTTGGAAATCAACACGTTGAATACAATGCGGCGCCAGAGTTGGTGCATATCGGCCTTCGGACTCGCTCCATGCTGCCGAAGCGCGTCGACGAGCTCGAGGTAGGAATGCGATTCAAGATCCAAGGCGCCGAGCATGCTCATCGCGGACAAGAATGGAATACGTGTTGCGCTCTCACGGTCGAAGCGACGCAGGATCAGTACTGGTCGATCTGCGACATCTTCCAATCTCCACGTTGGGACCGGGATGCCAGCCTTGTTCGCGAGAGCGAGCGCGACAGCTTCCCACCGGACTGTGTCGATCTCGTCGTTCCGGTGAGGGAACTTGGCAATTGCGAGATGGGTGTCGCGGTCCTTGACGGAAGCCTTTGGACGGGCACCACCAAGCGATGAACCAGGTGCAAGAAGGAGCCGCAAGTCCTCATCGCTATCGGATTCGGCTTCCACGCGATCGGCCGCCGACAGAAGTCTTGGCAGCTCGACCAGAGGAGGAATTGAGGTGTCGTCCGAAGGTGCAAGGAACTGACCGCTCTCTTCAGTGGTGAAACGGAGCGCTCCTTGACGTGCTTCGTCATTCACCATGAGGAGGTAGTCGATCTCGGCCAACGTACGGGGTGTCTCTCCCGCTAGTCGTGCACGCCGCCGCTCCGCCCGGCGCATCAGGACGCGTCCCCAACGATCGGGAGCGGAGTCGCCGATAGCACCGAAAAGCGGCTTGTCGCCGGTCGTGTGAAAGGGGCCGGGCGCGAGTGCCAGGGCAGGCTCCAGAGCAAAGCGCCGCTCGGGGTTGGCGAGCCATTCCTCGTCGTACTCAAAGCTAGCTGACTCGCGGTTCTTCCGTTGACGTCCCCATAGGCGCCCGACGAGTGACAGGCCGCTCTTCGTGTCGATGTAGACAAGGATCTCTCGGTCCATCAGTCCTCGTCCTTGCGGTGGGGACGGCTCCGACGGATGCGCTCAGGGAGCCGCTCTTCGTCCAGCCCAAGGCCGACATCGTCAGTTCGCACGTCTGCGAGATCGGCCAGACGCTCAATCAAGCCGAGCACGAAGAGAACACGGGCGTAGATGCCCACCGAGACCCCGGGATCGCCTTTTTCTACCTTATTTAGGGTCGTCCGACTGGTTGAGGCCCTCTCCGCCATGATTTCTACCGGAATGCGACGCCTGCGCCGCGCGTCCCGGATGTCTTGTCCGAGCTTGCGAAGCGCGCGACGGGCCGGCAGTGGGTTTATAGTGTCGTGTCGTCTCATTATAATGTCCAGAATAATGGCCTTTAAGTCATTTAAAGTATAGTATTCTGGACTTTAATGTCAAGTTTGAAAGCAATTCGGGCTGAGAGCAGCGTTTCGCAGCGAAGTACGCGTCTGAGGCGCGAGCCCGCAACTGTGCTATTCTCGCGCGGTTTTCCGAGCTGCCTTCCGGAATCGAGCATGAATCCACAATGTCCAAGAAGAGAGAGGGTTACGTATTCTTCCAGGACGTCGAAGTCACGGCAGACTGGCCGCAGAAGATACTCAACGCCCAGGAAATCACTCACTACCGGATCGACTCGAACAACTACCGCAGAATCCCCTACGGCCAGGAAAGACCGCGTTGGGACGACAGTCGAAACTGTCATGATTGCGCGGTAATCTCGGGGCAGTTCCACGTTCCCGGTTGCGACGTGGAGAGATGCCCGGCTTGCGGCGGACAGGTTATTTCCTGTTCCTGCGATAGGTGACTCAGGCGCGCCCGTAGCTCAGCTGGATAGAGCATCGGACTTCTAACCCGCTGAAGCATCCATCACGAAACGGCGCCGAGCCCACGTAAGTGACATCGCCCCAACGCATTTTGTTATGGCCCAGCAGTTTATACTGCTGGGCCTTTCTGTTGGTGAGGGAATCTGAAGGAGCGATGAGGAGTTCATAACCACTCTGAAACGGTAGCCAAACGGTAGCCATTGGCGCGGGGCCGAGCCGACGTCATCGCCCGCTGACTTGAATGCTGCATGAACTCAAAATTTGGGGATTTGGTGCCGATCTCGGCGGCGGACGGAAAAAGTGGGAGCGACAGGTTCCTCATCCTCGATGCGACTGCATATTCTCTCCAGCCTTCAAGGCAATCGTGACCAGCACGGAGATCGAGATCCTGCTCACGGCTTACCAGGCTCCGAACATGAACGCGTACGTCGAGCGATTCATCCGGTCGATCAAGTCCGAGTGTCTCGGCCAGATGATCCTTGTTGGGGAGCGGTCCCTCGACCGGACCATCAAGGAGTTCGTAGAGCACTATCACGAGGAGCGAAGTCACCAGGGCATCAGAAACTGACTCGTCAGCAGTGCGGAGCCTCAAAGGTTGGGTCGTGTGACGGCCCGTCGACGACTCGGCGGAATGCTGAGCTACTATCATCGGAGGGCCGCGTGAACACGTCGTTCGTATTCTCGGACACTACGCGCGCGCATCGAACGCGCTGAGGAAATCTAGGCTGTACAGGAGGACGAACGCCCGAATACCGTGTCAACCACCACGAAACGCGCACCCGGCGACGGTGACTTCAACTCCCGTCAGCATTCCGTCGAAGAGGTTTTCGAAGATCACATCCGATATGGCGATGTTGCCCACGTCCGCCTGAATCGCTAGGACCCACAGGGCCGGCGAACATGACATCCGGAGATTCCATGCCGATGACCACACTGTCGCGATCAGTCCCCGTAAGAGTAGGCGGACCAGCTTCGATTCCCACCACCGAGTCTAGGGAGCCCCGAGTGTACCGCAATCGGTACGCCTGGGACTGTTCAGCATGTCCGGAGGGTCAACAGGACGCTTCGAGCCGGACTCCCCGGCAGGCAGATCTGCCAAGTGAGGGCTTTCGGTGAACAGATGTGACGTCGACGGTCCCGATGCGTTCAGGCGACTCTTCCTAAGGTTCCAAGAGCCGGCGCCCGTCTTGCCGTTCCTCGTCCGCGTTGACTTCGTTCAGCCTGAGGTCTAGCCTCATCGTGCAAGCCATGTATCGAGTTCAGCGCTCCGGTCCCGTGCACGGCTGGTTTCCGTCGCATCCCCCCTGCGCGACGTGAGCAACAGAGGAAGACATAAAACCCCTACGTTGGGTGTCACCATGACATACCTTCGGCTTCACCTTGTTGTGCCCGTAGTGCTCGCGCTCTTTGCGCTACCGACCGGCGCAAACGCCGGCGTGGCATTCATCTCTGACATGCAGATCACCTTGAAAACTGAACCTGTGCAAGGGCAGGTGTGCTTGATCAACCCGGATCTTAACGGCGTCTGGGCGCGACAAGTCGCACTATCGATCGCTGCTCGATATGGTGACGCGCCGGATTCTGTTCGCATGATTTTCGACTGTGGGGACATAGTTGAGGCTTGCGCGTCCGTCCCGGATACTTCGCGGAATGAGTACGAGCTGTACTTAGGCATCATGAGCCTCATCGACCCCGGCATCAGGATCTCAAACAGCTTCAATTGCGGCGTACACGCTCCCGGATGTGGCGAAGATGAGTTCAACACCTGTTGCCCCTGCCAAGAGGAAGTGCACGTCCGATTCCGAGCCGACACTGACATCCTCCAAGCGGTTCCCGGCAACCATGACAACCGCAGTGTTTCTGGGAATACTTGCGGAACGTCCCCACCGCCTCAGCAGATCGACATACCCGACGTAATCGACCAGTTCGGGACGGTGTTTGGGTGGGGCACAAGTCAGCACATGGACGTTGACGACATCGATGGCATTCGCGTGGTTGGAACGTTTGCTCTGAGCGAAGCTGACACCGCAGCCGTCCGCTGCTCTTGACGTCTCTGGTCCAACAATTCTCTACTGTCATTTTCCGTTCTTCGGTGGAAACGAGAGAGTTGAGACTCCAAGCAGCGGTTGCAATGGCACATTCCCAAGAAGCCAGTGCGCGTTGTTGCTCCCTATCATCGAGGACTTGAGAGTGGACTTGGTCATCTCCGGCCATGCACACGACTACGAGCGGCTGGAAGAGAACGGAATCACCTACCTGGTGATCGGCGGTGCGGGAGCGGAGCAGAAGCCAGACGACATACCGATCCTTCAGGACGAGACAGTTCTCCGCGGCATCGTTGACGACGATATCTTCCATCACTGGGTATACATCGAGGCGAACGCCGATGGTGTGACGCTGGACGTCGAGGTGATTCGGTTGTCTGAGGCGGGGACGGACACCGTGAGCACCGTGTTCGATAAGTTCAGTGTTCCGGCGAGAGCAGTGTTCGAGGACATTTCGCAATCCACGGGGATTGACCATGATGGGCAACCGTTCTCTTCGGTGTCGTTTGACTACAATGGCGATGGACAGGAAGACTTGCTTGTAACCAAAGTGGATGAGCCGGGGAATCTCCACAAGCTCTTGTCCATTAATCCCTTGTCTCTGCGGCCCACGTTCGACGAGGTGACGCTACAAGCGTTCGATCCCAATGAACTTCCTGTTTCCGGCAGCCGCGGAATCGCGGTCGCCGACTACGACAACGACGGCGACCTCGATGTCTTCGTCGCGGCAGCCACGGACCCCCGCCTCTACATCAACACCAACGGCGTATTCGAAGACAAGGCTCCCCAGATCGGCCTCGCCACGCTGGCCGCCTCCTCCTGGAGTGGAAGCTGGGGCGACTACAACAACGACGGCTTCATCGACCTCTACGTGACGCGGGCCGGAGGGACCGCAACTCCATCGGGCATCACCGGCCTGCAGGATCGCCTCTTCGAGTCGTACTTCGCAAGCTTGGACACCATCATCGATGCGACCGCAGCGGCAGGTCTCGACGTGGGCACTTCACCAACCCTGAGCGCATCCTGGGCTGACATCGATTCCGACTCCGACCTCGACCTGTTCGTGGGAAGACTGGCAGCAGTGGGTGGTACCGGGGAACACTCACTGTTGTTCGTCAATGATGGCAGCGGGTCGTTCACGGAGGAAGTGACATCCAGATTCGGTGTGACGGGATACGTCAGCGGCATCGTCTGGGCCGACTACAACCAGGACGGATACCTCGATATTTCCCTGTCCCGCCAGAAGCAGGGTGATCCGTTGTTCAATAACAACGTCATCTGCTTCAATACACCCACGAATCTGGGCACCTTCGTGGAGCCCGAAGAAGCCCAGGATGTCTTCGTGACGGACCCGCGAGTGGGTCTACTCGCCATGGATCATGACCTCAACGGCTTCATGGACCTCCTCTCGATTCCGGAATCGGGGGACGAGGTACTCCTGTACGCCGGTCTATCGCCATCACCGGAGCTTCGGTTCGCCCGGGTGAATGGCCTGACCGGGCTCCCCAATGGCGCGACGCAGGGCGTGGTGAGCTCGGACTTCAACCTCGACGGGGATCCGGATGTATTCCTGGGCCGAACGTCCGCCCAGGAGTTCTATCTCGAGGGTGTCGAAAAGGCGGGCACGAATGCACCCTCGAACAACTGGGTGGCAGTCAGGTTGGAGGCTCCATTTGGTTGCACCAACGACGCGGGAATCGGCGCCCAGGTCAAGCTCGAGGCACCGCTGAGCAGCCCACAGATGGTCCTCACGCAGCTCGTCGATGGCGGCAGCGGCCGTGGCAGTCAGGCGTCGTTGGTCCTCACCTTTGGCCTGGCGAGCATCGACGCTGATGTCCGGGCAACGGTTATCTGGCCCAACGGGTATGTGCAGACCGAGACCATCGCTCAGGCTTCTTTGAAATCCATCGTGACGATCACCAACGACGAGCCTGTCACGATCCAGTCTTCCAGTGTGACCTGCTCGGTGGTGCTCCAGCCCGGCGCGAAGATCGACTATTTCTTCGAGTGGACGACCTCATGCCAAACCGACCCGTCACTGGACAAGGTGGTGTTCGGCAACTACGGCAGCCCGCCGTCTCAATGCATCATGTCCCCGGTCACGATCACCCCGGCGGGCCCGAACACCACTCACTCGGTCACGCGCCTGTCGAACGGCAAATGGAAGCACGAGCTCAGTTGGGAGGATCAGGATTGCGCGGCGGCCTGCTTCTACGAGTATGACGTCGAGAGCGGGATTGGTACGAACAAGAACACCGTGGAAAACAAGCTCGTCAAAGTCCTGCTGTGTGCGCAATAGAATGGGAGGCGAATAGATGAAAAATCACGTGGCCCTGGCGGCCCTCCTTCTGTGTGTATCGTCACACGCCCACGCGCAGGTGGATGGTATTCTCGGCCTGCAGCCGGTGGGCGCGGTGGCCTACGTCTCCGTCGAGGTGTCGGTGGCCGGGGGTGAGAGCCTGGCCGGCCTGACGTGGTACCACAACGATGAGTCCACAACTTTCCCTAGGATTCTCCTGATGGAGGGGCAGCCGAACACGCCCCCTGACCTTGGCCAGACCGCCCTGATCCTACTGGAGATCACCGGCGAATCCCTGGGATGGGGCGACGTGACCTTGGCCACTCCCGTCTCCAGCACCACAGGATCGATCGACGTGGTCTTCGAGTTTCCTCCGAACGGGGAGATGACCGGCGAGGGCTACGGAGGCGGACCGGGAATCGGATACTCCATTGCTCCCGGTGGTCTGGCAACGCACCTCAGCGCGGACGGTGTCGAGTGGGCCCGCCTGCACGGGGGTTTCGCCATGGCGATCAATCCAGACCTGGTCCTGCCGAAGGCCGCGCCGGTTATGCTATCATCGCTCAAGGGTCAAGAAACTCAGAAGCCAAAACCGTTCTCTGTCCCACGGTACAGGACGACCTTGGGTCAACCGGTTCCGAACCCGTTCAACCCCCGGACGGAGATATCGTTCTCACTGGCGACGCCGGGCGCAGCAAGACTGGCTATCTTCAACCTGCGGGGGCAACGAATCGTCACGCTTGTCGATGAGTTCCTCAACGCGGGAGACCACCAGTTCTCGTGGTTGGGAACCGATGATCGAGGGCAGCCGGTGGCGAGCGGCGTGTACTTCGCCCAGCTCAACCACGCGGGGGACTCTCTCGTACGAAGGATGGCACTGGTTCGATGAACCTCGCAAGGCTCGTATTCCTGCTGGTCATCTCGGCTCCGACACTCGTCGAGGCTGCGACCCTGACCGTGGAGAAGGACGGGTTCGGCCAGTTCTCATTGATCCAGGATGCTGTCAATTCCGCCGCACCGGGAGATACGATCCTTGTGGGCCCAGGGCGCTACGACACCTTCGCATCCTTTCAGATCTCGGCACTGGTTGTGCAAACGATCGTGGGGATTGAAACCGGGCCGCTGGTTATCCGTGGTACCGATGCTTCCCAGGTGATCATCGGGCCGGAGGTCGCAAACAACGCCGCCTTCGGACCACAGGGCATGGCGGTGGACATCACGCCGGGCACGGTGTCCGTCGAAAATCTGACGTTCGAAAACATGTTCGATGGAATCATTTCCACGGGGGAAATGTCAGTCGTTGATTGTGTGTTCCGGGGCTGTGAGCAAGGAATCTCGGGGTTTTCCGTGGGCAGCGTTGACATTTCGTCATGCGTGTTTGAGGACAACGAACTTGGCATTGTTACATTCGCGCCAAGTCAGAACATAACAGTAAGAAACTCCGTATTCACAAACAACGATTGTGGCATCAGCTACGCTCAGACGCCCAATGCTAACACCTACTCGTGCCAATTCTCGGGCGGTGTGAGCGGCGTTCAGCTAGAGCAAGGAACGGTCGGCTCCGTCCAAGACTGTTCTTTCGTAGGAGCCTCTGCGGGTGGCATTCTCGTCACCAGCGATGCCGACGCAACGATTCTTCGTAACTCAGTCACTGGTGGAACTCGAAACCTTGGCGTATTGGTCAGTCACTGCCAGGGCTCGGGAAATGTCTTCAACGGCGGATCGTTCGCAACGATTACCCTAGACGGGGGCGCAACAGCAGACCTCCATGGCAATCACATTCTTAGGACGCAAGGTCTTGCGATCAATACCAGCTCCTACGTCGTCGGCCCCATCACCATCGATCTCACGGGAAACTACTGGGGCACCAGCGAACCCGATTCCATCGCCGCCTGGATCCACGACAGCAACGACGACAGCTCCATACTGGCCACAGTCGACTTCTCAGGGTTCTTGGTCGATCCGGTCGTCGCAGCCCCGCTCGTTCCAACCCGTTTGCTACCCACGATCCGTGTCTTTCCGAATCCACTCAATCCTGTTACGACAATCAGCCTCGACGTGCCGCGCGCGACGAACGCAGAGCTCTCGATTGTCGACCTCAGAGGAAGATTCGTTGCGACGCTTTGGACCGGGGCACTCGCTTCTGGTATGCATTCGTTTTCTTGGCGGGGGATCGACGAATCAGGACGCGCCGTGGCCAGCGGCGTTTACCTCGCGACGCTTCGCAGTGGAGAGGGCTATCACGTGACGGAGAAACTCGCACTGGTGCGATAGCAACAGATCACACCGACGACCGCTCCATGCCTGGAAACCCACCGTTGCGGCCAAACCGTCCCGTCACTCAAAAGGTGATGTCCGGCAACTACGGCAGTCCACCCACAGCTCAATCCATTTTGTCCTCCGCACGGCGCCAAACAGCCAAACAGCCAACATGTTCGGTGACTTAACGGGCCAGACGAACGACGAACGCCAGGGCCGAGGTCTACGGGTACGCGTGGCGATGCAGCCGTGATCGGGAACGGACACCGCTCCGCAAGAATAAGTAGGGCGAATGGTGGCCATGTTGGTAGCCGCCTGCGTTCTTGAGCTGCACTTGCGCTTGCTCCCGGCGGTCGAACACCAAGCAACGGTGCAGGTTACGCGCGTGGCTCGCGAAAGAGATCGGAGAGGGCATCGGAATACCACTCCGATGGTTTCTAGTGTTTTCTTGCCGTGCAAGGATAGTGTATCCTGCTCCCTCACAACGACTTGGGCGCGCCCGTAGCTCAGCTGGATAGAGCATCGGACTTCTAATCCGACGGTCCCAGGTTCGAATCCTGGCGGGCGCGCCAAAGCCCCTCTCGCTGTTTTCGCTCAGGGAGTCCGGGGCTGAAGGCGGAAGTTCAACGTTCCGCTTGCTCCCTCGAAGATGACGCGGACCGTCCAATCGCCGGCTTCACCCTCCGACGTGGCCACGCTGCCGTCGTCAAGCGGGGCGCTGTGGACGGTCGTACCCTCCGAGTCGACTACCGTGAGGCGAACGGAGCCGCCGTTGAGATCAGAAGATTCGTCGAGGTTTGCGCTGATCTGCGAATTTGCCCACGTGTAGTTCAGAGCACCCGTGTAGTTGCTCACTTGAGTCACCTGGAATTCAAAACTCTCGCTGTTGTTGACGATTTCCGGCTCGATACCCGGGGCTACGGGATCGTCGCTGCATGAAATCAGCACGCCGGCCAGGCAGATCGCCGTCAGGGAATACAGTGTTGTCCGAAACAATGGGGGCCTCCTCGTTGCACACGGTAGCAATTCGGCATGATCCGCGTTCGATTGGATACAGTAATCACAGCGTCATTCAAGAACCAGTCCCACCCGGCTAGGCAATTGCCAACCGCTCCGTGAGCTTGACACGCAAGCTGCGGATCCGATATGTTCCGGTTGAAATGCAAGGTACGACTTGCCTATCCTGATTGCGGAGGCTGGTTGTGGCTGACATCTACCGAGCCCTGGCCGACCCAACGAGACGAGCCATCCTGGACGAGTTGATCAAGCGCGAGGGGCAGACGCTTTTTGAGGTGTGCGGTCGCCTGGCGATGGCGCATGGAATCGCTTCTTCTCGGCAGGCGGTCTCGCAGCACCTGGCTGTCCTGGAAGAGGTCGGGTTGGTTCGCACCGAGCGTCAGGGGAGAACCAAGCTCCACTGGTTCGATGGCTCTCCGCTGAAGTCGATCGTCTCGCGGTGGCCAATCCCGAGAGGAAAATCCAAATCATGAGAATAAACATCACGGGCGTGTTCGTAGACGACCAGAGGAAGGCACTGCGCTTCTACACCGAGATGCTCGGCTTTCAGAAGAAGCGAGATGTTCCTGTCGGTGAGTTCGCCTGGCTCACCGTGGTTTCTCCCGAGGAGCCGACTGGGGTGGAGTTTCTCCTCGAGCCCGACAGCCATCCGGCCGTAAGCCCTTTTCGGAAGGCGATGGTGGAAGACGGAATTCCTTTGGCATCGTTCGCCGTGGCCGACGTCCAGGCCGAGTACGACAGGCTGGCCGCGAACGGCGTGCGCTTTCTACAACCCCCCGTCGACCACGGCCCTGTAGTTACCGCTGTGTTCGACGACACCTGCGGAAACCTGATCCAGATTACACAGGAGAAAAGCCAGCCATGACCAGCCCGAAGCTCGGTTCGATTCTCGCCATTCCAGCCCTCCTTTTCGCTGTTTGTGCCTTCGCCACTCAGTCCGCAGACGACACACAAGAGCCCAACAAAGGGGAATCCATGCTCGTCCAGTACCTCGAGATCGTAACGCCCAATGTGGATGAAACGTGCAGCGCCCTGGAGAAGATGCACGGCGTGCCCTTCAGCACGCCCGTGGCCGAATTTGGC
The DNA here is from genome assembly GCA_029262065.1 of Candidatus Krumholzibacteriota bacterium. Classification (GTDB taxonomy): domain Bacteria; phylum Krumholzibacteriota; class Krumholzibacteriia; order JAJRXK01; family JAJRXK01; genus JAJDAC01. The sequence goes on along the minus strand of JAJDAC010000015.1, from coordinate 80,000 downwards.
AATGCTCGAACGGCGGCGCTGAAAAGCGGCGGAATGATTGGCGTGCGCGCGCCGATGCGCGAAGATGAGCACCCCGTGGTACGTCCGTACGTCCTGGTCGATGACATCGAGGTAGCATTCGAGGCCGCCCGGGCGGCGGGGGCCGAGGCTGCACTCCCGCCCATAGAGATTCCCGGTCGCGGGAAGTTCGCCATCTACATCCTGGGCGGCATTCAGCACGGTCTGTGGCAGAATTGAGCGATTCGCATTGAGCCCCGCCTTTTGAATCCATGACCCAGGTACCGTCGAATCCTTTTACGTAGGAGCCGGCGTATCGCCCCGCTCATGCCACAGTGGAGTGGAGGGTCAGAGATGAAGAAGAGCGTCAAGATCAACACCTGGTACATCCTGTTCGCGGTCATGGGCGTTCTCATGGCCCACAACTTCCTGAGCGGGATCGATCCGGTACGGTCCATGTCGTACAGCGAGTTCCAGGACTTTCTGGCTGGGGACGAGATCGAGAGCATTCGCATTACCGACACCCACATTTACGGCAAGCTCCGCTCGCCGAACGACGGCACTTCGGGCCGATTCTCCACCGTGCGCGTCGACCCCGATCTTGCTTCGCAGTTGGAAGGCCGCGCTGTGTTCGTGGGGGTGGGCGCCGCGCGCGTGCGCGATCTGTTCGAGCAGGCCGCCAAGAGCGCTCCGTGCATCATCTTCATCGACGAGCTCGACGCCATGGGCCGGGCGCGGGGCATTGGACCCATGGCCGGCGGTCACGACGAGAGGAGCAGACCCTCAACCAGCTCCTGGTCGAGATGGACGGGTTTGAGTCGCACAACGGCATGATCATTCTGGCCGCCACCAACCGGCCGGAAGTGCTCGACCCCGCGCTGTTGCGGGCCGGCCGTTTCGATCGCCAGATTCTGGTGGACCGTGCGGACCTGCCCGGGCGTAAGGCGATCCTGGAAATCCATGCCGTGGAGACGCAGCTGGCTTCCGACGTCCAGCTCGAGAAGGTCGCGGCGCTCACGCCGGGCTTTACGGGCGCTGATCTGGCAAACCTGGTGAACGAGGCCACGCTGCTGGCCACGCGCCGGGACTCGGAGTCCGTTTCCATGGAAGATTTCAACGCCGCCATCGAGCGCATCGTGGCGGGCCTGGAAAAGAAGAACCGGTTGCTCAACAAGACCGAGCGTCGGCGGGTGGCGTTCCATGAGTTGGGCCACGCGTTCACCGCGCAGGCACTACCTGGGGCCGACCCGGTGCACAAGGTCTCGATCATTCCGCGCGGCATCGGTGCGCTGGGTTACACCATCCAGCGGCCCACCGAGGATCGGTTCCTCATGTCGCAGCGCGAGTTGGAAAACAAGATCGTGGTGTTGCTTGCCGGTCGCGCCGCGGAGGTGCTGGTGTTCGGGGTCCCTGGCTACCATCGGTCGCGCACGCGCGGTGGCTCAGCTTCCGCGCCTGCAGTTCTCGGGCATCGTCGCTTGGTTGGCCTGGCTGGCCATCCACGTGTTCTTTCTCATTGGATTTCGCAATCGGATCTTCGTCATTTTGTCTTGGGCGTGGAACTACGCTACGTTCCGGCGGGGTGCGCGCATCATCACGGAGATTGAAACGGCGGGGGAGACGGGCGAAATCGAGGCAAGCACGCCTTCCCCCGATGACCTCGGTTTGGTTTCCGTGAACATGACGGTCCCAGGTTCGAATCCTGGCGGGCGCGCCAAAACACCTATGAGCTGACCTGTTCGCGGTCAGATCATAGGCCTTCGGCCACCGTCAACGATGCCCGGCGAGATCGGGCTAGCTCGCGATGTCGAGTCGATGAGCACGCGCAATTCGTTGCGCCGTGCTCGCGGGAACACCCGCCGCATCGGCGTACCGCGGCCATGTGCGCACCACTTCCTGCACGCGTTGCAGTGTCTCCACGCCCAGCCCTCGCTTCAGCGAGGTGCGCCGTTCGCACTCGATGAAATCCGCGGGCGTGAAATCGTCCCGCTTGCCGTTGAGGGTCATTTGATGCCGGTTCGTCCACGCGCCCGACGGGTTGTAGCTGTAGGTCAGATCGAATCCCGGCGACAGGGCCCACTGCCCGGCCTTGTCCATGAGGAAGGCGATGTTCTTCACGTGATCGTCCTGGTTGCGGGCGACGATGTTGAATACCATGCGGGTAAACTGCTGCTCGAGCGCCTTCATGGGCAACCCCAGCCGACGCATCACGTCGAAGGCCTGCTCGTAGGAGTGCGCGCTGGCCTGGTTGAAATCGTAGTGCGCGATGGCTCCCAGCGAGAGCATGTGCAGCTTTTGTCCTGCTTCGGTACGATCGAAGCGCTTGGTCATGAAGTGCGCGCGCGGGCCCTCGCGTAGCAGGCGGCACTCCATCATTTCGATTCCGGCGTCGAGCGCCATGTGGTGGTAGGCGTATTCGATGACGCCGTAGCCCTGGGGATCTTCCAGCTCCTTGTCTCGGTTACCCGATACGCCGTCGAATTTCATCAGCCAGTAGTCAAAACCGCTGCCGGCGTCGACCTGGCCGGAGCGGACTTCGTTGGTTTCGCGGTTCCATGCGATGATCGCCTTGGCGCGAGCGCCGCCAGCCGAAGTGCCGACCTGTAAGATGTCCTGCAGTGCCTGCTCGCGTTCGGGTTGGGTGAAGGAAGCCGAAAGCGCCTCGCGCCGCGTGAGGATGTCGCTTGCCAACTCGACCAACGTCGCTATGTCGATCGCGCGTGAAGGGTGGCGGCGTGGGCCGAGGATCGGTTCGAATTCCAACGCTCCCATGCCGCGCGCGCCGACATAGCACAACCGCTCCACCGGATTGAATCTCTCGGGCGTGCGTCCATCGCGTACCAGCCACGCGTCGATGAGCGCGTTACCGAAGCGATCGGGCAACGAGTCGGAGAGCAGCCCGGGCAGGCCGTGAAAGGTCTCCCGCGCGAGGGCGGGGAAGGAGTAGATGCGCTGGCTCAGCGGCATGGTCAGCGGGGCGACCTCGATCGCGCTGCGCGCGAAATCGTCGGCGTACTCGAAGAAGCCCAACTCGCGTTCGGCGTCCCAACTCACGGCGCCGATGGTGCGTCCCCAGAGTTTGACCTCGGCCAAACTCATGACTCATCTCCCCAGCGCCAGGGCTCGGCCTCGTCATTCGACTTGGGCGTCGAGGCGCGTTGCCGCGGCTTGCCGTGCGACTCGATCTGCTGCATTGGGCTAACGCCCGGCTCGGGCACGAGCCCGTCCAGATTTCCCAGCAGTCCCAGGGCCCGCAGGATGCGCACGAGATTCGAGGTCTGGCTGGAGTGCCCGGCCTCGATGCGTTGGACGGTGGGCTTGGAGACGCCCGCTTCCTCGGCCAGGGCCGCCTGAGTGAGGTTCCGGTTCAGCCGGTGACGGGCCAGGCGGCGGCCGAGGGTCTCGAGGGCGTGGCGATCGGAGATTGGAGCGTCCTTCACAACAAAACCTCATATTCGATGCATTGATTGCTCTTGAGTTCAAAACAAATCAAAAATGATGCGTTTTGTCAATATCAGCCAACAAATCATTATTGATATACAGGTCCTATTTGGTGGTATAAGAAATCAATAATGATGCATTGTACTCGATTTCCCCCGTTCGCGTTGGAGCGTCGTTGGGCACAAGCTCGCGGTGGTAGGTGAGCGATTTCGAGAACACCTATGGAGACCCGTGCCTGCCCGCGGCGCGCTAGCGTTTTGGCCATGAGAGCCGCGGTCTTCCTCACCTTCCTCGTGTTCCTTGCGGCCCAGGTTGTCTTCCCACCCGGCCCGCGCCGACCGTTCGGGCGAAGCTTCGTCCCCGGTCAAGAGTGGGCAACAGTAGCTAGTGGGCAACAGTAGCTCAGCTGGATTGAGCATCGGACTTCTCCAAACCGCGGGAGATTCCCAGATACGACCAAACGGAGTAGGAGAGTCTCCCGATCTCCCCATCTTCGCGCCGAGGTCAATTCCCATGGGCCACCGTCTTGCGAACCGCAAACTGCATCTGTTCTCGCTCCTGTTGATCCTTTTCGTCGCTGCCTGCGGAAGTGGCGATCCCGCCGCGCCCGTCGTCGACGATCCCGGCCCCGGCGATTTGCCGCCACCCAACCCCGAAGGCGTACTCCTGCCGGGCCAGCCCACCGACCTTGCTACCGATGCGGTGACCGACCTTCCGCCGTCGGCGGCCGATGAGCAGGACATCCGCGACGGCGTACTGACCACGCGTCTTCTGGGACTGCTGGCTCCCGGCGCGACGGTCGCCCAGATCAACGCGAACCTAGATGCCGTGCAGGCTCGTATCGTTTCGATGCAGGCGGGCAATCCCTTCGTATCGCTGAAGGTTCCGGCGGTGGCCGACCGTGCCGAGGCCACCGCGCTGGCGGCAACCATCCAGGGGGGCGGGGGATTCATCGCTGTGCTGCCGGCGCGCGCGGTACCCACCGAACCAGCTGTTACCGAGGCCGCCAAGATCTTGCCCGAGAGCGGAGTGTCGCCCGAAATGGGTCACCTCATTGCCCAGGGGTTTCCCGCCGCATGGAACGTGCGCGACCTGGGCATCGACAACCAGGAAGAGATCACGGTGCTCGTGCCCGATCTCTACACCAGTTCGCTTCCGCATACCGAGATCGACGCCCAGAGTATGGCGGGCTACGGCGCACCGACATCGCTGCCCGGCCCGGACATCTACCCGGGGAACCAGGGCTTCGTGGTTTCCGGGATCATCGGCGCGAACTTCGACGACACGCCGGTCACGGGCACGAGTCCCGCGCCCACCGACTTGCTCGACATCGTCTCGATGCCCATTGGCGGGCTCACATGGTTCGATCTGTTCAACATGCTCTCGTGGCAACTGGCCAGCTCGGGCGATCGATTCGTGCTGAATACCGGCCTCGTTTACAACGACCCCACCTTCGCGGTGTGGAGCGAGTTCGACCGCGCCCTGCACGCGCTGGCCTGGCGCGTGGCCGCGGCCACGCACTACAACGACTTCGTCCACGTCACCTCGTCCGGATCGGCGGCCAACATCGATCTCGAGTCTCCGTTCATCGCGTCGAGTCGCGCCGACGACGTGCGCGATCTCATCGACTTCGAAGGCCTCGCCGTAGCCGAGCAGACGGCACTGGACGACGCGTGGGCCAGCGTGATCGCAGCCGTGCCGGGAAGCGCGACGGCGAGTACCAATGTGCTCGTGGTGGCGCCGGCTCAGGCCGACGGCTCATTGTTGCCTGGCTCCGCCGGCGGTGACGTGCGTGCGCTGGGCGTCGGTGTGCACGGACCGTGTGCCTCGGCCGATCCTTCGGCCGCCCCTGGTTCGCTCTGCGACGGCAGCGTCGCGGTGTACGGCGGTGGCGGAGTGGCCGCGGCCCAGGTTTCTGGGTTGGCCGCCTACATGTTGAGCCTGGTCGATCGCACGCCGGCCGAGGTCGCTGCCCGCATCGTAAGCAGCGGCTCGTCGAACGGGCTGATCGATGCCTACGCCGCCGTACGCTCGCTCGACGACGATGCCACTGGCGACGTGCATCGCACTCTCTTCGACGTGGCGGGAGTGGAGCCAGCTCCCGGTCAGAACGGCAAGTTCGACGAAATCGACCTCCAGCTCCTGATCAGTCCGTTCAAGATCGGCGGCGGTGGCGGATCGCCGCACGATCGCTACGACTTCAACGGCGATGGCACGAGTAACCCCGGCGCCGCGGCCCCGTTCGACATCGACGGTAACGGCTCGATCGACGTGTCCTCTTTCCTCGTGAACGGAACGCCACTCACACTCGACGAACAGTCGGCGGGCGATTTCGACGTGCTGTGCTATTACGCCTACTCCGATCTCTACCAGGGAGATCTCGACGCGCGCGACACGCTTCTGCTGTCGACGCACAGCAATGCCTTCGTCGAGGTCACGTTTCCCGAAGTGATCGAGCCCGGGGTGGCCACGACGATCGAGGTGCGCGCCGGTATCGACACGGGTGGGACGATCAGCTACGTGGAGGGCGTCGACATCCGTATTTCCGCGTCCGACGGGAATGTCGCTCAGGAACAGGGTCTCACCGGCGCCGGGGGATCATTCTCGACGACGATCACGTTGGAAGATGACGAGAACGACACGAACGTAGACGTGTCGGCCGGCTTTCCCGGCGGCGAGTGGGTGCGGACCGAACTGGAGGCCCATCGTCCCAACTCCATCGTGTTCGTCGGGCGCGAGTCTGACACCCAGGTATGGGTGTCGGCGAGCTACTCAGTCGACGAGTTCTCCAATCTCACGATCCTCTACGACCACGGCAAAGAAGTCGATCTCGAGGACTTCACCGGTGGCTATCAGCACGACCTTACCGACGAGGACAGCGCCAGCGGCACGAGCGGCTACTCCAGTCAAGCGCGCGCGCGCCAGAATTCCGATGTCTACGTCCAGAACGGAGACGAGGTGACCGGCGCGTTCGTGAGTTTCCTGCTGGAGGGAAGCTCCAGCATCGCCGGAACCCCCGACCATTACGGCTACCAGGCGTGGTCGAGTTCGACCTTGGGCTTCGAAGTAGATTTCAAGGTCTGGGGCGAGAGCGCTGAATTCACGCTGAGCGGTACCATATCCACGCCGTTCTACAGCATCTACCTTGCCGACGTTCGGTGTGACTTCGATGAGAATCCGTGTTCGTCAATCAGCGCCAGTGGTCAGCTTGCGCCCGACAGAGAATACCGTCTGTCCGTGCGTGCAAGCAACCACGCCACGGTCGAGCACGTGTGTGGTGACGATGATCCGTTCTGCACCACGTCGGGTTCGGTCGACTACAGTGGTTCCCTTGATGTGAACCTGGGCTTGTCGCATCCCGGTGATGCCAAGGCAAAGTCTGCCCCGATCACGCGTCGGTACTATTCGTCGCGCGCCGCGAGCACCTCGCGCCGTGTGATTTCGTGGCGATAATCGAACAGCTTGTTCAGCTTGGGCCGGATGGCGATGGGATCGCCCAAACGACCAAGCCATCCGAAGGGCGGCGTGTACTCGATCTCATCGCGAAGGCGGCAGCCTTCCTCATGGGCAAAGAAGAGGTGCTTGTGATGCCAGCGGGCGAACGGACCTCGAAGCATCACGTCCTCGAACCGTTCATTTCGTTCATAGGCGACGTGCTCGGCGTCGATCCGGATCCAGAACGGTCCCACCTTCGTTCGTAACTCGACCCGGGTTCCCACCTCCAAACTCCGGGGTGGGGTGATGATCTCGACACGATCCCACGGTGGCTGAAGTAGGGCGAAGGCGTCGGGGCGTTCGTGAAAGGCAAAGACCTCTTCGACCGATGCCGGCAGGATGCTCTGTTTCAGGAAGTGCAAAGGACGACCTCAATCGCGTTCGGTGTGTTTCACGCTGGCCGATAGCAGGTTACCACAGGCGCGCGGGGTAAGGGAGGTCAGCGGGGGCCCGTCAAGTCGCCATGGCTCGGGATTTGCAATCCCGAGTGCATCATGAAAAACAAACGCCGAATCCGATACCTACGCACCGCGGTGGCCGTTGCTGTGCTCGCGATTGCCGCCACCTGGTACGCCCCGCACCGGCTCGACCCACCGGTGAAGCCTATTTCGCCCCATGGCATTGTTTCAGTCGACACCGGTGGAAAATTGGGCGCGCCCACTCGCCAGGAGCTCGACGCGCTTTCGGCTGAACTCACCGGACTCATCCAGCGTTCTTCGGCGGGCCTGACTGTGGTGGAAGAGCCTGACGGCATGAAGTGGGTGGATCTGGAGGGTAGATTTCTTACGCTCAGCGTGGCGACGATCCAAGGAGACTCCACCGTGGCCGAATGCCGGTCGTCGTCCAGCATCGGGCGGAGCCAACCATGATCCGCATCATCGTCCTGCTGTGTGCGCTCGCGCTGGCGATCCCGGCCCACGCATCGATCATCATCATCAATGGCGATGACCCCGGCGAGGGGTTCAACGATTCCACGCCCGCCGTGCCCGTTGGGGGCAACACGGGAATCACCGTGGGCCAGCAACGCCTGAACGCGTTCGAGTTCGCGGCGGATATCTGGGAGTCGATTCTCGACATCTTCATTCCGGTTCAAGTCGTGGCGAAATTCGATCCGCTGCCTTGCCAGACCACCAGTGGGGTATTGGGATCGGCGGGGCCGTCGCTAGTAACGTTGAACTTTGTAGGCGCGCCGCGGCTGAACACCTGGTACGTGGTGGCGCTCGCCAATCAACTCGCGGGCGTCGATCTGTTTCCGACCCAGTCCGACATATCGGCGACCTTTCAATCCAATGTGGGCACGCCTGGTTGCCTGGCCACGTCGAGTTGGTACTACGGCCTGGACAACCAGGCGGCGCCGGGTCAGATCGACCTGGTCGTTACCTTGCTACACGAGTTCGCGCACGGCCTTGGTTTCCTGAGTTTGGCAAACGAGCAAACGGGCGCATTGTTTGGGGGCCAGATCGACGTCTACTCATTGTTCCTGTTCGACCGCACGGTGGGAAAATCCTGGAGCGACATGAGCGACGGCGAACGTGTGCAGTCGGCCATCAACACCGGCAACCTGGTGTGGACCGGCGCCAGGGTCACCACCGCGGCGGCTACGTTGTCTTCGGGCCAGGATGCCGAGGGCCGCCTCAAGGTATTCGCGCCCAACCCCGTACGATCGGGATCTTCTATCTCTCACTGGACGGGCTCCGCGTCGCCCGACCTGCTGATGGAACCGTTCATTGTATCCGGCATCCCGCACGAGCCCGACCTGGCGAAGGAGCTGTTCGGCGACGTGGGATGGCCGCTCCAGGAAGCCACTCCGGTCGTCGGGGCCCATGTGATGTTCGCGGGCCGACACGACGGTACGGTTCGCGTGGAACTGGCGCCCTTTGGCGTTCGCACGGTCGAGCTTCACCGCACGGAGCAATGGGGCGAGCGTCGTTTGATCGATGTCCAGGAGGACATCGGCGCGTCAAGAATCGAGCTCGTCGATCCGTCCGCGCCGAACGTTGAAACCGAATACTGGGTCCAGTTTTCTTCCGATGGCGGCGCCAGCGGTTGGGCCGGTCCCATCCACATCCAGGCCGACGCATTCTCGGGGTTGAATCTTCGGGTCGCCGGTGAGAACCCCGCACGGGGCACGGTCGCCTTGCGCGCGTATCTGTCCAGCCCGGGTCCTGCTCATCTTGCGGTGTACGACATTCGTGGTCGGCTGGTGAAAGAGCTGACCGATAGCGTGCTGCCCGCGGGTTGGCATCCGTTGAATTGGGATCGTACTGACCGGAATGGTCAAACCGTTCCGCGGGGCGTGTACGCGGTTCGGTTGCGGTCGGGGGGACGGGTTGTGACTACTCGGGTCTTGTTGGCTCGGTAGACGGGGCGTGTAAAGAAAGCGGCCGGCCCTTGTGGGGCCGGCCGTTCAGAAAGCCTGCGCCGGAACTTTGAGATGCTCGACGTCGTTTCTGGCTCGGCTCAAGAAAGCCTGCGCCGGAACTTTGAGATGCTCGACGTCGTTTCTGGCTCGGCTTACTTGAGCATTACCATCTTCTTTCTACTGATCCCCGATTCGGTAATCAGCTGAGCCATGTACACGCCGCTCGACACCGGCGAGCCGGCATCGTCCACTCCGTGCCAGACCAGCTCGTGCGATCCCGCCCCCAGGTTGGCATCGACCAACGTGGCCACGGTGCGCCCGCGCGTATCGTAGATGCGCAGCGACGCATGGCCCGCGGTGGCCAGGGAAAACGCCACGGTGGATCGCGGGTTGAACGGATTGGGATAGATCGAGCGGATGGCCGTAGTCCGTGGTGCGGTCGTGTCGTCGTCGATCCCCGTCACCAGATTGTTGAAGTCCAGCACGTAGTCGCTCGTCTCCGACAGATCGCCCGTGTTCGCCTTCCATACCACCACGCAGTAGTAGTCGGCGGTCGACACCTCGAACGAAAGCCATTCGTCCTGGTTGTCGCCAGCCATCCACGCCGCGGCCATCGCATTTGATTTGGTAAGGTACGGTTGGTCGTTTGCGTACACCGACAGACCCAGGTCCACCTGATCCTCTTCTTCGCTGTTCAGCGAGCCCAGACGGATTCGGTAGAAGCCCGGTTCGAACCAGAACTCGTGCAGGTCAAGAATCTCCGAGCTGGCCAGCGCGAACGGTCCATACACTCCATGGGGGTCGCTATCCACGAACGGCGCGGTAGTCACCTCGGCCGTGTACCCCTGGTTGCCCGCCCATTCGAGTACTCCGGCATCGTATTCCTGCTGTAGCACCAGGTTGTGATTCACGATGAAGAAATCGCTTTGGTCGATGCCCCAACCGGACATTCCATGGTTGACGCCAAAGCCGGTCTTGGTATCCGTGGCCACCTCGTGCAAACGCAGGTTCACGTCGCCACCGGCATTGGGCATCAGCGCCACGCCGGTCCAGTAGTTGGGCGAACCGGTCACTCCGTTGGTGCGCAGTCCGTCACAGTTGTACCAAACCGGCTCGACCGCGGTGATCTGACTCCATCCCGCCGTGATACCCGGAGGTGCCGATCGGGATACCGTCGAGCCGATGGGAACGTCCAGCGGACTCCAGACCCACTGCTCGCCCCAGACGTTGTTGTCTTCGTGGATCTCCACCTGGTTGTCATCGGGGTCCAGTACCTGGGCCAACGTGTGGCGGCCGCCTCTTACATTGAACGGTTGGTTCCAGTTGAACGTGGTCTGGCCCCCGGCGGGGAACGCACCCCACACCACCCAGCCGACGAAGGTGTCATCGACGAAGATGTTGACCGGCAGTTCCGTGGCCGGCGACGGACTGGCGTTCTGCACCGCCACGTTGAAGTAGGTCGAAGCCACGTTGCCCGCCAGTGTCGTTGGCATGGGCGTGGATGCGGCCGTTCCGTCTAGTGCGGGGCGCGGTACCAGGGGAGAATGCCAACCCGCGGGGAAGTGCGACGTAAGATCCGGCGGCGTGGTCGTGATCTCGTACACCACGTCCAACGGCTGCGTCCCGTCCTTGGGATCGCGGTAGATCACCAGGCAGTGATAGTCCTCGACCGCGACGGTGAAGTCGAGCCGGGCGCGACCGCTGACCGGATCGGTGACCGCCCACTGGGAGTAGTCGTTCAGGTCTCCAGTAACGAAACTGGCGTCGAGCCACGTGGCGTACACCGGTCCGTCTCCGGGATCGATGTTCACGGTGATGCTCAACGGGCCCACGTGCGCGGTATCTACCCAGAACTCCCTGAGCAGGAGCATCTCGCCGGCAGCCACCGATTCGTCGTGCGCCGTATCCAGGGCCACTAGCTGGCTTTCACGATGCGTGGCAACGTAGGTACCGGTTCCGTTGTTGGCGTTCAATACGCCCACGTCGTAACTGGCGCCGGTCAGGTTGCGATTCATGATGACCGCGTCCAGACAACCCGCGGCCCGCGTCGACCAGCCCACGTTGCCGGCGAACCCGTCGCTGGCTCCGGTGGACGCCGCATGCAGGCGTGCGTCGTAGTTGTCGGAGTTGTTGGTGGCCCGGATGGTCACCGCATCCCAGAATCCTGAAGGGCTGGTGCGCAGGCCATCACAGTTGAACCAGAGGACGCCGGGGGCGCTGGCCCATCCGCCGTCGGCGTCGGGCGGTGCCGAGCGCGTGACCGCGGCTCCTGGCGTCAAGCCCAGAGGCGACCACACCCATTGCTTGGCCCACCGGTTGTCCAGCTCGTTGGTTTCGGAAATGGCCTCGGTGGAATCGAGCACCTTCTCGTAGGTGTGTCGTCCGCCGCGGATGTTCAGAGGGCCCCAGTTGTTGGCGACCATCCACTGGCTCGCGTTCACCGTGCCCCAGAACAGCGAGTACCGCCACACGCCATCGACGTGCAGGCGCGTCTCGATGCCGGCCGTCGTGGCCGATTCGCCATCGTTGATACCGCTCATGTTCAGGTAGGTGCTGTTCACGTTGCCCGGCAGCGTAACCGGTGCGGGCACGCTGCTGGGCGTGCCGTCCGCGGACCCGCGAGGCACCACCTGGTCGCTCCAGCCCGCAGTGGGGAGGAAAGCCAGATTGGCCGGCTCGGCGGCGCGAATGGTGTACGGCCCCGTCCAGGCCCATGTGGTGCTCCACTTACCCGAGTTGTCGAGCGCGCGGATACTCAGGTAGTAGGTACCCGGACTGAGCTGCGCCGTTGTGTAGCTGTTGACGTCTTCGAGGTCCTTCACCGCGCTGGGGAATGATGGCCCGCCGGTGCTTATGGTTATGCCGTAGCCGTCGATACCCGAACAGTCGTCGAACGCCGTGGCCCACGTGAAATCGATCGTGCCATCGGGTGAATCTCCCGAGGTCGAGTGGCTCGGCGACGTAAGACCGGTCACGGCCAGCGGCGCGCTGTTGTCGATCGAGTAGCCGCAGTTGGCGGCCGTTTCCCAGAGTTGTTCCTTGAAACCCGGATAGCGGGCCTTGAACGCATTCAGGAATTCCATGGGTGTGGTGGGGTGGTCGAGATCGATCACCGTGAGGATCTCGTCCGAACCCAACGCCAGCGCGTCGGTCACGCCGGGGAAGGAGGGGTGATTGTCCTGGCCGGCATCTTCGATGTCGCGCAGGAGAGCGCCCAGGAATCCTTCGGTAATCAGCGGATCGTCGAGGGCTCCGGTAGCGCCGCAGGTGAACAGGCTCTCCTGACTGCGCGTGAATTGTGCGGCCAGGCCGAAGCTGCCGGCGAACGAGCGGGTGACGATGTCAGCCAGCCAGTTGGGCATGCCTTCGGCGAAGGCATCGGTGTTGGTTTCCTGACACCAGATGCAGTGACCGCAATCGGGAGGCGTGTCGCACAGACCGTTGCAGTAGCTCGGCGACGTCGCGGTGGCGAAGTTCTGCACGAAGTGGTGACCGTACTCGTGCGCGTGCGTGTCTTCGCGCCACTCGCGATCCACGCCCACGTTGATGGATCCGTTGTACCATGCTCCCTTGGGACCGTTGGGCCACACGGAGTCGACGTGGGGGTTGTCGTAGCCCTGACCCAACATCCATCGCCAGGTGCGCACCACGTCGGTCAGGATGTGCACCGCCGGATCATCGGCCGCGTCGCCCGGAAACCAGGTTCCGATGTCCAGGTCGGTGCCGGTGTAATCGCTCCACTCGCCGGTCTGCCACGCGTAGGTCGAGCCACCGGTGGTCTTCACGGTGGTCACGCTGTTGTTCAGCTCAAACACCACGCGTAGATCGGGGGTGCCGTCGCAGAAGATATCGCACGGGTTCCAGAGAAACGTGGTGTCGAAGTTTCCCTGCCAATCGGTGACCACGGTCGTCAGGTGCTCGTCGATCACACCGTCTTCGTCGTAGATCTTCACGACCACGCCGTCGCCGCCGATGAATGGACCATCGGAACGGTTGTAGCCGAAACTTCCGCGCACGCGGATGTTCCAGGATCCGCGCTTGGGATCGGCCGCCAGATCGTGATCGGGCTTGTTTTCTTCGTCGTGACCCGGCGTCATGCTCGTGTCGCGCGCGTCAGGTCTCGGCCGCGGTTCGGGCGAAGCGCTGGGGCTGGGTACCGCACTGCGCTGGCGCGCCTGCAACGGGCCCAGGGTCTTTTCGTAGGCACGGGGTGAGAAGTCGAAGTAGGTCGTGAAGCCGCGACCATCCGCCTGATAGTAGAGGCCCAGCGGTTCACTGGGATTCGTAGGAATCGCGGTGAAATCCAGGCGCAGCGTTTGTCCCGGCGACATTGTGATGAGGTCGGGAGCGTTGCTTTGCAGAATGCTCCATCCCTTGCCCTCGAGGGCAACGTTGGCCAGCTCGACCGTGCGGCCGACCTGGATCTCGATCGAGTGCTGGATGACGCTGCCGCTCTTGGCCGCCTGCGGCGGCGAAACCAGTTGGGCTTGGACGGGCGGGCCCACCGTGGCCCAGGTGCGACTTGCGCTCAGCGTCATTGCCAGTGTCAGGACCACCAGCGTGGTCAACATCAGCGGAAGAAGATGCGGGAGGCTGTGTTTGGTTTGCATGGTGTTGCCCTCCGAATCAGTTGTTGTCGCTGGGGCGAGGACGATCGGTACGCGCAACGGGGACCTTGGGGTCGAGAATGTTGGCGATGCTGGCTTCGATTCCGTCGGCCATGTCGTTGTCACCGCGGGCCCGCGCGTAGCGGGCCTGGATCTGCAGAACCTCGATTTCGCTGTCCTGCATGAGCTTCTCGAGCTCGCGTTGGATACCCAAGGCGGTGGTCTCGTTGGTCGCGGTCTCGAACTGCAGTTGGAGCTGGGTCGATTGTTCGCTCGCGTGTTCGAGCACGGCCCGGATCTCCAGCATCATCGGGCGTTCCTGCCGCTCGGGGACGGGAGCGAGTCCGGCCAGACCCACGCCGTCGGGCAGGGCCTCGGTTCGGGAGGCGTCGAGTTCGGCCTGGTTCACGTCGAGAACCGACCCTGCCTGGGGCCGGCTGGTTTCCTCTTTGGCGGCCGAGCCCTTTTGAGGGGTGGCCTTGTCGGCGGCGCTGGCCTGGCCGGTCACGACCAGCAGGGCCAGGGCAGTAATCAGGAGCTTGGAACGATTCATGGGTCCGCACCTTTGTGTTGGAGCGAACGAGATGGGTGCCTACGTCGGAATTCGGGCCCGGGAGGGCCGGTCGGGGCAGACCTCGCGCTCGTGTACAAAGGTGGTCGCGGCAACTCTGGGTCTGTGACGCGTTCCCTATCGATCGCCGCCGATCAATTGCCCCTTGCTCAATCGATGACCACTTTGGCCTGGTAGGCGTCCACATCCTCGAGCGGCCCCAGCCATTGGATCGACGAGTACACTTCCAAGGCGGTGGTGTTGGGCTGGGCGTCGGCGGGGGCGGCGATCGATTCCAGATGCCAGACGATGGCCTGGGCCTCGGGAAATGGTCCGTCTTGTATCGCCTCGTCAAACAACCTTCGGAGGATCGAGCGATCGGCCATTCCGGCGGCGAGCAAACGTACCAACAGCGCCGGATCCATTGCCCCTCGCAGCTCGGCCGCTCCGTCTTTGTCCTGGCTCGATAGCTGGACGCGAATGCGAGCCGCGTCGGGAATCCCGAACTGCTTGGGAAACACTTCCTGCAGAAGGGTAACGGCGCGGAAGACCCCGGCCTGTTTGGTGGGGTCCGCGAACTGTTCCCAGGGTCGATCGTCTTCCAGGTCCTGGACGAGGTTCTGGCGGACGCCTTTGGTCATGGTATCGCCAAACACGTACTCCAGGACGATGTCGGCCGATGCGTCTGAGTCCATGTCGGACAGGCCCATCAAGAGCAGGTCGCGCAGGTCGGCCTCGCCGGCTGCATCGGAGGTATCCACCTCAAGAATGGACAGCAGCTCCAGGACGTCCTTGCCCGTCCAGTCACCGGGAATATGGTGTACTTCCTCGTAGTTCAGCACCTGGACCTCGAACTGGGCTACTTCTGACATGGAATTGGCTTCTCCGTTTGCGGTGGCGATTGCGGGTAGGAACCGGGTCACCTTACCATTGACGCCTGACTTCGTTCGGATATCTACTCACCGCCAAGGTACAACGTTTCCACCCAAAGGCACTGATGACACCGACGAACGAATTGCCCGCCACCGCGAGCGACGAGGAGCGGGCGGCGTTTGCCCGGCTCCAGGCGCGTCTTCTTCCTCTCTGGCAGAAGACCGTTTCTGAGCGATCCTTCGAGCACACTTCGGTGGTGGTTCCTTCTCTGAGTTTCGACCCAGAGGAGCTGGCCAAGATCTCGGGAATCTCGTTCTACGAAGAGCGACTTCTCTTCGTGCTCATGAGGTTGCGCAATCCTGGCGCGCGCGTCCTCTACGTTACCTCGCAGCCGATTCACCCCGAGATCATCGACTACTATCTTCATCTTCTGGTGGGGGTGCCCTCGGGCCACGCGCGAAATCGGTTGGGAATTCTCTCCATGATGGACAGCAGCCCCATTCCGCTGACGCAGAAGATCCTGGATCGACCCCGGGCCATCGCTCGCATGCGGGCCTGGATCGGCAACCGCCGGCGCGCCTACCTCACCAGCTTCAACTCCACGGGCCTCGAACGACGCCTCGCATTGGAGCTGGGCATTCCGTTGAACGGCCTGGATCCCGAGTTGGTCGATCTGGGAACGAAGACGGGAAGCCGCGAGGCATTCGTGGCGGCCGGCGTGCCGCACGCGCTGGGAGCCCAGGGGTTGCGGACACGAAAAGAGTGCGTGGAAGCGTTGGTCGATCTGGAAAAGAACCGACCCGGGCTGCGCGCGGCCGTGGTCAAGCTGAACCACAGCTTCTCGGGCGAAGGCAACGCCCAGCTTCAGTTTCCGCCGGAACAGGTTGGTTCGAAGGACCGCGCACAGGCCATCGATGCGGCCCTTGAGCAACTGAGCTTCAACGCCGAGGAAGAGAGCACTGCAACGTTCTTTCGGAAGTTCGCCGCGGCCGGTGGAGTGGTAGAGGAACTGGTCACCGGCTCCAACATGACCGCGCCCAGCGTACAGATGCGCATTCGGCCCGACGGCCACCCGTCGCTCATTTCCACGCATGAGCAGGTGCTCGGTGGACCGCACAACCAGGCCTACGTGGGATGTCAGTTTCCGGCGTCGGATTCCTACCGGATGTTGATCAGCGAGCAGGCGCGCAAGGTGGCCGACGTTCTGGCCCAACGCGGAGTGCTCGGCCGCTTCTCGGTGGATTTCCTGGCGTGGCAATCGGAGGGGCAGTGGGAAGTCGCCGCCATCGAGATCAATCTGCGCATGGGAGGCACGACGCATCCGTTCCAGGCGTTGGAGTTTCTCACGTCTGGCACTCTGGATGAAAAGACCGGCCTGTTCGTGGCGCCGGGCGGGCAGGAGAAATTCTACTTCTCCACCGACGCGTTGGTGTCGCCGTTCTATCGCGGGCTGCTCCCGGAGGACCTTCTGAACATCCTTGCTCACCACGGTCTGAACTTCAGACCTTCGCAACAGAGCGGGGTCCTGTTCCATATGATCGGGGCGCTCTCCCAGTTCGGGAAGATCGGTGTGACCTGCATTGGTGACAGCCACGAACAAGCGCAACAACTCTACGAATGGACCGTGCGGATACTCGACGAAGAAACCGGGGCCACCGGTTCGCACCGGGGCCGGCTCGAGGATCCGTTCCACGAACGACTTCCCCAGATGGAGTGATTCGGACGCTCACTTGGTGAGCGCTGGATTCCACCAAACATGAACATAGATCCAGTTCGAAGTGGCCGTGCCATGCGGCTGTCGCTGTGGGAAGGTGCGGCCTGGGCCCTGATGGTAGGTCTGGGTGAAACCTACTTCATCGTCGACGCCATTCGCCTTGGCGCCACACCGATCCAGATCAGCCTCACGGTAACTCTTCCCCTCGCGCTCGCCGGGGCCGGACCATTGTTGGTGTTGGCGCTCTTGCGACACCGCGTCAGGCGAAAGCACATTGTAGTTTTCGCTGCGGGGTTGCAGTCGCTGGCGTTGGCCGGCCTGGCCCTGCTTGAGCGAATGGGCCTGACCACACCCGACCTACTGATCGTGCTCGCGTGCGTGTACCAGATGATGGGGCAGGGAGCGGGCACCGCATGGTCATCCTGGTTTGGTGACCTTGTTCCGTTGGAGGGCCGCGGCAAGTACTTCGGCAAGCGCAACCAGGGAATCTACGCCGCTACGCTGGTGGGGTTGATCACCGCCGGTGTGCTGTTGCACGGGTTGGAGCCCTCGGTTCCCACGATCGCGGGGGCCAGGGTGGGCGGTACCGGCTTCCAGGTTGCGTTCATGCTGGCTTCGATGTTTCGGATGGTGTCGGCCGTTCTGCTTCTGCTTACGCCAGAACCACCGTTTTCGGGCCTGGCCCGGCGCGATCAGGCGCGGCGGTTCCTCGGCAGCCGTCGTGGCACGCATGCAACCCGCCTGATCGCATTCGCGTTCCTCTGCTACTTCGCGGCGTACCTCAGTTCGCCCTACTACGGCGCCTTCATGCTCGAGACTCTTCGGTTCACCTACATCGAATACACGATCGCACTGACCCTGATGATCGTGACCAAGTTCTTCGTGGCGTCCTGGTGGGGAAGCCAGGTCGATCGCCACGGCGCGGGGCGCGTTTGGATTCTGTCGCTGGCCGCCATTGCCCTGACCCCGCTACCGTGGTTGTTCGCCGACGGCCTGGGTCTGGTGCTCCTGGCCCAAGCACTTTCGGGCGCGTCGTGGTCGGGGTTTGAACTGGGGTACTTTACGTTGCTCATTGAATCCAGCACGCGGGGTACACGGCCATCACTATTTGCGGCGCAGAGTCTTGTGGTGGGCTGGTCGCAACTGGGCGCGGGCGTCGCCTCGGCGTTCAGCCTTCCCCTGCTGGGTGGCGACTACCGCTCGCTGATGTTGGTGAGCATGGTAACCCGGGTGCTGGTGGCCATACTCGCCGTGGTGCTGTTCCGCGAACTGCTTCGCGCGTCGCCGGTGTCCAGTGCGCGGTGGGTGAGCCGTTTCGTGGGAATACGGGCCAGTGGGGGATTGGCGCGCCGTCCCGTTCTGGAACCCAGTGAATCGCCTGACGATGCGTAGCCGACAAGACAATGAGGGCACGCATGCAGGCATCGTTCACGGCATGCACAAGGGTTGGCAGTTGCTCGACGTACGGGTCGAGGATTATCATTCCCGGCACGACGCAGGAAATGTCGCAACAAGCTCGAGGCGTGGCCGAGAACGAAATTCCAGGCAAGATCAAATGAGAATGGCGGGTTCAGATGACTGACACCGATCCCGAGTCCCGTACGGCGGGGCCTGGCGCAGAGCAGTCACTATCGGAGGCCGCCGAGCCCGCGCCGTTCGTGCTTCATTCCGACATAGCGAAGCAGCGCGAGATCGCAGCCGATGTGAAACGCCCGGCCGAAGAACGCATCGAGGCCTTCGAGGACATCATCGATTCGGAGGTCGGGGACACCGACATGATGCGGGCTCGGAACCTCGAGCGCGAAATGGAGCTGCGTCAGATCCACTTCAAGTTCGAAGGCGGCAACCCCACAGGCACACAAAAAGATCGCATTGCCTTCGCTCAGGCGCTCGATGCCGTGCGCCGAGGCTTTGACACCATAACCGTCGCCACCTGTGGCAACTACGGAGCGGCGATAGCGCTGGCCGCGCAGATGTGCGGTCTGCGAGCGGTGATCTACGTGCCCCAGGGTTACGGTGCGCCCCGCGTGGCCGAAATGACGCGGCACGGATCCGACATTCTGCGCGTGGAGGGTGACTACGAAGCTTCCGTGCTCGTATCCCAGGAACGGGCCGAGCGCGACGAGTTCTACGATGCCAACCCCGGGGGCACGAACGTCGACCTTCAGATTCGGGCCTACGGAGCCATCGCGCAGGAAATCTATGACGAGCTGCGCGACGCGCCGGCGGCGGTGGCCGTGCCCGTGTCCAACGGCACAACGCTGGCCGGCATCTACCGGGGATTCGTCAGCCTGTACCGGCGAGGCAAGACTTCCCGCATTCCGCGCATGGTGGCCGGATCCTCGTTTCGAAAGAACCCCATCGTGCAGGCGTACCTGCAGAATGCCGATCGCTGTCGGGACCTTGTCCCCAGCCGCATAAAGGAGACACGTGTGAACGAGCCCCTCATCAACTGGCACTCCATCGACGGCGATCTGGCGTTGGAAGCCATTCGCAGTTCCGGGGGTTGGGCGGCGGCCGCCAGCGACAAGTCGATGCTGGCCGCGGCGCGGACCATTCGTGATCAGCAGGGGTTGAGCGTGCTGCCCGCCTCCACCGCGGGCCTGCTGGCCCTCTTGGATCGGCACAAACGCGATCCACTTCCCGGGGATCGCTACGTGGCCATTCTCACGGGCCGCCGAGCATGAGCAACCAACCCGAGGGAATTGCGTTGGTGTACTGCGAAGGTGCGTTTCGTACCGCCAACGGCAAGACCGCGCACGGACTGGTGCGGTTCACCCGTCGCTATCACGTCTTGGCGGTCATCGACAGCGAGTGCGCGGGGCAAGACGCCGGACAGATCCTGGACGGTCGGGCCTGCGGTATTCCCGTGGTGCAGGACATTGCCGCCGGCCTGGCCATGCGAACGCCCGACGGAAAAGGTGCCACGCATCTGGTGGTGGGGCTCGCGCCCGATGGTGGTCGCTTGCCGGCCTCGGCGCGGGAGCAGCTGCTCACGGCCGTGGGCGCCGGTCTGAACGTTGACTCCGGACTTCACGACTACATCTCCGAAGACCCCGATCTGGTTAACCTGGCGACCAAGGTCGGTGTCCGCCTGAGGGATGTGCGTAAGCCTCGGCCCGCGCGCGACCTACATTTCTTCACCGGCAAGATCCAGGAGGTCACATCCGCTCGCATCGCGGTGCTGGGGACCGATTCGGCCGTGGGAAAACGAACGACCGCGGTCAAGCTGGTCCAGGGGCTCAATCAGCTGGACCTGGCCGCTGAACTGATTGGTACGGGACAGACAGCGTGGATGCAGGGTGCTCGCTACGGGATCATTCTGGATTCCCTGGTCAACGATTTCGTATCGGGAGAGATCGAACACATCATCTGGCAAGCCTGGAACGAGATTCACCCCGATTGCCTGGTGCTGGAAGGACAAGGCAGTTTGATGAACCCGGCGTACCCGGGCGGATTCGAACTGCTGGCCGCTGGACGTCCTCACGCCGTGGTACTTCAACATGCTCCCGGGCGGAAGGAATACGACGGCTTTCTCGGCTATCCCATCGAACCGCTGCCGGTTCAGATACAAGCCGTGGAGTTGCTTTCGAAACGACCGGTCGTAGCCATCACGGTAAATCACGAGGGCATGACGGCGGAACAGACGAGTCGGGCCTGCGAGGACATCACGAAACAGACCGGCCTACCTTGCTATGACGTGATTCTCCACGGACACGAAGCGCTCGTGCAGCATCTCGTCCAGACCCTCGACCTGGTGCGTCAGCCATGAATGTGAAATCTGCCGGCCGAGGCAGGGAGAAGGCGCTACGCCGGCTTCTGGTGATCGATCGCCTCGACGTGGGGCCGTTGAAACTCGAGAAGGCCCGGCTGGTTTGCCCCTACGTGGTTACGCAGAAGGGCCAGGAATCACGTACCGAACTGATCTACCGCTACGAGGAAGACGTCTTCGATCCTGACGACCCCACGAGTCGCAATCTCGCCGACATGGTGGCCGCCCAGGTGGCCCTGAACTACGGCCTGTTCTGTTCACGGATTGTGTTTCATGGCGCATTCGATCGACATGATCAGCGCTTTCTCGAAAACTACGCGGCCCACACCGCGCGCGAGATCTACGTAAACAAGTTCCTGATGCCCAACGAGTTCTTGACCGAATCGGTTGCCGGCATGTTGCCCGAACGTGCGAGTACCTACCTGCAGGCCAAGATCTCCTTTCCGAGCGGCCAGGAAGATACCGAACACACCGACGGCGCGCGGCCGGGTTGGGGTGGTGACTCCCAGCGGTACGCGGTGCTGTCCAGCGGCGGTAAGGACAGCCTTCTGTCGTTCGCCCTCATGCAGGAGATGGGCAAGGAAGTGCGCTCCGTGTTCGTAAACGAATCCGGACGCCATTGGTTGACGGCCCTCAACGCCTATCGGCACTTCTCGAAGGAAATCGAAGGCACGCACCGCGTGTGGACCAACTCGGACCGTGTCTTTGCCTGGATGCTTCGGCAGCTTCCGTTCATACGCCCCGATTTCGCGAGGGTCCGAAGTGACGAGTATCCGATTCGCCTGTGGACGGTGGCCGTGTTCCTGTTCGGGGCACTCCCGCTCATGCGCAAGCACCAGATCGGCAGACTGTTGATTGGTGACGAATTTGATACGTCGATTCGCGTGACGCACAAAGGAATCACCCACTACGCGGGCCTGTACGATCAGAGCTGGTACTTCGACAACGCCATGTCTCGCTACTTCCGCCGCAAGGGTTGGGGCATTGGCCAGTTTTCGATTCTGCGCTCTCTCTCGGAGCTGCTGATTCTGAAGATCCTGGCCGAGCGATACCCAGACCTCCAGCGCACCCAGATGTCCTGCCACGCAGCCCACACCAAGGACGACCATGTGTTTCCCTGCGGCAACTGCGAGAAGTGTCGGCGAATCGTGGCCATGATGACGGCGTTCGGGGCAAACCCCGCCAACTGTGGCTACTCGCAGGAGCAGATCGATCGGTGCCTCCAGGCCGTGGTCGAAAAGGGAGTTCATCAGGAGGCAGCGTGCGGTGAGCACGTGCTTCACCTTCTGGCCGAGAAGGGAATGGTTGACAGCACGGGGGGCCATCGCCCGCACGCCGAAGTCATGCAGTTGCGTTTCGACACCAGACACTCGCCCTTCGATGCCATACCCCAGGAACTCAGGCGGCCGCTCTACGAAATATTCCTGTCCCACGCCGAGGGTGCGGTCCAGCGGCGAGACCGAAACTGGGTTACCATCGACCCCCTGGTGGGCGAGGCGCTTGCGACCCCTTACGGATTCGCTGGGCCGAGCGATCCCGCGTCCGACGGCGGCGGCTTCATTCTGGGCGAGCTTACCTGGCCCGAGGCGCAGGAGAGTTTCCGCGCCGTTGACGTGGCGCTCTTGCCCGTGGGAGCCATCGAGCAGCACGGTCCGCACCTGCCACTGGATACCGACGCCTACGACGCCGAACGACTCGCGTGTGACGTGGCGCGGGCCTGTACTACGCCGCATCCGCTGGTGCTTCCGCTCATACCGTACGGCGTCTCCTACCACCACGATGACTTCGCGGGCACGTTGAGCATTGGCCCTGACACACTGTCGCGCCTGGTCTACGAAATCGGTATGGCGGCAGTACGCAACGGTGTGAAGAAGCTGATAATCGTAAACGGCCACGGAGGAAATGGTCCCGCTCTGCACTTCGCCGCGCAGATGATCAATCGCGACGGGCGCATCTTTACCTGTGTCGACACCGGCGAGACCAGCGATACCGATATAGAATCCATGACCGAGACTCCCAACGATGTGCATGCAGGCGAAGTAGAAACCAGCACTTCGTTGGCGCTCCGCCCGCACCTGGTGAAGATGGATCGCGCGGAAACGCACATACTTCGCTTCTCCAGCGAGTATCTGGACTTCACGTCCAAACGCGGCGTGGGGTGGTACGCGCGTACCGCGCCCATGTCTCCCTCGGGGGTCATGGGAGACCCCGCCAAGGCCAGTCGGGAAAAGGGCGAACGCATGTGGGCCGCCATCGTTCGCAACCTCGTGGAACTGGTCGAGGATATCAAGCACCTGACCCTGGATGAGATCCACCAACGCCGGTACTGAAACGGAAGACAGAGCCATGCAAATCACGAACGTGACCGCCTGGATCGTAGAATCGGCGTTGGCCGAGCCGTACACCATTGCCTACGAGGTGGTGGACCGCACCGCGAACGTTTTTGTTCGTGTCGAAACGAACCGTGGTGTCGTGGGATACGGTTGCGCCACCCCTGATCTCGAAGTGACCGGGGAAACCGCCGACAAAACCCTGGAGGTCCTCAATGGCGCGGTTCGTGACGTGTTGCTGCGCAAGGACCCGCTTCGGCTCAACCGGAGATTGGCCGATGTCGAGCCATTGCTGGTGGGTCAACCTTCGGCTCTGGCCGCGGTGGACATGTGCCTGCACGATATTCTGGGCAAGGTGGCCAATCTGCCGCTGTGGGTTCTCCTGGGCGGATTCCGCCGTCGGATCATTACGGCGGCCACGGTGGGTATTCTTCCCGAGGCCGAAACGGTCGAACGGTCGAAGGAACTTCGCCGTCTTGGCTTCCGTGCACTGAAACTCAAGGGTGGAAACGATGTCGAGTTGGACATCGCCCGCGTCCTGAAGGTGCGCGAGGCGCTGGGATCCGCGGTGCAACTGCGATTCGACGCAAACCAGGGATACTCAGTGTCGCAGTCGCTTCACTTCGTCGAGGGTACGCTCACGGCCGGTCTGGATCTCATTGAGCAACCGACATCGCGGGATCATCCGGAGCGGCTGGGGCAGGTTACGCAGAAAGCTTCCATTCCAGTCATGGCGGACGAGAGCCTACTGACGTTACGCGATGCGTTCCGGATCGCGCGCGGTGAGTTGGCCGACATGGTCAACATCAAGCTCATGAAGGTGGGAGGTTTGGCCAAAGCCCGTCGCGTCGACACGGTCGCGCGCGCGGCAGGAATCGAGAGCATGGTTGGCTGTATGGACGAGTCGGCCCTGGCCATCGCCGCCGCGCTTCATTTCAGCTTAAGCCAGGAGAATGTGATCTACGCCGATCTTGACGGTCATTTCGACCTGGTCGACGACCCCGCCGACGGTGCCGTCATCTTCGAGGACGGATATCTCCGGCCCCACGAGGGGTCTGGTCTGGGTTGGTCGCCGGCGGAGGATCGTCCCCGGTAGTCATTGCGGGTACGAACCGGGTCATCTTACCATTGGTGCTGAGCTTCCCCAGACTGAGTGAGAACCCATGGACGTGACGGCGCAAGAATGGACGCAAGCTGAGCGCACCCGCATCCAGACCGCGGCCCAAGCCCTGCGCGAAGCCGAGGGACCGGTACGCGTGCTGCGTTCGCTGGCCTGGCCGGGTGCGGTGAGAGAAAAGTTCCTGGCCGATGGCCGACTTCCCGCAGTTGAGTATCCGCGGTTCGACCCAGCTCCGGTGGTGGAGGCGGTGGCTCGGGCCAAGGCCATGCTGCACGCCGGTCAGACGGTCGATGACTGGCTGTTGCGTTCCGCGCAATCCATAGAAGACAGCGCCCAGATGCTGGCGCACGCGGGCACTCCCCGCTTCCTGGAGTTCTCCAGCCGTGTCTACGGAACTCCCACGGCTCCACTGTCCGATGTATCTACCAACGCACTGCAATTGGCGGGTCACCTTGAAACGGTGCTGGCTTCGGTGGCGTCGCTCGACCTGGGCGAGCCCGAACCCGCGTGTCATCTGGCCAGCGGCGTTGCCGACAAGATCCGCAAGAGCACCGACGCGCACTTCGGTGAGGATGCGCCTCCGGTGGAAGTGGTCGACGAGCTGTCGGCCAACGCGCTGGCCAGCCCGTCCGGCATTCGGGTGCGCCGCGATGCGTGCTTCAGCGATCGGGACGTAGCGCAGCTCATCCAACACGAGGCGTTCATCCATGTGGCCACTTCGCTCAACGGGCGCGCCCAATCGGAGTTGCCCATTCTGGGAGCTGGCCACCCCGGTACCACCCGCACGCAGGAGGGCCTGGCCGTCTTCGCCGAGTTCATCACCGGCGCCATGGACATCGATCGGCTGGGACGGTTGGTGGGACGCGTGCGTGGCATCCAGATGGCGATCGACGGAGCCGATTTTGTCGAGGTAGTTCGGTTCTTCCAGGATCGGGGAATCGAACCGGTGCAGGCGTTCGAGAACGCGCGGCGCGTTTTTCGCGGCGGAGTGATCGAAGGTGGAGCACCGTTCACCAAAGACGGGGTGTACCTCGATGGTCTGTTGCGCGTGCACAACTTCTTCCGGGCCGCGGTGGCCAACGGTCGCGCCGACTGTCTGCGCCTGGTTTTCTGTGGCAAACTGGACCTTGAAGACCTGCCCGCGCTGGCCCAACTCTCGGCGGCGGGAATGCTGGTGCGTCCGCGGTTCCTGCCTCCGTGGGCCCAGGACCTGCGGTTCCTGGTGGCCTACCTCGCCTACTCGACATTTCTCAGTCAGGTCGACTTCCCATCGGTGCGCGAGCATTTCAACGAACTCCTGGCCGAGGCACCGCGTGTGGAAACGTGACCCAACCACGCTACGATGTTGGGTCTGCGGTCGCATGTTTCCGCGCGGGAACGTCGTCTGACAATTTGCCAGTTTCTGTCGGCAAATCTGACAGCTACGTGGCAGCTTCAGTGTCATCGATGGTATTCGTCCAATCCATTCTGTTTATTGAAGTTTCATGGAATCGGAACCCCATGGCACGACCTGTGTATTAGGGCAAGAGCAGTTGCGCCTCCGGCGCGACAAGTCTTCATATTCGCCTGCGCCTCGCAGGCTAACCGATTGGAGGAACAACATGGTCAAGCTAGCCCCTTGGAATCCCCGAACTGACGTCGACACCTTCACGCCGCTCCGTGACCCATTCTTCCGTCGGCTCTTCGACGGCATGAATTTGGACCTGGAAGACACGAGCCACTGGGCGCCCGTGATGAACGTGTACGAGGGAAAGAAGGATCTCTTCGTGCAATTCGACATTCCGGGGATCGATCCGAAGAACCTCGAAATCAACCTGCAGGACCAGACGCTGACCATCAAGGGTGAGCGCAACATGCCGCAGCTGGGCGAGGACTTACGCGAGTTGCGTTCCGAGCAGTTCCGCGGTCGCTTCCAACGCATGCTGCATCTGCCGATGCAGGTTGATCCGGACGGCGTGTCAGCCAAGGCCGATCGTGGCGTGATGACCATCACCATGCCCAAGGCCAAGCAACACATCGGTCGTCAGATTCCGATCGACACGAAGTAGTCCCTTTCTTTCGAGCTACCAGAGCGAGGTGCGGTCCCGTGCACGATGCGTCGTGCACGGGTACGCCTCCGCTCGTGTGAAACTGAAACAGAGGAGGATTGAAAATGTCAGGCACCAAACTCAAATGGCTGGGTGGCACCGCGGCGGTGCTGGCGCTGTTCGCGGCGTTCGCGGTGTTCGAAGGACCTCACTCGTGTGCGGTTGCGCAGGACGCAGCTACGACCGATGTCGCCCGCGACGAAGCCCAAAGCGACGCGGTTGTCACTGCTCACGCACTTTCGAAGGCATTCGCCTCGGCGGCCGAACGGGTCAAGCCATCAGTCGTAAACATCACCTCGGCTCGGCGCGGTTCCAACTCAGTTGTCCGTGGGCCGTCGATGCAGCCGTTCCACGAATTCTTCGGAGGCAACTTCTTCGAGCGCTTCCGTCTGGTTCCGCCCGACCGTGGCCGCGACTTCGTACAACGCGGCCAGGGCTCGGGGGTCATCCTCGAAGACGGCTACATCCTCACCAACAACCATGTGGTCGAGGACGCCGACGAGGTCACGGTTCGACTTCTCGACGAACGGACCCTCACTGCCGAGGTCGTGGGGACCGATCCGCACACCGACCTGGCGGTTCTGCGGGTCGAGGCCGATGAACTCGTGCCGGCCAAGCTCGGCGATTCAGACCAGCTACACGTGGGTGAATGGGTCGTCGCGGCCGGCAATCCGTTCGGGCTAGCGTCTTCCATGACGGCGGGCATCGTGAGTGCAACGGGCCGCGCCAACGTGGGGATTGCCGACTACGAAGACTTCATCCAAACCGATGCGGCCATCAATCCTGGCAACAGTGGGGGCCCGCTGGTCAATCTGGACGGAGCGGTGGTCGGCATCAACACGGCCATTTTCTCCCGATCCGGCGGCTACATGGGAATCGGTTTCGCCATTCCCATCAACATGGCTCGCTCAATCATGACCAGCCTGATCGAAGACGGCCGCGTTGCGCGCGGCTGGCTGGGAGTGAATATTCAAAGACTCGAGCCGGGTCTCGCGCGTTCCTTCGGTTACGAGGGCAAGGGAGGGGTCTTGATCGGTGACGTCTCACCTACAAGTCCGGCTGACGACGCGGGCTTGCGGGCCGGCGACATCGTGGCGCGATTCGACGGCAAGGAAGTCGCGTCGATCGAACGCTTCCGATCCCAGGTTGCCGCGACCAAGCCCGGTTCGAAGGTCGACGTAGAAGTGTTTCGGGATGGGTCGGACAAACTACTTCAAGTGCAATTGGGCGAGCTCGAAAGCAACCTCGCCAGTGTCGAGGGCACCGACAAACCGGCGCTGGCTCTGGGCATGTCGGTTCGAACTCTGACTCCGGACCTCGCGCAACGCCTGGGGAGAGACGGCGTGGAGGAAGGCGTGCTCGTCACCCAGGTGGATCCGATCGGCGCCGCCGCACGGGCCGGGCTGCGTGTGAACGACCTGATTGTGGCCATTGGCGAAACCAAGGTCACCGACGTTCAGGACTTTCGAAAACGGTTGTCGAAGGCCAACCTCGACGAGGGCGTTCGTCTGACCGTGGAAGGCGAAACCTCCCAACGCTTCGCATTTCTGCGGAGCACGCGGCCGGTAGGCTGACGGGTTGGAATCCAACGCCCGCCTCGTGCCATTGCGCGAGGCGGGCACCGGTGACTTGTTAGAAACGCCTGGCATTCAGCCCATGGACCGCTAGACTCGGGGCAAAGGAGGGCCACATGTCAGCGAACTCCATGGATCCCATGTTCTTGCCCGGCGTGGAAGGTGCGGAGGGGGATAGTCCCTACCACGATCGCATCCAGCGCATGCGCGAAGAAGCGCAGAATGTTCCTCAGATACTGCACCTATTGGCCTATAGGTTTGATCGTACCCAGCACCTGACCCGCTTTACCGATGGGGTCATGCGGGGTGAGTCGCCATTGTCGGCCGGACAACGCGAGCTCATTGCCGCATTCACATCCCGCAAGAACGAGTGCCGTTTTTGAGTGGGTAGTCACGCCGCGGTCGCGGCGGAACTCCTGGAAGACCGCGCCTTGGTCGACGCGGTACTCGATGATCATCGCAATGCACCCATTTCAGATGCTGACAAATTCTTGTTCGACTTTATCGAACGCATCAATACCGACAGTCCGTCGATCGAAAAGAGCGAACTCGACCAACTACGGTCGTTGGGCTGGAGCGACGAAGCGCTCTACGATGCCATTACGGTCTGCGCGCTGTTCAACTTCTACAACAAATGGGTCGGCGCCGCCGGAGTTCAGGACATGCCGGCCGCCGACTACCAGGAGTCGGGCCGGCGCATGAAGAACGCGGGGTACAAGCCAGAAGGCGAATAGTCATTCTGACCCCGTCGTTACCGGCCAGTCACTCCAGGCCAGTCATTCCAGGCCAGTCACTCCGCTTCGTCGCCAACGCGTTCCAATGCCTCTTCGGCCATCTCGACCAGCATCGATTGCCCGTGGAGTTCTTCAGCCCTTTCCAGGACCAGGCGACACCAGACACGCACTTCCGCCAACTCCTGTCGTGCCTCCAGGGTTCGAAGCAATCGCTCGAAGGGGCCAGGCATCAGGAAGTTCATGTCGGTAGCCACGGCGCGGCGACACAACGCTTCGGCGTCGGCCTCGCGCCCGCTTGCCGTGTAGGCGTCGGCCAACGACGCCAATCCCCAGTTGGTGATGATGCCCATGCGGCGCGGCGGCAACGAATGTTGCTCCAGCAAACCGAGCAGCTCGGATGCATGGGCCCCGGCCCCGACCAGATCGTCCCGACGCACCGCGGATTTGAGTAGATCCACCAGGATGCTAGCGCGCGTGGCCCAGTCGGTCGGGGCGGCGACTGGCCACATGGATTCGACCACGCGCCATACTTCGTTTTCGGAATCGTCATTGTCGAACGAACGGGATACGGAAACCATCTCGACCAGGGTAAGTACCGCACTCGAGTCGGCGGCGCTGTAGTTTCCCGCCTTGGAGCGCACTGCCTGTGCGTACTCATTGCGCCGCCTTAGAAGTTGCTTCTCCATCTCGTACGTGGAGAGTTTCGGCTGGGGTGAAACGGGCTCTCCCACTGCGATACCCGCGGCCTCGAACTCTTCAAGGACGGACCGCAGCTTGTCGGGGTCGTCGAAAGCAACGTTGACCCGGCCACCTTGTATACGTCCGCGGATGATGGGCGCGTTCAATACTTCGTCGCCGTGGACGATGGCCAGCTGCCGCCCCAGATTGGCGGCCGTCAG
This sequence comes from Candidatus Krumholzibacteriota bacterium, assembly GCA_029262065.1. Taxonomy (GTDB): domain Bacteria; phylum Krumholzibacteriota; class Krumholzibacteriia; order JAJRXK01; family JAJRXK01; genus JAJDAC01. The sequence continues at coordinate 50,445 of JAJDAC010000015.1, read as the reverse complement.
CACGGCGAGTCGGCGAGCGCCTTCGGCGTTGAAGATCAGCGCCAGCTGGGGTGAACCCAGTTGACTCTCGTCAACTCGTACCGTGTCGGCCAGCGCCGTGCTCAGCGCAATTTCGTTGCTCAGATAGAACGCTTCGCCATCGAACGGATTGATGGCCTCGATCTGGAACAAGCCCTCGCGGCTTTCGTTGGCCATCCGGAATACCAATACATCTCTGTCGGCCGAGGCACTGGAGCAGGCGATCGTCAGGACAACTACAACGAGCAGGATGCGCGGCAGGCGTGTCATTCGGTCTCCCCGGTTTCTTCCTTTGGTTTGCGCCATGAAACAGGTGGCTGGGGGACCACGGCAAGCAGTGTTCGGTTGCCGCACCTCGTCCGTTCCCTCTGTACATGCACTCTCGGCTCCCCGGCACCGGGGGGTCGCTCTCGTACCGATCGGTTAAGGCCATGAAAAGAAACAAGTTGGTATATATCGGGTCCATTGCCATCTCCCTCGTCTTGCTGCTGACGCTCATTGGACCGCCCCCGGCCCAGGCCGATATCGAACGATCGCTGAGTACGCCTACCGCGTGGTGGTGGCTCCATGGCGTGACGGCCACGCAGATTACCGATTTGATCAACGACGAAGGCGCCCGCCTGGTCGACCTGGAGGTTGAATCCTCCAGTCCTTGGCTGTTCAGCGCGGCGTTCGTCAAGAACAGCGGCGAATACGGAACCGATTGGTGGTGGTTGACCAGCCAGACCGTGACTTCTCTGTCGAATTTCATCGCCGAGAACGATGCGCGAATCATCGACCTCGAAAGGTATTCGGTAATTGGAGGGGGGACCCAGTACGCGGCCGTCCTGGTGCGAAATTCTGGATCGTACGCCAAGAGTTGGTGGTGGTGGGTGGGGCAGACCCAGGCCCAGGTGAGCAGCCTTGTCAGCAGTAACAACGCTCGGATCGTGGACCTGGAGTCCTACGTAATAGGTACCACGCGCTATTTCGACGTGGTTACGATATCCAACACCGGCGCCGATGCGTCGAGCTGGTGGTGGTACTGGGGCCAGACGGCCAGCGGCGTCACCTCGTTGTTGAACAGTACCGGCGCTCGGATTCTCGACCTTGATACCTACCTCAGCAACGGTACGAGGTATTTCAATGTGGTGCTGAAGTCGAATCCGCAGGGTACCAACTGGTGGTGGTGGTGGGGTCAGACGGCGGCTGATGTAAGCGCGCTCATTGAGCAACACGGGTCCCGTATCATCGATGTCCAGCCCTACTGGGAGCCCGCGGGCACGTTTTCCATCAAGAAGTTCGCCGTGGCGATGATCAACAACTCCAACGCGTTGACGACCGATATCGCCTCGGATCTGGGCTACGGTAGCAACGGTGCCACCGGACTGTACCTGAAGGAGGTAGGTGGTCCCGTGCACGCTTCGCTCAATACCGCGTACGCCTTCGAGCCCGCCAGCACGCTCAAGATCATCCATCATCTCCATGCGATGCGAGAGGTCTACTTCGGTAACGACGATCTGGACAACAACGTGGTCTATTCCGGGAACCTGAACGGCTCGTGTCCCATCGGAGGATCTCCCTTCGAGTCGCAGACCCTGCGCGAGACGCTGCGGCGTATGATGTGGTACTCCGACAACGCGGCCACCAAGGGAATCTCCGACCGCTTCGGGGCCGGCGCGATCGAGCTCACGGCAAACTTCTGGGCGGGCATGACCGAAACCGAATTGAATCACACTCTGGGTTGCGGGCCACCCAATGGTGACCCTGCACTCAGCAATCGGCTGTCATTGCGAAACGCCGCCTCGCTCTTCGAGGGAGTGGCCCAGGGCGTACTGATCAATGGAACCGCGCGCGACGATTTCTACGACCTCATGCAGAGCGACACGACGCCACCGGCCGAGCAGTGGTGGTTCACCACCGATCTGCGCGACATCGTGAACCAGGAAGCGGCCAGTCTGGGCATTCCCGACGCCGCGAATAGTTACTGGGCCAACGTGGAGTTGGCCTGGAAGCCGGGTGGCTACACGTTGTGCTGGCCGACCTGCGAAGAGTATCGCTCGGTCGCGGGCTACGTGAGTTTGCCTACGTGCAACGGCTCGTCGGTGAATTCGAAGGAATACGTATTTGGCCTGTTCATCGACGAAGCCGTGGGTGCGGCCAGCGCCGACAATCGACTTGGAGTTGCAGCGGAGATGTTCCGGGATCTGATTCGTAGCAGCCTGGCGACCTGCCCCACCGATGCCCCGCCGGCGACCGCGGTGGCCGAGCGTTCGGTGTATCTGGAGGCCAACGTTCCCAATCCGTTCAACCCCAGCACGAGCCTGCGTTTCAACATGTCGCAGCCCGGTGTGGTGCGGCTCTCTGTTTTCGACCTTCAGGGCCGCAAGGTTCGCGACGTGGTCAACGAGTGGCGCGAAGCCGGATCGCACTCCGTGCCATGGAACGGCAAGGATGGGCAAGGAGTCTCCGTGGCTTCAGGTGCCTATATCGTCCGGGCCGAAACCGCCGACGGGACGGATAGTCGCAAGGTCATACTCACCAAGTAGTCGGTCCCAGGTGTGGTCTTCGCCTTTGCAGGCGTGGACCACACCTCCCGCCACACCTGCTTGTTGCCGTCACACTATCGTACTTTGGTTTTGTGATATCCGGCCGCCGATTCGTTGCGGCCAAGCGCCTTCATGCAAACCTTCTTGCCGGCGAGGTTAACGACCGTTTGCCCCACTGGAAGGCGTTGGTCATGTTGGCAGCGGCAGGCAAGAAAAGACGCGAGCAGATCCTCGAGGTCGCCACCCGACACTTCGCCAGCGCGGGCTACACGGGAACCTCCATGCGGGCTTTGGCCCGCGAGGTCGGCATCTCTGCTCCGGCCATCTACCGACACTTCCCCAGCAAGCTCGCACTCTTCGAACAAGTGATCGGGGCTCGTTCCCAAAGCCTGAAGATCCAGGAGGACCTGACCGCGTTTCGGCGGGAATTCCGCGTCGAAGACATGCTGCGCGGTGTCTCACTACATCTGCTTTCCACGGTTCGGCGCCAGCCCGAAGTGCTTCGGCTCCTGTTGCTGACATCGATGACCGGCGAAGAAGAGGCCCAGCCGCTCTTGCAGAAGTTCCGTCGGCCCTACATCGACTTTCTTACTTCCGAACTTCAGCGTCGCGTCGACAGCGGCGATTTGCTGAAGGTCAACCCCGGCATTACAGCTCGATGCTACGTGGGCATGGTCATTGGTTGCGCCGTCAATGCCCAGGTCTGGAACCGGCTCGATGGGGTCTGCTACGACACCCACGACGTCGTGAACAATAACGTACCCATCTTCGCGCGCGGGCTTCTGGCGTCGCCAGAGGCTGAGCAGGGCCGGTCGGGCCCTCAGCGCGAGGAATACGCCACCTGAGGAGGCGTGGTCATGTCGAATCGAATTCTCATCTGGGGTTTCATCCTCGTTCTTCTCACGATCCTGCTCGTTGGATGCTCAGACGATCCAGTGGATATGCAAGCTCCGGTGTTGGACAAGTCGACTTGCGAGGGGTGCCATACCGATGGTGCCATGTTGCAGGCGACCGTCGTGCCGGATCCGGAACTCCCCGAAGACGAAGGTGAAGGCTGAGGTGGCTCTGTCCCTCCGGTGGAGGGATGGGTCAAGGTGTTCATCGGCGGCGCGGACGGCGAGGATTTCCTGGCCAGCTTGCACGCCGAACGAGGCTGCATTGGATGTCACGGTGGCGAAGAGGGGATCCTATCCAAGGATGAGGCTCATACGGGCATGCGCGCGGACCCCAGTGAGGGGTTCAACAACACCTGCACCGACTACTGCCACGCCGACGGACCCTCGTACGTACGTGCGGCCCACACCACGCAAGCCGGTTACATTCGGATGATCGAAACCCGATCGGGTTTGGAGTTCGACGAGCACCCCGAACTTCTGGCCGGATTCGAATCCGATTGCTCGTCGTGCCACGCCAGTTGTGGAGACTGCCACATCAGTTCGCCCAAGAACGTGGGTGGCGGTCTGGTCAGTGCACACCGCATCAACAAGCGACCGGACATGACCCGCAACTGCACGGCGTGCCACGGGAGTCGCATCGGCGACGAGTACCGTGGCGCCAACGAGTACGCCGGCGCCGATGTCCACTATCGCCCCCTGGCCATGGATTGCATGGATTGTCACACCGGTGACGAAATGCACGGGGACGGCAGCCGACCGACCTACCGCTACGAGGTAGAGGCCATGCCGGCGTGCCTGGATTGCCACGCCGACGCGGTCGCGGCCAACACGTATCACGATGCGCATATCGAGGACATGAGCTGTCAGGTATGTCACAGCCAGACCTACAAGAGTTGCAACGGCTGTCATACCGGCGAAGGCCTGAGCGAGGCCTCGTATGCATCGTTCAAGATCGGCAAGAACCCGATCCCCGACCTTCGTGACCAGGATTATGTGCTACTGCGCCACGTACCCGTGGCCACCGATACCTACGCCTCGTGGGGTCTGACCGACCTTAGCGGGTTCGAAGACGAGCCCACGTGGAAGTACGCCTCGCCGCACAACATTCGTAGATGGACGGCGAGAACCGAAGTAGATGACGGACAGGACTGCTACCTGGCGTGTCATCAGAGTGAAGATGGGCCGGACGGTTGGTTCCTCAGGGCTTCGGACCTGGCGGATCTGCCGGCGGTGGAAGCCGCAGCCAACGCCCATCTGATAGTGCCGGACGGTTCACCAGATACCTGGTGATTCCAAACTCGCGTGAGCGTCACCGCCCGGGTCATCGGCGCGGATCGGCAAACGCCGGCCCCGCGCTCGAACAGGAGGCAAGACAATGAGAAGCAAGTGGATCCTCTCGCTCATGGCGCTCATCCTTGTGTTGGGATTGGCAGCTTGTAGCGACGACGACGATCCGGTGACCCCGCCGACCGCGGTCGACGAGTTCGCTTTGGTTGCCGACATCGGCGACGACTACTTCATTCCCTACAAGCGTCCCGACGGAGGATCGGTCAATACCGACGCGGCCGCCGTGTACGCCACGATGATCGACGCCGATCTGACGAACGACTATTTCATCGTGGACTGGAGAAGCTCGGCTCACTATGCGAACGGTCACATCGAAGGCGCGGTCAACATGGCGCTCGCCGACCTGGTCGACAATCTAGCGCAGTTTCCAACCGACAAAGTCATCCTGAACGTGTGTTACTCCGGCCAGACGGCCAGTACCGCCACGTCGGTGCTGAACATGCTGGGCATGGAGCTGGGCTACAACGCGATCAACCTGAAGTTCGGCATGCACGGATGGACCTACCAGGGAAACAGCGACTTGCTGGGAACTACCACGCCGAACTATCCCATGGAAGACGATTGGGTGCCGGTGTTCGAGGTCACCAACAACGCCCGTCCCGCCGCCACGACTCCACCCGAATTCGATACGGGCGAGAGACAGGCCGTCGAGATTCTCAAGGCCCGCGCCGATGCGTACCTGAAGGGCCAGATGAATCAGATGGGCACCGGCTGGAACAAGATCAGCGACGACACGCTTTGGGACATCATGTTCGTGGACAACACCCAGAACGAGTGGTTCATCGTGAACTACTTCCCCGCGGCCAACTACGACGCGGGTCACGTTCCGGGTGCGGTTCGTTACCAGCCCAATGCCGACCTGGCCAGCGACTCATTCCTGAAGACGCTGCCCACGGACAAGAAGATCCTGGTGTATTGCTGGACGGGGCAGACTTCCGCCCAGGTCACCGCGTATCTGAACATCCTGGGGTATGAGACCTACAGCCTGCTGTACGGTGTGCAGGACCTCTGCTACACCGTCGACACCATCAACGACCACGCGTTCACTCCGATTACCGATCCCATGGAGGCGTATCCGGTGGTGACCAACTGATGGACTAGAGTTCGAATTTCGCGCTCTGGAAGGGCGGCTGGGGATTCCCGGCCGCCCGTTATCATATACGGCCGCGAGGCTGCCGCTTGCGCCGATGTAGTAGTCCGTGTCTGGATCTAGGACTGATCCAGGGCCTTCAGTTGACGCTCCCGCTCTTTCCCTTTGATGCCGCGCCGGGCCAGTTGCGAGTCGTGGTGTTCGGCGAGCATCGAGTACAGCACCATTTCCTGCGCGCGGGCCGCGGCTCGGAGCATGCGGTTGGCGTGCATGTGTAGCATGCTGGCGGCGATGTCCGGCATGGGTGTGATCAAGACGCCCCTTGCTTCCAGGTCTTTGAGAGCGGCTACCGCGGGTTGGATGCGTCGTGAACGCTGCTCGAACAGTGGCAGGCTACGCTCGATATCCTGAGGAATGCTGCCGTTGTTGGACAACGCCGACTCCACCTGAGCGCGCTCTTGCCGAAATCGTTTCGAGACCTGCTTCTTCACGAGGCGTTCGTGCAGGAATTCACGGCGAAAGCCCGCGCTGAGCCGGTCAGCCAGCGCATACTTGAGCAGCGGGTCCAGCCCGAAGTCTTCCAGCAACGCGTCCATGCCGCGCAGCGTGGTTTTCCAACGGGTGTCGGCATGCTCGTCGCCACGAAGCAGCCGCAGACATTCGATAACCGCTTCGCTATCGGCGGCGAAGATCTCCTCGCAAAGGGGCATCGCTTGCTCGCCGCCGTAGCGCACGAGTTCCTGGTCGTAGGCATCGAGTTGGAACAGCCATACGGTTCTGTCGGCTTGTAGCGACGATAGCGCTTCCACCAGAAGGGGATATGCCTCGCGAGTCAGTGACTCGGGGTTGCCGTGCATGCGCAACCGAAGGTGAGGCTGGGGGTCTGCGTATCGAATGAAGAACCAGCGATCGGTCAATCCCCGTGCGGTCAGGGCGCGTTGCAGCGGGGCGACATGATCAGTCAGCACGCGGTCGGCCGCAGCTTTGCCGCAGAAGATCTTGGCGTACAGCCAATCACTGCCGATCGGGCGTCGCGCATTCGAGGTCTCCACCGGACGTCCCTTGGCTGCTGAAGTCAACGGTGTCCGTCGCACGAACGGTACGACCAGCTCGTGCACGAACGGACCCTCGGGCCCAGTGGCCGCGCATCGATCCAGGGGCGGCACGCACTCTTCCAGCGTGAACGTCGATCGCTTGCAAGCCAGGTCCCAGAAGGCCTCGACCGAGAGAGGATTTTCGACGTCGATGGGCAGCATGCGATCGGATTCAACCAGTGTGAAATGCCGAGGTAGGCCGCGCTTGCTGGCCCAACCACGAAAGGCCTCGTAGAACGGCTCGGGGTCGTGGTTGCGAAACGAGTCCAGTTCCTCCAGCCGGATGTTCCAGCGCTGGGGCGATAGAACCGTTCGTCCGTAACGGACCCGGGGTAGCATGGGCGCCTCGTCCAGAGTGCCCCAGCTCCAACGTAGGCCGGTTATCACGCCCTGTTGTTGTAGTTCCACCAGAAAACGATACACGCCCGTAGATCGGTGAGCCGCGTTGTGGGCCGAGCTTAGCCGGGGTTCGACCTCGCAGTTCAGGCGTCGCGATCGCAGCACGATCCGGTCGTCCCGCATGGAGATCAGCAGGTCGTTGATGTTCAACTGGCGTTCCGGTTCGACTCCAGAACGGCCCAGAAAGGTCAGTTCGTAGTCGCGCAGCACCGTGCGGCCCAAGACGTTGCCCATTCGCCCCTCGGGCAGGTGCACGATCTCGAAGAATCGTTTGGCGGGTTGAAGAGCCTCCTCGGCCCTTAGATGTTCTTTGACGTGTTGGTCCAGTTGGGCGTCGAGCGGGCAGAACCTTGCCAGGAGTCGTGCCCCCGAGGGTCCGCCGCCGCCTTGAATGGCTACTTCGTGGCCATCGACAGAGGTCCACACACAGGCCATGACGCCGTAGGCATCGGGTAGTGGCAGACGCTTGCCCGTCTGTTGATCGCGGACGGAGGCGACCTCTGCGTCGGTAACCTCGATCTCCACGGCTCCCGAGTTCAGTGCTTCGCAGAGTTTTCGCATGAGGAAGCGGTCCACAGCGTTGCGGGAAACGCTCGGGTCGGCCGTTGGAGCGGCCAAGTGCAACCCAGCCAGCAACGGGGCTGCTTCGCCCACCGGCCCCTGGGCCGCGCGAAAACCAATACCGACTTCTTCGTCGAGAACTTCCACCAACGGCAGTTCGGCGTCGCCGTATCGACTCTGGAATTGCCGCCGAAACGAGTCCAGGCGATCGGTAACTTGTGCGGCAAACAGGTCGTGAAGCACGCCGAAGGACCGTTGGATGTCGTCGATGACAGCTTCGTCCAACTGAAGCTTCCTACTTGGCTTCGTCAGGTCTACCTGCAGCAGGCGCCCGGGGTCGGCCTTGGGCTGGAGTTCCTTCAAGCGCGCCTGGATGGCCAGAGACTGGTCGGTTGCAACGCCCACTCCGGCGGTATCGAGGCGGGCCAGTGCATGGACAATGCTCTTGAGTTCCCGGCTTACGTCGGCGGTGGCGGGGACTGCCTTCAACTGATCGATCACATCGTTCAGTGCATGAGAGCCGGTTACCGTGGGACCCAACTGGGGTACGAGTAGCTGTGCTTCTACGAGCTCGTCGACGTAGGCTTCGGCGTCTTCCGTGGAGATCTCGTCGGACACGAGCGCATCGACCAGCAAGCCCAGCCGTACCCCGTCGCGCGCCTGGTCGAGCATCTCGCGCAGGGTTTCGTCTTCGTCAACGGCCACCAGGAAGTAGCCGCGCCCCTTGGGTCCCTGGCGTGCCTCGAAGTAGTGGAGGCGTCGCCCGGCTCGGTACAGGCTCGAGTTGGGTTGGAACAACAACTCGGCGCGCACCGCGGGGTCCGCGGCGATGCGCTCGATAAACTCGGTCAGGTAACCAGTATCCAGTCGAGTGTGGCGAACGTACTCGGTTGCCGGTCCCAAACGGAGCGCGGTGTCGAGTCCGACCGCTGCCACACTGACCCCGGCGAACAGACCGAAGGGCGTACAACGTAGGGACATGCGCTCCAGGTACCGCGTAACGGCCAGGTCCACGGTTCCCGGTTCAGGCTTCTGTAGCCACGCGTCCAGTCGATTCAACAGTCCGGGTGAGGCTACGTACAGTGCGTCGCGTACGTCAGGGCGCGCCACCAGCTCGCGCATGCGCCGCACCGCAACCTCGCGCCGGGCCTCGTACGTTCCTGCCGGTGCCATCTCTTCGAGAAACGCGTTCGCCGGCAGTAGGGGGGTGCGTACCACGGCGAATGTGCATTCATGGGTGTCATTCGGCCGACCGATCGCGAACCCCCTTCATCTGGTTCTCGAACAGGTTGGCGTAGGAGCCACGACGGGCCAGGAGTTCGTCGTGGGTGCCGCGTTCTATAACCTTCCCGTGGTCCATTACCAGTATGAGATCGGCGTCGACCACGGTGCTCAAGCGATGGGCAATGATGACCTGGGTACATTGGATACTGCTGAGGTTCTCGTGGATCTTCCGTTCGGCGATCGCGTCCAGATTGCTGGTGGCTTCGTCGAGCACCAGAATCGGCGGACGTCGAAGCAGAGCTCGAGCCATGGCGATGCGCTGGCACTGCCCGCCAGCCAGCGACGCGCCACCCGAGGCGACCGGCGTTTCGTAGTGCAGCGGCATCTGGACGATCTCATCGTGGATACAAGCCATTTGCGCGGCGCGTTCGATGGTTTCCAACGGTGCGTCGGGGTCGGTAAGCGAGATGTTGTCTCGAATCGATGCGCCGAACAGGAACGGAAACTGGGGAACGAAGCCGATCTGACGCCGGATCGTATCCACGTCGCGGTCGCGCAGGTCCAGGCCGTCGTAGAGGATCGCTCCTTGTTCCGGTTGATACAGGGCTACCAGCAACCGCGCCAGCGAGGACTTGCCTGAGCCGCTGCGCCCGACCACGGCCACGCGAGAACCCGATGGTATTTCCACCGACACGTCGTCCACCGCCCACGGTCCTGCGTCTGAATAACGAAACGACAGGTTTTTCAGTTCGATGGTTCCCAGCAGGTCGGGTGCGGTACGCGCTCCCTGGGCGCCGCGTTCGGGTTCCTTCGAGAGTACGTCATCCACGCGGTCCACGTAGCTTCCCAGAGTCTGGAGTTTCAGACCCGTCTGTACTAGCGACGACAACGGAGTGAGAAAGCCGGCGGCCAAAGCGTTCATGGCCAGCATGGTACCCAGGCTGAGTTGATCGGTCAGTACCAGGTGTGCGCCGTAGCCCAGGAGAACCAGGGGCGATGCAACGGAAAGGGCACCCATGGTCGACTGGACGACGGCGTTCAGCCGTCCCCGATCGAGCAAGATGTTCATGACATCCACGAACAGGTTGGACCAGTGCTGCACGGCGCGGCCCTCGGCCCCCGTGCTCTTGATGGTCTCGATGCCCTCGAGCATCTGGACCTGGTAGTCCGACGAAGCGGCCTGAGCCTGAAGCAATTCGGTAGTGAGATCGCGATACCGGTGGCGAGTCGCAACGTAGACCGCCACGCGTAGGAAACCCAGGCCCAGCACCACAGACCCCAGCGCCGGATGCACCAGCATGAGCACCACCACGTAGGTGAACACCAGTCCGCCGTCGAGCAGGGCGGTAACCGCCGTGGAAGTCAGCATCTCGCGGATGGTCGTGTTGCTGTTCAGTCGCATCAGCAGATCGCCCGTTTGGCGCAGCTGGAAGAACTCGAACGGGAGCCGCATCATGTGATCGACGAAGTTCAGGGTCAGGCGCATGTCGAGATTGGTTTGGAGCTGTATGAGCAGGTACGACCGCAGTAGGTTCGATAGAAGGCTGAAGACGGTGATCATGGCCACGCCGCCTATGGCCACGCGCAGTAGGTCGGTGTCACCATGAGGGACCACGCGGTCGACGATGAGCCCGGTCAGAACGGGCAACCCAAGCGCGAACACCTGGATGAGTAGCGACGTGATCATGATTCGGCCGATGAGCCCCGAATGAAGCAGCAGTTCTTTCACGTATTGCAGCACGCGCGAGCGATCACCTTTGACGGGAGCGAACCGCTGCGTGGTCTCGAACAGCAGAGCAATTCCGGTAAAGGCGTCGTCGAGTTCCTTGGCCCCTACGTGCCGGCGTCCACGGGCGGGATCCATGATGTCTATGCCGTCGCGCCGGACGCGATCGAGAACCACGAAGTGACTCATTTCCCAGTGCAAAATGGTGCCTTGCGGTAGCAGCTTCAGATCTTCCAGTTCCATACGAACCGCGCGGCCCAGCAAACCGTGCCGCTTGGCCACGTCGAGCAATGACTGCGCGGTTACGCCGTCGCGTCCAGCGCCAAACTGATCTCGGACATCGGGCAGTCGTACCTGGCTGCCGAAGTATCGCAATACCGCGGCAAGGCAGGCGGGGCCGCAATCGGCCACGTGATTCTGTTCGACCACGGGAACGCGACGGGGTCGGTGGCGCTCGAGTCGGCGCAGAGCCGGAAAGCGATCCTTGAGGCCTTGCCCGTCAGAAGGGGGTGGTTGTGCTCTTTCCGCGCGCATCTAGTTTCGGAACCTCTCCACCAACGATTCGAGTCCCGGAATGAGGGTCAGGAGAATCGCCTGTTCGCGCACGCACACTTCGACTTTGCCCTGCATTCCGCTGTACAACGGCCGCTCTTGCCCGTCCGCTTGAAACGTCGTGGCCGGCAGGGTGGCGGTTACGACGGTTACCGAGCCTTGTAGTTGAATCGCGTTCTGCCATTCAACGCCCAGGGGCGCGAGGGCCGCCTGCGCGGTCACCACTTCCTCCTGCACGCTTTCGACTGACATGCGAATTCGAGAGTGCGGATAGCCCACGGGAATCAGGTTCAATGGTTGGCCAACCTTGAGCAGCGGACGAAACTCGCCGGGTAGGAAAGCCATCAGAGTGTGCTGTTCTTGTCGCGCCACCAAGCTCACTACGGTCTCGCCCGCCGCCAACCGCTGTCCGGGTCGGATGCGGACGTCCTGGACCCAGCCTTCGGTGGGCGCGACCAGCGTACGCTCGGCGAGGCGTGCCTCGGCGAGCTTTCGTTGAGCGCGCAGGCCGGCCAATGTATTCCGGGCCATCTTGTCACCTGGTTCACGCAGCAGATGTACCAGGTGCAGGTCGAATTCGGTTTGCAGGTGTGACAGAACGTTGCGTTCATCCTCGGAGTGGAATTGCACCAGGGATTGGCCAGCCACAACGTGTTCACCCGCTATTACATCGAGGCGTTCGACGGTCCCCGCCGCAAGGGCCGTGAGGCGGAGGCCGTTGCCAACGCGCAACACGGCGGGTCCCGATGCGAATTCACGAGATCGGCCCACCAGACCACCCACGATAAGCAGGAGCGACATTCCCAAAAGTACCCAGTACACGCTACGCGCCCAACTGGGCGACAGGCGCAGCAGGTCGCCTTCGTGACGGGGCGTTTCCGCCGCCCGCCGCGCGCGATCGCGGAACAGCGCGCTGCCCAGCGGCGTGCCGTCGGGCGCCTCGCGATCGCGCGGGGATGTCGTTTCCGTGGATGGCCTCATGGTGACCTTGGACCTAGCAGTTGGTCGAAGGGTTTTCAACGCACGGTTGATCCGTGGGAACTGCAGTGCACGTCCCATCGCTTGGATCCTCGCCTGGGTGGGCACATGGGTTTCTGTTGGTCGGAGCTGGTTGACCCTCGGTCCCTCCCAACACTCTCTGCAGATCCTCCGATGTGAGGTCTCTCAGGGTGTCCTTGTTCAGCTTGAGTTTCTTCCTGTCTGTCATTGTCATCTCCTACGGGTTGTTGGTTGCAGAACGACTTGCCACGGCCGCGACCGAATTGTCGCGCTGGGTTTTCCAGGCGCCAAGGGCATCCGGTCTTGACCATTGCTCGTACATCTCTTCGATCAGGGCGACGGATTCAAGAGTTGCTGGTGCTTCGGGACCGAGGGCGGAGGCCCGAAGTTCATGCGTCGACAGTGCCAGCGGCTCCGCGGTTGCGAAGTCACCGCGTTTCACGCGTACGCGAGCCAACCAGTGCGCGCTCTCGAGCGCTTCCAGGGCTTTTGGTCCCTTGCGTCGGGACATCACTTCGTGAGCGCGCTCAAAATGGTGCTCGGCCTGCTCCAGGTTGTTCCATGCGAAGTTGAGCAGCCCGCGACGGTGATCCACGCGCGCGGGCCCGTCCTCGTTGCCTTTGAAGTATATAGTCTTGAAACCTGCATCGGCCCGTGTGTAGTCCTGGGCGGCGGCATCGAGGTTCCCGCGGAGTCTCAGCATGTCCCCGCGGAAAAGCACGATCCGGTAGAGCGCGATTTTTGCCAGGTTCGTGTCATTTTCGCAGGTCTTGATGGTGGCATCGAAGATGGATTGGGCCTCATCGAAACGACCGCAGCGGGCAAGTGCGTCGGCGTGACGACCGGCGTAGAACGTTGTTGTGGCGGAGAATTCACCAAAAATGTCGAGATAGATGGCATGCGTGGAATCGTAGGCGGCCGCCGCCGCTTCCCAACGGTCCAGCTTGCGACTCAAGGTTGCCTGGCTCTTGTGGAAGTTCAACCGCGTGACTTCGTCATTCAGTTCGTTCTCTTTGGCAACCCGTTTAGCCTCGGTCAGAACTTCGTTCGCCTCTTCGAGCTCCCCCATATCCATGAGGCTGCGAAAGAGATGCGTAAGGCCTGTTATTCTCCACTGCGCAAGGTTGGCTCGATTGGATTCAAGAACCTCAACGGAACGAAAGCTCATGCGCACTTTGCGCAATGCGTCCAATGCGCCTTGCTTGTCGTCGGTTTGCATGAGCAGATCGCCCGCCATTACTTCGATCGCGACGTGCTCGAACGTGTTGATCGCGAAGCCTCGACCTACGATTTCACGGGCTCGGGCGGTGTACTCCTTGGCCTGTTGTTCCTCGTGCTCGTGGTGCAGCTTGTACCCGGCAATATCCATGAGGCACTCGGCGTAGTCGTAGGCATTCGCGTCAACCTGTTCCGCGAATCCCGCCTCGGCCAGCTTGTAGAGTCGCCCGGCCGCACCGATGTCACCGTTCTGCAGGCACAGATGCCCCAGGGTTACTCGCACGAGGGCACGGTCGCGGGGGTCGAGTTCTCCGTCATTTTCGACGTGGTCGATCGCGGCCAAAAGGGCACGGTCGAGGACTTCGGCCGACTCGGTGTTGCGGAGCGACGAAAGCTCAGCCAGGACCTTCCGACTGAACTCAGCCACTGCCTCTGACCGGCGACGCCCTTCGTCCGCCAATTCCAATGCCTTCTCGGCCTCCGATCGAGCCGTTTGCTCACGCAGATAGAATGCTGCGCTGATCGCGGTAGCCGCGATCAGGCCAGTCAGAACCAACGAGGAAGCGGCGATCAGCAGGCGGTGCCGTCGGGCGAACTTTCGAACGCGGTAGGCCGCGCTCGGCGGTCCGGCCAATACGGCTTCGTTTCGCAACGCCCGGTCGATGTCATCGGCGAGGGCTCCAACGGTCTGGTACCGCTCCTCGCGATCGGACTCGAGCGCGCGCAGGCAGATCCAATCCAGCTCGCCGCGCAGGGCGCGGCGTAGATCGTGGGCCGAGACGTGCCGGTACTTGGCCTCAGTGACGCCACCGTCGGGAAGCTCCGTGAGGCGCTGGCTCGGGGCCGGTGTTGTCTTGCGATGAGGCCCCTGGGTTTCGAGAAGCTCTTCGCGTGAGAACGGGAGGTCGCCCACCAGGAGTTCAAACAACAACACGCCCGCCGAGTACACGTCCGAACGAATGTCTACATCTCGCCCGCCGCTGTCGGATTGCTCGGGGCTCATGTACTCGGGTGTTCCCAGGACAACGCCGGCCATGGTTCGGTCGCCACTGGCCAGGGTAGGCTGCAGGATTCGCGCGACCCCGAAATCGATGATCTTGACTACCGGTTCACCGTCGATATCGGTCACGAGAACGTTGGTGGGTTTGATGTCCCGGTGGACGATACCGCGCTGATGGGCGTGGCGGATTCCATTGCAAACCTGCAGAAAGAGCTGCAGCCGCTGCCGTACATCCAACTGGTGATCGTCGGCGTAGCGCGTGATCGGCGCCCCGTCGACGTGTTCCATCGTGAAGTAGGGGCGCCCATCGTTGGTCGTTCCTGCATCGACAATGCGCGCGATATTGGGGCACTCCAATAGAGCCAGTGCCTGACGCTCGGCTTCGAAGCGCCGTAGTACTTCATCCGAAGCCAGGCCATGGTGGATGAGCTTGAGCGCAACCTGTCGGTGCACCGGCAGCATCTGCTCGGCCAGGTACACCGCACCCATGCCGCCGCGACCCAGCGGTCGCAGAATTCTGTAGGGTCCTACGGACGTACCCGGCCGCAGCAGATCTCCCGCCAACGAACTCGATGACCCGGCCGCCAGCCCATCGACTTCGATGGGTTCATCCAAGATGTTCTCAGCGTCGTGGCCCTGCAGTAGGGTGAGCACTTCGCCCCGCAACTCGTCGTCGTCGCCACAAAGCTCATCGAGCAACAGAACACGCTCGGACGAGTCGAGGCCGGCCACGAGATGAAAGATCCGCTCCACCTGGCGCAGTGGTTGATGCTTCACGCGCTACCTCGCCGGACCCTGAGAAGCGGCGGTGCTATTGCCGATGAAGTGCGGGCTGTTTCCTTGCCCAGCCAGGCTCGCGCGAAACTCCAGTCCAGTTTCACGGTGGCCAGCGAAACCTCGAGGGTCTGCGCGGTCTCTTCCTGCGACATGCCCACGAAGTAGCGTAGCTTCACCACGCTTGCTTTGCGGGGATAGAGTACCTCGAAGCGCGAGAGGGCTTCGTCGAGCGCCAATAGGCGTTCGCTTGGCATGTCTTGTTCGATCGCCTGTTCATCCAGCGGCACGCGCTGGAGGTGCCCACCGTGCTTGATTCGGTGAACCCGCCGGGCGCGTTCAATAAGGATGCGCCGCATCGCCTCGGATGCCGCCGCGAAGAAGTGTCGCCGGTTCTTCCAGCTGGCGTCGGTGTCCCGGACCAGACGCAGATAGGCCTCGTGTACCAGAGCGGTGGGCTGGAGCGTGTGGCCGGGGCCTTCGCTGGCCATTTTTCGCCGCGCAAGTTGGCGCATGGCATCGTACACGAGCGGTAGAACGTCGTTGGCCGCACGGGAATCACCGTTGGCGGCCTTGTGAAGCAGCTGGGTCAGACTCTCGGGCATCGAACTACGAGGGCTCCTGCAAATGGTGTTCGTCAAGTATACGACGTCCGTTCCCCCCGACGCAGCCCTCTGAACCGCTTTCCGGTGGGCTTTTCGGCCGGATAGTGTCTCAGGAGGGCTAGAACGGGGGCTCTGAAGGCACGGCTAGCCCCTCCTCACAAGCATATGCGCCAAAACCAGCCGGAAAGGCCAAAGAGTTTTTTCCTTAGCTGCGGGGGTCTCCCGCCGGCGCATTAGCAGGTGAACGCGACTGTGTTTGGTCGCGTAAAACCCAAGAGAGCCCCTGTAATGGAGATGAAACGATGAAGGACAAGAAGCAGCTGCGACTCAACAAAGAGACGATCCGCAATCTGAGCGAAGAAGATCTTGGCAAGGTTTCCGGTGGTAACACCTCGGCCCCTCGGTGTCCGCGTGAAACCTATGTGGATTTCGGTCCCACGCGATGCCCAGACCTTCCGTGCCAAGAGGCAAGCGCCAACTGCTAGGCCTTGTTTCCGTTGGGACGGCGCTGGCGGCCATTCTTGCCGCCGCGCTGTCCCTGCTTCACTCCAGAACCAGGAGCTGGACGGTGCAACCGCGATCGCTTCGAGAATGGAGCCCCCTTCTGGACGAAGGCACCCGGGACCGCGTTCTGAGAGCGGTCCAGGAGATCGCGGGTTCGATTCGAAGCGACCATCCGCCGTCGTCTGTCGATGCAACGCTTGGTGGTGGGGCGGCGGGCCTCGCGTTGTTGTTCTCGAATCTGTCCCAAGCCCTCCACCTCGAGCCCTATGCGGCCGAAGCCAGACGTTACCAGGACGCGGCCTTGGCCAAACTATCGGCAGATTCTCTTCCCGTTGGCCTCGTCGACGGGTTTGCCGGCGTTTGCGCCATGAACGCGTTTCTCGACATGGATGGCGCGGAGGATTCGCATCGCGAAATCGAACTGGCCCTCGCCAACAATCTGCCCACGGTCGCCACGAATATTGGCCTGGAAATGGCGCGCGGGCTGGTGGGTTGTGGCGTATACGCGCTCGAGCGTTGGCCCAAGCCGGGGGCACGACGGTGTTTGCGTACCACGATCGATATTCTGAGCCAGACCGCGAGCTTCACCGAGAACGGCGTATCGTGGCTCCAGTCTCCCCCCGCGGTATGCGGTGACTGGCGACGCGATCATCCTCATGGGTACGTGCATTTCGGGCACACCCATGGCATGGCGGGAATCATCGCGTTCCTGGCCCGATGCCTGACCGTGGGAGTCGACGAACGCACGCGGCCCCTGCTTCGTGGAGCCGTTGATTGGGTCCTTGCGCACCGATCCCAGAACGGCAGCCGGTTCGCGTTCCCGACACTGTTGTCGGGCGACGCGCCGAGCACGCCTGGGTGGGTCTACGGCGACCTGGCCATGGCCTCGAGCCTGTTGATGGCGGCCCAGGCCGCCGGGGAGTTCGAGTGGCGTCGGCAGTCTATAGATATAGCCTGCAGGATCCCTTGGGGCCGTGGTGCGACCGAAGGAATTGCCAACCACGCGCTGTGTCATGGCGCGGCGGGGATGGCGCACATGTATAATCGTATGGCCCAATGCCTGGACCCGGGTACCGAACGAAATGATCTGGCCGAGCGGGCGCGGTGGTGGTTGACGCGCTGTTTCGAGATGCGCCGGGCCGGTCACGGGATTGCCGGCTTCCTGGCGGCCACCGATCCGGCGCACCAGGCCAACCCCGCCAACCCATCGGCGGCCCCGGGCAACCCTGGCTTGCTGGTGGGGGCGGCGGGAACCGCGCTGGTGTTGCTGGCCTTCGTATCGGATGTTCCGCCCGATTGGGATCGTCTGTTTCTGCTGTCGAACTGAACGTGCGCATGACATTGAATCATCTATCCGGCGAGCTCTCGACCTCGCTGCTCGGCGGAGACGGGGCCATCTTGGCGCGGCAGTCGGCCGAGCAGGTGGGCGAAGTGCTGTCCGAAGCCTCTCGATCGCGCTCGTCCGATCCGTCGTTGGCCGACGGTCGCATTGGCACGTCGATCGTGTTGGCCAACCTGGCCCGTATGCTGGAGCGTGCGGACTGGTTCGATGCAGCGCGCGCCGACATGGCCTATGCCGTGCAGGGTCTTTCGGAGTATCGACTCCGAACCGGCCTTTTTCCCGGGTTCGCCGGTATCGCCTGGAGTATCGCCCACCTCGAACGCGAGTTCTTTCCCGACGAAGAATTCGACTACGACGAGATCGATAGCGCGCTATTGCAGTGTCTCACCATGGACGGACCACGCCACTACGATCTGATTTCGGGATGGGTTGGCTTGGGAGTCTATGCGCTCGAGCGATGGCCACACGCGCGGGCGCAGGAACTCCTGCACGGGGTGGTGTCGCGTTTGCACCGTGGCTCTGAAGTGGCGAAAGATGGGATTACTTGGAAGACAGATCCCGCACTCCTGCCACCGCATCAATTGAAGGGCGCACCCCGCGGCTACTACAACCTGGGCCTCGCGCATGGTGTCCCGGGAGTGGTCTCGTTGTTGGCCCAAGCCCATCGTGTTGGCGCGTTGGACGCGAATGGCCAGGAGCTGCTTCGGGGCGCCGTACAGTGGCTGCAGGGGCAACGCAAGTTGGACTCCGCGGGCATGCGTTACTCCAGCTGGCTGACGGACGCGGAGCGCAACGAATCGGGATCGCGGCTCGGTTGGTGCTACGGTGATCTGGGCGTGGCTGCGTCGCTGGTCGTGGCGGGCGCATGTTGCGACCAGGCCGACTGGTTGGACGACGGTGTTTCCCTGGCCAAGCGGGCGGTGAGCGTCGACGAAAAATACCAGGGCGTGCGCGACCACGGACTTTGCCACGGGTACGCTGGCGTTGCCCATGTATTGCATCGTCTGTGGCGTCTGACGGGCGATGCCGAGCTGGCGCCGCTGGCGCGCGATTGGTTGCAACTGACCCTCGATCGGCGGCACAATGATGTAGGCATTGCCGGCTACGCCACATGGCGCGCGACCAACGCCGATCGCGTGCCCGAGAGCGAGTGGGAATACGGATACATCGAGGATGCCGGCTACTTGACCGGTGCCGGGGGCGTAGGGTTGGCGTTGGCGTCGGCCCTGGTGACCGACTTCCCAGGGTGGGATCGGCCGTTGCTTCTTTCGGTTCCGAAGGCAGGGTGAATCGTGCGAGTTCTGGCTCTGACATTGTTGATACTGGCAACGCTCATGCCGACGGGCGCGCAATCCGAGTCTACTGAAGCCGTAGGCCATCTTGGTGTGGTGATTCCCGTCCAAAGCGTCGACATGGCGGCCGAGGTGGCGGGAACCGTTCGTTCGATCTCGGTGGCGTTGGGCGACACCGTTGCCGCGGGACAGGGGCTGATGGAAATCGCGGTGCCCGGATTGGAAAGACAGATAGCTCAGGCTCAGGCGTCGGTCCAGGGAGCACGTTCCATCGCATCCCAGGCGGCAATCGAGCTGGAAGACATAGAACGTCAGCTCGAACGTCGCAAACAAGCCGACGAGGTTTTTTCGGCGGAAGAACTGGAAGCGATCGACCTGAAACGCCGTATCAAGCGTGCCGAACTGGACCAGGCCAACGCCAGTACGAAGGAGCGGCAGGCCGAGTTGGCGTTGTTTCGCGAGCGCCTCGATGCTTCCAGCATCCAAGCTCCCTACGACGGCGTAGTGGCGTTGCTGCAATGCACGGAGGGTTCCTACGCCCAGGCCGGCGAAAGTCTGCTCAGACTCATTGGTCTGGAGCCGCCTATCATTCGTTTTGCCGTGCCCGCTGGCGATTCGGCCTGGCTTACCGCGGGGGCAACCCTGGACGTACGGTTGGACGGAGCCCAAGAGAGCGGGAAGTCGATCGGAGCCGTCGTAGAGCGCGTTTCGCCCGAGATCGATCCGGCAACCGACATGTTGTTCGCGGAAGCGCGCTTTGACCAACAAGCTCAGGAAGGCTTGGATGGCCTTCTGATCGCCACCGGTGCCGTGGTCCGCGTTTGGCCCCGCTAGTTTCTCGACCGGGCCCCTTCTGAACCCGTACAATAATACTTCGCCGGTGGAATTCCCGTTCCCGCGAAGTCATGGATACCAACGATCGCTTCTCCCTACTCAGGGATCTCTACGAAAAGGTCGTAGAGCTACCAGAATCTGAACGCCGCGCCTACTTGCAGCAAGCATGCAAGGGTGACGACGCGTTGCGTAGAGATGTCGAAGAACTGTTGGCGGCCGACGAACAGGTGGGAGATTTTCTGGCCACGCCCGCGGTGACGTGGGTGGGGAAGACCATCGATCACTACACGGTGAAAAGCATCATCGCCGAAGGCGGAATGGGCATTCTGCTGCGAGCCGAGCAGAGCGAGCCACGGCGGGACGTTGCTCTCAAGCTCATTCGCCGTGACATCATTTCCGACAGCATGCTTCGGAGATTCAAGCTCGAGGCCGAGGTACTCGGTAGGCTCGATCACCCCGGCATTGCGCAGATCTTCGATGCCGCCACCACCAAGACCGGTCGTGGAGAGCAACCGTACTTCGCCATGGAGTTGATCGACGGCGAGACCCTCACCGACTACGCCGCGCACCACGCGCTGAAGCCGCGCGAACGGGTGGAACTGATGAGCCGGGTGTGCGACGCCGTGCATCACGCTCACCAGAAGGGCGTGATCCATCGTGACCTGAAGCCGGCGAACATCCTGGTGCGGCCCGATGGGCAGCCCAAGGTGGTTGATTTCGGAGTGGCTCGGATTACCAACTCCGACCTACAGGCCACGACCATGCACACCGAGATAGGGCAGGTCATTGGCACCCTTCCCTACATGAGTCCCGAGCAGGTAGGGGGGCGGCAGGACGATCTGGACACCAGCTCGGACATCTACGCGCTGGGCGTGGTGTGTTATGAGCTGCTGACCGGCGAACTTCCGTACGAACTCAAGGGTCGCTCGTTGCCCGAAGCGGCCCGGATCATCACCGATGAAGACGCCAAGACGCTGACGTCGGTCGGCTCGCGCCATCCGGCCGATCTCGAGACCATCGTGGGAAAGTGTCTGGAGAAAGATCGTGATCGCCGGTACGGATCGGCCGGCGAACTGGCTGACGATCTACGTCGGTTCCTGAACGACGAGCCAATTGCTGCGCGTCCCTCCAGTGCGGTGTACCAGTTCAGAAAATTCGCGCGGCGCAACCGTCGCCTGGTGGCGGTGGGTTGTATTGCCCTGGGCATTCTGGTGGCGGGCCTGGTCGTGTCCACCGCGGGTTGGAGCACGGCCGTGCGCGAGCGACAGAGGGCCAGGCTAGAGGCGGACAAGGCCAACGTTCTGGTCGACTTTCTGGTGGACATGATCTCGGCTCCCAACCCGTGGAACAGCGGTAAGGAAGTCCGCGTGGTGGATGTCCTCGATGCCGCGAGCGAAAGCATCGATGAGCGCTTCGCGAATCAACCCGAGGTGGCCGCGGCCGCGCATCGCACCATGGGCAGTACCTACCGCGAGATTGGTGACCAGACGAAAGCCATGATGCACACATCGCGTGGCCTGGAGCTATCGAGATCGTCGTTGCTCGACACCGATGATCCTCGCTTGTTGGGTGACCTGAACAACGTGGGGCGATTGAAACTCGACGGATACGAGCTGGACGATGCAGCTCGTATCGCCGAGGACATCAAGCTGGTCATGGAACGTTCGGATCCAGATTCGAAGGACTTCATGACCGCGTGTCTGTTTCTGGGTTCGGTCTACCGGGCGCGCGAGCAGTTTGTCGAAGCACGTGAGCAACTCCTGCCGTGCCTGGAGCACGCGCGCGAAATGCTGGAGCCGGCCGACACCCAGCGGTTGTCCTTGGAAATCGAGACCGCGCGCATCGATGTGGTCGAAGGCGATCCGGCCCGGGCGAAGGCGTCCATGGAAAGACTCCTGGCTCAGCTTCAGGCCGAGTACGGAATGAACCACCCCTCGATCGGTCACATCTTTGATCTGCTTGCACGAATCGACCAGGATCTAGGAGACCATGACCAGGCCCTGCAGAAATACGAGATGCTTCTTGGCATGATCCGGCAGATCTACGGCGATGAGTTCTGGCCCACCGCGTACTGTCTGGACAACCTGGCCAAACAACTGCGGGTCATGGGAAGGCCCCAGGACGCCTTGCCCCACCACGAAGAGGGCTTACGCGTTCTTCGCAAGATTCTGCCCGCCGACGATGTACGCATTCAGCTGTCTGAATACGGCTACGGGATTACGCTGGTGGAGGTAGGCCGCTACGACGAGGCCGAACCCATGCTCCTGGGCAACTACGACGTGCTGTCGGGACGGTTTGGCCCCAAGCATCTCCACAGCCGTACCGTAGCCGGCGCATTGTCCGACCTATATAAGGCTCGGGGTGACGCGGCATCCGCCGAACAATTCGCTGCGCTGGCGAAATAGCGAACCTGGTTTGCTGCTCCGAACATTGAGCGATTCACACTCTTCAGCCAGGATCGCTCTCGTTTTCGACTACGCGCACCGGAAAGGGACGCGAGGCCGATCCGGTATAGATGGACCTGTGCGGGAAGGGGATTTCGATGCCCTCTTCGTCAAACATGCTCTTGATGTCCTCGTGGATCGAATTCTTCAGCGCCAGGAAGTTCTCCCGCTTGGCCCATACCGAGAACTGCAGATCGATGGCCGAGTCGCCGAATCCGTTGAAGATGAACAGCGGGGGAGGTTCTTCCAGACTCAGCGGATTCAGATCGGCCGCTCGCAGCAACACTTCCTTGACCCGGCTGAGATCTTCCTTGTACGCGACGCCCACTTTCACATCGACCCGGCGCAGGGGGAACGCAGTGAGAGTGGTAACGCGTGACTTGATGATGCTCTCGTTGGGAATGCGAACCGATAGGTTGTCGAACGTGCGCAACTTTACCGAGAGCAGGTCCACCGAGAGGACTTCGCCCGATACATCGTCGACGCGTATCACGTCTCCCACGACAAACGGCCGCTCCGCAATCAGGAACAGACCGCTGATGAGGTTGGAAGCCGATGTCTGCGACGCGAAGCCCAGTGCCACCGTGAATATGCCCGCCGCACCCAACAGAACGCCGAGCTGGAAACCCAATTGGTGGAGCGTGGTGGCGACGACCAGAATGAACAGACCGTAGTACAGGAACCGCCGCGTGAGCATGGACTGTTGGGGGCTGACGCGAGGGGCAATCGCCCGTCCCACGCTGGCGCTCACCAGGCGGGCCAGAGCCAGGCCGACGACGAGCAGCACCACTGCTCTGGCCACCGACAGAATGCGATCGGGAGTGACTACCTCGGCCCAGCCGAGGTGGGTGAGCCATTCACTCATTGCGTGAACCTCCGGACAGTCCAATGAGTCCGCCGAAGCTGCGAAGCAGCTGGCCCTTGTCGTGCTTGAGTCGCGGTTCGGCGATCTTCGTGGCATCGACGGCCTGTTTGGGGCCGCCGCGCGAAAGGGAAACCCGCGCCATCTCGCCGTCTTCTTCCCGCTCGAGGGTCAGCTGGTCCGTCCAGAGTTGGCCGTCGGCGGACCCGTACAGACTCAGGTGGGGAAGCGGCAAACGGATGCGTTCGAGGGGAAGGGCGGTCTTGGCTCGATTGCGGATCGTTACCACCGATACGGCTCGATGTGGTCGAACCGGGAGGTGGGGAAGGTTGAGGCGTGCTCCGGTCCGGGCTGCGTAACACAGTTCACCGGAGCGGGTCGACGGTCCGAACCAGGTGTCCGACGGCCGGTAGCAGGGAATGTCCAGCAGAGGCAGGTTACCGCGCCCGAGGTGGAATTGAACCCACACGGGCGTGCTCACGAAGATCGTGGCTTCCTCGCCTGGGGGGACGAGGAATGGCGTTTCCGAATTGATGATGATGGGCCGGTCAGCGGCGATGGGCCGGATCTCGATGGGGGGACTCGACTTGAAACCGAACCGGCGCACTTCAGCGCCTTGGGGGGCCGGTTCGTCGGCCGGTACTTCCACTTCCAGGCGGTCATCCAACGGATCGCCGGAGGGTTCGACGTTGATTCGCCATTGTGTGGGGCTTCGCAGCAGCCAGAACGTCAGCGGTCCAATGCGCCACCGGTATTCCCGGTCCGCTTCGAGATCGTATTTTCCCCACCACTGTCGATCCATGCCGTGGCCCTCCTGTGTGCTCATGTTATTGCACAAACTTGTGGGACGATCCACTGCAAGGCGACCGGCGGGTTGGCGGGCTGCTCATCCAGGCGGCCGTTGAGGCCCAGCTTGGCGAGTTCAGTTTTGTGATTGCCGCGGTGGGGCTGCAGTCGGGGATCATCAGTGGCTTCGCCCACCGGGGAACGATCGTGCTGATCGCCTTGACTCTTCTGCTAAGCCCGGCATGGATTGCGGCCATGGGAAAGCTGGCTCCGCAGCATGGCCAGGAAGCATGACGTTCCGGCTGGCCCGCTGGTTTTGGAGCCTACTGCACCTCGACGGTGGCCTTCTCGACGATCAGGTCGTACTCGTAGCCAGATCCGAAATCGCGATCCACGGCGACCACACCCCTGATGGTTACCAGATCGCCCACTTCAGCCCTGGTCTGGCTCGTGACCGTGAGGTCGTGGCTTCCCTTGCTCGGGTCGCCGGTACCGTCCTGTAGGTGCAGCCAGTTTCGGTTCATCACGTTCGGGTTCGACTTGACCACGCGTCCCCGTACGACCACCTCGGTTCCGGCAAGGTCGGTGCGTTCTTCCCAGAGCTCGGCCACGCGGTATCCGTCGGCCGGCTTCTCGATGGACGCGGTGTCGATTGCCTGGATGGGCTTCGACTCGGCCCGGGAAGCACCACTGTGCGGGTCCTGGATCCTGGTTGCACTGCTCGCGGCGCTGGGCGTTTCGAGGTCGGTCACGAAGTACACGGCGTCGAAGGTACGATCGAGAACCTCGCTGGTGAAGTCGGTCATCTTCATGCTCAGGTCGATGCTGATCTCCTGCCCGGTTTCCAACTCCGTCTCGGGACCGGCCGCCCAGACCTGCTCACCGTTTCGCGCGAGAGCAACGTAGGTGTAGCCGCTGGCGTCCATGGTTTCGACCACATTGCCAACGAACCTTCCGGTCGGAATCTGTGATGCCGCAGCCGAGTCCTGGGCGGGTTTTTCGCCCGAGGAACATCCGGCCAAGGGGGCCAGAACGAGCGTGGCCAAGATGAACACGGCGAGGCTGAGGCTGTGGTTTGCTTGTACTTGCATCGGCTGGGCTCCTGGTCCTTGGTCTACGTAGTCTCTCTTCAGGAATCATAGTGTCAGATCGCCCCAGTGCCAACCCTGCCCGGCCGGGCAGCGCGAGACATCACAAGACTGACCCTGCTCGAGCGCCCGGTTGGTACCTAAATTGTTCGATGGCAGAACCACGAACATGAAGAGAGGGTGCCAGTGGGCGCGAAGACCATCATTGAGCCGTTTCGAATCAAATCGGTCGAACCCATCGCCATGACCAATTTCGCCCAGCGGGATGGGTTCATTCGCAATGTTCACTACAACACCTTTCTGCTTCGAGCCGAAGACGTTCTCATCGACCTGCTAACCGATTCGGGCACGTCCGCCATGTCGGCCGAAGGCTGGGCCGCCATGATGCGGGGCGACGAGTCGTACGCGGGTGCGCGCAGCTGGTATCGTTTTCGCGAGCGGGTCACGGAAATATTTGGATTTGCCCATGTCGTTCCCACGCATCAGGGCCGGGCGGCGGAGCGTATCCTGTTCAGCGTAATGGTTCAGCCCGGTGAGGTCGTGCCCAACAACACCCATTTCGACACGACGCGCGCCAACGTGGAGTTTCGCGGGGGCGAGGCCTTGGACCTCCCTTGTGTCGAAGGTCAAGATCTGGAATCGGATTTTCCGTTCAAGGGAAACATGGATGTGGCCGGGTTGCGTCAGGCCATCGCCGAGCGGGGCGTTGGCCGGATTCCCCTGATCATGATCACCGTTACCAACAACTCGGGCGGCGGCCAGCCGGTGTCCATGGCCAACATGCGCGAGGTAAGCAGTATCGCCCGAGAGCACGGAATTCCGTTCTACATCGATGCCTGCCGCTTCGCCGAGAATTCCTACTTCATCCAGCAACGTGAGCCGGGGTATCGCGACAAGAGCGTGCGGGATATTGCCCGCGAAATGTTCGCCTTGGCCGACGGGTGCACCATGTCGGCCAAGAAGGACGCGTTTGCCAACATCGGCGGATTCCTGTGTACCAACGACGAAAACCTGGCGCGCAAGGAGCGTGAGCTGCTCATTCTTACCGAAGGGTTTTCTACCTACGGCGGCATGGCGGGCCGCGACATGGAAGCTATTGCCGTGGGCTTGTCCGAGGTGCTGCACGAGGACTACCTGGCGTACCGCATTGCGTCCACGGCCTACGTCGTGAACGCGCTCGATGCGGCGGGCGTTCCGGTTGCGAAACCGGCGGGTGGCCACGCCGTGTATCTGGATGCCAAGCGGTTCCTACCCCATGTGCCGTCGTTGCAGTATCCGGGTCAGTCGTTGGCGGTGGAGCTCTACCGCGAGGGCGGCATTCGAACCGTCGAGATCGGCACCGTCATGTTCGGGCTCGATCCGCATACGGGTGAAGAGCACGCCGCGCCGAAGGAGCTGGTACGGATGGCCATTCCTCGCCGGGTCTACACGCAAAGCCATATGGACTACGTGGTCGAGAACGTGGCGGCCGTGCATGCGCGCCGTGAAGAAATAGGCGGGCTGAAGATCACCGAAGCCCCACGCTACCTTCGACACTTTTCGGCTCGATTCGAGCGCTGCTAACGGTATCTACAGATAGCTCAGCCAGCGCCATTGCGATTTCCGGACATGTTTTCGGAACCGGTGTCGATTCTATCCCATTTCGATCGTCAATCCCATGAACCGGGCGATGGGTTAAGCTTTCGCCTGGGCACAACCTAGAACCGGGAGATTGGTCCATGGGACAGTACATGTTGATTCTTCACGACAATCCACAGGACATGAGTGACGCTTCGCCCCAGGAGCTGCAGAGCGTCGTTGGCGAGTACATGGCCTGGCGCGAGAAGGTCGCGTCACAGGACAAGTTGGTAGGCGGGAACAAGCTCGCCGACGAGGGCGGCCGGTTGCTTACCAACGACGGCGGCAAGATGAGGGTCGTCGATGGTCCGTTCGCCGAGGCCAAGGAAATCGTGGGTGGCTACTTCCTGGTGAGCGCGGCCAACTACGACGAAGCGGTGGAACTTTGCCGGGATTGTCCTCACCTGAAGTACGGCTCCAAGATCGAAGTTCGTGAAATTCACGAGATCCATGGCTGAGAGCATGGGTCAATCGCAGTTCCATTGGTCCGTCGATCATCTGTTTCGCCGCGTGGCGGGGCAGATGGTCGCGCGACTGGTGGGCACGTTTGGCATCGAGCACCTCGACCTGGCCGAAGAAGTCGTCCAGGATGCGTTCGTGTCGGCCCTGAACATTTGGCCATACCACGGCGAGCCCGAGAACCCCGAGGGATGGTTGTGGACGGTCGCGCGAAACCGAGCGCTCGACGCATTACGTCGGCACGCATTGTGGAACGAGCGTGGCGAAGTGTTGCAGCGACGTTTCGATCAGCCCGAGTCGGCGCAACCGGTGGCATTCGCGGGTGAGCTGGACGACGACCAGCTGGCGCTCATTTTTGCCTGCTGTCATCCGGCCCTCTCCAGTGACGCTCAGGTGTCCCTGACTCTGAAGGTGGTGTGCGGGTTCGGCGTCTCGGAGATTGGCCGAGCATTCCTTACCAAGGATGCCACCATTGCTCAACGTATCGTGCGGGCCAAACAACGCCTTCGCGAGCAAGCCGTAAGCATGGAGATTCCCGAGCCGGTCGAGCTACCGTCCCGTGTCGATTCGGTGTTGGAAGTCTTGTACCTGTTGTTCAACGAGGGTTACTCCGCGCAATCAGGCGACGAATTGCTTCGCCAGGATCTTTGCCGCGAAGCGCTTCGGCTGACCGAACGACTGGCTGCGCATTCCGCCGTGAATCGCCCCGACGTGGATGCACTGGCGGCCCTGTTCTGTTTCCAGATGAGTAGGTTCGTCACGCGAACCGATCCGGGCGGCGACCTGGTCTTGCTGTCGCAACAGGATCGCAGTCGCTGGGACCGCAAGCTGCTTCAGCGTGGCGCGCGACACCTGCGTCAATCGGCCCGGGGCAAGGTCTTGACCCGATTTCACCTGGAGGCGGAAATCGCTGGTGCGCACGCCTTGGCGCCCAGCTACGAGCAGACCAACTGGGCGCTGATCGTGGAGGCGTACGACGCCCTGCTCGAAAGGGCGACTTCGCCGGTAGCGGCGTTGAACCGAGCGGTGGCCCTGGCCGAGTGGAAGGGGCCGCAGGTGGGATTGGACCAATTGGAGATACTGGTCCAACAGCATCAGGTACTGCACAGCTTCTACCCGTACTGGGCGAGCCACGGTCGAATGCTCGAACAGAGCGGGGCGCGCGACCTGGCCGCCGTCTCCTACCGTCGCGCGGCCGAACTCACCTCGAACCGTGCTGTTCGCCAGTTCCTCCAACAACGCCTGGGCGACCTCAGCGGACCCCTGTTCGACCAATAGGATTCTCGGATACGTGGACCGCTGCGTTGTGCGGTTTCCTCGCGAATGTGCCTTTCTGGAAGTAGGCCCCAACTTCCCGGAGGAACCCCATGCGGATCTACGCCTTGGCCCTGGCCGCCTTTCTGTTCGTTGCCTGCGGCGGCGATGATGGTCCCACCGGGCCCGGACCCGGCAATCCCAATGATCCCCCCGACCCGCCCGATCCACCCGACGGTGAGACGATCCGTTGGAACGGAGCTATCAGCGGCGATTGGGAGGAGCCGACCAATTGGGATCGGGGTCGCGTTCCCGCCCCGGGCGACGAGGTGATCATCGATTCGCCCGGCGCGTACGCGATAGTCATGACCGAACCGGTCGAAGTGGGTTCGCTGACCTTCGGGGGGGCGACGGGTTCGCACGCCCTGAATACCGGTGGCCACACGCTGGACGTGATTGATGCTTCGATCGGCAGCAACGCATTGCTTCTTGTGGGGCACTCGACCGACCAGAAGAATCACTCTGCCTTTCATTTCGCGGGCGACGTTGCCATTCAGGGACAGTTGCAGTGGACAGGCGGCAACATGGAGGGCGAGGGAACGATCCTTGTTGCGTCAGGGGGCACGCTATCGGCCAACTCCCCTGGAACCGACCTGCGCTTCAAGGGGCGGTTGGAGATCGAAGGTCGTTTCAACATCGTTGGCACCACCCGAGTGATCCTGGAGAGCTCATACGTGGACAACAAGGTCGGTGGAATCATCGACTTCAAGGGCGACGGTACTCTGCAGCAGTTCCTGGAGGCCCAGATCCACTCGGTGGGTTCGATTCGGAAAACCGCCGGAACCTTCACGGCGTTTGTGGCTGCGCTGCCGGTCCAGATGACCGTGGGCGGAACCGTTCGCGTGGACACCGGCATACTGCGGTTCTCCAGCGATGCGCTCTGGACGGCCAACGTTACCGTGGCCACCGATGCCACGCTCCGTCTCGAGGCGGGAACCTATCGCTCGGGCTTCTCGAGCACGGGGAGGGTTGAAATGAGAGGTGATCATCAGTTCGGCGAAAACGCCGGCGAGGTGTTCTCCATTCCCACCCTCCACATCTACAACCCATCCACGCTCACCGGTCCCGCCGACCTGAGTATCACGCAGGAACTGGGCTACTTCGGCGGGACGATCGACGGCGTTCCCACCGTCACCATTGAGGCAGGGGCCGAGGCGCGTGTTGCCAGCGCGTCGGTCAAGACACTGCGGTCGTCCACGTGGATCAATCGGGGAACCACAACCTTTGATGGATACCATGGGATCGTGTTTGGTGAAGGAGCTTCGGCGGTAAATGAAACTGGGGCCACATGGGACCTGCCCGACGGCGGTCGTCTGGAAGTGGAGGCCGGAACCAGCCCCACGTTTCTGAACCGTGGCGAGTTCATCGTTGCCGGCGGGCCGGCCACGCGGCTTGAATTCGATTTCACGAACCAAGGCGTCCTGGAGTTGCGCGGCGGTCAGATGAAACCCTTTGCGGCCTTTGTGCATGGCGAGAACTCGCTGATCCTAGGCGGAGGCACCGCAGCCCTTTTCAACACCAACGTGGTGATCGACGTTTCCAGCGCCACGTCCAACCTGTTCGCGGGCACCATTTCACCCGGCATCGGCAGTGATCCCGCTCGCATCGACATCAAGGGAGACGCGGTACTCACCGACACGTCGCTCATTCAGCTCGACATTCCCGGTCCTGCTTCGAACGTGTATACCGAGCGCGTGGGCTTCACGCACGAAGTGGTCTTGAATGGTCGAGTAGAGGTCAACTTGTTGCACTCACCAGCCGCGGGAGATCAGTTCCTGATCTTCAACTGGTTTGGCTACAGTGGATCGTTTGATCAGATCGTGGCCCCCGGTTTCACAATGGAGGTTGGCGACGCCGGCATGCTACTGGAATGGCAGTGACTTCTTCCCAGTCCAGGCTTCGAACCGGGCAAGAACGGTGGGTCGCTACTGGCCGGATTTCAGGGCAACTCCCAAGAATAGTTCCGAGCTGCGCAGGACGTTCTCGCCACCAATGGTTTGCAACCACGTAAGGTCCAGTTCCATGCGATCCAACAGGCGTACCACCACGGCGCCGCCGACACGTAGTTGCTCTTGATCCAGGGGGAACCCAAACAGGTCGCTGTTGCTTCCGGTTGTGCGCACGGCGGTGACGCCGTCGGCCATGCCCTTCAGCATCCACCGGGCGCGTAGCCACCAGCCGGCCTCGATCGCACCGCGAAACTCGTCGATGAAATCGCCGCCGCGCCAGCGATGGGTGAAGTTCAAGCTGAAGTAGGCGGGGAGTGGAAACAGCGAACGGCCGATGGCTATACCCAGGTCGAAGTCGGTTTCGCCGTTGCCAAACGGAGGGTCGTGGATCGTTTCATACCCGGCGGGAATCTTTCCTCCCGCTTCGATCGCAATCGCCCACTGTCGCTGCAAGATGCCGTAGCGAACTCGTGGCTCGATGTCGCCCGAGAACGCGCCGCGGGTCGTGCCCCGGATAGCGTCGACCTGGTTGACCGCGCGGCGAAGCACGGGCACGCTGGCGATCAGGGTGAGTTGGTTGGTAACGCCAACCTCGCCGTAGAAATAGAGCGCGTGACTGTCGTACCCAATTCCTGATTGTCCGTTGAGTACTCGGCCGGCCGTGGAGTAGGCGTAACTCAGCTTCAGGTATGAACCGCGCGCAGGCTGGGTCCAGGCGCCAGCGAGCGCGCGGTCGATCGGTCCCGCCAGCATCAGCGCGGTGCAAATGGCCAGGCGAAGTAGCATCAAGGATTGTCGACGGACGGTTCGTAGCGAGCACTGGCGCGGGCATCGAAGAACCAGGTCTCGGGGTGACCGTCGCGCCATTGGGCCCAGGTGGTTTGCTCGTGCGGAATTTCGGGCAGAATCCGGTCCTGGTAGTGACCGGAGATACAAACGAGGCCCGGGGCCATGTGGTACCACAGGCTCTGGGTTTCGTAGTCCACCAGCACGAAGATCTTGTCGTAGGTAAAGCTGGAGCTGGCGAGGGTCAGGATGTTTCCGTCGATCTGGCGGCTGTACACGACAGCCAGTTCAGCCGGTGGTCACCAACCCACCGCGACGTGCGCGTCTCCAAACACTTCGTCGACGATCTCGATTCCGTCCAGGTCGGCCAAGGCGTAGGCCCGGCATTCGCCGTTCAATTCCACACCGATGACTTCCATGGGGTCGAATGGCGCGGGGTAGTCGCCGTCTCCGGGTTCCGAGAACCGCGGACCCACGAACGGCCAGAAGCGTTGCCAGCCGGCCCCGCCTCTGAACTTCTGGGCCGCGAACCCGTAGTGTGTGACCGCGTGGGTGATGTCGTAGTCGATACCGTTCATGTCGGTGAGTACGATGCGGTTGTCGTTCTCATCGACGAACTGGGAATCGCCCAGGAACTCGATTGTGTTGTCCGAGCAGGCGACGACGGTCAGGGCGCAGCAAACGAGCAGGATCCGTCCGCGCATGATGGGCCTCGATCTAGGGGGCTTTCATCATAAGGCAATTCCGGCAAAACCTCCAGGCGGCGCGACGTTGACCCGACCCCGCACCGTCAGCAGTTGACATCGTTCAAAACATTGAAGTTACGGTACTTGTGGGATTCCGGCCGATTCCCCGATTGCGGCCGTTGTGTACCTCTGACTATGGTAGGTGGTGCGCGGCGCGCCCCGATATCAACCTCGGAAATTTCGCAGTCCCTGGTGGATGCCGCCCAAGAAAAATTGTAAGTACAAGTTACCTAGGAGACCGACGTGAAGAAGATCCTTGTGATGATGGCCGTAGTAATGGCCTTACCGACGTTCGCCGTCGCTGGCGACGGCCCCTGGTTCGACATGGTCAATTGCCAGATGTGCAAGCACATGGCCGCCGAGCCCGGCTTCATGGAGAACGTTGGTTGGGAAAACCACGTTCTCGAAAACGGTTGGATGATGGTCACCGTGGTGGAAGAAGACTTTAAGGACAAGTTCGCCGCGGTCCACAGCAATATGGAAGCTGAAGGTGCGAAGATCATGGGTGGCGCGGAAGCCCACCTGTGCAATTTCTGCACGAGTTACATGGACGTCATGAAGAGTGGCAAGGTCCAGACGCAGGACTTCGAAACCATTGGTGGCAAGATCGCCCTCATGACTTCATCCGACCCCGCGGTCGCGATGCAGCTGAAGAAGATCGCCAAGACCACCATCCATGAAATGAAGAAGATGGAAGCGGCGCACACCGAGTCCAAGTAACATCATCGATCTTGATGAAATAGAAGGGCGGGGGCAGTTGCCTCCGCCCTTTCTTGTTTCGATCAGAAGTAACCAATAGCACGCAGCCGTTCCATCGTCGCCGGATCGATTTCATCGACCGGCGCCACGCGCTCGGTTCCTACCGCGAGCCACAAGGCCACCTTTTCCCGCCACGGTGCAGCCGCCGGTGGTATGGCGTTGGCGGCCACCAGGTCGTGGAGCTCGCCGGGGTCTTCCAGCAAGTCGTATAGCTCGTAGCGCCCCTCGTAGACTTTGTAGATCCACTTGTACCGGGTCCAGCGCAGCCCGAACTCGGGCGCATCGCTGTGCGTGTTGCGCAGATAAACCGGTCGTTCGTCGTATTCCTTGGCGAATCCGGCCATGAGTGGCAGCAAGCTGTCTCCCCGCTGCCCCGGGGACGGATCCAGGTCAAGCCAATCGAGGTAGGTGGGCATGAGATCGATCAGCGATACCGGCGGTGACACCCGCGTTCCCGCCAATTGTTCGGCCCCAGGTACGCGTACCACCAGCGGGATGCGCATGAACTCTTCGTAGATGTGTCGTCCGTGCCCGAATGCTCCGTGCTGCCAGAAGGCCTCGCCGTGGTCGGCCAGCACCACGAAGATGGTGTCGTCCCATTTCCCGGCCTGCTTCAATGACTCCACGATCTCGCCCACCATTGCGTCTACGTACGCCAGGTTGCCGTCGTACAGCGCGCGGATCTTGCGTTGGAGCGGTGGCGCCGGTGCGTTTCGTTTGTAGGGAATGAGTGCGCGGCTGCGGGCGTCCACACTGTCGGCCGCGGTAGGGTGGAACATGCGCGCGAATTCGTCGGGGGGTGTATATGGGGTGTGGGGCTCGAGGAAATGCACGTAGGAAAACGCCGGCCCGTCGCCCCATTCAGCCAGATCCTGGCGAAACAGTTGGACTACCAACTGCGCCCGGTGGCTCGTGGAGTCGGGCAAGGTGTGCGTTTCGTAGAAATGGGTGAAGCCACGGTCAAATCCGAATTCGGCTCCGAACCATTCGTTGGCCGAGATTCCGCTTCGGTGAGGGAAGCGCGGCGCAAGTTTCTCGGCCATGAGCGATGTGGTTTCGGTAACCCGGAACGCGTCGTCCAAAATGCCCTTGAGTCCCTGTTTCTCGGCCAGGAACGGGTAGGTCGATGTGAGCATCGCGTACACGGCGTGGCCGGTGGACGCACTGGGAGAGTATGCGTTGTCGAACGTGATGCCTTCGCGCGCCAAAGCGTCGATCACGGGCGTGGTATTCCGATCGTAGCCCGCCAGCCCGAAGTGGCCGAACGCTGCAGCATCCAGCAGCACCATGACCACATTCTTGCCCTTGGCCGAGTCGCGCAGAGCCTGCACGCGCGTTTTCTGGGAATCGCAGGCCGAGAGCGAGACCGTGAGAATCAGGACGCCGGCGACGAGTGGTTTGGACAGGCTTCGAAACATGTTAATCCGGAACGAGTTACACGGGGGAAAGGCAGTAGGATAGCGCATCGGCATTGGGTTCGCGAGATCGACCCGTCAGAGAACTGTGATAATAATTGTATACTGTATACAGTTGGCCTACCCTCGTACCCATGCCACCCAAGTCACATCAACCGGCAACCCGCTCGAATCTGAGCGACGCGCTCGCCGACCGGCTTCGCGACATGCTGGTGGACGGTGAAATCGAGGCTGGCAGTCGTTTGAACGAAGTGCACCTGGCGGCGACTATGGGCGTCAGTCGGACGCCACTGCGTGAGGCATTGGCGGGTCTCGCGGCCGAGGGTTATGTGGAAGTTCAGCCACGACGAGGCTTCTTCGCCCGCGACCTGTCGCGGGCGGAACTGGAGCAACTCTATCCGTTGCGGGCGATCCTGGACGTCGCCGCGCTGGAAATGGCGGGGATCCCCAGCGCCGAGCAGCTCGACCGACTCGACGCGATCAACGCGCGACTGAAAGCTGGTCCTACCACGGTGGCACGCATCATCGATCTCGATGATGAGTGGCATCGTACGCTGTTGCAGCACTGCCCGAATACAGAACTCCTGTCGATGGTGGACCAGAGCATTTTGAAGACCCGTCGCTATGAGCACGCCTACATGCGACAGGTTGAGAACGTGCGTGTAGCCACGGAAGAACACGATGCCGTGGCGGACGCCCTCCGCGCCGAAAACCTGGTCGCGGCCGGAAACGCGCTGCGGATAAATCTTTCCTCGGGTCTCGAAGCCATCGTCGAATGGCTGGAGTCCCGGGCCGCCCAGTAGAATTTTTTCAACCCGCCGAGTCGAAAGAGAGAAGTGAATGCGAATGTGGACAATGATTCTTCCGTTGGTCGGGGTCATCGCCTTGACGCAGTCTGGTTGGGCCGCGGCCCAGGACACTCCCTTGATCAACGGGTGGCCCACAAGCTCCCGTGCCTACGATGAAGCCCTGCTTCAAGACCTCGATCAGGAGATGAAGAACCAGACGTTCAAGGACATCAACAGCGTGATCGTGATCTACGATGGCGAGCTGCTTGTAGAGCGCTACTTCAACGGAGCCGAACGTGACGACACCCACAATCCACGCTCGGTTGGTAAGACGTTTGCGGCCGCGGTGCTGGGGATCGCGCTCGAACGGGGCTACGTGAACAGCCTGGATCAACCGCTATCTGAGTTCGTGGACCTGACCGCGTATGAACACTTTGATTCTCGCAAGACGAGGGTGACCCTGCGACACCTGTTGACCATGACCTCCGGATTCGAAGGATTCGATTTCGACCCCGAATCGCCAGGAAACGAAGAAAACATGTACCCAACCGACAACTGGGTCGATTGGACACTGAACCTTCCCATGGCGCGTGAGCCCGGAGAGGGTTGGGCGTATTTCACGGCGGGTATCGTGGTGCTGGGACACGTGTTGAACAACGAGTTGCCCGGGGGGCTGGAAGCGTTTGCCGACGCAGCGTTGTTCGAGCCGCTGGGTATTCGCAACTACCAGTGGCAACACACTCCGCAGCGCGTGGCCAACACGGCGGGCGGCGTTCAACTCACGCCGCTGGGCTTCGCGAAATTCGGGCAATTGTACAAGGGCGGTGGCGAGTGGCAGGGCACCCGAATAATGCCCGAGAGCTTCGCCCGCGAATCGTTGCGGAAGCACGAGACCACCGACGCCGGCTACGGTTACGGCTATCTCTGGTGGCGACAGACCTTCGAGGTTGATGACAGGAAATACCCGGTTGCCTACTGCAGCGGAAACGGGGGCAACAAGATCTACGTCTTCGACGACCAGCCGCTGGTGATCGTGGTGACCGCGAGCGCCTACGGTCGCCGCTACGCCCACAGCCAGGTAGATGATATGATGCGGAGGTACGTGATTCCGGCGATCCAACTGGGGAACTGATCGTTGTCCGAGAGCAACCGTCAAGAACGCTGTCTCAATTGCGAGACCAACGTGGGGTTGGCTCGGTTCTGCCCCGAATGCGGACAGGAGCAGACCGAGCCCGTTCACTCGGTGAGGGAGCTGCTGGGACACTTCTTCGACGATGTGCTTTCGCTCGATTCGCGGGTGGTGCGCACGCTCAAGGCACTGGTTACCAGACCCGGTTTCCTGACGAACGAATACATCCGTGGTCGGCAGGTGAGCTACGTGCGTCCGCTGCGGCTGTATCTGGCCATGTCTCTTCTGTATTTCCTGCTGTTCGCCTGGTTCAACGACGAGGGCTTCGTGCGCAACGTGCGTACGACCGGGTCTTCGGCGGCTAGCGATAGCACGCAGGTTGAAACGCCGGTGGTAGCGGATGATGACAGCGGTGTACTCGAGGCAATTGGCAAGGTACCGATCGTAGGCTCGCGTTTGTTGGAGCGTTCACGGCGCCTCGAGACCATGGAAAATGATGAGCTAAGCGAAGTGTTCAACGACGCCATGAGCGAGAACCTTCCCAAGGGCGTGTTTCTTCTGGTGCCGGCGTTTGCCCTGGTTCTTCGCGGCGTCTATGTCCGAAGCAAACGACGCTACGCGGAACACTTTGTGTTCGCACTCCATGTCCACGCCTTTGCCTTTCTCATGTTCATCCCCGGGATTTTCGTGCCCGATCCTGTGGGGATGGTATTGTCCCTGGCGATAGTGGTGTACGTGCTGGTATCGATGAAGCGGGTCTACAAGCAGGGTTTCCCCAAAACGTTCACCAAATTCGTGGGCCTTGCGGTCAGTTACCTTTTGCTGTTGATGCTGGCGTTCATAGGAACGGCCCTGGTGTCGATACTCACCATGTCCGTCTGATCGGCATGGTCTTTGGCGGCCCTCAACGGTGCTATCCTGTGCTGTGTGTCCGCGCCTGGCGACATTTTGTGCTAGAATGCGGTCACGCCCCTGCTGATACATTCGAACAATCCTCTGGGTCCCAATACCAAGGAGGGGAGAATGATCGTGTCATTCTCGCGTTTCTTTGCCTGCCTTGCTGTCGCGGTGGTGGTTTTATCGGCGTCGGCATCGGCCGCCCACGTTTCCGACGCCTCGCCGGTCGCACCGCCCATTAACAGCGTTAACCTGGTTCTTGGCGATATCAGCTTCGTGGATACGTTCGGCCGCCTGCCGAACGCCGACGACGCCGAGCTTTTGCGCCTGCGCACCCACCTGGCCTACGTGGAGGCCCGGCTTCGGGAGACCGATGTCAGTCACCTGAGTCAGGACCAGCGCGTAGCGCGGGGCCGGATCCTGGATCGCCTGCACGAGTACACACAAGCCGGCGCGTTCCCCACGAACTACGACCTCCCCGGGCGACGTCCCTGCTTCATCGATCGCGACGGAAATATCTGTGCGGTGGGATATTTGGTGGAGCGCAGCGCCGGTCGCGAAGTAGCCGAGACCATCAATGCCCAGTATCAGTACGCGTCGATCGATCAGATCGATACGCCAATTCTGGATGGTTGGCTCGAGCAGTTCGGTTTGACCCGTTTGGAAGCGGCCATGATTCAGCCAGCCTACCCGGCGATTGAGGAGGCGACGGTCGAGAACGGCGGCGGTTGGGTGATGGTCTGTCCCGACGGGACGGGGCCCTCGTTGGCCGGCGCCGGATTGGTGGTCACCGGTCAGTTGACATCCGATGGCACCCCGGTTCCTGGGTATCCGCGCCAGGACATTTGGTTGGGGCCGGCGCCGGGTGACCCCTCGACCGCACCATTCCTGGGATGTGCGGGTGGAACGCTGGCGGCTTTCGATACCGATGCCAATGGCTATACGTCGTTTACGATGCCGCTGCAGGGCGGTGGTTACACCGAGACAGGCCTGGTCATCTACACCAGCGGAGTGTCTTCAGCGGTAATCCCGCTATTCACGAACAGTCCTGACATCAACGGCGATCGGGTTGTGAACCTGTCCGACCTGGGCATCTTCGCGGGCGACTTTTTTGGCGTGTACAACGTGCGCTCTGATCTCGCCGATCCTGAGGAAGGCAACCTGAACTTGTCGGACGTTGCCCGCATAGCCACGCACATGGGATCGACCTGTCCCTAGTTCTTGCCTCCCCGGCGTTGCCAATCCACCCGCGCGGGCCTCGAAGAGTTCATCTTCGGGGCCCTGCTCTCACCTGCTTTTCATGGTTGTTTCCTAGAGTCGGCCCAGGCCCCTGAGTTGACGAAATCTCCGTTGGCCCAATTGCCGCCGACAGGAAACGACCATGAAAACCAACGTTGCTGCGTGGGGCGCACTTGCGTGTGTTGCCCTCTTTGGTGAGGTGCATGCGTCTCAAGGGTTGAAGGGCGTCGTTCGGGACGCCGACCGCGGACAACCAGTCTATCTGGTGAACGTGACGCTCGAGGACACGGCGTTCGGCGCGGTAAGCGCGCCAGACGGTGTTTTCACCCTCGAGAGCATACCGTCGGGAACCTACACACTGTTGCTGAGGCACATCGGCTACGACGTGCTTCGTGTAGAGGGCCTGGTGTTGCCTCGTGACGAGGTGCTTGATCTGAAGCTGACCCCCCGGGTCATTCGGCTGGCGGAAATTACCGTTACGCCGGGATCATTTTCGTTCATGGACAACGGCGCTCCTTCACGGCAGACCATGTCGCGCGAAGACATGCAAACGGTGCCGCAGCTGGGTGAAGACGTCTTCCGGGCGGTGAATCGCCTGCCGGGCCTTTCCTCGGGAGACTACGCGGCACACTTTGGTATTCGCGGCGGCCGTCACGATGAAACGTTGATTCTGCTGGATGGCCTGGAGATCTACGAACCATATCACCTGAAGGATTTCAACGAGGGCGCGTTGAGCATCATCGACACGGAAACCATCGAGGGGGTCGAGTTGATGACGGGCGGTTTCTCGGCCGAATACGGTGACAAGCGAAGTGGCGTGTTCTCGATTACTTCGCGTCGCCCGAGTACCGACGATTCGAGATACAGCGCGGGCATCAGCTTCATCAACGCCCGGGGAATGGCCATGGGGCCGCTGGGGAATGGGCGGGGTTCATGGCTTGTTTCCGGCCGGAGCGGCTATCTGGACCTGGTATTCAATTTGATCAATCAGAACGATCTTCCGTCACCGCGTTACCACGACGTCTTCGCGAAACTCCAGTACAGCCTGGGTGATCGTCACGAACTTGTCGTCGATCTACTGCATGCCGGCGACAAGTACACGTTTGACGCGTCGGCCACGACCGGTTTCCTCGATACGCTCAAAACGACCGAAAGCGCCACCAACCGATACGGGAATTCCTACGTGTGGTCATCGCTGGTGTCCCGGTTGGGTACGCGAACCACGCTGCGTAATCTGGTTTCGGCCGGTCTCATTACGCGCAGCCGCGATGGATTCGAAGCCTATGACGACCGGCCGGACCCCCTGTACGAGATCTTCAACGAACGCGATCTCTCGGTCGTGGGTTTCAAGCAGGATTGGACGGTGGAAGCGTCGACCGATTGGGTCGTGCAGGCCGGTTTCGATGCCAGGCGTCTGGACGTCACGGACCGCGTCCGCACCGTGGTAGGGCAGGACCCCAACGATTCCTCGGAGTTTCCGCCCGGTACATTTCCCATTACCACCGATGGGAACCTGAACAACAATGGAACACGCGTGTCGGCCTACCTTTCGAACCGAATGCGGCTGGGCGAGCCTTTGGTCGTTGACCTCGGCGTTCGATATGATCGCGTGTCCTGGACGGGAGATCGCGATCTGAGCCCCAGGGTGAACGCGGCCCTTCGCATCGGCGGGCGTCGTACCCTGCGTGCGGGTTGGGGCTACTACCGACAGTCACATCCCATCGACGACGCCTCTACCTTGAACGACGACGCCAGCTATTTTCCCTCCGAACTCTCCGAGCAGTGGACCGTGGGGTTGGAACAACAGTTCGACAACGGATCGGTTCTGAGGATCGAAGGCTACTACAAGGATGGGTCGCGCTTGCGGCCACGCTACCGAAACTGGAAGGGAGGAATCGATACGTTCCCCGAATCCAACGAGGATCGCATTCGTGTATTTCCCACCAACTCGATCGCGCGTGGCGTTGAGGTGTACTACAGCCAGCGCCTGGGCGATCATAGTTCGGTGCGGGGCAGCTACGCTCTGTCCACCGCCGACGAAACGATCACGGCCCTGGAGAACGTGAATGACCCAACCGAGCTGCAGTACGACGCGACCCACTCGTTGCCGCAAGACCAACGACACGCGGTGAACGTGGATCTGACCCGTGCCCTGGGATCATCGTGGACGCTGACGGGGGCGTACACGTTCCACTCGGGGTGGCCTGGCACGTTGGAAAGCCTGGTGGAGGCCACGGGCGAGAGCGGCGATCCAACCCTCGTGGTCCGCCCGCAAAAGATCTGGGGCACGCGGCTGCCGAACTATCAGCGCCTGGATCTCAGGGCCACGAAGAAATGGGTCACTGGTCGCGGTGATATGAAGCTGTTCGTGGAGCTGGTGAACGCGACCAACCACGGTAATGTGTTTGGCTACGACTATTTCAAGAATCGTGATGCCGCGGGCAATCAGTTCCTACAACGCGACGAAGAAACGTGGTTCACGATTCTTCCCTCGGTGGGGGTCAGCTGGAGCGGGCGATTCTAGGCATTCGACGCCCGTCGATGCCTGTCGATGCCATGGATGCCTAGGCAAGTATTAGGTCGACGCGAAAGTCGCCACCGTGCTCGGACGTGATCTGGATCGTGGCCCCGAGCAGTTCGGCCTCACGCTTTGCGATGGCCAAGCCCAGTCCCGAGTGATGGCCCGTATTGCCGCGTCCTGCGTCGCCGCGGGAAAAGCGATCGAACAAGCGGGGCACATCAGCCGGTTGTACGCGACTGCCCGAGTTGATGATGGTCAGCTGCACGCCGGATTCGTGTCTGGTGCATTCAACCCGTATGGTTCCACCCTCATCGACATGACTGGCGGCGTTGCCCAGGAGATTGGCGATGAGCATGTGAAGCGTATTGGGGTCGGCATGGGCGCGTGTGCGGTTCGCAATGTCGACGGTCATCGTGACGTTTCGTTTCGCGGCAAGCGGTTCCAGGGCGTGGCATTGCTCGCCTACCACCGATCCCACATCCACCTCGACCTGGCTTCCGTTCAGTCCCTGCGCTTCCAGGTGATGCAGTCGAAGTAGCTGTTCGGCCATGGTCTCGGTTTGATGCACGACGTCCAGGGCATCGCGCAGTGTCGACTGATACTCGGCAACATCGCGTGGCCGATGCAAGGCCACGTCGATCAGGCTGTGCAACCCGGCGAGTGGAGTTCGTAGTTCGTGGGCAACATCGGCCCCCAAGGCACGCTCGCGTTCCACGGCTTGTTCCACGCGTTGCGAAAGCTCGTTGATGCGCGTGACAATGGGCATGGCCTCGTCGGGCCTTGCGTGGTCGTCCAAGCGAGACGAGCCGTCGGCGGGGAGTGTTGCTATGTCGTTGGCCAGCTCATCCAAGCCGCGCAAAGCTCGGTTGCCGATGCCGCGCAGGAAGACTCCCATGGATACCATCGATGCCAGTAGGACGACCATGGCGATGATTCGAAATTGCCGCAGAAATTCTTCACCCGCGCTGTCGTGGCGAGCCAACAGCACGGACACGGGTTCGAGGTCGCTGGCTAGAGGGACGGGCAGCCCGGCTTCGGCCAGATCTTCTTGGTCGATTCGTGGGGGCACCAGCTGGGCCGTGGCTCGAATGCGAGGGGAGCTTGCGGCCCACACGAATTGGGGCTCTTTCTCTGGAGTTGGCAGCTGAAGCGCGAGCCCCTGAAAGTCAGGGGAAGAGTACACTTCCTCCGTACCTACCGCGACGCGCAGAAATCCGGAGCCGTCTTCGTAGGCGCCCATGTCGAGGTCTTCGTTGTCGAACGCGGTGCCATCGGAGCCGTGCTCGACGTGCGATGTGAGGAGAGCCAGTTCCTGGCGTAGGGCGTCGTCGACCTGCACCTCCAGGCTCTTCTTGACCGCCAGGTACGTGACCATGGTTGCTACCGAGAGCACCACCAGGGCACTTCCGATCGCGCCGACCAGGAACTTCGAGCGAATGGAAGTCATGCCGGCGGATCCACCAGGATGTAGCCCTGGCCGCGCCTGGTCTGGATGAGAGAATCTGCCTCGAAGGCGGCGAGTTTCTTCCGCAGGTAGCCCACATAGACATCCACTACGTTGCTGCTTGGCTCATCTTCCAGGTCGTAGAGAGCCATCCAGATGGCTTCGCGGGGTACGATGCGGTTCTTCCGCAATGCGAGACACTCGAGCAGTGAGTACTCGCGCGGTGAGAGTGGAACCGGCTGATCGTCGAACTGTACCGTGCCGCTGTTCAGGTCCAGCATGAGTCGGCCGGCGGTGACGACCGGCGTACGTATCTGGTGTTTGCGTCGATACAGGGCTCGCACCCTGGCCACCAGTTCCTCGAACGCAAATGGTTTGGCCAGGTAGTCGTCCGCGCCTGCATCGAGCCCGTCGACCCGGTCCTGCACGCGATTGCGGGCGGTGAGAATAAGGACCATGGTGTCGTCACCGGCTTCGCGTGCTTGTTTCAGTACCGTCAGTCCATCGACGCCGGGCAGCATGAGATCGAGAATAACCACGTCGAACGAAGAAGAGCGCAGATGATCCAGCCCGCCCTGGCCGTCGCTCGCCACCGAAACCTCGGCGCCCAATTCGCGAAGGCCCTTCGCGATGGATTTGCGAACGGCCTCATAGTCTTCCACGACCAACAATCTCATGATTCCACTCCACGCCGGATTCGGTAGCTTTGCCCTCTTCAAGTCTAACCCAATAACAATGCCCGGTTCTCATACTGCTCTCATCCATGCCGGCGGTTGGAGCCCCTGTTCTTGGGTTTTTGGCGGGCTGGCTTGGGAGAATCGTGGCTCGCGCCCATTCCGGCATGGGTGTACAGTTCTGGTAGAATTACTGCGTTCACCCCCTGGATCGAGGAAACGATGAAGCTACAACGCTGGACGGCCGGGGCCGCCAAGCTGATTGCACCGTTGGGCCTGGTTTTGATGCTCGCTACCCCTTCGTCGGCCCAGATGCCCACCGACCCCGCCGATACCACTCCGCTCCAGGCGGGACAATCGATGCCGGACGCCGAGGTCATGACCGTCGGCGGCGAGGCGACGACGCTGTTCGAAGCGGTGGGGGACTCACCCGCTATTGTGGTGTTCTACCGGGGAGTCTGGTGACCTCACTGCAATCGGCAGCTCGGTGAGCTGCGTTCAATCGAAGCAGAGTTGGTGGCGTTGGGTTACGAGATACTGATCGTCTCTCAGGATCTCCCCGTGCACTTGCGCAAGATGCGTGCGGCGCACAAGCTGGACGCCAAATTCTATTCCGACCCTCCCATGCACGCGTCCACCGCGTTCGGACTGTCGTTCGTGGAAGCGAACGAGGGCTATTACGGCATGTTGGAGAAGCACACGGGCATGGACC
The DNA here is from genome assembly GCA_029262065.1 of Candidatus Krumholzibacteriota bacterium. Lineage (GTDB taxonomy): Bacteria > Krumholzibacteriota > Krumholzibacteriia > JAJRXK01 > JAJRXK01 > JAJDAC01. The sequence goes on along the minus strand of JAJDAC010000015.1, from coordinate 6,813 downwards.
ATCATCTGTTGCCGGTGCCGGCGGTGTATATCGTGGGCGCGGACAAGATCATTGATTTCGTTTACACGAACGTGAACTACCGGGCCAGGTTGGCGCCGGAGGTTGTCCTGTCGGCGGCCAAGTCGTTCGTGCCGACACCCGAGGGTGATTCCGAGTAGGACGTTCGTCGCGTCCTCGATTCAAGGAGAGACCATGGCCAAGGTTGTGTTGATAGCCCGGCTGGTGCTGGGACTCATATTCTTCGTGTTTGGGCTGAACGGATTCTTCAATTTTCTGCCGCCGCCCGAAGTCAACGAGCGCGCCGGGGCGTTTTTCGGCGCATTGGCCGAATCGGGACTGATCAATCTGGTGAAGGTGGTGGAGGTTGGAACCGGCGCCATGTTGCTCGCGGGATTCACGGTCCCCTTGGCGTTGATCCTCTTGGCTCCGGTGGTGGTGGTGATCTTCTACTTTCACACAGTGCTGGATCCGGCGGGGCTGCCCATTGCCGCACTCACACTCATCCTCACCGTGTTTCTGGGTTGGGCCTACCGCGGTTCCTACACTGGCGTGTTGAATCGGAGCGCCAAGCCCGGCTGACGTTGGGCTTGGCCGACATTGGCGATCGTCAGCGTATCATCTGGCTATGATACGCTGACGATTGCCGCATTCTTCTAGTACCGCGCTTTCACGCTTCCCCAGCTTTGCTGGCTGGTGGGCACGGCGCCGGTGGATTCGACGTGGGCCTGGAACTGGGTCATGGTCATGCCCGCGATATCCACCGCGGTCAACGCCGCCAGCTCGCCGGTCAGAACCTCCACGCCCGGGTCGCCCAGGGCCACGACCCGTTGCACGATATCGATCATGTCGTCGCGCATCTGAGCGGTAACGGTGTAGGAATCGCCGCTGCCGGAGTTGAGGGCCGCGAACGCGTCGATCCAGTCGTCCTGCGCGCGCCAGATGTCATACACCAGAACGGGATCGCGAAGCAGCGACGGAAACAGTTCGCGCGATACGTTGGTGTACAGGTTGGCGTAGTGCTGTCCGCCCTGCGTGGAGGTCAGGATCTGGTCGCGGTACTGGCGAAGTACGTCGCCGGGCACTACCGCCGGGCCAGCCTTCTCGTTACAAAGATCAATGTCAAAATTCGCGTTGCAGATGGTATCGCATTGCTGGAAACCGTTGGCCTGCATGAGCAGGGCAAACATGCAGTAGAAGCACTGTTCCCAGTTGTCGCTGGTGGTCCACCACCACGGGTCGACTTCTCCCAGGAAGCCGGCGATCTTGGCGGCCTTGTTCGCGATGATACGAACGGTTCGACGTACGAAGTCTTCCCCCGTGGGGACGGGCGGGCTGGGCACATCGATAGTGACTTCCTGCGTGCCATCGAACGTCACGGGAATGGGGCTGCCGCCGGGCTCCACCACGTATTCCACCGTAGTGGGGCTGGCGGGGAATTCGGTCAGCCGCATGGTAAGCAACGCCGAGGTGCCGCTCTCGTAGGCCAGGCTGGTCCGGCCGAACGGATCGGTGGGAATCAGCGGATCCACGACGAAGAACGCCTGCGGACCGCTTTCGCGAATGCGAATGGTGGTGGTGGCCGGGTTGCCCGGATCAACCCCGTCGCCGTTGGCCAAGGTGAGGGTGAAGGTCTCCTCACCCTCGCCGGGCCCGTCGTTGACGATAGGTACGACGACCTGCACTGGTATGGAGTCTCCACTCCAACCCACGAACTGAGATACCTGGGTATAGTCTTGGCCGGCGGTGGCGGTGCCATCGGCCGATTGCAGGCCGATGCCGCCGAACGCTGTTTCGCTGACGTTGATGGTCACGGTGACCTGGGTGTCGGCCTCAAAGACGATGTATTCGTCTTGAACAAAGTTAGCGGTGGGGAACTGGGCGGCGGCGGGGCGGACCAGCGTTGCTAGCAACAACAGGCCCCAAACGGGAATGACAAGGGAGCGCATGGCGTCCTCCGAGGTGAGAGTTGTGGTCACCCGGGTTGGACGCGGTGGGCCGACGAGAATCACACGGCTGGGGAAGAATCTGCCTCGACCGGGCGCTGATAGCCCAGAAACACGATGCGGCCGGTGAGCATGGCCGGGTCGTTGTGGATGGAGCGCAGGCCCTTGAGCTTCGAATAGGCCCAGATAAGCGGGTACAAGCCCATGAGCCAGCGCGATGTACTTTGGGCCTTGTCGTAGGTCACTTCATGCGGCTGCAGTCCGTTGCGAATGGCCAGGTAGTGGTACTGGTCCACGGTGAGCGAAGCCACGTGCTGTAGTCCGTCATTGTTGTGCAGGTCCAGCGGTTCGAAGCTGTAATAGAAGCCCGACAGGAAAAAGCGCAATCGCGACTTGAGCGACAGGATGTTGGGAGTGGACAGGTACAGCACGCCGCCTGGTTTCAGGGTACGTCGCGCCTCGCGAAAGAACACCTCGTGGTCGAGGATGTGCTCCATGACCTCCAGCGCCACGATCGCGTCGAACCGAGCGTCGGGGTAGGGCAGGTCCTCGGTCAGGTCGGCGCGCGTGCACTCGATCTCGTCGTAGTGGAAGATCTCGGGAAACAGATCGCAGGCGTCGACGTCGTACCCGTGCTGTCGCAGGGTCTGCGAGAAGGCGCCGTGGCCGGCGCCCACGTCCAATACCCGATAGGGGCGATCTGGGGCACGTTGCGCGAAGAAGCGCAGGAAGCGCTCGTGGATGCCCGGAATGGCGATGGGGACGACCTTGCTCATGGCGCTATTCTAGGCCATGAGCAAGGTCCTGGCGAACGAACAGTCCGGGGGGGGGGGACCGTTATCGCGGTGTTGCGAAACTACTCTTCGAACCTCTTGCGCACCGAGCCCAGGCTCTCCTGGATGGTGTGTACGGCACATTCGATACCCGGCAGCGGTCCCGTGACCGAGCCGGTGCACTCGCCGTTGCCGTTCTTGTCGACGATGACCGCGGTATGCACGGTGTTCTCGTCGCCCGCAGGCGCGGCCTGCGAGTAGAACGTGAACGTTCCGGTTCCGATCTTGTCGTCGCATTCGGTGTCGGGCTCGAACTTGATGGCGGCAACCTGGTCGAGCGGCGAACCCAGGCTGGGGTCACCCATGCAGTTGTACTCACCCGTGTAGGTGTTGAAGCAGGGCGTGGTGTCGTTCTCGTCTTCGAAACCCTGGCTCGTGCCGGCGGGCGTGTCGAAGGTGATGAGCTCTTCCTCGCAGCGACATGCCGCGGGCAGGTCGGTGAGGATATTCAGATGGCTCAGACCGTGGTCGGAATCCCACGAAGCCTCAATGGTGTAGCACCAGTATCCTACGAAGGCACCGGTACCAACGGTCACCGTGGAGACGCCACAGACGCAATCGGGGCTGGGATCGCACGGAGCGCCAGCATTGGCAGCCAGATCGGCCGTCAGGAGCGCCACCGAGATGGCCAGGACGGTCGCAAGTTTCTTCATCAGTCCTCCAAGTAAGTTGTAAAACGAGGGCAAGAGCGCTTTCTATATTGTCTCACAAGTTGACCGTCCTGGGGACGGTTCCTATGGAGTATCCCCCGTACTTTCGAACAAAAATCAGCTGGGTCCCGGGGCTTGACCGGCTTGCCAAAGCGCGGTATTCCGGGGCTGTCCGGGGATTGACCTGGGGCTTTCGGCCGCGCCGCTCGCCAATTCTGGTAGACTATTACATGACACCACTTTGGGGTTTCGGCCCCGGAGGTAGCCCATGCATAAGCCGCCCCTGCTGGTGGCGGCACTCCTCATCGGCCTTTGCTGGTGGGCCCTGGCGCCGGGAACCGACGCTGAGCCTGCTGGCGCTTTGTCGACGTGTGTGCTCGACCAGCTCCATCCTATGTCGGTCCAGACCGAGCTACTCGACCCCGTCGTTCCCGGGCGGTGGATCCGTGTCCGTCTGACCGTGGTTTCGGCCCAGGATCTGGGCCGGGTCGTCGTTGACCTCGCGCCTATGCCCGGTGTTGAGGTCCGGGGCGAGACAGGTCTGAAGCTGGGTGGATTGGGAGCCGGAGAGTCTGCCGAGCGCACCATCGAGGTGCGTGTGCCCGATCAGCGCGACCCCCTCCAGGTCTTCGTTCGTGCCAGCGGGCAGGTTGGTCGCGGGCTGCTCTCTCGTGGCGCCTCGATCCACCTCCTACCGCAGGGCAGGCACCAGACCACCCGCGTCAGTCCGGTCGCCAGCGACGGCTCTCCAGTTCTGGAACACACCAACGCGGCCCGGAGGAAACGATAGTGCGCGTCGTTTGCTCGGTTGTCGTGGCTCTTCTCACGAGCCTTGCGTCGGCGGGCGTCGGCCTGGCCCAACCGTACGAGGTTTCCGGCCGATTCGAGTACCAGGATCGGGTATGGGATGCCAACGGGTACACCGGCGCCGCGCAGGATCTCCCCGTGCGTTTCGCCAACGTCGAGATTCTGGACATGAACTCGATGCAGGTACTGGGTGCGGCCTCGACCGATGCGAACGGTGACTTCCAGATAACCGTGGATCCCGGTGCGGCCATCGACATCGCCGCACGCGTGCTGACCAGTGGCAGCAACTCGGTCAACTACCGTCTTCGGGTGACCACCGATGGGTTGACGCTACACGCCGTGGCCACCGCCACCACGGTGGCGCACCCCGACGGCACGCCGCTTGATCTGGGTACCTGGCTCATCGAGGACACCGACGGCACCGGTGTAGCGCAGGCGTTCAACATCTACGACCGTGGCGTCGACGCCATGGATTGGCTGTCGCAGCCCCAGGTGCTGAACCGTTATCCCAATGCCACCGAGGATCTCTCGTTTCGTTGGTCGTCCACGCTCAACGCGGCCGTTTCGTTCTACACGAATCGAAACATCACCATCGCCTCTCCCGGTAGCGGTGACACCGACGGTTGGTCCGATACCGTGATTCTGCACGAGTTCGGTCACTACGTGGTGGATCTGTTCCATCAGGACGACAACCCCGGTGGAGCGCATTCCATCGGCGACAATTTCCAGAACCCGCGCCTTTCCTACGGCGAGGGTCACCCCACCTACTTCTGCGGCGAGGTGCGCGAGTTCACGGCGTTGCGCGGCGGTTTCGACGACAACGTCAGCATCTACGCCGACCTGGCCATTCCGCCACCGCTGGGCATCGCCAGTGGGCTGGAGTTCGCGTACGACTTCGAGACCGGGCTGTTCAGCGACGGAACGCCGATTGGCCAGGTGGGCCAGTCGAACGAGAGCGCCGTGACCTCGGCCATGTGGGACTTCTTCGATGGCCCCGATACTCCCGACGCGACTCCGGGGTTCGACGACGATCAGCTGGACGGCGATGGCAGCGACGTATGGAACGTGCTGTTGAACTACATGGAGCCGCTGCCGCCGGCCGAAGCGATCACGTTCGAGGACTTCTTCCAAGGCTGGAAGGCGATCTTTGGTGAACAGTACCTGGCGGCCGAGGTTGATGACGCCCTGAACGTGGTCAACACCATGGGCTTTACCGACGATGCATTCGAAGACGACGATCAGAGCGCGGGCGCGATGGTATTTGCGCCCCCGGGTTATCCGCTGGAAGGACCCACGGGCGGCGTCGTGATCAACGAGATCGAGGTGGGCATCGAAGACGCGATCGAGTTGTACAACAGCTCGGACGTGGCCGTGGACATCACGGGGTGGACCATAGAGACCCTGCGCAACGATGTGGTGCCGGGTGACCAGCTACGCGAGTTCACGTTTCCCGCCTACGTCCTCGAGCCGGGTGCCTTTGTCTACGTGCGCGAACGCGGCGACCCCCTGAACAACACGGCCACCGACCTCTACGGCGGTGCCCTGACGTTCAGTGTCGTGTGGTTCAACGGAGGGAACGGCGCCTGCGTGCTCTACGATGACCTGGGGCAGGCAGTGGATTTCATGCGGTTCGACGGGGCCGAGGCATCGGAGGCCGAGGTGCCGCCCGGGCTGACCTGGACCGGAACCGTGAACAGCCCGGGTACGGGGTTCACTCTCGCGCGCGACGAAGCCGGGAACGACACGGACGATGCTGGCGATTTCACTGAACTGCCCAACAGTTCCACCCAGCCCAATGGTGTAGCTCAGCAGGACCGCACGTTCTTCGCGGAAGCCGACGTGGACTTCGTGCGGGTCCCCCTGGAAGCTGGACGGGCCTACACCTTTCGCACGTACAGCCTGCTGGGCGACGCCGACACGTCGCTTGAAGTGTACGAGACCGACGGTACCACGCTGATTGCCGCCAACTCCGACCGGGGACCCATACTGAAGGAGTCGGAGGTCAGTTTCGTTGCGCCGGGCACGGGCGATTTCTTTGCCCGCCTCGAGCACGAGTCCACACGTACCAAGTACGGCCTATATAGCTTGCGGGTCTTCTCTTCACCGGCCCCACCGTCGGGTGTGCTGTCGGTCCCTTCGCAGTTCGCGACAATTCAGGCTGCCATCGACTCAGCATCCATCGGCGAGTTGGTGGCGGTGGCGCCGGGCACCTACCCCGAAGCCATCGACTTCCTGGGCAAAAACATCATAGTGGCGTCGACCGGAGGTACCGCGGCCACCATCATCGATGCCACGGGATTGAACGCACCCGTGGTTCGTTGTGTGTCGGGGGAGGGTTCTTCGGCGGTTCTGCGCGGGTTCACGTTGACGGGTGGTGCGGGGGAAGTTGATAGCACCGGGGTCCTGGTGGGCGGTGGTGTTCTTGTCCAGTCGTCGAGCCCCACCGTACGCGAATGTGTCATCAGCACCAATACGGCCGCGCTTGGCGGGGGCATGCGGGTCGAGGGCGGATCGCCCTTAATTCAGAGCTGCCGGTTCGAAGGCAACATCGCGACGGTCTCGGGTGGAGCGCTTTATGCC
>JAJDAC010000014.1 GCA_029262065.1 Candidatus Krumholzibacteriota bacterium | reverse complement strand
GGCCGTGTCGACCGCGGTCAGATCAAGTTCCTTCGTACGTGCGACGGCCAACAGATCGCGCAGGATTTCATCGACCCGCTCGATCTCTCCCTGGATCACGCCCATGTGTTGGCGTTGTTCCTCGTCCAGCTCCGAGGTTCGCAGCAGATAGTTCACACCGGCGCTGATTCCGCCGAGCGGATTGCGGATCTCATGGGCCAGGCTGCTGGCGAAGCGACCGATGGCCGCCAGCGTATCGAGGTGTCGAATCTCTTCTTCCATGGCGCGAATGCTGGAGCGGTCCTCGAACACGCAGACCGCGCCGAAGTGTCCCCCCTCCTCCAGGCGAAACGGCGCCAGGTTGAGACGGATGGGGACCCTCGCCACGTCTTCTTGCTGAGCTGGCCGGCGTAGGAAGCCTTCCAGATGCACGGCGCTACGGCCGTACGAAAGGGCGTGCCTCAGAGCGTCGGGCGCGTCCGGTAGTTCGAAGAGTGTTTCGAACGATTGCCCGGTCAGGCCACCTCGCTCGCGCCCCGTCATGTCACCCGCCCGTTGGTTGGCGAAGACGACCTTGCCTTTGCGATCGGTGGTGACCACGCCGTTGTACATTGCGTCCAGTGCCTGCAGTCGAAATCGTTCGACCACGTCGACGCGTTGGCGCAGTGCCGCGCGCTCGAACACGGAAGAAATTACCTGCCCGAGGGCGACGGCGTGCGTCTGGTCGGGCGGCCAAGGGCCGGTGTTCTCCAGATCGGTGAGCACCAGCGCGCCACGCACCGGGTAGTTCTCGCAGGACGCACACGGGTGCAGCGGCGATCGCACATCGATGCCTTCGGGGTCGATGCTCTCGAACGACGGGCATCCCTGGCGATGCAACCAGCCGCCATCGAAACACGACGAATGGGGCAACGCGCTCAATACGGGGACCACGAGGAAACGGCCGTGGTCGGTCCGCGGCTCCGGTCGATCGCCGTTGATGGTCAGCAGGGGCTCGTGGTCGGCGTCTCCGGCCACGGGCTCGGCCGCGTGCAGGCATCGTCCCACCGCACCTCCAATCCCGCCCACGGACCATCGGACCTGACACAGGCTTGAACCCACGCGTCCGGGAAGCATCCAGGTGCCGGCCAGCTCGCCGGTGGTGGTTTCGACCCTCAAGACGGCAGCTTCCTGCGCGCCAAGACCCGACTGCGCGTAGGCGAGGATCGCGTCGACCACGTCTCGCAGGCCTCGCTGGCCCGCCAGGGCCCTCCACCGCTCGGACTTCTCCAGCAGCCCCAGGTACACCCCGGCGCCCTGAGACGGCGATGCGTGCTCGAGCAAGCGATTGAGCATGGGTAGCGGGCCTTTCAGGGAGTCCGTGGGAGCGCCAACTGTGTGCACGTAGCCTTGCGGTTTACAACAAGATCCGTGCCCAGAACCCATCTGAAGCGTCGGCCGGAAATTACTGGCGCACAAAGAGAAGGCCGGCACCCCAGGTTGGGATGCCGGCCAATTCGACCCACTCGTATAGAGCGAATATCAGAAGGCGCCCTGTCCGGTGAGGACCACCTTGACGCTCTTCAGCAGGATCTTGATGTCGAGCAACAGGTTGAAGTTGGCCATGTAACGAACATCGAGCTCAACCTTGCGGTGAACGCTCTCGATGCTGTCGTCGTAGCCGTTCTCGACCTGGGCCAGTCCGGTGATACCCGGCTTGAAGCGCAACCGGTTCAGGTACCCGGGGACTTCACCGCTGAGCAGGGTGATGAACGGTGGCCGCTCGGGACGCGGACCGACGATACTCATTTCGCCCAGCAGGACGTTCCAGAACTGCGGGAACTCATCGAGTCGTGTCTGGCGGAGGATCTTGCCCACGCGCGTGATACGCGAGTCGCCTTTTTCAGCCCAGCGCACGCCGTCGGACTCCGAATCGGAGTACATCGTGCGCAGCTTGTAGATCTTGAACGATCTACCCTCCTGCAGGATCTTTCGTCGGTCAGACCGTCGCTCGGGATCTCGTCGATCGCTGGCTACTTTGCCAGTGTCGCCTCGTCGGTCGCGACCGCGTCGATTGATCCCAATCCGTTCCTGCGAATAGAACACGCCACCGCGGGAATCGAGTTTGATCAACACGGCGAGGGCCGGGAGCAACAGAGCGAACAGACTGAGACCAAGGACGGAGAAGAATACGTCGAAGGCACGTTTGATAGCGCGCTGCCACGGAGCTACCTCGTGGTAGAGGCGCACACGGCCTTCGAGCCGGGTCAGTGATGGAGCTTGGTAACTCTGCGACCGCTGTACGCGGTCGAGCATCGCGGGGTCCAAATGCATTTCGGGCGGCCATCCTATTTGCCGAGTGTCGTTCGGTGGTGATCCGGGGCCAATCGTCCCCCCACGACGCCTTTGTGCCTCCACCGGAACCTTTAAGTTCTGTTGTGGTACGTCAAGGGCTTCCAAGAAGTTCCTCGGACGCAACCACCGTTCCGGATCAGGCGGGATCGACCTGTCGAAATTTTCCTATCCCCAGAAGTTTACCACGCTTGCGAATCGAACTTCAACCGCACCAACGAAAAAGCGACGTAAGATTCTCAAAAAGATCCGCCGAACGACACGCCGGGACCCTCTCCTATCCAGGTCACGTCCAGGCGCAGATTGCGGCTGTTTGCCTGCGTGGTTGGCACCGGCGTGGGCTCGGCCTTGAACCAGGTATCGGCCAGATTCAGCACCCAGAGGGCGACCGCCCCGAAAACGGCCGCTTGCCGGGTGCTTCGGGACCCTTCGGTATCGGCGCGCGCCAGACTCAACAAGGCGGCCGTATTTTCCCCCGGAGTGGGTGGCACGGCCCCGCCGAGTTCCAGCTCCAGACGTCGCTCCAACGCGGCTACGGTGGCCCGGTCCTGGTCCAGCTCGCGCTGAAATTCCACGACGAGGGTGCCCGTGATCGCCGCGGTGAGGTGCCAGAGATGTCCTCGCACGTTGTGTCCCAAACGCGTTTGTCCGAGGCCCGGCCAAAGTGCCGACAACGCAACCGCGCCGGTGCGTGAACTGGGTCGATGGCGGGCCGCCAGGCTGTTCGAGCTGCTGAGATCAATGCGATAGGCCCCGCGCCGGACCCCCGCGTGCAATATGTTGCCCACGTGGAGCACACCGGTCAACGCCATGTAGTTGTTGCGGGCCTTCCGGTCCACCTCGACTTCGTCTGAAAGGTCAAACCGGGTCCGGTTGTATTCGGCGGCGCTGACCCCGCGGTCGAAGGCGGTCAGTGACACCCAGTCGTCCAGGAGTTCCTGCGACTGAGACATCTCCTTCTGGAACAGCAATGACCGGCCAACCCCCCAGCCGACGCTTCCCATGGGAACGACGGCCTCGATCATGCCGAAGTCACGTACCTGTCCAAGCCCCGGGAACACCGCGGATAGAAACGCTCGACTGCCGCGCGATCCCGGCATTCTGAGCGTGTTGCCTACTTCGAGCCTGGCCTTGCTGAGAGTCGTGCCCTCGCGATAGAGCCACACGTCGTAGCGACCCGATGGAACATCACCCAGAACCAACGGCGCCAGACCGGTGCGAGCCCCATCGATGCCTTCAACCACGATCTCGGCGTTGGCCACGTCCGAGGTGATGCGTACCGGTAGCCCGGCCGTCGCTTCCAACGGCCCAACCGTTACCCACCAAGCACTGGCGACCATGGCCGCCACCCACCACTGAACCCTCATGACTGTCAAACCTTTCTACAAGCTGTGCTGCGCCGGCAGTCTAGTGTCCACGCGGCGTTGGTGCAATCCTCGCGAATCTCATCTCTCATACGCATCAATCCAGCCCATCGAGCTGCTCCTGGGCCAATCGGGCCAATCGGCTCCCGGGCACCTCTTGCAAGACTCGCCCCAGGTACCGCCGACTCAGCTCTTTGTCGCCCAGGTTCTCCTGGGCGACACGGGCCGCCTTGAGCAGGGCTTCGGTGCCATCTAGTGACCCACCCCGAAAATGGTGGATCTGCTCCAGTTCGATAAGCGCCCGGTGTGGTTCCCCTACTCTGACCAGAAGGTCGGCCAGATAGTTGCGGGCATCGACCGCCACGGGCACGTCACCCGGTTGCGCGGCCAGCACGTGGCGATAGATCGTCACTGCCTGCTGCATGGCCGTCCGTGCGCGGACCGAGTCGCCTCGCGCCGCGTAGAGCTCCACCAACGACAGCGGAGCATCGACGCCTTCGTCGGAGTTCGGGTAGCGCGTCTGGATACGACGGTATTGCCGAATGGCCTGGTTCCAGTCGCCGCGCTGAACCATCAGGCGGGCCTGCCGGGCCTCGGCCGCGGCCGCGATCGCGGTCATGTCGGCGAAGTCACGGGACAGCACCACCAAGGAGTCGATCGCGACATCGACACCGTCCAGGCGGGCAATTGCATCGCATGCCCGCAAGCGGGCCAGGCCCCTGAGTTCACGCAGCGGGGCTTTGGCCGTGCAGTCACGGTAGAGAGTCAGGGCCTCTTCGATCTGGTCGGTGAAGGCCATGACCTCGGCTCGATTGATGCGCGCGCGGTAGAGGTCATTGATCGACTCGGCTCCGGCTTCGAACGCCTCGAGATCGGCGATGGCCACGGCCCATTCCCCGTTCGCCACGGCCAATCGATGGATCAGGAACCGCGCCCGCTGCGCCGCGTTTTCCTGCGGCCATTGTTCCCAGATGCGTTCGTACACTTCACGCCCCCAGGTGACCCAGTCCTGGAGTCGGGTGGGAACGTGCTCCTTCACCACGAAAGCAATGTTGGCCGGCAAAGAGAGCAATGTCTCGGATGGGGCTGATGCTTCTGGGTTGTCGAGAAACAGCGCGAACAACTCCTGGTACCGCGCGATGGCGTCTTCGTACTGTTCTTGATCGATGCGCCAGCGCGCACGCAGGTAGGCCGCCTCGCGCGCGTACAGCGGCGGCGACTCGGCCTGGGCCGTCGCCAGTTGTCGTTCGGCCGCGTCGTATTCACCGGCCTGCAGTAGAGCCACGCCCGCGCGCAGGAGCGACTGGCCGCGAATCTCGGCCAGCTCCGCGTCGATGGCCTCGATCCCCGTCGGCCGCGATTTTTCGGCCACCCCAACGTGACGCGCCGCGCTGGCGTGCAGGCCATCGCGAATCTGCGGGTTGCTTTCGAGCGCAAACTTCAAGTCTCCGCGCTCGGCCCAGTAGCGAGCCTTCTCGGCTTGGAACCGGGTGCGATAGTCGGCCGTCTGGCACCCCGTGATGAGCAGGAGAAGAGAGACCACGACCCACCGCCCGAGGAAACCGATCATGATGATGCTTCCATTCTGGTGGGTTTGCGGCCGACCCAAAGGCGAGCGGTGGCATTCATGACGAAGAAGCCAACGACCAGGGCAACCATCGATTGCACGATCATGATCGCCAGCACGAACTCCGGCCGCAGCTTCAGCGCGATCGCCGCGGAACGATTGAGCGCGAGGACGAACGGGACTCCAACCAGGTAGGGCAGCATTCCCAGGCCGATCGCCACCATGAGGTTGGTTCGTACCAATTTCAGGCTGTCGGACGCGGCCCTGGCCCAGTTTGTCGTGCCCGACAACAGTGAAGGAATCAGGAACACCAACGGCACCAGCGCAAGTGCGGCGACGAGCCCCCAACCGTGCGTCAGCAAGATCCGTAGGCGGTGACTCAAGGTGATTTCCCGCAACACGACCTGCAGAGGAAACGAATACATGGCCGTCCATAGCGCGGCCAACGCCAGGAACACCAGGAAAATCCGGGGATAGGCGCCCAGGCTGGCTGCGCGTAGGTAGCTGGAGTCCACGCGGCGACCGCGCGCGGTACCCATGGAAGCCACGATGACCCAGGCGGCCACCAACGGTCCCAAGAGCAGATCCAGGACAATGCGCAAGCCGGCGCCGGTGGTCGGCAGACCCAGCAGGGCATCGGGGTAGTGCAGGTAGAGATCGCCGAAACGCAGCCGGAAGATGGGAACCAGGGCCCACGACCACAGCGGATGAGTAGGATCCGCAGCGATCATCAACAGGACACAGTGCACCCCGAACATGACCGCGACCGGCCAGGAAACGTTGAGTCGGCGCGCGTCGACCCACGCCAGCGCCATCAAGCGAACCAGGTGTTCGACGCCAACCAGAATGTTCATGCTCCCCTCCCCCCGCGACCATCGAACCATCGCAGAATGGAAGCTCCCTCGGCCATCCAGAGTTCGCTCAGCCGGGCACGAGCCAGCTCGATCGTCTCCACCCTCAACACGGGAGTACTGGCCCGCACGATCATGGCATCGCGGCTGCGTCCGAGAATCTTGCTCAAGACCTGATCGCGTTTGAGTCCGAGGGCCGTTATCGGCGACCCCACGCGCGTGCGGTACACGTACCACACCAGCCGCCGCTCGGCTCCGCGTTCGACCACCAGTTCCCGCACCGCTCCATTGGCGAGTGAGTGGGACTGGCTGCGCGCGACCTGATACCCGGTTCCCGGGTAGCAGTGTTCGGGGGCATGGATCTGAGCGTCGTCCTGTTGGTCGGAATAGTATCCAGCGTAGAGCCACACGGGGATCGAACCCTGCGTGGGCACCTCGATGAATCGGTACCGGCTGACGCCCAGCATCGCCAACGCATTTCCTTCGATCGGAACCTCACGGTAGGGCTCGCCCGCCAGCAGTCCATCGAGCGATTCCGCCCAGACCGCCGTCGCCTGGGGTCGCTGGATCCAGACCCGGACACCGGCCAGCGCCAGGAACGCCACCAGAACGATCCACCACCTGCGGTTCAGCGAACTCAAGACTGCCTCCGGCCGGCGAATGCCACCGAGGAAAGCACTATCGTGCCCAGCGCGAACGTGCCCATGCCGCCGGCGATGTGGAAGACGCGATCGGCCGTTTCCGGACCCACCAGCTGGGCCGCGAAACCGGTTCCCACCAAGCGAAGGAAGTTGGCCAGCAAGGCCAACGGCAGCGCGAGTGCAACCAGCCACACCAAGCGCATACCCTTCGCTCCCGCGAAGACGGCGATGCAGGCCGCCAAGGCCGTGAGCGTGAGAATGCCGCGCAACCCGCTGCATGCTTCCACTACTTCCAACTGATACCCCGGTAGCCTGAGCATGTTGCCCTCGCGCACGAGTGGTATGCCGCTCACACTAAGCGCCTCTCCCGCCACGGCCGAACTGATTCGTTGGAGCCGGGCGGTGGTGGCGTAGAACACAACGTAAGGCCAAGGCACCAGAAACAGGTGGGCCAAAACGATCGGCTGCCATACGCCAGCCCTTCGCGGCGAGGCCAGCATCGAGACCGCCGCGGCGGCCGCCAGAATGCCACTCACGCGCAGCGTGAATGCCTCGGACCCCAGGATTCCCAATACGCCCAGCGGCATGGCCAGCGCGAGCAACGCGCCGCCCGACACCATCCACGTTCCCCGCGGCGAAGATTGTCGGGAGCGCCACAGCCCCAACGCCAGCAAACCCAACGACAGCGGCACGGCGTGGCCGTAGTTCGGATCCCGCAGGGTATCGCCGACCCATAGCCGCAGAGCCGGAAAGTAGGCGGCCAAATACGCCATCAGCACGACACCCGACGCCGCGAGAACGGTCACGGCAAAACCTGCGGGGTTGGTGAAGGCTCCAGGTGAGGCAAGGGCAGTCCCCGTGACTCCACGACTTCCCGCATGTGTTGCGCCAACTTGGCCGCGGTGTCGTCCCACGTGTGGGCCAATGCGTGATCACGCAGAACCTGGGGGCTCCATTGGCGAGCCAGCGCGTCCGACAACGCCGCCGACAACTGGTCGATGGAGCCGTACTGCACGAGGGTTCCCAGTTCGGGACGAGGCAGGATTTCCGGTGTACCCCAAACCGCGGTGGCAACCACGGGCACCGCACAAGCAAGACTTTCCAGCACGACGTTGGGCCATCCCTCCTTCTCGCTCGCCAAGCAGAAGACATCGGCGGCGCAGTACCAAGGACGCAGTTCAGGATTGGCCACCGCGCCGGCGAACTTCACGTCGTTCTCGAGACCCAGTTCGTCGACCAGCGCGCGCAACTGGGGCTCGAAGTTGCCCTCTTCTCCACCGGATCCCACGATCGCCACGAACACGCCGGGGTGACCCTGCTGCTTGAGGCGGGCTGCCGCCTGTAGGATGTGATGGAAGCCCTTGCGCTCGACCAGGTGTCCCACCGACAAGATGATCGGGCGATCGGTCGGCAATCCCAAAGCATGCCGCGCCTGCGTGCGATCGCTGGGCTGAAACCGCTCGGTATCCACGCCGTTGCTCGACGCCACCGTGGTACTGGGATCAGCGCCCAGTTCCACCGCGCCGTCGCACAGCGCCTGGGCCACGCCGAATACACGGTCAGCGCCGCGCAGCGCTTCCATGACCATCCGACGCCGACCCCGCGTGTGCCCGAGTTCGTTGATGTCGTGGCCACGCAGGGTCACGGTAACGGGAATGCCCAGCTCACGACCCAGTCGCACCGCGGCCCAACCATCGGGAAACGCCAGATGGGAGTCGAGCAACACGACGTTGCGGTCAGGATCGTGCTGGCGCAGGAACTTCTTCAACGTGTGATACACCGCCCAGCCATCCAGAGGCTTGGCGACCTTGGGCACCGAAAGGAACCGCGGAAAATGGCAAGACAGGTTGCCCTGCGTTTCGCGGTCGGGGATGCGCAGCCGAGGCTGGTACTTGGCCACCCAACGATCGGCCAGTGGAAAGGTGGGAATCGGCGAGCACACGTCCAGGCGTACCCGCTTCGCCAATGCCTGGATTCGCTGTTGCACGAACACCGCGTGGACCGGGAGCTCACTATTGGGAAACATCGTCGAGATGACGAGCACTCGGGGCTTAGACATCCGCCTTCTCCGTGCACCAGTTCTGTAATGTCGAGGCGAGCAACGCAGCCTTGTCGCTCCACGACTCCCCACGCAGGAACTGTTCCGCCGTCGCCCGGGCCGACGATCTTGAGATCGCCAGGGCCTGGCGCACGGCCGGCACCATCTCGGAGGCGGTTGATGCCAGGAGCACCGTCTCGGGCCAACCTTCAAATTCGGGCAAGGGCGTGGCCACCAGGGGAACGCCAGCGGCCAGGATCTCCTTGCCCTTCAGTGGATTGATCGAGCGCCCCGCGCCATCGATTCGGTAGGGTAGAATCGCAACGTCGAACCCAGCCAGGACCGAGGGAACTTCCTCGTAGGGCACGGCATCGATCAACGTGACGTTGTGGGCTTTGTGCAGAAACGATGGTTCGATCGCGCGCGGGCCGACCAGGACGAAATGGACGTCGGGCATCTCACTCACGACGCGTTGCCACAACTCCAGATCGTGACGTTCATCCAGCAGTCCCAGGTACCCCACCCGCGGCGACGGCACCGCGGCCAGCGTCGGATGGGCTGGTACCTCGGCCCCGAAGCGGTCCAGGTCAACACCGTGGGGTAGGTACAGGCTTCGGCCGCTACGTGGTACGCGCGTGTTCAGAAGGTGCCGGCTCGTGGCGGCCACCCCGTCGACGCGGGTCAGCAATTCGTCTTCGAGCTGCCTCAGGGCCGTCTGGTATCCCCCAGCCCACTGCGTATAATCGTCCACGCAGTAGTAGACATGCAAAGATTCGTTCAGAAGTCCCACGAGGTCCGATGTCAGCGGCAGCGTGGTCAACACGACCGGACGCGCTCCTTCGGGCAAGGCAGCCTGGATTCCGCGTACGAGCGACCACCGGTTGAAACGCCGTGAGAGCCCCGTGGGGGCACCCGGACTCATCGCGGGGCTGATGACGTGAACGGGCCCCTGCCGATCGCCCGGTGGCTGGGTCTGGTCGTCCTCGGTTGGGGCCACCCATCGACGCACGACACCAAACGCACGACGCGCGTCCGACACGGAGAACGACGGCCGTCGGAGCCCGATCGTATTCACCCAGACCAACGGTTGTCGGCGGGGCAGGTTGGCCATGAGATGCTGCGCGCTGCTGGGGTGTCGGCCAAAGTCGTCGGCGAACACAACCCACGGCTGAGCCAGGATATCCTGGCCACCGTTCGGGCTCTGCGGGTAGATTCGCTCGGTCATGGTCACGGTCCTCAAGCCACTCGCTCGAGACCGTGTTCGTCCCGTCGGTCCGTCTGTTCCCAGGAATTCCCGTGACTTCGCAGCTTCGCGCATTCCTGGCTCGTCACCTGTTCTCGTACCTGGCGGTGGTGGTGGCCGCCGCCATCGGCGCGAGCATCTTGTTCGCGCGTGACGAACTGACCAACGCCTGGAACCAACTCGATCGTTGGATCGTGGTTCCGGTCATCGGTCTGACGCTGGTGAACTACGGTTGGCGTTTCCTGAAATGGCAGCAGTTGTTGGCCGCGGTGGGCGTGCGCGTGCCCGTGGCGAGCAGCGCCCGGATCTACTTCGCTTGCTTTGCCATGGTGGTTACGCCCGCGCGCATGGGCGAGTTCTACAAGGCGGTGTTCCTGCGACGCCTGCACGGCATCTCGGTTCGCAGGACTGCGCCCGTCCTGGTGGTGGAACGAATCACCGACGCGTTGGCCATCCTGGCCCTGGCCAGCCTGTACGTGAGCCGCGGGCACGCCGTGCCTTGGGCGCCGTTCCTGGTCGTGGTCTTGGCGGTGTTCACCGCGGCGGCCTTGCGTCACGCCGCGTTGCGTCGCGCGCTTCTGAATACGATTGCCCGCGTGCCCCGCCTGCGCTCCCGCCGCGAG
Organism: Candidatus Krumholzibacteriota bacterium; assembly: GCA_029262065.1. GTDB lineage: Bacteria > Krumholzibacteriota > Krumholzibacteriia > JAJRXK01 > JAJRXK01 > JAJDAC01. The sequence goes on along the minus strand of JAJDAC010000014.1, from coordinate 308,008 downwards.
GCATTCGATCAGATGCTCGAACACAACCAGAGTCTGCTCGCGCCCGGGGTCTTCGCGCCTGCTCTGACCTGGAGCGTGCTGGGATGGCTGGCGGAGGGCATCGGCATGCTCTTGCTGCTGCGCGGCCTGGGCGAAGCGCTTGCGGCCGTGGATGCCGTGTGGATCTACGCCGTGGGTACGGTCGTGGGCAACGTCACGTTCCTGCCCGGCGGCCTGGGCACCACCGAAGCCTCGCTGGTGGCTCTGCTGCGCAACGCCGACGTGACGCCGCAAGCGGCTCTCGCGACCACCATTCTCGTTCGTGCCGCCACGCTGTGGTTTGCTGTGTTGCTTGGGTTGCTGGTCACCGCGATCGGGCATCGGCAACTCCACTGGCGAGAGGTGCAAGAGGAGGCCGCGCGCGAGCCAACGCCCGAGCGCGACTATTCGTAGCCGTAGTAACTGTAGTCGTAGTAGTAAGGCAGTACTTCGGCCGCGTTGTTCAGCACCACACCCAACAAACTGGCTCGACCGTCGTCGAGTACGTCACGCGCGCGCCGCACGACTTCACGTGGCGTAAGCCCGGCCATGACCACGATGATCACGCCGTCTACTTCCTGCGCGAGCATGACCGGGTCAGCCACCGGAAGCACCGGCGGCGCGTCGAAAACGACCATCTCGAATCTCGACTCCAGGCCTTCGATCACACGGGTGAGCTGGTCGGTGTCGAACAGACTGCCGGGGCTGGTGACCCGCGTACCGCAGGTAATGACCTTCAGGCTGGGGTGCACGGTATCGTGCAGGGTCTCCTCGATGCTGCACTTACCTTCCAGCAGATCGCTCAGACCCCGCTCGCGCGGCAGCGACATGAGCTTGTGAAGCGTCGGCCGTCTCAGGTCACCGTCTACCAGGACCGTTTTGGTGTCGCGATGACGAGCGATCGCCACGGCCAGGTTGCTCGAGGTCGTGCTCTTGCCCTCACCACGTTCGGCGCTGGTAATCATGAACGAGCGGATGGAGTCACGCTTGATAACCGGGCGAAGCTTGGTGTAAAGGCGTCGCATCTCGACGGACAGTGGGCTTTCGAAGTCCTCCGGGCGTTCGCTGAGTATCGGCATCTTCGACAAACTTATGTGTTCACCCATGGTTATCGCCCGCTCTCGTTGACGGTGCTTTCCACCTGGGTGATGAGCTCGATTCGGTTCTGCACCGTGCTACGCTTGTAGTACAGAACGAAGAGCGTCATGGCCGTTACCAGCGTCAAGACGAACGCGGTACGCCACGCCATGTTGACCCGTCGCTTCTTCTTCTCCCACTGGAATTCATCGGCGAAGCGCGGCAACGTACCCAACACCTCGAGCCCCGTTTGCCGGAACACATCGCGAACGTCCTTGAAACTACTGTCGACGTACTCGGCCAGGAACACGGCGCCCGCGCCGATTCCCAGCGCCAACATCAACGCCATGACGGCGATCTTCTTCTTGTTGGGCTTGGCGGGATAAAGGGGTTTCTTGGGCGGTTCCAGCTGTCGCACCCGCGTACCAAAACCGGACTCGGTGGCGCTGGTCGTGGTGGTGCCCTGAAGCTGGGCCGTCACCAGGCGTTGCACGATGTCATCGGCCAGGCGCGCTTCTTTTTCCAGGCGCTGCAGCTCCTGCTCCTGCTCGGGTTGATCCTGCACGTTGGCAACGAAGCGTTGGTACTCGCGCGTGATGACCTGCTGATGCTGAGTGAAGATGTCGCGGATTGCCGTCAGCTCGTGTAGCGCGATCACCTGGCCGCGCTGGCTGCTCGAGAGGTCGGGAAACTCACGGTCGACCAGTTGACTGACGCGCGCGGCGAGGCGATTGCGTTGGACACCGATACGCTGACGACCGGGCGAGATCCCCTCTCGCGTGTCCACATTGTCGCGCAATTGCGCCAGGTAGTCCTCGCGCTCGAGGGCAACGAGGCGCTCGGTCAAACCGCGAACCTCACCGTCGTTCAGAATGAGAGGAGAAGAATCGGAGTCGACCTCCAGCTGGCGCAGCCGAGCTCGTACCTGGTCGAGTTCACGATCGGTCTCGTCAATGTCGAGCCGAACCAGCCGCACCAGATTGCGGGCGCGTTGGCTGTTCTTGCCCGTGACCGGGTTGCCGCTGAGTTCTTCACGCAGAAGCATGGTGCGCTTGAACTCCTGCAGAGCCTGCTCGGCCGTATCCAGACTGGCCCGCGCCTGCACCAACTGTTCATCGGTGAACTGCTCGGTGTCGAGGATCTCGTCGGAGCGCTCGCGAGCCACCAGATCGATATACGCCGCGGTGATGGCTTCGTTCAGCTTGTAGGCGGTCGTCGGATCGTTGTCCTCGACGCTTACCTGATAGATGTCGGCGCCGTTGGCTCGAACGCTCAGTTTGGCCCGCAGCCGATCCACCAGAATCCGCTCGGCAATCAGGCTGACCGTCTGATCAGGCAGCTTGGTCTGCTGTAGATAGGTAGCCTCGGCGATCACACCGGGGTCTTCGCGTAGTCGCAGGTTGCTGATCACGCGGTTCATGAGGTCTTGGCTGCGGAACCGCTCGCCCACCACCGTCAACCGGTTGCGGTTGCGATTGCGCTGGGCTTGCTCGGTGATCATGATGCGATCGATGTTGGTGCCCGTACTGCGCTCTTCCATCAATATGGCACTGGTGGAAATGTAGACTGGCGTGATGTTGCGCAGACCCACGCCCACCGTGATACCAACCACCAGAATCGGCAGGATCAGGAAGAACCGGCGGCGGCGTAGCAGCTGCCAAAGACGATGCGGATCGAACGCCGCGGCGGGAAGGATGGACGCGATCCCCTGGGCCGCCGCTTGCCGTTCGACGGCGCGGGGTTTCAGAGGGGGTCTGGGATCGGAGTCGGTCACCGGAAGGCTCCTAGCGGAATACGCTGATCAGCAAGCCAAGGACACCCGCGCTGGACGCGATAGCCTGGACGAAGTTGAATGTCCCCTTGCGCTCCACGAAAATGGTGTCGCCGGGCTGAATCATGGGGTTGCTCTCTTGTTGGCCATTCTCCAGGAACAGCTTTACGTCGACCGGGCGCGCGGCGACCGGGCCCGAGGTCGTTGGATGGACCCATCGTACATTGGCCAGATTGGCATCGGGGGAGAAGCCTCCCGCCTGTAGCACGAGCGTCATCAAGGGACTGGGCTCGTCCACAGGATACAGACCGGGACTCCCCACGGCTCCCATCACGTGGACTCCGGTTTCACGGTCGGCTGCGCTCAACGCCTGGAGGTCGGGCACGATCACGGTGTCGCCCGGTTGCAGCAACACCATTTCCTCGGTCGGCGCCGTCCCCCCCATGACCCCGGCGATATTGGTGATGATGGTGCTGGTGCCACTCTGGAGCGGGCGCAGGATCCTGACCCGGCGTAGGTTGGCGGTCGCCGATGGCCCGCCCGCGGCGCGGATGGCGTCCCATACCGTGGGCACGGTGTCGAAGGCATAGGAGCCCGGCGAGGGCACCGAGCCCATGATGAACACTTCGAACGCCTTGAACGTCGACACGTTCAGCGACACCTCGGTGATGTCCCGGTTGAAGGCCCTCAGCCGTCTCGCCAGATCAGCTTCCAGCTCGGGCAGGGTTCGTCCCGCGGCCGGCACGGCGCCCACCAGCGGGACCACGAGGTCTCCATCGTCGCGGACGGTCAACTGGCGATCCAGATCGGGCTGTTGCCAGACCGAGAGCTGGACCACGTCGCCGGGTCCCAGACGGTACGTATCCGTCGTACTCGGCGTTTGAGCGGTCGCCAGGGTGGGAATGCTCGCCGCGAACACGAAAACCGTCATCAGCACGGAAACGGCTCGGGACGCGAACGGAGGGCTGAGAAACATGTTGGGTCGGCTCCCGGCGTGGTCTCGTGCGCCGGGCATAGCCAGGCGCGACGACTTGGATCGTTGGCACGACCTCGGGTGTACAGACGCTCGTCGAGAATGTCAAACCGAACGAACGAGATGGCACGAACCGACGGTCGGTCCGTGCCCTATTCGGTCCGGTCTTGGGATCAGGACTCGGATTCGAGTTCGTTGCGGCGTCGGATCATCCAGACGGTCAGTGCCGAAAGCATGCCGGATGCAAGAAGCATGACGGTAGCCGGTTCGGGCACGGGGTTCGTCGGGTTGGGGTCGCCGCCGTTGATCACCGAGCCGATGCCTGGCGTCCGGTTGCCACGACGGCTCCCGAAGGCATCCAGGCCGCTGGCCAGTGGTTCCATGGATTCCGTGTAGGATCCGCCGAAAGTGTCCGGCCCAGTCCCAAAGACGGCTCCCGACAGATCGGGGGCTCCGGGCACGCGGCGGCGGCGATCGATCAGAATGGGCACGTCGACGTCCAAGCGGGCGGTGCCGCTGATGACGTCGATGTCGGCGACGGTCTGGGTGACCGTTTCGACGGAATCGTAGAGGTTCAGGATGAAATTGGGGTCGGAGTCGGTCTGGGTCGTCGCCGGAGGCGTGATCCAGCCACCGCTGCCCATGGTTGTGGCCACGGGATCGGTAGGAAGGTTCGCCTGCGCCGTGTCGAACGACACGATGCTCGCCGCCAGACAGACGGCGATAGCCAAGTGCAAGCCTCTAAACATTATAACCTCTATGGCCCCACGAGGGTGAAGCCAGTTGATGCGCGCCGGCCGGTCAGTGCGACCTTGCCAGCTGTTCCCCCCAAAGCTGTCAAGCAAAAGTATGACGACGGGTCAGATATGTGTCAACGACTTCCTTTCACCCTTAGGGAAATGCCGCAGCATTCCCAGTAGGGTCAGGAACCGGTCTGCTGCGCCTTGAACTGCTTGTACCAGGCCACTGTTCGCGAAATCCCTTCTTCCACAGACACTTGCGCCTGGTAGGTCAGAAGTTTCGTGGCCTTCTGGATATCGGCCTGGCTATGCCGCACATCGCCCGCGCGCGGATCGCCGTGTATGGGTTGGATGTCCGATCCCAACTCGGCGGCGATTCTGGAGAAGAGCTCGTTCAGCGTGATGCGGTCGCCCAGCGCGACGTTGACGACCTCGCCCCCCAATTTGGGTGCCTTCAAGGCCAGTAGATTCGCGTGGACCACGTTGTCGATGTACGTGAAGTCGCGCGACTGATCGCCATCTCCGTGGATGGTAGGCGGCTTTCCCTCCAGTAGCGCGTCGATGAACAGGGGAATCACCGCTGCGTACTGACTGGTGGGATCCTGACGGGGACCGAACACGTTGAAGTATCGAATCGCCAGCGTCTCCATCCCGTAGACCTGCGCAAAGACCGACACGTATTGCTCGGCGGCCAGCTTCGCGACGGCGTAAGGCGACTTCGGCACCGTGGCCATGGTCTCGACCTTCGGCAGGCGTTCGCTGTCGCCGTAGGCCGAACTGCTGGCCGCGTAGATCACGCGCTTGACCTTGGCATCGCGGGCAGCCACCAGAACGTTCAGGGTGCCGGCGACGTTGGCTTCGTTGTTGGCGATGGGCTCGGCAATGCTTCGAGGCACGGACGCAAGGGCCGCCTGGTGAAACACGTAGTCACAGCCATCGACGGCCTTGCGCACGGCGTCGAGATCGGTGACCGACGCACGAAAAAGTTCAGCCTGGGGATTCTCGTCGAGGTTGCGCTGATAGCCCGTGGACATGTCGTCCAGGACCCGCACCTCGTCGCCCTGGGCGATCAATCCGGAGGTGATGTGGGATCCAATGAAGCCGGCGCCGCCGGTTACGAGTACTCGAGCCATGGGTGAAGTCCTTCTCCGGAGATCAGAGTCGATGGATGTGCGCGGACCGATTGTCGCGAAGCGCATTGCGGGTGTCGACGACCAATGGGCACAATTCGGCCAAGATGGAATGGTCCACTGACTTGTGCGCGGTTGTGATGACGGCGCAGTCGATGTTCTTCAACGATTCCGCGTCCAGGCGCTCCACCCGTTCCACGTCGGGCGCGGTCGTCAGCGAGGGCACGTAGGGATCGTGGTAGCGCACGGTGGCACCGCCGCCGCGCAGGAGTTCGATGACATCCAGCGCGGGCGACTCCCGCGTATCGTCGATGTCACTCTTGTAGGCCACGCCGACGACCATGATCCGGGACCCACGAATGGGCTTACTGTGATCGTTGAGTGCGCGCGAGACCAGACTCACCACGAAGTCGGGCATGGAACTGTTCACGGCTCCCGCCAGTTCGATGAAACGCGCCTCGAAGCCACTGGCGCGCGCCTTCCAGCTCAGGTAGAACGGGTCGATGGGAATGCAATGCCCGCCCAGGCCCGGACCAGGGTAGAAAGGCATGAAGCCGAACGGCTTGGTGGCGGCGGCGTCGATGACCTCCCACACATTGATGTCCATCTTCTGGCACATCTGCGCCATCTCGTTCACCATTCCGATGTTGACGCTGCGAAATGTGTTTTCGAGCAGCTTGACGGTTTCGGCCACGCGCGCGCTCGACACCGGCACCACCTCGGTCAGCGCATTCCGATACAACGTGGCCGCCATCTCGGTGCAGGCCGGCGTGATTCCGCCCACGACCTTGGGAATGTTCTTGGTGCTGAAGTTCGGATTTCCCGGGTCCACGCGCTCGGGCGAGAACGCCAGATAGAAATCACGACCTACCGTGAGTCCCTGTTCCTGCAGTCGCGGCAGGATCACTTCCTCGGTGGTGCCCGGATACGTAGTGCTCTCCAGGATGATCAACTGATCGCGGTGAAGCGTCTCGGCGATGCGCTCCACCGACGCGTCGATGAAACTGATGTCTGGGTCGCGCGTCTTGGACAGCGGTGTGGGAACGCAGATGTTCACGCTGTCCACCTCAGCCAGCGCGGCGTAGTCGGTCGTGGCCGTAAGCTTGCCCGCTTCCACCAGCGGCGCAAGCACCTCGCTACCGACATCGTCGATGTAGCTTTCACCACGCAGGATCTGGTCGACCTTCTCCTGGCTGACGTCGATCCCGACCACGTCGAAACCACTGCGCGCGTATTCGACGGCCAATGGCAAGCCGACATAGCCCAGGCCAATTACACCCAGTCGCGCGTTCTTCGTTTCGAGCTTCGTCTTCAAACTCATCGATCAACGTCCTCGGTCGTGGTTTCTACAGTTGGCCGACCAACACGGTTCTTTCCGTCGGCCTTGGCCCGATACAATCTTGCGTCGGCCCGGTTCAACAGGCCGCGAGCATCCATTCCGTCTTCTGGGTAGGCCGCGATTCCAATGCTGATGGTCAGGGCCCGAGCGGCGTCGCCCTCGAATTGGTGAGCCTGAACCTCTACTCGCATACGCTGGGCAAAGGCCAGGGCGCCGTCGATCGAGGTGTTCGGAAGCAGCACGCTGAACTCGTCGCCGCCGTACTTGGCAATGATATCGATGTCTCGCGCGTTGCGTAGCAGGATCTCGGCGATGGCCTTGAGGGCCGCGCTACCACCCAAATGGCCGAAGCGATCATTGTATTCCTTCAGATTGTCCACATCAACCATGACCACGGCGAACGTCTCGCGAAAGCGGCCCGCCCGCCGTATCTCTCGCCAGAGGCTGTCCATGAAGTGTCGATAGTTGAACGCGCCGGTCAGGCCATCGGTGCGCGCTTCCTGGGCGAAGCGCCGGCAGAGCGCCGCGGCGTGAAGCGAGTGGGCAGCATGGGCCGCCATGGTCTCGAGCGCCTCGTATTCGTCGGGTTCAAAGAACCACCCCCACACCACGAGGTACCCTGGCCGCCCCCTGGCCGTCGTTGCCGGCAATCCGGCGACCAGACAGTTGGCATCCCCGGTGGGAAGATCCTCCAGCACGCGCGTGACCCCTTCGGTCTCGGTGGCCTGGATCCCCTCGTCTGGCCATGGCTGGAACGGGTGTTGGTTGCCGGTAGCCAGGACCTGAGGCTCCTGCACCTCGGTCTCCTGGTCGCGGTGGCGCTGATAACGCCAGACCGTTCCGTCGCGCTGTTCGACCAGACAGGCCCCTTCGGCGTGGGGCAACGCGTCCAGACATCCCCGCAACACGCGATCGATGATGATCTCCACGGGAGCATCGGGATGAACATGCGCCGCCACGTCGGCCAGGGCGCGCCCGAGCCGTTCCCACGTACAGGTTGACTGCTGTGGCCCATCCACGGTTTCCCCCACCGACTTTCAGGAACAGGCTCCTCCATTCCCGTCTTACGGTGAGTTCAGCAAACACTGTGCCACATGCTCGTAACACGTTGTTTCCGAAAGAATTACGATTCGCCTTCGAGGTCCGCGAGGTCCCGTTTCAGGCGCGCTACCAATTCGGTCTGCTCGCGCCGGATGTCGAGGAACTCCAGCAACGAACGGCGGGCACGCCAGGTACAGGCCGCGCATGCAATCACCGCGGCCCCGGGTAGCGATGCCCGGACGGCGAACGCACGGTCCGCCAGATGAACGCGAGCTACCTCGGCCAGGGTCTTGCCCAGGATCGCGAGCATGACGGCGATCGCCGACCAGAGTAGCAGTGTGGTGATTTCCCGCGCCAGCAGCTCGCGATTGCGCCGGAAGCGAATGGCGTTGCGCCCACCGCGTCCCGTGCGCCGCTGGAACTTGCTCTCGAATCGCTCCCGATGGCGCGTGCGGCGCCCGGGACTAAGGAAGCTCCTCATACTCCGCGTCCTCGATCCGCTGGTCCGTGTAGCCTTCCAGAGGCGGCTCCTGGTCGGCGGCCTGAGGCTTCGGCTTTTCGACAAAGCGACGCACGATCGCGCGCACGCCGCGGCGAACAAGGCCGAACATCAGCAAGAGGAAGAGGATTCGAAGTATTACGCCCATGGAGGTCGTCCTGGGGGCCGGTCGATGAAAGTGGTGCGCCCGACAGGATTCGAACCTGTGGCCTTCTGCTCCGGAGGCAGACGCTCTATCCAGCTGAGCTACGGGCGCCCTTCGACCAGGCATGGGGTTGGCCTGTGGATGGCCACACTATGCCAAATGCCCCCAGAGTACGCAATCCCTCCGTCACCGATTGCCAGACCGATGGCCGGCCCGGTGGGTCCTCCAGGAGCCTCAAGCGCGAGAATCCGAGGCCTGGACCGTTGAAACATCCTTGTCGCCTCGCCCGGACAGATTCACCACGACCAGATCGTCGGCGCCAAGCGTGGGCATGAGGACATCGAGATGCGCCAAGGCATGCGACGACTCCAGAGCCGGCAAGATCCCCTCCATCTGACACAACCGGTGGAACGCGGCCAACGCATCGTCGTCACCGGCGCGGGCATAGGTGATGCGCCCAGCGTCACGATAGTGCGCGTGTTCGGGTCCCACACTGGGGTAGTCCAGACCGGCACTCACGCTGTGCGTGGGCAGAATGTTTCCCGCGTCATCCTGGAGCAGGACGCTGCGGGTTCCGTGCAGTACTCCCACGCGACCCGTTCCGAAACGCGCGGCGTGCTCACCCGGCCCGGTACCGGTGCCGCCAGCCTCGACACCGACCATGGCGACGTCGTCGCCAAGGAACGCATAGAAGAGCCCCATGGCATTGCTGCCCCCACCCACGCACGCCACCAGATGACTGGGAAGGCGTCCACAAGCATCGAGGATCTGCGCCCTGGCTTCGCGCCCGATGCATTCGTGAAAGGTCCGGACCATCAAGGGGTACGGATGCGGGCCAAGCACGCTGCCCAGTACGTAGTGGGTGGACTCGACCGACCCGACCCAATCGCGAATGGCTTCGTTGATCGCATCTTTCAGCGTTCGGCTGCCGGAGCTGACGCCGCGGACCTCGGCGCCCATGAGTCGCATGCGATAGACGTTCAGGGCCTGTCGCTCCATGTCGACTTCCCCCATGTACACGCAGCAGGTAAGCCCGAGATGGGCGCACGCCGTGGCTGTCGCCACCCCGTGTTGTCCCGCTCCGGTCTCGGCGATCACCCGGGTCTTGCCCATGCGACGAGCAAGCAACACCTGCCCCAGCGCGTTGTTGATCTTGTGCGCGCCGGTGTGGGCGAGGTCTTCCCGTTTCAGGAAGATCGGCGCGGTTCCGTAGTGAGCGCTGAGTTTGCGCGCATGGCCCAACGCCGTGGGCCTTCCCACGAAATCGCGTAGCAGGTTCTCGAACTCCGCGCGGAAGCCCTCATCGTCACGAGCCTCGCGGAACGCGCTTTCAAGTTCACCCAATGGTCCCATGAGCGTCTCGGGCATGAACTGGCCGCCGTAGGCGCCGAAGTACCCGTCTTCGCCCAGGTTGGGGTCAAATTTCAGATACGCCACATCTAGCCCCGCGCTGCTTCGAGAAACGCCTGAATGCGCTCGTGATTCTTGATTCCGGGGGAGTCTTCCACGCCCGACGAAGTATCGACGGCGAACGGACGAACCTCGGCGATGGCCCGGCCCACGTTTTCCGGCGTCAGTCCACCGGCCAGGAAGGTACGCCGAGCCCTCGCCAGCGACGGGGCCAGCGACCAATCAAACGTCTGGCCCGATCCCGCGCCCGAGTCGAGTAGCTCGGCCCAGGCGGCTCCCGCAAACCGAGCCGGCGCAACGACGTGGTCGCGAACGATTCTCGCCTCAAGCAGCCGTACCGGCAGCCGGTGCCACTGTTGGCCCTGCTCGTCGCCGTGCAACTGCACGAAATCCAGGTCGAAACGCGTGACGGTCTCGACCACCTGCTCGAACGAGGCGTCGCGAAACACCCCCACCACTTCCGCCGGATCGCGCACATCATCCAGCCACTTGGCAAGGTCCTCGACGTCAACCGCGCGCGGGCCCGCACCGAATACGAATCCGATGTAGTCAGCGCCGCACTGCACCGCCTGCTCGACGTCTGCACGCCGACGCAAGCCGCATATCTTCACACGTGTCCTGGTGCCCATGACTCCTACTGCTGGTTTGCGTGGGAAAACAGACTTCGGTAGGCGCGGCCAGGGTCGCCGCCCCGCATCAACCCCTCACCCACCAATGTGGCGTCGACGCCCGCTCGCGCCACCTTCTTTGCGTCGTCAGCCGTGCGCACCCCGCTCTCCGCCACCAGAACCCGGTCGAGGGGAACGTCCCTGGCGGCTTCCAACGCGCCGTCGAGATCCACTTCGAACGTGGTGAGATCGCGCGCGTTGATGCCAACGATGGGAAACTCCAGGCGAAGAATCCGCTCGAGTTCGCGCGGCCCGTGGGACTCGGCCAACACGTCCATGCCCCACCGCGCGGCGGCGTCCGCGCACCGCTCCAGCATGGAATCATCGAGCACGGCCGCCAGCAAGAGCACCGCATCGGCTCCGTGGGCACGGGCCTCATGTACCTGGTACGGGTCCACGATGAAGTCCTTGCGCAGCAGGGGCACGTGCACGACGCGCCGAACTTCGCGTAGCGTTTCGAGCGACCCGCCGAAGAAATCTGGTTCGGTCAGCACCGACAGAGCCTGGCAGCCGGCCCGGGCCAGCACGGGGGCCACGGCCGACGCATCCAGTTCCCCGTGAATCATTCCGGCGGAGGGGCTTTTGCGCTTCAACTCACCAATGACGCGAAGTGGCGCGGGCGACGCGGTCGCCTTGCCGGGTCGCCTGAGCGCCTGTCGCAGTGAGAGCGCCGGCGCCAGGGCGGCCGCCTGGGCTACCCACTCGCTCTCGGGCTGGTGCGGACGCCGCTCTTCGAGCCGCTGACGGACCTTGGCCACGATGCGGTCCAGGCGATCGCTCACGACTCACTCCGCGTGAACTCCACATAGTTTTCGAGCGACTTGGCCGCGGCGCCCGAATCGATCGCCGCGGCTGCGGCTTCGACGCCAGCGGCGAGATCGGCGGCGATACCGGCCGCCCAAAGGGCCGCCGCCGCGTTCAAGACCACGATGTCGCGCGGCGCCCCCGTCTGCCCGGCCAAGACCGCCCGCGTAATGGCGGCGTTCTCCCGAGCATCGCCTCCGGCCAACGCGGCCGAGTCGTGTTGGCCCAGTCCGAACTGGGAGGGATCCAATTCCTGTACGACGTCGGGCTCGTCGGTGGTCACGAATGAACTCACCCCCGTCACCGTCAGCTCATCGAGCCCGTCGTGACCATGCACCAGCAGCGAACGTCCATTCCCGAGTTTCTTCATGACGTGGGCCAGTGGGATCAGCAGCGTTTCGCTGAACACGCCCATGACCTGGTGCGGAGCCCCGGCCGGATTGGTCAGTGGCCCCAAGATGTTGAACACGGTCCGCACGCCGAGCGCACGCCTGGGGCCCATGGCGTGACGCATGGCGCCGTGCAGAGCCGGTGCGAACAGGAATCCAAAGCCAACCTGGTCTACACATTGCGCTACCCGTGACGGCTCAAGGTCGAGCCGCGCCCCCAGCGCTTCGAGCACGTCGGCACTGCCGCAGCGGCTGCTGACACTCCGGTTTCCGTGCTTCGCCACGAACGCGCCCGCTCCGGCGACCACGAAGGCGGCCGTGGTAGAGATGTTGAAGGTGCCGGAGCCATCGCCACCGGTGCCACACGTGTCCACCAGCGGGCCCTTCGTACAGACGATTGGCGTGGCACAGGCTCGCATGGTGCGCGCAAAGCCGGTGATCTCTTCGACCGTCTCACCGCGAGCACGCAATGCCACCAGCCAACCCGCGGTCCAAGCCGGATCGGCGTCGCCATCGAGTACGTTCCGCATACACGCGGCGGCTTCGTCTTCCGTCAGCGACTTGCCCGACAGGATCCGTTCGAGCAGGTGGGCCGACTCTTTCATCGGCGCACCTCCCGGGTACGACACTCCTGCACCCACTGACCCACGAGCATCTTGCCGCCTTCGGTCAGGATCGATTCGGGATGGAACTGAACTCCCCAGGTTTCACTTTCGCGGCTACGGATGGCCATGATTTCATCGTCGCGCGTCCACGCCAACACCTCGAATCCCGACGGCAGGCCGGCGCGGGGAATTTCCAGGGAGTGGTAGCGCGTGGCCACGAAGGGGTTGGCCAGCCCCTCGAAGATACCCCGGCCCGCGTGGAACACCTCGGAGGTCTTCCCGTGCAGGATCTGCGCGCTCTGGGCGATGTGACCGTCGTACGCGGTGGCCAGGCATTGATGCCCCAGACAGACACCCAGGATCGGGATTCGACCGTCGAAGGCTCGAATCGCTTCGACGCTGATGCCCGCGTCGTCGGGCGTGCCGGGGCCCGGCGACACCAGTAGACCGTCGGGACGCAACCGCCGCAGCTTGGCTACGGAAACCTGATCGTTTCGGAACACCTGCGGTTGTGCGCCCTGCTCGCCGATGTACTGCACCAGATTGAACGTGAAGCTATCGTAGTTGTCGATCACCGCGATCAGAGGCGCGCGCTTCATTCGAGTCCTCTTTCCGCCATTTCTATGGCCGTGCGGGCCGCGTTCGCTTTCTCGTGCGTCTCGGCCAACTCCCGACTCGGATCACTGTCGAGAACGATGCCGGCACCCACTCCCAGACGTGCTTGGCCATCCTCACAAACCACGGTGCGAATGGCGATGCAGGTATCCATGGCGCCATCGAACGAGAAGTATCCCACGGCACCGGCGTATACGCCGCGTCGGCGCTGCTCCAACTCATCGATGATTTCCATCGCCCGGATCTTGGGTGCGCCAGAAACCGTGCCGGCGGGAAAGCACGCACGCAGGGCATCGAAGCACGTCTTGCCCTCGCTCATGATACCAGTGACGTGGCTCACGAGGTGGATCACGTGGCTGTAGCGCTCCACCGTCATGAAACGTTCGGTGTCCACCGAACCGAATCGACAGAACCGCCCCAGATCGTTGCGGCCAAGGTCCACCAGCATGGTGTGCTCCGCGCGCTCCTTGCTGTCAGCCAAAAGCTCGGCGATCAGAGCTTCGTCTTCTTCGTCGTTGGCTCCACGTCGCCGCGTCCCGGCGATCGGACGTACCGTTGCCTTCGCGTCTTCGACCCGGACCAGGACTTCGGGCGATGCTCCCAGGATCTGTCTTTCGGGTTGATGCAGGTAGAACATGTAGGGACTGGGATTCAGGCGACGCAACGCCCGGTACACATCGTAGGGACGCGCCGACAAACGGCATGACAGCTCGTGGCTCAACACGATCTGGAAGGCGTCGCCTTTCCTGATGTAGTCCTTTGCTTTCGTCACCGCGGACGCAAACCGGCGTTCAGTGGTGTCGCTCTTGAACACGGGACTCGCGTTGGCCTTGGAACCCGGGCGCGGGGCATCGGTCTTGAACGCCGCGCTACTGGGAACCGGCTCGCGCAAGCGAGCTTCCATGGCATCCAAGCGCACCTGCGCGTCCCGATACGCGGCGGCGGCATCATCTTCCACGAACGCGCATGCTACCAATTTCATCGTATGCGTCAGATTGTCGAAGACCACGAGGTCCGATACCAGGTGCAGATCGACATCGGGCATGGTCCGGGCATCGACGTGCCGATCGGGAATGCGTTCGATCGAACGCACCGCGTCGTAGCTGACGTAGCCCACCGCGCCGCCGATGAACCGGGGCAGTCCCTCGATCGTGGCCGGGTTGTAGGTGTCGAGCCAGGCGGCCAGGACCTTCATGGGATCCTGGGCCCGGACCCGTTTCGTCTTGCCCCGCCAGGTCAGTTCGACCCGACCGTCTTCGGCCCGGAAGCGACCCGCGGGACTGCTTCCCAGAATCGAAAATCGGCCCCAGGTCTCGCCACCCTCGACACTCTCCAGCAGGAAACCGGGCTCATCTCCCTGACGCAGTTTGGCGAATGCCGATACCGGCGTGTCCATGTCGCCCAGGAGTTTGCGTACCACGGGAATCAGGGTGTGTTGGGCGGCCAGTCGCCGGAACCGACGGGCGTCGGGGATCGTGCGGCTCACGCGGTCCCCTTGGCCTCGGCCGGCCTCTGGGACCGCAACAGTTCTCGAGCCAACCGCAGCGGACCGTTGCCGCTTCCGCCGATCATGCGAGCCAACTCCGCCAGTCGCTCGTCGCCCTCGATTACCGCGACATCGCTGATGGTGCGCGAACCCCGTGGCTCCTTGCGTGCCACCAGGTGCCGGCCGGCCGCGGCGGCAACCGCCGGCAGATGACTGATGACCAGGAGTTGCGTGTGGGCCGACATCGCTTGAAGGCGTTGCGCCACGGCCGGTCCCAGATCGGCGCTGAGTCCCGCGTCGACCTCGTCCAGAATGGTCAACGCCGGGCGTCGGTGACCGGCGGAGAGCGTGCGCAGCACGAGGCCGAAACGACTCAATTCGCCGCCGCTGGCCACGCGCTCGATAGCGCCCGCGCGCTCACCTACGTTGGTGCGTACGCGCAGCGAAATGTCTTCAGCGCCACCCGGGCCGGGCCGGACCCGGGCGCCATTGAGTTTGATGGGACCCTCGGCGTCGCGCATGGGCTCCACCTCGAACTCCAGAGTGGCCTGTGGCATGCCAAGGCCCTCCAGCAGAGGCTTGGCGTCCTTCGCTACGCGCTGTGCCAGCGTCCGACGCGCCCGGAACAGAGCCTTGGCTCGCGATTCCACTTCGTTGCGGGTGACTTCGAGCCCCTCCGCCAGTTCCGGCGGTACTTCGTCGTGCGTGCCGATGTCGGTCAACTCGCGCTCGAGCTGCTGGTGCAGCTCCACCAATTCGTTTTCCGTGCGCGCGTACTTGCGACAAAGGGTTTCCAACAGGGCCAGGCGAGACTGCGCGAGTTCGAGCGCCTGCGGCTCCGACTCTTCTTCGTCGGCGAATCCCGACAGGCCCATGGCCGCGTCCTGCGCCAGGTCCAACGCCGTGGTCAGCGCGTCCAGCGCCTCGGCCAACGGCGGCAGATCGTGGCCCACGCTCTCGAGCCGGGCCTGCGCGCGAGCGAGCTGTCGCAACGCACCGCTGTCTTCGTGGTCAAGGGCCTCGCGCGCCTCGGCCACTGCCTCGAACAGTTGAACTCCACCCGACAAACGGGCCACACGTGCCCGCAGCTCTTCTATCTCGCCGCCCCGCGGACCGGCGTCGTCGAGCTCACGGAACTGGAACTCGAGCATGTCGCGTTGTTCGCGAATCTGCTGTCGGCGGCGTTGCCAACGCTCCACTTCCTGGCGCGCTCGTTCGTAGCGTTCGCGCGCCGCTTCGTACAAGACGCTGAGCTGCGGATCGATTCCACAGGCGTCAAGCAGGTCGCGGTGGGCCCGCGGGCTCAGGAGCGCCAACTGGTGATGCTGGCTCTGCAGCTCCACGAGAATGGCGCAAGCTCCCTGCAGCACGGCCGCGGTCGTGAGACGCGCCCCGATCCAGGCGCGTGAACGCCCTTCGGCCTTCACCTCGCGTCGCAGACGGATCATGCCGTCTTCGGGTACGTCGATGCCCAGCTCGGCCAGTCGGTCCAGAAGCTCCTGGCGCTGCGTCAGATCAAACAGGGCCTCGGCGCTGGCTTGGCCCGCCCCCTGCCGAACCAGGCCGCGGTCGACGCGCTCGCCACGTAGCCACTGCAGGGCTTCCACCACGAGCGATTTGCCCGCACCGGTGCGCCCGGTCAGGACGTTGAACCCCGAATCGAGTTCGAACTGCACGTCGGCTGCGATCGCGAGATTCTGCAGCCGCAGTTCAACCAACATCGTAGCCCTCGTCGCTCGGATCGAGACGGCGAGGATGCCCACCCCACTTCAGCTTCTCTTGAATGACCTGAAACAGATTCAGACCCGAGAGTCGAATGAAATAGGCCACGTGCGGCACGCGATGGAATACCAGGACGTCGTTGGTCTTCACCGGAATACTGACTTGCCCATCGCCCGTCAGTACGCCACCGGGACACTGGGCCAGACGGACCTGGATGGGCTTGTTGTCGGAGAGGATCATCGGACGCACGGCAAGAGTGTGAGGGCAGATAGGCGTGAGCAGGAAGGCCTCCACGCTCGAATCCACGATGGGACCACCGGCCGACAGGTTGTACGCGGTGCTGCCGGTCGGCGTGGCCACGATCAGTCCATCGGAAAGATACTGGCCCACGCGCGTGTCCTCGATGCGCACGTCCAGATCGATGGCCCTTGGCACCGGTCCCATGTTGAGCACGATGTCGTTCAACGCCGAGGTCTGGAACACCACCTCGCCGCCGCGGATTACATCGACCCCGACGCGGCGTCGGCGCTCGAGTCGATACTCGGCGCGCGCCAACAATTCCATGGCGTCGGCGATCTTCTCCACCCGCACGTCAGCCATGAACCCAAGACTGCCCAGATTGATACCCAGCAGGGGCGTCCCGCTGTCTCCGACGATGCGAGCGGCGCGCAGGAACGTACCGTCTCCGCCGAAGCTGACGACGGCATCGACGCGGTCGGGAAGCTCACTCTCCAGGCAACTATCGCTGTCGAGTCCCAGGTTCTCGGCTTCGGTCTGCGCCACCACGGCCGTCAGGCCGTTGTCTTCGGCCGCACGCAGACACCGCTCGACGGCGTCCTTGACCTGTGGTTTTCCCAGGTTGGCAATGATGCCCAGGCGCGAGATCAACTTCGGTGCCTCCGTTGCTTCAACCGGGCGTCGCCCGGCGACGGCTGGCCAGATCGACGGTCTGTTCCGACCCCCGTAAGGCCGCCAGAATCGACTCGCTTATTACCTCGGGCGTGAAGCCCACGTCTTCGTACAGCTGCTCGGGAGTGCCGTGCTCGACGAACTCATCGGGGATGCCAAAGATCCGGCAGGCGGGGACCGAATGGAGCTTCGCATGCAGGAGTTCAAGCACCGCCGACCCGAAACCGCCGCTCACGGTGCCTTCTTCGAACGTGCACACGAGATCATGCCGCGCCGATTGCTCAAGAATGAGAGTCTCGTCCAGCGGCTTTATGAAGCGCGCATTGACGACCGTGGGATCCAGACCGTGTTCAACCAGCATGGCGGCTGTCCTGCGCGCCAGCTCGACCCCACTTCCCACCGCGAGCATCAGCACCTGGTTGCCTTCGTGGAGAATTTCACCGCGTCCGATCGGCAACGCCACGAACTCTTCGTCCATGTCGACGCCCAGGCCATTGCCACGCGGGTAGCGCAACGCCACGGGACCATCGTCGTATTGCACGCTGGTGTACATCATGTGTTGCAGTTCGTTTTCGTCCTTGGGCGCCATGATCACCATGTTGGGAACCGCCCGCAGGTAGGCCATGTCGAATGCGCCGTGATGGGTCGGTCCATCGGCGCCGACCAGGCCGCCACGATCCATGGCGAACACCACATTCAGTTTCTGCAGAGCGATGTCGTGGATGACCTGATCGTAGGCTCGCTGCAGGAACGTGGAGTAGATCGCCGCCACGGGTTTCAGACCGCGGCAGGCAAGTCCGCCCGCGAAGGTTATGGCGTGCTGTTCGGCGATCCCCACGTCGAAGAACCGATCCTCGAATTCCTGGCTGAAGGGCACCAGGCCCGTTCCATCGGGCATGGCCGCGGTAATGGCCACCACCCGTTTGTCGTCTCGGGCCAGGCGTTGCATGGTGGAACCAAAGACCGCGGTGTAACTGGGTGGACCCGACGAGGGCTTGCTGATCATTCCCTCGGTGCGATCGAACTTGCTGACGCCGTGGTACCGCAACGGGTCGGCCTCGGCGAAACTATAGCCCTTACCCTTCTCGGTGATGCAGTGGATCAGCGTGGGGCCCTTGAGATGCTTCACGTCGTTCAACGTGTCCACCAGGAGGTTCAGATCATGGCCATCGATCGGTCCGAAGTATCGAAAGCCCAACGCTTCGAAAAGCTGCCCCGGAACCATGGCCGATTTGAGGCCTTCCTTCACGCGATGCGCAAGCGACCGGGCCTGATCACCCTTGGGCAGTTTGCCCAGGAGTTCCCAGACCTCTCCCTCGAGTTTGTTGTAGAGGTGCCCCGTCGTGATCTGCGTCAGGTAGCGACTGATCGCACCTACATTGGGGCTGATCGACATGTCGTTGTCGTTGAGGATGACAATGAGTTCGGTGTCGACGTGGCCGGCGTTGTTCATGCCTTCGTAGGCTATTCCGCCCGTGAGCGCTCCGTCACCGACGACCGCCACGACGTGGTGCCGCTCTTTTCGCAGGTCGCGAGCCACCGCGTAACCCAACGCGGCGCTGATGGCCGTCGAAGCATGCCCCACGCCAAACGTGTCGTGATCGCTTTCGCTGCGTTTGGGAAAGCCGGCGATGCCGCCGTGCTGCCGTATGGTAGGTAGCTGGTGACGTCGACCGGTCAACAACTTGTGGCCGTAGGCTTGATGACCCACGTCCCAGACCAGCTTGTCCTTGGGCGAATCGAAACAGTGGTGCAGCGCCACCGTGAGTTCGATGACTCCCAGGCTGGCGCCAAGGTGACCACCGATCTTGCTTACTTCCGTGATGATCTCGTCGCGCAGCTCGTCGCTGAGCTGCCGTAACTCTTCGGGCGTGAGACCGGAGATCTGGTCGGGAGATTCGATGCTGTCGAGCATGGGTCGATCCGACATTGGATTCCTTCCCCTTCATTGGACGGCGAAGTCGGGAGTCTAGCCTAGACCCACGTCCATTCGCAAAAGGTAGTCGAAACGACGTTTAGCCGGCTAGTGGTAGCCACGCAAATGCGGCCAACGCCCCCAGAACCAGCCCCACGGCAATATGCAGCGGGCGGTGGCGGCGATCACCCAGGAGCGGCCTCAGCAAATCGAGCCAGCGCGTTCGTGTCGGCGCCGGGGCCATGGTCTCGGCCACCAGCAGAGCGGCCCGGCCGCCGCGGTCCATGGACCCCTGAAGCCGTACCGAATCGTGCAGGATGATGCCCGAGAAAATGAACGAGGCCACGAACATGGGCGACTTGTACCCCTGATCGAGCAGGACCAGCGTGGTGAGACAGCCAAACGTCACGGCGTAGAGAGAGGGCAGTCCGTTGGTGGTAACCAGTACGCGAAGACTCAACTCGCGATTGGCCACGCCGTAGAGCAGGAATTTCAGAACCTGCGACAAAGCGCCGGTCATCAATACCATGGCCCACGGTGGCAAGGACATCAGCGATCTCTCCCCACGAGGAAATGCGCCAACGCTTCCAGCTGATCGCTGACGAGGGCACACGAGCGTAGCAATTGAAGGCTGGTCTCGACCTCTTCCTCGGCGGTGGTACGGGCCCGGTCGACACCCAGGGCCCCCACAGCGGTGAGCTTTCCCTGGGCCCGATCCTTACCGGCGCTTTTTCCCAGTTGTTGGCTGTCGACCGTGGCATCGAGCACATCGTCGGCGATCTGGAACGCGAGTCCCAGGCCACGCCCCGCCTGCTCCACGGTATCGATGTGGGCGGGATCAAGCCCCCCACAAAGCGCGCCCATGACGAGAGCCGCGCCCATCAGGCATCCGGTCTTACGCTCATGGATGACGGTGAGTTCCTCGGGCTGGGGATCGCCGGCGGTCGCCGACAAATCGAGTTGCTGTCCTCCCGCCATCCCCTGGTTGCCGATGGCGCGGGCCAGGACCGATATCAACTGAACAGCCAGTTCGGCGGGCACCTGGTGCGACAAGGCCGCGAAAGCCTCCGAATGCAGCGCATCGCCGGCCAGGATGGCGGTGGCCTCATCGAAGCGTCGATGGCAGGAAGGTTGCCCTCGACGAAGATCATCATCGTCCATGGCCGGCAGATCGTCGTGGATGAGCGAATAGGTGTGCACCATTTCCAGCGACAGCGCCGCGTGCCACACGGCCACGGTGCGCTCGCCGGCCAGGGCGTCGTGCGCCCACAGGCACAGGATCGGCCGCAGACGCTTGCCTCCCGCCATCAGGCTGTAGCGCATGGCCTCATCCAGCCGGGGGGCCACCCCCGAATTCGCGGTCAGGTAGTCGTTCAACGCCTGGTTGAACGCGGCGCCCTCCGACCGTAGTCGAGCGTCGAGCCCGTTCAAGCCTTCCTCCCGGCGGCCTCGACCGTGTTCTGAAGCAGCATGGCGATTGTCATGGGGCCAACGCCCCCGGGTACCGGCGTCAGATGACCAGCCACCTCGCCCACCGCCGGCGCGACGTCACCCACCAGGCGGGAGCCACGCGGGCGGCTGGCGTCCGCTATCCGGTGGATGCCAACATCGATCACGGCCGCGCCTGGTTTCACCCAATCGGGTTCGACCATTTCGGCCTGTCCCGCCGCCACCACCAGGATGTCAGCGCGCTGGCAGATTTCCTTCAGGTTTCCGCTCCGGCTATGGCCCATGGTCACGGTGGCGTCCACGCCCTTGGTAGACAGCAGCGTAGCCATCGGCCGTCCGACGATGAGGCTACGGCCAATCACCACGGCCTCCCGGCCCGCCGTGGGAATGTCGTACTCGCGCAACAGCTCGAGGCAACCGGCCGGCGTGCAGGGCACGAAGCGCGGGGTGCCGCTGGCCAGTAGGCCAACGTTCTCCGGGTGCAAGCCGTCGACGTCTTTGCTCGGGTCGATCCAGCCTCGCACCTCGGCCGGGTCGATGGCATCGGGCACCGGAAGCTGAACCAGCAGCCCGTCGATGGTGTCATCTTCGTTGATGCGTTCGACCGCGGCGCGTAGCTCGCGCGAAGAACACGAATCCGGCAGGCGCACATCGTGCGTGTCGACTCCAGCTTCGGCGCAGGCGCGATGCTTGTTGCGCACGTAGACGTGCGAAGCGGGATCATCCCCAACCAATACCACCGCCAACGCGGGCGCCCGCCCAATGGATTGGGCCACGCGGCTGGCTTCGACCCGACATTGCTCGCGGCGTCGTTGGGCCACGACCTTCCCGTCGATACGGATCGCGGTCATTGGACTTTATCTTCGTCGAAAACATGCACCCGCTTCACACTCAGCGCTCGCCCGCTGGACGTATCCACGTCCACCATCAAACCACTCAACCGCGTGTCGCCGCTGGCGACTTCGAATCGGCTGGGGAGGCTGGTGAGAAATCGTCGCATCACGGCGTCTTCGCGCATGCCGATGATGGAGTCATAGGGTCCGGTCATGCCCAGGTCGGTCACGAACCCGGTTCCCTTGGGAAGGATCCGCTCGTCGGCGGTGGGCACGTGGGTGTGCGTACCCACGACCACCGAGACTCGACCATCGGCGTACCGACCCATGGCCTGCTTCTCGCTGGTGGCTTCGGCGTGGAAGTCCAGGATGAAGACGTCGGTTTCCTTCGAAAGCTTCTCGATCAGCTCGTCGAGGCACCGGAACGGACAATCCATCGGCGGCATGAACACGCGACCCTGCAAGCTGAGCACGGTGACGCGGGTGTCACCCACGTCGTGTTGCACGAAACGTTGGCCGGGGGTGCCCGCGGGGTAGTTGGCCGGCCGCGCCAGGAACGGCTCACTGTCGATGTAGGTTTCGGTTCCGCGCTTGTCCCACAGGTGGTTGCCACCGGTCATGATGTCCACGCCAGCCCGCAGGATCTCCTGCCCCACCGACTCGGTGAGTCCAAATCCGGCGGCCGCGTTTTCCACGTTGGCCACGACCAGGTCCACTGACTCAGCCCGCTTGATGGAAGGCAGGTGTTTGCGCAGCACATCGCGCCCCGGGCGCCCGATGATGTCTCCGATCAATAGGATTCGCATGTCGGTGGGAACCCGCCGCAGGGAGGAAAAACTGGAATTCGAAGAGCAGGAGGAAGATCCCCCGCGCCGACCGTGTGCACAGTGCTGGTATGAACCAGCCTGACAAATGTGGATGCCCTACGAAAACGGTCGGCCGTTCCTTTTGAGGACTTGGCCTGGCGTATCCGACGGTGGGCTTCCAGGATCGAAGTGTTGGCTCAACTCTGCAAGTGCATCACGAATTGGGCAGGTTCTCTCCTCCCGTCTCTCCCTGTTGGCCCGCAGATTCGCGGGCCATGGTCGATTCCAAAGTGTGTAGAAGCCGTTGCGTCCGCTCCTGTAGGTCTTCGATGCCGCCGCCACTGCGGCGGGCCCGGAACAGCTCGTCGGTTATGTTCAGCGCGGCCAGAATCGCAACCCGCGAAGAAGAGACCTGACTCGAAGAACGGGCCAGCTCACGCATGCGCTCGTCGAGGTAGGCCGCGATCTCCGCCACGTACTCAGGATCGTCACCGCCGCGCACGGTGTAATCCTGGCCGAAGATTTTCACTGTCGTTGCGTCGGGATCCATGGTCGTCTCCCCGGCCACCGAGAGGTTCGTGATCTACTGACCCGGCTCGTTCAGTTCGTCGAAGCGGTCCAGCAACGCCGCCACGCGGCGTTGGATTTCGGCTTTTCGTTGCTCGAGGTCTTCGCGAGGCACTGAATCGGTGCGCACCCGCTCGAGCTCCTGTTCCAATTTCTGGTTGTTGTCTTCCAGCGCCCGCATCTGATCGGCGAGCTCCTGGCGGCGCACCGCCAGTTCGTCCCGCTCGGTACGCAGGATCTGGATCATCGAGATTGCTTCTCCAACCTTCTTCTCCAGCCGCTGAAAGCTCGTATCGTCCTGCATCGTTCTCCCCATGAGATTAGCCTGGCTTCGGGCCCGATCGCAAGCGTACCCCGAGGGCCGGGCCAACGTCTCGATCTGATTCGTTTTTCGGCTCAGGCCCGCAGGCGTGCGCCGTGTCGTTGCTCCAACGTGGTCAGCAATCGCGACAGCATGCCATCGACCTTCTTGTCCTTCAAGGTGCCACTTTGGCTGCGAAGCACAAGTCGCACGCCGATCGCTCGCTCATTGGCCGCAATGCCTTCACCCTCGTAGAGATCGAAGACCTCGTGCGACTCCAGCAGTGGATCCAACGACTCCCGCAGGCACCCGACCACCTCGGCGTAGGGCACCGCGCTGGGCACCAACAGGCTCAGGTCACGTCGCACCGGGGGATACATCGAGAAACGCTGGAAGCCCAGGTCGCTACGTCCGGACGCCACCAGTGCATCCACATCGAACTCGGCCACGAACGTCGCCTGGTCCAGGTCGAAGGCGCGTCTGACCGACGGCGCTATCTCTCCCACCACGCCCAACCGTTGTCCATCCCGCGATTCGATGACAACGCCGGCTCCGTTGCGATGGTACGGCTCGCCCCCCTGGACGTTGCGTACGGCATCCACACCCATCGACTCCAGGATATTTTCGGTCTCGCCAAGCACGTCGTACAGATCGATATCACGGGCGGGTCGATCGAAATGCGCCTTGTGGGCCGATCCGTTCCACGCCAGGGCCAGACGTTCCACTTCACACGGAAGGGTTTCCCCGGCGCGCGGCTCGAAGGTGCGGCCCAGATGGAACAATCGTACTGGATCGGTATGACCCCGCTTCCGATTGCGGTCGACGATACGCAGGAGCTCGGGCACCAGACTCGTACGCAAGGCCTCTTCGCCCACGACCAGTGGGTTGAGCACGTTCACCGTGACGCGCCGGGTGTCGGTCGCGGGTAGGTTGAGACGATCGGGATCCTGTTCGTTCATGAAACTGGTGTAGACCACCTCGCTGTAGCCACGCCCGGCCAGGCGCTCGCGAACGCGGCCCACGAAGCGTTCGCGATCCGATCGCACTCCCGGCCTCACCATGGGAGCATGCGGCATCACTTCGATCCGATCGTAGCCGTAGAGGCGCGCGACCTCTTCGACGGCGTCGACTTCCTCGAGCAGGTCGTGGCGAAAGCTCGGTTGCTCCACCGCCACGCCGGGCGCGCCATCATTGGTGACGGCACTCGCAGGGATCTCCAGGCGCCCGAGCATGGCCGCGATGTCCTGGGGGGGAATGGGCACTCCGACCACCCGATTCACCTGCGAAGCGCGCACGAAGAAGCGGGCGGGCTTGGGAGGCGCATCGCCGAGGGTTCGTATGACCGTATCGCTGGCCTTCGCACCGGCCACCTGCGTCAGCAGTTGCGCGACGCGTTGGCTGGCCCACTCCACGCGGTTGAAGTCCACGCCACGTTCGAACCGGTAGCTGGCGTCTGACACGAGATTGACTCGGCGCCGGCCTTTGCGAACGACCCGCGGGTCGAATACCGCCACCTCGACAAAGGCCTCGGTCGTCGCGGTGGTCACCTCGGTTTCGGCACCGCCCATGATGCCGGCCAGGGCCACTGCTTTTTCGGCGTCGGCAATCACCAGATGTTCGGCGGCCAACTCGCGTTCGGTCGCGTCGAGGGTTGTGAGCTTTTCGCCTTCGGTGGCGCGGCGTACCCGAATCTCCATTCCCGACAACAGCTGTCGGTCGAACACGTGATTGGGCTGTCCGCACTCGTGCAGCACCAGATTGCTCACATCGACGACGTTGTTGATGGACCGCTGCCCAATACTCAGGAGCCTATGGCGCAACCACAACGGCGAAGGGCCCACGGCGAGACCATCGACGAGGCGGCCCGTGAACAGTGAACAGGCCGACCGGTCGACAATATCCACACGCCAGCCGGCGTCGTCATTGCCCACCGCCGGCAGTTGACCCACGTCGGGAATGGAAACGGGCTTCTCGTAGAACGCACCCAACTCGCGCGCGACGCCGATGTGACTCAACCAGTCGGGCCGGTTGGGCGTAACCTCGATTTCGATCGCCGTGTCCTGGAACCCATACAGGGCGTCGGCGGGCTGGCCGATGTCGCCCTCGGAAAGCTCGAGGATTCCCTCGTGGGCGTCGCCCAGACCCAACTCGCGCTCGCTACAGATCATGCCATGCGATTCTTCGCCCCGGATCTTCGATTTCTTGATCTTGAAGTCGCCCGGCAACACCGCACCCGGCTTGGCCACGAGGACCTTCAATCCGGTACGCACGTTCGAAGCGCCGCAGACGATATTGAGTTCGCCGTCCCCCACCGATACGCGACACACGCGAAGGCGATCGGCGTTGGGATGGGGCTGGGCGTCGAGCACGTGCCCCACGACGACGTGCGGATAGCTCAGGCCCACGGAAGCGACATCTTCGACTTCCAGACCCAGCATGGTCATACGATCGACGATTGCGTCGATTTCAGTGGGCAGCTCCACGAGCTCCCGCAGCCAGGCGACCGAGAGTTTCACTGGCTTCCTTTCCTAGAACTGCCGCAGGAACCGCAGGTCGTTTTCGTACAACAAACGGATGTCAGGAATGCCGTGTCGCACCATCGCAATACGGTCGATGCCCATGCCGAACGCGAATCCGGTGTAACGATCGGGATCGTAGCCCGCGTTCGCGAAGACGTGGGGGTGTACCATTCCGGCCCCCATGATCTCGAGCCAACCGCTCTTGCGGTCGCTCTCCCACCACAGGTCTACCTCGACGCTGGGTTCGGTGAACGGGAAAAAGTGTGGCCGAAAACGCAGCTTCTTGTCTTCGCCGAAGAGTGCGTGGATGAAGGCATGGATGGTCGATTTCAAATCGGCCAACGAAACGTCGTGGTCCACGAACAGGCCTTCGATCTGGTAGAACTCCGCCGCGTGGCTGGCGTCGATCTGCTCGTGTCGGTAGACACGCCCGGGGCTGACGATGGCCAGCGGTGGCTCGTGCTCCTGCATATAGCGCAGCTGCACGGGTGAGGTCTGCGTCCGCATCACGACCGCGTCGTTCACGTAGAACGTATCCTGCAGGTCACGACTGGGGTGGTCGTCGGGAAAGTTGAGTTTGGCGAAGTTGAACTCGTCGAGCTCGACCTCGGGCCCCACCGCACGGCTGTATCCCATGCCATGGAAGATCTCGCAGATTTCCTCGATGATCTGGGGCAGGACATGCAGGCTTCCCGGGCGCGAGGCACGACCGGGCAGAGTGAGATCGATGGTCAGCGGTGCGTCATCCTGCGCCGACAACAGCGAAGTGACACGTTCGTCGACCGCCACTTTCACCGCTTCCTTGGCGCGGTTGAGGGCCTGCCCCGCGGCCGGACGCTCCGCCGCATCCATGGACCCCAGGCCACGCAACAGCGACGTGAGCTTGCCCTTGCGACCGAGATACTCGATGCGCGTCTCTTCGAGCGCGTCGGGGTCAGTAGCCTGGGCCACCTCCGACAGCGCGCGCTCCATCATGCTCTGGATCTGCTGCTGCAACGCTCACCTCCTGGAAGCAAAGAGCCGCCGCGGCCAAGGACCACGGCGGCTACTCTGGACGGGCACGAACTCCGTGGTTAGCCGTTGGCCTTGGCGATTTCGGCGAGCTTGGCAAAAGTGCCTTCGTCCCGCACGGCCAGATCGGCCAGGATCTTACGATCGATATCGACCTCGGCGGCCTTCAAGCCGTTGATGAAACGGCTGTAGCTGAGTCCGTGGACGCGTGCCGCGGCATTGATACGGGTAATCCACAACCGACGGAACTGACGTTTGCGCACCTTGCGGTCGCGGTAGGCGAACGCAAGACCGCGGTTCACCGCTTCCTGGGCTGTCCGATTCAGTTTGCTGTTGCCGCCGAAGTAGCCACGCGCCTGGCGCAGGACCTTGTTTCGACGTTGACGACTGGCGGGATTGTTGGTTGCTCTCGACATGACCTGTGGCCTCCTAGTTTCCCGCCAGCATCCGGCGAACGCGGTTGACATCTACGGCGGCTACCAGCGTGATCTTCCGTAGGTTGCGCTTCCTCTTGCTGGTCTTCTTCGTGAGAATGTGACCATGGAAAGCTTGCTGGCGGCGGATTTTTCCGGTTCCGGTCTTCCGGAATCGCTTCATCGCCGCACGGTTGGATTTCATCTTCGGCATGGCTATCAGTACCTTTGGCTGTCCCTCTGGTTCTTCACCTTCGGGCCTCTACTGCGGCTCGGCCTCTCCCACGCGCTTCTTGCGCGGTGAGAGCATGAGGCTGAGGTTCCGACCCTCGAGTTTTGGCTCGTCGTCGATCAACGCGATCTCCTGAAGATCCTCAAGCAAGCGGTCCACGATTCGTTGGCCGTAGTCCAGGTGCACCATTTCGCGCCCCCGGAACATCACCACGACCTTCACTTTGTCACCGTGTTCCAGGAACTCGATGATGTGGTTCTTCTTGAAGTTGTAGTCGTGATCATCCGTCTTGGGACGGAACTTGATCATCTTGACCCTCTGGACGTGCTGCTTTGCCTTCGCCCGTTTGGCCTTCTTACTTTCCTCGTACTTGAACTTGCCGTAATCCATGACCCGGCAAACCGGCGGGTGCGCGTTGGGCGCCACTTCCACCAGATCCAGACCACGTTCCTGGGCAATGTTCAGCGCATCGCGCGTATCGAGGATTCCAAGCTGTTCGCCTTCTTCATCGATGACCCGGACTTTCGGAATCCGGATTTGTTCGTTG
This sequence comes from Candidatus Krumholzibacteriota bacterium, assembly GCA_029262065.1. GTDB lineage: Bacteria > Krumholzibacteriota > Krumholzibacteriia > JAJRXK01 > JAJRXK01 > JAJDAC01. The sequence goes on along the minus strand of JAJDAC010000014.1, from coordinate 280,074 downwards.
ATCCGCGTTGGGGCCGAAATGGGAACCTCCTCGTGGGCTATCCCGGTCTTGGAAAACGCCGAAAAGACGCTTCCCGGGCACAAAAAATGGAGCAGTCCGTACGGAACTGCTCCTCGACCGACGCCCCGCGGGCGCCGTCTGGTCGATGAAACCGGGTCGGATGGCGGTCTAATTTCTTTGGAATTAGACACTTACGGGCTTTTGCCCGCCTCTGCCCGGTGAGAAGCAGTTCTTCTTCTTGCTCAATTGTTCGAGCCAGGAATCTAACGCTTGCTGGCGACCTCGTCAAGCAACTGCGCCGCAAAGTCAGCGACCGTCTTCGCCCCCAGATCTTCGCCGCCGTGTCGGCGCACCGTCACGGTGCCCGCCTCCATCTCGCGCGCCCCCACCACCAGCATGTAGGGCGTTTTCTGGAGTTCCGCCTCGCGGATCTTGCGTCCGATCTTCTCTTCGCGCAGGTCGGCCTCGACCCTCAGTCCGGTCGCCAGCAGCTGGCGTCTGACATCCTGGGCGTAGTCCACGAAATCGTCGCCCACCGGCAACACCGCAGCCTGAACCGGGGCCATCCAGGCGGGAAACGTGCCCGCGTAGTGTTCCACCAGCATGCCCGTGAAACGCTCGAGCGATCCATAGATGGCGCGGTGCACCATGTAGGCGTTCTGGCGTTCGCCACCGGCCGTCACGTACTCCACGCCAAAGCGGCGCGGCAGATTGAAATCGAACTGGACCGTGCTGGTCTGCCAACGGCGGCCGAGGGCATCCACCAGTTTCACGTCGATTTTCGGTCCGTAGAACACGGCCTCACCCTCCATCCGGGTGTAGCTCAAACCTTCGCGATCCATGGCGCGGATGAGCGAGTTCTCGGCGTGGTCCCATTCCTCGTCGCTGCCCGCGTACTTTTCCTTGTTCTGCGAATCACGCACGGACAGTTCAACCTCGTACGAATCGAATCCGCAGGCGGTGAGAATCGATCGCAGCAATTGCAGCACACCGACGATTTCATCCTCGACCTGATCGGGACGACAGAAGATGTGCGCGTCATCCTGGGTAAACCCGCGCACGCGAAGCATCCCGTGCAACGTGCCACTGCGTTCGTAACGATACACGGTGCCCAGCTCGGCGTACCGTGCCGGCAGCTCGCGGTAGCTCCACATCCGACGCTTGTAGATGAGTACATGCCCCGGACAGTTCATGGGCTTCACCACGTACTCCTGCCCCTCGATTTCGAACAGGTACATGTTGTCCTTGTAGAACTCCATGTGACCCGAGGTGCGCCAGAGGTCGCCCTTGCTGATGTGCGGCGTGTCGACGAGCTCGTACCCGCCGCGCTGATGCTGATCCTTCCAGAAGTCGATCAGCACGTTGCGTAGCATCGACCCCTTGGGATAGTAGAACGCCAGGCCCCCGCCAGCGTCTTCCTGCATGCCAAACAGGTCCAACTCGCGACCCAGCTTGCGGTGGTCGCGCTTCTTGGCCTCTTCCAGTCGATGCAGGTGCTCGTCGAGATCTTTCTTGGAGAACCAGCTGGTACCGTAGATTCGTTGCAGCTGTTCGCGCGACTCGTCGCCGCGCCAGTAGGCGCCGGCCACGGTCATCAGCTTGAATGCCTTGATCTCCTTGGTGTTGGGCAGGTGCGGCCCTTCACACAGGTCTTCGAAGTTGCCCATGTGGTAGGAGAACAACTGCGCGTCACCAAGGTCCGACGCTTGCTCCTGCTTCAGGTGCTGTCCTTCGAAGCGGGTCTGCGCTTCCTCGCGACTCAACTCTTCGCGCACGATGGCGTGACCCTGCTTGGCCAACTCGCGCATTCGCTTCTCTATCTTCTCCAGGTCTTCATCGGTGAACGGCTCGTCGATCAGGATGTCGTAGTAGAAACCGTTTTCAACCGGCGGTCCGAAACCGAAACGCGCGTCGGGATACAACTCCTGGATGGCGTAGGCCATGAGATGCGCGGTTGAGTGACGCAGGACGTAGAGCGCGTCGGGTTGGTTTCGCGTGACCACCTCGAGCCGCCCATCGCTTTCGAGCGGCAGATCAAATGGCTCCCACTCGCCGTCTAGCCGAGCGGCCACGGCGGCCCTGAGCAGACCGGGCCCAATCGCTTCGATAGCGCCCCGGACCGTCGTGCCGCGTGGCAGTTCTTTTTGCGATCCATCGGGGAGGGTGAGGGTCACATTGTCTGGCGCCATCTGGGTTCCTCTGTCGAAGGCCCACTGTCAAAAGCATGAAGCGGCCAATGTACGAAAAAAGCGGGTGGAACCCGCCGCGTCTGCCTGGTGCACGGCCATGGCTGGCCGTGCTTGTCTTGGGGTCCCACGATCGAGGTGGCCATGTTGATCAGCTACGTCGACCGGCGAGCAATGAAGGCGGAAATGGTGGGCGATACTGGATTCGAACCAGTGACCTCTTGCGTGTCGAGCAAGCGCTCTAACCAACTGAGCTAATCGCCCACGGAACCTACTACTTTAATCGTGGCCGCTGGGGTGTCAACCCCCCGCACCCTCTATTGATGAGATCGGTAGATGTGATCGCGTTTCCAGATGGGGACGCGGGCCTTCAGCTCGTCGATGAGGAACCGGGCTACCTCGAAGGCCTCGCCCCGATGGCCCGCGGCCACGACCACCAATACCGATGGCTCGCCCACTTCCACGAGGCCCGTCCGGTGCGCAATCCTGGCGCGGAATCGGGGCCAGCGCTGATGGGCTTCGGCGAGGATATCCACCAGGGCCGAACGTGCCATGGACCCGTAGGCCTCGTAGTCTATCGACGACAGCTCGCGGTCTCCCTCCAGCCGCCGCACCACGCCGGCGAACGTGACCACCGCCCCATCTTCTTCCGTCGCCAGATCCCGCAGGAGTTCGCTGGAATCGAGGGCCTTCGCGGTGATCAGGATGGCGTCCTCCACGGTCAGCCTCCGCTGAAGGGGGGCATGACGGCCACCGTCGCGCCGTCGCGCAGCGGCGACTCGAGGCCGACGATCGACTCGTCCACCGCCCACTGCAGCGACGACTCGAGTCGCTTCAGGGAGGGGTGCGCGTCCATCACGTGCTGGACGGCGTCGAGCAGCCGCGGCGCGGCCGTTTTCAACTCGAACCGCTCGCTCTTGGCTTCGCAGAGCGTCGCGGCCTGGGCGAAGTAGAGAACCGTAATGTGCATGGCGCTGGCCGCTCCCGGTGGTAAACGAAAGGGCCCATTGCTGGGCCCTTACGAAGAAACAATTCCGCGGCGTTCAACTACGACAGGTAATCGGCCAGGTTGGCTCCGGCCACCGCATGGCGCATCTTGCGCAACGCGTCGTTCCGGATCTGCCGCACACGCTCGCGCGAAAGGTTGATGTCTTCGCCGATGGCCTCGAGCGAGGTGCTTTCCTCGCCCCCAAGCCCGTAGTACCGCACGACGATGTCCTTTTCGCGATCGGTGAGTTTGTCCATGGCACTCACCAATTGCTCGTGCAGCTCGCCTTGCACGAAGCTGTCCTCGGGCGTCTCCTCATCGGGATTCGCCAGGATCTCCTGCAGCGGCTGACTGTCGTCGTCGTGAACACTCTCATCCAGCGACAACAGTGGCCGAAGCACGGCGTTGATCTCGTTGAGCTTGCTCACGGTGATGTCGAGCTGCTTGGCCAGATCTTCTTCGTGGATCGAACCACCGCGCTCCTGCTCGAGCCGGTTGTTGATCTTGCGCAGCTTCTGAGCCTGCTGGGCCCGATTGATCGGCAGCCGCACGGTGTGCGTTTGCTCGGCCAACGCCTTCTGGATGGCCTGCCGGATCCACCAAACCGCGTAGCTGATGAAACGGAAGTTACGCCGCTCGTCGAATCGGTGGGCCGCGGTGATCAGTCCGACGTTGCCCTCGGCAATCAGGTCCAGGAAGCTCAGGCCGTGACCCACGTAGCGCTTGGCCACGCTGACCACGAACCGCAAGTTCGAGTACACCAGTTTCTCGAGGGCCGGGTCGTCACCCTTGCGAATGCGACGCGCCAGGTCGAACTCCTGCTCCTTGGTGAGCAAGGGGTAGCGGCCGATGACTTTGAGATAATGTTGTAGCGCCTGATCTTGTCGCCGATCAGGGCTTCGCTCTACTTCATACATTGGAACCAGTCCTCCACCCCGACATCCACGCCGGCTCGAAACACGAAGGGCTCTGCCAAGCCTCGACGCGCTCCTGGTTGTTGGTCCTTCGCAGTGTTCCCGATCGAATCAGGAACCCGCAGAGAACCGGGCGAAGCGTCCCTGCCTGAACGCTTCTTGCCCTGTGGGATCGTACCCCGAAACCACCCGTGGGTTCCGTCAATTCCCTGTAAACCCGAGGGATACCGAAGGTCGAAAGCTGCAAGGGCCGCACCTAGCCGCCAAACCGGGTCAATTTCTTGACCGAGGTTTGGCATCGCTGGCCCAAAAAGCGCTGCAATCATCCGCCGCCCCGTCTGCAATGTCAAGCCGCCGCCTCGGATAAAAGACAACATCGGGACCACGAGCTTGGACTCGTAGTCCCGATACAGACTACGGCCCTACTTTGCTTCGTCGTCCACCACTTCGAAATCGGCATCCACCGGTCCGTCGTCCGCGCCGTCTCCGGCGGGACCACCCGCCGCTCCAGCCGATGCACCCGCGGCCGCTTCGGCCCCGGCCTCGGGACCTGACGACTCGTAGGCCTTCTGTGCGATCTCCTGCATGAGGTTCGTCAGGGTTTCCGTTTTGGATTTGATCAATTCGAAATCCTCACCCTTGAGCGCATCCTCCAGATCGGAGATGGCGCCCTCGACGGGCTGACGAGCTGCCTCATCGACCTTGTCCCCCAGCTCAGCCAAGCTCTTGCGAGCCTGGTACACCAGGGCGTCGGCCTGATTGCGCGTCTCGACCGAATCGCGACGAGCCTGATCTTCGTCGGCGTGCGACTCGGCGTCGGTCACCATGCGTTGGATCTCGGACTCGGACAGACCACTGGAAGCCTCGATCTGAATCGAATGCTCTTTGCCCGTGGCCTTGTCCTTCGCACTCACGTTGAGAATGCCGTTGGCATCGATGTCGAACGTGACCTCGACCTGCGGCGTACCCCGCTTGGCGGGCGGAATGCCCGTGAGATTGAACTGACCGATGGTCTTGTTGTCGGCCGACATGTCGCGCTCACCCTGAAGCACATGGATCTCGACCTGGCTCTGGTTGTCTTCGGCCGTCGAGAACACCTGTGACTTCTTGGTCGGAATGGTCGTGTTGCGGTCGATCAGTCGCGTGAAGATGCCACCCAACGTCTCGATGCCCAGCGACAACGGCGTGACGTCGAGCAGAACCACATCGCTCAGGTGTGACTCGCCCGCCAGCACCCCGCCCTGTACCGCGGCGCCGATGGCGACGCACTCATCCGGATTCACCGAACGATTGGGTTCCTTGCCGAATAGCTCTTTCACTTTCTCCTGCACCGCGGGCATGCGGGTAGATCCGCCGACCAGGATGATCTCGTCGATATCACTGGCCGAAAGACCGGCGTCGGCCATGGCCTGTTTGCACGGGTTCACGGTGCGCTCGATCAATCCATCCACGAGTTGCTCGAAGCGCGCCCGCGTCAGCGTCAGGTTGAGATGCTTGGGGCCGCTGGCGTCGGCGGTGATGAACGGTAGATTGATCTCCGACTGGGCTGAACTACTGAGCTCGCACTTGGCGCGTTCCGCCGCTTCCTTGAGGCGTTGAACGGCCATGGGATCCTGGCTCAGGTCGATGCCGTCGGTGCCCTTGAACTCCTTCACGAGCCAGTCGATGATGGCCTTGTCGAAGTCATCGCCACCGAGGTGCGTATCGCCGTTGGTCGACTTGACCTCGAATACTCCGTCACCCAGTTCGAGCACCGAGACGTCAAAGGTTCCACCACCCAGATCGTAGACCGCAATGGTTTGGTTCTTGTCCTTCTTGTCCAGTCCGTAAGCCAGCGCCGCGGCGGTAGGCTCGTTGATGATGCGCTTTACCTCGAGACCCGCGATGCGGCCGGCATCTTTGGTCGCCTGTCGCTGCGCGTCGTTGAAATACGCGGGCACCGTAATCACGGCTTCCGTGACCGGCTCACCCAGGTACGCCTCGGCGGTCTCCTTCATCTTCCGCAGGATCACCGCGGAAACCTCAGGCGGCGTGAACTCGCCCGCGGGCACCTTTACGGTGATGGCGCCGTTGGCGCTCTTGCCCACGTCGTAGGTCACCTCGGTCAGCTCGTCCTGCACCTCGTCGTGCTGACGACCCATGAATCGTTTGATAGAGAATACCGTCTGTTTGGGCTGCGTAACCGCCTGACGCTTCGCCACCACACCGACGAGGCGTTCGCCGTCTTTGTTCCAACCCACTACCGACGGGGTGGTCTTCTGCCCCTCGGCGTTGGCGATGACCTTCACTTCACCGCCCTCGACCACCGCAACACAGCTGTTGGTGGTTCCCAGATCTATCCCAATGATCTTGCCCATGGTCCTCGTATCCTCCAGGTCTATTCCGTCCAAATTGTCAGTTCCGTATGGAAGTGTTCACTGCACCCCATACAATGGCCGTGCCAGGCCTGCGAAAACAGGCCTAACTCATTACCATACTGGTTTTTACGAGGATTTTCATCGGTAAACGATTGCGCACCGATATGCCGTATTGGCAGTGTCCTGCCAAATGTTCAGACCTGGGAGCGCCTGAGTCCTGCCGCATAGGCAGCCATCACCAGATAGTCGTAGGCGCGGTGGCGGTACGACCTGCCCACCCCCGCCGGCCACCAGCCCACGGTCCAGGCCACCAGCCCGGGAACTCCCGCGCGGAAGGAAAGGTCCAGAAGCGTGGCCACCAGACCATTCCCACTGCCGGGCACCGGTAGACGAAGAACGTCGAGCCGCATCTCGGCCATCCGGTGCGGATGGAGCCGGGCCAACTGCGGCAGGGTTTCGCGACCGCACATCTGCTTCTTGTCCAGGTACTCGCGCAGCGTGTGATGGTGGATGTGCTCGCCCACCGCGCCGCCCAGATGATAGAAACGCAGCCCACACTCGTCTTCCAGGCGAAACGCGATCTCCATGTCCTCGAAACCGTAGGCGCCGAACTCCTCGTCGAAGCCACCGATCTGGTCGAGTGACATGCGGGGCACGGAGACATTCTGGGTGAGCAGGTATCGAGAGGGTACTTCCGCGCCGGCCGCGGTCTTGGCCACGCCTCGCGTGTCGAGATATTCGAACAACGATGAGTCGATGACCTCGGGTGCAGTCACGACATCACCGAGGTAGGCGGCCGGACGCGTTTGCTGCGCCGCCACGTGCGCGGCCAACGCGCCCCGGCGCAGGACGATGTCGTCGTCGAGAAAGAGCACCCATTCGCCGCGCGCGGCCCGCCACCCGCGGTTGCGCGCGCGAGCGCGCCCTTCGTTTCGCGGCGGTGCTTCGCGCCGCACCGGCAACTGAGACGCGAGGCTTGCGATGACGGCCGGTGTTTCGTCGTTGGACCCATCGTCCACGACTACGATCTCGCACGCCACCGACAATTCCCGCACCTGCGGCGCAAGAGCTTCGAGCGTTCGGCGAAGCAAGACGGGTTTTCGAAACGTGGGGATCACCACGCTCAGCATGCGAGTTCCAACCGTCGTGACAAACTCACCAGATCGTTGGGCACCGGCGCGCCTTCGGCCAGATGCAGGTAGAGCCGCTCCATCCGATCCATGTTCACGAAATGATCGGCGCGCCCGAGGACTTCCCGCACACAACGCTCGCCGAACGCCTTGCGCTCGATTCGGTCGGTCAGCATGCGATCAAGCGCCTTCACCAGGGCATCCTCGTCGCGCGGAGCGACGATCAAACCGTTCTCGCCATCCACGATCCATTCCATCGCGCTAGCCAACGAGCTGACGATGATGCCGCACCCCATGGCCATGGACTCAAGCAGGGAAACGGCCGTGGCATCGACCGAGGGTACTGAGACGAAGATGTCGCTGGCGGCCAGAGTGCGATGAAACTCATCGTGGGGAATGCGGCCCACAAAGTGCGCCCGCTCCTCCAACCCCGCCGCCTTGGCGCGGGCCACGAACGGAGTGGGGTCGCCTTCGTACCCGGAGAAGATGACGTGGGCATCGGCGTGGTCTTGCAATGCACGCGCGGTCGCCTCGATGATCACGTCGATGTTGTAGTAGGGCTGCGTGAAACTGCGTGGACTCAGTATGACCTGGGCGTCGCGCGGAATGCCCAGACGCTCGCGCACGTCGGGCGCGGTCTGAGGGCGAAACCGATCGAAGTCGACTCCCCACTGGACTTCGTAGCACCGGTCGGCATCGGCTCCCAATTCCACGCAGTCCTTGAGGATGTCCACCGAATCGCCCGTGATCGCGTCCGCCCGTCGAAGCGCCGTCTGCGCCAACCATTTCTTCACGGCGTTCTCGTGCGGCGTTACGTACACATCGTCCCCCCACACGGTCAGCACGTTGGGCCGAAAGCCAGAGAATGCCCCCCAGTAACCGTAGCCGGTGAGAAAGTGCGTGTGCAGAATCGACGGTTGGAGTTGCGCCAGGTGCGCCCGTACGACCTGTAGACTGCGCCAATAGCGCACCGGCTTGCCCGGCCCCGCGCTGGTGATGTCGTGCACAGTGACGCCGTCGATCGGGCCGGGCTGGACGGTAAGAAGATGGCAGTCGTGTCCCCGTTGCGCGAAGTACCGAATCCAGCGCTCGGTGTGGACGTGACGACCGATGCTCAGGTAGACAATGCGCACGCGCAGGACCTCGATCGCTCGCGGGAGGAAGAACAAAAGGTGGCCTGAGAGTATATCACCGCGGGACGCTCTCGACCGCCATTGCCGCCGGCTCGATCGGCCACGGGCGACCGTTCAGCACGGCGTCCATGAGGGCGCAGAGGCGCGGCGCCACCGCCGAGGAGGCCGCGTTCAGCAGAAAACGTTCGCGCGCGGTGCTTCCCAGACGTTCGCGCAGGGCCGCGTCGTTGAGCAGGGTACCCAGAGCGGTCGCGAGCTCGCGTTGATCACCCGGCGCGATCAGCAAGCCGGCGCCTGGCTCGATCCACATGGGAATGTCTCCCACACGCGTTGTGATGATGGCGCGCCCCAGGGCCATCGCCTCGATCAACTTGGTGGGCAGCTGCCCCCACGCGGCACGCGTGTCGAGCTGCGGGATGACCACCACGTGAACCTCCGAGATCACGCGTGCGACCTGGTCGAAGGCGACGGGCCCCTCGAAACGAACGCTGTCGTCGGCCTTGGCCCGTAGCGGCTCGAGGTGACGCGAGTCAAGCGGCGTGCCCACCATGCGCAGCACGGCGTTGTCGGGCCGAAGCTCGTTCCACGCGTCTACCAAAACGCCCAAGCCCTTGTGGGGTCGAACCGCGCCGAGATAGAGCACCTGGAGTGGCGGTGACTGCGATGGTGGAAACGCCGCCGCGTCGAACTCGGCCGCGTCACGCGTATGCGGGATCCACACGCCGTCGTACAGGCGCTGCAGATAGCTCGTCGTGACCGTACGCGCATCTGCCGTATCCGTCCGCCGATCGAGGATCCTGGTGAACAACGGACTGAGCGGATCCTTCAGCCAGTGGTGCTTGTTGAGACGGGCCTCCCAGTAGATGGATTGGCCCAGGAATCCCATCTCCCAGTCGTCGATGTCCAGCACCAGTGGACGACCCAGCGCCCGTCGCGCGCGCAGGCCCAACCCGAATGAGGTCGCGCGTGGCTTCATGGCGTAGATGACATCGCCCTCGATCACGCGGCGAGCCAGACTCGCACCCTTCGTCCACAGGTCCCAGGCGTTGTCGATACGCAGGGGGCGGAAGTCCACCGAGGTGTCGCCCGCCAGGGGCGGCCACACACCTCCGCCGCGAGAAAAACCGACGATCTGCACGTTGTATTCGGAAGCCAGCATGCGCGCGAGGGCGTGGTCGCGAATCAGGGCAGTGCCGTCCATTTCCGACGACAGGATGGTTACGGTGCGACGCATGGACGATGGTTTCCCGATCGAGCGAGAACAAGACGAGCAGTATTGGTGCCCGGGGAGGGACTCGAACCCTCACGGGACGCTAGGTCCCAGCGGATTTTAAGTCCGCGGCGTCTACCATTCCGCCACCCAGGCACCTGCATTCCACCCTTGTTCCTACACCAGATCCGCCAAACGAAAAAGCGCGGACGACATTTGTCGTCCGCGCTACGAGGGCGGTGGAGGCGGCACCCAGATTCGAACTGGGGAATAACGGTTTTGCAAACCGTCGCCTTAGACCACTTGGCTATGCCGCCCTCGAAATCCCCCACACCCCACCGCGGACCAGCCAAGGGGCATCGCAGTGCAAATGAGTGAAGGGAAAAGAAGGAGATATGGAGCGGGAAACGGGGCTCGAACCCGCGACATCCACCTTGGCAAGGTGGTGCTCTACCAGCTGAGCTATTCCCGCCCCGAATCGTCTATTCTATTCAATCTCGACTCTGCGTCAAGGCCACCAACCACGATTTGCACCAGATCATCACCTGATGGTCGTGGCCACGACCCAGGCCTCAGCGTATCCGTAGCCCTTGGCGCGGTCGCGAAGCTGGAGAGCTGGTCCCCGCCCGGCAAAGTCTCCGGCGCGGACCTTGTAGTACGGAGCCTCGAATTCCACGTAGACCTCGGTTCCCAGCCGCTGACCCGCTTCGCGCGCAAGTCGCCGGGCCTCGGCGTGGTCGGTGGACGCCGCCAATTGGACCCGGAAGCCCCGGCTGGCCGGATTCACGCGCTCGGTCGGCGGTACCGGTGTGACCACCGTCGGTTCCACCGGGACGGATACCGGCTCTTCTTCCACGACCTCGCTGTTCACCGCTGGCCGCGACAGCGGATTTGCATCGGCGGCTTCCGGCGGGGTCTCGCTCTGGGCTGGCGTCCCGCCGGGCAATGAGTCCTCTTCGAAGGCTACATCCGCTGATGGCGGGGCCGTGCCCTCCTGCTCGAGCCGGTAGGGTGTGTCTGACATTTCCTCGCGCGGAGTGTCAGGCGACTCGCTGCGCTGGCTCGGGTCCACCGCGGGCGACGTCGACGGCCGAGCGCAGGCACCGAACACCATGGCCGCGCCCGAGAACAATGTCAGGAAAACAGCAGTCCGGTGATGGATTTTCATGGATCTTCCCTCGATATCGGCGTTTCCCTACTACGGGCCAATATATCCCAGGCTCCGCAAGCGTTCCAGATCGCGCTGACTGCGCTCTACCAGCGGCGTCCACCGCGGTCGACGACCGTAGGTGGCCAAGCCCGAATCCACGGTGGCAGCGTCCATGTCGCGAGCCACGGGTAGCCCCAGTCGCTCGAGCACGGCGGGAGCCCATTGGGTCGCCCGCAGGGAGACCCCCGCCTCTCTTCCTTGCATGCGCTCCCACGCCCAGAGTTCCCGTCCGACATCCGACGGCGAGGAGGCAAGGAGCGTCACATCGGCCTCGGAGCGCTCGACGAACTGGACCAACAGCTCGTCCAGGAGCCGGAGATACAGATCGAGCAACTCGGCGCCCACGCGAACAACGGAGGTCTGACCCGACTCGGCCACGCGCACGAGACCGCGCTTGAAGACGTCCAGGCCGTTCCAGTGCGCGGCCACCAGCCGCACGTTGCCCGCCGCCGGCGGTGACGTCAAGCCACTATGGAACACGTCGCTGGCCGTGGCGTAGCTCCAGGTGGCCGCCAGATCGTCCACGAACGCATTCTCCGTTTCAAACGCGCTGAGGATGGAATCGCCGCGCGCGGCGAACGGTGACCGCGCCCTTCGACGAAAGACCTCCTGCAGAATACCGCGGCCGGTCCGCTCGAACTCCTGCTCCAACGCGTCGGGCGTCCGAAGCAGGGAATCGGACTGGGCCAGCGAACGGTTCTCCCAGAGGCGCAGGAACCAGCGATCACTTACCACTTCCAGCGGCGGCTGCTGCGCGGCCGGGTATGTCGCCCACCAGTTGACCACCCGGCACCGCACGCCGGCCCTTGTGGCCATTTCCCAAACCGGCGGACGTCGAAGCTCGCGTTGGTCCGCCGCTTCGACCGTGGCCAATCCTATGCCGGGAAGCAGGTTTCTCAGGACCGTGTCCACCCAGGGATTCTGACGCAGCCCCTCGGGATTCGTTTGCACGCCGCGCGGAGCACTGGCGGTGGCCGACCCCAACCCGTGTACGTGCGCGTCGAACCCGGTGGCCACCTCGTTCCAGAACGACGCCGGGTGCCCGGCGGCAGATGGCAGCGTGGTAACTGCTCCGCTGCTCCACCACCGGCCGGCCGTCGACCATCCGGCCAACCGTTCGCGGTCGGCGCGATCGAGTCCTTCGATCGCAACGATCAGGGTGGGCGGCCCGGGAGAAGCAGACCGTACCTGGATCTGGTCCAGACGCGGCAACGGACGGTGTTCCCGGTACGGACCCACGATCAGCAGAACCAGTCCCAATACACCGGCCAACAACGGCGCGAACCAGACGTCGCCGCGGCGCCGGGCTCGAATCTTCGGCGCACCGCGCAATCGCACACGTGCAGCCGCGACCATCGCGCGCAGAAAGCGCCACAACAGCCAGCCCGCACCACCGGCGCAAACCGCGGTGACAAGCGACGCCGCTGGCCATTGGACGGAGTCCAACCGCGGCAATACGTGTCGACCCGAAGCGTCGGACACGTACAGCCCCAGCAACGCCGACGGTATCAGCGGTGCCCAATGACTCATGGCCCCGGAGTGACTCTGCATCCACGCCAGCACCGGCCACAGGAGCAGAGTGAGCGCCAAACTCGCGCCCACGGCGGCCACGCCCACGAACTGCAGGGCCAGCCAACCCAGGTCAGCGGGGCGATCGAGCAACGTTGTGTCTGCAAGCACGGCGGTAGCCGTCATCAGAAGGCCGAGCAGGGCCCCGCCGATCGAGCCAATCCATACGCCCACGACCAACGCGGTACGAAGACTCCCCGCGTCGACCGGAACGCGCTGCGCCACGAACAACTCGGCGTGCGACTGCAGGTAACCCATCTCCTGCAATCGACGAATGCCCTCTTCGAGGCGCGCGGATGGTTCAGTTTCTTCGCGTCGCGACATAGTCGCACAGGTCTCCCAGGCGCGGGCCAGTGGGCCCCACGTCGTGCACGGACTGGCGGGCGGTGGCAAGCAGCCGAAGCATGATTTCCTTGCTCTCGGCATCACCCAGGGCCGTTACAAATGTCTCCTTACCGCGATCCATGCGTGCATCCTTGCCCATTTCACTTGCGTGGCCCGTGGCGTCGAGCAGGTCGTCCTTGATCTGGAAGGCGAGTCCGAGATTGCGCGCATACACGAGGGCACGTTGTTGCAACGCATCATCGCCTCCACCCAGGCCCACGCCAATCTTTGCGCAGGCCTCGAACAACACTCCGGTCTTGTGTCGATGAATATACTCGAGACTCTGGAGTTCGCGGTCGGCCGTGGCCAGATGCAAGTCGACGTGCTGGCCTCCAATCATACCGGCCGCGCCCACCGCCCTTGCCATCGTAGCCGTCGCGCCCAAAGTGGGATGTCGTTGATCAAGCGTGGCCAAATGCTCGAACGCAAGCATCAGTTGGGCATTTGCCGCCAGAATCGCCGTGTCGAGTCCGAATTCTATGTGGCAGCACGGACGGCCTCGCCGCAGCGTGGCGTCATCCATACTGGGAAGATCATCGAGAACCAGGGAACAGGCGTGGATGAGTTCGACGGCGATACCGGCGGCATGGATGTCAGGCTCAGACGGAGCCGGAGTGGCGCGGGCAAACAGGTCGATCACCGCGGGCCGAATGCGCTTGCCGCCGGCCAAGGGCGTGTATCGCATTGCGTCGAGCAACCGCGGCGTGTACCGATGTTGCACACCGTCCATCGCGCGAACCAGGGCAGGCTCGAAATCTCCCCGGAATGCCCGAAGATAGTCGTTGAGCGATTCGTTCAACCGTTTTCCTCGTGAAACCCGACGCGCAGGTGAGCCGATGGGTATGCGCGTGGACCTGGATGACCCGGGCGCCGAAGCATGTCATATCAGACGCCCGAGCGACGCGCCAGTTCCCACAGGAGACTCGCGGTGGATTCAACCATGGCCTGGCGCGTGAATTCACTCTCGACGCGTTGACGGCCCGCCTCGCCCATGGCCCGCGCACGTTCGGGGTCGGCCAGCAGCTGGCCCAGAGCATCCGCCAGCTGCGAGGGTTGGTTGGGGGCCACCAGGACGCCGGTGCGACCATCCTCCACCATCTCGTCGAGCGACCCAACCCTCGTGGCCACCACGGGCAGACGAGCGGCCATCGCCTCCAACACACACATGGGAAATGTCTCCACCATCGGGTGCGATGGCAAGCACAAGACGTCGGACACGGCCAGAATAGGAGCGACCTGGTCGCGTTGTCCCAACCAACGGATCCACCGATCGATCCCCAGCTCGGATACATCGTGCCGCAGCCGGTCGCGCTCACCGCCATCGCCTACGATAGCCACGGTGGGCCGATGTTCGGCCTCCATTCTGGCAATGGCCTCGAAGAGCAGTCGATGGTTCTTCTCGGGACGCAGGGCGGCCACCACGGCCACCACACCACCCTCGGCGGGCAACCCCAGCTCGGTTCGTTGGGCCGTCCTGGCTTCGCCGTGGGCAGGTGCGAGAAAGCTGTCGGCGCTCACACCGTTGTAGATGACCCGCAGCCGATCGCCCGCCACCCCCTCCACTTCTTGCAGGTACCTACGATGCCCCTGGCTGACCGCGATCACCCGATGGCTCAGTCCGGCCAGCAGTCGGTCGGTCCTACCCAGGCTCGGTGATCCGTCCGCGCGGCCGGTGCGGTGTACGGCCATGATCTGGTTCGGCACGCCGGCCAGACGCGCCGCCAATCGCCCGTAGAACAGGGCGTTGGTGTGGTCGAGCACGTAGGCCACGTGCGGTTTCGCGCGCTTGAGGTAGCGGCGGAGCGAAATCACCTGGCTGAACGAGCGGCGCGCGGGGGCGAGATTCTGATCCACGCGAAGGCCGCGATCGGCCAGCGAGCGACCGATGGGGCCCGCGTCGCGTAGGCACGCCAGGGTCACATCGATGTCGTGTTTGGGAAGATCGAGGCAAAGCGCCTCGACGACTCTTTCGGCGCCACCGATGACCAGGCTATTGACCAGAAAGTGGACGCGGATACGGACGCGTGGCGACAGACGATCTTCGCTCAGCGCGAGCTCCTGACCCCGGGGAGTTCGATGCTCCGACCGTCTTCAGCGATGGAACGACACGCGGCTTCGAGCGCTTCGACCACCTCGAGCCCGTTGTAACCGTCGCTACGCGGCGCCTTGTTCTGGCGGATGCACTCGGCGAAATGCTCGGCCTCGTTCTTCAGCGGCTCGCCCTCATCCAGACGGGGAATGCTGATGTCTCCGTACCGATAGCTGAGTTGGAACTCGCCGAAGGTATCGTAGTGCGGCAAGACGTTCACGCCCTTGTCGTATACGCGAAGCTTCTCGGTGTTGGACACATCGTCGTACATGAGCATCTTGCGGCTACCGACCACGGTGATCGTGCGGATCTTGTTGGGGTCCAACCAGCTCACGTGCAAGTGGGCCATCACGTTGTTGGGATACTGCAGATTCACGAACGCCACGTCTTCGATACCGGGCTGCACGTAGCTATGGCCAACCGCCGTCAAACTCCGGGGCGGGTTGCCCAACAACCAGTTGAGAATGGCCACGTCGTGCGGCGCCAGATCCCAGACGACATTGCAGTCCTCGCGGAACAAACCCAGGTTCACACGATTGATGTAGACGTAGAAGATCTCGCCCAACTCGCCGTCGTCTATCAGGCGCTTGATATGGTGCAGGGCGCTGTTGTACAGGAATGTGTGGCCCACCATGATCTGCTTCTTGGCCTTCTCGGCCGCCTGGATCATGCGCCGGCAGTCCTCGCTCGAGGACGCCATGGGCTTTTCCACGAAGACGTGTTTGCCGCGGTCCAACGCCTCACAAGCAAGCTTGCAGTGCGTATCGGCCGGCGTGGCAATCACGACCGCGTCGACCTCGGGGTCGTCGAGGATATCCTGGTAGTTCGTGGTGGTCTCGAGCTTGGGGTACAGCGTCCGCATGTGATCCAGCCGCTCAGTACTGAGATCGGCCGCCCACTTGGCGTTCACGTCACGCAAGCTCGCAAAATTTCGAACGAGGTTGGGGCCCCAATAGCCCACCCCGATCACACCGACGGTGATGCTTTCAGACAATTGGAAGGGTCTCCTACGAGAACGCTGAGATCGGAAGAACTTTCCCGGAAGATGTTAGTAGGCGCCGTCACCCTTGACCATCACAGGAATCGTCTTCCAGATGATCTTCAGGTCCAACGCCACACTCCACTGGGAAATGTAGTATAGGTCGAGTTTGACCATTTCGTCGAAAGGCACCTGGCTGCGGCCACTTACCTGCCACAAGCCGGTCAGCCCTGGCTTTACTCGCAAGCGATCCTTGTGCCAGTCTTCGTAATGCTCGATCTCGTAGGAAATGGGTGGTCTGGGTCCAACCAGGCTCATCTCCCCGCGAATGACATTCCAGAACTGAGGCAGTTCATCGAGACTCGTGCGTCGGAGGAACCGGCCCACGGAGGTCACGCGAGGATCCCTCACCATCTTGAACACGCCGTGCTCGTCTGCGCCCTCGGCCTGTCCCTTGATGAAGTCGCGGGAAAACGACCGATGCACCGAGTCGTCGTTGTTATGGCGCATCGTTCGGAACTTGTAGAAGGTAAACGGTTCGCCATCGCGTCCCAGACGCACCTGCCGGAAGAATATTGGTCCTCGGCTTGTGAGTTTGATCAGCGCGGCGATGATCAGAAACAGTGGAGCACCGACGATCATGATGGCACCACAAGCGATCACGTCGATCGCGCGCTTGGTGAAAAGGGCCAACTGATTGTGTCGGGGTACACCAATCCGTATCTGGAAGGCAGCGGCGGGTTGTGTGTCGGGCGCAGCCAGGTTCAAGGCGGTCGCATCTTTCTTCATCGGGAGCCGTCCCTCGGATGTCGTCGACAAGTCTGCGTGATGGCGGATTGCCCCCGCCACCAGATCTCTAGCCTAACTTTCCCGCCAAACGACAACATGCCTCGAGGTATCAGGAGTCAACCCGAAGCAAGACGTCGCAAGTCCGATCGATCAACTCACTCGGCAATTCCGCGAACATGGGTAGTGATACGATGTTCGCACAAATTGCTTCGGCCACCGGAAACTCACCCTCGAGCCCAAGATGGGAGAAGGCCGGTTGGAGATGGACGGCACGGGGGTAGTGTTCCCCCCAGCCGATGCCATTCTCCGACAGAGCCATCTTTACCCGATGAACTTCAGGATGATTGATGACGAACAGATGATGAACCGGTTCGGTCCCCTCCAGCGAGACCGGAATCGAAAACCGCGAATCGGCGAGGAATTCACGGTAGCGGGCAGCATGCTGGCGTCGAGCCGCATTCCACCCATCAAGATAGGCCAACTTCACCGACAGCACGGCCGCCTGGATTCCATCCAGCCGATCGGTTCCCCCTACATAGGTATGGAGGTTCTTACCGCTTTGTCCATGGTGACGCAAGGCAACGATCGTGTCGGCGACGCTCTCGTCGTCCACGACCACGGCCCCTCCATCACCCAATGCGCCCAGGTTCTTGCCAGGATAGAAACTGAACGCGGCACCCTGCGAGCCATGTCCGATGCGTTGCCCCTGCCAACGGGCACCGTGGGCTTGGGCTGCATCTTCAAGCAGGAGAATCCCGTGACGATCGGCGAGCGCGCGCAGAGCGCCCAGATCGGCCACGTGTCCGTACAGATGCACGGCCAGGATCGCCCGCGTCCGTGCCGTGATGCGCGATTCCACGGCAACGGGGTCCAACAACCACGAATCGGGGTCTACGTCGGCCAGAACCGGTGTGGCTCCAACCGCGGCGATGGCCTCGACCGTGGCGATAAATGTATTCGGAGGCGTGATTACCTCGTCGCCGGGGCCCACGCCGTGAGCCCTGAGAAGCAACGAGATTGCGGCAGTGCCCGAACCAGCGCCTACACAACGACGCGCGTTGCAGTAATCTGCGAATTCAGCCTCGAAGCGATCTACCGGACCACCGAGGATGAAAGCATTCGTGTCGATGATCTTCGCAATGGCTGCGTCGATCTCTGAACGAATCGGGCGATGCTGCGCGGTGAGGTCCAGGAATGGCACCTGCAAGATGTCTGTTCGCATGGTCGGGCGAGTATAGCACAGTGACCCAGGAGCGGCCACAATGTGACCGCTTCTGAACAAAGTTCGGCGTCGGCCACGGGGGTTCTTTTGTCGTTCCAATTCGTTGTATCGTATATACTTGAAGGATCTGGGGGAATCTCCCCCAGGCGCCGGGGCCCGCTTTGGGCAAATTTTTCCATGAAATCAGGACTGAACCCTCGGTCCCACTTTGAAGAGGCGAAAACTCCATGAAATTGTTGGTCACCGGTGCCCAAGGCATGCTGGGGCGCGACCTGGTCCGCCTGGCCGCGACCCGAAACGTTGAGGTATGGCCCACCGATCTGGCCGAGGCCGGCTCGGCGCCCGATGGGCGGCTGGATGTCACCGACCAGCCAGGACTGAAGGCGGCCATCGATACCTTCCGTCCCGACGCGATCGCGCACCTTGCCGCCATGACCAACGTCGACGACTGCGAGCGTTTTCCCGAACGGGCCTACCTGGTAAATACCGTGGGGACCGAGAACCTGGCCCTACTGTGCGCGCGTCACGATTTGCCGTTGGTCTACATCTCCACCGGAAGCGTCTTCGATGGCACCAAGGCGGACCCTTACCACGAATTCGACGACCCCGCCCCGCTCAGTGCGTACGCCCGCAGCAAATGGCAGGGAGAGCAGATCGTCCGCACGCTCGTGCCCAAACACTTCGTGTTGCGCGCGGGTTGGATGTTCGGCGGTGGACCAGAGGACAAGAAGTTCGTCGCCAAGATGATCGATCGCGTACGGTCGGGAGGCTCCCTGCGGGCCGTGGACGACAAGTTTGGATCGCCGTCCTACACGGTGGACGTGTCGCAACGATGCCTGGAGGTTCTCGATACCGACCGCTACGGGACCTATCACTCCGCCAATGAGGGCTGCTGTAGCCGGTACGAGATGGCGCGAGCGATCGTGGATTTTGCCGGACTCGAAGCCGATGTACAGCCGTGTTCGTCGGCCGAGTTTCCGCTGCCCGCGCCCCGGCCGCGTCAGGAGGGCATGGTAGGGCTACACGCCAAGCTGGTGGGACTGCCGGCCATGCGACCCTGGCGCGACTCGCTGCGCGAATACATTCAGAGCACGCTCATCGACGTTTCTGGCTGACGTCGCGCAGAAGCGATTCGAAGTCGGTGGTTATCGAATTCCAGTCGTACCATTCGGTCACGCGCCGCTTGGCGCGCGCGCCCCATTCAAGCCGTTGCGCCGCGTCTCCCAACAGCGTCTCCAGGTGCGCCTGCAACTCCGACACTTCGCCGCGCGCGAACACCAGCCCGGCATCGCCAACCGTCTCCCGGTTTTCGGCGATGCCGTTGACGATGACCGGACGACCGTAGCCCATTGCGGTCAACAGCACGGGGCTCGTCCCCTCGACCTCGCTGGGCTGCACGTAGACCGCACAATGACTCATGAGCTGATGGAATGGTTCGTCGAACTGGTAGCCGGTGAATACGGTCCGATCGTCAGCCGCGGCGTGCAATGTGGCCACGTACTCGGGGTCGTAGGGATTGTCGCCAACGATCACCAATTTGGCGTCGGTGGCCATCTGGCGAAATCCCTGCACCAGATAGTGCACACCCTTTTCCGGTGTGAGGCGACCCACGAAGAGAACGTAGCGACCGGGCTCCAGGTCGAATTCGCGCAGCGCCGCGTCGCCAGGATCGTCCACCACGCTGGCGCCGTAGGGTATGAACCGCGAGGCGAGGTTGTGTTGAGTCTGGTAGTAGCGCTGGGCGATCTGCGTATCACAGATGACCGCGTCACTAGAACGAATCCCCAGCTTGTTCGCGGCCCGCAGATACCATCGCGCCAGCAGGCCCCATTTGCCTCGCTCCCAGGCGGGTCCATCGACCCACCAGACGCACGGGATGCCCGCCGCGCGTAACCAGGGGATGACCATCGATGTGCCCACGTCGCTCAGCACGGCCACGTCGGGGCGCGGCCGCTCGCGGGCGGTCAGGTGCCAGGTCGACAGCCAGAGATGGCTGGGGGTATCCAGGTTCTTCCCCGGCAGCGAAGGCAGGTGAACCTGGCGCATGCCCGCGTATTCATCGGGCCGCGGCGGCGATGAATTGCTGTTGCGGGCGTACACCAGTACGTCGTGCCCGCGCTCGGCCAGTCGACGGCCGATCTCATCGGTCGCGGTCTCCCGACCGCCGTAACGCGGCGGCATTCCCCGTGTGCCCAATATGGCCACCGAGAGGCTTCGCTTGGCTCCTTCGCTCATGCTGACGGCGAGCGGAGAGATCGCCCGAACGAACGATAGAGGAGTTGGAGTCGCTCAGCCGAATAGCGCCAGGCGAACTGGTCCTGAATTCTGGAGAGCCCCAGTTGCCCCATCCGCGCGGCACGATCGGGGTCGTCGAGCACCGCCAGGATTTCCTGCGCCAGGCGTTTGGCGTCGTTCTTCCCGGCGTATACGGCCGCGTCGCCCGCACTGGTGCGCGTCTCTGGCAGATCGAACGCCACGATCGGTTGGCCCAGGCACATGTACTCCATGACCTTGATCATGGTGCACTTGTCGGTCAGTGGATTTGAAGGGTCGGGAACCACGCACACGTCGACCGAGGACAACACCTGCATGAGGCGCTGGTCGTCGGAAATCCAACCCAGGAAATGAAGCTGATCGGACACTTCGAGGCGATCGGCCCGCGCCCGCAGCTGTTCCAATTCGTCCCCCGTACCTACGAGCAGACAGTGGATGTCGTGGCGACCGTGGTCGTGCTTGATGGTGTGCATGGCATCGATCAGGTGGTCCACACCGTCCTGCGAACCCATGATGCCCACGTACCCGACCAACTTGGGAGCCAGCGAGCGCAACTCGGGGTCGGCCTTGGTACGCCGAAACCGGGCATCGTCGGGGCCGTTGCGGATGGTGACGATACGCTCATCGTCGGCTCCGGATTCTTCGACGCAGGCCCGCCGGCAGGACTCGTTGACGACCAGCACCCGATGGGCGACGCGGCACGAGAGACCGCGCAGCGTGTTCAGGACCGTGAAGACCGCGCCTCGTCCGCCACCGAACTTGTCCAGGTACAGCTCCGGCGCCAGATCGTGGTGGTCGTACACGAATTTCCTACCGAACAGTCGCCCCACCGCTCCGATCAAGAAGTACAGATCCGGCGGGTTGTGGGCGTGCACCACATCGAAGCCGGGCCCGAAGGCCGCCCGCAGGGTCAGCAGACACGCCATCACCATGGAATAGAAATACTCCCAGGCGTAACCCAGGGCGCCCTCTCCGGGCGGCGGTGCCGGGTAGCCGTAGACCCGCACACCCTCGTGTGACTGCGTCCAGCCCGTCTCGTCGGCGGCCCGTGGGGCAATCACCGTGACGTCCCAACCGTCTTCGCGTAGGGCCGCGGCCTCCAACCGGACGCGACGATCCCGGGCGAACGAGTTGTTCTCCAGCAACATGAGCACCCGACCACGGATGCCCGGCGCAGTGTCCGGTGGCATAGTCATTACGGCCCGCATGGTAGTTGGGGCCGGTGGCTTCGACAAGGCTGCGGCGGCACCTCGCTTGCTTTACAATGATTCTTCGTCGGGCCTCGAACCGTCCCCTTCCATCCGGAACCCACACCCATGGCAGACCTCCGCTTCGGGCTGATCGGCTGTAGCAAGATCGCCCGCAAACACGCCTCGGGCCTCGCCGGCGTCGAGGGTGGCCAATTGGCCGCGGTCTGCGACCTGGACCTGGATCGGGCCCGGGAGCTGGCCGACGAGTACGACGTGCCGGCCTACGAGAGCTACGAGAAGATGGTCCAGAACGAGGAAATCGACGTTCTATCGGTTCTCACGCCGTCGGGCCACCACGCCCGTCACGCCATGGATGTGGTCCGGTTTGGCAAGCACATCGTGGTCGAAAAGCCCTTGGCGCTGCGCCTCGAAGACGCCGACGCGGTCATCCGGGCTTGCGACGCCAAAGGCATCAAGTTGTTCGTGGTGAAGCAGAACCGATACAACGCACCCATTCAGGCCCTGCGGCGCGCCCTCGACGACGGACGGTTCGGCCGCCTGGTCATGGGCACGATCCGCGTACGCTGGTGTCGGCCCCAGCCCTACTACGACGCCGCCCCCTGGCGCGGCACCTGGGAAATGGACGGCGGCGTACTGACCAACCAGGCCAGCCACCACATCGACATGTTGGAATGGATGCTGGGCGACGTCGACAGCGTCACCGCCATGACCGCCACGCAACTGGCCGACATCGAGGCCGAAGACACGGGCGTGGCCATACTTCGCTTCCGCAGCGGTGCCCTGGGCGTCATCGAAGCGACCACAGCCACACGCCCGGCCGATCTGGAAGGGTCGATTTCGATCCTGGGAGAAAAGGGCTCGGTCGTCGTGGGCGGTTTCGCCATGGACAAGCTGGAAACCTGGCGCTTCACCGATCCAATCCCCGAAGACGAGCGTGTGTTCGAAGAGCATGGGACCAACCCCGAGGGGTTCGGCTGGAACCACGGGCGCTACCTGGCGGGCGTGGTCGATGCGCTGCGGGACGGCCGCCGCGGCCTGGTCGACGGTCTTGAGGGTCGCCGTTCGCTGGAACTGATCAACGCCCTCTACGAATCGGCCGAGACCGGACGCGAGGTCCCCCTGCGCTTCACCCCCAAGCGCTGTCGACTCGGACTTCCGTCATGACGAATCCCCCCATCGATCCACGGTTTCCCGACGCCCGGATCTACGCCGGCGTGGAACTTCCCACCACGATCCAAATCGGCCCGTTCGTGCTACTGGGAGTACCACCCCGCGGTCACGACGAGGGCAGCTTGCTAACCGTACTGGGTGAAGGCGCCGTGGTGCGTAGCCACACCGTGATCTACGCGGGCAATCGGATCGGGCGCAACTTCCAGACGGGACACGGCACCATGGTGCGCGAACTGAACGAGATCGGTGACGACGTAAGCATCGGCACCGGTTCGGTGGTCGAACATCACGTTCGTCTGGCCAACGGTGTGCGCATCCACACGCAGGCGTTCATACCCGAGTACTCGGTCCTGGAAGAAGAGTGCTGGATTGGTCCCAACGTAGTCATTACCAACGCGAAGTATCCGCAATCGCCCAACGTGAAGAACGACCTGCGCGGAGCCCACGTGGGCCCGCGGGCCAAGATTGGGGCCAACGCCACGCTGTTGCCGGGAGTCACTATTGGCGAAGGCGCGCTGGTAGGCGCGGGCGCGGTGGTTACCAAAGATGTCGCAGATTACGCCGTGGTCGCGGGCAACCCCGCGATCGTCATCAAGACCCTCAAAGAACTTCCTTACTAGTTGGAGCCACCCATGCAGATTCCGTTCGTGGACCTCAAGGCCCAGTACCAGAGCCTCAAGCCCGAGATCGACACCGCCATCGCCAACGTGATCGCCGAGACCGCGTTTATCGGCGGCCCGTACGTCAAGGCGTTCGAAGAATCGTTCGCGGAATATTGTGGCACCAAGCATGCCGTGGGCCTCAGCAACGGCACTGACGCGTTGCGCCTCGCGCTGGGAGCGTGTGGTGTCGGTCCCGGTGACGAGGTGATCACCGCCGCCAATACCTTCATTGCCACCACGGAAGCCATTGCCATGGTTGGGGCCCAGGTTCGCTTCGTCGATGTCGAGGCTGACACCTACAACATGGATCCCAGTCTGATCGAGGCCGCGATCACCGACCGAACCAAAGCCATCATCCCCGTGCACCTGTACGGCCGTCCGGCCGAGATGGATCCCATCTTGGCCATCGCCCGCAAGCACGGCCTGAAGGTCATTGGTGACGCGGCGCAGGCTCACGGCTCCACGTACCGCGGACGTCCCGTGGCCACGTTGGCCGACGTGAGTTGTTTCAGTTTCTACCCTGGCAAGAACCTCGGCGCGTACGGCGATGCCGGGGGCATCGCCACCGACGACGAGGATATCGCCGAGTACGTTCGGCTCATGCGCAACCACGGACGGCGCTCCAAGTATTTCCACGATGTAGAGGGTTTCAACTGCCGGCTCGACGGCCTGCAGGCCGCGATTCTATCGGTGAAGCTTCCCCATCTGGATTCCTGGGGGCAGAAACGACGTGAGGCCGCCGCACGCTATCACAGCCTATTGGCGGACGTACCGAATCTGGTCGTTCCCGCCGAACAGGACCATATCGTACCGGTCTACCACCTGTACGTCGTACGAGTACCGGATCGCGACCAGTTGCAGAAGGATCTTGGCGCGGCCGGCATTGCCTCCGGGGTTCACTATCCGATGCCGCTGCATCTGCAGCCGGCGTATGCGCATCTGGGTCTGGGCGAGGGCAGCTTTCCGGTTACCGAGACCACCGGCACCGACATCGTATCGCTGCCGATCTTTCCGGAGCTCACGGCCGATCAACAGGCGTACGTGGCCGAGCATGTCCACGCGTCGATGCGAGCGCAGGCCACGGCCTAGTCGCCCGACGACCCAACGTCCTAGCGCCGAGAGTCCAGCACGGAGCGGTAGACACGCTCCACCTGGCCAGCGACGGTAGCAAGACCCAGCGGCTGGATCGCCTCGCGTCCGCCGCTGGGTTCACGTTTTACCAACAGCTCGCACAATGCGGCCCCGAGCGCCTCGGCGCTTCCGTCGTCGACCACACGACAACCGCCGACGCCGTCGAGCCGCTCGCGTACGTCGCCGCAATCCACCGAAGCAATTGGCAGGGCGCTGGCCAAGGCTTCCTTCACGACGTTGGGTGAGCCTTCATGGGCTGAGCTCAACACCAGCGCGTCGCAGACGCGCATCAATTGAGCCGCTTCCGACTGCGGGCGCCCGTGAACCACGACCAGTTCGACCGGGGAACCCATGCGACGGGCCGCTTCCGCCACCGCCGCCACGGCCAGGCCGTGGCGCTTGACCGAATTGGCGGGATTGCTTGCGAACAGGATGTACCGCTTGTCCGCATCCATGCCCAGACGGTCGCGCAGTGTGTCGCGCTCGCCGTTGGCCGGGGGATGGAAGAACTCCAGGTCGACCCCGTTGGGAATCACATGCGACTCCGACTCCAGAGCCGCCCCCATTTCTTCGGACTTCACGATGACGGCGTCCGAACGTCGCGCCACGAAGTTGGACAGAGTCCCGTGGAACAACTGGCTCACGCGGCGATACGAACCGTCGGCGGCCAAGGGGCTGAATACGTCGCTCCCCAGGAACGACACCACCGTGGGCTTTCGATGCCCCAGGGCGACCAGTCCGCAGAACGAATAGTGCGAGTGGATCAGGTCGAAGTCGCGGTTCCGCAGCCTATCCCTCACCTGCTTCCATCCCGTCAGGTACTTCCGCGCGCCCTCTCCCTGCAAGACCAGGACGTCGCAATCCATGCCCGCGTCCCTGAGTGACTCGATCTGCGTGCGCACGAACACGAGCTTGGTCTGATCGCGGTCAGACGGATACCCGCCCACCACATGCAGCACCGACAGCGGACGCATCACGCTTGCTCGCCCAGGTGCCGAGCTAACACCACGAGGATCCAAAGGAAGTTGCCGACGTTCTCCTTGCGCGCTTCGTTTCGCGCCAACACGTCGCCCACGACATCCGTGTCCAAACCGTGGGTAGCGTTGGCATCGAGTAGCGTTCGCGCGTAGCGGTCGAAAGAGTCGCCTCTGAACCAATCGCCCAGGGGCACGCCGAATCCCCGCTTGGGGGCTTGAAGCAACGACGGAGGCAGACGGCGCGCGACCGTATCGCGTAGCACCGCCTTGCGGGTGAGCCCGTCCATCTTGACATCCTTGTGTACGCCCACCATGTACTCCACCAACCGGTGATCCAAGAATGGAGGACGTACTTCCAACGATTCGGCCATGCTCATCCGGTCTACCTTCACCAACATGTCGTCGGGCAATGAAACCTTCAGGTGGTAGTACATGAGGCGATAGAACCCGTCGGCGTAGGGACATTTTTTCAATCGCTCGCGCATGAAGTCTTCGATCGACACGACCGGGGCCACATCGGTGTGATTGCGAAGCAATGCCTTGACCCTGGCCGGGTCTACCCACGACAACTTCTGCAGGAATCGAGCATCGAAATCCAGATTCGAGGCATGGGCCACGTTGCGGGCGCGGTTCATCCGATACCGCGCTTGACCCCGTAGTCCCCGCGCCATCGCGCCGGCCACCGCCGGTATGGGTTCGCGCAGCACCGCCGGGAGACGCCGGAATCGTTCGGCGAACTTCTCGCCTTGGTACATGGTGTAGCCAGACAACACCTCATCGCCGCCGTCGCCCGTAAGGACCATCTTCACATGACGGCGCGCGTGGCGAGAAACGATGCCCGTGGGTATGGCCGAACTGTCGCCGAAGGGCTCATCGTAGTGATGCAGGATTCGTTCGAGCGAGGCATCGAATGATTCGGGTTCCACCTCGATCGCGCGGTGATTGGTAGCGAAAGCGTCGGCTACGTTCTGGGCCAACTCGCGCTCATCGTACTCGGGCTGTCGGAACCCTATGGTGAACGTATTCACCGGGTGACTCGAGACGTCGGCCATCAAGGCAACGATGCTGCTGCTGTCCAGGCCGCCGCTGAGAAAGGCCCCGTAGGGGACGTCGCTGCGCATGCGGATCCGAACCGAATCCGCCAACAGTTCTTCGAACCGTGCCCGTACGGTCGCGGCGTTTCGCTCCATGTCGCCCTCGTCCACGAGCGGCAGGTCCCAGTACTTGCGTTCACTGATCCGGCCATTCTCCACCACCAGGCAGTGCCCGGGCAGCAACTTGCGAACGCCGTGGAAAAAGCTGTGGGGCGCGGGCAGATACCCCAGACAGGTGAAGACCTCCAGCCACTGGCTATCGAACTCACGGGGGACTCCCGCCGCAAACAGACTCTTCATTTCGGACGCGAAGTAGAAGCTGCCCTCGTGCTCAGCAAAATGCAGTGGCTTCTCGCCCAGCCGATCGCGCGACAAGAACAATCGACGAGCAGAATCATCCCACAGGGCGAACGCCCACATGCCATTGAGGTGTTCCTGGCAGTCGACCCCCCACTGTCGATAGGCGGCCAGGAGAACCTCGGTGTCGGACTGCGTCCGGAACGCGTGCCCCAACGCCTCCAGTTCCTCTCGCAGTTCCAGATAGTTGTAGATCTCGCCGTTGAAGATCAGCGTCAGGGATGCATCGGCCGAAGCCATGGGTTGATCGCCGCCGGCCAGATCGATGATCGCCAGACGGCGATGACCAAGGGCCAGGGGGCCGGTCACGTGGAAGCCCTCGCCGTCGGGTCCCCGATGAATCACGGCATCGGTCATTCGCTTGACGACCGCGGCGTCCGCGGGGCGATTGGGATCGTGGTGGAGGAAGCCGGCGATTCCACACATGGTCACATCCCCCTTCGCGCCTGGACCGCGCGTTGAAGGAGTTCCTCGGCGCGTGGGGCAACCGCTACGACGTCATGGTTTTCCTCCACGTACCGTCGGGCGGCGGCGCCCATGCGATCGCGGGCGTCGGTCGAGGCCAACAAGTGACGCACGGCGGCCGTCAGATCACCATCTTCGCCGACCACCATTCCCAGACCACGGTCGACGATCACACCGTCGGGGTCGATGCTGATGCTGGCCGTGGGCACGCGAAACGAACTGGCCTGAAGAAATGCGTTGGGAAATCCTTCGTGCAAAGAAGTGTTCACGTAGAGGCTTGCTCCTCGATACACGTCGTCCATATGATCCGGCGCCACGAATCCGACCATCTCCAAGTTGGGAACGCTCGTCGCGTCCCGCAACAAAGCCTGGGTTGCCCCGGCGTCGTCACCGCCGCCGCCGATCATGCGAAACGGCACGTCGGGCAATGCCCGCGCCAGGGCCAGGAATCGCTCGGGACGCTTGCGCGGACTCAGACTTCCAACCCACACCACCGGGCCGTCCGGTTGGTTTCCGTCGTCGGCGGGAAGCTCCATCATGTTGGGCAGCAACTCGCTATGCCGATCGAAATTGTCCTTGAGCAGTTGCGATTGGTGCCGCGTCTGGGCCAAGACCAGATCGGCGTTTCTGATCCCCCATCGGTAGAGGCCGCGCAACACGGGCGGTACTCGCCCCTGGAGATCGCGATAGCAATTGGCGTCCAGGCCGGTGGTGAATGAAAATGCTGCCTTGGCCTCGTGCGCGAACAGACAGCATTGTCCCGTGTAGAAGGCAGTAGCCCGCTGGTGCACCATGTCTGGCTTGGTGCCGCGGATGGCCGCACGTAACTTGAGCATGTCGGGGACGAATCGAAGCTTGCGCGCACCCCGGTACAACTGGAACGCGCTGACAATCTCAAACCCGTCCCGCTCCATCCGCTGAGGTTGGCCATGGTCGCCCACCACGAACGCAATTGAGTGCCCTCGGTCTCGTAGCGTACGGCCCAGCAGAGCCAGCTGTAGCTCGGCTCCCCCCGCCACATCGTAATCGCCGGGTACCAGCACCGGGTACGCGGTGGGTGACACAATGGTCAAGCGCACTCGGTCACCCCTGCCCCACGGCCTCGGCTCGGGTCATGGGAATAGGAACCGAATGCTCCAGTCGCTCCTCCAACGTAACCAGTTTTGTCCCGTCGTAGAAACGACGATAGAACCAGACCCGAATCTCTGTGACCGGCTCCTGACCGGCGTAGGAGATATCGCGCGGCGAGCTCTGGATATGAAAGGGAGGCTGCAACGGGGAGAGCAACCAGTCCTTGGACCGCCCCTCGTTCAGCGTGGAGAAATAGATGCGCAGGAACCGATCCAGCTGGTCGCGGGCCTGGGTGTTGAACCTGGACTTGCCCTGGGTCTTGCTCAAGTCCGCGACACCCTCGGCGGTGGACTTTCGTAGAGCCCGGTCCAACTCGATGTCAGACGTCGCGCCAAAGGTTCCCACCAACAGCGGTTCCTCGGTCAGGTACCAGAAACGGTTCTGCGCGAATACCAGATCGTAGGGCGCCATGAATGTGCGCGGAACGTGGTAGACCTGCCCACTCTGGCCAACCGCCTCGAACTCGTAGAACTCGTCGAGCGGAGTATCGAACCAAACCAACCAGGTAGGCCTGGCGTAGAGCGGGGACAAGGCGATCACGGCCATGGACGTAACGAAGAACGCCCGCGTGAACAGTGGCGCCACGAACGACTGCGGCGCACGGGCCAGGAATACGATGGCCAGCACGTTGAGCAACGCCCACTTCCAGAAGCAGATCCCGGAACTGATGTAGATCCCCACGTGCAGGGCCACGGCCATCAGCAGCATGGTGGTCACGAACCGACGGCGCACGAAGATGATCAGGGACAGCAGCTCGATGACCAGGGTACCGACCACCAGCGGGCGATTCAGCCACCCCAGCTTTTGGACCGCGGCCACGAAATCGCTTTCTCCCACGCCGCGCAACCAACCGTTCGCGTGGCACGCCAGGGCGAGGTTGGCCAGATCGTCTTCAAACACCCAGACGGTTCGCAGCTTGGCCAGGCCGGGCACGAAGTAGTTGGCCGACAACAGGCACACAACCAAACCGAAATAGATGGCCAGCCTCTGCTTCTTCAGCAAACTCAGATACAGCACGGCCATGAACAGGATCAGGACGTCGAACAGAATGCGCTTGTCGAGCCAGTTGAAGCCGGCAATACCCAGATGGAACTGGTGCACGAGAACGGTACCCAAGAGCACGTAGGGAGCCACGAATACCGGATGCCACAGCACGAGCCCGGCAAACACCAACAACAACAACCGGTCGAGGGCGTGGGACTGATCGAGGTAGAGGTTGTACTCGTACGAGGCAAACGTCCAGGCGGACGCCAGCGTCACCACGAACACGAACCATCGTAGATATCTTCCGTGCTCGAAACTCGTCCATCGCAAGTGTCGAAAACGAACGAACAGCACGACCATGGGAAGAATGACGGTAATCAACAGCTTGGGGCGAAGAAATGCCTGCGGTAGCAGAAAGCCCTGTTCGTAGGAACTTTCGGGCAGGTACGTGTAACGGAACACGAGCTTGTGCAGAATGGCGTAGACAAAAATGATGGCGCCGCACTCTATGATCATTCGCCACACGCTCTCGTGTCGTGCGGTCTCCCCCTCAGCTTCCGTTTCCATCGCCGCCCCCCTCACCACGTCTCGTTGGAAGAGTCTTCAAACCGTGTCCGCCAGGTGGCCACGATCATGCCAAACATCAAGAACACGAGATGCATGTACAATGCTTGCCGCGTGAACTCGATCTTGATTTCGTCCACGATGAACATCACCAGGGCCGTGTTCAACGCCAGCCCCAAGCGCCGCGCGTCGGCGTCGACACGTGGATCACGCATCGTTGTCCAGCCGGCGCGAAAGAGCCCCACCAACAATGCCACGAAAGCCGTCAGCCCGACCAATCCAATGGTGTAGGCCAACGTAACGTACAGGTTGTGGATGTTCATGGTCACGTAGCCGCGGAATGTCCCCGGCGGAACCGCCAGGCCGTGTCCTATGATGGGACTGTCGGCCACCGCATCGATTGCCTGGGTAAGCACGACCGAGCGAGCCTGGATACTTTCATCGGCCGATCCGATATTGGCCACGCGATCCATCATGTGCGAAACCAGTGGCTCGATGAAACCCAAGCTCAGGTAGAAGACCGCGATGGCCACGAAGATAAGCTTGAGAAACGTCGCGCGCGGCACCGCTCGGTTGCCGAACACCGTCATATACCCGAACCCCAGGATGAGCACGATCAAGCTGCCGCGGGTCGCCGTCGCGAACAATGCAGCCAGCGACAGCAGCATGACGAAACCCCAGAACAACTTCCCGTTGATGGTGCGCGCCCGCTGCATGAGAAAAAACTGGAAAATGATGCAACATGCGATGTACTCCGCGTACAACTCCTGCCCGCTGAAGGTACCCATGACGCGCACGGTACCGCGCCGGATCTCCTCCATGTTGGCCACGCGGCGCGAAAACGAAAAGAACTCGGGCAGCAGCTTCTTGTCCGGGAACACGTACTGCATCACGCCCAACAGAGCCAGCGTGGCGGCTCCCAACTGTGATGCCCACAGCAGTCGCCAGACCCGGGCCCGTGTGTTGCAGAGCTGTACGACCATGTAGAAGAGGACTACCGCCGACGTCAGGCCCAGGGCGGTATAGACCGCACCCCCCATCTCCGACTTCGGCTGCGCGTAGAAACTCAGCGCGACCATGATCATCCACCCCATCATGGCCAGGTCCACGTCGCGCTTTACGAAGGGACTCTCCAGGCGAAGCTGGCGACTCTTCACCATGACGAGGCCCGCGACCGCGAAGATCAGAAGCGTGTTCGTGGTACCTATCGACGTGTACGCGGGGTACGGAACCACCAGCACGGTAAAGATCAAGGCCTTGAACGGGTCGGCTACCAGCGCAATACAAATGAAGATGATACCGGCCAGGGCCTCTACGTTGCGCTTGGTTGGCTGCAGGATGATGCTGGCCAGCAGGTAACTGGCCCCCAGCACCAACACGATGGTCACGAACGCGCGCCAGGCCGGACCCCCACCGCCCGAAGTGGACTGACCACGCACGGGGGACGGAGCGCGGTAGGGCAGGATACGGCGTAGGTTCATTGTCCCACCTCCACCGTGAACTCGACCACGCCGGGGCCCGCGAAGCGATCCGCATTGCGCAGATAGTCCCGCCAATGCCGATTGGCGCGCCAGGCTGTGGGCTGGGTGGTTGGTTGCATGACGTACTTGCCCGGACGGATGTAGGTCGGGACCGGAATCGATCGGACTTCACTCACGACTTCACCTGCCCATCGGTGCGGCGGCCGCACGCCGTCGAAGGGAATCCAACCCCGGCCAAAGCGTGTCGCGCTGCGCCCTTTCCTCTCCTGGAAGAACTTTCGATAGAGCTTATCAAACCCGGTAGCCCATGCGGGGGCCCGTGGCGTCGGCCCCTCCAGGCGCACGTGAACCTGCGACCAGGATTGGGCCGCAAAGGGGTCTTCGGGGCCCCCTGCTTGCGCCTGGTACCATACCCGAACCCGGGCGGTATCACCCGGGACCAACGTGGTCGGTGGCAGCGGGTGAATCCCCACGATGTCGAATCCGGGACCTTGGATGGGCGGTTCGAGTCGACCCTGGAGCTCTGCCTCGGGACGTGGTTCGGACACGACACCCAGCCGCGCCAGCTCGCCCACGTCGTACATGCTCCACGTTCTGCCTTGGGCCCTGGCCGAAGCGCCCGCGGCCCGCAGCGCCGTATCCAGCGCGCGGTGGGCGCTGACATCGGGAACGAAACCCCACTCCGAGCCACCGTACAGTTCCTGGAGTTCGAGGTTCAGCAAAAGGATTCCCGATGACAAACCCGCAATACGCTGAGCCCACGGTCGACCAACATCAAACAGCTCGCGGTAGGCCGCGAGACGCTCGGGCAGGGCGTCATCACGAGGGCTCGCATGAGCGACCGGGTAGGTGGGCATTGGCCCTCCCCGCAACGCCCGAAGTCCATAGCTGGTGCGAGGGTCCGTCCACACCTTCTCGTCCCCCACCGGAGGCAGCTGCTCGGCCATTTCGCCGAACACCTCCCAGGCGTCGTCCCAGCGATGCGGGCGGTTCTCCCGCAACATGGCCCAGGACATCGTGGCCTCTTCAAACAGCATGAGCGAACACGCCGTGGCCACGACAATCGCCCCAACCCTTTGCCCGTAGGCGTGCCTCAGTCGCCACGCCAGAATCAGACCGCCTATCCAGAACAAGGGAGGATACGTAAGGCGCAATAGTCGCACGGAAAGATAGCTCACGGCACGCCAGGCTACCGGTTCGACTACGGGATTCCAACTGATCGTCCATACCGTCAGGGCCGCACCCACCGCCAGCAAGGCGCCGCGCTCATTGCGAAGTGGACGCCATAGAATCAAGGCTACCGGCAACGCCAGGAGGGCAGTGGTGCCTCCCCACCAGGTCACCACCAACGGATCGGCGATGAACCACGAACCACCCAGGAACATCGCGTCGGTAACCTGATAGTGCAGGCCACTCGCCGCGCCGCGGGCCAGGAGACGCGGCAACATCAACAAGGTACCCACCCCCATGCTCCACGCCATCGCGCCCAACAAAGGCAACACCCACGGTCGATGTTGACGTACCAGAAACCACAACAACACGGCGTGCGCCAATGCCACCAACCAGCCAAACCAGGCAAATGGATGGATCAGCACCGTCGCGCCCAGAAGCCAAGCACCGAGCCGGGCCGACGACCCATGCTGGCGCAACGAATCCACGACCTGGCCCACCGCGAGGGCGGCCAACGCAAGCGCCTGGTTGCCGGGGTAGGTAGCGCTCCACGTGCCAAACGCTCGCCCACTCGACCCGGCCAACGTGAATAGCAATGAAGCCAGAAGCGACGGCCAGATACCAAGCCCCAGGGCATGAAACAGCCAGGCATGGGCGAGGAACCATACTGGACACCAGAACACCGACGACGAAGCGAGGACAGCGGAAGGATCGAGGTCCAGGGCCGATGACAGCGCGGCATAGACGCCGTGCGCAACGCCAAAACGTGGATCGGAGTGCGTGGTCTCGTTGTCCACCGAACGATCGGGGGGCTGGAACCGGTCGGCATTGAGCGCGTCGCGAATCCCGCCCAGGTGCGCCGGCGCATCACTTCCAAGATCATGCGAGCGCTGGTTCGACGCCACCCACACTCCCAACAACACGGCCAGCACCAGGGCCGTTGCCGCCGGTCGGTCCAGACGCAACTGCCAACGGCGACGGCCGCGCCAGGCAACGAACAACGGTACGGTCAGCGACGATCCCCATATCCACGCGCCCAGTTGCAACCCCACCGGAAGCAGCGACAGAGCCAGCAACAAGACCAGATCGTGCAGTGCGCCCGCCACCAGTACACCTGCGATGGCGCTCATTCCGCGACGCGATGCGCCGGCCATCCAGAGGGCGCCGGGTACCAGGATCAACAAGGCCCACATGGCGGCCACGATTGCGGCGACGGCCATCATCTCAACGCCACCCGTAGACTGCAAATGTCTCTGCGACCATGCGGTCGGCCCGCAAACCATTCTCGTAGACACGTCTGGCGCGAGCGCCGTACTCGGCGCGCCGCATCTCATCGAACGCGAGCTCCTTCAGCGCAAACACCAGAGACCGGGGATCTCCGGCAGGGACGAGAAGGCCGGTCACCTGGTGCGAGACGATGCTCGGAACGCCATCCACATCGGTAGCGATCACCGGCTTGCCCAAAGCCATGGCCTCGAGCAACGATAACGGTACGCCTTCACGATGGCTGGCCAGGACCACAACGTCGGAGCCCGCCAGGATCGCGTCGACATCGCGACGATGCCCCGCGAAGTACACCATATGTCCGATGCCTTCGTTTCGGGCAAGCCGCCGCCAGGCCTCGCGCTGAGGACCCTCACCCACGAACCACAGACGAAACCGTAGTCCTTGCCGGGCAAGCTCGGCCGCCGCGGTCAGGAGTTCAACGCCCCCCTTGCGGTCGTCGAGTGCCCCGACCTGCACCAGCCGGGGCCCGTCGAATTGCTCCTGCGCAGCCAGGTCGGCCGGAAACCCATGAGCCGGAAAGCCATGAGCACGGTGCGCCGGTTCGGGGACCCCGTTGACGATAACGTTCACGCGAGCGGGGTCAGCTCCAAAGACTTCCTCGAGGATTTTCCGGTGCCGCGGGCAAAGCACGATGGTTTCATCCACGTAGCGCAGCAACAACCGCTTGGCCCAATAGCGACGGCCCACCCTACCCACGCTGGGCAGGTGCTCGGTTGTAACCACACGCTCCGTTCCGGCCATGCGAGCGGCCAAGACGGCAAGCGTCAGCAATCCATCGTATGGTCCGGGAAGATTCACGTGCAGCACGCGCGGTCGTTCGGCACGCAGGAAGCTCAGCAACGCGCGCCAGCGCGACAACAACGATGTTCCTTCGATGGCGTGCGTTGTAAACCCCGCCGTCCGGATTTCGTCAATCCAGGGCAACAGGCCGGGGTGATCGACGTAGGCCAACCCCATGCGCGATGGACCAGCCGCGTCCAGATGCCAGCGAAGATACGATTCGGCTCCGCCGGCGTACGCGGCGTCGCTGAAAAGCCAGACGTCGCGGGTCATGCAGTTCCACCCGGGTTCGCGCCCACCAACCACAGGAGTTGTTCGCGCAACGGCAGTCGCGTCGCGCGAATCAGCTCTTGCTCCTGCTGACCCACCACGCCGAACACTCGATATCCCAGCACTATCGCGAAGAGGGCCGCGACCACCGCGGTGAAGATCTGCCATGGTTCGATGAAGCGGTCGTCAAACAGCAACCAGATCAAGACCGATGCACTGGCGGCGAACGCACGGACGATGACACGCCAAGGCACGCGTAGGTGAGGAATCTCGTGCCAGGCGATACGCGCCATGAGAAGCACCGAGAGCAACTTGGCCAGCGCCAGCGCCGCGATTGCCCCCCACAATCCCCAGCGCGGAATGAACAGTAGATTCAGACCAACGTTGACCACGGCAAACACCACGTAGGCCCGGAGCGCAGCGCCCACGCGATTGCGGGTATAGACGATCATGCCGATGGGCGCTCCCAGCGCGGCGTACGCGGCCATGACGAAGTACGCCTGGCTTACGATGGCGGCCGGTAGCATCTCGGGTCGATACAGCACCCGGATGGCCGAGGGCGAAAAGGCAATGCCCAACATGGCCAACGGAGCAATGATCAGATACAGCAGCGTAAGATAGGTTTCCATGGCGCGGGGCAGTCGCGCGGCGTCACGTGCGGCAATCTGACTGAAGCCGGCCAGGGAAACCTCCCAAAGCGCCAAGGGAACGAAGTCTATGACGCGCTGGGAGAGCGTGAACCCCAACTGGAAGAAGCCGGCTACTTCATCCGAATGGAAATACCCCAGAAAAAAGATCTCAGAGGGGCTGTGCACGACGAAATTGAGCAGGGCGATGCCCGCGAACGGAAACGTGTACGAGAGAAACGCACGATCGCGCAACGAGAAGGAGCCCCCATCGGCGTTTGCGCCGGGGCGCGAGCGAGGCAACGCGCCGGGCAACATGACCAGCGTGGCCACCCCCAGGCCCACCGCCGGACCAATCAATGCCGCGTTGATTCCGTACCCCGACCGCAACAGTCCCAGCGTCACTGCAATTCCCACCACGGTATTCACAATGCTGGCCCAGGCCACGAGGTGCATCGCGAAATGCGCCGTCGCCGACGCGCGTACGTGGTTGTGGAGCGAGAACACGAGAGCGGTCAGGACGCCGACCAGCGCAAAGTCACCCAGCTCGGTACGAAAGGTCGTATCGAGCCAACCGCGTAGTGCATAGGTCGTCGCGGCCAACGGAACCCACAACAACGCCCGCGCCATCAGCGTGCGGGTGAAAAACGAACGTGCCATGGCTGGCCCGTGTCGCTCGATGAGTTCGGGTAGGAATCGCAGCGCCACGCGTTCGAGCGCCAGACCGCTAGCCACCACCACCAACGCGGTGACTTGTCGGGCCAGGCTCAAGACGCCGAATTCCCGATCGCTGAGCGCGGCCACCACGAACACGCTCAACACGACCGCGCCCAGCATCTGGAACAGCTGGGCCACCATGCTCAGCGCGCCCGAGCGTGCGTAGCCCGCCAGCGATGACTTCAAGCTCGTGCTCGTACGAGTTCGAGAGCCGCGTCCTCCATCAGAAAGAACAGGTCGCGGATGTGACTCATGTCCCGGGACGGTGGACGCTCGCCCAACAGGCAGGCGCTAGCATCCTTGGCGTCGGGATGGTAACCATGCATACCAGCCAACATCGACCGGCCCATGTAGCTGGGCACCAGAATCAGACCTTCGTGCAGCGCGAACACCACGTCCCCCTGACTGCGGTCTTCGAAGCCGACTCCCAGCTCCTTCAACTCATCGGGAGGAATGATGCGTCCTTCCGGCCTACCTTGCAGGAACGCCTCGATTTCGTCGCGCGTTGCCGCGTCATCACTCCAGAACCGCGCCATGGTCGAGTCGTAGAACGCCAGGTACCGATCCCCGTTGCGGCCGAACTGCGCTTCCACCGGCGTGATCAGATCGGCACTACCGTGAACGTCGGTCATACCGTGATCACTGAAGACAAAGAAGTCGACCTCCTCGGCCGCTTCGTGGGCCAGCGCCTGGAGTCGAAGCAACCACCCTTCGTACCACGACAGATGATCGCGCACGGTCTGGCCGTCGGAGCCCTCGGCGTGAAGGAACCCGTCGAGTCGTGGCAGGTAGAGAAAGATGAAGTCCACCTCCCCACCTTTGATATCGCTTTCTGTCGCCAGCAGATTCTCTTCCTCCGAGCGATCCCAGTAGTAGGATCGATACTCGAGATCGAGCTCGGTCAGACGATCAAAGATGCTGTGGTGATTGCGCAATCCCCCCGGCCTGAAGATCGTCTTCTTCTCCACCAGATCGAACTCGGGCAGGAGGCGGGTGGGACATTCGTACAGGCTGAAGTAGCCATCCACCTGCGCCGACACCTTGCCGTAGATGCGCTGACGCACACGATGGTTGTCGGCGATCCGGGAAGGTAACCAGCCGTAGGCGCGCGCCGGATCGAGAACACTTGGCCCTTGTCGCCGGCGATACATCGGACCATGTCCGTGCTCGTGCGGATCCACCCCGCTCAGCAACGTAGGCTGGCACGCACAGCTGAATCCAAGCACCGCGCGCAGCGAACCCCGGTACGGCAACTCGGTGAGAAAGTCATTGTTCTGGAGGTATCGCGACCCCAGAGCATCAATCATCACGAACAGTGCCAGGCGCTTGCGCTTCACGAACGATTTCCTCCCATGATCCACTGCGACCAGAGTTGGCCCACCCACGCGTCCGGCTCTTCACCAGGGCCTGGCTTCGATACAAGGTTGCCAAGGGGAGCGCCCCAGTCTTCGCGCCCCAGCCAGGCCCGGGCCGCCGACACGTACACCCGGTCGGGACCACTTCCGCCCCATCCGTGTCGCCACCATGGCGTAATCGGCGTGCCCGCCAGCGGTGCCCATCGACGCGCCTCACGCAGCGAGCACCACCACGAGCGGCGCCGTAGCCACCGGTCCTGGAGCACCGAAACAGATTCTGAGTCACCCACGGTTGCCAAAGCTTCGTCCTGTGATCCGCCCAGCGCCCGTACCAGCACCGCGGGATATATGAGTTCCACCCAACGTTGCAGCGACGGCGCTTCTATCCCGGCCGGCCGCATCATGGATTGCAATTCCCCGCTTGGCAACGACCGCGATCGCATGGCTGCCACCAACCCCCGGACCACGTCCATCCCCGATTGCAACTCGAGACGCGACCGCCCTGGACACGCCGGAACAAGGCCCGCCAGCCGATCCAGCTGTTCGTCGCGTTGCGGCGAATACTGCCCCAACGCCGATACCAGCGCCAGCGGTGCGTCGATCCACACCTTCCAATCGTGAAACGCCGCCGCCGAATCGTCACGGCGACGGGTCAGCAGGTTCTCCGCCAGGCGATTGTGCAACAGCATCAGCGCGTCATCGGGATCGAGCGTGGCCGGTGCGTCAGGAATGACCAGCTCGAAGCCGGCGGTTGCGTACAACACCCGGTGTCCGCTGGCCAACTGCGCCGCGGGGACGGTTCCCACGATCGACTTGAAGTACTCGGGATCCACGAACCCCACATCCAATGGCGGCAACACGTAGCGACTCTCCGACACCATGGTGCGCAGCTCGTGCGCCACGGCGTTGTCGGTCGGCATGGATTGCGACACGACGACGTATAGATCGATGTCACTCAGCAGGCACTCGGTTCCCAGAGACTCGATCACGCTCACGCCCTGACCGCGCGCCAGACTCCCGCCCAGGACCACGGCGCACAGACGATGGGGAACGGATTCCTTGATGCGCTCAACCAAATGATCGATAAGCACGGCGACGCGTGTGTCGAGGTCGGCCGAAGCGGCCACCAGGCCGGCCGAATCGGGGTTGGGATCGGTCACAGCCGCTTGTAGATGGTGTCCGGAATGGGGAACGTCCGTCGATTCAGCACGGTGCCAATGACGGTTCCCCCACTGAACCGAATGAGCTTCTCGGCTTTGGCCAGCACCTCTCGCTTGGTCTTGTTGGCCCGCACGACCAGGACCACCCCGTCCACGGTAGGCACGAGCATGGAGGTCTCGGCATTGCCGAGGACCGCTCCCGTGTCGTAGATGACGTAGTCGAACCGCTGCCCCAACTCGCTGGCCAGGCCGCGCGCGCGTTCGTTGCTCAGGATGAGGGAGGGGTTGTAGACGTCCGTCCCCAGGCCCAGCACGAACAGGTCAGGCGACTCGGTACGTTGGATGACGTCGCCCAGTTCGGCCCGGCCCGTGCAGTAATCGGAGAATCCCGGTTTGCCCAGTATCCCGAACAGACGCGACAACTTGGGCGACTGGAAATTCCCATCGATCAGGCAGGTCCGCTTGGAATCGCGAATAGCCAGATTGATGGCCAGGAATGTACTGATGAGCGTGGTGCCTTCGGAGTCGGTGGCACTCGTCATGACCAATGAGCGACGTGGCTGGGGCAGCGCGGTTTCCACCGCCTGCCGAAACAGCGCGATCTCCTGCGTGAATTCGATCGGAACTTCGATCAGCGGCAGCGGTGCAGAACCCACCACGTGGAGATCCGACGTGGCCGGCTCGGTCGAAGGAGCGGCTTCGTCCGGTGCCTCATGCGCGGGTTCGGAACTCTGCGGCACCTCAGAGTCAGAGCCGAGTCGCTTCAGCCGTTGCTGCTCGGCGCGTTTGAGTGCGTCACGAATGCTGCTCACCGTCGATTCTCCCCTAACTCGAACGACGCGAACGACTGCGCAGTAGCTGCCAATCGATCCACCTGGGCGTAGGTCACCCGTTGCTCCCGTTTCAGAATTCCCAACCAGGCCTTGGCAGCCGACCGATCCAGGAATCCCCCGCCCATGACCCGGTACCAAACCGGAGAACCATCGGTGGGCTCCAGGAACAATGGCGTATCAGCCTGCCCGGGTTCGCCCGACCAATCGTTCGCAAAGGCCTCGGCGTTGGCCCGATCCAGAAAACTCGCGAGGTGCACTGAATAAACGGCGCGTCCCTGACTCCGCCACCCTTCAACTTCGGACGGGGGAAAAACCGCGCTCGCGGGCTCTTGCGCCGGATCGGGCACGGCGACCGCCGCGCCCACCCGATCGGCACTTGAACCGACTGTCACTGAAGAGCTTAGATCGTTGGTATCAGATTGTCCCTGACCCTCGTCTGAAGTTGAAACCGCGGCTTCGGGTTCGATACCGTCCCCTTCCGCCACCTCCGGCTCGTGAGGGGCAAGGACCGCGCCATCGGCGTCCCCTTCGGCCGAATCCGGCTCAATCGGGCCGGTTTGCGACACCGACTGTTCGGGTTCATCGCTCAGGGTCGGCGGCGAGGGCTCATCTTCTGAACTCGCCAGGGCCACGGCCACCACGACCAGGGCCGCAATGGCGGCCAGGGCCGCCCACTGCCGCAGCCCGGCCCAGGACCCCGATGACTCAGCGACCCTACCCGGAAGCAGCGGCCGTTGCGGGAGCGAGGGGGCGGGTCCAGGAGCCGATGCCGGCGGCCGACTGATAGCCACGGGAGCGTTCACCAGATGCAGCTCCAAGGCCGCTTCGTCCACGTGGCCGACGGTAACCACCTGGGCGTCCTGCCCGAATGCAATCACCAGCGTCGTGTCGCAGAGCTGGTTGATGAGCCGCGGAATGCCGCCAGTATATGCGTGCACGTTATCACAGGCTGAGGTGGGAAAGATCTCTTTGGGCCTACGGGCCCCAGCCAGACGGAGACGGTGATGGGCGTAGTCTGACGTTTCTTCGCGGTCAAGCGGCCGCATCTCGTACCACACACCGATGCGCTGTCGAAGCTGGCGCAACCCCGGGTCCTGCAGACACTGGTATAGTTCGGGTTGGCCGATCAGCACGATCTGAAGCAACGAAGTCTCTTCAGTCTGCAGATTGCTCAACAGCCGGATTTTTTCGAGCAACGGCACCGGCAGGTTCTGGGCCTCATCGATGATGAGTACGCAGGTTCGATTCTGCGCGAGTTGCTCTACGAGAAACGTGTTGAGCTGGTTCAGTAGGTGAACCTCGTCGTCGCTGTCGCCGGGTAGACCGAACTCGTGCGAGGCCAGACGAAGCAACTGAACGAAGGTATCCACGGGCGAGAAGATCAGGGCGGTACGCACGGTTGCGTCCAGCTCTTCGAGCACCGATAGCATGACCGTGGTCTTGCCCAAACCCACGTCTCCGGTAACCACCACGAAGCCGCGGGACTCGCGGATACCGTAGTGCAAGCGCGCGCGGCCCTCGTCGTGCGTTTCCGACGGAAAAAGGAACTTCGGACTGGGCACGATCTGGAACGGCTTGTCCCTCAGCCCGAAATGCGCGCGATACATCTTCTACGGTCCTTTGGCTGGGCGGTCTCAGCGAGCGAATACTCTACCTGGACTTGCCCCGCTGGAACGGTGTTCGACTCGACTGGCTGGTTTCTTCTTCGGGGATGGCCACATCCGGAAAACTGGCCAACACCGGGATTTCAAGGTGCCGCTCAACGTCTTCGCGGTTCTGCAACGAGTGATCCAGGTTCTCCAGGTAGAACGCAAGTCCCAGGCCGGCCACCAGGGAGAGCAACGGCCCCAGGGCCAGACGCACCATGTCCCCCCGCTTGTTCTGATCTGCGTTCACGGCCGGCGACAGCAGCTTCACGCCGTACTTGCGCATGCTGGCCGCGGACACGTCGGAACTCGTGGATTGCTTCGAAAGCTCCTCGTACTGGCGTGTCGTGGCTTTGATCTTGGTATCGAGCACGGCCAACTGCTGCGTCAAATCCGGCAAGGTGGCGAGCTGCCCCTCGATGCCCGCCAGCAACGAACGCATCTTGTACTGCTCGGCCCTGCTCACGCGTAGCTCGTGTCGCTTTTCCTCGAGAATCTGGCGCACCAGATCGATGGTGGTCCGTTCGGCCAACGCCAGGCTGGCCTTGGCTTCCTGCAGCGGCGGATGCTTGTCCGTGTACTTGAGACTCAGGTTCTCGGCGATGTCACGCTTGACCTTGGCATCCCGAATCGATTGGCTCAGGTTGGTGCCCTTGGCCGAGCCCGTGTTCACGTTGATGGGCATGCTGAGGTTGCCTTCGGCCAGGAAGCGATCCATGTCACGAATCTCGGTGTCGAGCCGGGAGCTGATGACTTCGCTACCCGACAACCGATCGATCAGCCGGTATCTCTGGCGAATGAGTTCGTGCTCTTCTTCTTCCAGGTTGGTGAGGCCCACGCTTGAAAGGAGCGCCCCTCGTCTCGACTGGAGCTCACTGAGAATCGTGAAGGTGCTGTCGACCCGCGTCTTGATGAGACCCGACGCGTCGGGAAGCTTGTACAGCACGTCGTGATACTCCACGTAACTGTCGGCCACGGCATTCGAGATACGAATGGCCACCGATGGCCGGCGCGCGGTGCACGACACATAGAGCACGTTGGACTCGCCGATCACGCCAACCTTGATGCTCTTGGCCAACTGGCGTGCGTCCAGGCCCAGATCTTCCTCGCCGGCGGCCAGACGATCCAATGCCCCCTGCAGGACGGGCGAGCTACCCACCACTTCGACTTCCGATTCGATCACCTCGACCCAGGGCAACGCATTGCTGGGGCGCTCGAGCATGCTGGCCCGGGCGCCGGCGCGATTCAGCATGATCTTGGCGTGCGCCGTGTACGTGACCGGACTGGTGAGCGTATTCCAGCCCACGAAGACCGTGGTCGCCAGAAAAATCCCCAGAATGAGCCATTTCCGCCGAAATACCACGCCCAGCAGGTCGCGTAGCGTGGTATCGCGCTCGAAATTGTTGTTTCCCTGTGAATAGAGGCCCGACATGGTTTCGAATTCTCCTCGGTGTGCCAGCGTATCGATGCTCGTTGTACCAGATCGGCTCAGGGGTTGTTCCCGTCCCGCCGAAAGACCTCGTTGAAATTGCCCAGGCTCCAGCCCTTGATGACGGTCTCCTCGGCTGAAAGAACCCCCTCGAACAACTTGCGGGTGAAGTTGTCCCAGCGGCTCACGTTGTCCTTGGGCACCCACACGATGTCGAACGGCTGGATCTCGATCTGCCCCCGCTTGGTGGGATCGTTCATGTAGGTTCGAAGGTCAAGCACCGCGACGGCGCCCGTCCCGTCCGGAGCCTTTCGTAGCAAGACCAGGTTGTTGAGCCGAGCGCTCGTGTTGTAACCCGATGCTCGCGCCACCGCCTGGAACAGGTCGACGCGACGTTCGTAGGCAAACTCACCGGGATCGTTCACCTCGCCAAACACGTAGTACCGGGCTCCGCTTTCCTGCACGAGTACATCAACCCGTGGCGCTACCAGCACTTCCGCATACCGCTCCTGGATTTCCTGCGCCAGGGCAACCGGCGCCCGGCCCGCGGCATCGACATCGCCCAAGAACGGCATACTGATCTTGCCGTCCGGACGCACGCGCACGAACCGGTTCTGTTCCGGATGCGTGAAGAACACGATCTCCAACTGGTCGTACTCGGTGATCCGATACGCGTCTTCAGATTTGACCTGGAAAATGGCGCTCAACTCGGCGTCATTGGGGTCTTCGACCTCGCCGTTGTTGACGTCGAAGTCGCTCTTCGCCGATGCCCCACACCCAGAGGTGAGAAACGCCAGCAACATGCCCAACGAGGCCCTACGAAGGGCCCGTGCGGACGAGGGGTTCCACATGGTACGTGCTCCGTGCCGGTTTGTTGTCGGGAGGGCTACCCTTGCCAGGGGCGGGCGCCGGAACGGAGATGCCGCTGCGAGCAAACCATCCGGATGCCATCGAACCTGGGTAAAGGGATCGAGCCGTATTCCCACCCTGAGAATACTGTGCCCCGCAGCCAATGCCGCGGCCCTCGATGTCTCCCCCCAGACGTCGCCCTCCACGAGGATCGACGCTCGATAGCTTCAAGCCGTTGCTTGCCTCCGCTGCGTACGTTTTGCGACCGGTCTGAAACGGACCACCGGTCTGCCTCTGGCCGCGTTTCACCCGGACAGATCGAGTCAGGACGATCAGGCCAAGGTGAAACTTCAGGGAAAATCATACCATGCCGTGCGCCCGGGAAACAACCAGAGTAGCCACGTCAGAAAATCCACCATCCCACGGCCATGGCGGCGGCCGCGCCCACGACCGTATTCAGGAAATTCATGGTTTCATTGCCGATCCTGGGCTTCTGAGACGCCCCCAGGTCATTCTCGGCGGCATCTTGGGCCCAGATCGCGCCTACATAGCTCTCGAACGTGGTACCGACAAAGGCGCCCACCACCGGAAGCCATACCCATGAGAGAGCATAAAGTCCGCCAGCAAAGCCAACCAGCGACAGAACGAACGATCCCAGGACCCCGGCCGCCGTTCCCTCGAACGATACGGCGCCCTCGGTTCCAGGAGGGACCCGGCGGAACGTCGTGGGCAGATAGGGACGCTTCCCGTACAACTGGCCGATTTCGCTGCCCAGGGTGTCGCTCAGAGCGGTAGCGAAG
Organism: Candidatus Krumholzibacteriota bacterium; assembly: GCA_029262065.1. Classification (GTDB taxonomy): domain Bacteria; phylum Krumholzibacteriota; class Krumholzibacteriia; order JAJRXK01; family JAJRXK01; genus JAJDAC01. The sequence continues at coordinate 235,491 of JAJDAC010000014.1, read as the reverse complement.
GCTCCGACGATGCCCAACAGGGGCAGACTCGATGGCCAGAACGGCACGGTGGTCGCCAACACGCAGGCAGTGGCACAGTTGGCTGCGGCGTGCTTGCTGCCACGGCGACCCTCGTCCTCCTGCGCCAGCCCACGCGCGGCCTTGCGGCCATAGCCGATGCTGGTGGCGACCGTGCCCAGGATGAAGAACCCCACCAGCGCCAGGTACGCCCCCCAGCCGCCAAACCATAGCAGCCATGTGCCCACGATGGTGCCGCCAACCCAGCCGCTGCGGCTGACCTTGCCCGCCGCGAATGCCGCGCCGCCCAACGCCAGGTTCACGGCCAGAGCCACCCCAAGGCGCTCGAGAGTCAGTGAATCGGTCGTCACGACTCCTCCCGTAACCATCGAATGGTGGTGTCCAACCCATCCTTCAGGCTACGTCCGCGGTACCCCAATTCGTTCTGGGCCAGTTGATCGGTGCACGCCCAGTGTTGGCCGTAGGTGCGAACCATGCCCGGCGTGAGGTCGGGCGGAATGTTCAGCCATCGCGCACGAAGCACCTGTACCCGGGCCAACACTCCCAGTACGGCCAGCGGAACCTTGCGCCGCACGGGCGGCACCCCCGCCAACCCGCTCGCCACCTGCACGAATTCGGCGAGCGTGGCGTTTTCGCCACCGAGCAGATAAGAAGCGTTCGTCGTGCCCCGTTCGAGAGCCAGACGGTGGCCATCGGCGACATCGTCGACGAAAGCGTAGTTCCACACCTGCTCGCCGCTTCCGATGAGTCCGGGAAGTTTGCGCGCCATGAGGTCTTCCAGGATGTTCGCGACGTGGTTGCCCTGAGTTCGTGCGCCGGGTCCGTAGATGACCGTGGGCAGGCAACACACCACGTCATGGCCGGCCGCGCGTGCACGGTCCACGAGCTTCAGCGACGCCAGCTTGGTGCGGTCGTAGTCGTTGAACCAACTGGTTGGGCGCGGAGCCGTCTCGTCGTGCGGGTCGGGCCCACCCGACGGTCCCAGCGTGAAGAAGCTCGACGTATAGAGCACGCGCTGAACGCCCGCGTCTCCCGCACGTTCGAGAAGATCAGAGAACGCCTGCACGTTGACGCGATCGAAACGAGCCGGATCACGGTCCCAGTTCTTGACCATGCCCGCGGTATGAACCACGGCATCCACCGGAGCCAGATGCTGGGCGTAGCTGTTCGCGTCCAGCAGATCACCTTCGACCCAGGTGACGTTGGCCGAGGCGGGCAGGTTGCGCTCGGCGCCCGGACGAGCCAGCAACACCAGGTCGTGCCCCGCCGCCGCAAGCGCCGCGGCGATCTTCTGGCCCAGGTACCCGGTCGCGCCGGTCACGAAAACCCTACCGAATCGCAGCGGCGTCATCCCCAAAACCTTCCGTGCAACAGCGCCAGCGTGGCGAACGATGCCATCGGCACCAAAAGATTGTCCATGCCCCAAAGGGACACGGCTTCGAAACCCGTGGCCACCACCGCGGCGGCGGCCGCCGCAACCCACAACGTCGAAGGCAACGGTTGCCCCAGGGCAGCGAACGCCGCCACGATGGCCATCACCGATACCACCAACATGGCCGCGCTTCCCTCCCAGCTGCGTGGGTGCCCGCGCACATGATAGAGGTGCCGCCCCCAGCGCCGTCCGACCAACGACGCCGCCGCGTCGCCCAACGCCATGACCCAAACGGCCGCGGCCGCCGCCGCCGCATAGACGGTGCCCCAGGCGACAAACAACAGAAGGGCGACACTGAACGGATAGAACACGGTGCCCAGGCTTCGCGGCTCGCCTTCGGTACTGCGCAACCATCGGAATCGCAGGCTCAGAGCGTTGAACACCACGAAGAGCGCCGGCGGCGCTACCGCCCAGATCCGGGTATCGAAAAGAAGGAACGTGGGCACGATCCACAAACCGACCGCGATGTGGACCACCTTGCGTGTGTCACGCGAATCCATTCCCCGGCGCCGCAGCGCTTCGGCCAATCCCAGCACGAGCACCACGAAGGCGCCCGACGCCAGGAGACCTCGCAGGTCGGGATTCACGCGCCGTCCTCAATGGCAACCACCGCGATGGCCAGACCCGCATCGTGGGTGACGCTTACTACGCTTCGGTGTGCACCTCGCCGACGGAAAATCTCGAGCGCGCGGCGATGAAATGCAATGGAGGGTGGCTGCGACTCGCTCCCCACCAACTCCACGTCGCGCCAGGCAATGCCCTGCGACAGCCCGGTACCCAGTGCCTTGAGCGCCGCTTCCTTGGCCGCGAATCGTCCGGCCAGACACTCGTGTAGACGGCGTGGGTTGCGGCAACGCGAGCGCTCGGCCGTCGTGAAGATTCGGTCCAGGAAGCGTTCGCCGTAACGACCGTGGAGGTCAGCGATGCGTTCCACGCTGCAAACATCAACACCCAAGCCCAGAATCATGAAGCTCCTTCGACCCTCAAATAAGATAGGCCACCGCAAAGCCAACCTGCAGTGCCATCATCATCAGGTACATGTGGGTCCACGACGGATGGTTTTCAGTACTGGCCAATTCTTCGGGCCGCCGCACCAACAACCACACGGTGTACATACCCCAAGCCGCAAGGACCAGACCCATGACGTTGATGAACGTGGCATGACCCGTGAGGATTCCCCAATGGACACCCAACGGCATGAGCACGAAAGGCAGAACGAAAAACGGAGCGATCATCCAGGCGGCTGCCTTTACGCCGTAGCGCACCGGAAGCGTGTAGCAACCGTTGGCGCGGTCGCCTTCCATGTCGGCAAAGTCCTTCGTGGTTGCCGCCCCCAGCAGGAACAGGAAGAAGATCGATCCGATGTACCACGGCTCGGCCGCCATGAAACTCTTCACCGTGGTCCAACCCGCCACCTTCAGCATGAGCCCTCGCGGCAGCGCGATCGTGAAATTTGCTGCGAGCGCGTGACGTTTGGTACGAAACGGCGGTGCCGAGTAGGCCCAGGTGAGTACCGCGGCCACGAAGGCCAGCAGGAAACACTGCCAGTTGACCACCGCGGCCAGCGCCAGAGCAACAACATAGAAGACCGCGGTTACGCGTTTGGCCTCGCCGATGGTCATGGCGTTGGAAGGCAGCGCCCGATGCGGTTTGTTGATGCGATCAACCTCCAGATCGTAGATCTGGTTGATCGCATTGGACGCGGCATTGAGCACGGCGGCCATCACGGCCCCTACCGCGACGTCGACTACGAGCCCCACGTCGAGAAGACTCCGAGGCGCGGCGCCGAACGCGGTGATGCCACCGCTGACCATTCCCAAGGCGGGTGGCCAGAGCGTGAAAGGTCGCGAGAAGCGGACGTAGGTTCTCAGGCGGTCAGCCCAGCGAGACGATGCCATGACTACGGTGTTTCTCCCCCGAGACCCATGCGGCGGCGATGCGATCAGTAGGCACCGCGGCGGGCGATGACCGCCGGCAAGGTACGAACAAGGATGGATATGTCCAAGGCCAGACTTCGACGCAGCGCATAATCGCGGTCCAGTCTCATCCACTCCTCGAAATCCACGTCATTGCGCCCCGATATCTGCCACAAGCAGGTGATTCCCGGGCGCACCAGCAATCGAATCCGATGCTCGGGACGGTATTCCTTCACCTCGGCCGGGATCTGGGGACGCGGCCCCACGATCGACATGTCGCCCTTCAGCACGTTGAACAGCTGGGGGTACTCGTCGAGCGAACTGCGACGCACGAACTTGCCAACCCGCGTGATCCTGGGGTCGTCACGGATCTTGAACGCAGCGCCGGTCGCCTCGTTCAGGTGGGCGTACTCCACCTTCAGCTGTTCGGCGTTGGGCACCATCGATCTGATCTTGTAGCAGTTGAACAAGCGGCCATTCTGCCCCACGCGCTTCTGTCGGAAGAAGAGCGGCCCTTTGGTTTCGAGCTGGGTCAGAATCGCAAGGAAAGGCAGGAGCGGCAGAAAGAGCAGGAGCCCCAGGCTCGCGGCCACGATGTCCAACACACGCTTGATGGCCTCGTACACCGGCTTGCTCTGCACCTCGGCAAACTCGGACGGGTCCACGACGAAGTCGGAGTTGACTCCTTCGGCGGGCGTCACGGTGGTCATCGAAGTGCCTCTCTCGGCGCGGGCGATAGCTGCGACCAGCGGGGAGCAACGTGCAAGATCGTGGGTTGCGACGGAGATGGCAAGAATATCACCGGGGGGCCGGAGTGGTCAATCGGACCCGGAACCGTCGGCATGGGATTCGCGATCGAAGAGATACACCTCGACCCCGGGCAGCGTGAAGCGGGCATCGGTGGCGTACTTCTCTTCGAGCGAGGCCAGCAATCGGCCATTTGGATCGTTGAACCACGGTCGCGACCGCACATACCAAAGGTAGCGTCGTTGAGGGTCCAGGTCGGCCAGCGTGACCGTCAGCCGCTCGGGGTCGCTGCCCGGCACGCCAAACATGTTGTGGACCGGGCTATTCCCGCGATAGTAGTGATCGAAGACCCGGTAGACGGTAGGCACCAGGACCACGTCGTCGCTTCCCTCGCGCGAGGCGACCAGTCGGGCCGCCGACCGGACATCTTCACGCATGTACTGTGGGTCGAAGTAGTGCCGCTGCAACGCGAACGCGGACAGCCCCAACCACGCGGCCAGAATGACCACGGCACTACGCGGAGCCAACGAGTGGAAACCCGCGCCCACGATCAGCAACAACGTGGGCAACGCGGCCAGGACGTACCGCGGGTTGAACGGTTTCACGTTTCGCATGGCCAAAAATACCGCGATTGCGACCGGTATGGCGGCCAGCGCCAACAACGGCCACGATCGACGCCCCAACTTGCGCAGACCCGCCGCGAACAAGACCAGGGTGAGCACGGCCACCACGACCGTCAGCGGAACATGCTTCGTTGGCAAGCGCATTGAACCGGCGGTGATATTCTCATGAAGTTCGGCATCCGAAGGACCCAGCGTGGGTCCAATGCTCAGGACGAATCCGCTGTAGGGAAGTGACCACGCCGACCACGTCGAATCGCCCCGCAATGGCTCTCCGGTCTCGCTGCCCGGAAGCAGTCGGTCGCTCTCGTGGATACCCAGACTCGCCGTCCACCAGGGCGCGGTGGACACCAGCATCAACAGAAAACATAGCGTCCACCGCAGCAGGTTCTCCCGCTGAAGTTGTCCCGCCAACAACAACGCCAGGGCCAACCCACCCATCCAGGGCAAGGCCTGTTGGTTGCTCAGGCAGGCCGCGGTGCCCAACGTGGCAATGGCCACCATGCGTCCCACTCCCAAGCGCCCACGCGAGTGCGACGCGAGCGCAATGGCCGCCAGCCCGAAGAAGAGCATATAGGCGTACCCACGCACCTCCTGGGAGTGAAGGATATGAAACGGGTGCACCGCCAGAAGGAACGCCGCGAACAAGGCCGCGCGCTCACCCACCCATCGACGACCGGCGAAATACAACAGGACCGGTGACGCGGCGCCGAGAACCGCCCCGGGCAGGCGCAGCCAGGCTTCGGCCGACGAGGCCTGCGATACGGCGCTGACGATGACCATCGGAAGCGGCGCCTGCGGATCATCGAGAAACTGCCGCCAGAGCGAATCGCCCAGGACCGTCCCCTGCCACAGCGTAATCAGCTCATCTACCCACAGGCTGTTCGCGCCCAACCGAAACAGCCGAAGCAACAGCGCCAGCAACGTAATGAGCAGAAGCGCAAGCGGCGCGGTGTCCGGAGCCAGGATCTGCCGTGGCTGCCCCAGGCTGGTGCTTGCGAGCTGATTGGACATGAAGACCTTTCGTGGGTTGCGAACCAAGTATAGGCCACCACCCGAACTGGCGTTTCCCGTGGCGTCGCAACGTGCCGCATGATATACACTCGCGGCGAGTTCGCCGAGAACCGAAACCTGCCCCTTGCGCTGAGCGGGATCGCTGGAGTCCATGGCCCGGATCGTCGTCGCCAAGAACAACCTGCCCTACCCGCCGAACTTCGGCAGCGATCAGGTGACGTTCCACCTGCTACGGGCCCTGGCCACGCGGCACGAGGTGACCCTGGTGGTGGCCGTAACCGAGCCCGATTGGGCGGTCCACCGCCAACCGTTGGCCGACATGGGCATCTCGTTGGTCGGCGTGCCCATGCCCAACCGGCGCACGTCCCTCCACCGCGTCATGTACAAGTTCTGGTACGCGATCTGTGCGACCGTCACGCGTACTCCCATGGACCTTTGGTACTACAATTTTCCCGCCTTCCGTCGCGCCGTGGCCACCGCCGCGACCAACGCCGACCTGGTGCAGTTCGAGTACTGGTACCTCTACCCAACCGCGCGGTCGCTCGCGGGCCGACGTCGTCTGCTGCTGAAACACGACGCCGAATTCACATCGAATGCGCGCGCCGTCCATGAAGCGGCGCCGGGACCGGCCCGGCTTTGGGCCCGTTGGCGCGCCTGGCTGCGGGCGCCCCACGAACGCCGAGCCTGTCAACACTTCGAGCGCGTAGCATGCATCAGCGATGCCGACGCCGAGCGGGTGAGCGCCTGGTGCGAACCCCGTCCGGACGTCGTCTTTCCGGTGCTTCCCATCGCGCCGGCCGACTCGCTCTGTCACGGATTCGAAGAATGTACCCTCATCTACTTCGGGAACATTCCCCGCCCGGCGAACCTGCAAGGGCTTTTACGCTTCGTCCGCAGTATCTATCCGGCCATCAAACGCGCCGTGCCGCGTGCGCGCCTGGTCATTCGAGGCGGTGATCCACCGCCCGTGCTGCGCGCGGCCACCGCGGACGATGACAGTATCCAGTTCGAAGCTTTCGGCAACGATCTCGATTCCCGCCTGCGCGCTTCGACCGTGGCCATCGTTCCCCTTTGGGTAGGATCGGGCATCAAGATCAAGGTCCTGACCGCGGCGGGACTTGGACTACCCGTGGTCACCACTCCCGTGGGCATCGAAGGCATTCCGGCCAAGAGCGAAGAGATCGCCGTGGCCCAAGATGATGAAGCCTTCGCCGCGGCATGCGTGGAACTGCTGGCCGATTCCCAATCGTGGCGCCGGCAATCGGCCGCGGTGCGTGCGTTTGCCGAGCGCGAACTGGACGCCACGACGCGCGCGCCCCAGATCGCCGACACCTATGAGAAATGGGCCCGCCGGACCCACGACTAGTCGCTTGGCAAGAGCGCCATGGCGTCCCGCAGATGCGCCGGCGAAATTGTCCCCAGCACGGCGCAATCCACGAACCGTTCGTTCAGTACCCCACGCAACGACTCCGTTGGTGTCGACGCCACCGCCGCGTGGCCACTGGCCATGGTTTTAATGGCCAGCACGCCAGATCCATCGGCGTGAGCCTGCGCCAGCGCCGACGCCAGGCTTTGCTCGGCCGCGCTGAGTGGTGCCATCACGACGTCCAACACCGCGGCGCCGGCCTCAATGCCCGCCACCGTCTTCGCCGATATGCCCACGGCGCGGACCAGGCCCCGCCGTTTCAATTCAAGGAGGGTATCGGCGGCGCCGTCGTCAACCAGCCGTGCAACGTCGCGACCGTCGGAGTGCAACAGAAGCAGGTCCACCACTTCAACCCCCAGGCGCCGCAAACTGTTCTCGGCACTGGTGGTGAGTGCGGCCGGAGAAAAATCGAAATGGGAACCCGACGGACCGTAGACCTCTCCGGCCTTGGTGCACAAAACCACATCATCGCGATGTTGGCGCAGAAACGGAGCCAATCGTTCCTCACTGGTACCGTAGGCGGGAGCGGTATCGAGCAGGTTGATGCCACCGGCCACCGCCAGCTCGAGCAGCTCGAGGATCTCACGATCACTCGGCAATTCGAACGCCCGCGGATACTTGACTCCGGTATTGCGGCCGAACTTCACGGTGCCCAAGCCCAAGCGAGACACCTCGATGTCCGTCCGGCCTAGTCGACGTCGATCCATCGTGCCTCTTCCCAGGGAAAGGGGGCCAATTCGGGAACCGGAAAACCAAACTGGGCCATGGCACGGTCGGCCCCCACCGCTGGTACCGCCGGCGCTGGCAGTTGCGCCACGATTTCTTCGGCGAGCAATGGTGCGAGCGCCCACTTCGTGGGCCACACGACCCACGCATTCGCGCCCACGCGTTCCAGATGCACGCCACTTGGCCGCCGATTCTGCGGGTCCTTCGCCTCGGCGCGAACCGCTCGATAGCTGGCGATCCGCAACCCACTCAGTGAGAACCCCGGCAGGCACCGCGCCAGTTCGCTCTTCGTCCGTCGCAGCGTCTGCTTCATTGATTCGTCATCCACACCGGCCTCGGCGATCTCGCCACCCAACTGCCAGCAAGTTGAACCGTCGCTCATGGTGGCCGAGGTGATCGTGATCCGCGTCTTGCCCCCGAACACGCAGTGCCCGTACATCTTGGGTAGATTCCCGCGCAACATGACCATGCGCAGCGGACGCGTCTGCATGATCGAAGGGTCCACGTCGGCCCGCGATAGCAACGCCGCGTTCCCGCGTCCGGCGGCCAACACGAAGGCACCCGCCTCGATCGCCACCGGGCGTTCGTCCGCGGCCGGTCGAACGTGGACCTCGTTCCAGATGTCATCGCGGCGCATGAACTGCACGGCGGCATCGCTTTGGGTGTCGTCTTCGCCGGGACCCTGGTAGGCAAACACCCGGTTCAGCAACGGAGTGGCCAAGGCCGACAGCACCGAGCGCGTATCCAGGACCGGCTCATCCATCTGCATCACCGCGACCGCGCTGGTGTCCAGCGGCGACGGCCATTCTGATCGTGCGAGCTTGCGGGGACGCGACGCCAGAACGTTGGCGCTTGTGAGAACGGGAACCATTCCCCAACTCTCCAGTCGGGCACGCCAACTTCCCCGCGGCAGCCACAGGTGACACACCGACGATAGTGTGGTGGCCGCGGAAAGATCGGGCTCCGCTTCGCCACTCAGATGCGAGCGCCATCGCGCTGGCATGTCACGGATGGCTCGCATGGCGGCTACATCACCCACGCCGCGCAGCGCGTACTTGCCACCACCGTGGATGATGCCCTGCGCCTGCCGCGACTGTCCGTATCCAAGGGACTGATTCTCCAGCAGGATGGCGTCATGCCCGGCCGCGACCGCTTGCGCCAGGGCCCATAGCCCCGCAATGCCGCCGCCGAAAACGACGACATCGGCGCGTATCCGATGTTCAGGAGCCAAGAACGACACCGCCGTTCAGCGCTGGCGACTCGCGGTTTCATCAACCGCGGCGCGTTCGTTCGGCGGCTGATACTTGGTTAGCTTGGCCTCGATGGCCCCTACCGGAATGCTCGCGCGCATGCGAACCGGAATATGGCGCGGATCGTCGGTAAGCCACACGAACAGATCCCCCTGATGCTTGAACAAGCCTTCGTCCCTCAGCATTGGTTGGACCTTCACGCAGCGGACCAGACCCAGCACCGTATCCATTTCTTCGCGGCCGTGCACCTTGACCACGAGCTGGTACATCTCCTTGTCGCCGTGCGTGGGTAGTTCGATCTCGGCCCCGGTTTCCAATTCCAGCGTGCGCACGCGGAAGAAGGCCGAAAGAACATCGTGGACGCCGGCGGGAATCTCGCCCTCGCGACCGTCGGGAAAGTAGGCAATCTGCGCGTCGTGATCGAAGTGGATTTCCACGTCGCGGCGATACCCCCCTTCCCGCAACTGCTTGGAGTAGTAGTGCGAATACAATTCCTCGCGGTCGATGTAGCTGTCGACCTGGTCCCGCACCTTGAAGAACGTGCTGAAGAAGCGGTTGCTGCGGGCCCGAGTCCGCACGTGATACACGGGCTTGCCGTAGTAGTCGCGGTTCTCTTCCACGGAAATGGTAGCCTCGCCCGCGTTCACGACGCCGTACCCGATGCTGAACGTGCAGGCCTCACCGGGACCGAACGGCATCAAGGCGCCCGAATCGGCCATCACCGTCGGCGCCTGCGTGGTGAGCCCCGCAAGAAGTACTATCGACCAGATCTTCACACCGCTCCTCGGGTCAGGCCCCTGCGATCGTCCGCCCCTGAACTACTTCTACGCGCGGCGGGGGCAGTTGTCCCCCTCCACCAGAGATCGCACGGGACCCAGGAGGAATCAACTTGGTTTCGCCCAATCCCAGCTTGGCCCAGCGCAAGAACACCGCGGTGGACCCCAAGCCGCAAAGGACCAGGCCGTGGATTCCTTCGCGAAATCCCCCTTGGACCAAATACTGCCGGAAAAAGCGGACGAGAGGCGACATCACGAGCTTCCATAGCCGAAACTTCTTTCCTGCCATGGACATATCGAATGCACCTCGGGTGGAATATTGCAGGACCCGTTCCCACGTGGTGGGCCAATCGGTGAAGCTCTCGTGGCGGAGCCGGTGCTGGGTGAATCCCGGCTCATGCCCCGGCGCCAACTGTATCTCCTCGTGCACCGCCTGGTCGGTATAGCGTCCGGTTTGGGCCCTCAGGAAGCGCAGCACACGATCGCGCCCCCAACCGGCGTGGCGAATGCGTCTTCCAAAGAACCAGTTCTCGCGGTAGATCCAGTACCCCGATGCCTTCGCTGATCGCGTCAGTGCAACCAGCTCGGCCGCGAGCATCTCCGGCACGCGTTCGTCGGCATCGACGATCAGGATCCAATCGGTTCGCAACTGCGCCATGCCCCAGTTCTTCTGGTCAGCGTGCGTGGTGAAGCGACGCTGGTAGACGTGTTCGGCGCCACGGCATGCGCGTTCGACCGTGTCATCCTGGCTGAACGAATCCACCACCACGCGCTCGTCGCAGAACGCCAGCGATTGGAGACACTGCTCAATGCGATGGGCTTCATTGAACGTGATGATCAGCGCGCCAATGGAAGGACGCGTATCTCCGCTCATCGCTTCTCGCTCATGATGCAGCGCTCGACGCCGACAACATGCGAAGTGCTTCGGCCAGGACCTGCTCGGGCGTGAGGTCGTCCAGGCACGGGTGGCCTGGCACCGTGCACTCCGTCAGGTTGCACGGCCGGCACGGTACGTCGTGGCTGATCCACCGGTGCGCGGCCCCCGGCGGCTGCCAACCGCGCGGATCGGTACTTCCGAAAACCGTGAGCGTAGGCGTGTCCTCGGCCACGGCAATGTGCTTGGGCCCGCTGTCGGTGGTGACCATGAGATCCGCCGCCGACAGGTAGCACGCCAGACTGGCCAGATCGGTCTGGGGTAGAGGACGCGCGGCACCGTCGGCCAACCGGACAATCGCGTCGCGCACCGTTTCTTCCCCCGGTCCCCACGCTACCAGAACCGACGCATCTGCCTGTTCAACCAGAAGCTGCGCCAGTCGCGCGAAGGATCGTGCCGGCCACGCCTTGGCACTCCACGATGCGCTGGGGTTGATTACCACCAAGGGTCCGCCGCCGCGCCGCAGGTCGGCCAGATCGGCGCGAACGTCGAGATCGAGGTCATCGGAACGCGACACCCGTACCGGCTGCCACGGACCAGGATCGATTCCCAGAACACGGACCCAGTCCAGGAACTCCTCGCCCGCGAAACGGGGAATGGGGTTCTGCGGCAATCGATCGGTATAGGCCCACGATCGGAATCGGCGAACCCTCCCCACACGAATCGGCGCGCCGGTAACCCGCGTCCAAAGAGCAGTCTGGGGTGTACCCATGAGGTCGAACACGGCGTCGTACTCCATGCGTCGAAGCCGTTGCAACCACTGGGTTGCGGCGCGCAGGCGACGCAGGGAGTCGCCCGTGGCGTACTCGCGACGGTCGTAGACGATCACCTGGTCAAGGTACGGGCAGCCACGGGCCGCGTCGGCGGCGAACAGATCCACCACCATGTGGATACGAGCCTCGGGCCACGCCCGACGCAGCGCCCCCGCCACGGCCAGCGAGACCATGACGTCTCCAATGGCCTTACGTCGGATGAGCAATACGCGCTTAGGATGCGGCATGGCTCGTACCTGGGGGAGCGAGGGACAAGACCTCGTGCAAAGCGGCCACCACCACATTCACGGGTAGCTCCACCAGTCTACTGCGTCGCGGGTCGTCGAAAGCCACATCGTTGTGAATCACTCGGAATGGCCCCGTCTTTTCGTAGGGAAACCAGATGTCGGGATCCGTTGGTCCGAATAGCCCGACGCTGGGCGTACGCAGCGCTACTGCACAGTGCAGGATTCCGCCATCGTTGCCCACGTACGCGCGGCTCAAGGCAACTACGGCCATGAGATCACGAAGCGGCAGCAATGGCAACCGTCTCAGTCCAGCACCGGCCTGTCGAGCTACCGAATCGGCCATGGCCTCTTCACCCGGCGGCGTGACCAGCCACATGGGCCCCACACCCGCTTCGCGCAGCGAGGCCGCCAGCTCCACCCACCGGGCCGCCGGCCAGGCCTTGTCCGGCCACTTGCTTCCCGGGTGCAGCAGCACACCCGGAACCTCGTCTCCGAGTACCTGCGCGAGGACCCGCGCCCTTTCGTCGGGCGTGACCACCAGTGAGATGTCTGCGAGGTCCAGGGTCGAATACCGTGGGCCGAGCACGGGGCGCAGCTTGTCCAGATGATGCAAGATGGCCGAGCGATCCCCCTCTGGTCGAGCTCGCCGCTCGTGGAATACGCGGCTACGCAGTCCACGGGCCGGCCCCACCGAGTATCGGGGGCGAGCCATGGCCGTGAGCATTGCGCTGCGCGGGTTGCCGAAAAGATCAAACCACCAATCCGCTCGGCGCACGCGTTGCGCCAACCGCCAGGTTGAAACGATCCCCGCCCGCGGATCCATCGGGTGCACAACATCGACGTCAGGATGGTGCTCGAGAACCGGTGCGAATCGCGCGTCCGTGATGTAGTCGATGCGTGCGGTCGGTGCCACCGCGCGCAACGCGGATAGCAACGGCGTACTCAAGACCACGTCGCCCAGGAACCTCAGCCTGGTTACGACGATGCGTCGGACGTCGGAAGCGGCCGGCGGCGTCGCACTCACGAGGCGCTCCCCGCCGACGCCAACAGCCCTTCGACCGCCGACACCGCACCGTCGGGTGGCAGCTGTTCCAGACACTCGATCTGCGTCGGGCAGGTCTTGCGAAAGCAGGGACTGCAGGGAACCGCGTGGGGCCCCCATACCGCCGCCAACGGTCCCCGCGGTGCCGTCCAGACCGGACTGGTCGAACCGAAGATCCCCAACGTGGGGGTTCCGACCGCGGCGGCCAGGTGCATCGGACCGCTGTCGTTGCCCACGAAAGCGCGGGCCCGGGAAAGCACCGCCGCCAACGTCGGCAGGTCGGTTTGCCCGGCCAGGGAAACTCCGTCGGTTGCCATCGCCAGTTCCCCGCACAGTTTCTTCTCGTCGACGTCGGAACCGCCAACCACCAGAACCCGCCACCCGAACCGCCCCCGCAGTTGCTGCGCGACCGATACGAAGTGTCGCGCGGGCCACCGCTTCGTGGGTCCGTACGTGGCTCCCGGGGCCAACACCAACCAATTGTCCGACAACTGATGACCGCTCGCGGCCAACTCGGTCGCCAGACGCGCGTACCCCGCCGTCCCCTTGGGTCCAACGACAAGTGAAGGCGTGGAACTGGCGTTGGCCTCGGACTCCACGAGCTCCAGCCACTGATCGACCAGGTGCCGAGTTCGACTGACCGGCCCCGGTCGCGAGAAATTCAGGAAGGGGCCGCCGCCATCGCCGGTGAATCCACGACGCACGGGTGCACCCGTAAGAAATGTAAGTATCGCCGCGCGCAGGCTGGGCGGGAACGCTACGGACTGGCCTACGCCAACGCTTCGCGCCGCGCGCGCCACCCGCCACGTGGTACGCCAGGATCGGCGCGGGCCGAACGTCTCGTAGGCGAGGGCTCGATCCACGAGACCGCTGTCCTCGAGCAGATCCAGGAAGCCACGCGAGCCCACGGCCAACAACGGCCCGCGCCTACGCAGCTCCGCCAGCGCGGGAAGACTCATGACCAGGTCCCCCAGCCAGTTCGGAAGGATCGCCAGGCAGTGGGGTCTGTCGCTCGAACTGGAGTTCATACAATCTCCGGTAAGGGCCCGTCTGTGCCATCAACTCGGCGTGCGTGCCAGACTCGATGATGCGTCCTTCTTCGAGCACCACGATACGGTTCGCCCGCGTCACCGTGGACAACCGGTGCGCGATGACCAGCGTGGTGCGGCCGCGCATGAGCCGCTCCATGGCCTCCTGAACCTGTCTCTCGCTGGCCGTATCGAGCGCGCTGGTGGCTTCGTCCAGGATGAGAATCGGAGGATCCTTCAACACCGCCCGCGCGATCGCCAGCCTCTGACGTTGTCCGCCCGAGAGTTGGGTTCCCCGCTCGCCCACCACGGTATCGTAGCCGTGCGGCAAGCGCTCGATGAATTCGTGGGCATTGGCCGCGCGAGCCGCGGCCTCGATCGCCGCCGGAGAGGACTCCGTCGCGCCATAGGTGATATTGGCGGCCACGGTGTCGTGGAACAGAATGACCTCCTGCGCCACCATACCCACCAGGTCGCGCAGCGTGGCCAGACGAAGCTCTCGCAGGTCCACACCGTCGAGCGTGACCCGCCCGTGCGTGGGATCGTAGAAGCGCGACACCAGGTCCACGAGCGTCGACTTGCCCGCGCCGGAAGGGCCGACAATGGCCACGACCTGGCCGGCGGGCACATCCAGGTCGATGTCTCTGAGCACCGGCTCGTCGTCGCGGTAGGCAAAGCTCACCTGCTCGAAACGCAACCCCTCCTCGACGGTGGTAACGTCGGTCTTGCCTCCCACCACGTCGGGCTCGCTGACATGATCCAGGATGGCGAAGACGCGCACCGCCGCGGCCAGGCTCTGCTGGATGGTGCTGTTCACTTTGATCAGACTCTTGATCGGACCAATGACCCACAACATGAGTCCCAGGAACAGAAACAATTCGTGCGCGGCCAGGCGACCCTGCAAGACCATGTTGCCGCCGAATGCGATGATCAGGACCGCGGTTACCACACCAAGCACTTCGCTCACCGGGCTGCTCAACGCCTCCAACAATTTCAGGTGCACGTAGGCACGGTAGTAACGCCAGTTCCGAACCTGGAACCGGTCGCCAACGGCATCGGCCCGCCCAAACGACTTCACCACCCGAATACCGGCGATGGTTTCCTGCAGTACCGAGGCCGCCTCGCCCATTTCCTCTTGCACGCGATGGCTACCGCGACGCAGACGCTTGCTGATGAGTCCCATGAGCAACATGTTGGGCGGCACGATGACCAGGGTAGCCAGGCTCAGCTGCCAGCTCGTGGCCACGACGATGGTGAGAGCGACGATGATCATGAGCAGATTGCTGACGATGATCACCAGCCCGCCCACGATTGCGCCGCGCATCATGTCCACATCTATGATGATACGGCTCATGAGATACCCGGTGCGTTCGTTGGTGAAGAACGACATGGGAAGCCGTTTGACGGCGACGAAGAGCCGTTGGCGCACGTCGTAGATCACGCGATGTTCCAGGCTGACCTGGAAGTACGACTGAAGCACGGTAAACAGGTTCTTGGCCAGAAACAGCGCGAGCAGCCACACACACAGCCGCTTCAACATGTCTCGCGGCGTTCCCTTGTACAGGTGAGCGTCCAGCCAGTTGTTCACCGCTTGCCGGGCTCGCGCCAGGCCCGACGGCATGTAGGTCTCCAACGCGCTCGGATTGGCGGGCGCAGTGACGACCGACTCATCAGCCTCGAGCGTGGTTTCCACCTGCGGCTGCAGACCCTCTTCGAACACGATCTTCAGCAGTGGTGATACGAACGTCATGCCCACGCTGGACAACACCGAAGCAAGTACCACGCACACGGCCAACGCGATCAGACGACCGCGATACGGCAACAGTAACCGGAGGACACGTAGGTAGTCGGACATGGCCCCGTTTCGCGGCGGCATCAACCCAGGAGTTCGTCGACCTTGCCCATGAGGTCGGTCAGGCTGAGCCGTTCGCCTTCTTGCGAGCGTAGGATGGCAACGTTCGAACCCTCGGGTACCCAACGATCCTGGTCCCGGGGGGTGAAGATCGAAAGACAGGGTACGCCCATCGATGCAGTGTAGTGGAAGAGATCGGTGTTTCCCGAAAGGAACAGATCGCATTGGCCCGCGTACATCAGCATTTCCCGCAGCGTAGTTCGCGGCAGATCCAGCTGATCCGAGCGCAACAATTCGGTAAGCCCATCGATGCGATCACCGTGTAGATCGGCGGTCAGCAGCATGGTCTTGCAGCGAACGTGGCTGGCCAGGTGGTTCACCAGGAAGGCCAGGTTCTGCGGCGCGAAGACCGTGCCCTCCTTGCCGATGCCGGGATCGATGCCGATCAGAAGCTGGTCTTTACGGGGCTTGTTGAAATGAACCAACTGCGCGGCCTGGCGCTGACGCTCTGGTGTCAGAGGCCAGCTCAAGGGCACGCCATCGAGCGACACCCCCAGGAGGCGTCCCCAGGTAGCCGTACGATGGTACGGGTACCGGCCGTTCTCGGGCGTGCGCAACTCGCAGTTGATACTCGGGAAGGCGCCTTCATGGCCCGGCCCCAGGCGTAGGGTAGCGCCGCTGGCGAACGCCAACGCCTCACGTTGGGCGTCGGGCTTCCGGGACAGCAGGACCGCCGCCTCCCAATCTTCCTTACGCAGCAACGCTTCGAGCTTCTGAAACGCCTTGGTGCCCGGCTTCATCTGCTCTTCGTCGTAGATCACCAGGTCCTGGAAACAATCGCAGGTCAGCGCCAGCTGGCTGGTGTCTTCATCACAGACCAGACCCACGTGGGCCCGGGGGTAGGTCTCACGCACCCGGGAAATGAAGGGGATGGCGAAGAGCAGGTCGGTAAGGTCCCCCGAGCTGATGAACAGCAGGCGGACCTCGTCGTGGAGCATGCCCGGCAACGTGAATGCTTTCGGAGCCACTTTGGGTTCCGGAGAAGACTTGAGAAACCGCTGAAGTATCGCCTTGGCCATGCCCGCCCTTTCGACGCCGGCAACCTAGCAGCCGGAAGCTCGAAAGTCAAAGAGTCAAACTGTTGTCATACAAGAAGTTATCGTCACTCGTCGTGCTCAGGCGGGGTCGGTGAGAACCAACCATTGGAGTACAACCACAGATGGACCGCGACAGAGTCCGGCAGGGGCCATCCGGCGCCAGCCGCCTCTTCCAGGGCACGTTGCCGGCCGACCGCCGCCATCACCGTGATCAGACGCGTCAGGGGTGCAGCTCGTTCCACGCTCACTCCTTGGGATCAAACCAACTCGTCAGGGCCTTACCAGACGATAAGCAAGAATCGTCCCCGCGCCCCCCTCAGCGGGAAGCCACGACCGCCCGATAGTCCCGCGTGAGAGCAATATCCCATACTTGCTCTACCCGGGACACGGTATGAATGGTGAGCGCGTCGAGCACCTCTTCGGGCAGCTCCTCCAGGTCTTCCTCGTTCGACAGAGGAATGATGATTTCCTGCATACCCACCCGGTGGGCCGCGAGAATCTTGGCCACCAGACCGCCGATGGGCATGACCTCACCGGTCAACGAGATCTCACCGGTCATGGCCACGCGGTTGTGGACCGGGATCCCCCGGAACAGCGACATGAGCGCGGTGGCCAGCGCGATGCCCGCGCTGGGGCCGTCCTTGGGCACGGCCCCCGCGGGAAAATGCACGTGGATCTCGTAGGCGCTGAACCAGGCCGCGTCCTCGTTGGACTTGGCGTACCGGCTGCGCAGATAACTCAACGCCGCCTGGGCCGACTCCTGCATGACGCTACCCAGCTGGCCGGTAAGCCGCAGTCCGCCCTTACCGCGAACGGCGACCGCCTCCACGAATAGGATTCGGCCACCCACGGGGGTCCAGGCCAGGCCCGCGCAGACCCCCACCATGGGCTTGGACTTGCGCTCCTCGTCGCTGTACCGGCTGCTGCCCAGGAAGTCCTCGATATTCTTCACCGAGACACTCACCTTCTTGCGCTTGCCCGTGGCGAACCCGCGCGCCACCTTGCGACATACCTTGCCGATGGTGCGCTCGAGCGTACGCACGCCGGATTCGGCCGTGTAGTCGGTGATGATTTCCCGCAGGGCCGCGTTCGATACCGCGATCTGCTTCGGCGTGAGTCCGTTTTCCTCGATCTGCCGCGGCAACAGATAGCGACGGGCGATCTCCAACTTTTCCTGCGGTGTGTACCCGTTCAGCTGAGTGATCTCCATGCGATCGCGCAACGGCCGCGGGATCGTGTCGAGCATGTTGGCCGTGGTCATGAAGAACACGTTCGACAGGTCGAAGGGAAGATTCAGGTAGTGATCGGTAAACGTGCTGTTCTGCGCCGGGTCGAGTACTTCGAGCAGAGCACTGGCGGGATCACCGCGGAAGTCCTGCCCCAGCTTGTCGATCTCGTCGAGCATGATGACCGGGTTGTTGGTGCCTGTGACCTTCAACCCGTGGATCAGGCGACCAGGCATGGCGCCCACGTACGTACGGCGATGTCCGCGGATCTCGGCCTCGTCGCGCATGCCGCCCAGACTCAACCGGTAGAATTCCCGGCCCATGGCGGCGGCGATGGACTTGCCCAGACTGGTCTTGCCCACGCCCGGCGGTCCCACCAGGCACAGAATGGGACCACGCATGTCATCCTTGAGCTTCTTGACCGCGAGAAATTCGAGAATGCGTTCCTTCACATCTTCGAGACCGTAGTGATCCCGGTCGAGAATCTTCTGCGCCCGCTTGAGGTTCAGGTTGTCCTTGCTGTTCACCATCCACGGCAGCTCGAGCAGCCAGTCTACGTAGGTCTTGCTCACGGTGTACTCGCTGGCCCCCGGACTCATGCGCGTGAGTCGGTCGTATTCCTTCAGGGCCACTTCATGCACGTGGTCGGGCAACTCGACGGCTTCGATCTGCTCGCGCAACTCGTCCAACTCGACCGTACCTTGATCGACGTCACCCAACTCGCGCTGGATGGCCTTGAGCTGCTGGCGCAGATAGTACTCGCGCTGGTCCTTGTCGATCGATTTGCGCACGCGGCTCTGAAGCTTCTCGCCCAGCTCCACTACCTCCAGCTCGCGCAACACCACCTTGCTCAGATATTCGAGGCGCGCGCGCGGCGCCAGCTCCTCGAGCACGTGCTGCTTCTCAGCCACATCGATGTCGAGATTGGTAGCCACCATATCGGCCAGACGCCCGGGATCGTCGATGTTCATGGCCACGATCTTCAGCTCATCGCTGAGCTGTTCAGACGCATCGACGATCTTCACGAAGTTGTTGGCCACGCCACGGCTGTAGGCCAGCGTCTTCGCGTCTTTGGACTCGATCTCGGGGAGCACCTCGACTTCCGACACGAAGTACGGTTCGGTGCTCACGTACTTCTTGCGGCGGATGCGAGCAATCCCCTGTCCCAACAACCGCATGCTCCCGTCGGGAAACCGTAGCATCTTCTGGATGACCACGGCCGTGCCGACCTCGTAGACGTCTTCGCCATCGGGCTCGGCGTCGGGATCTTCGTCTTCGTCATCTTCAAGCGGGCGTTGCGCGAACGTGCCCAGGATCTTCGAGTCGGCGAGAACGTCGTCCGCCAATTGGATCAGGTATTCGTCGGACAGGACCAACGGCACCATCATGTAGGGGAAGATGACGGCATCACTGATGGGAAGGATGGCAAGCGTGCGCGGAATCTGAACCGATTCGACCGCGTCGGATTCGCTGTGTTCCTGCTCGGTGGCCACCTCAGCTCCTGTCTTCGATCGTCACGGTTCGCCGCTCGCCCCAGCGGCCATCGCCCTGGCGGATACGAACGAAGAGGAATCCCGCCGTGTAGTCGGCGCGCGTGGTGGTGGTGTCCAGTCCGGCCGGAATACGCACGTGCCGCTCGAAGGGACCCACTTGAATCTCCATCTTGTGGAAGTGCTTCTTGCCGCCGGGCGCGATGTTGGAACGAAGGCCCTTGATAAGCACGAAGTCGTCCTCGATGAACACATGGATTTCCTGGCGTCGCATGCCGGCCAGGTCCATTTGGATGATGAATTCTTCGGCGGTCTCGTAGACATCGGTAGCGGGTCGCCACCCGATGTCCCCCTGCATGCTGATGGCCTTGTTCGCTCGCCCGGACCCCGCAAAGAAGATCTCGAACTCGTCGGCCGGCGGACGATCGGCCGTGTGAACCCGGTCCACCTCGTCGGTCTTGAATCGAAAAGTGGTCGTGGCCTTCATCCAGGCTCCTTCAAGGGTCAGGACTCGTCATTTGCCGCATGGTAGGCCGCCCACCAGCGGCCGTCAACGCCCGACCCGTTGCGGGAAATGGTGTTATGCTCGTCGAACCCAAGAGGATCGACATGCCCAACGACCATCCACGCGTATACGTAGGTCCGGCCGGCTGGAGCTACCGCGACTGGGCCGGTCGGGTGTACCCGCCGTCGCCGCCCCGGAGCTTCCGCCCCCTGCCGTGGATCGCGCGCTTCTTCGACCTGGTCGAAGTGAACGTCAGTTTCTACCGCATCCCCGAGCCCCGGATGGCCGAGGGGTGGTTGCGTCAGGTGGAGCCTTTCCCGGAGTTTCGCTTCACCGCCAAACTCAACCGGGAATTCACACACCTCCGTACTCCGTCACTCGCATCCACACGATCCATGCTGGAGTTCCTGAAACCCCTGCGCGAGGCCGGTAGACTCGGACCCGTCCTGGCGCAGTTCCCCTGGTCGTACCGGCCCGACCGCGCCGCCCTGCGCTACCTGGAAACACTGCAGCGCGCGCTCACACCATATTCGCTGGCCGTGGAGGTCCGCCACGGCGCCTGGCAACGCGACGGCAACCTGCAGCGAATCGTGGACGCCGGCATGATTGTCGTGGGTGTCGATCAGCCGATGGTCGGCGATAGCCTGGACGCCTCCTGGCTGGACGACACTCCAAGCTCCTACTTCCGCCTGCACGGACGCAACGCAACGGCCTGGTTCGACCGCCAAGCCGGACGCGATGCCCGCTACGACTACCACTACAGCTCGAACGAACTGGACGAATGGGCGCGCCGAATCGAGTCGATCCACGCCACCGGATCGACCTTCGTCATCACCAACAACCACTTCCGTGGTCAGGCCGTGGCGAATGCTTTCGAACTACGCGCGAAGCTGGAAGCCGAGGTCACCGAGATTCCGGCTCCTCTCGCGCGGGAGTTCCCCGACCTGGCGGACAGACTGGCGCGGCTAGGCTCTCACCCGGACCTGGTGGAAACGCGGGCGGTGGACGAGCCACCGCCGCGTCAAGGTGAGTTGTTTGGTTGAAGGCGAGAGAGGCGAGATTGTTGAACCAGTTTGGTCCGGACGGCGGGGCAAGCCCCGTCAACCAGGACCGAGGTCAACGAAAGTGTCGCAGTACCCCTACGATCACGCCCTGGATCTGGCAGCGATCGGAATCAAGGTGCCGCGGTGAATTGCGAGAGTTGTTGGATTCAAGTCGAATACCGGCGCCGTTCGCCGCGTAGCGCCTAACCGAGACCGACTCACCATCGATGAGCGCCACCACGGTTTCGCCGTCGCGCGGATCTTCGCGCTGCTCCACCACCAGATAGTCTCCGTCGAGAATGCCTTCGTCGCACATGCCGTCACCTTTTGCGCGTAGCAAGAAGGCCTTGGCTCGACCGAGCATCTCTTCGGGGACTCCCACGCTTTCGAGCTCAGTGATAGCCTCGATGGGTTTCCCGTTGCTGACGAGTCCCAGCAGCGGTACCCGACGCGCTTTGCCGTCGGGCACATCGACGATTTCAATGGCTCGACTACGATTCCACTGTCGGCGGATGAGTCCCTTGTCCTCAAGCGCCTTCAGGTGCTTGTGGACGGTTCCCACGCTGGAAAGATTGAAATGCGCGGCTGTCTCTTCGAGACTGGGTGCGTACCCCTGCGTCGCCAGCGTCTTGCGCAGATATTCGAGAATCTGTGATTGCCGTTTGGTCAGAAACACCGAACTCCCCGTTGTTGAGGCGGCTGGTCCGGCAAACCACGTTTCTGTCGAACCACCAGCGTAGGCTATGCACTGCCCGAAGGCAATACTCACGCGAAACCCCGGTTCGACGCCGCCCGTCCCCGCGGACCGACGATTCTTCTAAACCATTCCCAAGGGGGGTTTTCCCCACAAACGGGGCTAGTCTTCGCTCAGCCCGTTCTCGGCTTGCAGCCCGCGACGTTCGAAGATCATGGCCAGCGCGCGCCCGCTCGCCGACGGCTTGTGCCGCACGCCGGCGGGAATCAACATGCCCTCACCCTGCCGGAGCTCGACCACCTCGCCGGCCATTTGTACGTTGAGCACGCCTTCGAGCACGTAGATGAACTCGTCGCCGCTGTGTTGATGTTCGGCGTACACACCCTGATAGGCGACAGTGAATACGTGGTAACCGTTGTCCACCGACACCAGGTCATGGGGACGGAACGCGCGCTCGAGTTTGCGCGCGACCTGCAGCACGGGGATCTTGGGCATTACGATGCTCGTCCTGGTTGGGTCCGGGGTTGATCGAAGGAATGGGAGCGATTCTACATCGAGGTAAGCTTGTGCTCGGCGATGAGGGCTTCCTCGCTGTCGGGGTACTCCTGCTTGAGCCGTTCGAACGTAGCGCGAGCGCGCGTTTCGTCTTTGAGCTCAAGCATACAGTAGCCCATTTTCAATAGAGCCGGGGCCAGTGTATCGCCCCGCGGATACCGTTGCAATACGCTCTCGAAGCCACTCAACGCCTCATCGTAGCTGGCCTGCGCGTAGTGCGTTTCGGCGATCCAGTAGGTCGCGTCATCGGCCAGGTCGCTGCGCGGAAATCGTTGAAGCATTTCCTGGAAACCGGCACGCGCCAGACTGTAGCTACCCCGGCTGAAATCGGCGAAGGCCGCGTCGAACACCTCGGCCCCCGTGGACGCAGAACCCGAGGACGGGGCAGCGTTGGACGCCGAGTCGGTACGCGGCGGTGGATCGTTGGACGCTCCTGGCGGGACACGCCCGCTGGGCATCTCCTGCAGAAGCGCCAATGATGCGCTGATGCGTCGCAGCAGTTGCTGTTGCTCTTCCGCCTGGGCGGTCAACCGGGTCACCGCTCGCTCGAGGTTCTGGATCTGCGACTGCAGGGCCGCGCGACGCTCATCGCCGCTGATGCCGGTGTCTTCCAGTAGGCTGCGCACCTGCTCCACATCGGCGGCGAGCACGTCCTGCTTACGCGAGGTCTGGTCCTGCACGCGACCCACCTCGTCGACCCTGGTCTCGATGCGAGTCAGCTGCTGGGCGCAGCCGGTCATCAGGACCGGCACGAGCCCCAGCAGCAGTACCCGACGCAACGCCGCGACGTTCATGGTCATCGACCCTGGCTCTGCGAGACGAAGTGGGCACGACGGTTCTGCGACCAGGCCGCCTCGCTGTGACCCGAAACGAAAGGCTTCTCCTTACCGTAGCTCACGGTCTGGATGCGACTGGGCGAGATGCCCAGGTTGATCAGATACGTCCGCGCTTCCTTGGCGCGCTTTTCGCCCAGGGCCAGGTTGTACTGGATGGTGCCCCGCTCATCGCAGTGGCCCTCGATGAGCACGGTACTGCGTGGGTTCTCGCGCAGAATCCGGCCGTTGTTGGCCAACGCGTCCATGGCCGCGCCGCTCAGCGTGAACTGATCGAAGTCGTAGAACACGTCCTGGAAGACGAGCAAGGGAACCGTTTCACCGACATCATCGTTGTTGGCGGTCCCATCGTCGATGTCTCCAAAGTCAGGTTGCTCGGGAACGGCAACGTCTTCGGTGTTCAGATCGTCGGGGAGCTCTGTGTTTGGATCGGTCTCGATTTCCTGATTGTTGCCACCGCAACCAACGGCCAACGTAAGGGCCAACCCACACACCAACACCAACAGCAACGTCCGAAGAGCGCTTCCTCTGGGCTCCGTGCTGCGAATCATGGCTCTCGCCTCCTGTTTTATCGTTTCTGGTTCCATCGAATCCTGCATTCCTGTCCGATTCAAATTCGTATCCGGGGCCTTCTACCCGCGCGCTCGGCTCAACGACCGCTGGCACTCGAGGCCGGGGGCGACCCACTCCAATGGGGAGTGGTATCTGACCCTTCGCCAAACGTCAATGGCCGGGCTACACCCGTCTCGGTATCGAGAATCCACAGCAACGTGGCCCCGGTGCGGTCGCTGCTCACCACGAGGTGACGACCATCGCTGGCCCAGGACGGGTCTTCGTTGTTTCCGTCACCTGAGACGGTGATCTCCTGCAAATTGCTGCCGTCGGGCTCGATCGTAAAGATCTGGAATCGGCCTTCCCGCCGACTCACGTAGGCGATCTGGCTGGACTTGGGCGACCACGCCGCGCTGTCGTTGTAGCGGCCCTCGTAGGTCAAGCGGCGGCGGTTCGCGCCCTCGCGATCCATGACGTAGATCTGCGGCACGCCCGTGCGGTCGCTGGTATACACGACCTGCCTTCCCGTGGGGTCGAAGTAGGGACTGCAATCGATCGCATCGTGGAACGTCAGCTGTTGCACGATGGTTCCCGATGGCGTCATGCGATAGATTTCGGGGTCACCGTCGCGCGACAGCGTAACCACCAGTTCCTTGCCGTCGGGATGCCAGCTGGCGCCGATGTTCAGTCCGTCGAACTCGGCCACATTGGCACTCTTGCCCGTGGACCCGTCCAGCACCAACAGGCGCTGCCGACCACGGTGGTACGACGTGTAGCACACACGATCACCGCGCGGTGACCAACGCGGAGCCAGGTTCAGGCTGCCGTTACGCGTGACCTGTTTCACGTTCTCGCCGTCGTAGTCCACCATGAACAGCTCGCGTTGTGCGTTCGATCCACGGCTGAAGATGATGCGCGTCTGGGCAATGCCTTGGTCGCCCGTGAGGGCGTGCACGATTTCGTCGGCCAGGTGATGAACGGTCTGTGAAGGGTCGGCCAGATTCACGGTGTAGCGCTTGCCCAGGATCTGCAACCCACTTGGATCGCGCATTCGCGCCACCCAGGCCAGGCGACCGCCGCCCTCTTCCTGCAATTCCAGTTCAAGTGAATGATCAGCCGGCGTATCCGCGAAGCGAGCCGACGAGGGCCCATAGCGCGGGAATCGAACGCCCTGCGGCAGTGGATCCTTCGTGGCGACGTGGCCGCTATAGATAAGGTCGCGCACCAGCCGGTCGGCCAACTGGGTCGCGCCAGCCCGCACTTCCGCCCGCGAACTGCCGACCTGGAGGGGCATGACCTCCACGCGGATCCGCCGAGCCCCACTGCGGGTTACGCCAAGGTCCACGGTGTCCTGGGCCGCGGCCGGCGGCGCCAAAGCCAACGCGCCCAATGCCACCGCCAGGATGGGTACGCTCAGCTTTGCGCTTCGGCAGACTCGAAAGAACATGAAGGGACGCATCCTAGGGGTTGTAGACAAAAGAGAAACGAATATTCAGACCCGACTTCCGAAACCGCGGCGGTGGTGCGGGTAGCGGATTGGCCGCCATGATGGCCCCCAGGGCTTGTCGATCAAACACCGAAAGCCCACTCGAGGTTTCCAATTCCGGGGCAATGATTTCGCCCCCCGGCCCCACCCGGAATTTCACCACCGCGGTCACTCCCTGCCGCCCCCTCGCACTCGCCTGGGTGGGATCCCAGCGTCGGGCGATCTTCCGCTGTACCAACACCAGGAAATAGTCGTCCACCCCCTCGTCTGACGAGGCCGCTTGCACGCTGGCCAGGGAGCTCACCCGTTCGGGTTCAGGGCCCTTCGCGGGCTCGGGAAGCGCCTCTTCCGTGCGCTCGGGCGTCTCCGGCTGTTTGGGCTTCTCGGGCTTGGGGTCGGGCTTGACTTCTTCGGGGTCCGGCAGCTCTTCGACCGGTGGCCGCTCGGGTTCGGGCTCGGGCTCGAGCGGTTTGGGTTCGGGCGGCAACTCCGGGTCGGGAGGAGCGATCTCCACCTCGGGCTCAGGATCGGGCGGAATGGTTTCGGGCACCAACTCGGGAGCGGGCGCCTCGGGCTCGGCCGGCGCCTCGGGAAGCGGCTCCGGTTCATTGGGCAACGACGGCAGATCCAGTTGGGTCAGATCGACCTTCATCACCGGTGCCAATGGCGTGGCCGCCGACGTGTAGGACGCGACCCACCCGCCCAACGCAATGGCCAACGCATGGCCAACCACGGAACCCACGATGTAGTTGCGCATGGCCTTCGCCTAGTTGTTGTCGGGAATGGCCACCAGGCTCAGGTTGTTGATCCCGGCCTCCTTGACCACGCCCATCACCCTGACCACGAATCCGTACGGAACATCCTCGTCGCTGCGCAGGTACACCGGTCGCGTGTCGGACGCGGGATGGAGCTCGCGCAGCACGTCGGAAAGCTGGCTCATGGGCACGGGGTCATCGTCGATGTACACCTTGCGGTTCTTGTCGAGACTGATGACCGGTCCCTCGACGGTGGCTACCGCCGACGTGGGCGCCGAAGGCAGGTCGACGTCGATACCGCCCTGGATGAACGGCGCGGTAAGCATGAAGATGATGAGCAGCACGAGCGTCACATCGACCAACGACGTCACGTTCACGTCGGCCATGACCTGATGTCGCCGCGTTGTTGAGATTCTACCTGCCACTTGTACTTCCTTGACCGGCGCGTCAGGCGCCCACGGTCATTCCTTCGAGCGCTTCTTCGGTGACAACGTCGGCGAGCACCGAACTGAGTCGAACCATCTCGCCCTCGTGGTGCGCAACGCGACGCATGAACGCGTTGTAACCAACCACCGCCGGAATGGCCACGGCCAGACCGCAGACGGTGGTGATCAACGCTTCGGCGATGCCCGGTCCCACCACGTCGAGCGTGGCCGACCCCTGTTTACCCAACTGAAGGAAGCTGCCCATGATGCCCCACACCGTTCCCAGCAACCCAAGGAATGGCGATACCGAAGCGAACGTGGCCAACCACGTCAGCGGACGCTCGAATGTTTCTATGCGCTTTGCCACGATGCGATCGACGCCCCGCTCGAGCATGGTCAACAACAACCGATCGCCGTTGGGGCCGCCACCCTTCTGCCGATAGAGAGGCCAGTATTCGTCGGCGAAGTAGCGAAAGATCTCGGCCAACGACGAGCGGCCCTGGCCCGCGCACCACGTCGAAAGCTCGGACATGGTCATGGTTCCCTTGCGCGTGGCCTCGAACTTCGTCCAGAACTTGCGGTCCTGGATTTCAGTGGCCGTGAGCGAGCGGGCTCGCTGCGCCATGATGGCCCACGATAGAATCGAAAGCGTCGCCAATATGAAGATGATGATCTTGGCGAAGATCCCGCTGCGCAGGATGAGTTCCAACACCTCGCCCATGAGCGAAGCGAAGGGAGCAAATTCTGGTGACATCCAAAGTCCTCACGTGTTCTGTGACACTGGCCCGAACGCACGGAGCCTTCAGGCTGAGAGCCAGACGGGGCGAATGGGCGGGATCATACGCGCCCCGAGTCCTTGACTAACGCTCCAGGGGACAACCGGGTTCCCGGTGGGCGCCACCGTAGTTAGCGTGCCGCGAGACGGTCAAGCAGAAATCAGGGGCGGATCGGGGTTCTCGATGAGCCCGCTGCGACCGCCCTCTTTCCGGGCCAGCCATATGGGTCCAACCCGCATGCCACGATCCACGGCCTTGAGCATGTCGTACACGGTGAGCAGAGCGGCGCTACAGGCAGTCAGGGCTTCCATCTCCACGCCCGTGCGGGCGTCGACGGTGACCGCCACCGCAACCTCCAGGACATGCAGGGCGTCGTGCTGGGTCCAGGCGACCTCGACGCCAGCGATGGGTAGCGGATGGGCCAGGGGAATCCAATCGGCGGTTCGCTTGGCGGCCTGTACGGCGGCCACGTGGGCCACGGCCAGCGGTGACCCCTTCCCCGTGCCTTCCGGAGACGCCAGAGCCTGCCACCCCGAGGCCGACATCGAAAGCCGGCCGCGGGCGATGGCGCGCCGGGCGGTGACGCTCTTGGCGCTGACGTCGACCATGCGGGGAAGTCCCTGAGCGTCCAGATGGGTCAGGGCCGCGGGCGTCGATGGTGGGGGTTTCTTGTCGTCGGTCATGGTCTGGGAACTATTGCGCATCCGTCCGCGCGCGTCCACCCGCGCACGAATCAAAAACTGAACGTGGAACGCACACCCCATACGTGTGTGTCGGACGACAGGTCGACGTCGCGTTGGAAGGGGGCGGCTCCGGTGCGCTCGACCGTCATGAGGTCCATGAGGGCGTAGCGATAGTTCAGCGACACCGCGAAACGACGACTCAGGAACACTTCGACCCCACCCCCCATGTCGATCAAACCGCCGTCGTAGGCGAGGCTTGCGCCGTTGGCATCCTCTGCCCTCAACTCACCGGCGCCAATTCCTCCCGCGAAGTACGGGCGTACGCGACCATGCGACAAGAGCCCCACTACCGCATCCAGATGAACCTGCGCCAGGGTGGTCTTCACGTTTGGCTCCCCGGAAGCGTGCTCGGCCCCCACGATGCGCAATTCCAGACCGAACGTCGGCGTGAACGCGTAGCCCAATTGGACCTCCACGCCGTTGCCGGTTTCGGCGATTTCGAGACCGCTGTCGAACAGGTCGATGTTGGCCAGGTCGATGTGCGTACCCACCAGTCCCAAAGACAGGGTGAGCCCCGGGCGCTTCGAGTCCAGCTCGACCGTCTGGGCCGCGGCCCGGCTGGACGGGCCAGCCATGAGGGCCACCGCAAGGCAGATTGTGACAATGGGAAAACGACCAGGCAGAGTCGGGAAGTTGGGTTGGTTGTTCATCGATTTCATGGCGTCTCTCCTGGGGGCTCATCCGTTGCGAAGCTTGGTTGCGTTTGCGATACGTTGTCTGCGATTGATCCGTCTCTTTCGTAGGTGGGCGGGTGAAGCCTACACCGGCTCCACCCGCCTCCAACCCACGTCCTACCTTCGGGTGCCTCTAGAGCGAGCGCGTCAGGCGACCGGTGTCGTCCTGCATCTCGTTCTCACAGAAGGTCACCTTGATCTCGGCGTGATTCTCGCCCTCGTCGATGATCAGCGTGCCCTCACCGCAGCCCGCCGCGTCCACCGCGAAGTGGCCCTCGACGCGCGCCGTGGCATCTTCGGCCACGAAGTCCAGCAGGTAGCCACCATCGGCCAGCGTCTCCACGCGGAACTCGAGGCTCTCACCCTGGTCGTTGCTCACCATGCCCTCGAACACGGTCTCTTCCAGGTTGCTGGCCAGCGAGAAGTCGGTGCGTCCGTCACGATTCACGGTGTAGCCCGACAGTTCACGACGATCCGCGGTCTCGGAGCCTTCCAGGTGGTTGCGCTCCATGAAGCCGTCGGCGTACTCGATCTCTTCGTCCAGCGACCACTGGGTGCCGTCGGCGTTCGACTGACCGGAGATGGTGGCGCCCACAGGATCGGAACCCGCGGGGCACTGCTTGCTGACCGTGAAGGTGCCCGCGGCTTCGTCGAACGAACCCGTCGCGGTGCTGCCATCGCGATCGGCGGCCTGCAGGGTCACGATGCCGTTGGCCGCGCGTGACAGAGACAGGGAATCCGTGGTGTCGTCGGAGTAGTTGACGGTACGGCTCACGGTACCGGTGTCGTCGCAGGCCCAATCAATCTGATCGGTCCAGTCCACCAGGGGACTCTTGCTGTCGAAGCTCACCGCGCGCGACGCCGAACCGCCACAGGGCTCTTCGCCCTCGGCTACCGGCGACGACGGCTCCAACGACTCCACGACGCGGGGTTGACCGCCGTCGTGAGCCTGACCCTTGAAACGCGTGATGCGATCCACCGACACGAACAGTTCGTCGTTATCCACCTCGAGCAGCTGCAGATCGACGACCAAGGTGGTCACCTGATCGAGCAGGCGGGGATGGTTCGCACGCGGCTTGAAGGTGGAGACGACGGGAACCTGAAGGTTGTCCTGGAAGCCGCCCTGGGCACGCGCATCCAGCACACGCTCGAGCTCGGCGCCCCAGGTGAACTCCAGCTTGCTACGGAAGCTGAACCAGATGTCATCGGCTTCGCTTTCGTAGTCAGCACCGCGATCGATCACGACTTCGTCGGTCGAGCTGGTCAGCAACAGGTTACCCTGCGGCCAGGTGCTTACGGCTTCCACCCGAACGACGCTTTCCGGCGCATCCTGGTAGACCGAGATGACCGTGATGCTGCCATCGAAGTTCTCTTCGGTGTCCTGGTACAGCAGGTCACCAAAGTCCTTGCCCGCGATCTGCGGCGCCCGGGCGGCGCGCGCGGGATGCGAACGACGCGACTGCGCCAGGCGCGCGCCCAGCGTGTACTCCGCCACACCCAGATTCAGGTCGGGAAGCTCCGATCCGAATTCCATCTCGATACCAGCGGCTTCGCCCGCCAGGCCCTGCTCGAACCCGCCGGTCAGATCCTCGACGAGTTGCTCGTTGTTCAGGGCGCGCGTGGTCTGCAGGGCAATCTTGCCCTGATCCATGGCCGCGTTCTCGGATTCCGCGCTCACCGTACCGGTAGGCGTGGTGGTGTCGTTGCTACAGCCCGCGGCCAGCAAAAGGGCCGTGGCCGCCAGCCGTCGCATGTTCTTGGGGTTGATCTTGAAGTTCATCGTTCTTTCTCCTGGGTATACACGTGGGTTGTGTTGTTCATCCCGCCCACGTGCTCCCATATCAAGTCGAACGCCAAGGCGTCGCCCTCCGGAAACGAACCCGTAACGTACAGTTATTCAATCTATTACAAGCCATCGTGCATGTATTCAGCGAACCCCAACCGGTGTGCCGAATCGCCACGGTGTGCTGTGATGGCCCGGACAATCGTCACACCACCACATCGGCGGGGTCGATTCCGAGGGCCCGGATGCGCTTGTGCAGGTGCGTTCGCTCCAATCCCAGGGCCCGGGCGGCCTGGGTGACGTTGCCGCCGGAGTCCAGCAGCGCGGCGCGTACCAGGTCGCGCTCCAGCGCCTCCTTGGCTTCCCGCAGCGGTAGATTGGCGTAGGGATTCCCGCCGGCGGCGGTCCCCGTGGCCGATGCCGCGGCGCCGCGCAGCTCGGGCGACAGATCGGCTACGCCCAGACTCTTGCCGTGTCCCAGAATGACCAATCGCTCCACCACGTTCTTCAACTCGCGAATGTTTCCGGGCCACGCGTGTGCCTCCAGCAGTTTCATGGCCGCGGGTTCGATGGTCGGAACCGGGAACTCGTGTTGGTTCGCGTACTGTTCCACGAAGGCGGTAACCAGCCGCGCAACGTCACCGGGACGTTCGCGCAACGGCGGGACATGCAAGGGAATCACGTTCAATCGGAACAGTAGGTCTTCACGGAACCCACCCTCTTCGACCCTGCGTTGCAGGTCCTGGTGCGTGGCGGCGATGACCCGCACGTCGACCTTGTGCGTGGATGTACTGCCTACCGGTTCGAATTCGCCCTCCTGCAACACGCGCAATACCTTTACCTGGGCGCGCAGACTCATGTCGCCAATCTCGTCGAGCAGCAGGGTGCCCCCATCGGCCGCCGCGAAGCGACCCTCGCGACTGGCCGAAGCGCCGGTATAGGCGCCCTTCACCGCTCCGAACAGTTCGGCTTCGATCAACTCTTCGGGAATCGCCGCACAGTTCACGCGCACGAACGGTTGCTTGGCGCGGGGACTGAGTCGATGCAGAGCCTTGGCCACCAGTTCCTTGCCCGTGCCACTCTCGCCCAGAATCAGCACACGCGCCTCGGTGGCCGCAACTCGATCGATCGTCTCTCGCAGCGCCCGGATTCCGTCGCTCTCGCCCAGGATTTCATCCTGCCCATCGCCCTGGCGCAATCGTTCGTTCTCGCGGCGCAACCGCACCGACTCGGTAGCGTTGCGTGCCAACAGCACGACCCGGTCGCGTGAAAACGGCTTCTCAAGAAAATCGAACGCACCCAGCCGCGTAGCCTCGACCGCGCGCTCGACCGTTGCATGGCCGCTGATCATGATCACCGCCAGCTGAGGATGCGATGCGCGCACGCGGCGCAATACCTCCATGCCGTCAATACCAGGAAGGTTCACGTCCAGGAACATTGCGTCCACGTCGCCCTCGGCGACGCGAGCCACCGCGTCTTCCCCCGATCCCGACTCACGGCAAACGAAGCCTTCGCCGTCGAGTATGAGCTTGAGGCTACGCCGGATGTTCCGCTCATCATCGACGATGAGAATGGTAGGTTTCATGGGCTGTCGACTCCCCCTTGGGCTTGCTTCGAAGTATCGTTCAATTTCCGCGGAAATGTCATGTGGATGGCCGCGCCTCCCAGGGTGCTCGACTCGACTCGAATGGAGCCTTCGTGGGCCAGCACGATTCCCTTCACCAGCGCCATTCCCAGACCCAGGCCACCGCTGGTACCGGTGCGATACGGCTCGAACACCCTCTCTCGTTCCGCCTCGGGAATGCCCGGGCCGTTGTCGGCCACGATGACCTCCACCGCATGCTCGTGGGCCACGGTCTTCAGAAGTAGTTGACGATCGGTCTGCGCCGCGAGAATGGCGCGGGCGTTTTCAGCCAGATTCATGAGCACCTGACGCAGGCGGTCGCCGTCGCCGAAGATCTCTCCCACCTTCGCATCCAATTCGGTGGTACTGCGAAGATCCCGCTGGAGTGCGGCTACGTCGCGCACGAGGTCGTTCAGCGCCAGCGGCCGCAGCCGAAGTTCAACCGGGCGAGAGAATTCGCGGAATCTTCCCACCACATTGCGAAGGCTCTCTACTTCTTCCACCACGATACGAGTGCACTCCTCAAGCAACGCGCGGTACTGGGCATCGTCCCCCTTATAGCGTTGTTGCATCTCTTCGACCGTCAGTTGGATGGGAGTAAGCGGGTTCTTGACCTCGTGCGCCAATGCACGGGCCATCTCCCGCCAACCGGCCATGGTCTCCAGATCGATGAGCGTGCGGCTCTGCGCGTCGAGCGTTCGCACCATGTCGTTGAAACCACGATTCAGGCGTCCCAACTCCCCCGCGGCGGAGTCCACCACCTGGATGGTCCAATCACCCGCGGCCACCTTATCGGTGGCCCGGACCAGCTTGGTTACCGGGCGCGTGATACCATGGGCCAACCACCAGGCGGCCACCAGACCCAACACCAGGACCACGCCGTAGATTCCCAGAAGCAACAACCAGAACGATCGCTCCACCTGAGCTTGCTGGGTGCGCAGGACCCGGGTCATCTGAAGCGCCGACGCGGTTCGCTGCGCATCCTCGCGCCAGGCTTTCTCGACGGGCACCTCGACATCCACCCGCCAACGCGCAACCAGTTCGCGACGCGCGGTGAGCACGACCGGTGGAGCCCCCTCGCTTGGCGGCTCGACCGTGGTGCCTTCTTGCAACACGCGCTTGGTCCCGTCGGGCGCGACCAACGTCACGTGGGCCGCGGCGCCGATTTCCTGGGGCATGCTTGTATCCAATGCCCGGGCCAGTTCGTCGGGAGATGCATCGGGGCGCACCCCGGCCAACGGCCAGGCCGCGACCACCCGCCGCAACGCGTCGCGATCGCGTCGATACAGTTCGGCCGTGCGTCGTACGCCGGCTTCGAGTGCCGCATCCATGTCATCGTTCAGGCCAAGCTCGAGGCTCTGGCGTAGCAGTTGGCGTCCCACCATCGAGGTGGCCAACGCCGGCAGCAATGTCAGCAGCACCATGAGCAGAGCCAATCGCCAGGAGAGTTTCAAGGCCATTGCTCCAGTTCGCCGACAACAAAGGTCACGCTCGCCATTGGTGTCGCCGAGCTCTGGCGGTCGCCTCCCAGCAGTCTCGATAGCACGCTGCCCACGTCCAACGCGAACTCCTGCGTATCTCCGCTGCTGGTCTGCCGCACGAACTCGGCGACCCGAGCGCGATCGGCCGCAGCCAGCGGGCGCACGATCACCTCAACGGCCACTTCGTAGGTGGCCGACGCACGCAACTCGGCCGTGGGGAACAACCGCAGCTCGTGCAATCGAGACCACGCGGCGTCGGCTTCCTCCAACGACGCAAACGTCCGCGACCGCGCGGGCGTTTCGAGAATGTAGAGTTCTTCCCACAGATCGAGTCGCAGGCTGAATTCCATCAGACGCTGCACCACGGTAGGCCCGGCTCGTTCGCGCAACACGACGCGATACACGCACGTGCCGGGCAACCCGCTCTCGATCGTGCTGGTGATCTTTGTATCCAGTAATTCCCGGGCCCGAAGGTTCAGCAAGACCCAACCGTCACGGCGCCCCAGTTCAATACCTTCGACGTCAACTCCAAGCGCGACGTCCACCCACGCCAGCGCCCAGAACAGGCCGAGGATCCTGACCCAGCGCTGCATCAGAAGCCGAATCCCAGGCTGGCGTGACCCCAGAACGCGTCACCGGTGCTCTGAGGCGTAACCGGGATACCCACGTCGAGCGAGAACACCTGGATCCACGGCACCCGGATGCGCAGGCCATAGCCCACGCCCGCCGAGACACCGACGCGCTGCCCCTGGGCATCCCAATGGTCGCCAAGGTCGGCGAACAACACTCCGACCACGCGCGGATTGGGTCGTCCACGTCCCAGCACCGAGGCTCGAACCTCGGCGGTGGCAAGCCATGACCCACGAGCTCCCAGGGCTCCGCTCAGGCTCGCGTCGCGAAAACCGCGCACGCTGCCGGTACCACCGACCACCGCGTTCAGGTGGTACGGTGCGCCGGGGCCGATGTAGGTCCCCGACATTCTCAAGCCACCGGCCACCGTCGATGACAATGGCCGCACCAACGACCACCGGGCGTCTCCGCGCCAGAAGGATGCGCCGTTCTCGGGGAAATAGCCGCCCACGCGCAGGTTCGCGCCGGCCGCTCGGCGCCAATCCGACGCTACCGACCCCACGGCCAGGTCGAGCCGCGCATGGCGGAACTTCTGTTGGCCGTCGATCTGCGGTACCACGCCCGCCGAATCGATATTCGAAGCGCCATCGACACCCGCCAGCGTTTCGCCCGGGTCCGCGTTCACGGCTCCGACCCGAAACGCCCAGGACACTCCCGGAGCTACGCGGTTGCGAACACCCAACAGGAATTCGGCGCGCGCGATCGCCAACTGTCGCTGGTCCGATCCCGAGTACACGAGCCACTGCTCTTCGATCGTCTCCAGATCGGCCACGAAGTCGCGGCCTCGACCGAACGCGTCGGGTAACAGCAACGAACTGTAGAAGCCACCGCTACGTTGACCGCCGCGTAGGCCCAGACTGATTCGATCGCCTTGGCGCAGGGGACTGTTCCAGCGAACGCCAATGAGATTGAGGTACCAGCCGCGTATCGGTTCGTGGCCGAATCCGGTTTCGAGATGCGCACTGCGATCGAGCTCCACGTCGGCCAGCAATACGACCTGCCCCGGCGCCGAACCACGGCGGGTGTACAGATCGACGCTTCGGAAGTAGCCGGAGTTTTCCAGTCGCAACCGCGCGGCTACCAGGACTTCAGGCGTAATGACCTGGCCGTTCGCCAGTCCCAGCCACTGGTCCACGGCGGCCTCGGCGCCACGCTCGGACGAGTCGATTTCGATCGCCTCCAGACGTAGCCGGCGGTCCACCGACGACGTCTGGGACGAAGCTGCCGTCTGTGGCAGACACGTCCCCCACCATGCGCTGAGAATCAGCAGCGACGGCAAGAGCACCCGTGCGAGGCGCCCGA
The DNA here is from genome assembly GCA_029262065.1 of Candidatus Krumholzibacteriota bacterium. Taxonomy (GTDB): domain Bacteria; phylum Krumholzibacteriota; class Krumholzibacteriia; order JAJRXK01; family JAJRXK01; genus JAJDAC01. Next base: position 200,036 of record JAJDAC010000014.1, on the reverse strand, counting down.
AATGGTTGTGCGGAAGACAGTTCATGCGAGGGTTGAACACCAAGTCCCGTGCCGTTGTCGAGTTGGGCGAACAGAATTTCAACTGATTCTATTGCTTGATGTTACCGGCATGGCTGCGATTCGGTTCCGGCCGCGGAGTGTGACCAACCGGCACACTGTGACACACGGTCACGAATTTCACCACCGACAACGATCCTTGCGTCGCCCTGGCGGCCAGCCGCTCTCAGTCAGCCTGGAGATACCGCAGGTCGTCTGGAGAATTGAGATTAACCAGATTTTCGGGCGGCATTTCATGGCGTACTGCGCCCGCTTCGCCGTGTAGCCAGCGGTTGAGACTGCCGTGCGACATCTTGACCAGAGACGGCAGCGCAGCCGGTCGGTACACCGCGCACAGCGGCTCCCAGTTCCCGGTCCAGGCGGCTACCGCGGGGGCAGACGGTGATCGCGCGGCCGCCGCCAGGAGCTCCGACAGGTCGGCGACCGACAGTCGAGGTAGGTCGGCCGCGAGCAAGAGGACATCCTCGCCCATCCAGGTCAGCACCTGACGCAGCGACGGTGCGGCCCCGCGGCCGGCTTGCTCGTCGTGAATGACCGCGAATCCAGGAACCGGACAGACCACCGCGGGGAACGGGGACATCATGAAGCAGGGCAGACCGAGACTATGAACCCGGCCCGCGAACGCGCGCACCAGGGGGAGTCCCTCGTGCTCGAGCAGTCGCTTATCTCGTTGCATACGACGCGAACGGCCGCCGGCCAGGACAACGGCGATCAAACCGAGGCCTGATCTCCCAGCTTGGAGCGATGCTGGTAGTACTGACCCTCAAAGACGTCGGCGAATACGAACACCTTCTCGAAGTCTTCGATGCTGTCCTCTTCGGTTTTCCGAAGCACGCCGTGATCGACCAGGCGGAAGACGATTTCGCCGAAGTCACGCGTCCCCTTCACGCCCCATTCGTTCAGGACGTACTTGGCCATGGGCCCGAACTCGAGCATGGCGAAATCGCGTAGTCCCTCGGAAAGCTCGGCGCCGGTAACATGACGAACTTCGTCGTAGCGTTGGATGGTGTAGTCCAACGCCCGCATGACGAAATCGTATGCCGCGGCGCGGTAGGGTCCGTCCGCAATCAGCTTTTGCAGTTCAACCGATTCCATGGATACCAGACAGCCTTTGGTTCAGCGCAAGAGACGCCCTACAAGGTTGCACCACGAACAGCGCCTGTCAACCCGCCGACCGTTTGTGGCACACCCGGTCCAACAGATCGTCGTAAAGCCGCGTGTAGTCGTGGATTACGCAACGGATGCAGTAGGTCTCGACGGCTCTCGCGCGCCCCAGAAGCCCCATTTGTCGCGCCAGCGCCGGGTCCTCCAGGATGCGCCGGACCGAGGCGCTGAGCGCGTCCACATCGTGGGGGTCGTGCAGGAATCCGGTCTTACCGTCTTCGATCACCTCGGGCAGTCCACCGCGATCGCTGGCCACAACGGGCGTCTCACAACTCATGGCTTCGAGCGCCACCAGACCGAAGCTTTCCGTCTCGCTGGGAAGTAGCATCACGTCGGCCATGGCCATCAGCTCGGCCATTGATTCCTGATGGCCCAGGAAGACCATGTGGTCGGCCACCCCCAATTCGCGACCCAGGCGTTGCGCCGGTCCGCGCTCGGGTCCGTCGCCTACCATTACCAAACGACAATCGTGGGTTTGCCTGACCTGCGCGAACACCTGAACCACGCGGTCCACGTTCTTCACTTTGCGAAAGTTGCTGGCGTGCACAATCAACTTCTGCCCGGGCTCCTTCAGCGGATTCTTCTCGCGAAGTTTTGGCTGGGGCACGAACACATGCGTGTCCACGAAGTTGGGAATGACCTTGATATCGCGCTGCACGTCGAACACCTCGCGCGTCTCGCGTTCCAGAAAGGAACTCACCGCGGTCTCCGCATCGCTCTCTTCGATGACGAAACGGGTCAGCGGAAAAAAGCTGGGCTCGCGCCCCACCAGCGTAATGTCGGTGCCGTGCAACGTGGTCACCGTGGCGATAGGCGTCGGACGAAGCATCTGCTTCGCCAGGTAACTACTGGCCGCATGCGGAATCGCGTAGTGCACGTGCAGGATGTCGAGCTCGTGGAAGCGAGCCACCTCGGTCATCTTGGTGGCCAATGCCAAAGAATAGGGTGCGTGCGGAAACGGAGGGTAGCTGCTCGTCTCTACCTCATGGAAAATCACGTTGGGCTCGAAGGCCGGCAGACGAACCGGCATGGCGTTACTGATGAAGTGGATCTCGTAGCCGCGTTGGGCCAGGTGGATACCCAGTTCCGTGGCTACGATGCCACTGCCGCCCTGCGTCGCGAAGCTGGTGATACCCACCCGAGGTGGCGCGCCCGAAGTCATGGTCTCTCCTGGGGATCGAAGAAGTCGACGGGGTCACCGATCAAGGGGGCCGATTCGACCACGAATCCTTCCGCGGCCTCGACGCCGACCCGGCCGCCCCACTCCACCCTACGGGCGACACCCCGGGCCGCGAACGTCGGCGCATTGATGTACGTACCGGCGCGATCGCCACCCGACGAAAGTTGACTCACATAGCACGCCAGCGCCGCATCGCGCGCCGGCATGAACTGGCTGACGTCTACCAGGAAGTCGGGCTCGACCGGCGCATGACACGGATAGAACACCAGAGCTCGGGGGCGATGCGCCTCTCCGGCCGCGTCGAAGTGGGACAGCCCGGCCAGAAACACCGCGCGCCGCAACAAACGGCCCGCCGCCTCGTGGTCGGGGTGACGATCGCGCGGAAACGGCCCGAACAGCAGTCGCGGCCGCGCCGCGCGCAATACCTCAACCACCGCGCAAACCTGCGCCGGATCGTGTTCGTCCACGCCTCCGTCGGGCAACGTCAACACCGGCCGCGGCAACGTAACACCCAGCGCCGCGGCCGCGTTCAGGCTCTCTCGACGCCGGTCTTCGGGCGTACCATTGGTGGCAAGTTCACCCGCCGTGAGATCGGCAATACCCACGCGATACCCTGTAGCCGCCAGCTTCGCCACCGTGGCCCCACAAAACACTTCCACGTCGTCAGCGTGGGGCGAAATGAACAGGGCATCCAGTGGTCGCGCCCATTCCATGTCAGTCATCTGCTGCTCCCTCGAAGGCAACCATGCTCGTGGACGGACCGTCGAGCAAGCCGCGCAGGTAACCGTCTCCAATGGCACGGAGCAGGCTCGGAAAGCCCTCGCCCCACCGCTGCCAACCCGTACTGGCGGCCAGAGCCCGCTCTTGGGGAGTACCGCGCACCGCGATCCAATCCGGCGCCCAGCGCCACACTTCGGCCGCGCCGATACGGGCATTCACCGCCGGCGCCTTCAGGTCACGTCGCAACCGGTCCAACTCCTGATCCAACCGTTCGCGAGCCGTGCGTACCGTGCGCTCGGCCTCGGCCGATTCCAACGCCGACGCCAGCTCGACCAGGGCCGCGTCGATGCGCTTTCGTGCATCCGACAAAGACTCGGTCCACGAAGACGGGATCGCCATATCGCCAAGCGCTTCGCCGGTGAAGGTCCCGCCCGCCAGCAACCGCGCCTGCACGCTTGGGTCCATCGACCAGGGTAATTGACGCGGCCACACGGTGACATGTGGACGCGGAGCCGGGCGACAGGCCGTGACGCCCAACCCTTCGTACAAGGGTGCCAGCTGTGCGTGGTACGCAAGCTCGGTGGGACCAAGAATCGATGCCGCCGGCGACAACAACGCGTCCTGCCAAACGGGTCGCAACACGACCGAAGCGGCCAGGTCGGAAACCGCCGACGCCGACAATCGACTCAACTCGTGGCTATCCAGCTTCTTGCGATGTTCACCGCGCAGAATGAACAGGGCACTGCGCAATGAGTTGGCTGCGATCGGCACCGGCTCGCCCCGCTCCTTCAATTGTTCGCGTCGGTGCAAGAGCGCCGCGGTCAGTTTCTCATGGTCGCGAACGTATCGTGCAAACAGATCATGCCCCAACGAACGCAGGCGCGCCGAGCGCGCGTCGATCACGACCAATCCGTCGGCGGCAAACAAGCGAAGATGGAACGCCTGCATGCGCTCGCCAAAGTCCAGGGATCCACCCGGGGAAGGTAGCGAAGCTTCCGCGTGCGACAGAGCCACGTTCTCGAGCCCGTCAACCCGGGCGCCATCGATCGACCCGACACGTTGGCCCGGGCTCCACCACGCTTGGGGCATCTCCACTCGAAACGCGGCGTGCTTCGCACCCCAGACCCACATGCGGCGAGCCTCTTCGAAATCGGAATCGTCCGCTCCGCACCAGTACACCGGAACCACGGACTTGCCGGTTTTCGCGGTCAGCGCCCGCGCCAGCGCCGCCGCTCCGGCGATCTTGTAGGCACAGAACAGCGGACCACCCAACAGCCCTGGCTGCTGCCCGGTAATTACGCACCCCGCCCGACCCGCGCGCAATTCGCGCAGAGAGTCCAAGCTGGCGTCCGAAGCCCCGAAACGTCGGTGCGCAGCCTCAAGCTCGTTGCCAAGTTGTTCGTCGGTCCACGCCGGTCCCGGCCCGATTTCCAGGTCGAGGTCACGCACCATGGGAGCGGCCGCACCCAGATCGCGTGAGCCCGATTGGAGAAGCCGGGACAGTTCGTCCAGGCCCGGTGCCGCCTTCACGTCGATTGCTTCCACGCGCCAGTTCATTCGCCGGCTCCAATGCCCACCGCGCGCACGAAACGCCCGATCATACGGGGACTTTCGCGCGGGCTGAATTGGCTTCCAGCGTAGTCGCCCCGCCACCACTCCCGCGAGAAACCGGCGGCACGAAAGTGGTCTTCCAGTTCGTCCGGCTCGAATAGCATGACCCTCTCCTCGTACTCCTCAATCGATTGACCGCTGGCCCGGTCGAACACGGTGATTCGTTTGCAAACGCGGGGCGGTGCAGTTTCCAGCCAACGTTGCTCCGTCGCCCAGCCGTCAGCCAACTCGCGACGACTTTCGGGGACCAGGGTCTGGGTCAATCGATGTCGATTGGGAACGTCGACGACGATCGCATGTCGGGTTACGCGCGCCATCTCGGCCGCCAAAGCCCGATGTTGCGCGTCAGTTTCGAAGTAGCCGTAGGAGGTGAACATCGAAACCGTCACATCGACGCTCTTCGCGCGCAGGGGCAGGTATCGCATGTCGGCCCGCACCAACCAGGAGTCGGCCTTGGCCCGGCGCGCGTATCCCAGGAGTACCGAAGACAGATCCAGGCCGATCACCTCTGCGCCTTCGTCGGTCAGTTGCCGCAGATGCCGCCCGGTTCCGGTACCCAGATCGAGAATCCGGGCCGTCCGCCGCTCCTGGTCGGACAAAACGGTGCGCAGGGCCTGACTCGCTTCGCGTTCGTCACGATGCGCGTAGAGTTCGACGTAGCGTTCCCCGAACGAGCTTTCGTACCAATCGGCCACGCGGCTCAACCTTCTTCCGCGATTTCGGCCGGTGGCAACGGGGCCAACCACGGCGCGAGACCGATGCGCAGGTATGTATCACCCGCGAACCGTGGGTCCGTGGAAGGGTGATCGAGCATGGTGTGGAGCCCACGACTCTCCTGCCGGAACAGCGCGCTGTTGATGACCAGCTCACCTAGCAGAGCCACATTGCGCAACTCGAGGCGATCCGCATCGGGGAGATGGCGTCGAACCTGATCGTTGGCGTCCTTGGCCATGCCGGCCATGCGTTGTTGGGCTACCCGTAGACGTTCGTCGTCGCGGACGACGCCCACGTACTCCCACATGGTGCGGCGGGCCACTTCCCAGTCGTGGCGAAGCGTAACCAGGGCGCAATCGTCGGTACCAAACTTCACGGGATCCGGCGGACAGTTGGGTTCAGCGACCGAACCCAACCGTTCGCTCACCTGCCGGCTCGCGGCCGTCGCGAAATAGAGCGCCTCGAGCAGGCTGTTGCTGGCCAGCCGATTGGCTCCATGCAACCCCGTGCAAGCGGCCTCGCCGATCACGTAGAGACCATCGAGGTTGCTGGCACCATGCTCGTCAACCACCACGCCGCCGCACTGGTAGTGCGCGGCCGGTACCACGGGAAGCGCCTGCTTCGTCAGATCCAGACCAAACTCACGACACTGACGCGCAATGTTGGGAAACCGCGCCAGCGCCCGATCGGCTTCGAGCACCGTGGTATCCAACAGCACGTATTCTTCACCGCGTTGCTTCATTTCCTGATCGATTGCGCGGGCCACCACATCGCGCGGGGCCAGATCGGCCAGCTCGTGGTACCGCGTCATGAACGCTTCGCCCGACTGGTTGCGCAGGATGGCACCCTCGCCGCGGACGGCTTCGCTGATCAGGAAGTTCTTGGCTTCGGGGTGGAACAGACACGTGGGATGGAACTGGAAGAACTCCAGATTGGCGACCGTGGCCCCCGCGCGATAGGCCATGGCCAACCCGTCGCCCGTGGCGATGTCGGGATTGCTGGTGTAGCGATACACCTTGCCGCTGCCGCCGCTCGCCAACAGCGTAAACTTCGCCAGGTGCCGCTCCAACTTGCGCGAACGCCGGTCCAGGACCAATGCGCCCACTACCCTCGCGTTGTCGTCCTGCAGCAGGTCGACGGCGAAGTGATCCTCCAGGATGTTCAGGTTCTCGGTACTACGTGCCCACTCGACCAGCGCCGACTCCAGCTCCCGGCCGGTGAAATCTCCCGCGTGCACGATGCGACGCGCCGAGTGACCACCCTCTCGGCCCAGTTCGAACTTGCCTTCACCCAAGCGGGTGAATTCCATACCCTGCGCGACCAGGCCGTAGATGAGGTCGGGGCCGGCTTCGACCACTTTGCGGGTAATCCCCACGTGGCACAATCCCGCCCCCGCTTCCAGGGTGTCCTGAACGTGCGCCTCGAAGGTGTCGTCGGGCGACAGGACCGACGCGATTCCACCCTGCGCGTAGTTCGTGTTGCTCTCGGAGAGGCGTTTCTTGGTGACCAGGGTCACGCGATGGTGGCGAGCCAGCGCCAAAGCTGCGCTCAGACCGGCAATGCCGCTGCCGACGACCAGGACGTCGGTCTTCTCTTGATCGTGGCTCAAACCCCGCTCCCCGTGGCGTTGGACCCATCCATGGTAGGAGATTCCCTTCTGCTCCGCGATGAAGGAGGTTCGGCCCGCCCGAGGTCAAAGTTGCACGTTGCAGCCCCCAGATGGGAAAGTCCGCGCACCCTGCCCGTTCATTCTTACCGGGCCAGCTTCGCAAACACAGACAACGCTCTATCTTTCCAATACTTACACGATTGTCCGTCATGGCATATCGTTTGCTCGAAGCCCAATCGACATTGGACTGGACGGAACGAACGTCGGGGTTGAGTTCCGCGTTCTGCCCCGTCGATTCAGGAGGCCTTTCGTGCTTAGAAGTACCTGGATTCTCGCGCTCGCACTGAGCGTGACTCCCCTGCTGACCTCATGCGAGGAAAATAGCGAACGCCAACGCAGCGCGGTCGAGATCGCCTTCGTAGCCGAAGGCGGTGTCTACGTGGCCGGCATGCTGGACGCGGGCGCTGACCGTATCGTTGGCACCTCGGACGACTTCACCCCGGCTGGCCATGTGGCGATCACGGTGAACAATCGTTCGTATAACCAATTCATTTCCGCGCCGGACACGGGGCCCTTCAGTCACTTCCACGTGACCGATGTCGCGGTGGAGTGGCGTAGTACGGGCGCTAGCCCGTTGAGCGAATTGGCTCCGTTCAACTACGCGGGCGGATACGACGTGACCATCCCCCAGGGGGAACAGATCACGTTCAACGTCATGGTCGTGCCCTTCAACATGAAGCAATCGACCTACTTCCAGGACCTGCTGGGGACGGCACTCAGCGGACCGGCTTACAGCCCTCAGGTGCCCTCGTTCTCGGCCTCGGCCCACGTGACCCTTACCGGCCACGAAAGCGGTTCGACTCGCGAGTACGAAGTGGAAGGTTCGGTCATCGTCGAATTCATCGGCGTCATCGTCCAGTAGCGCGATCACACGAGTAGCTTGAGAACGGCGGCGGTCTACGTGACTGCCGCCGTTTTTTCATTCGCCGTAGTTGTTCGCCGCAGGCCAGTAGGCGTGCGAGGGCAGACCAAGCGGTAGGCGCTCAGTCACCGATCAGCGCGGCCAACAGCTCGAGCGGATCGCGATCCCATTCCAACTTGGCCCGCAGCCCCAGCGTCGTCCAGCCCGTGGGCATTGATGTCAACCGCCTGAAGTTCTTCTCGGGACACACCAGGGTTCGCGCCTCGTACTCGCGCATGGCATTCGCAATGCGCTTCATCTCGCGCGCATCGAATGCGGCATGATCGGCCAGGCGCACACTGGCCACGGGTCGCAACCCCATGCGTTGCGCCGACCGTTCAAAGCTCTCGGGTCTTGCCAAACCGCTGGCGAGAACCACGGGCCGCCGCAGTCGCGACGTCGCCACCTCGTTGTCGTCGGTATCGACCAGTGCATCGGGGCGCAGCCGGAACGCGAAGGCGCGGCCTCCACAGACCTTTTCCGCGAAGCGCTGGTACCTCCACCGATCGGCCGGGGTTGGCGGCCAGGTACCATCTTCACTTCGAACCAACACCGCGTGGGCGCGTTGCAGAGTCTCGGCGCCCTCTCGCGCGGGGCCCGCCGGTAGCACGCGTGGTGGACGATCGATGTCGCGATCGAGAACGATCACCAGCTGGACCGCGGCGCGCACCGACGACTGGAACGCGTCGTCGAGCAAGAGCACCTCGACCCCATCGCTGCACGCCTGCGCGAACGAAGCCGCGCGATCGGCGCCCAGATACACCGGAATGCCGAGTTGATCCCGCAACCATCCTGGCTCATCGCCACCGCTGGCCGCCCGGTAGCCGCGGCTGGCCACCGCCACCTTGCGGCCCTCTTTCTGCCAGCGAACCGCGAGATCGGCGACGACCGGGGTCTTTCCCGTGCCCCCGACCCGCAAATTGCCCACGGTTACACTCAGCGGAGGAGACACCAACGGCGTGCTCTTGCGCACACGACGACGCAGACGGGCCCCTATTGCGTACAGGTATCCCAGAGGGGCCAGAACCTCACCCCGGGCTTCCAGATGATCCAGTGCCCGCGCAGGCCACGGACGCTGGTCAAGAATGTCCATAGGACGGGTGGGCGGGAGAATTGACGGCCTCGTCGACCCTGGGTTGGGGAGGCTCCGGGCGCCATCCACCCAGGCCCGCGGCGACTTGCGCGCCCGCCTCGTGCAGCCCGTCCGAACCCGGGCCCACGACGATTGGCGCGCCCACGCAGATCCGCGGCCGCCCCGGAGGCAGCGGCACCTGAAACGAATCCCAGCTACCTGGCGCCACCCAGTGATTGCCACCCTCGGTCCACAGGGGAATGACCGGAGCCCCGGCGGCCCGTGCCAACCGCAGAAATCCGTCCTGGACCTTGCCCCGCGGCCCCCGCGGACCGTCCACGGCCACGCCCAATCTTCCGCCGGCGCGCAACACCCGAAGTGCTTCACTGGCGGCCCGGCGCCCAGCGCGGCTCGTGCTGCCCCGGACGAGGTTGTAGCCACGCCGCTCGAGCACCGCGGCGAGCAGGGCACCATCGCGACTCTCGCTGACCACCACGTTCAGATCGGTTTCCTCCATGGCCCATAGCAACGGCACCAACTGCCCGTGGCGACAGGCGAACACGAACGGCTCGCCATCCCGGGCCCGGGCCAGGATGCCATGCGGATCGTGGACCGACCACGTCACCACCCGGCGTAGCACCGCATACGTGGCGTGCACGAGAGGAACAAGTAACTGTTGTGAAGAATTGTAGAACATGGGTCGCCGTTGGGGTCCGCCTTGAGGGAAGTATACGGTCGCGGGTGCCGTCAGGTCGAGAGCATCCCCAGGGCCATATCGGCCACCAGGCCGAATGCGCCAGTACCACCCAGAAGCCCGCGCAGCTCGTGGGACGACGCCCGTTGATCTTGCCGGCTTGCCGACGCTGGGTCCAGCAGTCCGGCCATGCACCGGGTCAAGGGTTCGACCCGGAAGTCACCCTGCAAGAACTCGGGAAAGGCTCTTCGCTCGAGCGCAATGTTGGCCATGCCGATATGGCTCACGGTGGCCAGGCGCCGCGCAATGGCGTAGGTAACCGGGCTGGTTCGATAGACGATGGCGTGGGGTACGCCAGCCAAGGCCGCTTCCAGACTCGCCGTGCCACTGGTCACGATCGCGGCCGAAGAACCCAGCAACCGGCCGAACAACTCGTCATTGGACACTTGGGCCTGGGGGCATGCGTCCATCAGGGGTGCGAGCCAAGCATCCTCGACATGCGGCGCCTGGCTCACCACGACACGACGAACTGACCCGTCAGCCAACAAGGACGCGGCTACGCGGCCCAGGACGGGTCCGACATTCGCCAGCTCCTGGCGACGGCTGCCCGGTACCAACAACAGCTCGCCGTCGCGGCGGGTGCGGGGTGCATCCAGCTCGGCCTGATGCAGGTCCATGAGCGGATGCCCCACGAAATGCGCGTCGATCCCATGCTGTCGATAGTACGTTTGCTCGAAGGGAAAAATGACGGCGCAGCGCCGAACCGCGCGCCGCAGCGCGCGAAGCCGCCATCTACCCCACGACCAGGTCTTGGGCGGAATGAAATCAAGCGTGGGAATCTCTCGCTTGCGCAACTGCTGCGCGACGTGAATATGGAAGCCTGGGTAGTCGACAGGAAGGAATAGGTCAACGCCGCGTTGCGATGCGCGCTCCGCCAGTTGGGTGGCGAGTCTTCGCAACCGCGGCAGATGCTTCACCACTTCGAGAAATCCCATTACGGCGAGATCTTCAGACCTCGCCCATAACTCGACGCCAGCCGCGGCCAGTCGATCACCACCGACTCCCACGAGTTGTAGATCGGGATTGCGCGCGCGCAGCGCGCGGGCCACTTCAGTCGCGTAGAGTTCGCCGCTGGTCTCGCCCGCCGAAAGAAATACGCAGGGAGGATGCGCCGCCATCAACGCACGATGCCGCGTGTGCTCCGCGAGAAGAAGTCCTCGAGCACGTGCACCACTTCGGTCTGTCCGTGTTCGGCCATTTGGGTCATGGCCTCGTCACGCCGCAGTCCCCGACGGTAGATGAGACGATACGCCTCCTTCACCTCGGCGATCATCTCGGCGCTGAAGCCGCGCCGCTCCAGGCCGACACTGTTGATGCCCGCGGGTACCGGCGGGCTGCCCGCCACCTTGACGTACGGCGGTACGTCTTTGGAGAGTCGGCTGAGGCCGCCAATGAAACTATGTGCGCCGATGCTCACGAACTGGTGTACGGCCGTCATGCCGCCAATGATCGCGTGGTCATCCACCGCCACGTGTCCGGCCAGGTTCACCGAGTTGGCCATGATGACCCAGTCGCCCAGCACACAATTGTGCGCCACATGGGCATAGGCCATGAGCAGGCAGTGATTGCCAATGCGCGTCTGCTCGCCGTGGTTGGTCGCGATGTTGATGGTGACGTACTCGCGAATGGTGTTGTCGTCACCGATCACCACCATCGAGTCAGCCCCCTCATACTTCAGGTCCTGGGGCGCGGTACCGATGACCGCTCCGTGGAAGATGTGGTTGCGTGCCCCAATGGAAACGCGGTTCTCCACAATCACGTTCGAGCCGATTTCGGTCTCTTCACCCACTACCACATCGGGGCCGATGATGCTGTACGGCCCAATGACTACACCGCGCGCCAACCGGGCCCCCGGATGAACGAGGGCGGTGGGATGTACCTGATGGAGCACCAGCGGTTGACGCTGAGACCCCGGATCCTTTGCGGACAATGCCGTCTCCTTCCCGCCGCGAACGCCTAGCGATCCACGACGGCTGCGAGCAGTTCCGCTTCGGCGACGATTTCCCCGTCGACCGTCGCGGTGCCCGCCATCTTGCAAGTGTTCCTGCGAAACTTCAGTAGCTCGATCTCGAAGATCAACTGATCACCGGGTAGAACTGGGCGTCGAAAACGAGCGCGGTTGATGGAGCTGAAGTACACGAGTTTTGTTTCTGGCTGCTCCAGCATGTTCATGAGCAACACACCGCCCGCCTGAGCCATGGATTCAATGATCAGAACTCCCGGCATGATCGGATGGCCGGGAAAATGGCCCTGGAAGAACGGCTCGTTGATCGAAACGCACTTGAGACCCTTGACGCTTTCGCCAGGAACAAGCTCAAGGATGCGGTCGATCAACAAAAAAGGATATCGGTGGGGCAGAATGTCCATGATCGCCCGAATGTCCCAGTGCGTGGGCTTCTTCGACGAGAACAGTCGATTGGCACCCCGCTCCATGGCCGCGATCTTTCGCACGAACGACACGTTGGGCTGGTGACCGCTCTTCAGGCTGATGATGTGCCCCTTGATGGGCATCCCCAACAAGCTCAGGTCACCGAGCAGGTCCAGGATCTTGTGCCGCACGAATTCATCGGGAAACCGAAGTGGTTCCTCGTTGAGGATCTTGTCCTCATCCACCACCACGGCGTTGCGTAGAGTCCCACCGCGAATGAGACCCTGGCTCCGCAGGTGATCGATTTCGCTCCGCAGCGCGAACGTACGGGCCGGCGCGATCTCGCGCGCGAAGACGTCGGGTGAGATATCGAAACTCGCGTACTGGGTGCCGATGACTTCGTTGTCGTACTGGATGGTGAAGCTCACGCGAAATCCATCGTACGGAATGGCCGTGATGCCAATTCCCTCGCGGCTCCACTGCACGGGTTTACGCACCTCGTAGAACGGCGCGGGCACCCCCTGATCTTCTACACCCGTTTCGAGGATGAGGTCCACGAAGGGACGACAGCTTCCGTCTTCGGGTTCAGGTGCCTCGGGACCGTCGATCTCCAGGATGCAGTTGTCGATGGATAGGCCCGACAACGTCGCCAGCACGTGCTCGACGGTGTGCACCTTGGCGCCATCGTGCATGAGCGTGGTATTGCGCCGGAACGGTTCGTTCTCGGGCACCGACTCGACCGTGGCGGGAATTTCCACGGTCTTGCCATTGGATTGCGCACGAAAAACCACACCGGTGTTGGGCTCGGCCGGAGTCATACGGAGAAGCGACTGCTCCCCGGTGTGGATTCCGACGCCCTCGAACTCGGCGGTGGCCTTAAGCGTTCGTTGAGGACGAAGCACGATTCGCTTTCTCCAACTCTTCCAGGCGTTGGCGTAGTTCAGCCAGCTCCTCCGCGTAGCGCGGGAGACGGCTTATGTGGACGTTGGAACGACGCCACTCACGATGGTCGCGGGCGGGAATGCCCGACACCGCCTGGTCGGCGGGAATGTTGTTCGGAACCCCGGCTTTACCGCCGATCTGGACGCGGTCGCCAACGTGGATGTGACCGGCCACACCCACCTGTCCGGCCATGACGACATCGTCACCCACCGAAGCGCTGCCGGATATACCACTCTGGGCTGATATGACGCAGTGCTGTCCGATGCGGACGTTGTGCGCCACCTGCACCAGGTTGTCCAGCTTGGTTCCCTTGGCCACGATCGTGCGACCGGTAGTCGCTCGATCGATGCAACTGTTGGCCCCTACTTCCACGTCATCTTCCAGGATGACGCGGCCGATCTGCGGAATCTTGTGGTAGATGCCCTCGCCCTTGGCAAAACCAAAGCCGTCGCTGCCCACCACCACTCCGGGGTGCAGGATCACGCGGTTACCCACCGAGCAGTCTTCGCGAATCGTAACGTTGGGATAGATGAGACAACGCTCGCCAACGCGAGCGTCACGCATGACCACGGTGCCGGCGCCGAGAACGGTGTCACGTCCGATTTCACATCGCGCATCGACGACCACGTGGGGACCAATCCGAACTCCTTCGCCCAGTTTAGCCGTGGGATCGACTACGGCGCTGGCGTGCACACCCTCGGGGAAGGAGTCCTCGATCGGTCGGGCGAACGCCTCGATCGCCTTCAGAAAAGCCAGGTACGGATCCTTGACCCGGATCGCCGGCAAATTGGTTTCGACACCCTCGGCCAGGATCACGGCGCTTGCCCCGGTGTCATCCAGTCGCGGCACGTACCGGGACTGCGCGACGAACGTCACGTCACCCGGCTGGGCATCGTCGATGCTGGCCACCCCCGTCACCTCGACGTCGGGCGAGCCGTCCAGACGACCCCCCACCCGAACAGCCAGGCTTTTCAAATCGAACCGCTGCACGGGGGAACCTCTCGTAGTAACGAATGCGTCATGCCCACTCGGTCGTGGGCCGGCCTGCGGGTCCGCCGACCGGCGGAAATTGTAACGGTGGGGTCTTGCGGCGAAATGGTCGCAGGGCCTCCCGTCGTTGTCAATTGGGGAATGATTCCCCTAATTGCCTGTTTTTCCAAGCTCTTCCAGAACCTGATCGGTCAAATCCACGCCGTCGGCGAGGTACACGACGTTGACCGTCGCGACGTCCAGGATCACGTCGAACGCGCCCTCCGAGCCGATCCGCTCCACTACCAACGTGATCTGGTCGTTGATGGGCTTGCTGAGCTCCTGGTTCCGGCGCACGGCCCGCCCCCCATTGGGGTCCAGGATCTCGGATTTCTGACGCTCGTAGGCGGTCACCAGCGTGTCCAGGGCCCGCTGCATCTCGTCGAGCTTGTCTTTGGTCAACAAAAGGCTCTGGCTGCGAATCTTCTCCTGCTGGGCCACGATCTGGCGCTCCTGGCCCTCCAGCTCCTTCTGCCACTCCTGCATCTCCTGCTGGAAGATGGCTTCGGCGTCCTTGGCCTCCTGGTACTCCGAGAAGATCCGCTGACTGTCGATGATCCCGATCTTGCCCTCGGCGGCCGCCGTGGAGACCCCGAAGGTCACCCCGAAAGTCACCAGGAACGCGGCTACCGCGCCGAATCGGAGAAACCTGCTCGCTTGCATCATGCTCGTCCTTCCATCAACCCTGCTTTCGGGGGTCAGAATATCGTACCGAAGTTGAAATGGGCTTCCCAACCGGGGTTGGCCTTGTCGAAACCGTAGCCGTAGTCGAGTCCGATCCGACCCACCAACGGCACTTCGAGCCGCACGCCAAATCCCGCGCCCGTACGCAGGTTGGTCAGATCGGCTTCGGAAAAGGAGTTCCACGAGTCACCCTGATCCACGAACGCCAACAACTGAATGGCGCGTGACACGGGGAACAACAACTCGGTGGTAAGCGTGGTGTAGAAACGTCCGCCGATGAATCCCGGGTTGCCCTCGGGCACGACCTGGAGGTCCTCGTAACCTCGCAGATTGAAGAATCGGTTGCCACCCAAACGGAACCGCTCGTAGTCGGGAACGTCGCTGCTTCCACCGAAACTGCCCAGGTACCCGACCGCCGCCCCGGTGTGAAACGCAAACCTCAACGGTAGCGGCTGGTAGACGTCGTACTCGCCCAGCATCCGTTGGTAGTCCAGATCGCCGCCGAGCAGGCCGCCGTTGATGGTGTAGCGCAGGCTCGAACGACTACCACCGGTGGGAAAGAACGGGCTGTCGGTGCTATTGCGCGTCAGACTGACGGTGACGCCGCTGGTGGTCTGAGGCCAATCGGTCTGGTCGAGTCGCTGGAAGCCGACGCCCTCGGCGCCGAGTTCGCGTTCGAGATTGTCGAGCGTGCTCACGTAGAACGGATCAAAGTTGCTGAGGGTGGTGCGCGTCAGGCTGTAACGAATGCTCGCACTACTGAACCGCGTGTTCGGAATCGGGCGTCCGAGCCGGACCGCGAATCCCTTGGTGCGGTTGTCGTAGAAATCGTTGATGCGGTTGCTGAAACGATTGAAGACGTCGACGCCGATCAGCGTGGGCGTTCCCAGAAACCACGGTTCGGTGAAGCTCACGTCCAGGAAGTTGCGGCGCCGCCCGAACTGCCAGGCGAATTGTAGGCTCTGCCCACGCCCGAACAGATTGTTCTCGCCGATGTTGAAGAAGCCGCTGGCTTGCGTCTGTTGGGAAAAGCCCACGCCCATGGTGAATTGGCCAGTCTGACGTTCCTCGACCTCGAGCTGCAGGTCGATGTCGTTGGGGTCGGGCGCCTGCCGGAAATCCACTTTCACATCGTTGAAGAAACCCAGCTGGAAGATGTCGCGCTGGCTGTCCCGTAACCGCCCATTCTTGAAAAGGTCGCCCGGACGCAGTCTCATTTCGCGCCGGATGACGTTCTCATGCGTCTTGGTGTTGCCGGCGATCTGGATCTGCCGTACATGGGCCGGCGTACCCTCCTGGAAGTCGAACTGCAGGTCCACGACGTTGCCTTCGATGTTCCGTCGCGGCGACACCGTGATGTAGATGTAGCCCTCTTCCCAGTACAACGAATTGAGTTCGTCGAACGTGGCCTTGAACAGGTTCTCCCGGAATACCTCGCCCGTCTCCAACGCCATCACGCGCGAGATCCGTTCGTCGCCAATGACGGTATTGCCCGACCAGGTCACGCTACCCACCTGGTAGCGCTGGCCCTCGGTCACGTGGATGTGCAGGCGAATCTTGTTGTCCTCTTCCAGGAACTCCATTTCGTGACGCTGGACTTCTGCGTCCAGGAACCCCTCGTCACGGTAGGTGGTGACCACCCTCTCCAGGTCCAGATCAAACTCGGGAGCCTTGAACGTCCCACTGCTGAGAAAACCGTCTTCCTTCGTCTGGAAACCGCCGCGGAGCTTGTCCGCCGAAAGCTCCTGGTTCCCATGGAAGACGATCTTCTGCACTTTGACCTTCTTGCCCTCCACTACCTCGTAGACCAGGGTCTGTCGTCCGCCGGCACTGAGCTGGGCGGTGTCGATGGTAACGGTGGCGTTGTAGTAACCCTCCGACCGGTAGTGATCCCGCATGGTCTCGGTACTGCGTTGGACCTTGGCCGGCGAGACGAAGTCGCCCACGCGAATCCCCAGCTTCTCCTCGAGAACCTTCTGCTTGATCTTCTTGAGTCCCACGAAGCGGATGTCAGCCACGCGAGGGTTCTCGGTAACGTTCAGGATGAGTTCCACGCCACTGGGGCTCTCGACTTCGTAGACGAAAACGTCAGCAAATTTGCCCGTGGCAAAGATCTTCCGGACCGCTTCCGCCACCGAATCGCGTGATACCGGCGAGCCCACGGTAAGGCCACTCCAGGCCACCACCTGGGCCGGCTGAACGGTTTGCGCTCCCACCACCCGTAGGCGCACGAGGTCCTGGGCGCTAGCCGACGATACCGCCAAGGCTAACAGCAGCAGGCCCAGGGCGGCCATCAGACCAGGAATTCGCAAAGATCTCATAGAGGTTTGCAACTGGGAGGGTTCCCGAGGGGCATTTCGGTAAGGGAGATTCAGGGGGACGAATCACACTCGGTCAATGGGCGCCGCTGGCCGTTTGTACGGCGCGAGCCCGCAGGGGTTCCCACCTGGCTCGTAGAGTCGTATCTGCGGGCAAGTTAAGTGGGTCGCGGCCGGTGGTCAACCAACTAAAGCGAGGCGCCGGTGGGTGCCTGCCCCGGGCCCATTGAGAATGGGCCCGGGCATGGCATTGGAAGGGCTTGAAGAGGCCCTGGCCGGCCTCAGGACGCGGTAGGAGCCGCTTCTGGCTCGTTGGTGCCCCGCTCCTTGGCCTGGAACGTGAGTCCGTCGGGCCCCGAGTCGATCAGCAGGTGGGTCCCGGCCCGAACCTGGCGTCGCAGCAAGCGCTCGCTCAGGGGATCTTCCACGTACCGCTGGATAGCGCGACGCAGCGGCCGGGCTCCCTGCTCGGGATCGAAGCCGACGCCCACCAGGAACTCCCGCGCGTCCCGGGTATATTCGAAGGTGATATCCAGGCTCACCAACCGCTCGTTCATATCGTTCAGCATGATGTTCAGGATCTGGTACATCTGCTCCCGGTCCAGCGGATTGAACGTGATCAGATCGTCGATCCGATTGAGGAACTCCGGACTGAACGTCTTCTTCAGATCCTCGTTGATATTCGCCTTTATCCGGGCGTGAATCGCTTCGACATTGTCCGATTCGAAGCCCATGGCTTTGCTCTGCTGGCCCTTCCGGCTACCCACGTTGCTCGTCATGATGAGCACCGTGTTCTTGAAGTCGACATTCCGACCAAAGCTGTCGGTAAGGATGCCGTCTTCGAGCACCTGCAGCAGCAGGTTGAACACATCGGGATGCGCCTTCTCGATTTCGTCGAGCAAGATGACCGAGTACGGGTGACGTCGCACCTTCTCGGTGAGCATGCCGCCTTCGTCGTAGCCCACGTATCCCGGAGGAGCCCCCACCAGACGGCTGATCGAGAATTTCTCCATGTACTCGGACATGTCGATGCGCACCAGATTCTTCAGGTCGCCAAACAGGAAGATGGTGAGCTGCCGGGCGACCTCGGTCTTGCCGACGCCGGTGGGTCCCAGGAAGATGAACGAACCGATGGGACGACGTGGATCGCGCAGGCCGGCCCGGTTACGACGAATGGCCTTGCTGACGGCGCCCACGGCCTCATCCTGGCCAACGATGCTCTCGCACAGGGTCTCTTCCATGCGCAGCAGCTTGTTACCCTCGGCTTCTTCCACCTCGGATACGGGAATACCCGTCATGTCCGAGATCACGCGACTGATCTCCTCGACCCCCACTATCGTATCGCTGTCGGTGCGGTCCTCGGCCCAGGCCTTCCGCTCGTCCGCCAGACGGTTTCGCAGTTGCTTTTCCTCGTCGCGAAACTTGGCCGCCTTTTCGAATTCCTGATTCTGGATGGCCGCTTCCTTGACCTTGCTGACTTCCTCGATCTTCTTCTCGAGTTCGCGCAGATCCTTGGGTACCGCGGTGGCGAACAGTCGGGCGCGACTACCCGCCTCGTCGATCACGTCGATGGCCTTGTCGGGCAGACTGCGCCCGCTGATGTACCGCACCGACAGATATACCGCGGCCCGGATACCCTCGTCGGAGTACTTGACCCGGTGGTGCGCCTCGTACTTGTCGCGCAGACCGAAAATGATCTCGACCGTTTCGTCCTCGGTGGGAGGATTCACCATGACCGATTGAAAACGGCGCTCCAGGGCACCGTCCTTCTCGATGAACTTGCGGTACTCATCGAGCGTGGTGGCACCGATGCATTGGATCTCGCCGCGCGCGAGCGCCGGCTTGAACATATTGCTGGCGTCGATCGCACCCTCGGCGCCGCCGGCGCCCACGATGGTGTGCAGCTCGTCGATGAAGAGAATGATCTCCTCTGACTCGCGGATCTCGTTCATGATCGCCTTCAGGCGTTCCTCGAACTGTCCGCGATACTTGGTGCCGGCTACCACGCTGGCCAGGTCGAGCGTGATGAGTTCGCACCCCTGCAGCAGCTGCGGCGCGCGACCGTCGATGATGCGTTGCGCCAATCCCTCGGCGATCGCGGTCTTGCCGACGCCCGGCTCCCCGATGAGTACGGGGTTGTTCTTCTTGCGCCGCGAAAGAATCTGCACGACACGGTCGATCTCGGACTCGCGTCCGATGGTTGGGTCGAGCTTGTCTTCGCGCGCCAGCTGCGTGAGGTTGCGGCCGAACTGATCGAGTACGGGCGTTTCCTTCTTGCGCTTGGCCCCACCCTCGGCGGTGCCCTTCTGCGCACCGCCCAGTAGCTTCATGATTTCTTTTTTGACCTTCTCATGCTCGGCTCCCAGATCCTGCAGCACGCGGGCGGCCACGCCCTCGCCCTCGCGAATCAAGGCCAGCAGAAGATGCTCGGTGCCCACGTAGTTGTGATTGTGCAGCCGCGCTTCGTCGATCGACAGTTCCAACACGCGCTTTGCCCGCGGCGTGAAGGGAATCTCACCGATGGTCAACGTCCCGCTCTGGGTCGTGACCATGTCTTCCACCGCCTGCTGGATCTGGTCGAAGTCCATGCCCAGGCGCTGCAGCGCCTGCGCCGCGATTCCCTCGCCCTCGCGGATGATGCCGAGCAACAGGTGCTCGGTACCGATGTAGTCATGCTGCATCCGGCCCGCTTCGTCGCGGGCGAGAAACAGGACCTTTCGAACTCGTTCGGTAAAGCGATCGTTCATCGCTCGTCCTTCCTTGTATGCGCGATGGCAAGCTGATCACGTACGTAGCGGGCGCGCACCTCATCGCGGGCGGGTGCGTCGAGCGAAGCCTCCGCCACGATCTGGAGATGGGCACTTTGCACACTGATAAGAAGCATATTCAGCATCGATTCGTCCACCCCGGGAAGGATTCCGAGGCCACTCCCCAGCCGAACGTCGCTAAGTCGTTCGAAGGCTTCCTTGGTTGAAAGCAGTCGGGCATGCGAGAGAACCCCATGGGCCCGCCAAACCCGGTCGGACAGTCCCACTTCTTCCGACTCCATGAGGTATCGCCGGGCTTTTCGCTCCGCGGCGATGACCTGTCGGGTATGTCGGAGAAGTTCTTGGACGATATCGTCCTCGGAAGGGCCCAACGTGACCGAATTGGAAACCTGGTACAACGATCCAATGACGCCACTACCCTCACCGTAGAAGCCACGCACCGTGTAGTTCAACCGGCGCAAGCTGTTCAAGACCCGCTCTATGTCACCCGTCTGGGCCAATCCAGGGAGGTGAAGCAGGACCGATGCCCGTAACCCGGTTCCCACGTTGGTAGGGCAGGCCGTGAGGTATCCCAGGCGTTCATCGAACGCAAACGGCACTTCGGCCTCCAGTTCCTCGGCCAATCGAAGCGCTCCCTTGAGCGCCCCCAGAGGGTCCAGACCGGTGCGTAGGGTCTGAATACGCAGATGGTCTTCCTCGTTGACCATGATGCCCTCGGCTTCGTCGTCGCTGACCACGAGGCACCGTCCGGGCAGGTTTCGAACCAGATCGACGGAGATCAGATGGCGTTCCAGCAGGAAACGACGATCCAGCTCGGCAAGATCTTCCATGTTCAGCACCGTGGCCCCGACCAGCCCGCCGACACGACCCGTGGCCGCCAGAACCCGCTCGCGCAGCTCGTCCAGAGTCGACTCCCCGGCCGTGTGAGCGAAATGCCGGCCCTCCACGTTGCGCGCCAGGCGCACGCGACTGCTCAAGACGATATCCCGGTCGGGAGCCTCGCCCACCAGCCAGGGCGCGGGCCGCTGCGCCAGATCCTTCAGCGACGCAATCATGCTTGGTCCCCCGGTTGATCCGGGTCGCCGCCCAATTGTTCGATAGCGTCGCGCAGAGCGGCGGCCTGTTCAAAGTCTTCGTGGGCGATCGCCGTCACAAGTTCGGAGCGAAGCGTGCGCAGCTGGGCTTGCCGGCGCGTGCGTTCGTCCTCGTCGTCTGGACGTGATCCCACGTGTTCCAGACTTTCGTGGATGCGCCGCAGCAGCGGTTCGAGATACTCGGAGAACGTCTCATAACAAAGTGCACAACCCACGCGACCGCTGCGCCGCACCTGCGCCAACGAGGTCTGGCAATCCGCGCACCGCACGCGCCCCGCCTTGACCTCGGCGGCCGACCCCGAGCTGATGGTGACTTTCTTTATTCCCGCCTGGATCGCCAACGTCGGCTTGGGCTTGCTGACTTCGAGCAGGCCCTCGGACGAGGCACATTCGGCGCACAACCACTGCGTTTGCTTCTGCGAGTCCACCACCTGGGTGAACTGGACGCTGGCCGTATGTTTTCCGCAGTGTTGACAGTTCATGGTGCGGTTCTCTTGCGATCGTAGAATCTGCCCGGCTTGTTTCGACCCGATTTTCTAGAGTTTGGCGGTCGAACGAAGGGTGAGCAACCCACCCTCCAGGTGATGCCACCGGCCGGCCCGACCCGCCAACGACTCGTCGTGGGTAACGATCACCATAGCCAAGCCCTCGGCTTGCGCCAGTCCCAAGAGCAGATCGTGCAGCTCATCGGCCCGTGCGCGGTCCAGGTTGCCGCCAGGCTCATCGGCCAGCAGCAGTCGGGGCGAGTTGATGAGGGCCCGGGCCACGGCCACGCGCTGCTGCTCGCCGCCCGAGAGCTCACCGGGAAGATGGGTCTGCCGATCGCCCACCCCCACGCGCTCGAGCAGATCAATCGCGCGTTCCCGCGCCGCCCCAGTGGTATCGCCGCCAACGCGCGCGGGCATGAGCACATTCTCCAGCGCCGTGAAATCACCCAGCAGGTGATGGGACTGGAAGACGAAACCCAGGTCGCGATTCCGGCGACGGCTGCGGCGGCCGTCGGACAACGAGAGGACCTCGGTGCCTCCCCATAGCAGCCGCCCCCCGTCGGGCCAGTCCAGCGACCCCAGCAGGTTCAGCAACGTGCTCTTGCCCGAGCCGCTGGGTCCGGTGATGGCACACACTTCGCCCTCGGCTACCTGGAGGTCCACGCCATTGAGTACTTCCAGATCGCGGTGCTCCGACCGGAACGACTTCCGCAACTGCTCGGCCACCAACCACGGACTACTCATACCGAAGAACCTCGACCGGGGTGAATCGCGACGCCAGCCAACTGGGAAGCAACGTGGCCAGGAAACTCATGAACAGAGCGGCCGCGGCCACGATCGTCAGGTCGATCACCTTCACATGCACGGGAACGTTGTCGACGAAGTAGATGTCTCCGGGCAACGGAATCCCAACGCGATCGATACCCAAGCAGGCAACGTAGCCGGTGACCGTTCCCAGGACCACGCCCACGCAGCCGATCATCAACCCCAGCTGAATGAATACCGAACTCATGGACTTTCTCGAAACGCCAAGCGACATGAGTATGCCGATGTCGCGCTGACGATCGCGCACCATCATGGTGAGTATGGCCGCCATGCTGAACGCGGCGACGACCGTGATCAGCAACAACAACAGAAACATCAAGACCTTCTCCATCTGGATCCAGCGAAACAGCTGATCGTTCAGATTGATCCAATCGGTCGCGAAATACGGCGGTGAGCCCAGCGAGTCCTCGATCTTCGCGGCCATGGCCGGCGCCTGCATCATATCGGTCACCCGCACGCCAATGCCGTCGGCCCCGGCCCCACGGTTGAAGAAGTCCTGTGCTTCCGCCAGGTCGAGATACAGGAAGGTGTTGTCGAACTCGAACATGCCGCTCTGCAGAAATCCCACCACCATGAATTCGCGAGCGACGCTGACCACATCTTCCAACCGGGCCGCCGCGTTTTGCGGTGCGGTGATCATGACCACGTCTCCAATGCCCGCGTGCAGGTTCGCGCCCAGCTCACCACCCAGCACGATGCCCGGCAGGTCCGGCCCCCCTCCCAGCAGGTCCGACGTATCGAACCCATCGAACGGCGGCTCGATATTCTTCCGCAACGGCGTCACGGTTTCCTGCGCCTGCGGATCGATTCCCCAAGCCACCGCGGTGGCATGGCGGGGGCGCCCGGAGATACGTTCGAGCGTGAGCACCACGGGGTTGCGAATGAACGGTGACGCGCCCTCTACACCCCCGACATCCAGTACACGGCTCACCACCGACTCCAACGACTCGAAACTATGGCCACCGGGGTTGCGGTCGAGCACGGTGACCATGGGCATGTTCTCGACAAAGGTCAGCTGAACCTCGTCACGAAACCCATTCATGATGCCGAGAGTCACGTTCAACACGGTGACGCCAATGGCCACGCCCAGCACCGCGATCACCGTGATGAGCGAGATGAACCCCGAACGCCGGTGTCGTAGGAACCGCACCGCGATGTAACTACTGAATCCCATGGCGCTCGCCCCTAACCTTCGGCCCGCATCTGGGGGAAGAACAGCACGTCGCGAATGCTGTGGGAATTCGTGAACAGCATGGCCACACGGTCGATCCCCACGCCCAGCCCTCCGGTGGGCGGCATGCCGTACTCCAAGGCACGTAGGTAGTCGACGTCCATCAACTGCGCCTCGTCATCTCCGGCTTCCGCCAGGCGAACCTGATCTTCGAACCGGGCGCGTTGATCGCGCGGGTCATTCAGCTCGCTGAACGCGTTGCCCACCTCGAATCCCGCTATGAACGGCTCGAAACGCTCCACCAGGTGGGGATGCGATCGATGCTGCTTGGCCAACGGACTGAGTTCCTTCGGGTGGTCGCACACGAACGTGGGTTGAATCAGCGTCGGCTCGACCTTCTCCGAAAAGATCTCGTCGAGCAGTTTGGCCAACCCCATGCTGTCCTCGACCTCGACGCCCAGTTGCTTCGCGTGCGAGGCCACTTCTTCGCGGGCAAGCCCCTGGAAGTCCACCCCGGTGTGTTCCTGCAAGAGCTCAAAGAACGTGACACGACGGAACCCGTCGTTGAAGTCGATCACGTGATCGCCGTAGGTGAGCTTCCCGTCCTCCGTGAACTTCTCGGCCAGCCGGGCGAACATGCGCTGCACGAGGCCCATTACGTCCTCGTAGTCCCAGTACGCCGCGTAGCATTCCAGCATGGTGAACTCGGGATTGTGCGTACGATCGATTCCCTCGTTGCGAAAGTCCTTGCCGAACTCGAAGACGCGCTCGAACCCTCCGGCCACCAGTCGCTTCAAATACAATTCGTCGGCGATGCGCAGGTACAACGTCATGTCGAGCGCGTTGTGATGGGTGGTAAAGGGCCGCGCCGTGGCGCCCCCGTACAACGGTTGCAGAACCGGAGTCTCCACTTCCAGAAACTCCTCGGCCAACAGCACCTCGCGCAGGGTCTGGATCACATCGGTCCGGCGCGTGAAGGTCGCTCGCACATCGGAGCTCATGATGAGGTCCAGGTAGCGCTGCCGATAGCGCAGCTCCTTGTCCTGCAAGCCGTGCCACTTCTCGGGCAGCGGCCGCAGGGATTTCGTAAGCAACGTCACGCTCTCCGCCATGACCGACAGCTCGCCCGTTTTGGTGAGCACCACGGTGCCCTCGGCGCCCACGATGTCTCCCACGTCGAACAGCTTGAAGGCGGCGTAGGGGTCCTCGCCCAGTACATCCTTGCGCACGAACAACTGCAGGCGGGAATCCTGGTCTTCGATATGCGCGAACGTGAGCTTGCCGTGCGGGCGCTTGGCCATGATCCGGCCGGCCACCTTCACCCGTTGCTCCGCCGCAATCAGGGCCTCACCTTGCGCATGGACTTGCGCCAGGCGATGCGTGCGTTCAAATCCGTACGGATACGGATCGACACTCAGTTCCTCAAGACGTTCGAGCTTTTCCAGGCGCTCGGTAATCAGGCGATGCTGCTCGTCCATCGTCGCTCCCGCGAAGGTTTGAAATCCAAGGATCGGTCTGGGATCAGCCCTGCGTGGGCGCCGCCCCGGACTGGCGCAAGAATGCCTGCGTGAAGGTTTCTATGTCTCCGTCGAGCACGCGTTGCGCGTCGTTGACCTCGACCTCAGTGCGGTGATCTTTCACCTTGGTGTAGGGTTGTAGCACGTAGCTTCGAATCTGGCTGCCGAAGTCGATCTTCATCTTGGAATCTTCCAGCACCTGCTGCTTGGCCCGTTCTTCTTCCATTTTCCGGTGGTAGAGCCGCGCATGCAGCATGCGCATGGCGACCTCCCGGTTTCGATGCTGACTGCGTTCGTTCTGGCACTGCACCACGATGTTGGTGGGCAGGTGCGTGATGCGTATCGCGCTGCTGGTCTTGTTGACGTGCTGCCCGCCCGCTCCACTGGCGCGGTAGGTATCCACTCGCAGATCCTTGGGATCGATCTCCACGGTAATGTCTGAATCTTCGACCAACGGATAGACGAACACCGAGGCGAAGCTGGTATGCCGACGCTTCTGGCTGTCGAATGGGCTGATGCGCACCAGGCGATGCACGCCGCTCTCGCCCTTGAGGTGACCGTACGCGTAGGCTTCGCTGATCTCGATCGTGGCGCTCTTGATCCCCGCCTCGTCGGCCGGTTGCAGATCCAGGAGCTTCTGCGGCCATTGTCGCGCTTCGGCGAACCGCGTGTACATTCGAAGCAGCATGTTGGCCCAGTCGGCGCTCTCGGTCCCACCCGCACCCGGGTGGATTTCCAGCATCGCGCCCTTTTCGTCGTCTTCTCCGCCCAGCATGAAATTGGCTTCGAGGGTGTCCAGCGTACTCGCGGCCTCGGCCATCGCGGCCCGGGCCTCACCCCGCGCCTCTTCGTCGTCCTCGGCCATCTCCGCGAACAGCTCGGCTTCTTCCAGCCGGCGGTCGAGTTGCCCCAGCGGCTCGGTCCAGCGCTTGATGCGCGTCGACTCCTGGATGACACCGTTGGCAACATCGTTGTCGTCCCAGAACGAGGCCGACGCCATCTGCTCGTCCAGTTCAGCCAGGCGTTTGGTTAGCGAAGGGAGGTCAAAGACCCTCCTTCAGGTGGGATATTCTCTGCCGCAGGTCGTCCAGATCGGCCATGCTCAGTCGCTCCTCGAATTTTTGTCCAGGGTCTCGAAGTCGCTCTCGACCAATTGCGTACCGAGCAATCGGTCAACCACCTTCAACAGCTCGCTTCGCGTCGTCTGCGTCGAAGCCGACGTATCCAATACCGCGTCCGCGAGGTGCTGGGAAGCCAAAACATCGCGTTGGCGGTCAAGTCGGTCCAGGGCCCGCTCACGGGTCAGCCCGTCGCGGGCCATGATTCTCTCTACCAGGACCTCCCGCGGTGCCACGGTCATGAGCACCGCATCGGCCTCGATCTTCGGCTCGAACTGGAAGTAAAGGGCAGCGTCGATCACGATCAGCGACACACCGCGGCTTTGTCGCAGAGCCTGCACGCGGCGCTGGATCTCCCGTACCAGCGGCGGATGCACCACCGCATTCAGTTGCCGTGTCGCGTCATCGCTGGCCAGAGCCTTTGCTCCCAGGACCGGCCGGAGCACGCGGTGCCGTTCATCCAGGATATCGTTTCCAAAGACTTCAGCCAGCCGACGGCGGACCTCGGGGTCGAGCAACGTCGAATGGCCAACCCGATCGGCGTCGATCACGAATGCCCCCCTTTGGGCCAGCCACCCACAGGCGGTGCTCTTACCCGTGCCGGTCGCGCCGGTCACAACCAGGACGGGCGCTTCGGGGCCGGTTCGGGGACTCACGGGTGGGCCCGCGCCCAGTTGGGCCCGGCGTGGGCGTCCACCACCAGCGGCACCTTGAGTTCCCATACATTTTCCATGGTCTCGCGCACCACCGAGGTAACCGCGTCGATCGCGGCCGGCTCCACCTGGAGAATGAGTTCATCGTGCACCTGGAGCAACAGGTCGGCGGGAAGGTCCTCGTTTCGCAGGCGTGCATCGAGACGAATCATCGCCAGTTTGATGAGGTCGGCCGCCGTGCCCTGGATGGGCGTGTTCACGGCAATCCGCTCACCGAAGGCTTTCTGACGCTGGTCACGGCTCGCCAATTCGGGCAAGCGGCGGCGACGTCCGAGTAGCGTGCGCACTTCGCCGGTGACCCTCGCTTCGGCCACGGTGGAATCCACGTATTCGCGCACCCTCGGAAAGCGCGAAAAGTATTGGTCGATGAACGTCTGGGCCTGCGCCGTCTTCACTTCGATCTGCTGGGCCAGCGCCCGCGCCCCCATTCCGTACAACAAGCCAAAATTGATGGCCTTCGCCTGGCGGCGCATTTCCGCCGTGACGTCCTCTATCTGGACGTCGTTCACGAGCGCCGCGGTGCGGGCGTGGATATCCTCGCCCGAAACAAAAGCCGCAATCATGGCCTCGTCCTCGCACAGGTGCGCCATCAATCGCAGCTCGATCTGGCTGTAGTCCGCGGCCAACAACACCCACTCCTGATTGGGCGCTACGAAGGCCTCGCGGATGCGCCGTCCCAGTTCGCTGCGGATGGGTATGTTCTGCAGGTTGGGATTTTCGCTACTGAGACGACCTGTGGCCGCCACGGCCTGATTGTAGTGCGTATGCACGCAACCCGTATCGGCGTGCACCAGTTGCGGCAGGGTTTCCACGTAGGTCGAAAGTAGTTTCTGAACCTGCCGGTACTCCAACAACAAGGCGGGTAGCTCGTGCTCTTTCGCCAACTTGCCCAGTACGGACACGTCGGTGGAGTAGCCGGTCGAAGTCTTCTTCGTGGGCTTGAGTCCGAGCTTGTCGAACAGGATGTGCTGGAGCTGCTTGGGGCTGTTGAGATTGAACTCCTCGCCCGCCAGCTCGTAGATGCGTCGCCGGGATTCGGCGACCTTCTCGTGGAGGTCGACGGACAGCTTGCTCAAGTGGTCGACATCGAGCCGAATACCCCGGCGTTCCATACGCAACAGGACCTGGGCCAGCGGCAATTCCAGATCATCCATGACGCCGTCCAGCTCCTCGGCCTTGAGCTGGTCGCTGAACAGATCGGAAAGCCGGAAGGTCATGTCGGCCCGTTGGGCCGCCGCCAACGCCAACTGATCTACCTCGGCGCGGCGAAGGTCCTTGTCCGGGGCCGATTCACGCAGGGTCTTCTGGGTAATGATCTCCTGGCCCAGGATCTCTGAGGCCAGGAACTCGAGACCGTGTTGACGACGCTCGGGGGCCAACAGGTAACTTCCCAACATCGAGTCAAACTGCACGCCCGCCATGGACAGCCCATGCCGTGCGAGAATGATCTGTTCGGACTTGATGTCGTGGCCCCACTTGGGCCGGTCGACATCCATGAAGTAGGGCTCCAGTCGGGTGCGCACGTCGTCCCAGGCCAATCCACTGTCCGCGACGGGCGCGTCGAACAGTGAAGCCGGCGCCGACGTGGACGCTGACCCGGTGTGAGCGCCACCCACCGGAAGGAAAATCGCACTCGCCTCTTCGGCGCACAACGCCAGACCCAGGAGCTGCCCGTGATGTGGGCTTTCGCCGTCCATGAGTGTGGCCAACGCCCAGGCCCCGTGACCGGCCAATTCATTCAAACACTTGTCCAGTTCCTGCAACGACT
Source organism: Candidatus Krumholzibacteriota bacterium (assembly GCA_029262065.1). Lineage (GTDB taxonomy): Bacteria > Krumholzibacteriota > Krumholzibacteriia > JAJRXK01 > JAJRXK01 > JAJDAC01. The sequence goes on along the minus strand of JAJDAC010000014.1, from coordinate 171,391 downwards.
GCGGAACGGTGACCGACATCTTACTACCGGTGTTGTCGCGCTGCCCCTCGCCGCCGATGCGATCGAGCAACTGGAAGAACTCCAACTCACGGCACAGTTGCCGGAACTCTTCGGTATAGGGCGAGGCCATGGGTTCCTCGCGCCACTCGTAGTCCACGTCGACCTTGTCATCGATGGTCAATAGGCGGCGCGCCAGATCGAACTGCTCGCGGTTCTCTTCGATCAGCCGGCGGTGCCGGGCGCTGACCCGTTTGTCCGACAGGTGGTCGAGCAACCGAGGCAGGCTTTCGAACTGTGAAATGAGTTTGACCGCGGTCTTCTCACCGATCCCGGGCACACCGGGTATGTTGTCGGATTTGTCCCCGATCAGGGTCAACACATCGAGAAACTGGGGCGGGCGTACGCCGTGCTTGGCCGTGAGCGCCTTCGTGTCGAGGTACTCGTCGGCGGGGCTTGTCCGGGTGCCGGGCCGCAAGATACCCACGCCCGGCCCCACCAACGGAACGAAGTCCTTGTCGGCCGAGTAGATCCAGACGTCGTGGCCGCGCTCCGCCCCTTCGCGCGCCAGGGTTCCCACGATGTCGTCGGCTTCGAAGCCAGGCATCTCCAGCAACGGTAACCCCATGCTGCGAATAAGCTGCTTCACGCGGGGAATCTGCTGGCGCAGGTCATCTGGCATGGGCGGGCGATGCGCCTTGTACTGGTCGTACATCTCGTGGCGAAACGTTGGCGTCTTGGTATCGAAGGCCACGATGATCACGTCGCCCTTTTCCTCTTCGTATAATCGAATGAGGCTCTGCAGCGAACCGTACGCGGCGCTCGTCACTTCGCCATGACTGGTCTGCAGCGGCTGTCGCATCATGGCGAAATGGCTGCGGTACACCATGGCCGACCCGTCCACCAGAAACACCTTCATGGGCGTCGCTCCCGGTACAACCCGTGTTTCGCTATGTACTCCTGCACGCCGTCCGGTAAGCGATCGGTGGCGCGTTCCTGCTGGAGGGCATCGCGAATTGCGCTCGAAGAAACGTCTTGGGGTTCTCCCTGGAGCCAATGCACCGGGATGTGACGCCAGAACCCGGGCCGGCGTGCATCACCTCCGGGCCGAGGACATACCGCCACCTGCTCGATGTGTTGGGCCAGCCGATCGGGACGCGCCCAGGTGTCGAGCTGGGCGAAGGAGTCCTGCCCCAGGATCAGCGCGAACGCGAGTCCCGGGTGAGCCGCGCGCAGCGCGCCGAGGGTCGATTCAGTGGTATGAACCCGTCGGTCTTCTATTTCGATGGTGCAGATGGCCAGGCCGTCACGGCCGTCCATGGCCAACTGAAGCATGGCCAAACGATGCTCGGCGTCAACGAGGGTGCGATGGACCTTATGCGGCGGTTGGAACGCGGGTACGAACCATATCTCGCCCAGCTCGAGCTGCTCGCGAGCGCGGCAAGCCACCTCGACATGCGCGGCATGCACGGGATCGAAACTCCCGCCAAAAAAGCCCACCACGTGTGACCGGCTCAACGACTCGAGCCGGCCGAGAGCTGCGCGATCGAGTCCAGTAGGTCCTGCGCCTCGTTGGCCAGCTCGTGCTCAGGAAAACGAGTCACGATCTCCTGCCATGCTGCCCGGGCCTCTTCGGCTTCATCCAGTTTGGCCGAGGCCTTACCCAGGACGAACAAAGCCTCCGGGCGTACCGGACTATCCGGGCGGTCCAGAAGTAGAGCGTTCGCGGTGATCTGCGCCGCACGCGGTTGATTCCATCGCAGGTAGTTCTTGGCGATGTGGACCTGTTTGCGATCCAGATGCAGCCTCAGCCGTTCCACTTCCCCCCGCACTTCCGACAGCTGCCCGCACTCGGGGTGACTGCGCATGAAGCGCTCGAAATGTGCGATGGCCGTTTGGGTCGCGGTTTGCTCCAGACGAATCGGCGGCACCTGCTTCGAGTAACACAACCCTTCTTGGTAGAAGGCGTCGCACAGCAGGTCACTATCGGGGTAGTCCGCCCGCATGATCTGGAACTCGACGGCGGCCAACGGGTAGTCCTCGGCCTCGAAGTAGCACATCCCCACCGTAAACTGCGCATCATCCGCTTCGGGGTGAGTGGGATTGCGACGAATGAAGAGCTTGAGATCCTCGATACCCTCGGTATGGAAGCCATGCTCACACTCGACCTTCCCCCGCTCGAACGTGCCGGGCTGGAGGTCACCTACCGGCGGTCCACACGCGGCCAGAACCACCGCGAGGGTAATACCCAACATTGCCACGCCAAGCACCCTAGTGAACGCCCTGGGCATTGATGGCATCGATTCGATTCTTTGCATTGCGCACCACCTCCCCGCCAAAACGACGACCCTCGCGCGAGACCCGCTTGTACCAGCTGAGCGCGAAGTCAGGACGACCCCGGTCCTCTTCGATCTGACCGGCCAGGTACCAGCCCTCCATCTGCTTTTCCAGAAACCACAGGTCCATGAACGATTCGTCAAGGAGGGCCAAAGCCTCGTCATATTCGCCGGCCTCTTTCGCCTTCAACGCCTGTTCCTGCAGAACGACCATCATCCGCCAGACCACGTACTTCATGAATACCGTGTCTTTGGGGAATATCTCCCGGTAGTCGCGGTAGGTATCGAGCGCTTCTTCGACATGGCCCAGACGTTCTTGACTGTGGCCCCAACGGAACTTCCATTCCTTCTTCTTCTTGGCCGGCGCGTCTTCGCGCGTCACCAACTCTTTATACAGTTGGTAGGCCCCCTCGTGATCTTTGTCGATCTTGTAGAGGTAGTCGGCCACCGGGTCGGTCAGCGGTTCCAGTGAGATGCTTGGCATGTAGCGAAATGCTTCGCGCATTCGCTTGCGCGCGCGCTCTTTCCACTCGTTTTCATGGTCGTAGATTGCTTTTGCTCGGTAGGTTTCGGCCACCTCGGGCGCAAGCGTGGAGTCGAGCGAAACCGCGTAGGCGAAATCACGCGCGGCGGGTTTGTCGGCGTCGTCCCTCAGGTTCGCGAGCCCCGAAGCCATGTGGATCCAGGCGTCTTGCTCTCCGGATTCAAGGTACACCTCGACCCGCGCACGCACTTCGTCGTACTCGCCATTTGCCAACAGTGCCTCGAACTCAGTGCGTCGATCCGTTGGTCCGGACCCTCCGCAACCCACGGCCGTCCACGTCATCAAGCCGGCCCACAACAGACCGACCATCGCGCGAACCCATTTGTCTTCTGTCATCATCGTCCGTCAAATCCCCCTGCCATCACTGCGCCCCGGAAAAATAGAGAATGATCACGCCGCTCAGCAAACTGGCCACTACGAATCGTTCGGTCCAACCCGCGGGCCGCTCGGGCCCAGCGGCACCGGGTTGTTCCTCCAACTCGATCCACGTCGGCTGGTCTTCCGCCAACCCGGCCACGTCCTTGGCCTCGAGCCAATCTTCGAACCGGGCCTCGGGCCGACCGTCGTAGAGCCATGGACCGCCGCCCGCGCCCAGGACGCGTACGTCGAGGGCCAGGGTCCCCCGTCGAGCGATCGACGGCTGGCCGATGGACAGGAACGACCGCCGCGTGCGGGGGTAGAAGATCTTCGCGGCGATGACCTCCACCTCGACCAGAGCCGCGGTCGACGGTGGACTGGCCGCTTCGTCGTCCAGCAACCACACCTCGTATCCGCGTTCGTAGAGATACCTCGCCAGCTCTTCGAGGAACAGATTCTCGGCTTCGGGCGTCAACGAAACCGACTTCAACGCTACCTCGCGTCCCGCCTGGTTCAGGTATGGCAGAATTTCCGCCACGGCCTGCTCCATCAGCCACTCGCCGATTTCAGCGTTCGAAAGCGAAGTTTCGGCTTGCACCCGCGACATACCGCCCAGCGTCAGCAGCATGGCCACGGAAATGGAAACAATCTGACTACGCATTGGTTCCCTCCTGAGGTGCCGACTGCGCCAACGAATCATAGGGTCCACAGGCCATGGGGGTCATGATACGACGATCGCCCGGGCCGAGATCATCGGCCGCGAACCATAGGCCACCGTCGACGTCATAACAGTACCCGGCCGAACGCCCAAAGCCAACGCGGCCCCGCCAGCCACTGCGATCGTCGCGCCCGGTCTCGATCGCCACCATGTCCAGGCCGGCTTCTTCGGGACCATCGAACACTTCGTCCACCACGACCAACTCGGGCTTGCCCAGCCGCGCCGTCTTACGCTCGAGGGCGATATCCCACTGTAGGTTCTCGACGCGGGCGCGGCGGTCTTCTTTCTCCTCGGCGTCGACGTCGTCCTCGAACTCGTACGAGGGCGTGCCAAGCTCATGACTATAGGTAAAGGTAGCCAGATGGTCGAACTGGAGTTCGGCGAGAAAGTCCATCAACGCCACCACGTCGTCTTCGGTCTCACCGGGAAATCCTACCATGGCCGTGGTACGCAGCATTACGTCGGGACGAATCGACCGCAGGTGCTCCATTTGCACGCGCAGTCGATCGGGGTCGTAGCCCCGGTTCATGCGCCGCAAGACGGCCGGGCTTGCGTGCTGGATGGGAATATCGAGGTAGCTCACCACCTCGGGCACCGAAAATACGTCATCGGCCAGACGGTTCGTGAACATGGGCGGATAGGCGTACATCACGCGGATCCACTCCAAGCCGTCCACCGCGGCCAGCGCTCGACACAGATCACCCAGACGCGGCTGCCCCGGCAGATCGATTCCGTACGCCGAACTGTTCTGCGCTATCAGCGTGAACTCGCGCGTCCCCTCGCCGGCCAGGCGAGTCGCTTCGCTCACGATGTCCGCGATGGGACGACTGCGCTGTCGACCTCGTAGCATGGGAATCTTACAAAAGGTGCAGCTCTGATTGCACCCTTCCGCGAGCTTCAGGTTGGCCACGTGCGGCGGTGACAACAAAGCACGGGCGCTGTAGCCCGCGTATGGAGCCTCGTCTGGCGATACCAGCGGTTCGTCGGCCGCGCCCTCTACCAGATCGGCCAGGCGATGGTACTGACCCACCCCCAGGGTGTGATCCAACTGATCGACCTCGGCCTTCAGGTCGTGCGTCTCGCCCTGCACCAGGCATCCCATGGCCACCAGTTTGGCCGAGCCCTTCACTTCGCCCAGCTCGCGGAGTCGTTCCAACGACTCCTCGCGCGCCGACGCCAGGAACCCACAGGTATTCACGACGATCAGATCGGCGTCCTCGGCGCGTTGCGCCAAACGAAAACCACGCTGAAGCAGAAGCCCCAGCGCGCCTTCGCTGTCGACCAGATTCTTCTCGCATCCCAGTGTATCCAGGTATACGAGCGGTTGCTTGTTCATGCGTGTCCCAGGATCTTGGCTCTGGCGAACTATCAGCCGTCGGCCTCGAGTTCTTCCTTCTTGATGTATACCTCGCGGGCCTTGCTTCCCTCGAAGGGGCCCACGACTCCGGCTTCCTCCAGCATGTCCATCAGACGCGCGGCCCGCGTGTAGCCCACGCGAAGTCGGCGCTGGAGCATCGAGGTCGAACCGGTTTGGCTGAGCACCACCATGCGGCGCGCCTCGTCCAATAGCTCGTCCTCACCCAGATTTCCGCCCATCCCGCCGGAGGCATCCTCCAACTCGAGTCGGGCTTCTTCTTCGCCGCTGTACTTCTTCCAGTGCTCGACGATGCGCTCGCACTCTTCGATGCGCAGAAAGGCACCGTGCACGCGGACTGGCTGCGGGCTGCCGGCCAGCAAGAATAACATATCGCCTTTACCCAGAAGCTGCTCGGCGCCGCCGGTGTCCAGGATCGTTCGACTGTCGATCTTGCTCACGACCCGGAACGCGATCCGACTGGGGAAATTGGCCTTGATGATGCCTGTGATCACGTTGACCGACGGCCGTTGCGTCGCCAGGACCAGGTGAATGCCCACCGCGCGCGCCATCTGGGCCAGACGGGCGATCGGCGTTTCCAGGTCCTGCCCCAGCGTCATCATCAGGTCCGCCAGCTCGTCGATGATCAAAACATAGTACGGTAACGGCTCTTTCACCTTCTTCTGGGTCTTTGCGTCGATGACTTTGCCGGCCAGGATCTTCTCGTTGTAGTCCTTGATATTGCGCACGCCGTGCTTGGCCAACTTCGAATAGCGCGTGGTCATTTCGGCCACCATCCACTTCACGGCCTTCAGCGCCTCGCGCGCCTCGGTAATGACCGGATGCAGCAGGTGGGGAATCCCGTTGTACACCGACAACTCGAGCATCTTGGGATCCACCATCAGCAAGCGCACGCGGTCGGGACCGTTGCGCAAGAGCAGATTGCAGATAAACGAATTCACGCACACGCTCTTGCCACTACCGGTCGCGCCCGCCACCAGCAGATGCGGCATGTCGGCCAGGTCAGCTACGTGGGCCGACCCTTCGGTGTCCTTGCCCAGGGCAATCGAAAGCGGCGCCGCCTTCGGATCATCCGGCACGGCGGTAAGCACTTCTTTCAGGGTGACCATTTGCGGATACGGGTTGGGGATCTCGATGCCCACCGCGGCCTTGCCAGGAATCGGAGCCTCGATCCGAATTCGCGTGGCTCGCATCGCCAGCGCCAGGTCGTCCGCACGCGAGGTGATAGAGCTCACTTTCACGCCGGGCGCGGGCTCGAACTCAAAGGTGGTAACCACCGGCCCCGGTCGGATTTCGTTGATGCGGCCTTCGATGTTGTAGTGCGCCAGCGTCTCCATGAGCAGGCGCGCTTTCATCTGAAGAACATCGCGACTGAAGCCACGCTCTTCCTTGGTCACGTCGTCCAGCAGATCCATTGACGGCAGCGCGAACTTGCCGCGACGCCCACGTGGACGTCGCGCGGACTTCCGCTTCTGCTCGGCGAGCAGTTCAGTGGGGTCGCGGCTCAGCCGAAACTCCTCTCCGGCCGCGCCGCTGGCCGCGATCTCCTCGTCGGCCAGGTCCTCCTCGTCCTCGTACTCGTCCTCGTCTTCACCCTCTTCGTACTCGTCGTCGACCTCGTCCTCGTACTCTTCTTCCTCGTACTCGTACTCACCGTCGTCATCCTCGACGTCTTCTTCCTCGGCTTCGTCCCAGGTCTCTTCGGGAACTTCCTCTTCGATCGGCTTGGATCGCTTGCGACGACGAAGTGGGCTCTCGGCCACGTCGATCAACAACTCCACCGGCTCAGCCGAGTCTTCCTTGCTGGAACTCGGCCGCGGCAGAACGCTCCACAGGCGGCCAGGCGACAGCGCATCACCGACGCGCCCGCCCAGGTCCAGCACACCTCGCCCCAGGCTGGCCACCAGCGGGGCAAACCTCTCTCTCACCGGGGCCGACCAGCGGTCATAGGCCGGCAATGGAAAGTAGATGGGTGGCAGGCGACGCAGGGGGAAGTAGCTGCAGAGTCCCGCGAACACCAGGAAGCTACCGAACGGTCCCACCAACGCGGCCACCAGGTTTTCCAGCGACCGACCGAAGACACCGCCGCTACCGGTCGGGATGCCCAGACGAATCATCTCTTCGTGGCCGAGCAGGCCCGCCACGCTGGCCACCACGGCCACGCCCAGCCACCACCAACGTCGGCCACGCGAACGCGCCAGCAGCCACAACAGCGGCAATGCCGGCACCAGCCAGCGCAACCACGGGCCCAGCGACCAAAGGCTGACGCGGGCGAGAATGTCCCCCACCGGACCACCGGGCGCGGTGGATTGGGCGCGCCACGCCACGGCCTCGGACAACGAGATCTGGGGCTGCGCGGTGAGCGTCAGGGAAACAGCAAAAAGGTACAGCGAAAGGAACCCAGCCAAGGCCAGGTCCACGGTTCGGTGTCTCCGCATCAACGGCGAACCTTCGTCTGCGGGGCGAGGGATCGGGGTTACCAGTGCGCCATGGCGGCCCGAAGACCGACGATGGAGTCAGGGTGCTGGTGAACGGGGGTTACGGCCGAAGCCACGGCGATGCCGGCCACGCCGGACCCACGAAGCTGGGGGACGTTGGTCGAATTCAATCCCCCGATCGCAATCAGCGGCAGTGTAGTTGCGGCCGCCGCACGGGTCAACGCCGAGAGACCGCATACTTCCGACCCCGCCCGGGTGGAGGTGGGAAAAACCGCCCCGTAGCCCACGTAATCGGCCTGGTCCCCGATTGAGGCCAGTTCCTGGGCGGTATGGGCGGTGCAGCCGATGATCGCGTGCTCTCCCAGGAGCGACCGGGCATCGGACGGGCGCAGGTCGTTTGCCCCCAGGTGCACGCCGTCGGCCTGCGCCATCCAGGCTACGTCGACTCGATCGTTGACGATCAATGGCACCCCGGCCCGGCGACACGCGGGCAGTAGATCCTCGACAATGGCCAGCATCTCGCCGGCCCGGATCCGTTTGGCCCTTATCTGGAGGGCATCGATGCCCGCGTCGAGCAAGGCCCTGCCCTCCCTGGGCATCGCCTGAGGTCCGACCAGGCCAGCGTCCAGGATGACGTACAAGCACGGACGAACCGAAAACAGTCTGTACGGGGGAATCGACACGGGGCGGCCGTCAGGCCTGCGTGCCTGCCATCGCCTCGCGCAGGTCACCCATGCGGTCCTCGAGGTAATGGGTGGTTGCCTCGCCTCTGCGAAAGACCGGATCGTCGAGCACCTGCAGGTGAAACGGGATGACGGTGGGGATCCCCTCGATCACCATTTCGCTCAACGCGCGACGCATTCGGGCCAACGCCTCGTCGCGGTCCTTGCCGTGGCAGATGAGCTTGGCCAACAGCGAGTCGTAGTGCGGGCCCACCACGTAGTCGGTGTAGATATGGGTGTCCAACCGAACGCCCGGCCCGCCGGGTGGATGAAACGCGAGAATGCGCCCGGGACAGGGCGCGAAGTTGCGAGCCGGGTCCTCCGCGTTGATACGACACTCGATTGCGTGGCCCCGCAACTGCAACTGATCTTGGTTCAATTCGAGCGCCGCACCGCCAGCGATGAGAATCTGCTGTTTCACCAGATCGATGCCCGTGACCATTTCGGTAACGGGATGCTCCACCTGGATGCGCGTGTTCATCTCCATGAAGTAGAAATCGCCATTGGCGGCCAACAGAAACTCGACCGTCCCGGCCGACGTGTAGTTCACCGCCTTACACAGCTTGATGGCCGCTCCGCCCATGCGAGCACGCAGGTCCGGGGTGACCGCGGGCGAAGGAGCCTCTTCGATCAGTTTCTGGTGACGACGCTGAACCGAACAATCGCGTTCGCCCAGATGTACGACATTGCCGTACTGATCCCCCAAGACCTGAAACTCCACGTGCCGCGGACGTTCCACGAGCTTCTCGAGGTACAGCGCACCGTTCTTGAACGCGGCCTCAGCCTCGGCCGATGCGGTCACGAAAGCCATGCGCAGCTCTTCTTCGTTGTGCGCCGGGCGCATGCCCTTGCCTCCCCCGCCCGCCGTCGCCTTTACCATCACGGGATATCCCATGCCGGCCGCGACCCGGGCCGCTTCGTCCGCGGTGGCCAGGAGGCCGTCGCTGCCCGGCACCACGGGCACCCCCGCCGCCATTGCCGTTTGGCGCGCGGTGTTCTTGTCACCCATGCTGCGGATGATGGCCGGGGACGGCCCGATCCAGGTCATGTCGCAGGCCTGGACGATCTCAGCGAATTCAGCGTTTTCGGCCAGGAATCCGTAGCCCGGATGGATGGCGTCGGCGCCGGTGATCTCGGCCGCCGAAACGATGCGGGAGACGTTCAGATAGCTGTGCGCCGCCAGTTGCGGACCCACGCAGACCGATTCGTCGGCGAATTTCACGTGGAGGGCGTCGGCGTCGGCCGTCGAGTGCACGGCCACGGTGGCCACGCCAATCTCGCGGCAGGCCCGCATGATGCGAAGGGCGATCTCGCCGCGGTTCGCGACCAGAACTTTGCGAATCATTCGGATCGGCACCCCCGGCTGAGAACCCGGGCCAATCGAGCCTCGTCGCCCGACCGACCAATGGCCCCGGCCTGACGGGGCGGCATCAGAATGCCGCATGCGGGCAAGCCCCGCAACCTCCGCGCTTTACAATTTCACGAAATCGCCCGAAGTGTCCGCCGGCTCTTCGGACGAGGTCTCGAAGCGGTCCCACGACGTGTCGCTGGCCGACTGGATACCCTTGATTCGCAAGCTGAACTCATGGGGGTTGCTGGACGCTCTCAACGCCTCTTCCAGCGAGATCTTGCCGGTCTTGAACAGCGCCATCAGGGACTGGTCGAACGACTGCATGCCGTAGGCCACAAACCCCTCCTGCACCGCATCGGAGATGAGGTGGGTCTTCGTGGCGTCGCGGATATATTCCTGGATGGTCGAGGTATTCACCATGACCTCCACCGCCGGTACGCGAGCGTTGCCGGTGATGTCGGGAATCAGGCGCTGGCTGATGATACCGCGTAGGGTATTCGACAGCAGGTAACGGATTTCCTGGTGCTGGTGCGGCGGGAAGAAACTGATGATGCGCTGGATGGTCTGCGTGGTGTCGATCGTATGCAACGTACTGAACACCATGTGCCCCGTGTCCGCCGCCGTGAGCGCGGTTTTCATGGTTTCAGAATCACGGATCTCACCGATCAGGATGACATCGGGGTCCTGACGCAACACGTGACGCAGCGCTTCGAGGAAGCTGGCCGTGTCGGTGCTTACTTCGCGCTGGTTTACCAGGCAGTGTTTGTCACGGTGCAGGAACTCGATAGGGTCTTCGATCGTGATGACATTGCCGGCCGTTTCGGTGTTGATGGCGTCGATCATGCCGGCCAGGGTCGTCGACTTACCTGAACCCACCGTACCGGTCACGAGCACCAACCCACGCGGCTTCAACGCCAACTCACGCACCACCTGAGGCACGCCCAGCTCTTCGAGCGGCTTGATCTCCACCGGAACGTGACGAAACACCATGGCGACCGAGCCACGCTGCACGTAGAAGTTGGCGCGAAAGCGGGCCAGACCCGGCACGCCGAAGGCGAAATCGACCTCACGCGTGGTCTCGAAGATCTCGCGTTGGGCCTCGGTGAGCATGTGCTCGACCATGTGGGCCATGTCCTTGGGTGACGGCGCGGGAAACTCCAGCGGTTCCAGGTGTCCATGGATACGTGCGGTAGGCGGGACGCCCACTTTCACATGAAGGTCGGAGGCCTCGAGTTCGATCATTCGTTGAAGAATGGATTTGATCTTGAGAGACACGAATCTCTTCCTGCGTTGAGGTCCTGCCGCGCCTTGGGCCCAGCTGCTCCCAACGGTTTCGCGTTGGGGTGCATGCTTTCTCGTGCTCACCGGAGCGGGAGCAACGCACCGGAAAAAAGCAAGCGGCGGTCCAATCCGGACCGCCGCGAGGTAATGCCGCAGGTTTTGATCGCCGGGAGGGGTCAGCCGCCTACATCCACGAGAAACAGGGGCTGGCCAAACTCGACCGGCTGGGCGTTCTCGACCGTGATCTCACGCACAACCCCCCCGACCTCAGCCTCGATCTCATTCATCACCTTCATGGCCTCGATGATGCACACCACGTCACCCTTCTCGACCCGGTCTCCCACGCGCACGAAGGCTTCCGAATCTGGCGACGCGGAGCGGTAGAAGGTGCCCACCATGGGGCTGGAGATGTCCTTCAGGTTGTCGCCACGCGGCGCGTTGCCGGCGGGCGCGGCCGCCGGAGCGGGCGTCGCCGCGGCCGGCGCGGGGCTGGCCACGACCGGGACCGGTTGAGGTCCCGGTGCCGCCACATGGGCTCCCCCGGTCTTGGAAATCCGGATCGTCTCGCCGCGATTGGACAGCTCCAGTTCCTGGATTTGACTGTCTTCCACGAGTTGTACCAGTTCCCGGATCTTGTCCAGTTCCATGAAGCTCTCCTTCAGACCCGGGTCACGTACTTGCCAGTGCGGGTATCCACGCGAATCGTCTCGCCCTCTTCAAGAAAGAGCGGAACTGTTACTACGAGGCCGGTCTCGGTCGTCGCCGGCTTGCTTCCACCCTGCGCCGTATCACCGCGCAGGCCAGGGTCGGTCTGGGTCACCTTCAACTCCACGAAGTTCGGCACCTCGACCATGATGGGTTTGTCGTCGCGCAGTAGTAGATCGACCTCGTCATTCTCCTTCAAGTAGGGAAGGCCGTCGGTCAGCCGTTCCTTGTTGATGGGAATCTGCTCGAAGGTCTCGTTGTTCATGAAGTAGTAGAGATCGCCATCTTTGTACAGGTACTGAAACTTCCGGCTTTCGAGCCGCACTTCGGTGACCTTCTCGCCGGCGCGAAACGTCTTGTCGAGCACGCGCCCGGTCTCAACGTTCTTGAGTTTCGTGCGAACGAACGCTCCACCCTTGCCGGGCTTCACGTGTTGGAACTCCACGATGGTCATCAGCCCGCCGTCGAACTCGATGACCATTCCGTTGGAGAAATCGCTGGTAGATGCCATTGCCGCTGTTTCCCTTTCTCCTGCCCGATTCTGATCAGTGCGCCGCGCGCAAATGCTTCACGAGGGCCCGCAGACCCAGGTCGTAGCTGTCGGCTCCGAATCCCATGACCAATCCCACCGCGATGTCGGTCAGCAGGGACCGATGGCGAAATTCCTCGCGGGCCGCGGTATTGCTGCAGTGCACCTCGACCATGGGACGATCGGCCGCGAGAAACGCATCGCGCAAGGATACGCTCGTGTGGCCAAAACCGCCGGGGTTGATGAGAAAGCCATCGGCGCTGCCGCCCTGGATGGCATCGATCAACTCGCCTTCATGATTCGATTGCAGACTGGTAAGCCCGCAGCCCAGCTTCCCCGCTCGTGCCACCAGCGCCGCATCGACTTCCGCAAGCGTCGTGCTACCATACACTTGAGGCTCACGTTGGCCAAGCAGGTTGAGATTGGGACCGTGCAGGACCAGCACCGTTGGCGACGCCATTTTGATTCCCCGTTCAGGACCCATGTCGCGGCCCATGATAGCGGATTCCTCAGACGGGGCGAGCCTTCATCCGGCCCAACCAGGACTTGAAATGGTCGAAGTCCTCCCTCTCGGCGTCGATCGGATCAATCGGTGACCTCGTTACGTCTGTCCGGGAAGGGGTGGGTGGATCTGCTTCCTTGGCAAAGCCCGCGCTGAGCACACTCGGGGCAGCTTTCTTCGAAACCGGTTTGGCGGCCGGCTTCGCCGGCTTGGACGAAGCGGCCGGCTTGGCCGGCGTGGGCGGTTTCACGACGTTGGGCTCTTCGGCCATCGGCCGCTCCAACTCCTCCACGCTTGCCACCTCGGTCGGCTGGACCCGATTGGCGATGGACGCCATGTCCGATTCAATGCGGGCGACGCGCGCTTTGACATCGGGATCGTCAGGAACCGTGGCCAGGATCTGTCGGTAGATCTCCAGCGCCTTCGTCTTGAATCCCTGTTCGTAGTAGATGTCCGCCAATGTCATCGTCGCGAACGAGCTGGCCTGCACCCGCGATGCACTTCCGGCGTCGGTCGCATCAGCCCGTGGGCTTTCAGTCGGGTTTCGCTCTTCGGACGCCGCCGGTTCCTTGGCCGTGGGTTCGCTGGCGGTTTCGGCCGCTGGCGCCGTTTCGGCTTGGGTCGTCTTGGCGTCGACAACGGGCTCGGGTTCGACGGGCGCTGCTTGGACCTCTGGCCCCTCGGCCGCGGCGGCCGCTTTCTGGAGCGCTTCCAATTCGTCCTCGGCCTGCGTGTCGCTGGGATCGAGCGCGAGAATCTGCTGCCAGTACTTCAACGCCTGGTCGTGCGCGCCCCGCAGCCCGGCGTCGCCGGCCATGTACCGCAGCGCAACCATGTTGTCGGGGTCGATGTCCAGCACCTCGGCGAACGCCGCCCGAGCCGGCCCATCCTGCCCCTGGTCGCGATGGATCTTGCCCAGGATGACACGGGCGCTGGTATAGCGCGGGTGACGAGCCAGGCCTGACGCGCACACTTCCAGCGCTTCCTCGAAGCGCTCCATCTTTCGGTAGCAGTCGGCCAGAGGCGCAAAGATGCGGCCCTCCGGATTGGCCCGGAACCGCTCGAGCAGTCGCTCAAGCTCCTGCGTGTGCGAAGCAGAATTCAATCGAGCCTGCCTTTGGCGAGGTCGAGATGCTGGTCGTGGGGCAGTCGATCAACTTTGACGACGCGTCAGAAAACGCGCGGCGCGACGGAGTGAACCGTCATCGACGATGTGGCCGAAGCTAGCCGAGCCAATATCGTCAGTCAATACCATTCTGGTGCGGCCGCCCTCGGACTTTTTGTCGTAACGCATTGCATCCATTATAGATGCAACACTCATCGGTTTGGTCCGGACAGGAAGACCGGACTCGGCAAGAACCGACTCCACTCTATCCAACGTACCCGCCGGCGCCCGTCCTGACCATTCCGACAGAAAACATGCAGCAATCATGCCCAGGGCTACCGCCTCGCCGTGATGCAAACGCGGACGCACGACCGTCTCCAACGCGTGACCGTAGGTGTGGCCGAAGTTCAGGATCGCGCGGCGCCCGCGCTCGAGCGGATCTTCCGCCACGACATTGGCCTTGATGGCGCTCGCCCGGTGCACCAGCACCGACCAAAGCGGGTGATCCCACTCACCCAGCTTGTGCCCTTCCCGCTCGATCCGAGCGAACAGCTTGGCGTCGCCGATGACAGCCGACTTGATCACTTCAGCCAGGCCAGAGATCCGATGCCGACGCGGCAGGGTTCGCAGAGCCTCTTGTACCGAGTACACGCCGCGCGGCTGGTGGAATGCGCCCACCAGGTTCTTGCGCCCCTCCAGATTGAGTCCGGTCTTGCCCCCCACGGCACTGTCGGCCATGGCCAGTACCGTCGTGGCCACCGGGCACCAATCCAGGCCACGGAGGTAGCTGGCGGCGAAGAAGCCCGTCAGGTCGCCGACCGTGCCGCCGCCCACCGCGATCACCAGCGTGTTCCGATCGACCCGATGCTCGACGGCTTGGCGCCACAAGGTATTCAGCCAGCGGGAGTGCTTGCACGTTTCCCCACCGGGCACCAGGGTCATACGCGAGCGCCATGCCCTGGGCATACTTCTCAGGACGGCGGAATTTTTTTCCGCCAGTCGCCGGTCCACCACCAACATTACCGGTCGGTCGGGGTGATCCTGGCGCAACGCGTCCCACGTCTGCGCGAAGGTCGCGCGCGTGCGCACCGGGTAACTGGGACGCAGGCGAACGCGGAAGTCCCTCATGGACGCAGGCGAAACGTCTCGGCCAGAGCGTGCGTCTCGCGCATGTAAGGGTGCTTGTCCATATTCGGCGCATAGCAAAGCATGTTCAGTCCGAACAGGCGGCGTCGATGCGGGTCGTACAGGAAAATCGTCCGAAACGGCCCGCCGTAGGTATCGCCTTCCCAGAAGCCCGCGAGTTTGGGAACGGTGTCCCCGCGGAAATCCTCGAGGGTCCATTCGAATCCGCCGGCCTCGGACAAGTCTTCATCGAGGAACTCCTTCCCCCACGCTCGTCGCTGCTCCAGCAGGAACGGCTGGTCGGCCAGCACGTTCGGATTGTCCACCTGCTGCCACATGACGGCCAAGGTTCGCGTGGGTCCGGTGGCCGCGATCTCCACGACGCCTCGATTGTCGCCCTTCGCGAATCGCGTGACCTTGTAGTCGGCGGGTACTCCCAGCACGAACCCGGCGTCACGCTGGATCTGCTGTTCGAGGTCGACATCGTGACCAAAGCTGAACAGGAAGTCGCGAACGCGCTGGCGGTTCTTGATCTCGATCTGCCCACGCAACGCCGGCGCCTTTTTCATGATGGCCGCCTGCATCATGTTGCGATCGAAACCCGCGAGGAAAATCACGTTCTGGTTCTTGAAATAGATGTCTTCCCGCTCGGCCACGAACAGGTCCTTGGCCGACAGACCACGCAGCGATTCGCCCTCGAGATGACGGCTGATTTCCTGCGAGGCGCGGTCCTTCCCGTTCACCATGCCCAGTACGATGATGTTCTTGGCGACCTTCGCGCCCTTCTTCTCCTTGGCATCGAAGATCATGACGTTCAGGGTCTTCTCGGGCTGAAGCGAGTACTCCACCGGAGTTTGCAGTTCCTTGCGCAGCGCTTCGGCCACGGGCATCAGGTTGCGCGTATCGGTGAGGATGTGAACGTCGGAGTACGGACCAACCGCGTGGATGATCGGGTCGGAATCAGCGCACGCTACTATCTGGGTCAGGGTGGCCAGCGTCAGGGTGGCAACGACAACGCCCCTCGCCAGGTGGCGAAGGGCGCGTATGGATCCATGTGTTGATGCGTTCAATGAACGTCCCTCAGAAGATCAGCGTGGGGATTCTTCCCCTTGGCCCGTGCTCGGAATATTGGCTTGCTGAAGCTGGTCACGCAAGGCCTGGTTCTCGAGTCGAAGCGCATCACGTTCGCCGACCACGCGGTTGTAGCGATTCACCAACAGCTCCAGGTCGCCCTGAGAATCAGGCACTCCGGGCGCCGGAATCCAACCACGGCTGTCAGGAACGCCTCCGACCTGTCGACCGTCGAGGCCGGGCGGCACTCCGAATTTGGGAAAGTCGGTATCCCTCAGACGCTCGGCCTGGTCCAGCGACACGCCAGCCATCGGTGCACCATCGGGCTGCAGGCCATTGCCGCCGGGTAGCAACCAGACGCCCATCACTACCACTGCGACCGCCATAGCCGCCGCGGTAGCGCCTACCGGTAACCAGAACCGACGCGGGGGCGCCGGCATCGCACGGCCCTGGGCTTCGCCACGCAAGGCGCGTTGGATTCCCAATTGCACCTTCCACTCGAAATTGTCAGGTGGCTCCACCAGACCCTGTTGCAATAGCTCTCGCCCTCGCAACAGATCATCGTGGTATTTGGCGCACGCCGGGTCTTGCAGCGCCTGCTCGAGCTGGTTGCGCTCGTATTCTGAAAGTGTCTCGTCCAGGCCCCGGGAGACGAGTTCACGGGCTTTACGATCGAGAGTCACGGCGTGGAAACCTCAGGGGTTGGCGGTAGATCGTCGTCGTCAGGCATGTCCTGAAGCAACGGTTCGATGACTTTGCGAAAGTGCGTCCTTGCACGGTTGATGCGGCTGCGCACGGTGCCGAGCTTCAATCCGGTCACGGCCCGGATTTCTTCGTAGCTCAATTGGTTTACTTCGCGCAGCAGAAACGGTTCCCGATATCGCTCGGGAATCTGCTCGGTAGCCTGCGCGATCAGGCGTTCGAGATCGTGGCCCACCGCGATCTGCTCCGGGTTGGGCGACGGGTCGGGAATTTCGTGCACCATTTCCTCGCCGTCGGGCGTCGCCTTGAAGAACAGCGAAAGCACCGGTGGCCGGCGCTTCTTCTTCCGGAAACGGTTGCGCACGAGGTTCGTGGCGATGGTGTACAGCCACGTCGAAAAACGAGCGATGGTGCGATACTTGTCGGCGTTGATGTAGGCGCGCACGAACGCGTCTTGCGCGACTTCCTCGGCCACGTCGGGGTCGCTTACCATCCGCAGGAGGTAATTGAACAGACGTACCTTGTAGCGACCCACCAGGATGTCATAGCAGGCCTTTTCGCCGGCCTGGACGCGGAGCATGAGCTCTTCGTCGGTCATTTCCTGGCGAGATTGCGGGCGTCGATCAGGATCCAATGCGGCCACCTTGCTTCCACCCAAGCCTCCACTGCGCATTCGTCCATCCTCCTGGGGAAGGGATCTGAATCGAGAGCCCAACTACCGGAGATTGAACGCGTTGGCTACCGTCCGGGTTCCCGGGGCGGCTCGGCCAGTGGATCAAAACTGGTATCGTCCATGTTTTCAATCGCTTGTACGTCCCACCGCACGACGGTCCTGGCCTCCAAAGGGTCCCCATCGACCGACAATTCGGTGGGAATGGGACCCCAGGGGGTAGATACCTCGGATACGACGCGGGCCGTCAGGCGTAGGAATTTTCCGTCTTCATCGCGCCATACCAGCTCGGTGGCTCCCGGTCGCTCGTTGCGATCGGCGTCTAGCGTCCGCATGGCCAATCCTGCCCATTCTCCCCGCCATTGCGATTGCGTCCAGTGCCAACTGGCGTCGGCCGCGGCCAACCAACGGCCCAGTCCCAACCAGACCAGATGCTCCACTCGAAACTCGGCCCCCTGGGCCTCGAGAACCCCGGGGGACTCACCCAACGGGTCCAAGCCGCCGCGCACCCGGTCGAACAGCAACGCCACGTCGGGGGTCCACACCAGAACATCGTGAGCGGCGCGTCCGTCGGGAAGCTCGTAGCGAAACTCGCCCCGCAACCAACCGTCGGCCCGAATCCAGAATTCAATTTCGACGCTGGGACCCATTCCGGGCAGCGGTCCCTTGGCATCGCCACGCAGGTACAGGGCCGAACCTGGAGCGTCGGCGCTGACGGTAAGCGGCGACGGTAATTTCACCGAAGGTTGCTGCTGGGGGCCGCTGGCGCAGGCGGACATGAGCAACAGGACCAGGGCCACCAGCATCAACTCAGGGCGCTTCACGAAGCTTCTTTCGGATTGCCTGCAGCCGCGCTTCGAGTTCAGCGGGATCGCCGCCGGCGTCCCGCGCCCGCTCGTAGATGGAAAGCGCTCGTTCATACTGTCCTAGCTTGTCCAGCGTGTCGCCGATGTGCTCGAGCACCACCGGGTCGTCGCCCATACCATTGCTGGCGCTGATGAGCTTGTCCAGCGCATCGTCGTATTTGCCCTGTCGGTAGTAGACCCAACCCAGACTATCCAGATAGAACGCGTTCTCTGGTTCCTGTTCCAACGCCTGCAAGATCATGGTTTCGGCCCGGGCCAACTCCCACCCTTGATCAGCCAACAGGTAGCCGTAGAAATTCAACACGTCGGCGTCTTCGGGTCTCAGCTTCAGAAGGTCTTCCAGACTGGCCGCCGCGTCGCGATAGGCCCCCGTGGCTTCCTGGCTTACGGCCAGGTCGTAGAGGATGTCGGCGTTTCCCGGTGCCAGACCATGCGCCGCGACCAGATGAGGCAATGCTTCGCTGTCGCGCTCCAAGCGCCGCAGCATGGCTCCCACCAGATAATTGTGACGCACGCTGGATTCGTCGGCCAACGCCCCCGCCCGCGCGAGCAGCTCGTCGAATCGACCCTGGACGTCGGCGCCAGCCGCCGGTTCTTCGCGGAACAAATCGGGGTGCTGGCGGGTCATCAGCACCAGCAGGCTGATGACGCTGTCCACATCGTGCGGGTCGCCTTCGATGGCTTTTTCGAGGTAACGCTGAGCCACCTCCTCGTCACCGCGGTCGAGTGCGATCTCCCCGGCCACGCGGTTCACCAACGGTCCATCGGCGCCCTGATCGATCATGGCGGTGACGAGTGGCCAGGCGTCATCGGAGCGCCCCAACGTTCCCAACAGATCCACCAACAACAGTTGGGCACCCCAGTCCAGCTGGCCGCCCTGTGCCAGGGGAAGCAGCAACGCCACCGCGTCGGCGGCACGACCCGCGCCCAGGTAGGCGTCGGCGAGGCCCATCCGCTGTTCTTCCCGCCCGGGAGTGCGCTCCACCAAAGACTCCAACAACCCCACCACTTCGTCCTCGCGCCCCTGCGCCTTGTAGATTTCCGTGAGCAGTTCGGCCGCCGGTTCCAGCGTGGGATCCACCGCCAGAGCCGCCAAGGCCTCGGCCTCGGCACTCTGAGAATCCCCACCGCGCGCCAACAGCGTCGCCCGATGCGTCCGCAGCGCCGGATCGGGGTCAGTAGCCAACATGTCTTCCAACAAGGCCGCTGCCTCGAGCGGGGCGTTGTCTTCGACCAGCGTCACCCGCTGGACGCGCAGATCATCGTTGAGGGGATATATCGCCAGGAGGTCGCGATTCACCGCGGCCGCCTCGTCCATACGACCGAGCGCGGCGAGGATTCGCCCGCGTTGCAGACCAACGTCCACATCCGAGGGGTACTCCTGAGCAACGCCCTCCAGCACCATCAAGGCCTTGTCCACTTGACCCACGTGAAGCGCCGCGGTGCTGTATCGCAACGCCACCTCCACATTGGTTGGGTCCTGCTCGTAGGCGAACTGGTAGTAGGGAACGGCCGACGCAAGATCACCCTCTTCGACCAACGCCGACGCAATGATGAGAGCGGTGGCTACGTTGGTGCCCAGCGGGAACTCATCGTCGTCGAACGGGTTCGACCGGGACTCCTCGCGGACTGTCACCGAACCCTGCACTGGCTCAGGGGTCCTACCCCTGGGCGCGGCGGGCATCGCGGTCCGGGAGACGGGATCGGTAGATACCGCCGGCGGACTGCCGCAGGCGGAAAGGGCGAACGCGAGGACCATCCAGGTATGCCAGGCGCGAATCAAGTGGTGTCTCCTGCGGCGCGTCGTCCTGTGACATCGCAATCGATGACCGGGCGGCTAAGAATGTCTAGTGCGTGAGGCAAGACGTCCGACATCGCGTCGAATGTCTCGCTCGCGGCGCGGGGATTCCCGGGCAGGTTGACGACCAGCGTCGATCCCACGATCACCGTCACTCCGCGACTGAGGGCGGCAAAGGGAGTAGATTCGATGCAACGTCGACGCGCCAGCTCCATCAAGCCCGGCACGAGACGATCGGCAACGTCGAGAGTTCCTTCTGGCGTGAGGTCCCGCGGCGCCAGCCCGGTCCCCCCCGTGGTGACAATCAAGTCTACTCCGGCGTCATCGGCGAGTTCCCGCAGGCAATTGGCTACGGATTCGCGGCCGTCGGCCACGATCCGGCGCCCCACCACGTCGTAGCCTCGGTCGCGGAGCAGGTCCTCCAGGACCGGACCACTGCCGTCTTCGCGCTCACCGCTGGCACTGCGATCACTTACAGTGACCACGAAGGCACGCGATGTAGATGGGGACACGTTGCCCAAGGAATTCGAGCCTCCGGGGTGCAAGGTTCCGACCTACTGGTCCTGTTCGAACGGCTCGGACCGCTCGAGTTCGGCAAGACGCGTCAGGCCGATCTCGGCCGCGCGCTGCTCCGCCTGCTTCTTGCTGCTACCCGAGCCTACCCCCAGCACGGTTCCACGCAGGCTCACCTTTACCGTGAACTTACGGGCGTGGTCGGGCCCCGTGGTGGAGCTGACTTTGTACCGAGGCGGCACCTTGTAGCGCGCCTGCAGCCGCTCCTGCAGCAGGCTCTTGTAGTTGCGATGGGTCTGCTCCTGGATGGTCTCGTTCACGTTTACCAGCACGTGGCGCTCGATGAAGCGTCGGGCGTCTTCGAGGCCCCCGTCCAGGTAGATGGCTCCGATGACCGCCTCGGTGGCATCAGCCAGAATGCTCTCGCGGTTGCGACCGCCGGTACCCGCTTCGCTGCGCGAGAGGAACAGATGTTCCCCGAGCCCGAGCCGCGTACCGATCTTGGCCAACGTAGTGCCGCATACGAGCAGCGACTTGATCTTGGTGAGGTCGCCTTCTTCTTTGTCATCGAATCGCGCGTATAGCGACTCGTTCACGACCATGCCCAACACCGAATCACCCAGGAACTCGAGTCGTTCGTTGCTTTCGATACGCTCCATGCCGGTAACGTGCACGTGTGATCGATGCGTCAATGCCTGACGCAGGTAGTCGAGGTCGCGGAAGCGATACCCCAGTTTGTTTTCCAGATGGTCCTGACCGTGGATTTCACCGGACGCGTCCTGGCGGTTGGGCAACCAACGCGTAACGACTCGCAGGAACGACGTCCATGAGGAGCGTACCGGCAGCGGCTCAGTTGTTCGCTGCGAGCTGCCGCTTCCCATGATCTCCCCTCGGAGTCTACCCGTCGAAACGACGGAAAATCAGCGAGACGTTGTGGCCACCAAACCCGAAGCTGTTGCTCAGCACTGCGCGCGGTGACATGCGAATGGCCTCGTTCGGAACGAAATCGAGGTCGCAGTCGGGGTCCGGAGTCTCCTGGTTGATCGTTGGCGCAATCTCTCCACGATGCAGCGACAACGCGCAGAACACCGATTCGATTCCGCCCGCTGCCCCCAGCAGGTGACCGGTCATGGACTTGGTGGAACTCATCTTCAGCTTGTAGGCATGGTCCCCGAACACCTTCTTCACGGCCATCACCTCGCCCTTGTCGTTGAGAGGGGTCGAAGTGCCGTGAGCGTTGATGTAATCGATGTCGTCGGGGTTCATTCCCGCCATGTCCAAGGCAATATTCATAGCACGGATTGCGCCATCGCCGTCGGCGCAGGGCGCCGTCATGTGGTAAGCGTCGCCCGTAAGCCCGAAACCGGCAACTTCGGCCAGGATCGTGGCCCCCCGGGCCTTGGCCTGCTCGGCCTCTTCCAGGACAAGAATGCCGGCTCCCTCACCAATGACGAAGCCATCGCGGTCGGCGTCGAATGGACGGCTGGCCCGCTTGGGATCGTCATTACGGCTGGTCATGGCCTTCATGTTCGCGAAACCGGCCACCGTCATGGGCGTGATGGTCGATTCGGTGCCACCCACCACCATGGCATCGGCCAGGCCGTGCGCAATGAGCATCGCCCCGTCGGCCAGGGCATGAGCACCCGAGGCACACGCCGAGACGGTGCAGTAGTTGGGTCCCTTCAGACCGTGCCGGATCGAGACCAACCCCGAAGCCATGTCGGCGATCATCATGGGAATGAAGAACGGGCTGACCCGCTTGGCTCCACGTTGGAGTAGCAGGTTGTGCTGATCCTCATAGACCCACATGCCGCCGATGCCGCTGCCGATGATGACGCCGATACGCTCGCCATTTTCGGTGGGGATTTCGCTCGTGCGAATGGCCTCTTCGGCCGCCACTACCGCGAACTGGGTGAAGCGATCCATCTTCCGGGCGTCCTTGACGTCCATGTGGACGTTGGGATCCCAGTCCGGTACTTCACACGCCACGCGGCAGCGATGATCAGACGGATCGAACAACGTGATCGGACCAGCCACGGCACGACCGGCCAGGACTCCCTCCCACGTTTCGGACACACCGGTGCCCAACGGACTCACGGCGCCCAACCCTGTTATGACGACACGACGGCCATTCATGATGCCTTCTCCTGCGGCAAGAAAATCACGTCTTGCCGGCCATCCGCTCCTTCAGATAGCTGATCGCATCACCCACAGTACGCATCTTCTCTGCGTCCTCGTCGGGAATGTCGACATCGAATTTGTCTTCGAAGTCCATGACCAACTCAACCTGATCGAGCGAATCCGCCCCAAGGTCGTCGATGAACGACGCCTCCATGGTGATCTGCTCGGAATTCACTCCCAGCTTGTCTTCGATGATCTTCTTTACATCGTCTTCGATCGGCACGTTCGTTACCTCCATCGCAACTGTCCAACTCGGCCGTACCGGAGGGTCAGCCCATGACCATCCCACCGTCACAATTCAAAACCTGGCCCGTCACGTAGGACGCATCGGGCGACAACAAGAACGCAACCACCGCCGCCACGTCATCGACGTGACCCAGTCGCTGCAACGGAATCTGGGCTTTCATCTGCGCGACTGCACTGTCGGGCAGATTCTGCGTCATTTCCGTATCGATGAACCCGGGAGCCACGGCATTCGCCGTCACCCCGCGTCCCGCCAACTCACGCGCCGTCGCCATGGTCAGACCAATCAGACCGGCCTTGCTGGCGCAATAGTTCGCCTGGCCGGCGTTTCCAATCTGCCCCACCACCGAGGTGATGTTGACGATTCGACCCGACCGCGCACGCATCATCAGAGGTGCGATCGCGCGGACACAGTTATAGGCCCCATCGAGGTTTACCGCCATGACCTGCCGCCACTGTTCGGGCTTCATGCGCACCAACAGAGCATCGCGGGTCACACCGGCATTGTTCACAAGCGCGTCGATTCGATCAAAATCGCCGCGAATGGCCTCGACGGTGGATTCCACTGCGGCCGCATCGGCCACATCACAGGAATAGCACCGAATGTCGCGTCCGGCCGCCTCCAGTGTCTGGGCAGCCTCGGCCAGGGCCTCGGCCCGTCGCGCGACCAGAGCGAGGTTCCAACCATCCGCCGCGAGCCGCGTTGCGATCCCGCGCCCGATCCCCTGACTGGCACCGGTTACCACCGCGACTCCGCGGTCACCGCCATCTGAGCTGGGCCGGTCAGTCACTCGACGCCTCGAAATCGTTGAAGGAATTGAACCTACGGGACCAAGCGGGCGTCATTCTGCCGCCTTGCTGGCGAGCGAGGCAAGTACTTTTTCCAAGCCCGGCACGTCGGACGTGGCCACGAAGTTGGCGTCGCGGAAGCTACGGGAGCCCATGTTGGTCAAGACGTTGCCCGGACCCACTTCGATGAAGGTTTCGACACCATCGGCGACCATCCGCGCCACCGAGTCGTGCCACCGCACCGGCGACACCAGCTGTTGGACGAAGCCGGCACGCAGGCCCGCCACCTGGTCGACGGCCATGGCCGTCACGTTGGACACGACCGAAGCGGTCGGCGGCTTCATTTCGACGTCCGACAGGAACTGCTCGAACTCGCTCTGCAACGGGACCATCAGGGGTGAATGGAAAGCCCCGCTCACCGGCAGGGGAAGCACCCGTCGCGCCCCGGCCTGCTTGAGCGGCGCCTCGGCCCTCGTCACGGCCGCCGCATCGCCGGAGATGACAATCTGGGTCTCGCTGTTCAGATTGGCCACCACCACCGTGCCGTCACCCGCGGCACTGATTTCTTCACAGATTCGAGTCAGGTCGGCCTCGCCCATGCCCACCACGGCCGACATGGCGCCCGCCTGGCGTTCGCCCGCGTCCCACATGAGCTCGCCGCGCTTTCGCACCACGCGCAACGCGTCGGACAAGGAGAACACGCCCACCGATGCCGCCGCGGAGAACTCGCCCAGGCTGTGCCCGGCCACGACCGAAGGCTCAAGACCGGTGCGTTCGCGCAGCACGCGCGCCACGGCCAGACTGTGGAGCAGGATGGCGGGTTGAGCGTTCCGGGTCTGCGTGAGCTCCTCCATGGGACCCTCGAAGCTGAGCCTGCCCAGGGGCACATCGAGCACCCGCGCGGCTTCTTCGTATACCGCGGCGGCCTCGGGAAACGCGGCCACCAGATCGGCCCCCATTCCCACGCGCTGGCTGCCCTGGCCCGGGAACAGAAACGCGACGCGCGCCTCGCTCATGATCTGGCTCCTTTGATAGGGTCTTCCCGCGGCTCTTCGTCGGCGGCGGGGGCCTGCGCTTTTTCCTTTTCGATTTCCTCGCTGATGCGCTGGGGAACCCGGTCACGCACGCCGCGCTCGGCCACGCGAATAGCGTTGGTGATGGCCCTCGGCGAACTACCTCCGTGGGCAATCGTGATGACGCCCTTACAACCCAGGAGCGGCGCGCCACCGTATTCGGCGTAGTGGAAACGTCGTCCGAAGTCGCGCAACGCCGGCTTCAACATCCATGCTCCCAGGGTGGCGCGCACATCGTTGCGCACCTCTTCCTTGAAAGACTGCGCGAGGAATCCGGTAACGCTCTCGAGGATCTTCAAGACCACGTTGCCTACGAAGCCGTCCATGACGAGCACCGTTGCCCGCCCTTCGAACACGTCGCTGCCTTCGACGTTGCCCACGAAGTTCGACTCGTTGGCGGCCAGAAGCTTGTGCGACTCCTGGTAGAGCTCGTTGCCCTTGCTTGGCTCTTCGCCGATGTTCAGCAAACCCACCGTGGGCGCGTCGACGCCCAGGATCCGTTCGGCGTAGATGCGACCCATGACGGCGAACTGAAGAAGCTGATGCGGCTTGCAGTCGGCGTTGGCACCCACGTCGATGAGCAGACCGACACCTCGTTTGGTGGGAATCAGCGTGGCAATACCCGGGCGGTCGACGCCCGGCAAGCGGCCCACGATCAACAACGACGCCGCGGCCACCGCGCCGGTGCTACCGGCCGACACGAATGCATCCACCTCGCCCGTTTTCATCAGGCGTGACGCGACGACGATACTTGAATTGGGTTTGCGACGAATCGCCGGCGCCGGCGCCTCGACCATTTCGATGTTGTCGGGAGCGTGGACGACGTCGAAGGAGTCCACCTGGGCGCCCGCCGCCGCCAACTCGCCCGCGATCAACTCGCGGTCGCCGACGAGTACGATACGACAACGCCCCGCAAGCTGTCGGTCGGCCTGCACGGCACCGGGTACGACGACCGAGGGACCAAAGTCGCCCCCCATGACATCGACCGCGACCTTGGGTTTGGAGGACGAGCCCACGGCCTTTCGACCTGGTCTACTCGGCGATTTCTATCACGGGGTGCTCACCGTAGTGTCCGCATTCGGGGCACACGCGATGAGGCTGCCGAGGTGCACTGCAATGGCTGCAACGATCTCGGTTGGGTGATACGAGTTTCCAGTGCGTACGGCGCTTGCGCTTACGCTGCTTGGATGTTTTCCGCTTCGGAACGGCCATTACTACTCCTACGGCGCCTCGTCACGAAGACGCTTGAGGGCTGCCCATCTTGGGTCGACTTCTTCTGTTTCGCAGTCGCAGGAGTCGACATTCAAATCGATTCCGCACTGTACGCAAAGGCCCCGACAATCGTCGCGGCAGATAACCTGTTGCGGCTCGTGGAGTACCGCGGCCTCGCGCAGGGGATCAGCCAGAGAGACATTGCCTCGTTGCTGACTCACCACCCACGCATCTTCGTCCGTCGTCCGAATCCGACCTCGGCCCTGGCTTCTGAGAACCATGACCTCGATCTCTGCTTGGTAGCTCTGCTCGAAACCCTTGCTGCATCGATCGCATTTCAGCGACCGGACCACCCCGAACTCGCCGTGGATCAGGATCTTCTGATCCATGTTGTCCACGTGGAGCGAGCCGAGAACCCGGCAGTCGGGCACCCCATCGGCCGAGCCCACGAGCTCGTCGTCGAGGTCGAGCCGACCGCGGCCGGGCTTCAGTCGATTCAGATCGAGCTCAAGCACATCAGGACAATCGGGTTAAGGTATCAGTTCGGGCCAGATTGTCAATGATCTCACCCGTTTAGCCGAAAATGATGGACAGCTCACGCTGGGCATTCGCCTCGGAATCGGAAGCATGGACCGCGTTTTCCTGCAGACTCGTTCCGTGCAGGAATCGGATGGTCCCACACGTGGCCTCAGCGGGATTCGTCGCCCCCACAAGTTCCCGCATACGGGAAACAGCCTCGTCACGCCGCAAATGAATGCCCACAACGGGCCCGCTGGTCATGTATTCGACCAGCTCGCCGAAGAACGGACGCTCCTTGTGCACATCGTAGAACTTCTCGGCCGTCTTACGGTCCATGGTCAATGAGCGGACTTTTTCGATGCGGAAGCCGTTGGTCTCCATCTGGCCAAGAATAGCGCCGACCTTGCCGGCCGTCACAGCCTCGGGCTTGATCATGGAATAGGTGTCTTGCACGACGATCCTTTCTGGGCGTCAGCCCGCTTGTAGTGCCTTGCGGGCGGGTTCGTATCGCTCGGCCAGCTTGGGTACCAGGTCGCTGGGCTTTGCCGCCACGGCGACACCGGCCGCTTCGAAGGCCGCCACTTTGCTCTCGGCCGTACCCTTGCCCCCGCTCACGATGGCACCGGCGTGCCCCATGCGCTTGCCTGGAGGCGCGGTGCGGCCGGCAATGAACGATACCACCGGAACCGTCACATGACGCGAGATGTACTCGGCCGCCATCTCTTCGTCCTCGCCGCCGATCTCGCCGATGAGAATGACCGCTTCGGTCTGCGGGTCGGCCTCGAAGGCCTTGAGACAATCGATGAAATTGGTACCCACGATGGGGTCTCCGCCGATACCGATGCACGTGCTCTGTCCCAACCCGTTGCGCGTGAGTTGATCGACAACTTCGTAGGTCAGGGTGCCGCTTCGACTGACCACACCCACATGACCCTCGCGATGGATCTGGGCGGGAAGGATGCCGACTTTGCACTGACCGGGACTGATCAGTCCGGGGCAATTGGGACCGATGAGCTGCGCTCCCTTGTCCTTCACGTACGAATAGACCGTCGTCATGTCGTTGACGGGAACACCCTCGGTGATGCAAACGACCAGCCGGCACCCGGCATCGACGGCTTCGTAGATCGCGTCGGATGCAAACGCGGCCGGCACGTAGATGACGCTGGTGTTGGCCCCCGTTTCCTCGACCGCTTTGGCCACGGTATTGAAAATGGGAACCTTCTCGAACGACTGGCCACCCTTGCCCGGCGTGACCCCGGCCACCACCTTGGTCCCGTACTCGATCATCTGCAGCGTGTGGAAACTTCCGTCACGTCCGGTGATGCCTTGCACCACTAGTTTGGTATCTCGATCGACGAATACGCTCATTGCGCACCTCCCTGGGCCAGTTCCAATGCCTTTTGTACGGCTTCGTCCATCGTCACCGCGGGGATGAGAGAGCTGCCCACGAGCATCTCGCGTGCTTTGTCCTCATTGGTACCCGTCAAGCGCACCACGATGGGCACGGGCACTTCGAGTTGTTCGGTAGCCTTCAGCAGCCCGGCCGCGACGTCGTCGCAGCGGGTGATGCCGCCGAAGATGTTGAAGAGAATAGCCTTCACCTTGGGATCGCGCAGAATGATGCGCATGGCGGTAACAACCTTCTCGGGATTGCTACTGCCGCCAATATCCAGGAAGTTGGCGGGCATGCCACCGTAGTACTGCACCAGATCCATGGTGGCCATGGCCAGACCGGCGCCGTTCACGAGGCAGCCAACGTTGCCGTCGAGTTTCACGAAGCTAAGACCAGCCTCGCGCGCCTCGATTTCGCTTTGCTCTTCCGACGAAAGGTCACGCATGGCGGAGATAGCCGGCTGACGGTACAGAGCGTTGTCGTCGATGTTGAGCTTGGCGTCCACCGACCACGTTTCGCCGTCGGGGGTTTTGACGAACGGATTGATTTCGATCAGCGTGGCGTCGCTGGCCATGAACACATCGTAGAGAGTCATCAGGGCCTTGGTCATGCCCTTCACCACGGCGGGATCGTCGGTGAGTTCGTAGGCAAGCTTGCGGGCCTGGAAGGATCGTGCGCCGTAACGGGCGTCGATGGCCAGGGTGTGGATCTTCTCTGGAGCGGTAACCGCGACTTCCTCGATGTCAACGCCACCGGCGGCCGAGGCGATGAACATGGGCTGATGCGTGTTGCGATCCATGATGAGACCCAGATAGAACTCGGACTCGATGTCGACCGCTCGCGTCACGAGCACCTTCTCGACCGTGAGTCCCTTGATGTCCATCCCCAGAATCGCGGCCGCCTTCGCCTTGGCCTCGCCCGCGTCCTTGGCCAGCTTCACGCCGCCCGCCTTACCGCGGCCGCCGACGTGCACCTGCGCTTTGACCACGACCATGCCGCCAATGCGCTTGGCAATGGCTTCCGCCTCTTCCGGCGTGGTCGCCACTTCGCCCTCGGGCACGGCCAGGCCGCGCGCTACGAAGAGTTCCTTCGCTTGATACTCGTGAACCTTCAAGGTTCTGCCTTTCCGCTACCGCTCGTGCGGTCGCGCTGCTGGATATCGGCCAGGATCTGGGTTGTTCCGAATCCGGCTACCATGGGCAACCGGACGAGCTTTCCGCCCCAGCCGCTCAACTCCCGCCCACCGACAATCTGATCTTCCGTGTACTCGCCGCCCTTGGCCAGGACGTCGGGACGGGTTTTGATGAGGGTGTCGAACACGCTCGGGTCGTCGAAAATAGTGACCGCATCGACCCATCGCAAGGCGCGTAGCATGGTGGCCCGGGCCATCTCATCTACGACCGGGCGCCCCTCCCCCTTCAATTCCCGTACGGTCCGATCGCTATTGATGGCCACTAACAACCGATCGCCGTGCCGCGCCGCTTCCTGCAACGAATGAACGTGTCCGGCGTGCAGGAGATCGAAACAGCCATTCGTGAACACGACGGTGAGTCCATCCCGTCCCTGGCGCTCGCGCCAGACGCCGAGCTCGTCGGCATCGAGAAGCAGGGCCAGGGGGTGTTCGGCGGGTCTCAAGGCGGGCCCCGTACGGTGAAGAGAACTTGGGCCGGGTTGGAGGATGGGACGCGGCCCGGCGGAGAATAGTAGTCGCTTACGGGAGTGTCAATTGTCCCGCCCACCGGCTTGACCGCCAGCCGTCGACGGCCTTAGGCTCGCCGCGACCGCGACCCAGCCGCCAGCAACGATACCCGTGTCCGAAAGCCGTCCGCGATGAACCAGCCCAATCCCAACCTGCCCCAGATCAAGGTCGACCTCGATCCCGAGCAGAGCGAGGGAACCTACTCCAATCTTGCGTTTCTCCACCTCAGCCCCAGTGAATTCATCCTCGACTTCGCTCGTCTCATGCCGGGGCCGGCCCGCGCCAAGATCCACAGCCGCATCATCCTGACGCCGCAGGCCGCCAAATCGGTCCTACGTCTGCTGCAGCAGAACGTGGAGAAGTATGAGAAGGACAACGGCGAGATCCGGTTGGCCGGCGTGCCTCACCCCAACAACCCCATTGGCTTCGAGCCGGGCCAGGCCAACAACGGCGAGTCCACGGCCTAGCCCTCGCCCAGCGCCCCCGCCGCGCCGGGACCAGTCGCGCCCGGACCCACCGCGCCAGCCGCCGGCCGGGGTGGCTTGGTCTTCCACCGCCGGTGCACCCAGAAGTAGTTCTCGGGATATCGCCGGATCCATTCGCTCATCTGGTCGGAATACGCTTGCGTCAGGCGTTCGATCTCCTCTTCCTGGGGGCGACTGGGGTCGGGGTGAATGGGAGCCAACAACGTGGCCACGTGGTTGCCGTCTTCGAGGCGCCGAATGAATCCCGCGAACAGGGGCACGTTCGCGCGGTAGGCAAAAAAGGCTGGCCCCTTGAAGGTCGAGGCCGGACGGCCCAGGAAGTTCACGAAAACCCCATGGCGGCGGGCGTCCTGATCGGGCAGAACCCCCACGATGTGCCGGCTTCGCAACGCGCGCAACACCGCGCGCGACATGAAGGGGCCTTCTTCCACGGTATTGATCCCACCGCGTCGCCTCAGCTCTTCCTGCATCCGGTTGGAGTACGGGTTGTGCTGACGCTTCACGATGTAGGTGGTCTTGTACCCATGCGCAGCCAGGGCCGACCCGAACATTTCCCAGTTTCCGTAGTGACCGGTCACCATGACGCAGCCATTTCCATCGGCCATCATCTGCTCGAGATACTCGGTGTTTTCGATCCGCACGCGAGCCAGGCGTTCCTCGGGAGACGAGGAATATAGTTGGGCGAATTCCATGAGCGATCGCCCCAACTGCTCGTAGCTGCGCCGGCCCAGATCGACGATCTCCTGCTCAGACTTGGTCTGATCGAAGACGAACCGCAGATTGGACAACGCCACATCGCGACGGATCTTCAGGACGTCGAACACGACACGGCCGACCCATGCACCCACACCCAGCGAGGCCCGCTTGGGAACGATGCGGCTGAGCAGGAACACCAGGTAGAGCCCCGCGTACTCCAGCCGGTGCTTGAATCTGGGTTTTTCGGCTTCGATCGACACGGCGATTCACCCGGCCAAGAGGATTGGGGTGCGAGGACGGTAGTCCACCCACTCCCACGCCGCAACTATCCGCCGGGGGCGCGCCGCGGCACCCCCCGATAACGGCCGCCATCGACCCTTTCCACGATGCCCACCAGCTCCAGTTGCCCCAACCCCGCCAATGCCACCACCAAAGATGTCTGCCATTGTCGCGCGACTTCCTCGGGCGTCATCGGGCGCTCGGGTAGGTCCGTTGCCTCTACTGGCACCTCCCACCCCATGGCTTCACGAACGTCGTCGGCGTGGCGTACGAGCGTGGCGCCATCGCGCAGCAGTTGCAGACAACCCTGTGCGTTGGCTTCTTCCACACATCCCGCCACGGCCATCACCTCTCTCGACATCTGCAATGCAAAGTCCACGGTTGAAAGTGCCCCACTTCGCATGGTCGCCTCCACCACCACCACGCCATGGCTCAATGCGGCCACGATTCGATTGCGCGCCACGAAATGGTACGGCCGTGCCGTCACACCGGGCGGGTACTCACTCACCAGACAACCCAATTCACCTACTCGGCCGTGGAGCTGTGCGTTGCCCTTGGGATACACGCGATCGAGACCGGTACCCACGACGCCCACCGGTGATCCGTTCTCGACGCAGGTGCCTTGGTGGGCGGCCGCGTCAATGCCGTACGCCAACCCGCTTACCACCACCACATCCAACGCCAACTGCCGCGCCAACGCTTCGGCCATGCGTTTTCCCGGCGCGGTGGCCCGGCGCGATCCCACGATGGCGAGCCGTCGGGGCGCGGTCAGCAGAGCCAAATCACCCCGCACAAACAAGACGGGCGGCGGATCGTGTAGGTGTCGCAGGGTCGGCGGAAGACGGGGGTCGTCCAGCGTGATCAGGTCGATCGCCGAACGCTCGCACCGCCGAAGTAGACTGTCCGCCCACCGCGCGCGCTGGGCCGCCGGGCGTACAGCATCGAGCGTCGCCACCAAGCCGGGCGGCCGCGCACGCTCGAGCATGGCCTGCACGAACGGGCGGCGTTGGGCATGGGACAGAAGCAACAGTTCCAACCAGGACCGCGGTACCATTGTTGGTCCGAATCCGGGAGGCTGCCATGTGGGAAGTCTATAGGTTCTGCTACGGAACCGGCGTCGAGCGCAGGATGTCCTTGAGGCGGTACTTCAGCTGATCCACGCCCGAGCCCGTGACCGCGCTCAGTTGCATTACTTCGTGACCGTCGATGGTTGGCACGGGCTCGTCGACAGGCCACGCGTCCATCTTGTTCAGGCAGATGATACGCGGTGCCTTGGCCAGGTCGGCCGCGTAGGCCTCGATCTCGCGCACCAGCGCCCGGTACTTTTCTTCGGGGTCGTCCAACACATCCAGCAGAAACACCAACACGCGGGTACGCTCGACGTGCCGCAGGAAGGAGTGCCCGAGCCCCTTGCCCTCACTCGCGCCTTCAATCAACCCGGGAATATCAGCCATGGTGCAACTGGTGAAGTCACCAAGGTCGACGATGCCCAGGTTGGGGACAAGCGTCGTGAACGGATAGTCGGCGATCTTGGGGCGCGCGCTCGTGACCCGCGAGAGCAACGTACTCTTGCCGGCGTTGGGAAAACCCACCAGACCCACGTCGGCCAGGAGCTTCAATTCCAGGCGAAGCCGACGTGCCTCGCCGTCTTGTCCCGTATCGGCCCGCCGCGGCGCTTGGTGGGTCGACGACCGAAATCGATAGTTGCCTCGACCGCCCATGCCGCCCAGCGCCGCCACGAATTCCTGGTTCTCTTCCACCAGGTCGGTCAGAAGTTCCTCGGTGTCGTCATCGTAGACCAACGTGCCCGTTGGCACGCGCACGTAGCTGGGGTCGCCGCCCGCTCCCGTGCGATTGTTGCCCTCGCCGGGCCGCCCCTTGGCCGCCTTGTACTTGCGGCGATACCGGAAATCCAGGAGCGTCGACAGATTCGAGTCCGCCACGAAAATGACGTTCCCGCCGCGACCACCGTCGCCGCCGTTGGGGCCACCGTTGGGAACATAGGCCTCGCGCCGAAACGCAATGCATCCCGGGCCGCCGCGTCCCGCTTCGACCTCGATGACTACCTGATCGACAAATCGCATGGTGTTCGTTCACGGAAGACGGGGGAAGAATCAACCCTCACGAAGAATCTCGGCCACGGCATCGCCGACTCTCGACGTGGTAGCCGCGGTGGGATCACCGCGATGGGGTTTCATATCGTAGGTAACGTCTTTGCCCTCGGCAATGATGCGAGCAATGGCCGCTTCCATCCGGCGTCCGGCTTCGTTCGCGCCCAGGTGGTGCAGCATCATCACACCCGACAGCATCATGGCCATGGGATTCACGCGGTTCTGACCCTTGTACTTGGGAGCGCTTCCGTGCGTTGCCTCGAACAACGCAACCTCGTCGCCCATATTCGCACCGGGTGCGACCCCCAGGCCGCCCACCAGTCCCGCTCCCAGATCGCTGATGATGTCGCCGTACAGATTCGGCAAGACGATCACGTCATATAGTTCGGGCTTCTGCACGAGCTGCATGCACATGTTGTCGACGATGCGATCTTCGAACTCGATGTCGGGGTTCTTGGCCGCCACCTGCCGACTCACCTCGAGCCAGAGCCCGTCGGTGTGCTTCATGATATTGGCCTTGTGAACGCTGGTCACCTTGCGACGACCCATCCTGCGCGCGTAGTCGAAAGCAAACTGTACGATGCGCGTGGTTCCGTATTCACTGATGGGCTTGATGGAGATGCCGGCGTCGGGGCGGATCTTGCGTCCGGTGTGCTCGCCGATCCACCGTATCAGCTCTTCGGTATCGCCCTTGCCACGTTCGAACTCGATGCCCGCGTAGAGGTCCTCGTGGTTTTCGCGCACGATCACCAGGTCGATGTCCTTGTACCGACTACGCACGCCGGGGTAACTCTTGCACGGACGTACGCAGGCAAACAGATCCAGTTCCTTGCGCATGGCCACGTTGACGCTACGAAACCCGGTGCCAACCGGCGTGGTGATGGGTCCCTTGATCCCCACCTTCGTATCGCGCACCGATTCGAGAACCTCGTCGGGCAGCGGGGTGCCGGTGGCGTCGTAGACGTCGGTCCCCGCGTTCTTCGTAACCCAGTCGAATTCCACACCGGTGGCTTCCAGGGCGGTAACGACGGCGTCGGTGATCTCGGGGCCAGTTCCATCACCGGGAATGAGCGTGATCCGATTCTTCAAGTGACCAGGTCCTTTCGGGAGAATCCGTGGCGGTGGGGTTCTCCATGTTGCGCCAGCCGGCGCCGTGATTCAAGTCCGTGAGCCGCCGGCGGACAATCGGCCCTTGGACCGGACGTAGGGAATGAGCCCGCCCTCGGCGAGGATGGGCCGCACCGCGTCGGGTAGCGGCTCCACTCGGAGCTTCAGATCCCGCGACAGGTTCCTCACTTCTCCGGTGACCAGGTTCACCTGGATCTCATCGCCGTCGCGGGTGTCCCGCGGGTCACCCACCGCCACCGGGAGCCCCAGGTTGATGGCATTGCGATAGAAGATACGAGCGAAACTCATAGCCAGCACCAAACGAACCCCGGCGCGCCGGATCAGCAGGGCGGCATCTTCGCGGCTGCTGCCATGGCCGAACCCCTCCCCCGCCCAGAGAATGTCTCCGGGCTGGATCTTCTTCGCCAGCCCGGGAAGGATTTCCGCGAACAGGTGCTCGGCCGAGCCGTCTTCGGTGGCCATGGCCTCCCCAACTAGATGCAAGGGGCAGATCTGGGCCGTTTCGATGTCATCGGGCAACAGCCACACGCGCCCCCGTAGTTCATGCGCCATCGACAACCTCCCTGGGATCACTGATGCGGCCGTGGAGCGCGGTCGCGGCGGCGGTGGCCGGGCTGCCCAGATAGATGCGGGCGGTGGGGTCACCCATCCGGCCCGGGAAATTTCGACTCTGAGTGGCAAAGCAAACCTGATTGGCGCCGAGCACCCCCTGATGAATACCCACGCAAGGGCCGCATCCAGGTGCAACCAGGGTGCCACCCGCGTCCAGTAGCGTCTTCAGGTAGCCCGCCGACGCCGCATCTTCCATGACGCGGCGACTGGCCGGGACGATCAGCAAAGTCGTATCGGGGTAGATCTCGCGTCCCTTCAGTATGGCCGCGGCCGCGGCGAAATCACTGAGACGCCCGTTGGTGCAGCTGCCGATGACCACCTGGTCAACGGCTACCCCGGCCTCGTCGGTCACGAGCGCCACGTCGTCGTGATGGCCCGGGCGCGAGAGCATGGGTTCCTGCTTCGTGAGACTGAGCTTGAGCCGGCGTGCGTACTTGGCGTCGGCGTCGGGTTGCACGATCGAGAATGCGCCCGGGCGCGAATGATTTGCGAAGTACTCCCGCGTCGTGTCATCGGTC
Organism: Candidatus Krumholzibacteriota bacterium; assembly: GCA_029262065.1. GTDB lineage: Bacteria > Krumholzibacteriota > Krumholzibacteriia > JAJRXK01 > JAJRXK01 > JAJDAC01. The sequence goes on along the minus strand of JAJDAC010000014.1, from coordinate 135,748 downwards.
GGCATGATGCCGGTCTTCGCTCCCACCTCGGCCGCCAGGTTGGCCAGCACGAATCGGCTCTCCTGATCCAACGTGACCAGCGCATCGCCGGCGAACTCCAACGACATATAGTTGGCCCCGGTGGCCCCGAGGGTACCCACCAACCCCAACATGAGATCCTTCACCGAAACGCCCGGTTCGAGTTCACCCGACAATACCACCAGAATCGACTCCGGTACCTGCAGCCACGTTTCACGAAGAGCGATCGCACAAGCAACGTCGGTGCTCCCCATTCCCAGGGCAACAGCCCCCAGTGCACCGGCGGTGCAGGTATGACTGTCCGCGCCCACGATGATCTGGCCCGGTGCGGCGATGTTCTCCACCATCAGTTGATGACTGATGCCGTTTCCCGCCGGGCTTACGGCTACCCCCAATTCACGGGCTCGCCGCAGCAGACGCGATTGACGCGTGGCCATGATCGGAGTGGAAGCTGGCGAGGCGTGATCGACGAACAGCATGGCGTGTCCATGTGATCCTTCGTCGAGCGTTTCAAGTTGTTCAAGTCGATCGAAAACACGCGGCGCCGTGCCGTCCTGGAGCAGAACCTGATCGACGGGAGCAACGATGGTGTCCCCCGCGTGGACCCGACGACCAGTTTTCTCCGAGAGCACACGCTCAATGAGGGTGCGGCCCACGGTCAGCCTACCGCCGGGCGTACGGCCATTGCGAAGGCATTGGCCAGGCGATCCCAGGCTTCGTTCAAAGTGGCCTCCGACGCCGCGAAACTCAATCGAAGGTGGGTATCGTCACCGAATGCGACCCCCGGAATCACGGCCACCGCGTGCTCTTCGAGCAACCAACGCGCGAGCGAGCTGGTATCGTCGCCCCGGCTCTGCATTGGCTTGGTCACGTCCAGGTAGATATAGAAGGTTCCCTCCGGTTCGTGGGCCGACACCATCGGCAATTGGGCCAACCTTTGCAGAACCAGGCTACGGCGAGCCGCGAACTTCTCGACCATGGGACCAATGAGTTCGCGATGATCCAGGGCCACCAGCGCCGCCTGTTGCGTCACCGCGTTGATGTTGCTGGTGGTATGGCCCTGCAGTGCGCTCATGGCGCGAATCCAATCGGCCGGCCCCATCGCGTAGCCTATCCGCCATCCGGTCATGGCGAAGGCTTTCGAAAGCCCACTGACCACACAGGTACGATCAGCCAGCTCCGGGCGCACATGCAGTGGGCTAACGTGTCCTTCGTCGGAGAAGACAATGTCCTCGTAGATTTCATCGCTCAGGATCAGAGTCTGCGACCGGGCCACCAAATCGAGTATTGGTTCCCAATCGCGACGACCAAAGGCTGCCCCCGTGGGATTGCACGGACTGTTCACCATGAGCACACGCAGGCCACGTCCGAGTTCGCGCTCGAGGACCTCCAGGTCGGGGCGAAACCCACCGTCGGCCGGACACGGGATCTCCACCGGTTCGCAACCTAGAATGCGGGCCTGCTCGACGTAGGTGACCCAGTAGGGCGTAAGAATCCCCACACGATCACCCGGATCGGTGACCGCGGCCAGCGCGTCGAACAACGCCTGCTTGGCACCATTGGTCACGACCGTCTGGTCAAATGTAAAGGGAACCCCGAGACGCTGGGCGTACACCTGGGCGATCTTCTCTCGCAGAGGCTTCACACCCGGCGTAGGCGTGTACCAGAAGTGCTTCTTCTCGCGCAGTGCGTGGTGCGCGGCCTCGACGACCAGTTCCGGCGTGGGAAAATCGGGTTCACCGGCCGTGAGGTTGATTACGGGCCGACCAGCATCCTGGAGACCTCGCGCAAGCGCGCTCAACTCGAGCGTGACGCTCGGCTTGAGCATCCGGCCCCGGTTACTCAGATTCGTCATTTTGACTCGCCTCCCGCATTGAGTAGCGCGATCGCCGCCGTATTGACAATGTCGGCCGCGCTACAACCACGACTCAGATCAAACACGGGTCGTCGAAGTCCCTGGAGAATAGGCCCCATCGCATCCAAGCCTCCGAGCCGTTCCGCCAACTTATACCCGATGTTGGCCGCGTTCAAATCGGGAAAGAGCAATACGTCCGCGTGTCCAGCCACGGCACTGTCCGGCGCCTTCCGCGCCGCCACTGATGCCACCAGGGCCGCGTCGAGTTGAAGCTCACCGTCAGCCTGATAACCCAACTGCGCTAGACGCTGGGCTACGCTGGCCATGCGCCGGGCAGAAGGATGATCGGCACTGCCCTTGGTTGAAAACGACAGGCAGGCAATTCGTGGAGTTCGTTCGACCAGCGCCTGGAACGTCGCTGCCGCGGAGCGTCCAATGGCCACCAGCTGGTCTTCATCGGGAGTAGGCAGCACGGCCGCGTCGGCGAACAGGAGCGGTCGATCGAAACTCTCCCCCACCAGCAGAAACGATCCACTGACCACGGAGATACCCTCCGCCAGCCCGACCTGGTAGAGGCCCGCGCGAATGACGTCACCGGTCGGGTGAGCCGCACCCGCCACCATGGCGTGGGCAATCGAATGTCCCACCATTGCGGCGCCGAACTGTAGAGGTTGTCGCGCAACCACCCGAGCCTCGCCCTGCGTCAGCCCTTTCTTGCGTCGGCGTTCGAACAAGGCCTCGGCAAAGTGGGTCGCCCGTTCATCGTGCGCGGGGTCCACGATCTCGAAGGCACCAGGATCGACACCCTCGTTGGCAAGTTCGCGCAGGACAGCGCCCGTGGAGCCCAAGAGCACCGGGCGCGCGATTCCCAGCTCGCGCAGCGCGATGGCCGCCGCCAGCACTCGCGGGTCATCGGCCTCGGGTAGAACTATGGTGCCGCCAACCTGGGCGGCTCGCTGACGCAGATGGGCAGCAAACCCCGACTCTTGGATGAGATCGCGCAGCAGCCGCTGAGCTTCACTCATCGCCGGCGCTCAACTGCTGCAGACGAGCCAACACCGGGGCCGGAACCAGGGTACTTGCGTCGCCACCGTGGCGGTGGACGTCCTTGACCAATGTGCTCGAAATACTCAGTACGTTTTCACTCGGCATGAGGAACACCACGTCGAACTTGGGCAGCAAGCGACGGTTCATCAAGGCCATCGTGTACTCGTACTCGAAGTCCTGGAACAACCTGACGCCTCGAATCACTACGTTCACGTTGAGACGCTCGAACTCGTGAATCAACATTCCGTCAAAGCTCACGACTTCGACACCGTCGATCGGGGCCACGACCTCCTGCACCATCTGGAGACGGTCGTCGAGCGAGAACATGATCCCCTTGGACGTGCTTGCGGCGACCGCCACCACCACGCGATCAAACAGGCGAGCGGCGCGTTGGATCACGTCGACGTGCCCGTTGGTACAGGGGTCGAACGTGCCGGGGTAGAGCGCGGTCTTCGCGGTACTCAATCTGACTTTCCTTCGATCATGGTGAAGGCCCCCTGGCCGAACACGCGCGTGGAGCCGCCCAGCGGCTCCGCCAACGAGACGTCCTCCTGCGCCGGGTGCTCGATGATTACCGTTTGCACGCGCCCTGATTCTATCAGGGCCCCCACCAGGGGCAAGAGGCGTCCGAACTCCCCCTCCTTATACGGAGGATCGATGAGCAGGATCGAGGGCGGATCTACGGTCATCCATCGGCGCAGCCAGCGACGGGCGTCGCCCCGGCGGGTGTGTACCTCGGGGGGACACAGATCCAGCGACCTCAGATTCGCACGCAGCGTGACCAGCACGACCGGATCAATCTCGATAAACAAGGCCGAGGCCGCCCCCCGACTCAGGGCTTCGATCCCCAATGCGCCCGTTCCGGCGAACAGGTCGCCCACGGTAGCCCCCTCTACCCGATCCCCCAGCGCGGCAAAAACAGACTCGCGCAAGCGTGCGCCACTTGGGCGCGTACGGGAACGCGGGGCCAACTGGAGCTTGCGGCCGCGAAAACGACCGGCAATGACACGAATCAAGTGAGCTCTTCTTCTGTGAATGAGCGTACGCTGTTCTCCATGCGACGCACCAGGCGGGCCGGCAGATCACGATCGCATTCGAACCGAAAATGCGCCAACTCGGCGTAGAGCTCGCGACGGCGCAGGTAGAGTCGGGCCAGATCGTCCCACGACGAAGACTGGACCAACGGCCGACGCCGACCGGCTGGACCCTGCAGTCGTTGACGCGCGGTCTCGAACCTGACGTCGAGCCACAGTACCAGGGTGTCTTGTCTCAATCGTTCTCGATTCATCGGACGCTCTACCACTCCACCGCCCGTGGCCAACACCATGGCCGGCTGTGACAGTTGTTGCGATAGCGACGCCGCTTCCAGGTCGCGAAAGGCAGGCTCCCCCTGCTCCTCGAAAATCTGCGGGACAGACTTACCGGCCACGGCGGTGACGGCCGCATCCAGATCGACGAACGGAACACGCAGCCGCGCGGCCAAGCGCGGTCCGATCGTGGACTTGCCCGAGGCCATGAAGCCGATCAGAGAAATTCGAGGCGCTCGAAACGTGGCCACCGCCGAAGACTCGGAGGTCACGTAAGCCCCCGCATGCGGTCTCGAAGACCCTCACGGTACCGCGCCAGCGAGTCGCGCAACCGGGACAACGTATCTCCGGCAAACGACTCCAGAAGGGCCTCGGCCACCACCATCATCACTACTGCTTCACCGACTACTCCCGCCGCGGGTACTGCACAGATATCGCTCCGCTCGAAGGCCGCCTTGTCGATCTCTCCGGTCTGCATGTTCACCGAACGCAGCGGTTTCTTCAGCGTGGAAATCGGCTTCATGGCACCTCGACACACCAGCGGCAACCCGGTGGTCATCCCTCCCTCCAACCCGCCCGCGCGGTTGCTGGCCCGGGTCGGGGGTCCATCGGACTGCGGCAGGATTTCGTCGTGGACTTCGCTGCCTCTGCGTCCGGCGTTGAGGAAGGCGGGCCCGATCTCCATACCCTTGACTGCCGGTACCGACATGATCGCCCCGGCCAGCCGGCAATCCAGCTTGCGATCGGGCGCCATGCTCGAACCCAGGCCGGGAGGCAATCCGGTCACGACCACTTCGAACTCACCGCCCACCGTGTCGCCATCGGCACCCGCCGCCTCGACCGCGGCGCGCATGCGATCGTAACCCTCGGCGCAGCGCAGATCATTCGCTTCGGCTCGCTCGACGATCTGCTCGAGCGATAGCCCCTCGACATCGGCCCGCTCACCACCGACGGCAATGACGTGACTTACCACATGGATATCGAGCGCCGACAGCAGCGCCCGGACCACCTCTCCCGCGGCGACCCGCGCCGCGGTCTCGCGCGCACTGGCGCGCTCGAGGATGTCGCGGGCGTCCGCGCGCTCGTACTTGAGCATGCCCACCAGATCCGCGTGGCCGGGTCGTGGCCGAAACAACTCGCGGCCCCGTTCGGCCGGAGGCGTTCCGAAGGCCGACAGGATATGGGTCCAATTGGCGTGGTCACGATTCTCGACCACCAGGGTCACCGGGCTGCCAAGAGTCTCACCGAAACGCAGTCCGGAGCAGAACTCCACCGTGTCACGCTCGATCTGCATGCGATTGCCGCGGCCAAATCCCAGTTGGCGGCGGGCCATGCCCGCGGCCACCCGGTCTGGGTCCACCGGTACACCCGCGGGCATGCCGTCGAGGATGGCCGTGAGTTGCGGTCCGTGGGACTCGCCTGCCGTGAGCATTCGAAGCACTGGAATCACCCTTCGGGAAGGTAGGACCAGGCCAGGTTAGGTCGAGCAGCCAACCCAATGCAAGGAGCCTATGGGACACGAAAAAGCCGCCCCACTCGAGCGGGGCGGCTTGTTTCGTTTCAGCACGATATTCGCGACTAGAACTGGCTGGCCGCGTCCATGTCGCGATTGACGTCGTCCATGATCTTCATCTGGCGCTCGGTGGCCACGCCGTTGCCCTCGACGATCGTGGGCGTGAGGAAGACGATCAGCTCGCGCTGGTCTTCGCTCTCGGTCTCCGACCGGAACAGAGCACCCAGCAGAGGAATGTCCTTCAGTACCGGAACACCGGACTCGAAACTCGTGGTGACGCTACGAATCAGACCGCCGATCACGGCCGTCTCCTTGTTCGCTACGAGCACCCGGGTGTCGGCCTCACTGGTGTTGATGATCACGCCGCCCTGCACGGTGGCCTGGCTGGAGAGATCACTGACCTCGGGATGTACATCCATGGTGATCTGATCGTCACTATTGATGTGCGGCGTCACGATCAGTCGGATACCGATGGTCTCGAGGCGCGTGATGGGGTTGCCCGCCACGTCCGTCGTGATCAGCGGAATCTTCTGACCCACGAGGATGTTGGCCTCGCGATTGTTGGTCGTCGTGATCCGCGGATTACTGATGATCTTCGCCAGGTTGTTCCGGGCCAGGCCCTGGATGACCGATCGGATCTCACCGAAGCTCTGCACCGTGCCGATCGCAATCTGGCCCGCGGCCTCGGCGATCGAGTTGGTGGAGGTGGCGCTACCCGCGATGTTCAGGTCGGCCGGCTGGAGATTGTAGCCACCCCAGGTGATACCGATCTCGCGCGACTTGCGCGAATCCATATCGACCAGCAGAGCATCGATGTGCACCTGCGGCGTCCGAGTGTCCAGATTCTTGGCCATGGCGGTGACCGTCTCGATGCGGCTGGGAATGTCACTCACGATGAGCGAGTTCGTCCGCTCATCGACCTCCACCGAACCGCGATTGGTCAACATGCTGCCGACTGCGTCCTTCACTTCGACCGCGTTCGCGAAGTCGATGCCAATGATCTGGGTCGTCAGGGGCTCGAGATCATCGCTCTGCTTCAGCGCGGCCTTGGCGGCCAACTCCTCGGTGCGAAGATTCTCGGCCGTGTCGACCCGGATGATGCCGTTCTCTTCGACGAACCCGAAGCTGTTGGCCCGCAGGATCACGGACAGCGCCTCTTTCCAGGGCACGTCGACCAACGCAACCGTGACGGTACCCGTCACGTCGGGCGCCGAGATGATATTGCGTCCGGAAAAGTTGGCAACCGCGCGCAACACCGTGTTGATGTCGGCGTTCTGCATATTCAGATTCATCGCCCGGGCGTAGCTGGCTTCGTCCTGACGACGTGCCGTCTCGGCCACCGCCGACAGTCCGGATTCGTCCTGCCAGTTGTCGGCCAGGGGAACCGGTGACGTCAACGGTAGCGGCTCGTAGACGACCTGCGAGCCACCGACTACCTCGGGCAGCAAGCTGGCCGTGTCGCTGGCCAGATCGTGCTCGCGCAGGAACTGCGCCTGCTCGGCCGCACTGGTCGCCCGCGTGACGTTGATGTCGAGTCCACCCTCGCGCGGCGTAACCGCGGCCGTGGCCCCCGAACCCAACTCGATGACCAGGCGCGAGACGGACTCGGGCGCGGTCTTGAATTGACTGCTGCGAACCACCTGAACCAGATCGCCGTCACCGGCGAAACGATTGGCTTTCACCCGCTTGTCGCAGCCGACCATGTCGACTACGAACCGCGGTGGGTCCTGCATGGTGAAGGAGCGGTAGCTCCACTCGCCCGTCGCGGCTACCTGGATCTGAACGCCGGCCTCGCTTGGCACGACGTCGAGGCCCACGAAGTCCGCCTGCGGAGCCTGCGCTACCGCGAGCACGGCCGCCGCCAGCAGAGCCACGCAGACCATTGATTGGAACTTGAACACGTTGCTCATCGACCTAACCCTCTCGATTCTCGAGTCGCAGAACCACACGCGAAGTGATGCCGTACAAACTCACGGAAGCCACTAGACTCTCTTCATGAACCGCCGTTACCCGGCCGTTCCGAACTTTGTCTCCTACACGGAGAATGAAACCATTGCCCTGACCGTCTTCGACCAAGGCAAACCGATCTGTCGCGCCCCACATCACACCCACCAGCTTGGCGAGGTTGACATCGACGATCTCCGGGTTCCGAATGGGTTGAAACTCACCGGTGACCAGGGCCGCGCAGAGATCCTTGCGACCGTAGGACTGATAGAAATACTCGTTCCGGCGGATCGATTTGACCCGCGCTTCCGACTGCACACTGGGCGTTGCCGCCCGCACGTCGCCGGCGGCCGAACCCGAATCCGAAAGAGCCGCGTCATCGCCGTGCCCTTCGGTATGTCCGTTCGACACCACGACGAAAACGGTCAACGCCAATGCACTGAACAGCGAAGCTACTGGGAGTCTTTTCATCACCGCGAACTCGCTTCCGTCTCGGCTCGGCTCTTGGCGAGCTTGCCCTTGATGGTCTTGATGTTGTCGTGCTTCGGCTGGCTCGACGCCAACTCCTGGTCGCCCGTACCCGTATCGGGAACCAACGTATCCACGGTGGCCGACGGGTCGATCGAGTACGCCACGACTTCCATCGTTGCCTCGACCGAGTAGTTGATCTCGGGCTTCGCCTGATCCTCGGGCTTGACCCCCGTCAGATGCATGTTGCGCACGTTGATGATCCGGTTCAGGTTCGACATCGCACTGATAAACGAACCCACCTGATGGTAGGTACCCTCTACCTCGACGTGGACCGGATTCTCCGAGTAGAACCCGTGTGACAGCACGGGACGCGGCTCGAAGCGTACGAACTCGAGACCCGACTGCGTGCCGGCCGCGGCTACCCGCCGCAACAGACCGCTGATCTCGTTCTCTTCGGGCAGTAGCTTCTGCGCCACCTTCCACTGGCGGTGCAGATACTCGAACTCGCGCTCGAGCTTGGCCATGTTGCCCACCGTGAGACGCGCTCGCTCGAGCTCGCGACTGAGCTTGTCATGCTCGGTCTCAAGCGTCGCGATCTGCGCGCTACGGGACTTGTAGGTGAAATTGGCGAGCGATGTTCCGAAGAACAGGTACAGAACCAGACCGCTCAGTACCGAAGCCGCCAATAACCGTTGTACTTTGGGATCCTGGAGATCCATGTCGTCCTTCCCACCTGAAAAGTTAGCGTCCCGAAGCGAAATCGACGGGAGGTTGATTCACATCGGCCGTCAAGTTGAACTCAAGCATCTTGACGTCCTTGATTTTTCCGCGTTGCGTGAATACCAGGTCGGCGATTTCGTAGTAATCACTTTTCCCGAGATCACGCAGGAAATCGGCCACGATAAAGTTGCTGAACGAGATCCCCTTCACCTCGACACGACTGGGGTTGATCTCGTGATACTCGGTGAGCCAAGCGTTGGTCGGGAAGTTGCGCGCCAGCTCGCTCATCAGATGCACCCGGAAGTAGCGTTCGCGATCCAGGTTGGTGATGGCGTCCAGACGCATGTCCAGCTGCGCACGCTCCCGCTCGAGTTGCTTGATCCGAGCGATCTGCGGCGCCAACCGGCGGCTCTCTTCCTTCGCCTCGGCGATGTCGGAGTCGAGCTGCCCCACCGTTCGTTGCTGCAGGAAGAACGTCGCCCCACAGGCCAGCAACACCACGATGGGAATTACCGCGGGAGCAAACGCGCCCACGGCGGGCAACTTGATGGAGCGACGGCGTGGTCCCTCGTCTTGGGCCAGGAGATTGATGCGAATCATGATTGATCTCCCTGCGCCCGAAGTCCCAAACCAATACCCACCGTCAACAGCGGGCTGATCTTCTCCACTTCGTAGTCCTCGAATACTTCGTCGTCGTAGGAAATCCCCAGCAGGGGGTCACCCAGGTCGACCGCAAATCCGTGATGTTCTTTCAGGAAGTCGCCCAGGCCGGGGAAACGGGCGCCGCCGCCCGACAAGACCACACGGTCAATGGACTCGGCGTCGCCCGACGTACGCAGGAAGCTGAGGCTTCGTTCGATGCCCGTGGCCAGGTCATCGGCCACTTCCTGCACGATGTCGATCAGGCGATCCGCGTCGATGTCTTCGTGCGCCAGCGGGTCAGCCACGATCGCCCGCGCTTCATCCACGCCCACGCCGAATTCCTTCTGGACTTCCTCGACGAAACGATTGGTGCCCACGGCCAGGTCGCGCGTGAAGTAGGGCACGCCGCGCTGCACGACACAGATGCTCGTGACGTCGGCCCCCACGTTCAACAGCCCCACCACTTCGTCGCTGGCCCCGCCGTTGGCGGCCTCCCACGCGTTCTGAACCGCGAACGCGTCAACGTCGATGATGACCGGAAGCAGACTGGCTTCGCGGATAAGCTCCGCGTGTCCCTGGATGGTCTCCTTCTTCGCGGCGACCAACAGGATCTCCATCTGATTGGCTCCCACGTCGTCCTTGACGATCTGGAAGTCCAGACAGATGTCGTCGATGTCGAAGGGGACATGCTGCTCCGCTTCCCACAGGATCGCTTCCTGTGCGTCAGCCGCAGTCATCTTGTCCATGATGATTTTCTTCACGATGACCGAGCGACCGCCAACGGCGGTCACCACCTGATCATCCTGGATGGAAGCCCGGCTCAGGCATTCGCGAACCGCTTCCACCACCATGTCGCGGTCCATGATCTCGCCCTCAACGATGGCTTCGGGCAGCAGATCAACCATTGCGAAATGGGTTAGTACAGGGCCGTCATCACCGTGCTCCATACGGAGGCACTTGACGATGTTCGAACCGATATCGAGGGCAACCGTCGCCCTACTGCGCTTGCGCAAACCAAACATGTGGTGTCTCAACCTCCGGAGAGCAGCTCGTAGTGCCTCGAGGCGCGTGAAGGTGTACCGAGGCCCCAACCGGGACCGAGGCCCCACGTGGGCCCGGCACTACCGACGCGCTTAAGGCAAGGCACATGCCAATGAAGACTTCGGGGCCCAGGAGCCAAACCGGTGTGAACCTGTAGCTTAGGTCCTGGCATGCGAAATATGGCGCGAACGTACGAGCAGCATGCACGGACGCTCGCAGCTTGCACGGAAGCACCGTAAATGACGGGTTTGCACAGGGAAGCAGCGAGGAACACTGCGCGACCGAGTGGGGAAAAACTCTCAGTGATTCAGTCCGGCGGTGCGCAGATACCAGGCAATCAGGTCGTTCCCGAAGAACACCACCACGAACGTTGCGGCAGAAAGAAACGTCCCAAAGGCAATTCGTGCCTGTCCGCCGCGGCGCAGGACCACGGCGCCGAAGAACGCTCCCAGCATGGCTCCGAAGAAGATGACCAGGAGCGCGGGTACCGCCCCCACGAAGGCACCTACGGCCCCCATGAGCTTGATGTCGCCGCCTCCCATGCCGTCGATACCCCGCAGCTTCTTCCACAGCACGGCGACCACCAGCAGCAGCCCTCCGGCCGCCACGGCGCCGATCAGCGATCGCACCAGCCCCAAACCCATCCAGGGCGATACCGCCACGCCGATCGCCAGGAATCCCAGGCTGATGGCGTCGGGAATGATCATGTGTTCCCAATCGATCAGAGCCACCGCGAGCATCGCCGACAGGAATACGAAGAATGCCAGGGCGGGCAACGTCAGTCCGAATCGCCAGAGGCACGCCAACGCCAACAGGCCCGTGGCCAGCTCGACCAGCACGTAGCGCGGGGCAATGGCCGTCTGACAACGGCGACAGCGACCGCGTAGTAGCAACCAGGACACGATGGGCACGTTGTCGTACGGCGCGATCTTCTTCTGGCAACCGGGACATGCGGACGCAGGGAACATCAAGGACTCGCCGCGGGGCAAACGGTGGATGACGACGTTCAGGAAGCTTCCCACGCACGCTCCAACCACTCCGACATAGGCCCAGATAAGGGGGTGCGATGCGTCGAGAATCATCCTTCGCTTCTTCCGTTGATGGCCCGCTGGCGCGTGATCCACTCGGGGATTGGACCGTCGCCCTTGATGGCCAGTTCCAACTGATTCATGTAGTCGACCGCTTTCGCGCGCAGGTCGTCGTTCGGTGTCGTCGCCGCCACGTACCGCCACAGCTCGTAGCTCACGGCCAGATCGCCGGCCCGGCCGGTCAGAAACGCCGCGAACTGTCGCGGGTAGTCGGTCGCCCCGGGGACCCTCGCGGCCCGCTGGAACCAACGAGCCGCCTCGCGATCGTCCATGTGCACAGTGTACTCGATGAAGCCCACCTCGAACGGCAACCACCAGCTATTGGGCAAGCTGGTCATTCCCTTTTCCAGCAGGGCTACGCCCTCATCGACCTTGCCCAGATCGTCGGCCAGGACCGACGCGCCGAACCGATAGGCATCTTCGAACCGCGGATCCAGATCGGTCACGGTCTCGACCAGTTGGTGATAGAACGCGCCTCGGTGGTCGCCTCGACGCAGCTCGCCGTAGTACAGAATGGATCGTAGCCACAGGACGTCCGCCACCGCGTCGTCGAACCCGCTCGCTACCGTCGACAGCACTTCCGACCGCGGTAGGTACTCGACCTCGTCGAACGAACGCGTATTCTTTTCGTCGCGCGCCCGGGCCGCGGCATGTCCGGTGGCCATGAACAACAGGGCCACCAACGCCAACCGCAGCGCGATCACTTGAACTCCCTACGACGAAACAGCAAGTCGGAAATCGCCAGCAGTACGGCCGAGTACAGCAGGGCATAGACGACCGCCCACACCACGTGCTCAGAATGTACGGGCAGATCGTGAACCACCGCATTGCGAACGTTGAAGAGATCGAGATTCGGCAGCACGAAGCGCGAAATATCAGCGGCGCGCTCCATGCCGGCACTGCCGGTGACCATTGCGAATCGCTCCAGGTCGCCGATGGCGTGTCCCACGATGAACGTAGCCAAGGTGAATAGACTGGTCAGTACCGGTGTCGTAAAGCTGCTGAAGAACACGACCACGGCCGTTACCACGGTCATCTCGCACAGGGCCATACCCAACGCGACCAGGTAGGTGGGTTTCCATTCGGCCTCGGTCAGCGCACACGCACACGCGAAGATCAGCGTCATGGCCGCCATCATGACGAACAGGGTGGCCCACAATCCCAGGTACTTGCCCAGCAGGTAGTCCAGGCGCGAGATCGGCTTGCTCAGGATGGTCATGATCGTTCGGCGGTCGATTTCCTTGTGCACCATGCCACTGCCCACGAACAACACCATGAGCAGCGAGAACAACGATATCGACGCCAGGCCGATGTCGGTCACGATCTTGCCGCGCGCACCGACGGTCAACGGGCTGATGATCACCGTACTCAGTACGAGCAGCAAACCGAACGCAGCCACCAATCCAAACACACGATCCCGTACGGCCTCGCGGAAGGTGGTCGTAGCCAATAGGATGCTTTTCATGGCGTCGACTCCTCCTTGACCGATGTTGCCCCCACCAATTCGTCCACGGTGCGATGCAGGAGATCTTCGGGAGTTTGTCCTACATCACGTTCTACTTCGCGCAAGAAGATCTCCTCGAGACTCACCCGGTGGGGTGCGGCGCGGAGCAGGCGGCTCCCCGAACGCACCAATTCGTCAATGAGACCGGCCATGGCGAAGTGCTCCTCCACCAACACATGATGGGCTTCGGCCCGGCGCTCGACCGGATACCCCCGCCGCACCAGTTCGCCCACCATCGCTTCGGACAACTGGGTGAACTTCAGGTCCATGATGCGCTCCTGGTGCCCCAGCTCGTGCAGGTCAACCAACCGGCGCAGGGTCCCTCCGTTCAAGATCGCGGCCCGATCGGCCAACGTTTCCACGTCGGCCAGGATATGACTGCTCATGAACAGGGTCTTGCCCCGAGACTTCAGTTCTTCGAGGATTCGGCGCACCTCGTAGCGCCCCACGGGGTCGAGTCCTCCCATGGGTTCATCGAGCACGAGCAGCTCGGGGTCGCCAATCAGGGCCTGGGCCAATCCCACTCGCTGCAGCATCCCCTTCGAGAAGTTGCGAAGGCGTACATTTGCCTTGTGGTCCATCTTGACCAGAGCCAACAACTGATCGGCCCGATGCTTGGCGTCGGATCGGTTCATGTCATTGAGTCGCGCGGCCAGGTGCAGGAACTCGCGGGCCGTCAGGTGATCGTAGAAATAGGGATTCTCCGGCAGGTACCCCAGGCGTCGTTTCGCGGCCATGGTGCCGGGGGCGTGGCCGAAAACACGAATGTTTCCCGCGTCGACGCGAATGAGCCCCAGTAGACTCTTGATCGTCGTCGTCTTGCCCGCCCCATTGTGCCCCAGGTAGGCAAAAGTCTCCCCCGCTGCGACGTCGAATGTCACGTCGGTAAGCGCGGGCATGCGTCGAAAGAGAAAATCGCTACGGTAGCTCTTGCTGACCGAGCGAAGTTCCAGAACCGTCATCATCTGCTTCCTCGAGTCGTATCGATGGTGCGGCGCGATGTCGACCTTGGACCCCGGCCGCTGGGACCCGCGGCTCAAAATGCAGATTCGGTGCCATACAACAAAAAACGGGGGCCACGCGTGGTTAGCGTGGCCCCCGTCCGATCGAGCTCACCGATCGTGCTGAGCCCTTTTGATCGTTTGAAGGATCTACTGACCGCTGGTCAGGCTGATCACTTCGACGGTCTTACCGAAGCCGTTGATGGTGTAACCAACATTGGCGCCACCCTGGGCGACCACGACGTAACCGGTCTGACCGGCCGTAGCAGCAGCGCCATCCACGGGCTCGGTAGCGGCCTTGGTGAACGGGTTCTCCAGCAGCGCGCCACTGGGCAGGCTAGCCGAGAAAGCAGCGACGTTCGCGGGGTACACGCCGTCGTTCTGTACGGCGAAGTCCTCGGCGGCCAGCTGCACGGTGTGGCAGTTCGACTTGGTGGAAGCTTCCTTAGCACGATCTTGCATGCTAATGAAGTTGGGAACGGCGATCGCAGCCAGAATACCAATGATGACTACGACGATCATGAGCTCGATAAGGGTAAAACCCTGGTTCTTCTTCAGCACGGCTCTTAGGCCTCCTGTGGTGAGTACGGTCTTTGTTGCATACTTGCCGTATGGGTGACACACGGTGATCCCTGGGAAAGCACACGGCGTGCCAGAGGGGGGAAAGTTTTGCATCCCACGCCAACCCATTGTTTTCAGCTACTTAACCCAATCATGCCGGGTGATCCATGACCCGGACACGCAGCCACGCTTGCAGCTTGCGTCCCCGGGTGACTCATTTTGCCGCTCGTTGTGCGGTCACACTTCAACGTTCTCTTCGGCCTCAAAGCTGTCTTCCATGTCGTGACCCGCGCCGCCGGGGACTTCCATCCCGTAACTGCGAATCTTGCGGTACAACGTGGAAGGATTGATCCCCAGGATCTCGGCCGCCCGCTTCTTGTGCCAACCAGTCTCGTTGAGAACCTGCACCATGTAGCGCTTCTCGAGTTCTTCCAGCGTGATGCCCATCTCGCGCACCGCCGTGGCTCCGTCGGAGGCCCCTCCGTCGACGATCTTCTCGGCCAGGTCACTCACGGTAATCTGATTCTCGTCTTCCTGGAGGATCACCGCGCGTTCGATGACGTTTTCCAACTCGCGCACATTTCCGGGCCACGAGTAGTTCATGAGCGCATCCATCGCCTCGTCGCTGACGGAACCCTTGAGGTTACCGTTGTAGTCGGCGTGGTACCGGCGCAGGAAATGATCGGCCAGCAAGGGAATATCGTCGCGGCGATCACGCAGGGGTGGCAACACTATGGGAATCACGTTCAGGCGGTAGAACAGGTCGGGCCGGAAATTGCCCAAAGCAACTTCCTTTTCAAGATCGCGATTGGTGGCCGCGATGATGCGCACATCCACCTTGAGAGGCTTGGTGCCGCCAACCGGTATGATCTCCCGCTCCTGCAACACACGCAGCAACTTCACCTGGATTGCCAGTGACGTCTCACCGATTTCATCCAGCAGGAACGTGCCCGCGTTGGCTACCTTGAACAAGCCGTCCTTGTCGCGAATCGCGCCGGTGAACGACCCCTTGACGTGACCGAACAGTTCGCTCTCCAGCAGACTCTCGGGCAGCGCTCCGCAATTGATGCTCACGAACGATCCGTCGGCCCGGTGGCTGTTGTCATGGATCGCGCGAGCAATGAGCTCCTTACCCGTACCACTCTCACCGTGGATGAGGATCGTGGCGTCAGTTCGACTTACGCGGTCGACCATATTCAGGACCCTGCGAATCTCATCGCTCTGGCCAATCATATCGCGACCGCCGGACTTACGCGTAAGCTCACGCTTGAGAACGCGATTCTCACTTTTTACCTGGTGCACCTCCAGCGCGTTGCGCACGACCATCTTGATTTCATTGTTCTTGGCGTGCTTGTCCAGATAGTGAAACGCCCCCTTGTTCACCGCCTCGATCGCCGTCTGCTTACTGGCGTAGGCAGTCATGATGATCACGGGGATGGTGGGATCGATGGCCTTCACGCCCGAAAGCACCTGGATGCCGTCCATTTTGGGCATCTGGATATCGGTGATCACCGCGTCGAACTTGCCACGTTGCATGCAGCGCAGGGCCTCGGCGCCCTCGTTCACCGTCGTCACCTCCAGCCCTTCCTTGCGAAGCATGATCGAAAGGAACTGGCACATGCTTTCTTCATCATCAACGATGAGAATCTTGCCCTCAATCATCGAGTCGATCCTTTCCAACGGATTTCTCCGCCCGGAACAAAAAAACGTCAGCCCTAGTGGGCCACGGGTGTTTCATCAACGCTTCGCTGGTACGAACGAAGCAAATCATCAATGACCGCTGGAGTTGTCTCCAGCCTGCTTTCGTGCCATATGCCCGCCAAGGGCAACGTAACTGTGAATTCGGCGCCGCCACCGTCGATGTTATGCGCTTCTATGCGCCCATCATGATTGGCGACGATGCGGTTGGCCAAGGGCAGGCCCAATCCGGTCCCCTGCTTCTTGGTCGTGAAGAAAGGCTCGAACAAGCGAGCCAGGGCCGTTTCATCCAGACCCTCGCCGTCGTCGATGAAGCGCACGGCCACTTCGTGTACTCCGTCATTGAATCCCAACGCCGATACGATCCTTAGCGTCCCAGAGCCGCCCATCGATTCGAGGCCATTGATCGACAGGTTCTGGAAGACCTGCATCATGAGCTCCTCGTCGAGGTTCAGCACCACGTCCAACGGACAGGCCGTCAAGTTCACCTTCGACTGACGAAGGTCATCTCGATTGCTGACCAGTGCCTCCAACTCGCTCAGCAGGTCATGGAGATGGCAGTTGCGCGGCGCGATGGGTTTCAAGCGCGCGTACTCCAGGAAGTTTTCTATGATGCGGTTGAGCCGAGCGCTTTCCTTGGCCACGAGCTCCATGAGGCGCCCGTTCTCGCCGTCCAGGTCCAGTTCACCCGTAAGCATTTCCACCGAGCCCCGGATGGACGCCAGCGGGTTGCGTATTTCGTGTGCGATACTGGCCGACAACTCGCCCATGGCCGCCAGACGATCGTTCTTGCGAATGCGATCGCGCATCTGCACCACCGAAGTCAGATCCTGGAACACCGCGATCAGGCCCTGCGGTTCACCTTGGGGGCCACGCTGCAGACTCACGGACAGACCCAGCGGGACGGTCACTCCATCGGGGCGCACAATGTTGATCTCCATACGCTCACCGGTGCTGCCATCGGCCAACGCATCGAGCAGCGTCCCCACGAGCACGGGGTTGGCATTGCCCAGGACGTCCTTGATCGCGCGGCCGTCCATGTCGGCGACTCCGGTCCCGAAGATTCGCTCTGCGGCCGGGTTGATCCGCCGGATCGCCCCCTTCGAATCGAGCACCAGGATGCCACTGTTCATGTTGTACAAGATGCTCTGGGTCTCGCGACGCGCCCGATCGAGCTGCTCCGATTGCGTTTCGAGCAATTTGGTCTTGCTCTCGACCCGAGCCGAGAGTTCACCGGCCAGGTACCCCACGACCAACAACAATGCGCCTACGAAGTACCCCTGTAGCAGGGTCTGGCTGCCGACGGCACCAACCCGGTAGGCCACGGTAAAAGGATGCACGACCCCCATGGCCGAAAGCAGGGCGTAACCCAGGAAGCAGCCGGCGGCCCACGACGACATGAGCATGGCGCCACGGCGCCGAAGCTCGAAGGCGGCCATGAGTATGGGAAAGAAGTAGAGCAGCGAAAAGAGGCTGGTGGCGCCGCCCGTGAGATGCACGCACGCGGTGATGATCACCACGTCGAAGGCCAGCTCGCACGACTGGACCCGCGAGATCGTAACTCCGCGCCGCGCCATCCAGTATCCGGTGCCTACCACCAGGTACTGAATCGACAGGACCAGCAGAAGCTGATCCCGAGGCGTTGCCTCGGTAGCGAGCATCAGCAGCGAGATTGCCGCGGCCATGACCAACGTGGCCATGGCCGTGCGCAAAAACAGCCAACGCTCAAGGGAATGTCGTCCCCCGACACCCACGGTAGTCCCCCCAGGACTGAACTTTCAAGGCAGAGGCCCCTTCGTATTCGGGAAGGGGCCCCAGAAAAACGCGCTAGGCGCCACCACTCATGACGTCTGCCATCTTGAACATGGGCAGGTACATCGCGATGAGCATGCCACCGACCACTACGCCCATGACCACGATCATGATGGGCTCGATCACCGACGTGAGCTGTTCGACCGCGGTATCCACTTCTTCGTCGTAGAAGTCAGCAATCTTGGCAAGCATCTCGTCGATGGCACCGGTTTGCTCTCCCACGGAGATCATCTGCACGACCATGGGTGGAAACACGCCACACTTCTTCAGTGGCTCTGAAATAGTGGCACCCTGGGTAATTGAATCACGGGTTTCCATGATGGCGTTGGTCAATACCATGTTGCCCGCGGTGCGCGCGGTAATATCCAAGCCCTGCAGAATCGGAACGCCCGAGCCTACCAACGTACCCAGCGTTCGCGTGAAACGCGCCACCGAGCTGATGCGAATCACGTTGCCCAGTACTGGTATCCGCAGCGCGAGTTTATCGATGTTCAGACGACCCTTTTTCGTTTTCCCGTACGCCCGGAACCCGAAGGTGAAAGCGGCTGCACTGCCAATCAACACCCACCAGTAGTCACGAAGGAAATCGCTGATCCCCATCACGAATCGAGTCGGTGCCGGCAGGGTGCCGCCGAAGTCGGAGAACATCTTGGCGAACACCGGAATCACGAACATGAGCATGAAGATCGTGGAGCCACCGGCCACCACCGCGACGATGACCGGATAGGTCATGGCGCTCTTGACCTTGCGCTGCAGCGCATCGGCCTTTTCCAGGTATACGGCGAGTCGAGCCAGGATCACGTCCAGGATACCGCCGGTCTCCCCGGCGTCGACCATGTTGGTGAACAGATCGCTGAACACATCCGGGTGACGACCCATGCCCTCGGAGAGCGTGCCACCACTCTCGACATCGTGCATGACCTCCTGGATCACCTTCCTCAGGCGCTGGTTCTCGGTCTGCTTGGACAGAATGTCCAGACACTGGACCATCGGCAAACCGGCGTTCACCATGGTCGAGAACTGGCGCGTGAACACGCTCATATCCCGGACCTTGACGTTCTGCTTCATGCCAAGACTGAGATTGATCTCCTTGGCCTTCGGTCGAACGGTTTTGATCTGGATCCTGCGCTTGCGCAGGTACCCCATTACGTCCTGTTTGCTATCTGCTTGGTACTCTCCGCTGAGCTCCTCGCCCTGGGGAGAACGCCCTTTCCAGACAAAGGTCGTCGCCAACTTCGAACCTCCTTAGATTCCCGTCCGATTCACACGGGAACGGTGTCGCCAATCATCTTGAGAAGCTCATCTTTATCGGGGCTGCGACCCATCGCCTCCTCATAGGAGATCTTGCGGTTCACGTAACCCTGGTAGAGACCCTGATTCATCGTCTGCATGCCGTACTTCTGTCCGGCCTGCATGATGCCGTAGACCTGATGCACCTTGTCGTCACGAATCAACGCCTTGATTGCCGGCGTGCAGACCATGACTTCAGCCGTCAGCTCACGACCCTTGCCCTTCATTCTTGGAATCAACTGCTGCGTAACCACGCCTTCGAGCACAAACGCGAGCTGCGCCCGCACCTGCGGCTGCTGGTTCGCGGGAAATACATCGATGATGCGATTGACGGACTCGTACGTGCTGTTGGTATGCAAAGTGGCCAGGCACAGATGCCCGGTCTCGGCGATCGTGATCGCGGCCTGGATGGTCTCGCGATCGCGCATTTCACCCACCAGGATCACGTCAGGATCCTGACGTAGAACATACTTCAGAGCCTTGCCGAAACTGTCGGTGTCCGCACCAACTTCACGTTGATTGATGACACATCTCTTGTGGTGATGAACGTACTCAATGGGATCTTCAATCGTCAGAATATGACCCGGACGCTTCGAGTTGATGTAGTCGACGATGCTGGCCAGCGTGGTCGATTTACCCGAGCCCGTGGGTCCGGTCACCAACAGCATGCCCCGGTGTAGTTCGGCGAACTTCTTGACGGCTTTGGGAAGACCGAGTTGATCAAACGAGAGGATTTCGTACGGGATCTTACGAATGGCCATGCTGGTGACGCCGCGTTGCACGAAACAATTCGCGCGAAAGCGGCTCATGCCCTGCACACCGAATGAGAGATCCAGCTCCCGGTTGTTCTCGAACGACTTTTTCTGTTCGTCGTTCAGAACCGAGTACGCCAGCGCGCGGGTGTCGTCGGCGGTGAGCACCTCGAAGCTGGAGCTCACGATATCGCCATCGACCCGGTACTGGGGTGGTAAGCCGGCCGTCAGATGCAGGTCGCTCGCATCCCGCTTCATCATTTCCTCTAGCAGCTCTCGCAGGCTGGCCATGGTCGTCCTTTCTTCAGTTCTGGTCGGAGGTCTCGCGTAGGACCTCTTCGATCGTGGTGACGCCCTTTTCCAGCTGGCGAATACCGTCCATGCGCAGCGTCAACATGCCCTCGGCAATGCCTCCGTCGCGGATCTCGGTGGTACTTGCGCGATCAATGATGAGTTCGCGGATGCCCGAGGTAATTGGCAAAACCTCGTACAGACCCTGTCGCCCTCGATATCCGGTGCCGCTGCAATCTTCGCAACCGGCGCCCTCGTAGATGACGGCGTCGGGCTTGATACCCAACTCGGCGCGCGTCTCGGCCGTGACCTCCACGGGCTCCTTGCAGTTGACGCAGATACGCCGCACCAGACGCTGGGCGGCGATGAGATTGGTCGAAGTGGCCACCAGAAACGGTTCGAGACCCATGTCGACCATACGATTGATGGTTGAGGGGGCGTCGTTGGTATGCAGGGTGGACAACACGAGATGTCCAGTGAGCGCAGCCTTGGTGGCGATTGAACCGGTCTCGAGATCTCGAATCTCACCAACCATGACGATGTTGGGATCCTGACGCAGGAACGCTTTCAGGGCCGCGGCGAACGTGAGACCCACTTCATCCTTCACCTGCACCTGGTTGATGCCGTCCAGGTTGTACTCGACGGGATCCTCGGCGGTCATGATGTTGATACCGGGAACGTTCACACGGTTCAGGCACGAGTACAGGGTGGTCGTCTTACCAGAACCGGTGGGTCCGGTGACCAGTACCATTCCGAACGGAGAAGCGATGGCCTTGGTGATATGAGCCATGGCCGTGGGTTCCATGTGGAAGTCGTCGAGGTCGAGCTTCAGGTTCGACTTGTCCAGGATACGCATTACGACTTTTTCGCCGTAGATGCATGGCAGCGTCGATACACGTAGGTCGATCTTCTTCTCGCCTACCTTGATCTTGATGCGGCCATCCTGAGGAATGCGTCGCTCGGCGATGTCGAGTTCGGCCATGATCTTCAGGCGCGAGGTAATGGCCGACTTCATCTTGAACGGCGGATTCATCATTTCCTGAAGCACACCGTCGATGCGGTAACGCACCCGCATGACCTTCTCGTAGCACTCGATGTGGATATCACTGGCGCCGCGTTTGACTGCGTCCACCAGGAGCGAGTTGACCAGCTTGACCACGGGCGCGTTCTGGCTCTCGGCCGAGAGACGCTGCTCGTCTTCCTCTTCCTCTTCCTCGACGACCTCGATGTCATCACCGAGGTTTTCGAGCACCTCTTTGAGGCTATCGGCCGAGTCGTAGTACTTGTCGATCGCCGCT
Organism: Candidatus Krumholzibacteriota bacterium; assembly: GCA_029262065.1. GTDB lineage: Bacteria > Krumholzibacteriota > Krumholzibacteriia > JAJRXK01 > JAJRXK01 > JAJDAC01. The sequence continues at coordinate 113,895 of JAJDAC010000014.1, read as the reverse complement.
TTGATATCGCCTTCGGTGCAGACGACTGGCTGGACTTCCATGCCGGTAATGAATTTGATGTCGTCGATCGCGAAGATGTTCGACGGGTTGGACATGGCCACGGTCAGAACGCGGCCCTGACGCTTGAGCGGGACTACCTGAAACCGGGTGGCTACGTCTTCGGGAATCAGCGCCGCCGTCTCGGGGTCGACGTCCATCTCGCCCAGTATGACCGTCGGGAGGCTATACATCTTGCCGAGGAACTCGGCGTAGGCCTTGTCAGAAATCGCACCGGTCTTCATCAGGTTGTGACCGATGGTGCCGCCGGTGTTTTTCTGCAGTTCGAGCGCCTTCTGCAGCTGATCCTGACTTACCAGGTTCGCTTCCAGAAGTTTGCCAGCAATCTTGTCCTTCAAGGCGTTCCCCTGATCGCATGGAGAGCATGGGCCCATTGGGGGCACGGGTCGCGAGCGCCGGAAGGGAGCATCGAGTGCAGTCTCTGCCGCAGAACGCAAGCGGTGCCGTTCCATGAAGAGACATCACGAGGCGTAGTCGGTAACGATGCAGAACATCGTTCCCTCCTGGTCCCCCGCCAGAAATCGCGTCGCCCTGCATTTTGCAAGGGATGGGCCGAAGCCTCGCGATTCCTACCTATTCAAGCTATCGGGCAGCGACTGGGAGGAGTTTTGGAGTCGTAGGACCGGCTTCAGGCGCTCAAGGGTCTTGGGACCGATTCCCTTCACCTCGACCAACTGTGACCACTGAGAGATGGTTCCCACCGTGTCGCGATGAGCTACGATCCGGGCTGCGAGAACGGGACCCACACCGGGCAATCGGCGAAGTTCTTCGGCCGATGCGAGCGGCAGAACCACCGGGTCATCCGGCGTGGCCGGGGGTGGGTCGGCATCTCTTGCCGCGGGCTCGGTCGAGTCCGCCTCCTGGCCCACGGTCCACCCAAAAGGGCTCTCCAGAGGGTCAGCGGTGAGCCACGCGGGAGCGCGGTGCGCAAGGTAGGAACCGAAGGTCAGCAGCATCCCCGCCGACAGAACCAGGAGTGCGGCGCGCAACGCGGAGCGTTCCGATCCGGAGGACGGGTATCAGTTGAAGAAGGGCCAGTTCAGTCCCAGGCGGAACTCGCGAAAGCGGCGATGCGTACCCAGCACCTCGACCTGCTCCTCGTCGGTCAGATTGGAAAGACTGGCGTAGATTTCCGCATCACGAATACGAAGCCCCGCCCGCAGGTCCAAACGCGCCAGCGATGGCAGCTGCGACTCGTCGATGGCAGCCAGCGCATCGTCAAACCGCACGCCCCACCCGCGCGCGCGCAGATCCAGGAACAGTTGGTTGTTGTGGTTCACCAGGTCGTGCCACAGCCGCAGCCCACTGGCCGCACTCCACAGCGGCCACCCGGCCACCCGATTGGCGCGATGTTCCAGATCACCCAGCACGCGGTGACCGTTGGCCCACCAGGACACGCCCGCGCTCCGCCCCCCCCAGCTGCGCCGAACGGACGCCGCAATCTGGGGCACGGTGACCTCGAGACCACCGGTGGAATTCAGGACCGCCGCGCCGCTATCGGGCGCCCGCCAACCGATGCCCTGACTCAATCGCCAGACTTCGGCGGTGACCGCTACGCTGGCGGAGACCACGAGCGCCCTTGCCTCGACGAAGCCGCGGTCCTGCCGCTCGAACGGAAGCTCACCACTACCCATGTACCGGCGAATGTCGCCGTTCGCGAAATCCTGGGTGAACTGTCCGTGGGTCTCGGCCAGGCTGGGCGTACGCAGGGTACGCTCTGCGCCCAGCTCGAGGCCCGACGATGATCCGTGGTAGACCAAAGCCGCTCGACCCCCGACGTCAAACGCGTCACTGGTGTGGTCGGCGAACGCGACTTCGACCGCGGTCTCGGTGTGCAGGGCGCTACGCTCGAACCAGGTTCGCCCGATTCCTGCGCGGGCAACGTAGGCCGGATCGGGCCTCAGCACGGTTTCCGTGTCGAAACGTGATGCCCATCGCTCCACCTGCAGCAGGCCACGCCAGCCAGCCAAAGATTGTCGTTCGATGCGAAGCCCCAAACGAGTCGCATCCTGGGACTCCTGATGCAAATCGTCATCGGTGTGCCAGTCAAGATGGTACGCCCTGGCACGCCATTGACCGCTGGCATCCGCACGATCGACGCTGGCACTCACCTCACCCGTCCACCGTTCGACACTTCGGGATCCCAGCACCGACCCCCGGTAGAAACGACGCCCCCGCCCGAACGCGACCGTCGCCCGACCGCGATCGAGTTGCGCGCCCAGGGCAACACGAAACCGGCGCATCTTGGAGCGGCCCAGATTGTTCGGAAGACCGTCGTTGGACACATTCTGAGTGAAGTTGAACCCGTCTTCGGTCTTCCATTCTTCGAAATCGAAGCGAACACTTTGCCTCGCGTGCGGCGTGGTGAGACTTACGCCGCGCACGAAGCTCTCGTGGTTTTCGTCGGTGAAGTGGGTGCGCAATACGGTGCGTCCCTCGGCCGGCGCGTGCGGCGCAATTCGAATCGACGGTCCACCCGCCGATGACGTTCCGGATGCACGTCCCGCCTCGAGCGCGCCTACCCCGGCAATACTGCGGTCGAAGATGGCCGGATCGAGATCCGCCGGGTTCAGACTGGGAATCCCGTCGACCAACAGTTCGGTTCCGGTGTCAGCGATGGGACCCAGAGAAAGGTAGCCGGGTGCTCCATGGTCGCCGGCGACTCGCACCGCCACGCCCGGTAGCGCGTCCAGGGCCTCCGCCAACAGACGGGGGCGTAACTCTTCCAGCTCGTCGTCACCCAGGGCCGCGCTGGCGACCCAGGACTCGACGGGCCATGGCTCGACCCGCAGTGAGTCGCCGGGGCCGAGCGATAGGGACGACGCCGCGGTTGAGTCCGCGGTGGTAATCAACGAGTCGTTGATGGCGGCCAGTGCGTTCTTCAAGGAGTCGGCGGCCACGGGCAGTAGAGAGTCCGCCAGGGACGGCGAAAGCCCCGCGGCGCTGGAATCCGCCGGCGCGGAATCGGCGGGTGAAGAATCGACCTGGGCCACGGCCGACGCGGCCGCCACCAATACGCACAGGAACACTGACGCGTTCAGTCGAACGCGACCGGCCCCCCTACTGGTGCCGTCGATGCCTGATTGGATTTGGGAACCTGAGACCGCCCGCATGAAGCCTCGTAGGAGTGGTGATCAGAGGCAGGGGGCAGACTAGCCTACACCGAGGCTCGAGAGCAAGGCGGGAGAACGACCTATTGCTGCACCGAGAGGCGCTCCACGCGCTGGTGCACGTCGAGGAACCCGGCGTCGATCGCGAGGGCCTGCTGGTAGTAGGTGAGCGCTTCGTCCGACTTTCCGATGCCCTCGAGGCACGAACCAACCTCGTAGAGTAGTCCCAGGTAGAAGCGACCGGGATGACCCGTGGTGTCGAGGCCAGCCTGGAAGACCACCAACGCCTCCTCGGGACGCCCCATCTTCAGCAGGCAGGACCCTTTCATTTCCAGGCCCTTGAGACGGTACGCGTCACCCTCGGCGGCACGATCGAACGCCACGATGGCCTGGTCGTACAGTCCCATGTCCATGCAAACGATACCCACGTCGTACTGACCCTTGTGGTCATCAACGGCTACCTGCGAGGCGATTTGACCCTCGACATCGTTGGCAATGGAGGAAACCTGCCGGTCGTCGCTTTCGCCCGAGTCCTCGAATCCGCCATCGGCCAGAATCGCATCGAGCAGGTCGACGCCGTTATCGGTCGCCTGGGACGGACTTGCTTCCTCCGCCACCTCGGTCGTACTCGCCGCTGCCGTGTCTTCGGCCGCGGCGACCGGCTGCTCGGCGCTGGGAAGATCGAAGGCGCCTACATCTGCATCCAGCGAAACCGCGCCAGGTTCGGGCGGAAGGTACGGTTCGGGCGGCGCCGGCGGCCGATCGACGGACCCAGTTGGTTCCTTGGCCGAGGCCGACTCTTCCTCGACATCGAATCCGATGTCGAGAAATTCGCCTTCCAGTCCTTCGCTCACAACGTCGGAATCGCGGGTCTCTGCCGCCGGAGCCACGGGCTCTGCATCGAGCTGCACGTCACCGAAGTCGATTTCTTCGTCGAGCTCGAAAACCTCTTCCGCCTCGGGCTCGACGCCGGCGGCGTCTTCGACCTCCATTTCAGGCTCGGGCGGATTCATGACCATTTGCAGCTCGAGGTACTCCGGAACGATTTCGAGCTCGGAATAGAGTTCGCGCGCCGCCTCGATGTACTTGTCGACCATGTCGCCCTGGTCCGACTCGTACGCCAACCTGGCTTTCAGTACGAGCACCCGGGCTCGATCGGTGGACTGGTCCCAATCTTTGAAAATCGTCTCGAGCGCGGTAAGAATCTGGGGATCGCCGGGCAGGTTCTCCATGAGGAGCCCGCAGCGATCGAGAAAACGAGCCCGCGTGGAAGCATCAGTCACGTTGCCCGACTGGGTCAGAAAGTCCATGAAATGACCAACCGCATCGGTCTCCAGATTCTGCTGCCGCCGAATCTCTCCCAGACCCCAAAGGCTGTCGAGCTGAGTCGGCGAATGGCGCAGGATCTTCTTGTGGACCGCGATCGCGTTGTTGGTCAGACCCACCGCCATGTACAACTCAGCGGCGCTCTCGAAGGCCTGGATCGCCGTAGGGATCTCACCTTTTTTGAGATAGATATCCCCTAATTCATTGCGATAACTAGCATTACTAGAATCTAGACTACAGATTCGTTCGTACAGCTCGACGGCTTCAGCCCACTTACTCGAACGCACCGCGCCCGAGGCCTTTCGGCGCAAATCGTTGATCTTGCTCACCGCGCTCCTTGGATGCCGATCGCGTCGAAGTTGAAATCAAGCCGTGGATCTTCGCGGTGAACCGCGCGACCTGTCCCGGTTGGAAGTAGTCTACGTACCAGCGTAGCAAGTCTTCTACCAGTAGAGGTCGACTGGCCCGCAGGGAGCCACGACCGGCAAGTGCACACCTTTGCAACGGATTCCGCCGTCGGGGGCTACCCCACGCAGCCGGCTGGGTCGCGAATAAAGACCGGCAAGACGGCCCACAACGCATGAAGCACGATAGGCAAGAATTGCCGCTGGTCAGCTACGCGGGGGATCGAGTGGGAACCGAACGCCCTGGTCCCTGGCGAAGTTTGCGGCCTCTTCGTATCCGGCATCGTAGTGACGGGCCACCCCCATGAGGGGGTCTGAAGTGAGCACGCGCTCCAGTCGCCGGGCGGCGTCGGGCGTGCCGTCGGCCACGATCACCTGGCCGGCGTGAATCGACATTCCCATGCCCACCCCCCCGCCGTGGTGAACTGAAACCCAACTGGCGCCGTTCACGGCGTTGATCATCGCGTTCAAGATGGGCCAATCGGCGACGGCGTCGCTGCCATCCTTCATCGCCTCGGTTTCGCGGTGGGGGCTGGCCACCGAACCACTATCGAGGTGATCGCGACCTATGACGATCGGTGCCTTCACCTTGCCGCGCGCCACGAGCTCATTGAAGGCCAGGCCCGCGCGCGCGCGTTGCCCGTAGCCCAGCCAACAGATCCGCGCCGGCAGTCCCTGGAATTCCACCTGCTCGCGAGCCAAACTGATCCACCGGGCCAGGTGTGGTTCTTCGTCCTGGAACAACTCGAGAACCAGGTCATCGGTGACCGCAATGTCGGCGGGATCGCCGCTGAGGGCCACCCACCGAAAGGGCCCCTTGCCCTCACAGAACAGATCGCGAATGTACGCGGGAACAAAACCTGGGTACGCAAATGCCTTTTCGAATCCCTCGTCCAGGGCTACGCCACGCAGATTGTTGCCGTAGTCGAACACGACGCTGCCCTGATCCTGCAACGCGACCATGGCTTCGCAGTGTTCTCGCATGGCCCGCTTCGCCTCGACCATGTATGCGTCAGGGTCGGCAACCCGCAGGGCCAGCGCCTGCTCGAGCGAACGACCATTGGGTACGTACCCAACCAGCGGATCGTGCGCGGACGTTTGATCGGTTACCACATCGATTGCTTCGGCGCGCCGCGCCAGTTCCGGTAGCACATCGGCCGCGTTGCCAAGCAGACCCACGCTGTAGGGGCGCCCTTCGGCCATCGCCGTGCGGCACCGCCTTAGAGCTTCGTCCAGATCATCGCACTCGTCCATTACGTAGCGCGTGTCGAGGCGGCGTTGGATGCGATGGGCGTCGACCTCGACGCACAGGCACACCCCGTTGTTCATGGTCACCGCGAGGGGCTGCGCGCCTCCCATGCCACCCAGCCCCGCCGTCACCACCAACTTGCCCCGCAGATCCTCGTAGCCGTGTGCGCGAGCCAAAGCGGCGAAGGTCTCGTAGGTACCCTGGAGAATTCCCTGGGTCCCAATGTAGATCCAGCTTCCGGCCGTCATCTGGCCGTACATCATGAGACCCTTGCGATCCAACTCGTCGAAATGCTCCCAGGTGGCCCACCGGGGTACGAGCATGCTGTTGGCAATGAGCACCCGCGGTGCATCGGCGTGACTGGGCATGACGGCCACCGGTTTGCCACTCTGCACCAGGAGCGTCTGGTCGTTGTTGAGTTCGCGCAGTTCGTGGAGGATCGCATCGAAAGCGGGCCAACTTCGAGCCGCTTTGCCACGCCCTCCGTATACCACCAACTGATCCGGATCTTCGGCTACATCGGGATCCAGATTGTTCTGGATCATGCGATAGGCCGCTTCTTGAACCCATCCCTTGCAGGACAGTTGGGTCCCATGCGGCGCGCGCACCGTACGCTTGGTCTTCATGTCTTCACTCCCGATGAGGTTTCACGGCCACCATAATCGAACCGCGATCGACGCCGCCAGAGATGTTGTCAGGCGCGGCCACGGGCGCTGCGCTCACCCTCCCGAAGGAAATCGATGACGCGTTGGGGAATTTCTTCCACTGACGGCACCAGCTCACAGGCACGCGGCAGGGACTTCAGGAAGCTCACGCCGTACGACTTGGTGTGGAGTCTCTGATCCAGCAGCAGAACCACGCCGCGGTCGTCGGCCGAACGCAGGAGTCGACCGACTCCCTGTTTGAGGCGCAGCACGGCGTCGGCCAACGAGACCTCCGCGAATGGATCTCGGCCCAGGCGCTTGGCTCGATCCGATCGCCCCTCGATCAGCGGGTCGGTGGGTACCGCGAATGGCAACCGCGGCACCACCAGAACCTCCAGCTCACGTCCGGGGAAATCGATTCCCTCCCAGAAGCTCCCGGTGGCCAGAAGCACCGCCGCCTCGGCCGCGCGAAACCGGGCGGCCAACGCATCGCGGTTGGTGCCCGGCTGTTGGAGAAGGAGCACCGGCCGCACCGCCGGGGCGTCGCCCGCCCGATCGAAGAGATCGTCTTCGGCGTCGGGCAACAGCGGGCCGAGCTCCTCGGCAATCTGCTCTATCAGCCGGTAGCTGGTGCTCAAGACCAATATCTTGGTGGCGACCCGCGTGGCGATCGGCGCCACCACGCTGGCGACCATGGCCGCGAACCTGGGATCACGCGGTTCCCCCACGCCAAGCGATGTGAGTATGAGTGCTTGTTCCTCGTGCTCGAACGGACTGGGAACCAATAGCGTCTCGGTAAAGCGAGAGGTCGTGGTCATCCCCACCGACTCCGCGAACGGTGTGAAGTCATCGGCCACCGCCAACGTGGCACTGGTGAACACCGCCGAATGGTAGTGGCGGTCCCACATCTCGCTCAAGGAATGCTCCACCGTCAGCGGTGCCGCCACGATCGCCTCCAGCCCCGCGTCACCGCGCCACTGGAACCAGTACACCCAGTCCTCGTCATCAGCGGCGACACAGAACCGAATAGAGGCGTGATGATCGCGATGGAACTCGATCAGCGAGTTCAGTCCCTCCCGTTCGTCACTCAACTCGTCGGGTTCCATGAGATCGTCGTCGAGTTGGCGCACCAGGGCCGTGAGTTGGTTCTCGAACTCACTGGCCGCTTCCAACAGCTCCCGTTGCTGTTCACGGAACCCACCGAACGCCTCGTCTCCGTCGTGGTAGCGGTACTCACCGGGACGATGCGCCGATCCACTCGCGGCCAGACGCCCACGCGCGCTCGCCTCGACTGCGTTGAACCACGTCTGGAAAGCGAACAGAAAGTCCTCCAACGCGCGATCGCAGCGGCCGGCGCACTTGGCCAACGACGGTAGATCCTTGCGCTGGGCCACTCGTAGGATGGCGGCGGGAATCTCCCGCAGATCCTTGGGATGAACACGCTCTCCCAGGAGATTGTGATACACATCCAGCCTGGTACGCGCGATCTGCTGGCTGAGAGCGCGGGTAGCTATTTCCGACAGGTGATGCGCCTCATCGATCACAGCCAGCCGCGAGGGTCCCATGAGGGTTTGCCCCGATTTCAGATCCATCATGAGCAACGAGTGGTTTACGACGACTACTTCACAGTCACGGGCCACGCGCCGCGCGCGAACCACGAAACACGCGGGCTCGGGATGGCAGATGTGCGGCGAACATGGCTCCACCGAAGCAAACAGCGCTCGCCAGTGCACGGGGAAGAACGTGTGCTCGGTCAACTCGGATTGGCGCCCCTCTTCGCTTTGTCGCGACCATACAGCCAAGGCAAACTGCGCTCGCGCGTCCTCGCGACTCTCGGCCCTGGCTAGCAATGACCTACGAAGTTGCCGGCGACAAAGATAGTTGTTGCGGCCCAGCAAAAGGCGCGCGCGACCGGGGTAGCCGAGCCGTCGCACCAACGGCAGGTCGTGCTCCATGAGCTGTGCCTGCAGCGCCTTGGTGTGCGTCGAAATCACAACCCGCTGCGCCCGCGCCGCTCCGTACAACAATGCCGGCAGTAGATACGCCAGCGACTTGCCGATTCCGGTGCCTGCTTCGACCATCAGGTGGTGTTCACCATTCAGCGACTTCTCCACGGCCAGAGCCATGTCCATTTGACCCGCGCGCGGTTCGAAGTCTTCACCCATGAGCTGTCGCAGTCCGCCGCGCGGCCCCAACAGGTCTTCGAGGGTTCGGTCTTTCCACGCGTTCCAACTCTGCTCGTCCGGCTGGGACGGCATGCGATCGCGCCCGAGAAAATGATCCTCGAAGAATTTGGCCGGTGGTTGCCCGGTCAACGGGCCCAGGCGCTGCGCCGACGGCGGTGGCGAAATAGAAAGCAAGGCCACCATTTCACTGTCGGTTCTGCCGAGCGCATGCAGACGTCCGCTCCGGAACCCGGATTCCTGCGCATGCCACCAGGCCAGGATGGCCGCCAGCGTGTCGGCCCACATCTGGAGTTCGGTTTCCATGTCCAGCCGGTTGTCGGCCCGTCGGCTTCTCCCGATCCGCGCCCTCACCTGCATCGAACCCGCCGGCCAAAGGCAATCGAGCGCGGTGGCCAGGTCCAGGACATTGTTTGTGTTGGGGTGGAGATCCAGGCGCAGGATGTTGTCGTCCGAAGGCAGTTCGCGGGCGTCATCCACGAACATGGTCGGCCGCTCCTGGCCCAACCACACCCCCACCAAAACGCCCTTGGCGCGCGAAACCCGCCCCGTGATCAGAGCGCTCATGATTGCTCCTGGCAGAATGCCTGCCAGCGATCTTCATCCCAGACCTCGACCTCGAGGTCCTGCGCCTTCTTCAGTTTGCTGCCCGCGCTCTCGCCGGCGATTACCAGGTCGGTCGCCTTGCTCACACTGGACACCACCTTGGCCCCGTGACCTTCGAGAATTGCCTTCGCCTCGCGCCGGCCCATGGACGTGAGCGTGCCCGTGAGCACCACCTTCTTTCCCGCCAAGGCTCCGTTGGCGGCTACCGCCAAGACTTCCTGGGTGGCGGCCAGCAGACCCAACCCGATCAATTCATCGAGCATCGCCGCCTCGCGATCGAGTTCTTCCCGCACCGACTGCGCCGTGATCTTTCCGAAATCGGCGACGCTCTCGAGTTGGTCCAGGTCGGCCCGGCGCAAGGCATCGAACGATCCAAAGTGAGCCGCCAGACCGTGGGCGGCGGCAATGCCCACATGACGCAGTCCGAGGGCGAAGATCTGATTGGCCAGTGCGCGTTGCCGGGATGCGTCAACGTTGCGCAGCAACTTGTCGACGCTACGGTCGCCCCAGCCCGGCATTTGCCGCAGCGCATCGCCGTCGAGACGATACAGATCGGCAATACGCGTGAGCAGTCCTTCCTCCAGGAACAGATCGACCCACTTTTCTCCCAGACCCTCGATGTCCATGGCGTCGCGCGACGCCCAATGGAGAATGCGGCCACGCTGTTGCGGAGGGCACGCGGGATTGGGACAGCGACGCGCGACCTCGCCCTCTTCCTGAACCAAGCTGGTTTCGCACTCCGGACATTTCGACGGCAGTTGGTAGGGTCGGCTTCGCTTGGGCCGCCCGCTCGTCACGACCCCCACCACCTTGGGGATCACGTCTCCGCCCTTCTCCACCAGGACCAGGTCACCCTCACGGATGTCCTTCCGGTCGATTTCGTCCTGATTGTGCAGCGTGGCGCGACTCACGGTAGTGCCGGCCAGCAGAACGGGCTCGAGGTTGGCGACGGGAGTCACCACCCCGGTGCGTCCCACGCTCGCAACGATCGAGAGCAACCGCGTCCGCGCCTGCTCGGCCGCGAACTTGAAGGCCAGCGCATAGCGGGGACTCTTGGCCGTGCTCCCCAACGCTTCCCAGCGCGTCGTGTCGTCGAGCTTGATGACGGCGCCGTCGAGTTGATAGTCCAGATCCAGACGCAGTTGTTCCAGATTCGACAATGCCTCGAACAGTTCGTCCAACGACTGCACGCGGCGGCTTTCGGGCGTGACCGGAAAACCCAATTCACGCAGTGCCTGCAGCTCATCCCAATGACTGCCCGCCAGCTGCGGCCCCGGAACGGCCATGCTGTAGGCCCAGAAATGCAACGGGCGTCGCGCGACCTCGCGCGGGTCCAACGTCTTCAATGAACCCGCGGTCGCGTTGCGAGGGTTCGCCAACACCGGCAAACCTTCGTCTTCACGTTTCTCGTTGTAGGCGCGGAAGCGGCCCAGCGGCATGTACACTTCGCCACGCACCTCGAACAATTCTGTCGCTCCGAATCGCTTCCGCGCCAGCGCCTCATCGATGTTGGCCGGCACGTCGCCAATGGTCTTGACGTTCTCGGTGATCACGTCGCCACGCCGGCCGTCACCGCGGGTCAGAGCCACCTTCAATTCGCCACGCTCGTAACGAATCGCGGCCGCGACGCCATCGATCTTGGGCTCAACCACGTAGGCCGTTGGCTCCTGTTCGAGCAACCGGGTGAGTCGCTGATGGAACGCTTCGACGTCTTCGCGGGCGTAGCTGTTGGCCAACGAGATCATGGGAGAGCTATGGGGCAGGTTGGCGAAGCCCTCGGTTGTGTCGTCGCCCACGGTCTGGGTCGGGGAATCGTCGGTTCGAAGCGCGGGATATTGGAGCTCCAATGACTGCAGCTCGGCCAACAGAGAATCGTATTCCTGGTTGCTGATTTCCTGGTCCGCCTCGCGATAGTACAGGCGGCCATGCCGTTCGAGAGCCGCCCGAAGTTCTCGGGCACGTTTCGTTGCTGTCGCGGGCGGCTTGGGGCCGGAGTTCACCGGAATCATCCTTCCAGGGAGGAATCCAACAGACCGCCGTGGCGGGCCAGCGGGTAAGAATGCCACAGGCTGACGCGGCCCGCCAGGCCGGTCAAAACTCCTGGGTCAGGGAAAGGTGGAGTTTTCCCACGTCGAAGCTGAGCCGCTCGGCGAAGCCCAGACTTACGTCGATGCGACCAATGGTCACGGGTGAGCGAAGCCCCAATCCGAAGCCCCTCAGATGCTCATCGCGCTCGCCCGATGCCACCAGCTTCTCAGACACCCAACCCAGGTCGAAGAACGCGTACATCTGGCCCGAGCGCGCCGGGCCAGCCACGACCTCCAGGCCACCCCACGCCGCGCGGTCGCCGTGGAACTGTTCTTCCCGGTAACCGCGCACGGTCGTCGCTCCACCCACGTACCACTGCTCGCTCAAGGGCAGGGGGAACCGATCGGCCGACACCGACCGCCAGGCCCCTCGCAACTCGACCGCGAACAATCGCGACAGGGCGAATCCCAGTCGACCGTCGGCCTCGACAATGGTCTGTGAGGTCGTCTCCAGGGTGCCCGACTGGCCCGTATCCTCGTCGGTTGCCGTTCGCTCGCTAACCCGGGCCCCCGCCACGGTGGTTTCGAACGAGCCGAAGAAGCCACGACCCAGGTCGCGGCGATGGCCCAGCCCCACTCCGGCCGTAGCCCGCCGCCGCGAACGCACGCGGCCGGATTCGCCCGAAAACGTCGTGCGATCCAGACCCAGACCTACTTCCAGCCGGCGATCTCCGCGCCAGGGCACGCGAATGGAGAGATCGCCCAGAACCATATCGAACTGATCGTCTTCATGGCGCTGGCCCAGACGGCCCATCAGATCCAACGACGTATTGAACGCCGTGGGCTCGAGATAGCGCAGATCCAGGCGGCGGCGGCGCTCCCCGTCGTCGAGCCAGTTTCCGTGGAACTGGCGCGCCGTCCCAAACAGATCGAACAGCGCCAGATCGACGCTGCCCGAAACCCGCGTGTCTTGATCGGCGTTGCGGATCACGCCCAGCGCGGCCGATACACGTCCGGTGGTACGCGGTTGGCGAACCTCGACCCGCAACGCGACCTGGCCCGAACCCTGACCAAACGGTTCGGGATGGATGGCTACCACTTCGTCCACCACGTCCCGGGCCGCCAGGCGTTGCGCGTATCGCTTCAGGTTCGACTCACGATAGGGCCGACCCAAGGGAATGCCGGCCAAGCGTCTCAGGACATCGGGCCGCGTGTGCGTGGCCCCCACCACGCGCACCGCCTCGACGGTTGCCGCGGCGCCCGAGGCCAACCAGACCGTGGCGTGAACCTCTCCCGTCGTGGGGTCGGCGTCCATCGACCGCGTCTGGACGCTCGCAAACGGATACCCCGCTTCGGCCAGCCGGGCCACCCCACGCGCACAGCGTTCTTCCCAACGGGTCGGCGCGAACGGTTCGCCGGGGCGAAAACCAAAGCCCTGGGTGAACGCCGCGGCCAGGGAGTCGGCACCGGCGACGCGCAATGTCTGCAGGCGTCCGCGGGTGCCCGGCCGCACGTAGAGCGTGTCGCCGGCGGACGACCAACGCAACCCCGCCCACAACCAGCCCCGCGCGCGCGCCGCTTCATAGCCAACCAAGGCCCACGCCCGCGGCTCGTGTCGGCCGGTTTTCCCGCGCAGCGCGGCTTCCACCGTGGCCCGCAACTCAGGGTCGACGCTGTGCACGAGGGGCCGGGTCACCGCACGTTCGTCGGCCCAAGCCTGCGCCGCGAATATCAGTACGGCGACCATCGCCAGGTATGCCAAGCGTGCCCGCATCAGAATCTCGCCCTTGTTTCCAACGATAGGTTCTGACGAACGTCGCGCTCGGGCTCGTCACGCAGCTGATACCGGGCGGTGACGGTGACGCTGCCCCCCACACCCCACTGCGCCGACACCAAAGCACCACGTCCGGTTCCGGGCCGTTCAAAGAAAAACGGTCGTACCGATGCGGCCGGTTTCGTCTCGTTCACATCGACCAGGCGCGTCTCCACGGTCCAGCGCCCGCGCAAGAAGTCTGACGTCACCGAGGGAATCAGCTCGGCCACGCGCTGATCTATGCCTCCCACTTCTTCCACGCGATCGGTCCAGCGCACCTGCAATGCAAGACGCGAGCGCGCGGTGGGCCGATACCGAAGCGTGGCGTCGGCCGTCTGATCTTCCACGCGGAAACTCTGTAGCAATGGGTTGTTCGACGCTACGCCATCGCGCGTGCGGAACTCGCGTGCCGCCTCGAGCCTCAGACTGAATCCCCGCGTGAGCACGGTTTCCAGGCGAACCCTGCGTTGGTCGCGCTTGGAGGTCTCGGGGCCCTCGCGAAACTGCTGATCCAGCACGTCCAGTCGATCGTAGGTCAGACGCAGATCGAATCGACTGAGCCCACGCAGCAACACCAGTTCCTCTCGCAACCTGCGTTCGCCAAAAATCGTCGTGGCCGGATTGCGCAGCTCGCCCGGCGACAGTCGCAGAACCGCGCCGGCATCGTCGGAACGGCTGCGTTCGCGAACCTGCACCAGGCCCTCAGTGGCCACTCCACCCAGAAAACCAGGCGACGAGGTCCAGCCGACCTTGGCCGTGGCCTCCACGTTGATGGACGCCACGAGACTGTCGCTTGGGGTGAAGATGACGTTGTAGTCGCCCTGCCGCACCCCCACGGGTTTGCCTTCGATGTCGAAGTCACCTTCGCCCAGGCCCACGAATACGATCTCGCGTCCCAATACGCGGGCTTCTTCGGTACCCGCCCGGTAGTCCAGATCAACCCCGAGCCCCTGACCCAACGAACGTCGTGCCAGCCGAATGCGCCCCAGGCGCGTCCTCTCGTCGCCCGCCCCTCCGGATATGGCCCGTCGCCAATTCACATCGGCCTCCAGCGCGAACGTTCCCACGGTCGCCGAACTGGAGCCGCGCCACTGGCGAATGTCACGCGCGAACTTCCATTCATCTCCGGTCACCAAGCTGTCGGCGATCTCGCGTCGGAACTGTAGCTGCCCGGAAAACCGTGGACGACTACGCTGCACGCCCGCCGTCCACGCGCCCGCGCGGTAGCCTTGCTCACCCGATTGGCGCCGATCGCGGAATCTCTCGTCGTCCCAGGTGAGGAACGGCCCCAAACGGGGATCTTCCCAGCGAACGGTCACCTGGCGGTCGCGGCGATCGTTGCGTTGCGCCTGGCCGCGGTCGGCTTCGGTGAGCGCCAGTCGATGATTCCAACCCAGGCGATCGACGATGCGACCGCTTCCCCGCCAGGTCCCACGCTTGCCGTCGTACTGCCCGCTCCGGCGCAGATGCTCGAACGTGGCCGTGGTCTGGCGACGCTCGGATACGAATTCGGCCTTCACCTCCTCGCGACTCTCGCGGGTATCGCGGGCTTCTGATTGCAGGTTCCAGCGCTCGTAGAAGAATGGTTCACGGATACGGCCCAGAGCCTCGAAATTGCCGCCGATGGCCTCGGCCACCACTCCCAAGCGCAAACCCCGCCCCAGCTCTGGATTCGACCCCGGGCCCAGCCAGGGGGTTTCGGCCTGGGCGCGCCAGGCGGCGTCGTCATCGTCGGCGCTGTCCAGATCACTCAACTGATTCGCGTCGTGACGACTGAGATTTCCTTCGGCCCGCAACCACATGGAGTGGCCCCGTTCACCCATCTGCACGCGCGCCACGGCCGTCTGCGTGCGCCGGGGCAAAACGAGTTGTCGACCAATGCGGTAGTCGCCCAGCGTGGCTCCCACGAACGTGAACTCCAGCCGCCCTTCCTGCCCCACCCGGTCCAGGCTGTAGTCTCCCTCGCCCGCCGACACACGCACGAACGAAACGTTGAAGTCGCCACCGGTGCTATCCGCAACCTCGAAGAATCGCACATCGTCGACGGTGAATCGCTCGACGTACTGACCCTCGCCCGGCTCGGTCGGGGTTACGCCGTTGCCGAACGCGCGGGTGGGGTCGTCCCCGGCCAGCGACAGCGTGTCCTGGTCGGCCACGCTCAGCTCGCCGTCGGTGGGCCGATTGGGGTCGTCTGCCTCCTGCAGGAAGGCGATCTTGATCGTTGCCGGGCCGGCCAACAACGAATCAGCCCCCACCGAAAACACCGTACGCGAGTAACCGGTCGTACTGGTCTCGAAGTCCACGGCAAGACGGTTTTCCGGTCCCACCGGGCGACGTTCGGTGAATGTGATGGTGCCGCGCACGTAGTCGATCACGTAGTCACGGTCGGCCCCTCGCGTGGCGATGGAACCATCGACCCATACGCGTTCACTTCCGGCCACGATGAAACTCTGGTCCAGCCGCGCACCGTCCAGTAGTTCGTAGGGTCCCTGCACGCCCTCGCGTCCGCGGATCTCCACCTCGATCCGGGTTCCCTTGGGCGAGCCGCCCAGCAGCGAGACGTTGCCGCGCTCGTCTCTCCCCTGCAACCAAAGGCCCTGGAGCTTGCGCTCGTAGGGCACGAATGCACCGACCGAACTGCGCAGACGAAAATCCCCCAGGACCGTGCGGCCGCGTGGTCCAAACAACTCGATCCGAACCTGATCCAGGTCGGACAACTCTTCGGTATTGCCAAGCGGCGTGATGGGAAGGTTTTCGTCGCTGATCTCAGCGCGCACCCCGATGCCCGGGGCCAGCTCTCCCTGCACCGTGAGTCGAAGCGCCTGATCGACGGTGGCGTCACGGTTCGATCCCCCCTGCACCGACACGCTCTTGCTGCCCTGGATGCGCAACGCGCCCGGCGGCGGCAAGCCCACCCGCGTGGTGTCACGACCCGCCCACGGTGAGGGCGGCCGTCGCGTCGTGGAGTCATCGGCCGCGGGCCCGGCGCGAATCGGCTCGTGAAGTTGCACGCGAGGAATCACCGCGGCCGGTTCGATGCGATAGCGCACCACCAGGCTCTCGCCCTCGCGTCCAGGTTCCGCCAGAGCCAGGAAGCCCAGAATCTGCGATACCGTTACGTCCACATTGGCGACCAGCTCGACGCCATCTCGCCGGATGGAAATGACTTCGGCAATGAAACCATGCGTGAGCGGGATGCGCACCTGGCCCGCGCGTAGCGCGAGGCTGTCGACCCGCACGGTCCAGGTCTCATGTCCCAGCCAGATTGACTCGGTCACGGCTTCGCCGGGCGATTTCGGCGTGGAATCGCTCTGACCCTGGGCGGGCTGCGCGGCAATCAGCCCCCCCAGGATCAAGGGCCACAGTCCGAAGCGCGGCTTCAAGGAAATTCGATGTCGTACACGAGCAACGCCTGGGCTCCCGCGTCCACCACGAACAGTTGGTTGGTGTCGCTGACCGCGCAATCAATCGGACTGCGCAAGCTACCGGGTCCGAAATCGTCGCCTCCCACGACCATGATGGGATACAGGTCCGGTGCCAGAACCACGACCTGTCCCGCCACGGTGTCGGTGACATAGACATTGCCATGGCGATCGGTGGCCATGCCCGACGGCGCCACGAACAGATCGTTGGTTCCGCCCAGGCTGGCGGTGGAGGCTACGGGCTGTCCGGTCCGATCGAAGACCTGCACGCGTCGGTTGCCGCGTTCACTGACGTACAGATGGCCGCGGTTGCCAAACGCCGCCCCCCGCGGTTCGTTGAACTGCCCGTTGAAGCTGCCGTACTCGCCGACGATCGTCTCGAGATTGAGGAAGGGGCCGGTCAGAAGAACACGGTGCCCGGCAATGTCGCACACGGCCAATCGACCGTCCCGATCGACCGCCATGGCCGACGGATCAACGTTCGACCCGGGGTCGAGGCTACCGATATCCAGGAGGACGTCCCGAAAGATGCCTTGCTCGGTGAAGCGAACCACCGTGCGCGAGCCGGCATCCAGCACGTACACCAGAAAGCCGTAGCTACCCAGATCCAGCGGTAGTAGATCGGCGGCGTCGGCCTCGGAGTCGTAGTAACCCTCGTGGTCGAAGACGTGCAGACGGCCCGCACCGAAATCCGCCAGCAGGAACTGTCCGTCGGGCAGAACCGTAACCGCCGATGGACGCACCAGAGGAGCATACGGTTCGTTGCGCCGATTTTCGTAGGCGTACACGAAATCCACGCTGCGCGGAGCCACTCCGTCGAGCGCCGCGACTCCACGCGGCGTCGGCAGGGCCGGGGCACATCCGGACAGGACCAGCGCCGTGCCAATCAGCGCCCCGCACGCGGTTGTTCGCACGCCAGAGAAACTCATGGGGTCAGAACGTGCGACTGAGCGTCACGTTGGTCACTGGCTGGAAGGTGTCGGGGTCGAGTTGCAGGTCGAGCCCCAGACCGTGCAAGCGCGCATTGGCTGCGTTCTCGGTACCGGGCGGACCACTTCGGACCGCATCCACGAACGAGGCCACGCGGTTCACCAGCGCAAACAGGGTTACGAATGTAGCGCGATCAAAAGCATCGATACTATCGCCGCGCAAGATGCGATATTCACGGAATCGCCGTTCGCTGGTCCAGCGCCAGGCATCGGGACCCACATACAGCGGCCCGTCGGGTTCGATCCCCACGCGCTCATCGCGGCGCACCGTGTTGTTGTATTGCTCGCTGTTGTCGAAACTCGCGAGCGCACGCCAGTAATCGTCGTTGCGGTCGCCGGCGTCGACGCCCGCGAACAACGTCGCAAACTCCTGGTAGCTGTCTTGGCGCTTGCGACCCTGAACCTTGAACACGATGTAACTGGTCCAGATTGCCGCCTCGGCACTGGCAAAGGCTATCGCCCGGTTCGTATGGCCCGACTTCAACTGACTCCACCCCGGAATCAGCAGCGACCAGGCTCCGTGTCCCACCCGCTTCAGCCTGTCGCCCTGAAATGCGTTCATGGCGGGACGCGCGCGGTCGTCCTGGAAGTTGGACGAAACCACCTCGCGCGACACTGCCTCCAACTGTGCCCGAGTCTGCATGTGAGACTGGGCGGAACCCGAATCCAACTGCGCGGTTGCGTCTCCCGCTGCGACCACTGACAAGAGCGCAAGAACCGTCAATTGGACCGCAAAGATGGTTTTCATCAGTACGTCACCTTCAATCCTACTTTGGTTTCCCGCTGAACCAGGGGGCTCACGTACATCGAGACCTGGGGCGCGTCTTCGTATGAAGCCGAGTTGGAACCAAATCGGTTGCCAATGAAACCTTCCAGGTAGGCCATTTCCAAGACGCTGAACACGCGTAGGAGCAGCGAAGCACTCAGGAACAGATCGCGCCGATTGAACGCATCGTTGCTCTTGCCGCGTAGGTTCAGGTACTCCTGACGCAGCGGCGTAATGAAGTTGGGATTGGAGGGGTCTCCCGGATCAAAACCCGCTTCCCAGTATTCGCGCCAGCCCCAGGCGAACTGGTCCCACTTGCCAAGATTCTCGTAGTACTCGCGTTCGTCTTCTTCCCGGGTCACCCACAACGGGACGTCCTGCGCCGTACTTCCCGTTCCCAGGTCGGGGAAGTAGGGCTCGAGTAGACCGTCACTCAGGGCGATACGCCACTCGTCTTCGTCCCAATGCTGGTCGGCGAATGCTTCGAACTCCACCTCGATGTCGTTTCCTTCGTTGTTCTTGTCGACCGCGCTGTAGATGCTGCCCGCATCGGCGGCCAGCAGGAAGTAGCCACGCTTGTGGCCGGTCGCTACTTCGCCCAGACCGGGCACCGCGAGCGACATGAGCACCGGCCACCAACGACGCGGCGCATCTTCGGCAAACGACACCGACCTTGGTGTCGAGTCCTGTGATCGCGCTTGCGCTACCGTGTAGGCCCAATCTCCCTGCGCGCCCAGCAGGTCGGAAGCCGTACCCCGCTCCTGCTCGCCCAGTGGGCCAGCCACCGTGACCGAGACCGTGCCCAGGCTTGCGGCGACGGTCATCATCAACGTGAATACCCAGATCTTACTCACTCGAGTCCTCCTCATCGCTCGACGTACACCGTCAGCACTTCGGTGGCCGGTCCGGCCTCCCCTATGTAGTCGAGGCGACACACGTAGGCTCCTGGTGCCAGAAATCGCGCATCCCAGGCTACCTCCCCCGTCACCCCACCCTGATTGAACTGCTCGCTCTCGAGAATCTTCTCGCCCTCGAGATTGAACAACGTCAGGCGCGCCGTCTGCGCCTGAGCGCTGAAGAACCGCACGCGAGCCGACGCGCCCGCGCCGGAACGGATGGGATTCGGATAGAGAATCGGGCGCTGCGTTTGCACGGCTACCGCCGGCCCGGTCGATGAACTCACGGCCCCCGCCGCGCCGCGGGCAGTACGAAACGCGTTACCACCGCGCATCAACCACTCGGCCGGGCGCTGACCCGCTCCCAACGTGGGCGCTTCGCCCAGGTCCAGAGCCGACAGGCGCGCCGAACGGGTGCGGTTGCCCGCGCGTATGGTATCGCCCAACGCCTCGAACAACACCAGCGAACGGAAGTCGCGCGAACTCGTTTCCACGTCGACTACCATGGGCGACGGCGTTGGGCTGGAAAACTTCCGGGGATAGCCGGGCGTATTCTTGCCATCGTGTTCCAAGGCGTACAGCAGACCGCCTTGGCTCAGAATCACTACTTCGTTCAGACCGTCGGCATCGACGTCGACGATCAACGGCGTCGAGCCCGGTCCGTCTTCCACGTATCCCGACAGGTACTGTTCGGCCAGATCGATCGGCCAACCCGTCATGTCCACGCCGGTTTCGTTGCGGGCCCAGACGCGGCCCTGCGTGGCCACGACCAGATCGAGCGCGCCGTCGCCATCGAGGTCACCCAATGCAGGTTCACCGATGGGAAAGGTCGAGAGCACACGACCGAAGAAATCGCTCGACCACTCACCGCTGTCAGCGTCCTGTTCGGCCCGCAGCAACAGCCCCAGGCCGGTATCCTGATTCTCGCTGGCGATGAGAATGCGATCGGGTCGATTGACGGTACCGCGTGACGGCCACGCCACCAGCCACACCTTGTCGCCCGGATCCACGAAGAAGGTGGACGGTAAGCTCACGGGGAATCCCGGCAGAGTCTGGCCCGACACTTCGGTTCCCTGCAGCGACGCGCCGCCGATGAACGCCAGCTTGTCGGGCGAACCCGATCCCGTCAGGTCGGCCGCAACCGCTCCGCTCCGGACCGGTCCCGGAAACGTGTCGCTCCAGTCGGCGTGGGTCAGGCCGTCATCGCCGACCACGAACAATCGGCCCTCGGACACGTTGGCCGTGACCACGTAGCGCCGCGTTCCCGAATCCATGACGATGGGCGCGGTGTCGACCGAGTCCGAGTAGGCCACCGGAAACGGAGGCACTTCGCCGGCCAGCGTGCCAACCACACCCTCGCTTGTGAAGGCGTGTACGTTGCCGTCGACCGACACGGCCACCAAGGCATCCACATCCTGTCCGGAAAAATCACGCGCCCACACCAGAGGTCCCACCAATGGCGCGGTAAGGTCGGAAATACGCGGCTGGTCGGGAAAGCGTGGCCGCGCGCGCATGTTGTAAGCGTACAACCCCACGGCACCACTCGCATCGGACGCCTGACCGGTCATCACGAACGCCGGACCGCGGTCGAACTGAAAGAAGCCCAGACTCTGTGCATCACCGGCAATGGGAACCAGTGCCCCGCCGGTACCGGCCACCGGCGGCAGCGTCAGCGGGAAGTACGGATCCTGCAGGTCGCCCAGATCGATGAATACACCGTCTTCCACGCCCACGCGAAAGAACATCTCGTCGTCGACGGACGTCGGCACTTCGAGCAATTGCACACCGGTGTGAAACCCGAAACTGCTGTTGGAATTGGGCAGCGACGTGGGGGTGAATTCGGTGGCGGTGGTCGGATACTCGATGCGCAATGTGTCATTGGCGCCCCGAATGAACTCGAACGAAGATCCGTCGCGAAACGCATCGGTGTCGCTACCGAACAATCCCACGGTACTGAACTCGAACACACCGATGTCCTGGATGCCGTCGGCTTCCACCAACGACAGTCCCGGCGTATCCAGCGCCTGGATCACGTTGACATCGATCGTGGCGTCGATGATGTCCTGCCGCACCCGCCACACCAGGAGTCCGCCGGGCCAGGGCATGAAGAAGTCGTAGAGATTGCTGTTGGTGGGCGGATCCGATCCGTCATCCAACGCCAGGTACTGCGAAGTTCGTGTATCGGGGTCGCGGTACAGGAACACGCCCTCGGCGATCGGCGGAATCCAACGGTTCTCCACCAGATAGAACTCGTCGGGGCTCACGTCTATGAGTATCGCCTGGGCCTCGGGTGTGACCTGGCGGTGCGAGGGCACGAGCGAGCGCTTCTGGATGCGGCCGCCCGCCACGACCGGATCCACCCAACCCAGGAACCACTTGCACCATACGCTGGTACTGGGCGGCAACAACCCCACTACCAGGTAGTTCCTGGGGTCGTTTTCGAAATTGACCACGGCTTCCAGGTTGGTGCCGGTGCCCATGATGTCCCAATACCCCACCTGCGGCAGACCATTGAACGTGTTGTACAGATCAGGCAGCCCCAATGCATGGCCAAACTCGTGGTACAGCGGCGCCCCGATGCTGCCATTCAATCCGTCTTGCGAAGTGGTCTCGGGAATCACACTGCACTCGGTTACGCGACCCAATTCACCGGTGTCGGTGTCGGTCGACGTGAGGTCCACGAAGTCTTCGTCCCCCAGTTGCACGAAGAAGGTGGGGATGTCGTTGGGCGAATAGCCGCTCTGCCCGGGCGAACGCACCAGATTGCTCTGCAGGTCGCCGCCCGCGTGCGCGAAGATGATGTAGGTGTTGGGATCGTCGAAATCGAAGTCGGCCAGATTGACCGTACCGTCGGCCTGGGTACCTTCGTCGGTGGCCACAATCATGTCCTGTACCAACCGCACCAGGCCGTCGATATCCCAGAATCCGCCACTGCCCGGACCGTAGTCGGCAATGTCACTCAGTTTGTAGGAGTCGGTATCGCCGGCGGGCAGCACCTGGGCGTCGATCTGCAGCAGACCGTCGCTCATGCTACCCCAGTAGGAACTCAGACCTCGCAGATGCGATTCGAAGTAGGCCTTGTCGTGCGGTGGCGGATCGAACAGAATCGACTCGTCGGGGTCGAGCTGGAAGTCGCCATCTTCGGTAATGCTCGTCAGCGAGCCCGAACGATCCTCTTCAAAGGCGATACGCACGAGCAGAACCCGCAACACCTCAGGTTGCGCGGGGCCTATCTTGCCGCTGGCGATGTCGCGCTTGCGCTGCTCGATGAGCGCACGTGCCTTGCGCGAAACGCCATGGGGTCCCAACGCTTCCAGAACGCCCCGCTCGGCAATCCGGCGTCGCTCCAGAAGCTCAATCTGGTCCGGCCCCAGGTTCTTCGACCCAACCGTCACGCGCGCCATGCGCCCGGCGCCGTTGCTCGCCATGACTTCCCGCTGTGCGGCGGGTATGTCCCGCTCCGCGGCGGGGGCATTTCGAGGGAGCGCCAACCCCCACAGGAGAAACCCCAACCACACGAGCTGCAACGGCGACGACAGGCGCGACCCCTTGCTCAGCATTTCTCGACCTCTTCCCGGGGCGATGGGTTATTCGACCTATGCCTAGAAATCGAACGTCAGACTAAACCGGTCCACCGAATCCAGGCCAGACGCCTGCGGTACGTTGGCGTAGTCGAACGAAACAGCCTGCTTGGTCCAACGCTGCAGATCCACGCCGAATCCCCAGGTCCAGTCCTCGATGTCGCCCTCGGGATCGGCCTTGCGACCACCGCGCACGAACAGACTCTCCACGTAGCCCCATTCCACGCCCACTCCGAGCACCTTGGTCTCGTCGTCCTGTACCAGCGAAATGAGATAGTCCGTAATGATGGTGACTGAGGTCAATGGCGTGCGCCACGCTTCCCAGGCCGCACCCAGTCTCAGCGTGAAGGGCAGAGGGTCGGACTGGTCGGCATCCACGAACGTGATGTCGGGTCCGATGTTGGTCACACTCAGACCCAGCGCCAATACGTTCACGGGCCGATAGTGCACACCCATGTCGACGCCCCACGTGGAACCCGAGCCCGAATCCTGATCCTGGGTTACCGAGTCGGGAGCCAACTCGTCGCGGAAGTACTTCACGGAAATACCCGCGCCCACGTTGTTGGCCAACTTGGCGCCGTAGGCCAGCGAACCCGCAAACTGATATGCGTTGAACGTACCGCGATCCTCGCCGTCTTCGCCGGTGGCGTTCTGCTCACCTTGGTCGAGATAGGTCAAGGTGACCCCCACCATGCCCCAGCCCGGAATGTAGTGACCGTATCCCAACCAGTTCAGGCTGACGTCGTCGGCCAGGCCCGCCGCGAGCTTCGAATACATGAAATGGATGCCGTTGTCGTTGCCAGCATCACCGGCAAATGCAAATCCACCCAGGTTCCACCAGATGGAACTGAGGTCGGTGGAAAGCGCGGTGCCGGCTTCCCCCAGCGCGTTGTAGCGAGAGCCGATGGGAAACTGCAGCGAAATACCACCGGCCTGACTCACCGCCTTTGCCGATTCGGCTCCCACGGTCGCCAATAGGGCGACCATCAGGGCCGTCGCAATCAAGAATCTCATTTCTCTGCCTCCTGTGAAGGTTGAATGGCGCTTCTCGAAATGTCTCGAAAATCACTCTTGGTTGGCGGCATCGCT
Organism: Candidatus Krumholzibacteriota bacterium; assembly: GCA_029262065.1. GTDB lineage: Bacteria > Krumholzibacteriota > Krumholzibacteriia > JAJRXK01 > JAJRXK01 > JAJDAC01. Next base: position 89,733 of record JAJDAC010000014.1, on the reverse strand, counting down.
ACCGCATTCTTACGATTCGCCCCGTGCTCGTTTCGGTGAGCGGGGGCTGGGTCTGAAACGTGGCGCGCACCGTGTAAAGGTACGTCCCATTCGCAATCTCGTCGCCGTCGTCGTCGCGGCCATCCCAGGGCAGAATGACTACGCCACCCTGGTCCAACGCGCCGCTCAATCGCTTGACGCGGTGTCCCGAAGTCGTGAACACCGTGACGTCAACTTCCACCGGCACCGCGGCCGGCGTGTTGGGCGAGGTAACCTCGACCAGAATCCGGGTGTCGTTGGTGAACGGGTTCGGATACACCGAATGGCCCGCGATGTCGATCCCGCCCGCGGCGATAACCGTGAAGGAAATTTCCGCCGACGACAGGTTGCTCAGCATGTCGGACGCACTGAGCTTGATGGTGTGAGGTCCGGGTGATAGGTCCACCGGCAGCTCGTACGCCATCTCGCCTCGGTCAAAGCGCCCTTCATCGAGTTGAAACAACGGGGTCACGTCGGTCGCGAATCCGTTGTCGTCGAATTCCAGTTGAATGGAGTTCGCCGGTACCGTGGCCAACACGTTTACTCCGCTGGGATCAACGATGCGAGCGGTAAGTTGAGATCCCGCGGTAACCTGGCGGGCATTGTTGACGAATGCCAACTCGATGCTGGGCCCGTCGTCGTCGTCGATGGTGATATCGACCCGCTCTACCGGAATGGGCTCCACCAATCCCACGAACATTTCGGTCCCCGATTCCAGCAGCACCCGCACCCGACCCTCGGTGCCAAATCGCATGAAGGCCGGCGCCAATACCTCGGCCCGGGCCTCGCCCGATTCGTAGGTGCCCGTGCCCGTGAAGAAGGACCCACCATCCAAGCGGTACGGCAGCACGAACGGCGCATCCCCGGGTTCGGGGTTGGGATCGATGAAGTACTCGAACTGCACGTTCCGAAGGGATTCGCGCGTCTCAAGATAGTAACGTCCCGACAGCTCGGTCCGCACACCTCCACCCTCGTCCACCGCCGACACCAACGGCAGAATCCGGCCCGACTGGATCGACTGGGCCAGATCCCCGGAAAGCGTCAAGCTGCTCTTGGGCGATTGCAGTTGCATCGCGGGATCACCCAGAACGTGATAGCGCTGGTTGTTGTGCTGGTTGAACGCCGACGTATTGCCGATCACGTTGGCCTTGGCCAGGTACAGGGCACGGCCAATGGGGACCGACCGATCCAGGTCGGTCGATGGATACAGACGCGGATAGAATGCCTCGGTCAGGTTCTCGTTGGGCCCCACGAAGGTAACCTGCGTGGCCGCGATCCCCGCCACGGCTCCGCCCGCGGTGGCCAGCACCAGCTGCTCGGTCATGCTCTTGCTGCTGGGATCGTCGAAAATGGCCACATCGCACGAGAACGCCAGGAAAAGTGGTCGTTTCTCGCCGTTGCGAAGCGACGCCACGTCTTCGATACGGAACACCGCCTCGTCGGCCATCTGCTGCGGCGAGCCGTGACCGATGTAGTGCACGACCAACGCACCCGCGCTCCACCGTTCGCGCATGGCCTGGCGGGCGCTGGGCTTGGCGTTGGCGCCGGGTACGGCATCGAACTCGGTGAGGTACAGCTTGTCGACATCGAGCGCCGGCGGCAACAACTGCTCAGCCAGCAACTCGGCCTCGTTGATGTGGTAGGTCTCGCCCCGTTGCTGACCCGCGATGAGATCATCGGCCACCATGAGCACTTTGTTGCGCCACGGACCAGGAGCGGGGGACCGGTCGTAGTCGATGATGCGCTGCACCATCTGGCTGGCCTCGGCCACATTGCCCACGGGCAAGCGGCCCACGGCGGCCTCGGGCAGATCGACGAAACGAGCCAGGCTGATCTGTTGCCGGGGGTCGTCGAACGCCACGAACCAGTCGTCGGCTGCGTAGGGCACATAGGTGAAGGTGTTGTAGTCGCCTGGGTACTGGACCTGGATGTAGGTGGGACATCGATCGAACTCGGGCCCGGCCTCGTCACGCTCGAAACGATTGCGATAGTCGCGGCTGGCATCGCCCATGAGCAGCAGGAATTCGAAACTGGGGTCCACCGTGTACAGGAACTTCAGGTAGTTGCGAATCGCCGCCGGCTCTTTCACGCCGTGGCCGAACTGGTCGTAGATGTCCTGCAGTCGGGTCGCCGTTACGCGCGGTGAACTGATGCCGCCCAGATTCTGACGGCGGTGGTCCATCAGCTGTTCGGCCGGACCGGTCATTTCGTCGGGATGCACGATGACCATGTGGTAGCCCGAACCCGAGGCGACCTCTTCGCGCAGCCGGCGCGGCCGTGACAACGAGATACGACTGGGCGTGAGCAGAGCGCTGCTCTCCACCGTGTAGAAGTGTCGCCGAGCGTCGGCGGCAAACGGAATATCCATATCGAGCCGCTGGTCCGAGTTGGCCCGGGCGGCCCCCACCAGGCGCACCGGGTTGCGCGAGTCGGTAATGTCGAGCGAGATCGCGCCGGCTGACCACATCGCCGGGTTGGTCAGGCCATACCAGCGCGTTTCCGCGGCGGCCACCTCGTCTTCGTAGACCGACCAACGCAGGACACCGGCGCGCGGGCGCAGGGAGCGTCGATAGGAAACGTAGAAGAAGTCGGTAACCAACCAGTGGTTGGCGCTGCCGTTCTTCAGATCAATGCTATTCGTGCCGCCCACCAGCGTGAAGCCCGACGTCTCGAGTTCGACGGGGGCATTCAGGTACTGGAACTGGCGACGCACATTCCACTCGAACGTTTCCGCCAGCGTACCGTTGATACTCAGCTCTTCGAAAACCGACGGAGTTGACGGTGAGCCCTGCGGTGTCCGGTCACGGGCAAGCCCGAACTTGTACAACGTGGTTTGCGACTCGGCCCCCGGGGCCAGGTCATCGACAAGGAACTCGTATACCACGCGGGAACCGGGATCGATCTTGAGCGTCCAGAGCCAATTGTCGAGGGTGGCCCCGTACTGCATCGTGGAATTCTCTTCCACGTTCACACGCTCACGGTAGTCGCCGCGAGGACTGGGCTCGGTCGCGCCGGTGGGCGTAACGTCGAGCTGGGCCATCCGCAGCGGCGCGCCCGCGAACTGGGACGTATCGAGGTTTTCTTCCCAGGTGAGCCAGTAGACGAGCTTGTCAGAGAACTCGTGCTCGAAGTGCTCGCGGGCGTCGGCCGACGGATCAAACAGATCGGCCCAATCCTCCGGACCCGCCGCGAAGAACAACAAAGCGTCACCGGCGGCCAGGAACGAGCTGCCCGTATTGGTCGCGTCGATCTGCACCTCGATGGCACGCTCGGCCGGCAGGTACATTGGATTCCAACTACCCGCGGTATCCTCGGGCAGCAATGGCTGCAACGCGCGACCGGGTGCGAACACGCGAAAGGTCTCGGGCCGAATCGTATCGACACGACCGGGCATGACCTGCATCAGGAGATCGTAGTCCAAGCGGTATAGCCCGGTCGTGGTCACTTCCATCCGCAACCAATTGTCGCTCAGGGCAAACACGTCGGTCACGGTGGCGGGACCCTGTCGCGCGTTGTCACGCTCGATGCGTATGGTCCGGGCCAAAGCCGGGTTCAGGAAGATGTCGTCGCGAACATCGTTCTTGGATTCAAGCTGGGTTTCAAGCGGTGTAGCGGGAACGCTGATCGACCTACGCGCAGGGTGCGTGAACTCGATCACGAGCTCCTGGACGCGTTCCAAACGGTCTCCGACTCTTACCGCCGGCTGAATCGTCACCGGGGCAATCCACTGACCGCGCATGCGAACCAGCGAGCCCAACTCGATGGCATCGACGGGGGCGGAATCGGCCGACGGAAACGCCTGCTTGAGCGACAGCTCGGGCAACGGCGACGTGGCCATGCGAAGCACGCGCACACCGGGCGCGCGTTCCTCCGGCACGGCCAACGAGAAGTAGGCCGGTGCTATGCCGCGTTCCGGACCCCGGCCGGCCAACCCGCGCTTGGCCAGGTCGAGCGACTCCGACCATGTCCACTGGACCACGGTCCGATCGGCGCTTTGCTCCAACGTGGTGGATACGACAGGGCGTAACTCACCGGCGTCGGCGGAGCCGGAAACAACAGATGCGAAGAAAAGCAAACCGCACGCAAGTAGGCGCCGGCGAGCTGCGTAGTAGTGCATCGTCCTCGGTCGGGGGCGGGCACGGCGAGCCCCCCGGCAAGAAGCCGCCCCGCTGGCTATCCCTGGAAACCTTCCAGAGGAATCGACTCGCCGATCAGCATGATCGGGATGTCTTCTCGGATCGGATACAGCACCGTACCGTCGTCCCGGACCAGTCCTTCTTCTAAAGGATCGACCACGATGTCGCCGTCACGATTGCGAAGCTCGCCGCGGTTGATGAGCTCATTGAGCGCCGCAAGCAAGCCGTCGTCGGCCCTATGGACCGGAGTCTTCGTTTCAGGACACGCTAGGATTTCCAGCAACTCATTACTGATCACGCCGAGTTCCTCTCTGGGAATCGGGGTACTCGCCCCATTCGATAGCCTTAGGTGCTTTTGCTTCCTTGCAGCTGACCCAACTCTTGTAGGGCCGGCCCCGTCGAAAGAAAGCCCCCAGCCACAATGGCCAAGAGCGCGGTGGAGGGGGAATGGTTTGTCGAGCGTCCCTGACAATCGAGAGACTGGACACCGACCGAAACCGTTCCTGTTGTGATGGTTGGCAGACTTCAGAATACGCTGGCCGAGCTATTTCGTCAACGCCCGGGCCCAGGAGCTACTCCTGGTGGACCACGCCGATGTTCAGGAATCTCTGGAGGCGAGAAGCGACAAGTGCCTGCGGTGACATGGCTTCCAGCTCGTCGAAGCTGCTTTCGATCAGCGTCCGCAGGGTTTCGGCCATGCCATCCATATCGCGGTGGGCGCCGCCCAGCGGCTCGGCCACAACCTTGTCCACGACTCCCAGCTTATGGACCTCTTCGGCCGTTATGCGCATGGCCGCGGCCGCCTGCGGCGCCTTGGCCCGATCCTTCCAGAGAATCGCCGCGCATCCCTCGGGACTGATGACCGAATAGATGCTGTTCTCAAGCATGAACACCCGGTCGCCGACCGCCAACGCCAGCGCCCCACCGCTGCCGCCTTCGCCGGCGATGATCACCAGGATGGGGACCGGAAGCCGCGACATGACGAACAGACTGCGGGCAATGGCTTCGGCCTGACCGCGTTCTTCGGCGCCGACTCCCGGATAGGCTCCCGGCGTGTCCACGAAGGTCACGATGGGCCGTCCGAAACGCGCCGCCATTTCCATCAGGCGCAGTGCCTTGCGATACCCCTCGGGGTGTGGCATGCCGAAATTGCGGTGCAGATTGCTCTTGGTGTCACGGCCCTTCTGGTGGCCGATGACCATGACCTGGCGGGCCCCCAGGCGCGCGAATCCCCCCACGATGGCCGCATCGTCGCCGTACAGACGATCGCCGTGCAGCTCCGTGAAGGAATCGAAGACGCGGGCGACATAATCCAGGGTGTACGGGCGTCGCGGATGCCGGGCCAACTGAACCCTTTGCCAGGGTTCAAGCGAACTGAAGATCTGCTTCCCCAGCTTCTGGACGCGGTCGCGAAGCTGATCCACCTCGGCCGTCACGTCCAGATCGTTGCCATTGGCCGATTCCTGGAGCGCGAGGATCTTTTCCTCCAGCTCGACCATGGGCTTCTCGAAGTCGAGATAGCCCCCGTTTCGCTTTGGATCGACCATGGTGAGTTCCTTAGCTTCGGTCCCGGGGTGCGCGTTGCTGCACCGGTGGCCAAAGGATAGCCGCCTGGCGACATTTGCCAACGGTTTTGCGCGCCATCAGTTCGGCGCCTGGGCCGAAGCCGCCCCCCTACGCCGGAAAGACCGGCCCTGTTGCGGAGGTAGCAAGCTCGACGCCGAACGCACATCCGGCCGGACCGAATCGGACCCGAACAGCCTCACCATCGCCCCCAGGAAATCAGCCGTGGGGTCCACGGCCGCCCGGCGGGCCACCACCGAGGTCTGGAAACCGCCATCGGCCACGACCTCGAACACCAACGGGCAGCGTCCGGGGTGGGCGGCCACCACCTTCATCAGGGCGTCCACCCGCTCGCGCCCGATGTCGGCCGAAAACTGCACGGAAATGCGATGCACCAGGCTGCGGCAGGCATCATCCAGTTTCATGACCTTTTCCAGCACCAGCTTGCTTTCGTCGTCTTCCTCGCGCGAGCTCGCGCGTCCCATGAACAGGAAGATGTCCTCGGTGTTGAACGTGGTCCGGTGCGTCTCGTAGGCCTCGGAAAAACACATGGCCTCGGCCACGCCATCGAAGTCTTCGACGCCCACGAATGCCATCAGCCGGCCGGTCTTTCGGGTGGTGACGGTCTTCAATGAAGACATGACTCCGCAGAGCACGACGGGCGTCTCGTCGGCCAGCGCCGATACCAACCCCGTGGTCTGTGGCCGAATCCAATGCAGCAGCGGGCGATGTTGATCCAGGGGATGGCCCGAGACGTAGAAGCCCACCAGTTCTCGCTCGCGACGCAGGCGCTCCGTCTCGGTCCAGGCGGCCACGTTGGGTAACACGCCGTCGTTGTCGTCGTCGGCTGACTCCGAGGTGGGGCCACCGCCGAACAGGCTGGCCTGACCCCGGTCGCGGTCACGGGCCCGACGTTGAGCCCGCGCCAACGCCAGATCCAGAGCCGCCAACTTCTGCTCGCGCCGCCCCCCCAGTGCATCGAGAGCTCCGGCGAGAACCAGGCTCTCGATCACCCGTCGATTCACCCGGCTCAGGTCGATCTCCTCGCAGAACTCATACAGGCTGCGAAAGCCACGACCCAATTCGTCGCGAGCTTCGACGATGGCTTCGATCGCCCCACGTCCCACATTCTTCACCGCGCCCAAGCCGAACCGTACCGCGCCGTCGACCACCTTGAACGCGGTGGTGCATGTGTTCACGTCAGGCGGCAGCACGGCGATTCCCAAACGTCGCGTTTCGGATAGAAGGGTGACCACGCGCGTGGTGTTGCCCATTTCCGTGGTCAGCGTGGCGGCCATGAACGCCGCCGGGTGATGCGTCTTCAACCACGCCGTTTGCACCGACAACACGGCGTAGCTGGCGCTGTGACTCTTGTTGAACCCGTAACCCGCGAAGAAAGCCATGAGATCGAAGATCTGTTCGGCCGTCTTGGCCTTCACGTCGTTCTTGGTGGAGCCCTCGATGAACTTCAGCTTCATCTGCTCCATCACGTCGACCTTCTTCTTACCCATGGCTTTACGCAGCGTATCGGCTTCTCCCATGGTGAAACGCGCCATGTCACCGGCAATGCGCATCACCTGTTCCTGATACAGGATGACGCCGTAGGTCTCGTTCAAGATGGGTTCGAGCATCGGGTGGGCGTAGCTGATCGCCTTCTGCCCGTGCTTGCACGCAATGAAGTCATCGACCATGCCGCTGCCCAGAGGCCCCGGTCGATACAGGGCGTTCACGGCGGTCACTTCGTCGAAGCTGCCGGGCTTCAGCTTGCGCAGGATCTCCTGCATACCGCTGGACTCCAGCTGGAAGATGCCCACGGTCTCGCCCCGTGTGAGCAGTTCGTACACCGCCGGGTCATCCATGGGAATTTCACTGGCCGTCAGGGTAGGGCCGCCACTGGCCGCGACGTTCTCCAGCGCCTTTTCGATCACCGTGAGCGTTCGCAGGCCCAGGAAGTCCATCTTCAGCAGACCGACCTCCTCCACCATCTTCATGTCCCACTGCGTGGTGAGTTCGCTCTTGTTCGACTTGTGTAACGGAACGTGGTCGGTGAGGTCGCCCGGAGCAATCAGGATCCCCGCGGCGTGGATCGAGGAATGTCGGTGCAACCCCTCCAGTTCGCGCGCCGTATGGATGAGCCGATCGTAGCGGGGATCCTCCTCGCGTACCGCGCGCAACTCCTCCACGTCTTCCAACGCTTTCTTCAGCGTGATGCCCAGTTGCTCGGGTACCATCTTCGCAATGCGATCAACCTCGCCGTAGCTGAGGCCCAGCGCCCGTCCCACGTCCCGGATCACGCCACGCGCCAACATGGTTCCGTAGGTGATGATCTGGCACACGTTGCCCTTGCCGTACTTCTGGATGACGAAATCGATGATCTCGTCGCGTCGTTCGAAACAGAAGTCGATGTCGATGTCCGGCATGCTGATGCGTTCGGGGTTCAGGAACCGTTCGAACAGAAGGTCGTGTTCCAGCGGATCGACGTCGGTAATCCCAGTGCAATAGCAGACGAGCGAACCGGCGGCGCTACCACGACCCGGACCCACGGGGATCCCACGATCGCGGGCGGCCTGCACGAAATCGCCGGTGATCAGGAAGTAACCCGCGAAGCCCATGCCGCGGATGACACCCAGCTCGTAGTCCAACCGCTCACGCACGCGGGTGTCGATACCACCGTAACGGCGTAGCGCACCCTCGTCGGCCAACTTGGAAAGGTAGTCGTCCGGCTCGTCGTATCCCGCCGGCAACGGAAACTCGGGTAGGAGCAGCTTGCCCAACTCGAGTTCCACATGGCACCGATCGGCCAACACGCGAGCATTCTCGACCGCGTCGGGAAAGTCGGGGAACAGCGCGACCATTTCGTCGGCGGACTTGAAATAGTATTCGTGTGAATCGAAGCTGAACCGTGTGGGGTCGTCGATCGACGTGCCCTGGGAAATGGCCAACAATACGTCGTGAGCCGGCGCGTGCTCGCGATCGAGGTACATGCACGAATTCGTGGCTACCAGCCGCAACCCCATTTGCTGACCCAGTTGCGCCGCCAGCGTGCGAACCCGGGCCTCGCCAGCCTGGGCGTGGTTCTGCAGCTCCAGGAAGAAGTTCTCACTGCCGAACAGCTCCACGTACTCCTGCGCGACCTGCTCGGCCAGTGGCATGTTTCCCTCGGCCAGCGCCGATTCGATCTCGCCCGTGCGACCGCCACTCAGAGCGATGAGTCCACCGGAATACTCCCTTAGAACCTCGCGGTCGATGCGGGGGCGTCCGTGCAGACCCTCCAGGTACCCGACCGACGCAATCTTCATGAGATTTCGCCAGCCGGTTTCATTCTCGGCCAGCAGTACCAAGGGGAACCCCTTGCCCCCCGCTTCGTTGTGCTCGTGCCGGTCGCGAGCCACGTAGGCTTCGATTCCCAGGATGGGACGCACGCCGGCCGAGCGGCACGCAAGATAGAATTCGATGGCGCCGAACAGATTGCCCTGGTCGGTCAGAGCCAGTGCATCCATGCCACTGGCCTTGGCCTTGCTGACCAGCGCCTTCACCCGGGCGGCGCCGTGCAGAAGGCTGTAGTCGCTGTAGGCGTGCAGATGAACGAACGACATCGGCGGCTCGGTTCGGCGTGGAGAGGGAGCACTAAGGAGCTCACCAGGAAGTCCGGCCGAAACACCCAATGGCAACGAGTGCTCTGGCCTCGACGGCGCCACCCTAGCCCAACGCGCGCACCACAAACAAGGGGGGGTTAAGGAGTTCTCAGCTCGAAGTTGAGGGATTTGGAGTTACGGTTGCCCAGACGGTCGGCCACCTCTACCTCCAGCCGGTGGGCACCCTCGCCCGGGTCGACGAAGAAGTCTACGTACAGCCGATCTTCCTCGGGATCCCATCGCGCGGGAAACGGACGACCGTCCAGGCGACACACCACGTCATCGGCTTCGAGTCCAGCCCCCGGATCGGCCAGTGGCAATTCGAGCGTCGGCCACCGCGGCAGGGTCACGCCGCGATAGTCGCGATCGGACAGGGGTACCAGCCGTGGCAACGAACCCGTGAGCGGTCGTCCGCTCGCTGAGAACTCGCCCAGGTACGGAGGGTCGGCATCTACCAACAGGCACACCAAGCCCGTGGCATCCAGCGGCGCTCCCAAGCCCGCAACGCGTGCACGCTCGTCCGTGACCGACGGCCGATCGGTGGGCTCGGCTCCCAGGAACGTCCACTTGCCGCGGGGACTCAGGTGAAACAGCCCCACCCGCCTATCAGCATCGCCGGGAGCCAGATCCACCGACAGATCCAACTCGCCCGAAAACGCCACTCCCGCTCCCCGCACGCGCCACGCGCGGCCGCGGAAACGCGTTCCCTCGGGCAACGACTTGGGCCTGGAACCCGTTTCCACCCAGATTGCCCCACCTTCGAACAACGAGCTGTTGGTCTGGGTAGACAGCCGAACGTGGCCACTTTCGAACTCATGTAGTGTCGTCGCCGTCCGGGTTCGACCCAATAGGAACTGCCCGTCCTGACTGTTGAGCGGCAACTCCTCGCCGCGAATACGAAGGGCGAAACGAATCGGACCGCTCTCGAGAGAGTCATATACCAGTGACGCGCACAGGTGGCCGTCGTCGGTCTCGGTCGCCGTGGCGACCGCGGGCGCGCGATCGGGCTGCAAGGCCACGACCTCCAGGTGCGAGAGTTCACTCGCCGCGACCGAGGACTGCCCCAGTACTTCGATCTCGAACAGGTCTTCGCGCGGCGTTACCTGCAACGCCCACGGCCCGTCCCGCAATAACCGCTGCCGATCGAAATCGAGGCGGCGCGCGGGCCGCACGAGAGGCGCGGCGCCCGCGGCGACCAGCGTGAATGTCTCGATGGTTTCGTTGCCCTTGGCGTCCCAGGCCCGCACACGAACCTCGTGGTCATGGCCGTCCGCCGCTACGTCGAACGTGGCGCTCTCGTGTTCAAACTCACGGCCGGGGAGATCATTGCCCTGGCGTTTGTACAGTCGAAACCAACGACGCCGCGGTTGCGTGGCGTCGGGCACGACTTCCAACCGCATCTGACGCCCCTGTCCGAACGCGAACTCCCGCTGCTCCACCGAAACCACGGGCCGACCGTCGAGGGTCACCTCGAGGCCCAGCGGCATCAGCCGATGGGGATAGATCCCCGTCTTGTCCTGAACGTCCACCTGCAGTCCCAGGCGTCCGCGGGCGATCACCCTCGCCCCTGGCTTGAATTCATGGCGGCGCGCGTGTCCTTCGATCCTGGCGTCGGCTGACAGCGGCACGAGCCGCAAAGCGCCAATGGTGGGTGCCTCACGATCGGGGGCATTGAACCCATGCGTGAGCGGATTGCGGGGCCGGCCATCGACGCCCCGAAGCTCCATGTGCAGATGCGGCGCGCCAGTGCCCGTATCGCCGCTCAACGCGAGAAGTTGCTGTGACTCGAAAACCAGTCGTCCGGGCTCGAAATGCAGATCCTGTTCGTAGGAACGGTCTTTCTCCTGCGCTTTCGTTACGGCGGCCTGCAGGCGATCGCAGAAATAGTTCAGGTGGGCAAAGACCAGCGTGCGCCCATCTTCCAACCGCAGGTACAGCGCCTTTCCGTAGCCCTCGGGGGAAACGCGTAGACGGACCACTGATCCGGCCGCGGGCGCGTATACCGGGAGTCCGGTCCGGGCCTGGGTCTTGATATCGAGCCCCGAGTGGTAGTGCGCGGAGCGGGGCTCCATGAATGTGCCCGTTATGCCCTCGGGATCGACCCGCAGCGGCCAGGAATATTGCACCTGGCCATTCCCCTCCTGGGCCTCCGCCGGAACCACCCAGGTGATGGCTGCGTACAGAAGCCAGGAGATGCAGACCCAGGAAAGTCCCGGCCGCGGACGGCTCAGGTTGCGCGGTGAAGTACTTGGGGTGGGCAACGGTACACCTTGGGTTACGGCGGGCGTGGAGCGGGCTCCCTTGCCAGTACACCTGGGCGATGCTAGAGTTTCCGGTCTGGCTTTGAACGCCCCCTTCGGATAGAACCGGGCGTTGGCGTAAGCCCTCAGGGCGCTTTCAGTTATAGGCGCCGCCCAATCTTTTGGATCAACCAAAATAGTTTCCGGGGAGTGAATCGGCATGATGCAGGCGATGCGAAACCAGGTCAAGGCGATCTACTGGGTTGTGATTGCAACCTTTGTAGGGTTGATGTTCCTGGTATGGGGTGTCGGTCTGGACAACACCGATCCCAACGGTGACCAGGGCTCGTCGGGTGCCGTGGCCGTGGTCAACGGTCAGGAAATCAGCTTCGAAGACTGGCAAGCCCGAGCCAATTCCATCATGGCCTCGCAACGCCAGCAGCAGGGCAACAACGCCATGACGGAGAACCAGCGTATCCGGGCCGAGCAGCAGGCCTTCGACGCGCTGGTGCGAGAGACGCTACAGCAGATGGAAGCCGAGAAATTGGGGATCTCGGTCACTGACGAAGAGATCGTCGATCTGCTCAGCAATCGCCCCCCCGACTTCCTGACCTCGCAGTTCATGGACGCCAACGGTCAGATCAACTACGACGCCTACTACGCCGCGCTGAACGATCCCTCGATCAACTGGCCTCTAATAGAGAACGTGATGCGCGAGAGCATTCCGGTCGAGAAACTCACCGCGCGCATCGCCGGCCGGGCCGTCGTTAGCGAAACCGAGATCCGTGACGCCTTCCACGAAGAAGGAACGCGCGTCGTGGCCGAGTACGTCGGCGTAAGCTTTTCCGACATCGATCTGCCCGAGGAGACTCCGGCCGACGACGTGATCAACCGCTACTACCAGGATCATCTGGACGACTACAAACTGCCCGAGCGCTCCACCGTGCGAATGGTGTCGCTGCCCAAAGTGGCCAACGATGAAGACGAGGCCCAGATCCGCGAGCTGCTCGACGACATCCGCAAGGAAATCACCAACGGTGAATCCGACTTCGCCGGCGCGGCGACCTCCTACAGTGAGGATCCCAGCAGCACGGCCGGCGGCGCCCTGGGTTTCATCGACCGAAACCGCATGTCGACCGAGTTCACCGACGCGGCGTTCGCGCTGCCGGTAGGCGACATCTCGGGTCCGGTGAAGACACCTCTGGGCTTCCACCTGATCCAGGTGACCGACGAGAAGCTCGATGACGACGGCAAGCGTACCGAGGTCCTGGCCAGCCATCTGCTGCTGAAGGCCACGCCGTCCGAAGAGACCATCCGATCCATGCGCGAGCGCTTCGAAACGTTTCACGACAAGGCCACCTCACAGGGCCTGGACGCCGCCGCCGCCGAGAGTGGCTTTGAAGTCGTCACCAGTGAGCCCTTCCAGGAGGGACTGAACATCCCCGGCATCACCAACTCGCTGGCCGGCGCCACCTTCGCGTTCGCCAACGAGCCCGGAACCCTGTCCCCCGTCTTCGAGTCGAGCGAAGTGCTTTACGCGATCGAGGTCGCCGAACGCATCCCGGCGGGACACCGCCCTCTCGCCGACGTACGCAGCCTGGTGGAAGGGGCCGTCAAGCGCGATCAGCGCGCTGATCAGGCCGCCGAGCAACTGGCCGCGGTCTGGGCCGACATCCAGGGTGGAAAATCGTTCGAGGAAGCCGCCAAGAACACCGTAGCTACCTTCGCGGTGACCGACACGTTCACGCTGCGTCAGAACATCCCGAACGTGGGTTTCAACACCGCGTTCGCGCGGGCCGCTGCATCCATGGACGTGGGCGACACGCTGCCCGAAGTGCGAACGCCGCGCGGCGTGTACGCGCTTCGCGTGCTTTGGAAGAGTGAGTTCGATCAGAACGCGTTCGACTCGCGACGCGCCCAACTTGGCTCCTCGCTTCTCTACAATCGTCAGCGTCAACTCGTGACCGAATGGCTGAAGCAACTCGAAGAGTCGGCCAGCATCGAGGATCGTCGCGCCGACTTCATGTAAGCGGCCCGACCTCTACTACCGCGCCGTCTGAGCCTGGCGTGCTTCGCTTCAGGCCTCGGCGGCGCGTTCGGCTTTGCGGCGTAGTCGCGCCAACCGATGTACCAACGCCCGCACGAACTCCTCGTCCCGCGCTGACGACCGGGCCTGTAGGTCCATTCGCCGGCGCAACGCGTTCAGCGCCGCCTCGGCCGCATTCGTGGCCCCGGGCACATCACGCAGCCGATGCTCGAGCAACTTGGCCAGTTCCACGTGAGGGTCCACCCATTCGGGCTGAGCGTGGACGACCGCGCGAAGGTGGGCTTCGGCCTCGGGGTGACGCGTCAGGCGCCGGTAGATCTGGCTGAGCAACAGACGCGACCGACTGGCCAGATCCGCATCCCCCTCTTCCACCACCCGCTCCAGGTGCACGCTGGCGTCATCGCAGATTCCGCGGGCGTGCAGGGCACGTCCCAGCTGAAAGCGCGCCACGGGCGGCAACGGTCGCGCCTGTGGCCGATCCAGAAAACAATCGCTGATGCAGGCCGACAACCGTAGCAGGTTCTCGATGTCCCACCGATTGTGCTCAGCCACACGATCGAGTCCCGTGTCTTCTCCGTCCACCAGGTACGTGTAGTAGACCTCGGGGACTTCCCAACCCGGTAGGTCGTCGCTGCGCGTGTGCCCCAAGAAGGCCTGCTCCATGGTCTGCAGTCGACCGTCCACCAACCAGTCGCGGGCCAGGCGCCGACACGGGTGGATGAGATCCAGATGGGGCCGTAGAAAAATTTCCGCTTCACGTCTTTGCAACGCCATCCGCGTGCGCAGGCGCGGCAGGTCGAACGCTTTTCCGTTGTAGCTGATCCAGGCCCCCACGTTCGCGAACTCGTCCACCACGTCCGCCCACATGCGAGCCTCCGCCGCGGGCTCGGGCAGGAAGTACTGAACGGCCTTTGCCCCTGTTTCCTCCCACAACACGACGCCCAACAGGAACACCATGGTGCCGGTTCCACTGTCGAGCCCCGTGGTTTCGGTGTCGATGACGCCCCACGGCGGCGGCGGCAGTTCGGTTTCTCCGGTCAAGCGCAACCATGCGTCCCGGGGAATTACCTCGTGGGGACTACCAGGCCACGACTTCTCTTCCAACGAAAACTCGCTGCGAAGGTAGCCGGTGGGCGGACTCCCTTGCCACTCGAAGCCCGCGTCGATCAACGAGTCGACATCGCGACCGGCTTCCACCTTGGATGTCGGCCGGGACTTCTTGCGACCCTTGGTCGGCGTTGGATCGAACTGCGACAGTCGGTCGCGAAGCGAACGCACGTTCACCCCTGCGCCACTTGGGCCGCGGTGGCCAGGCGAAGAAGACGAGCCGCACTGTTCTTGGCGAGATCGCCGGCTTCCAGTGCGCTACCCACGCAGCTGGGACAACCCGATGGGCAGGCGCAGCGCCGCAGCAGCTCGCGCGCGGCGTCCAGCAGCAGCTGGTGCAGGTCGAACAGCTTGCGCGCGAATCCCACGCCTCCGGGATAGGTATCGTAGATGAAAACGGCGGGGGTACCCGTAAGCGGTGCGCGCACCATCGGAATGGCGCGGATGTCGGCCGGATCCGACATGATGTACAACGGCGCCACCTGGCCCAGGAGGTGGGCCAACCCCTTCAGGCCGTCACCCAGACTGAGCCCCTCGTCACGCAGCTGAAGCTCGAGCGATTCGTCCAACATCCACCAGTAGCTGGTGGTGTGGTGCTCCAACTCGGGCAGATGGATCTTTCCCACGCCCAGGTTCTCGTGGGTCTGCAGCTTGATCTTCTTGAACATGGTGGCCTTGGTGATCAGGCCGATTTCGCCGTGACCCTTGCGACCGGCCGGCACCGGTTCCTCGACGAACGTATCGAGCGTATGGATGTCGGTCTTCATCTGGGCGTCGGTGTAGTAGTTCACCGAAACGCTTCGCACATACGCTTCCTTGCGCTCCCAGTCCAGCTTGTCCACGTGGTACTGAGCGCCCTCGTGCAGGTAGATGGCATCGTCGTGCAACAACAGCTGGGCACTGAACAGGTCGGTCTCGCCGATCACACGATGCGACCGCGTGGTGTCGATGATCACCACGTTCTCGATCACGGCGCTACGCAGGCTTACGTCTTCGGCCGGGTAGGTGTCGGCCACCCAGTGCCACTTGCCGCCGCTGTTGTGCACCACGCCGTGCTCGGCCAGGTACTCCATCATTTCACGTGACGATGTCTGGCCGTAGCGTTCTTCCTCTTCGAAGGGAAGCTCGAACGCCGCGCACTTGATGTGGCTGAGCAGAATGGCCAGGTTGTCGGGGTCGATGATCGCCGCTTCGGGCGTGCTTTCCAGGAAGAATTCGGGATGCTCGATCACGTACTGGTCGAGCGGCGCACTGCTGGCCACGAGAATGGCCAGGCTCTCGGTGCGCCGGCGCCCGGCTCGACCTGCCTGCTGCCACGTGCTGGCCACGGTACCGGCGTAGCCCGCCATGATGCACACATCCAGCTGACCGATGTCGATACCCAGTTCCAATGCGTTGGTGCTGGCCACGGCCAACACCTCACCCGAACGCAGGCCACGTTCGATCTCGCGTCGCTCGTTGGGCAGATAGCCGCCGCGGTATCCTCTGACTTTCGAAGCCGGCTTCTTGAGCTGACGCATGGCGTAACGCAAATACGTGAGCAGCAATTCCACGCGCATTCGACTGCGGCCGAATACGATGACCTGTGACCCCGTTTCGAGCACCGGCTTGGCCAGGCGCACCGCTTCCTTGATGACCGACCGCCGAATACCCAGCTCGGCGTTCACCACCGGTGGGTTGTAGAACACGATGTGCTTGCGCCCGCGCGGAGCCCCGTTGTCGTCGACCAGCTTCATGGACTTGCCCACCAGCTTCTCGGCGTGCTCCACCGGATTGGCAATGGTGGCGCTGCAACAGATGAATTGCGGATCGGAGCCGTAGAATCGGCAAATGCGTTGCAGCCGGCGCACCACGTTGGCCAGGTGACTGCCGAATACACCGCGGTAGTGATGGAGTTCGTCCAGCACGACGTAGCGCAGATTCTCGAACAACTTCACCCAGGCGGTGTGGTGCGGAAGAATGCCCTGATGCAGCATGTCCGGGTTGGTCACCACCACGTGGCCCGACGAGCGAATCGTGCGACGGGCCGCGGCCGGCGTATCGCCGTCGAACGTGTACGTCTTGATGTCCACGCCCATCTCGTCCACCAGACCGTGCAGTTCCTGCAGCTGATCCTGGGCCAGGGCCTTGGTGGGAAACACGTACAGCGCGCGAGCCTCGGGGTCACGCAGACACTCGTTCAGCACCGGTAGATTGAAGCACAGGGTCTTGCCACTGGCCGTGGGCGTGACCACTACCACATCGTGGCCGTCGGCCAGCGCCTGCGCGGCCTGCCCCTGATGCGAGTAGAGATTCTCGATACCACGCGCCCACAGAGCCTGCGTCAGGCGCGGGTCGACGTGAGGCGGAACGGGCACGGTGCGCGCGTCCTGCGCTTCCAGTGTGTGCCACAGGGTAACGTGCTGACGGAACCCTGGTTCGGATTCCAATCGGTCCAATAGCTGCGCGAGATTCACGGCGTCTCCCGAGAGCGAATCCTCAGGACCGGCGGGGAGCCACGGCCAGATGGAATCGGCGACTAGGTGTCGGAGTTGTCCTTGTCAGACGACTCCAGATCGTTCGTGATGTCGTTCTTCATTTCGCGCGTTGCCGAGCGGAATTTCCGGATGGACTTACCCATGGCTTCGGCGACCTCGGGCAATTTCTGCGGTCCGAAAACAAGCAGTACCACACCAAAGATGAGCAGCATCTCTGGCCAGCCAAAACTCGGCAGGAAGGCGGCCAGACTCAGGCCTTGAAACATTGGTTCTCCTCGAGGGTCAGCGTACCCAGCGAAGCAATTGCGCCACGACGAAAATGCCTATGACGCTCATGAGATTCACGTGTACGTAGAAACCAAGGGTGATATCGAACACGATCAGATCGATGGTCGTAGGCGAGAACCCCAGGGTTTCGTACTGCACGAACAACTGGCGGGCTACACCGTCTTCGGGTAGGAAAAGCCCGATAGCCTGCCCCAGGACGCTCCCCACCAGTATACCCAGAATGAAAGTAAGGGCCAGAAAACCCAGGGAACGACGTGTCAGCGAAAAACCTCCTGCACGAAGGGCCTTCTAAGCCCTCGGCTCGACGCGAGCGGCGCCACCCTAGCACTACGCACAGCGGAAGATCAACGCGGAACGCGGGACATCAAGCCATCTTGGCCCAATACCAGTACGGCGTCGGCCTGAGGGCGCTCAACCCGCTCCAGGACCACCAGAACGTCGCCCAGCCTCTCGGCCAGGCGTTGTGTCAGGGCCGGGCGTCCGCCTCGATCGATCAAGAAGGTTCGAGGGTGGTCCTTCCGGGGGGCATCGCCCACCGCCACCACATCCAGCCCCCAGCCCCGCATCCGCTCGGCCGCGGCCGCGGCGGCCCCGGCCTGCCCACTGCCGTTGAGCACCTCGACCCGCATCTGCGGCAACGGCCGCGCGCTGGAGTGGCGCAGCAGGGCGAATCCCGCCGAGGTCAGGCACAACCCCGCGGCCACCAGGAGCAACGTGGTGGAACGACGCACCTAGGCCCCCCGGGCGTCCCGCATAGCCTGGAGATCGCGGTGGGCCCGGGCCAGATCTTCGGGGGAATTGATCCCCTGTACTTCGCGCTCGTCCTCACAGACGACGCCCACCACGGTATGACCACCCTTCACAAGGATCTCGACCACATCGGTCAGGTAGAATTCGCCCTGGGCGTTGTCCGACCCTACTTGCTCCAGCGCGCTCCAGAGCATCTTGTTGTCGAAGCAATAGGTGCCGCTGTTGTACTCGCGGATTTCCCGCTGCGCTTCGGAGGCATCTTTCTGTTCGACGATTCCGACGACCCGCCCGTCCTCATCCCGCAGTATCCGCCCGTATCCAGTGGCGTCTTCGGCAATCGCGCTCAGCACCGCCGCCGCCGCGTTGGCGGACCGCATCGTCTGGACCAGTTTCTCGAGCGTGCTCGCCCGCAGCAGCGGAACGTCGCCGCACAGAACCAACGTAATGCCATCGTGTGCCTGCAACGCGGGCGAAGCCTGCAGCACGGCGTGCCCCGTCCCCAACTGCTCGTGCTGCATAGCCACCGAAACTCCGTAGTCGCGAGCGGCGCCGGCCACGCGATCGGCCTGGTGCCCCACGATCAATACGGTGTCTTCCACCTCCAACTTCTTGAGCGTCGCCAGAACGTGCTCAATGAGCGGCCGGCCATCGAGTTCGTGAAGAACCTTGGCCAGGTCGCTCTTCATTCTGGTTCCCTTGCCCGCGGCCAGAACCACGGCGTACGTTGCATCCATCGTCACCTCGGTGTCCGTCAGTAGTCTTGTTTCATGCGGTAGTCTCGTCTCATGCGGTCATCCTGGCGGATCGCTCAAGACCGCAAACGTCCCTCGTTCACGCAGGCGATCGGCCACTTCGTTCACGTCGGCGGCCGGAATCAACGGCGCGGGATCGAAGCGATCGCCGACCCTCCGCAGGCTGATGTTGTCGATCAGACGGGTCCCGGATATGCGCATGGCACCGGCCAACACCACGTGGTCAGCCACCACCGGCTCGTGGTCCAACCGGGGCAGGCTGCGCAGATCAAGGTAGTCGACATCCTCGCCGACCAGGACCTCGGCCATCGCCTGTTCAATCTCGGCCGTCGACTGCACGCCTTCGGCCAACGCCTGCACGCCGCGTCTAAGCGCGCGCGATAGCCCCAAGGCACGCCGACGATCAGAACTGCTCAGGAATCGGTTCCGGCTCGACAGCGCCAGTCCGTCGTCATCGCGAACCGTGGGCGCGACCACCATCTCGATTGGCAGATGAAGATCGCGAACCATGCGATACAAGACCAGGCATTGCTGCGCGTCTTTCTGGCCGAATACGGCGACGTCAGGCTGTACCAGGTTGAACAACTTGGTTACCACGGTGGTCACACCGCGAAAATGGCCGGGGCGATGGGCATCACACAAACGACCCCGCAAGGCATCGACATCCACCCACGTGGCGGCCTCCTCGTTGTAGATTTCGTCGGCCGCCGGCGCGAAGATGGCCGCTACACCCAATGTGGCCAGGCGTGCCCGATCGACCTCGAGATTCCTCGGGTAGCGGTCGAAGTCCTCGCCCTCGCCAAATTGTGTGGGATTCACGAAGATGCTGACAATCACGGGGCCCAGGTCGGCCGCGTGCCGCACCAAGCTCAGGTGGCCGGCGTGCAGGTCGCCCATCGTGGGTACGAACACGACGGGGCGCTTCGCTATCGAAAGAGAAGCACGGAAGGCGCGCAACTCCTGGGCGCCGTACAGAACCGCCGGCGCGGGAACACCGCTCACGTCAGTGCTCCTCGGCGCTTTCCATCTTGGCCGCGGACTCGCCGTAGCTCTCGTCGTACGTGGGGAACGAGCCGTCACGAACTTCCTGCGCGTAGGACTTCACGGCGTCGACAATGGAGTCGCCCGTTTCAGCGTAGCGGCGCACGAACTTTGGCACGAAGTCGTGGCCAAAGCCCAGCATGTCGTAGATCACCAGAACCTGACCATCGCAGTGCGGCCCCGCCCCGATGCCGATCGTGGGAATGTGCAACGCTTCGGTAATGGCCCTCGCCACATCCCAGGGAATGCACTCCAACACCAGCAGTGAAGCACCGGCGTCCTCCACCCGCTTGGCATCCTCGACCAACCGCACGGCGTCGCCCTCGTTCTTGCCTTGTACCCGAAAGCCGCCGAATGCGTGGATCGATTGCGGCGTAAGACCCAGATGGCCCCAGACGGGAATATCCGCCTGCGCAATGGCCTCGAGCGCCGGCAGGCGATGTCCTTCGATCTTGACGCCTTCGGCGCCACCCTCCTGCACAAGGCGCACCGCTGACGACAGGGCAAGTTCGGGCCCCTGTTGGAAAGTGCCGAAAGGAAGATCGGCGATGACCTGCGCGCGCGGCGCCGCTCGCTGGACGCACTGGGTATGGTAGATCATGTGGTCGAGCGTGACCTTGAGTGTACTGTCGTGGCCTTGCACGACCATGCCCAGGCTGTCGCCCACGAGGATTGCGTCGACGCCGGCCTCATCGACCAGTCGTGTCATGCCGTAGTCGTACGCGGTAACCACCACGCAACGCTCACCGGCGTCCTTCTTCTTTTGTAGATCGACCCGAGTGACTTTAGTCATCACCCTCCATCCAGCTGGGTACGTAGTACTGCGTACCCGTGAAAGGCTGCACGATGCGGTGCAGCAGATCTTCGTAATGCCCGCGATTCTTCACGAAATCCAATTCGTTCGAATTGACCACGAGCAGCGGTGTGTCGCCGTAGTGGAAAAAGAAGTAATTGTAGGCCTCGTTGAGCGCCTGAATGTACTCCTCGTCCATGTCCTTCTCATAGGTACGTCCACGCCATTGGATACGTTCCAACAACACTTCGGTGCTGGCCTGCAGGTAGATGACCACGTCCGGTCGGGGCACCCGCGACTCCAGTATATTGGCAATCTGATCGTACATGCGCAATTCGTCGTCATCGAGGTTGATGTTCGCGAAGATCCGGTCTTTGGCGAACAGGTAGTCCGAGACGATTCTCTCCTGGAACAAATCCGACTGCGGAATCGACTGCTGCTGACGGAAACGGCTGAGCAGGAAGAACATCTGCGTGACGAACGCGTGAGCGTCCTTGTCCTCGTAGAACCGCGGAAGAAAGGGATTGTCCTCCACGACTTCCAGGTTCACACGGGCCCCCAGCGAATCCGAAAGCATACGCGTAAGGCTGGTCTTGCCGACGCCGATGACGCCCTCGATGACAAGGTAGTTCCAGGGGCAATTCAGCTCGTCCATGCCGTCGCCTCGCTGCACCAATCCGAGTTCTCGACGACGCGGACCCTCTGCGACTCGAGCTCGGGATTCTCCAGACACTGGGCCACTGAAAGATCCATTCCCGGAACGACGACGTGAGGAGCCAGCTCGGCCAGCGGCTCCAGAACAAATCGGCGCAGGTGCATGCGCGGATGGGGCACCACGAGATGGGCCTCCACCAATTGCAGTTCGCCGTACATCAACACATCTACGTCCAACGGTCGCGGTTGCATGTGGCCGTCCGGGCGGCGCCCGGCCGCTCCCTCCAGTCGCCGCGCCCGCTCCAGGAGCTGAAATGGGGACAACTGGGTGACCATTTCGACCACTGCATTGTAGTACGGGGCCTGGTCCTCACCGGGGCCAACGTAGTCGGTTTCGTAAAGGCAACTGACCCGCACCTCGCGCGTGGCCGGCCATTGCCGCACACCTCGCACCGCGTCGCGCAAAATTCGGCGACGGTCGCCCAGGTTGCCACCCAAACCCAGGAAAACGGTGTTCACGAGTTCGCCTCCTGCCCTCGGTAGAGTCGAATGGATATCGGTCCCACTCTCTCGCCCAACGGTGCCCGCGCCTTCGTCACTTCCACGCTGGCGGCCTTGACGCGAGGATCCTCCAGGACATTCGTCAGAATCTGCCCGGCCAGCGCTTCGAGCAAGCCGTATCGCTGCCCACACGCCGACTCGACCGCGGCGGCCAGATCGCGGTAATCCAACGTGTCGGCCAGGGCATCGCTGCGTGCCGCCGCGTCGAGATCAACGTCAACGGCGAGGCGGATTTCCAGCGGCTGTGGGCCATCGGCTTCCCCAGGAAGTACGCCGATTCGACACGACGGCGCCATGCTGCGGAAGATTATCTGGTCTTTTGGGCTACGACGTTCCATGGCCGACACCCTAGCAGCGGAACGCCCCTTTTCCAAGGCTGGCCGCCGTTTCGGGCGCTTGCCGACCTGCCGGATCGCGGGTATCTTCGGTTTGTCAAACGTTCGTTCGAAACACCCCATAAAGGCAAACCTTTCAAGGCGAGGTTCTACATGGTGACGGCAGGGAAATCCATTAGCTCGTTCGACGACTGGGTGGATATGTTCTACGAATGGCGCGAGGACATCGGATACGACACCTCCCTGGTGAAGGACTTCACCTTCGACGCCAAATACGGCGAGCTTCCCACCAATGAGATCGAGTTTGGCGACTTCGCCGGGCAGGACCGGTGGGAGCGTCTGATCGACATCCCAGACCAACGTATCCGCGACTCCCTGCTCTCGCTCATTGTCTACCAGGGCGATACCGAGTTCGCCTCGGTTGAACAGCAGAAGAATCTGCTGGAAACGGCCCCCTCCGACTACGACCTTCAAAGCCTGGTGCGCGTGAACGTGGAAGAGATGCGCCATGGCTGGCAGATGTGCCACATCCTGGTCGAGCACTTCGGCGAGCAAGGCAAACGCGAAGCCATGAAGCTCCTGGAACGCCGTGCGTGGAATCAGGAGCGGCTGTTGGGAAGCTTCAACGAAGACATCGACAACTGGCTCGACTTCTTCGCATTCACCAACTTCGTCGACCGCGACGGCAAGTTCCAACTGAACATGCTGTCCACGTCGGCCTTTGGCCCACTGGCCCGGAGCATGGGCCCCATGCTCAAGGAAGAAGCGTTTCACCTGGGCACCGGCGGCAACGGATTGAAGCGGATCGTTCAGGCCGGACGGGTCCCCCAGGAGCTCATCCAACGTTACATCAACAAGTGGCTATCGACGGCCTACGACCTGTTCGGGACCGACCACAGCTCCAGTGCCCATTGGGGCTACGTATGGGGTCTGAAGGGACGCTACGACGAACGCGCCAAGCACAAGGCCAAGCAGGCCGTGGACAAGTCGCAACTCAACGAGTCCGCGCGCGCTGCCTACATGGCCGAAGTCCAGGGTCAAATCGATACGTTGAACAAGGTGCGACCCAAGGACTGGGAGGACTTCTACATCCCCCATGTGCGTTTCCACCGCTCGATTGGCGACAACGTGGGCGCACGAGTCGACGCTTCCGGGCGTGAGCTGGATGAAGCCGCGTACCGCGAGTACATCACGTCGGTGCTGCCGAGCGAGAGCGACAAGCAGTACCTGCGCGCGCTCATGAAGGAAGATGGGTGGATCGCACCGCCGCCGAGTCCGAACCTGAAGAAGAGCTAGCGGCAGGCGTTTGGAAAAGAGAAACGGCGGATGGGGTGTCCCATCCGCCGTTTTTTTGTGCGTTGCTCCGGGGAGCTTTGTCCCAGTACCTTCGGTCCCGTGGGCGCGTCTGGGGGTCCGGGGTTCTCTTCTTTTCGCGCCTTGCCCCAGGACCTTCGGTCCCGGGACTGCGGCGGCTGAGCGGAGCTCAGCCGCCTTGCATTTCTTTGATTCTTATTAGTTGTTCTTGGCGTTCGATCTCGCGACGCGCCGGGTCACCCCAGTGCGAATCGCCAAGCGCCTTTTCGAACATCGAGATAGCGGCCTGGTAGTTCTCATCGCGCTTCTCGTAGACCTTGCCCTGGAGGTAGTACATCGCACCCAGTTCGGGATCATCCTTCGACCAGCCATTGATGGCTTCTTCGCTGAGCTTCCCCGCCCCGTTGAAGCGACCCATATCCAGGTACAAGAGACCCAGACGACTCATGACGTCGTGCTTGCTGCGATCGAGCTCAAGCGTCTTCTCGTAGGCCGAGGCGGCCTCGTTGGTCATGCTCAGCTTCTGGTAGCACTGGCCCAGGTTCTTCCATCCCGCTGCGCTGTCAGGCTTTTCGGCGACGAACTTCTTGAACACGTCGGCGGCCTGCTGCCACTCTTTCTTCTTCATGTGGTCGACGCCAACCCCGAACAGGCTGGAACCACCACCACCACCACTCTTGCCAAGCCATGCGGTAGCCTGCGCGTTGTCGCCCAAACCCTTATAGGCCTCGCCAAGACGCTTGGCGACTTCGACCTTCTTGGCCTCGTCCGTATGCAGGTCGTACAACTTCTCGAGATGCTCGATGCTCTTCTCTGGCTTGCGCCAGCTCTTGTAGCAAATGGCCAGGCGATCGTGCGCCTCGAGGTTGGCCGGGTCCTGCACCAGGATGGTCTGGAAGACCTTCTCCCCCTCGGACCAGTTCTTGTTGCGAAGCAGCACGTAGCCGTACGCAGACAACACGCGCTGGTCGGCGGTGGCCATATCGCCCTTGAACTTGCCGTCGATGAGCGCGCGATAGTTCTTCTGCGCCGCCCCCATTTTCTTGACCCGCATGGATGCGCCAGCCAACAGTTCCACGCTGGACCAGTGGCTCGGACACGCCGCAATGGCCTGCTCGAGCGAGGGGATGGCTTCCGCCCATTGGTTCGCGGTCACGAACTGGTAGGCCGTGGAGTAGGCCTGCTCGGCCTCGGCCTGGGCTGTGGGCGTGCACTCCTGGGCCTGGGCAGAAACGATCAGCCCGGCCGAGGCGAGTGTCCATGCCATCAGCATCGTCGCGGCCACGCGACCTGCGAAAATTCGAGACCAGGCCTTGGGCGTCCCGGTTGTGGTCGTTGCGGTCACGGTTTGAACCTCCGTACTGGCGGCTCGGCTATCGTGGGCCAAACCAAAGTTTTACGGTCGAGTGGGGAAGAAACTGTATTCGTCGAGGCGAGTCACCCCGCCGACGACCGGCGATACTACAATATATTGAACACTTAGTCAGGAAAGCAGTTCCCGGGCAATTATTAGTCGCTGGATCTGGCTTGTCCCTTCGTAGATCTGGAAAACCTTGGCGTCGCGCATCAGC
This sequence comes from Candidatus Krumholzibacteriota bacterium, assembly GCA_029262065.1. Classification (GTDB taxonomy): domain Bacteria; phylum Krumholzibacteriota; class Krumholzibacteriia; order JAJRXK01; family JAJRXK01; genus JAJDAC01. The sequence goes on along the minus strand of JAJDAC010000014.1, from coordinate 64,451 downwards.
TTCTCCACGGGGTACTCGCGGCTGTAACCGTAACCGCCATATACCTGTACGGCATCGGTGGCGACCCGCATGGCCATGTCGGCGCAAAACGCCTTGGCGTTGGCGGCTTCCTTGGTATTTCGCCGCCCCTGGTCGATGGTCCAGCCGGCCAACCATGTGAGCAGGCGCCCGGCGTCGATGTCCTTGGCCATGTCGGCCAGCATGAACTGCACAGCCTGATGACGGGCCAGCGGTTTGCCGAACGCCTCGCGCTCCTTGGCGTAGGTCACCGAGTGTTCGAGCGCGGCCTGCGCCAAGCCCACCGCCATGGCCGCCACGGTCGGACGCGTGTGGTCGAAGGCTTTCATGGCCGCCAACCAACCGGCGCCCTCGTCTCCCACGCGATCGGCCGCGGGCACCGCCACGTCGGTAAACGTCACGGCCCGCGTGTCCGAGCAACGCTGGCCCATATTCTGTTCTTTCTTGCCCACTTCGATGCCGTCGGCGCTGCGCGGTACCACGAACCCACTGAGCCCGCGATGGCCTTTTTCACGATCGGTGACCGCCAGCACGAAATACCAATCGGCGACGTTGCCGTTGGTGATCCACATCTTGCTGCCGTTCAGCACGTAGGTGTCGCCCTTGCGAACCGCGGTCGACTGCATGGCGGCCACGTCGCTGCCCGCGCCTGGTTCGGTGACGCAGTAGGCCGCCAGCTTGGGCTCTTCGATCAACGGCGACAACCATCGCTTCTGCAGTTCCAGATCGCCGGCGACAATCAAGGGCGCACTAGCCAACGAATTGGCCTCCATGGCCGTGGCGATGCCGCAACAGCCGTACCCCAACTGTTCGACGATGAGACACCCCTCGAGCGAACCCAGCCCCAACCCACCTACCGCGGCCGGCACGGCGGTATTCATGAGGCCGATCCCCCACGCCTTCTCGATGATTTCGCGGGGATACTCACCCGTCTGGTCGTGGTGCGGCGCGCGCGGACGCATTTCCTTCAGCGCGAACTCCCGCGTCACCTGGCGCAGTTGTGCTTGTTCGTCACTCAACTGGAAATCGATCATGGGTTCACCTGCAAGCCTTAGCGTTGAAGCACATTCCGGATCCGATCCAGGCACACCAGCAGCGAGCCAGGACCGAGTTGATCGCCGGGAATTCGATCGAGAGCGGCGAACGCATCGGCGTCGTCTCCCAACGAAGCCATCTTTTCCTCGACCGTGCCGCGGATGGGCGACAGCTTTCGTACGAGTGCGCTGAGTTGTGCCTCCACATCGAGACGAAGCGACCGCAGCGCGAGCGCGTCGTAGTACGACGTGGCCTTGTGATCTTCGATGCGTCGCAGCGTGCCGAAGATGTTCGAAGCGCGACCCAGCGCGAAATAGTCGGCGGCCACACGCTTGGCCGGTTTCTTCACATCCTTGGCCAGATCGAGCACCACCAGGCCGTGGGGCAGGAACCGGAAAAGTGCGAGTCGACGTGCCATGGGGGCGGGCACGCCGTGATCCACGAACTCGGCCTTGATCGCTCGCGCCCGGGCCAGGCTCAGGGGATCGAGCGCGTCATCGAAACCATCCACCAGCCCCACGATGCGCCGCGTGTACGGACCCGTATTGCGAAGCACTTCGCGGATCTGGTTGCCGGTCCAATACTCCAGCAGGTAGCGCGTCCCAACCCGCAGCGCGGTCTCCACCGTCAGCATGGCGTCGTACCGAACCTCGGTGGGAACCTTGTATTTCAACGCCAAGACCTTTTCCTTGAACTGCCACGCATCGGACGCCCGAGACAACATGGAGTAGGCCTCAAACGTCCCGCGCGCGCCCGCGCCGCAGTCTTCCCGCATCTCCAGGAAGAAAGTCGCTCCGGTGTGATCCACGATTCGATTGGTCAACCGGGTCAGAGCAATCTCGCGACCCAGGTGATGGCCGTGCACGGCCTTGCGAAACCGTTTCGTGATCTGATCGGGAAAGTACTTCTCCAGCGAAGGACGAATTCCCCGCAGCTCCACGGCGGGGTCTTCCACGAGGTCGTCGTAGAGCATCATCTTCACGTAGCTGCTCAGGATCGCCAGCTCCGGACGCACCAGTCCTTCGCCACGCTGCATGCGACCGTCTACATCGCGCACCGGGGGCAACTGAAGGTGGCTTCGTTTGACCTGGAACCGGCGCGCGACCTGGTCCATGAGGTTGTCGAACGGCGCCAGGTTGGCCCGGCTCCGCCGCTCGTCCAGGCTGAGCAGCAACGCCTGGTCATCGTTGGCGGCCAGCACGTCGGCGGTAACCTGGGGTTCTACCTTGGCCAACAGCTTGTTGCGGGCGTTGGTCGTCAGCTGCTTCTTGGCTATCAGGGGCTGAAACAGGATCTTGAGATTCACTTCGTGGTCGCTGGTGTTCACACCACCCGCGTTGTCGATGAAGTCGGTGTTGATCCGGCCGCCCAGTCGCGCGAATTCGATCCGCGCGGCCTGCGTCAGACCGAGGTTTCCGCCCTCGCCCACAACGCGAGCCTGCAGTTCGGTGGCCGCGATGCGAACCACGTCGTTGCTGGGATCGGCCGCGGCAACGTCGGCCTCGGTGGTCGCGCGCACGTAGGTGCCAATGCCACCGTTGTACAGCAGGTCCACGGGCATCTTCAGAATGGCGCTCACCAAATCGTTGGCGCTCATGGTCGTGCGTTCGGTCTCAAGCATCTTGCGTACGGCCGCTGACAGGGGTATCGACTTCGCCTGCCGCTCGAATACTCCGCCACCGCTGCTGATCTTCTTGGTGTCGTAGGCGTCCCAACCACCGTACTTCGCGTTGAACAGGCGCTTGCGTTCGCGGAAGCTCACCTTCGGGTCAGGGTTGGGATCCAGAAAGATGTGTAGGTGATTGAAAGCGGCCTTCAGCGCCAGCGTATCGTGCTCGAGCAATCCGTTGCCGAACACGTCGCCGCCCATGTCGCCGATGCCCGCGACCGAGACCACATCCAGAGCCGGATTGATTCCCAGCTCGTCCAGGTGATGCCGAATGCAGACCCACGCGCCCCGGGCCGTGATGCCGATTCCCTTGTGATCGTAACCTGCGCTACCACCCGACGCGAACGCGTCGCCCAACCAGAATCCCCGAGACTGGCTGATGCGGTTGGCGGTATCGCTCAAATGGGCGGTGCCCTTGTCGGCCGCTACCACCAGGTAGGGATCGGGATCGTCGTAGCACACCACATTGGCCGGCGGCACGATCCGGCTGCCTTTTGTGTTGTCGGTGACGTCGAGCAGTGAGTTGATGAACAACTCGTACATCTTGTCGGCGTACTGCCGCAATTCGGCGCGATCGGCCGGCGGCTTGAGCAGCACGAACCCGCCCTTGGCGCCGGCGGGAACGATGACCACGTTCTTCACCATTTGCGTGGTCATGAGACCCAGGATCTCCGTGCGAAAATCGTCAGGGCGGTCGCTCCACCGCAATCCACCGCGGGCCACGCGACCGCCGCGCAGATGGACACCCTGAACTTCGCGATGATGTACGTATATCTCGCGCCAGGGCCGTGGGGCGTGCATCGAAGTAACCGCGGCGCAATCGAACTTGTGCGTGATGCTCGCGTACGGGCGGTCGGCGGCGAAGTAGCTGGTTCGCAGGGTGGCGTCCACGAGGTTCACGAACGTGCGCAGCAGACGGTCTTCGCTGAAACTCTCGACGGAATCGATGGAGCTCAACACGTCTTCGCGCAGATTCCGGGCTCGCGAAACGCGCGCGGCCGACGGTTTGGCTGGCACCTTCGCCGAACGGCCGGGCCCAAACCGAGCCTCAAAGTAGTCCACGATTCCGCGCACGATGGTCGCGTGCTTTACGAACGTGCCCCAGATCGACCCCGGCGTGGTCAAGTTGCCCAGCTGCTTGCTGTAACCCTGATAGCTACGCAGGAGATCCACTTGCTGCCAAGTGAGCTCGGCCGGCAACAACACCCGATTCAACGGGTCGTTGGCCATGCGCCCATCGAAGGCCGCGGCCACCGCCTTGAGGAATCGCGCGCGGTGCTCTGGTTGCTCCAGCTTGGCAAGATTGTCGACGCGGAACCGAAACGTGTCGAGATACAGCGTGGTTCCGTTCGACAACCTCACGCCGTTGGTAAAACTGTTCAGGACGGTCAGGCCGAAGTTGTCCAGAACCGGGAGCATCTCCGTAAGGTACAGATTCACGCTCTCGTAGAAACGCAGCTTGATGGTGTTCTGGGCCCGGTCCTCGGCGTCCCAATACAGATCGAACCGAACCGCTCCGTCTTTTCGCACCTGCTCCAGATGCTGGCAGTCGGTAACGACCTGCTCGGTCTGCGTCGACACCTGGTAGCGTGGGCTGAATGCGTTCTGGTACAGGCGGTAGAGCTCCAACGCCTGCTCGTGGTCGAAGTGTTGCAGCAAGGCATCCCGGAAGCGGTCCTGCCAACTGGCCGACAGCCGCAACACGGCGCTTTCGAGTTGCTCGTGGTCGACGTCGTCAAACGCCTCCGACCCCGTGAAGTAGAAGTGCAGCACGGCCACACCGTAGGCACTCATGAGCACCCGGTGATCGCAGTAGCTGGCGCCCAGCTCGTTTTCGATATGATGCTGGATACGCTCGAGCAGCTCGTCGTTGAAGTTCTGCCGGGGCATGACCACAAACAGATACGCGCTGCGCTTGCTGCGGCTGCGCGACAGATGCACGACCAGACGTCGCGACCGCTCCGCCGCCAGGCTGCGTTGGATCAGCTGCCGGATATCAGAGACCTGGGCTCCGAACAGGTACTCCAGCGGCAAGGCGTTGAAGGCGTTGACCACCGACTTGTAATGGTAGGTTCGGGCCCGGACATCCTCGAGTTCGATCAGCTCGCGTAGCTTCCGACTGAGGATTGGCACCGAGCCGCCACGCGCCTGCAGGGCCTTGTACGTAAAGAGGCCGTGCACGACCAGAAACCCCTCGGTCTTGCCGGCGGCGTCAAAGCGTCGTAGGAGCACCTCGTCCATCTTGCCGCGGCGATGCAGGGTGGCCTCGTCGGCGGTCTTGTGGATGTGCACCAGCAGCTCGGATCGTGGAGCGGCCAAGAGAAAATCGCGCGACTCCAGACGCGACGCGGCCATGGGGTCGGCCGAGAGTCGACTGAGACCCAGACGCTTGGACTTCTCGGGCTTGCCTTTGGGATCTACGTACGTCATCCCCATGAACACGAAGTGTTCGTCCAACAACCATTCCACGAAGTCGTGGGCTTCCTGCCCCACCGCGCCTTTTCGCGTGAGGTACTGCTTCCCCTGGTCGGCGAGGCGACTGCGCATTCGTTTGAAATCGCCGACCACCGCGCGCGCCTCCAGGAGTCGAGCGCTGATTTCCTTCGTCATGCGAGCGCGCTCCGGCGCCGACTCGATGAGAGCAACTTCCAGGTGGGTAATGCTCTCCAGCGGTGCCTCGGAATCTTCCTGGCCGATGGACTTGAGCTTGCCCGCCTTCGAGCGGTCGATCGGCAGCACCATGTTCACCTGGCTCTGGATATCGATCCCGCACTGCTGCATGTACAGCCGAAGGGAGTCCACGATGAACGGCTGGTCGGGCATGCACGTGCTGATGCTGGTGGTGGCTTCATCTTTGCTGGCGCTGACTCTCACCAGGATCTGCGATTTTTCTCGCTGACCAATGAAATGAAGCAGCTCTTCGCCGTGCTTGAGCCAACTATCGCCGGCGTGGGCCAGCAGGTAGTCTTCGCCCGCCCGCTTCAGCAACGCCAGGGCCAACTGTCGCAGCGCGGTACGGGACACGCCCTTGCGCTTGGGACGATAGGTCTCGAGGCGCGCCTTCATGTCTTCGATGAAGTCCGCACCGAACGCCGTCACTCGCATTGAAATCCTCCGCCCCGAGGCTGCGGGGTCAGAACAGGGTCGCCTGAGAGTATTGTGCCCGCGTAATCCAATCGAGCCGGAAGCTACGATCGGTCCGGTCGCCCTCGCAGTGGGCCATGAGGAAGGTAGCACCTTGGCGGCGCATGTATCCACGGGGTCGAATGTCGCGGGTATCCTGGCGCTTGCCTTCGGGCTCGTACAGGATCGTTACCCGGCCGTCGCCCTCGAAGGCCTCCTCCAACGCCTTGAGATGCGGTGGCAGCCACATTCGAAGCCGGGCATCGGCTCCGAATGTCATGGCTCCGGCCGATGAGCGCAGAAGATCGGCCAGAGTCCCGTCTACCGGGCCCTCGGCAATGAGGTGCTCGAAACACTGTTGCAACGTCTGCGAGTCAGCCAGCGCCCGATGATAGGTCGGGGCCGGGAATCCGAAGGCCTTGGAGATCGTCTCGAGCTTGTGGTTGGGAAGATCGGCCCGCAGCAGTCGCGAGAGTTCGACCGTATCGACCACGGGTACGCGGGGCATCTTGTATCCGCAGCGCAATGCTTCCTGGTTCAGAAAGGTCACATCGAACTCGGCGTTGTGGGCCAGCAGAATGGCGCCCTCGGCGAACTCGATGAAGCGTGGCAGCACATGACCAATGGCGGGTGCGTCTACCACCTGGGCGTCGGTGATCTTGTGGACCCGCGCCGCGGCTCCGGGAATCGGCTGACCGGGGTTGACCAATTCGTCGAACGTGCCGATTTCGCCATCCAGCGAGAACCGCACACCCGAGACTTCGACCACGCGTTCGTTGGCGGCGATCAGACCCGTGGTCTCTGTATCGAACGCCACGAACTCCAACTTGCGGACAGGCGTGTCCAGGGACGGGACCGGCACGCGGGCTCCTCTCGGGATGTTGATTCGAATGTGCGAACGGCGTGGGGCCTGGATCAGCGAAGCGCAGTATAGGAAGCTGGCCACGGGGCGGCAACCGCTATCGCGGCATCAGTCCGGGGCCTCGCTTTCATCGTCGAGGTCGGCGGAATACACGGCGTAGACGCGCTCGCCGGCCAGCGCCGAGGCCTGGTCAGAGCCCGGCCGCAGACCAGCCAGGTCGGCCGCGTCACGCCGCTCGTCGCCTTGGAGTTCGGCCAGGCAGACCACCTTGATCGTGTCGCGTTCGGTGAGTTTGGACACCAACGCGAACATGCCGTCGATATCGCGCATCGAGCCGAATCCCGTGAAGAAGGGAACGCTGAATACTCCCGGGGGCACACAGTCGAGGACGGCTTCCACTGAACCCAGCACATCCGCGCTGGTGACGCGACGCGGCTCGCCGGCGTCGTTGTCCTCGCGTTCCAACTGGACTCCGGCCACCGTCGCGGCTCCGTAGATGCGACCCACCGACCCCACATGACCCACCGCGAACGCCATGTGCGTTACCGGCGGCCAAACCGGAGGCCGTGCATCGGCGCGCAATGGAGTGCCGGTTGAAACCTGGGTCTCCACCAACACCACGTCGCAGCCCGTCGCATGCCGGAGCCGCTCGACCGCATCGGGCGACAGGCCCTGGCCCTTTCCGTCGTCGCCCGCGGCACCCCCCACGAACACGCTGCCCGAGTCAGTCAGGGCTGACATCACCTGGGGGAGTTGCTGGTAATCGGCCTGGGCGACCCCCGCGGGCACCGTCTGGGGCACGGTCGAGGCCCACAATACCGAGCGATCCTGGCTTCGATAATGATCGAAGAGTCGGCGCATAAGCGTTGTCTTGCCGCCACTTCCAGCCACGGCCAAGACGCACCCGGAAGCATCGGGAAGCATCAGCGTCCACGGGTCGAGAAAACGATACTGATCCAACACTGGTGGCCCCGTCGGTAGGCGATGGACGTGGTAGACTCAAGGCCTGGGGGAAGCTCGAGGGAGTATCCCAAGGCCATGAATCGCCCTGCGCTTCCACTGCTGCTGGCAGTGTACTTCACCCTGAGTCCGACGTCTTGGCTCGGGGTCTCCAACGTCCACGCGAACCGCGTCACCGTGCGACAAGAGGCGGCGCCTCACCGATCTGGGCTGGACCCGGACCGGCCGAAGGTCGTGCCCACCAACGACCCCGCCAAGGCCGTCGGCAACGTGTACATCGACGTCCCCTGCACCTTGTTCGACCCAGGCAAGGCCGACCCGCAACAGTGGATGGCCACCGCCACCATTGCTCGCGTGACCAACGACGGATTCAACTACTTCTACGGGTACGACCCCTTCGCTCAGACCTATGACATGATGGTCAGTGGTTTCGCCCATTCCAGCGGTGCGATTCTGCAGGAAACGGTGGGCGTCATGGCCGCCCACATACCCCCCATCATCACGCCGGACAACGTGCTGGGCGTTGAAGCGCGGTTTCGCGTGAACACCACGAATCTGTTTCCCTACGAGTTGGTGGGAATCACCGAGATCGCGCTGCCCACTCCCCCCAGCAGCTCGCTGAACGGCGCCCAGATGCAGAGCCTGTACGAGGATGGGCGCGGCTTCTCGGGCGCGGTCTATTTCCTCGATCATCTGCCAGTGGGTCCGCACGCGATCGACCTCGGTGCCGAAGCGATCAATCACCTGGCGCAACGGGCGGGCTCGGTAGGATGGTTCGGTATTGGGTTCGCGGCCGATGGCTGGGACCTGGGTTCCAGCGTGGGCGAACTGGTGCAATGGAGAGTCGATGGCGGAGGCGGACTGCCGGAACAGAACCGGCCATTCTTTCGCATCTACTACAACGCTCCCCCCGACCCCGCGCAACTGTCCTGGCCCACGCCCGGCGAGCTACTGGACGACGCCCGCCCCACCTTCACCTGGGAACCCACGACCGATCCCAACGGCGACGACCCCATTCACTACGAAGTTCGCGTGGGAACCGATCCCAACCTGGTCTCGGCTTTCGTACTGGACGCCGCCACCGCCACCGAAGTCTTCACCCCGTTTCCGCTGAGTCCTGGCGCCTACTACTGGGAGACCGTGAGTACGGATCCGATGGGCGCCGCGAGTACCAGCGAACGTCGGTCGTTCCTGGTGCCCGTAACGGCCACCTCCACGCCACCAGGTCGAAACGGTACACCACCGGACGTAACCGTGTTTCCGAACCCGTTCAATCCGCGCACGGTCGTGGAATGGTCCAGTGACATCGCCGGCCCGGCTTCGGCCTGGGTTGTGGATCCCCGCGGCCGACGGATTCGGACCCTGCACTCGGGTTGGGCCGATGCCGGCCCGCAACGCGTTATCTGGGATGGGACCGACGAAGGTGGAACCCGCGTGTCCAGCGGCGCCTACCTGGTAGTGGTGGAAACGAACGCCGGACGGGCCCTGCATCGGGCCACGCTCGTGCGCTAGTTCCTACTCGATGTAACCGAGCGATCGAAGCAGCTCTTCATCGGCTCCGGTCATGGTGACCGCGCCGCCGCCAAGCCGCCCGGACAAGAGCTGGTTGGCCCGACGCAAATCGGTGGCCGCGTCCACGAACGCATCGGCCACGGGCAGGTTCGACTCCAACTGATCGGGACCGTCGGCCGGCGACTCACCAATTCGGCGAAGCTGATCGAGCAATATGGTTTCGCCCTGCCAGCGATACAACAGCCGCCAACCATTCGCACCGGACAGCGCGTAGCGCGGTCCGCTGCGATGCAGCGAATACTGTCGCGGCGTGGGCTGCGCCAGATCGAACCCCTGCACGATGTCGCGCGGCCCGACGCCGGCGGCCGCGAGGAACGTCGGCGTCACATCGGTGGTTTCGGCCAGGTCGGTGCGAACCTGGGGAGCATTCTGATTCTGTGGCCAACGCACCAGCAGCGGGATACGCAAGGTGGCATCCATCAATTCTTCGTGCATGAAATGATCACGCTCACCCAACGCCTCACCGTGGTCGGCCAGAATCATGACCAGGGCATTGTCGAGTCGTCCCGCTTGGCGCAGGCGATCCAGGAACGCGCCCACGGCCGCATCGGTCTCGGCCAGGCCCGCGTCGTACAGACGCGACGTGGCCTCCCTTAGCGCGGGTGGAAACTCCAGCCCTTCTTCATTCACGCGCCGCAAGGTTTCACTGGCCCCGGTGGGTTGCGGCCAGTTGTCGAACTGCTCGGCCGCACCGGGCGCGAAGCGACGCTGATATTCCTCACCGGCCTCGTACGGCAGCGAGCCGGTGTCGCTGTGGGGATCATAGAAATGCAGGAAAACGAAACCGGGACGGTCGCTCTGCAGCAACCAGTTCGCGGCCGCCTTGGCGCGCGGCATCGCCGCGCTTCCATTCACGTCGTAGGAATCGAATCCGGCGTGGTACCCGAACCGTGGGTCGAGAAGAAAACAATCGTACACGCTGCCCCAGGTCCGGTAGCCGGCCTCGCGCAACTGTTCGGGCAACGTCCACACCGACGGATCCAGTGAACGTCCGAAATCCAGGCCATGGGCGTCGGGGTACAACGAGGTGAGCATCGTCATGTGGCTGGTCAACGTCCAAGGTTCCTGCGCGTAGGCACGAGAGAACCTGGTGGCCGTGGCGGCAAACGCATCCAGGTTCGGCGTGATGTCGCGCTCGTAACCGTAGCACCCCAGGCGATCGGCCCGAACTGCGTCGAGGCTGATGAGAACAAGGTCAGGCCCGCGCGGAGTTGCACGCAGGGCGGTGGCCGGACGCAGCGCGCACGCCGCCAACAGGGCCCACACCGCCACCGCCAACGCGAACGACCAGCGAGGCACCGGCACGGGCCACAGTCGCGGCGACCACCTGCGAAGCACCCAGGCCAGGGCCACCACGATCAACGCGGCCAACACACTTGCTCCCAGATTGCGGGCCAGCGTCGGTGGATCGACCATGGCCGCGGGAACTGAGATTCCGGCCAGCGACCCTTTTTCCTGCCAGAGATTGGCCACCTGGAACCGGTTGAACTTGTATCCCCACCAGGCCCAGGCCGGGATCACCAACAGGGCCGACCAGATCCACGCGCGACTCCCCAAGCGCCACGGAGCCACCACCGCCACGCCAACGAGGGCGGCAATCGCGCTCCACTGGCGCGCCGCGGCTTTCAGCTCGGCCAGAAAACCCGCCGACGTTGCGTCAATCGGATATCCATGGGCGTTGGCGCCGGCTCCCGCGCGCAAGGCCACCACGAGTACAGCGACCGCACCCAACAACAACCACCAACCGCGGCCGGGGAGCTTTGTTCTCCCGGGCTCGCGTGCTACGCTGATTTCTGGGTCCACTTACAACCTCGGCTGCCGCCGCCCGGCTTTGGATCTTCTACCCATGAGCTCACTCGGTGTGCGGCTACTCCTCGCCGCCAATCGCATTCTCCCTCAGCCGGCGTTGCCAGGCCAGGTCGATCCCTTTGCCTATGCGCAATGGGAGTACGACACCAGTGGCCCCGTCGTGCGGCTGTGGCATCGCGCCGGCACCGGCGGCGTGCGAAGCGCCCTGGACCTGGGCTGCGGTCTGGGCGGCAAGACGCATCGCCTGGTTGAAGCCTGTGACCAGCCAGTGGCCTGGACGGCCCTGGATATCGCCCTGGACCATGTACGCAAGGCCGAGGCCTACCACCAGCGGGTCGGCCTAACCGGACGCGAACGCGGCGTGGCCAAGCTGGTAGGCGACGTGGCTTCGCTGCCGGTAGCCGACGCCAGCTTCGACCGCATCGTTACCGCCGACACCCTGGAACACTTCCCCCAGCCCCGCCTCGCGCTGCAGGAAATGCGCCGCTGCCTGCGCGACGACGGTCGCCTGATCCTGCTCTTCAACCCGTGGGGCTCGCCGCGGGGGTCACACCTGGGAGACCTCATTCGCCTCCCCTGGTGCCAATTGTTGTTCTCGCGTCAGACTCTGCAGCAAGCCACACTGGCCGCCGGCGAGCGTCGCGCCGCCGCCCAGCCGGACCCACAAGAAGCGGCGGCAACCAATGCTTTTGCAAAGAGTTTGGTCGATCACTTCGTTCATCACGTCCACCCGACGCGGGTTGCCCAATTTCGACAATGGCTGAAGGACGACCGGACGTTCGAAATCGAGAGCGAACTGCACGTGGGACCGGGGCCCCTGCGTGACGCTTCGTTTCTACGGCAACGCTGGGCCGAAGAGTGGCTTACGGCCAGCTACGGCGCGGTGCTCAGACCAGCCGCACGCTGAAGGCAATCGGCCAGCCGCTTGGTAACCCGTCTCGTATCGTAGAACGCCAGCACTCTCGACCGACCGGCATGACCCATGGCGTCGGCCTTGGCCGGGTCGTCCCACAACGATTGCAAGGCGCGGCGCAATCCGTCGGCATCCCCGGGCGGCACCAGCAAACCAGTCTCGCCGTGTACCGGCACCGATTCCACCCCCGGTGACACACGAGTGGTGACAACCGGGCGCCCCGCGGCCATGGCCTCCAATTGAACGATTCCGAATGCTTCGGCTGGCTCGGTACTGGGTAGTACCAGCGCGGTACACGCGTGGTACATGGCGCGTAGCCAGTCCTCCTCCACCCGACCTACGAAGAACACCTGATGGCGGAGGTCGTGGATGCCCGCGAAGGTCTCCCACTCGGCCCGCATCGGCCCGTCTCCTACCACCACCAGCGGCATCGGTGTACCACGCAGGGCCCGCAACAATACCGGCATGCCCTTGTAGTACACGTGTCGGCCCACGAAGAGCAGAAAGCGCTCTCCCCACTGGTCGTGGCAGGTGCGAACCATGCTGGACTCGGCGTTGGCGAATCGTTCTACGTCGACACCCAAAGGGACGACCTCGCAACGCCCACGACGAGAGGCAAGTACAGGAGTTGCATCGACCAAGCCCTGACTGGTGGCGATGATGGTCGTGGCCTGGTTCAACAGCCTGGATCGCCAGGGTTCCCACAGTCGCCGCAGCAGCCTCTGACGAACGATTTCGCTATGGAACGTGATGACCAGGGGGCGACGATCGTTGGCCAGCAACCACGCCAAACCCATCCCCGGATTGGGCAGGTGCAGATGGACGACGTGGGGGTCGAACTGCCTCAGCCAGCGTCGGATGGCGCCTACCGCTCCGGGAATCACCGGCACCGAACGCACGGTTCCTCGGCGCGCCAGACGTTCCAGGGTGAGTCCTGGCTGGAGTTGCCAGGTGCCGGCCGCCGTTTCGCCCGCCGCCACGATTACGGTCACTTCGTGACCCAGGCCGACCAAGCCGGAGCTGGCGTCCTCCAACGCGGTCTCCATCCCTCCGCGATCGGGAGGATAGAACTTTCCCAGTTCGAGTACGCGCATGGCCGCCGCAGTCTAGTCCAGGGCTCGCGTAACGTCGCTGGAAAAGACAGGAGAAAGCGTGAGCCCCCCGCCAAACCATGGGGCTTGAATGAAGTTGGCGCCTCCCCGTACGCTACGGGCCTGGTCACCGGGAACGTCAACCGGGTAGCGGCTCGCGTAGAAGAGGTTTCAAGTTGAACGATCAATCCGACAAACAGGACCGCAGTGGAGCTGACTACGAGAGCCAGAGCATCTCGCGGCAGGAGTACATCTCGGCCATCGTTCACCTGTACCGGGGCGAACTGTACCGGGCCAACTCGTGGCGCATGCGGCTGGACACCACGACCAACTGGGCTATCCTCACCAGCGCCGGTCTCCTGAGTTTCTCCTTCAGCGGTCCCGATCACACCCATTGGGTCCTACTCACTGGCATCATTCTCATCAGCGCGCTGCTGTCGTTTGAAGCGCGGCGATTCCGCTTCTTCGACGTATGGCGCTTCCGGGTGCGAATGATCGAAGAAAACTTCTACGGCCCGTTGCTGCGACGCGATCCGGTGAGTCCCGACCAACTCTGGGGCCTCCACGTGGCTGACGATCTACTTCATCCTTCGTTCAAGATCACGTACCGCGCGGCCATTCGCGCCCGCTTCACGCGCAACTACTGGGTCATCTACGGGGTACTGCTGGCGGGCTGGGCGCTCAAGGTCATGCTCGAACCCACCCCCGCCCACACGTGGGAAGAACTGAAGAACAACATGACGGCCGGAGCGATTCCGTGGTGGGTCGCCTTGACCTACGTGGCCGGAGTGGTGGCCATGATCGGCGTGATCCTGTTGGCGTTTCCGCGCACGATCCGCAGCGAGGAAGCCTACTGGTCACCCGGTAAGACCACCGACACTGGACGCGATGTTCCGGCCTGGGATACCTAGCTGGGTGCAGCCGAGAGTCTGGGCAGGCCGAGGGTAAGCAGCACCCAGGCCGAGGCGCCAGCCAACAACAAGTAGCCCAGCGGCTCGGGCCGGCTCAGAAAATGGCCACCCAGCATCGACCCGGCGAAGGCACCCAGGAATTCAAACATGAAGAACAGCCCCGATGCCGTCCCCCGTGCGTGCGGCGGTGTGAGTCGACTCAGCATGGCCGGCATCGTGGGTTCAGCCAGCGCCACCCCGAACACCGCACAGGCGATTGCTCCCGCCACCAGGTAGAGATTGCCGTGACCCAGGGCCAGCATGGTGCCGCTACCAAGAAGGACCACCGATCCCGCCATTACCGTCTCTCGCAGCTTCCCTTTTCGGTCGGCGTTGCGCGCGGCCAGGAACATGACCACCAGCGCGAGGGGAAATATGGTGGCGTATACGTTGCCGTGTTTTGACGTGGGAATGTGTTCCAGCAGAAGCCTCGGTCCCACCACCAACAAGGCCGCGATCGTGACGTGCAACACGAAGATACCGAACGTCAACCGGACCATGAACATGCTGCGCAGCAGCGGGCCCAGTTGTCCGCCGGTCCACTCAACATCGGCGTGGTGCTCGTGCGACCGGGGCCGTGGAATCCCCACCACTACGTAGACCGCGGCGACAACGGACAGGACGGAGGCTGTATAGAACAGCGCGGGGACGCCAAAGCGTGCGGCCAGGGCCGGCCCGGCGATCATTCCCACGGCCAGGGCCACGCCCACCGCGCCACCCAGGGCCGCCATGGCCCGGGCGCGCGCATGCGGACCGGTAAGGTCGGTTACCAGCGCCACGAGGCTGGAGTTGATGGCGCCCGTCCCCTGCAGGACGCGGCCAAACAAAAGAGCCCAGGCGGTGGTCGCCTGGGCTGAAACGAAACTGCCGATCGCGAACATCACCAAGCCAAATGCGATGACCCGGCGACGCCCGTAGCGATCGCTCCAGGCACCGAATGGAACCTGGAAAATGCCTTGGGTCAGGCCGGCCGCCCCGACGCACGCACCCACCAGCAACGGCGTGGCGCCCGGCAGAGCCTCTGCGTGCAACGCCAGCGTGGGCATCAAGAGCCACATTCCGACCATGCGAAGCAAGAAGATGCCCACGATACCGAGAACCGCGTGGGTCTCGGTTTTGTCGGGGGCCGCGGGCTCGCCAGCCTCGCCTGATTGTTGCACGAGGGCTTAGCTCTCTTTCGCTTCGTTGACCGCCTCGATGAGCGCTGGAACCACTTCGTGCAGATCGCCCACGATGCCGTAGGTGGCCTCCTGGAAGATCGCTGCGTTGGGATCCTTGTTGATGGCTACGATGCATTGCGACCCGCGCATACCCACGAGATGCTGAATGGCACCGGAGATTCCCACCGCCACGTAGAGTTTGGGAGCCACGACCTGACCGGACGAGCCGATCTGTCGTTCGTGTTCCACCCACTCTGAATCACACGGTGGCCGCGACGCGCCCACGGCCGCGCCCATGGCATCGGCCAGATCGAACACGACCTTGAACTTCTCACCGCCAACTCCACGACCACCAGCCACGATGATGTCGGCGGCGGTGAGATCTACCTCGCCCGCCTCGGCGGCTTCGATCGACACGATCTCGCGGGTTACCACCTGCGACAGATCGGGGTTGCGGGTCTCCACATCGGCGGTGGCACCAGGCGACTGCGCGGGAAACGCGCCTTGTTGCAAGCTGATGAGCCACGGTCCATCGCCCACGGGGTCACAGTGGGTTTCGAGCTTGCCGTTGATGACCTTGCGCGCACAACGCAACTTGCCGTCGACCTCGGCCACCGATGTGACGTCAGGGATCAGCGCGCCATCGACCGCCGCGGCCAGACGCGGGAAGAAGTCGATGGCCTGGTAGCTGTGACCGGTCACGATTGCGGTGGGTTTCAGGTCTTCGATCAGCTCCGACAACGCGGCTACGTACGCCTCGGGCGTGTACTGGGCAAGTTTCGGGCTCTCGATCGCAATGGTGCGAGTCCCGCCCCACGTGGCCAGATCGGCGGCAATCGCGTCGACTCCGCTACCCAACACGACGCTCACGACCTCCCAGCCGTCGAGGCCGTGGGCCATGGTCATCGCTTCCTTCGAGATGAGCTTGAGATTTCCGTCGCGGTGTTCCGCGATTACCAGTATTCGGTTGGCCATGGTCACTCCTCGCGGCTACAGCACTTTGGCTTCGGTCTTGAGTTTCATCACGAGCGTGCGGGCCGCCTGCGCGGGGTCGCCCTCGATCATCTCGGCCTGACTGGAACGCTCGGGGAAGGCCACGCCCTGCATCTGGACTCGCGACGCGACGTCGGCCGCCGAGAAACCCAGATCCTCGAGGGTCTTCTTCACCTGCGGCTTCGATGCCGCACCCATGATTCCCTTCAGTGAGGCGTAGCGCACGTCGTTGATTCCGGTCTGCACGCCAAGAACCACCGGCGTCGGAACGTCCACCGTCTCGATCAGGTTGTTGTCGAGCTCATGTCGGACGCGCAGCTTGCCGCCGTCCACCGCTTCCAGCGACAGCACGATTTGCACGTGGGACATGTTCAGGTGGTGAGCGAGCGCCGGGCCCACGGCGTTGTAACCGAGGTCATCGGACTGCTGCCCGGCGACCACGACGTCGAAACCCTCGTCCTTCACCGCGGCCGCGAGCACCTTCGCGATTGTCAGGGCATCGGCCATCATCAGGTCGTCGGTGTTCACATGGATGGCCCGGTCGGCGCCCATGGCCAGGGCTTCCTTGATTCCTTTGGTAGCGCGATCGCCGCCCAGGGAAACCACGGTAACGTCGCCGCCGGTACTTTCCTTCAGGCGTAATGCCGCCTCTACTCCGTAACGGTCGCACTCGCTGATCGCGAACGAGAGGCCTTCTTCCTGGATCCAGCTCCCATCCTCGGCGATGCGCAGGCGAGCGTCCTTCTCAGGCACCTGCTTCACGCAGCACAGGATCTTCATCGGGTCCACTCCTCGGGCAGGGTTGAATGTCGTCTCTGACTCTCAGAGGTTTGAACGGGGCCAGAACCCGGCTGGCCGCAACGGAGCAGGGTATAGGCATCTCGGCACATTCGCCAGGAACAACGTGACCCGCGAGAATCCGCCGGTAAAACGTTGCAGGGGCAGGCCTGCCTGGCCTAGCTTCCCTTGAGCACCATTCCCCTCGCCCGAGGTATTTCGAGCATGGTTTTCGATCAGTTCAAGCAATTGCTTCCCGACATTGATCCGGGCGAGACCGAAGAATGGATGGAGGCCCTCGAGTCGGTCGTTGCCGCCTCAGGTTCCAAACGCGCGCAGTTTCTGCTGTATCGCCTACTCAAACGGGCCCGCCAGCTGGACGTGGGAATCCCCCAGACCGTCAGCACGCGCTACATCAATACCATCAGCCCCGAACAGGAACCGCCTTTTCCCGGCGACGAGGACATGGAGCGGCGCATCCGACGTCTGATCCGCTGGAATGCCGCGGTCATGGTCACGCGAGCCAATCGCCGTCACCCCGGCCTGGGCGGCCACATTTCCACCTATGCCTCGTCGGCCAGCCTCTACGAGGTGGGCATGAACCATTTCTTCCGCGGCAAGGACCAGGACGGCATCGGCGATTGCATCTACTACCAGGGACACGCCGCGCCCGGGATCTACGCCCGGGCCTTCCTCGAAGGACGCCTCAGCGAGGACCAGCTGGATCACTTCCGACGCGAGGTCGGTGGCAAGGGCCTGTCCAGCTACCCCCACCCACGCCTCATGCCCGATTTCTGGGAGTACCCCACGGTGTCCATGGGCATCGGTCCCCTGAACGCCATCTACCAGGCCCGCTTCCTCCACTACCTCACGGCGCGCGGCCTGGCCGACGC
The DNA here is from genome assembly GCA_029262065.1 of Candidatus Krumholzibacteriota bacterium. Taxonomy (GTDB): domain Bacteria; phylum Krumholzibacteriota; class Krumholzibacteriia; order JAJRXK01; family JAJRXK01; genus JAJDAC01. The sequence continues at coordinate 46,626 of JAJDAC010000014.1, read as the reverse complement.
CAACGATGCCCGCGTCTGGTGCTTCATGGGCGACGGCGAGTCGGACGAACCCGAATCGCTCGGCGCGTTGAGCCTGGCCACGCGCGAGGGTCTGGACAACCTCACCTTCGTGGTGAACTGCAACCTCCAGCGCCTCGACGGTCCGGTGCGCGGCAACGGCAAGATCATCCAGGAGCTTGAAGCCACGTTCCGCGGCGCCGGCTGGAACGTCATCAAGGTCATCTGGGGCCGCGAGTGGGACGACCTCCTGCAACGTGACACCGATGGCCTGCTGGAACAGCGCATGATGGACACGCTCGACGGCGACTATCAACGATTCACGGTCGAGGACGGCGCGGCCATTCGGCGCGAATTCTTCGGCGGCGATCCCCGACTGACGAAACTGGTGGAGCATCTGACCGACGAAGACCTGGAACGGCTGCGCATGGGCGGTCACGACTATCGCAAGCTGTACTCGGCCTATCGCATGGCCGTGAGCCACAAGGGCAGTCCCACCGCGCTGCTGGTCCGAACCGTGAAGGGCTGGACGCTGGGCGAAGGGTTCGAGGCCCGCAACGTGACGCACCAGATGAAGAGTCTGAGCGAGAAGGAGCTACGCGTTTTTCGCGACCGCCTGCACCTGCCCATCCCCGACGAGCAGATGGCCGACGCTCCGTACTACCACCCCGGACCCGACAGTCCCGAAGTGCAGTACATGATCGAGCGACGACGCGAACTCGAAGGCAGCATACCCAAGCGCAACAACAAGAAGGTTTCGCTGCCGTTGCCGGCCGCCGACGTGTACGCCGAGTTTCACAAGGGCACCGGCCCCAAGGTACCCGTGTCGACGACCATGGCTTTCGTGCGCCTGCTGCGCACGCTCCTGAAGCACGACGAGCTGGGCGACCGCATCGTGCCGATCATTCCCGACGAAGCACGCACGTTCGGCATGGAATCGCTGTTTCGCGAATTCAAGATCTACGCGGCCCACGGCCAGAAGTACAAGCCCGTGGATCACGACGTGTTGCTCAGCTACACCGAGGGTTCCGACGGCCAGATCCTGGAGGAAGGCATCACCGAGGCCGGCGCCATGGCGTCGTTCACGGCCTCGGGTACCAGTTACTCGATCGTCGGCGAAACCACGATTCCCTTCTTCATCTTCTACTCCATGTTCGGGTTCCAGCGGGTCGGTGACCTCATCTGGTCGTTTGCCGATAGTCGCGGCCGAGGCTTCCTGATGGGCGCCACATACGGCCGTACCACGCTGAACGGCGAGGGCCTGCAGCACCAGGATGGTCATTCCCTGTTGACCGCATCCACCGTGCCCAACTGTCTGGCCTACGACCCCGCTTTCCACTTCGAAACCGCGGTCATCGTGGAAGACGGTTTGCGGCGGATGTACGACCAGCAGGAAGACGTCTTCTACTACATTGCTTTGTACAACGAGAACTACGAGATGCCCGACATGCCCAAGGGCAGTCGTGACGGCATCCTGAAGGGCCTGTACCGGTACCGGGCCGCTTCGATCGACGGTGCCCACCGCGCGCACCTCCTGGGCAGCGGATCGATCATGCAACAGACGTTGCGCGCACAGGAGATCCTGGCCAAGGACTACGACGTTGCGGCCGATGTGTGGAGCGCCACCAGCTACAACGAGCTGCGACGCGACGCTCTTACGTGTGACCGTGAGCGCCGCCACCGGCCCGGCAAGGAGAATGCAGTGCCCTACGTGCAAGAATGTTTTGGATCAGTCGACGAGAACACTCCCATCATTGCCGCGTCCGATTGTATCAGCGCGGTACCCGGACAGATCACGCGTTGGATGCCTTCCACGTACGAAATTCTGGGTACCGATGGATTTGGTCGCAGCGACACGCGCGAAAACCTGCGGCGCTATTTTGAAATAGACGCCGAGCACATCGTGCTGGCCGTCCTGTCTCAGATGACACGACAGGGAAATTTCACGGCCAAGAAGTTCGCACAGGCCGCCAAGCAACTCGGGGTGGACCTGACGGGCCCCGAGCCGGGGGATCAGCGACACGTGGCTCCGGGTGCGGGCAGTTCGAACTCAGCCAGTACCGACACGACCCCCGACCGCGAACAGGTTCGCTGACTTCTGCGTCGCGACCACTCCAGGTTGAACTACTGCTCGGTCACCACACCGGTGGTGACCGCCAATCGAGCCGCGCTCCGACGCTCCATGCGAGCGCGCATCTCGCGGCCGATCTGCAGGAATTCGGTCGGCGCGGGAAAAATGACTTCGTCCGCGACCAGATCGAAGACACCGCTGCGCCCTTTCCCTCCGGCCGTGTAACCAAACGCCACGGCGTAGCGATGTTGGTTGCGACGCAACAGCACGAATCCCGTTACCGATACGTCGTCGAGCTTCTTGCCGAACAGTTTGTCCACGAACCAATCCACATCGATGTCCACGCGACCCTGATGGATGCCGTAGAGATGAACGTCGGAGATTTCCCACACCTGATTGCCGCGGGAAGTACGCACGGGTATGCGCTGCGTGCCGAGCGACCATTCCAGAATGCTCAGGTGAGGTGACGCCGCCATACTGCCCGGGTTGTAGCCCAGAATCGAGTACGGCACCGGAACCTCGAAACGCCGTTGGAACTTCACGTCGATGATTGCGTCGCAACCCGGTCCGCCGGGGCGACGCTCCACTCGTTCAACCAGTTTGTACGGAAGAGGTGTGTCGCCGACCGAGGTGACGACGGAGTCGACGAAAGCGGCGTCCACATGACCAAACACGTTGCTGTCGACCATGGCCGAGACCATGGCGAACACGGGGTCAGCGACGTCGACGGGAAGACGTACCTGCACCGGACGCCACCCGTTGCCCTGCATTGTCCACAGATCGGAATCGGCCAGGGCCGGGTCCGGGCAGAAAGCCGCCTCCAAGCCCAGCCCCGCGACAGCGAGACTACCGGCCAGGCAAAGCGACCAGAAGTTCCTCATTGGTTGCATGCTTCTGCATTTGCTTCAGCAGACCCTCCATGGCCCGATCGGGAGTCATGCTGGAAAGCACGCGCCGAACCTTGAAGATCTGGTCCACGAACTCTGGATCGTACAGTTTTTCTTCCTTGCGGGTTCCCGACTTGGCGATATCCACCGCCGGAAAGATTCGCTTTTCGAAGAGTTGGCGCGACAAGACGATCTCGGTATTACCGGTACCCTTGAATTCCTGGAAGATGACTTCGTCCATACGAGAGCCGGTATCGATCAGCGCGGTGCCCAAGATGGTGAGGCTGCCCCCGCCTTCGATCTTTCGCGCGGCGCCGAACAATCGCCGCGGAATCTGCATGGTGTTGGCGTCCAGTCCACCACTGAGCGTGCGCCCGCTGTCACCTTTGACCGTGTTGTAGGCGCGCGCCAGACGCGTAATAGAATCGAGCAGGAGAACCACGTCCTCGCCCTCGAGCACCGGCTTCAGAATTCGCTCGATCGCCGCCTCGGTGGTCTTGACATGTTCGCGAGCGGTTTGGTCGCTGGAGGCCGCGATGACCTCGGCGTGGCAGGCCCGGCGAAAGTGCGTCACCTCCTCGGGACGCTCGTCCACCAACAGTGCAAACACCTGCGCTTCGGGGTGGTTCACCTCGAGCGACTTGCAGATTTCCAATAGCAGGGTGGTCTTGCCGGCCTTGGGCGGCGCCACGATGAGGCAGCGTTGTCCCTTGCCCAACGGTGCGACCAGATCGATCACCCGCGGCGTAAGACTGCCGTCGCTGCGCGATAGATTCCAACGTTCGTAGGGATCGATGCTGACGGTTTGATGCAACTCTTCAAACATCCGGCGCAACTTGTCGGACTGTCCACTACCGGCGCCACCGCCGGCACTGCGACCGCGACCTCCAACCCGCTTGCGTCGACCCTGGCCCTGTCGAGGTCCTCCCTGGCGCGGCCCCTGGCCTTGGCCCTGGCCCTGTCCGGGGCCCTGGCCGGCTCGGCGATCGGGACGCTTGCGCGTCACGCGGGTGCGCGAGCCACCTCCTGAAGAACCCTCGCCCGGCTGATCACGACGGTTGCCGGAAGCTTCGTTTCCCGGTTGGGCGTTACCCGAAGGTTGGTTGCCCGGGTTGGGACGACGTGAACGGCGCTTGCGCGAATTGCCGCCACCGCCCTGGCCGCCGCCGCCCTGGCCGCCGCCACCCTGGCCGCCGCCACCCTGGCCGCCGCCACCTTGACCACCGCCACCCTGGCCGCCGCGACCCCGACCGCCGCCACCCTGGCCCTGGCCGCCGGGCCCGTTGCCCTGGCCCTGGCCGGATCGCTGGCCTTGATTCTGGCCCTCGTTCTGGGGGTTCCTTTGGTTTCCGTCCGGGCTGGATTGCCCACGCGTACGACGCCGTGGGCGTGAAGTCTTGCCAGAAGAGTTCGACATAGATTCCGTTTTTTCTTTTTGGTTCAGGCCTCGCGCGAACGTCCCAATTGGGTCGTTCGACGATCTGCGACTGGGGCTTGCGAGAATACAGCCACAAGGGCTGACGGCGCGGATGGCCACGCGGTTGGCTTACCCGTCAGCGTGCCGGGATCCGAAAGGACCTTGGGACGCTGGGTCGCGCGAGGCGCAAAGCAGGGAAGCGAGATAAGACCCCGCCTCCGTGCGCCTACTGTGAGATCTACCGGATTTCGGCGAGTTTGGCAAATCTATTTGTTTCAGGGACTCACACGGGACTACCCTCTGGGCCATGGCAAGATCGACCCTACATGACCCCTCGACACGAGCCGAGGGCCAGCGTCACCTTCGCGAGACTTGCGCCACCATGGCCAAGTTCGTCGATGCCCACGGCGACCCCTGGCCCGGTCGTCCCCGATCGGCGTTCGGCGCCCTGGTCCGAGCCATCATCGACCAACAGATCTCGGTGAAGGCTGCCCGCACCATCCACGGCCGCCTCGACGCCCGGTTGAATGGCCGGATCTCGCCAGAAGCCCTCCAAACACTGGATTTAGAGGCTTTTCGCGGGGTTGGAGTCTCGCGCCAGAAGGCCACCTACCTGCGCGATCTGGCCGACCACATGGTCGACAAGAGACTCAACCTGCGCCGCCTGCCCCATCTGGAGAACGAGGATGTGGTGGCGGATCTGATTCAGGTGAAGGGCATCGGGCGCTGGACGGCCGAGATGTATCTGATCTTCGTGCTCGGCCGCCCCGACGTACTGTCGGTGGGCGACCTGGGCCTTCAGTCGGCCGCCCACCTGTCCTACAACCTGCGGCAACGCCCCAAGCCCGACCGCTTCGAGCGCCTGGCCCAGCCCTGGCGACCCTACCGCAGCCTGGCCAGCCTTCACCTCTGGGCCAGCCTGGCCTGAGCCTCCCCGCGGGGCTCAAGTCGAACTACGGCGTGACCTCGGTGGCAAACGCTTGGCAGTCGACTCCCCATAGTCCCCGCGGAATGCTTTCAAACGAGGGACCGACCGGACGCGGCGTAGCCTCCGGCGCCAGCTGATCCATGGTGCGTGCGTCGTACAACCGGCCGTTGCTCATGACCATGGCCACCGACTCGGTGTTGCGTATGTCCTTACGGGGGTCGCGGTCGAGCACCAACAGGTCGGCCAGCTTTCCTGTTTCGATCGAGCCAAGCCGGTGGTCCATGCCAATGGCCGTGGCGCCATGCAACGTGCCGACGCGCAGCACTTCCAGGGGCGACAACCCGCCCTGCGCGTACATCCACATTTCCCAGTGCACACCCAGGCCCTGCAGCTGACCGTGTGCCCCCACCGTGGCCACGCCGCCGCCACGCACCAACGAAGCGGCTCCGGCCGCCAACTTCACGTGATGGAAGTCATCGTCGGGCGCCATGATGCGGCGGCGCGAACGCGGGTCGACCACCGAACGCGGCACGAAGTTCATCAAGCGTTCGTTCTCCCACACGTTTGTCTTCTGGTACCAGTAGTTCTCACCCCAGATACCGCCGTAGCCGACGATGAGCGTGGGCGTGTACGCCGTGCCGCTGGCCAGGACCAGTCCGCGGATGTCGTCGTAGAACGGAGCGATGGGCAGCGGATGCTCCAACGTGGAATGCCCGTCCAGGAACATGGTGAGGTTGTGGTTCAGCGTGGAGCCACCCTCGGGCATGACCATCATTTCCAAATCGTGGGCTTCGCGGATGACCCACTGGCGCTGGTTGCGTCGCGGCTGATTGTAGCTTTTGCAACTGAAGGCGCCGTAGGCCTTGAGTCGTTTGAGATGGCGTTGCGCATCGTCGCGGCTGTCGATGGGCGCCTTGAAGTCGCCCTCGGCGCCGTAGAGGATCGTGCCGGTGGAATACACCCGGGGGCCCACGGTCTTTCCCGCCTCCACCAACTCGTGGCTCGCGAATACCATGCGGGTGTTGTTGCTGGGGTCATGCGTGGTCGTCACGCCAAACGCCAGGTTGGCCATGTACGCCCAGTTGTTCTGCGCGTGCATGTCGCTGTTGCTGCTGCCCATGTGCGCGTGGGTATCGATGTAACCGGGGACGATGAACTTGCCGGACACGTCGATCGATTGGAGGTCTCCGCGGATGTCGACGATGCCGCTCCCTTCCGAATTGTTGCTTACCGGTCCGACAGCAACGATCTCGTTGCCCCTCACCCGGACCCAACCATTCTCGATCACAGTGTCACCTTCCATGGTGATGACTGTGGCGCCGGTCAGCAGCACATTGGTGTTGGGAGTATCGCGCGGATGCTTGAAGCCAAGGTCGACGACCTGCGTGTTCTGTTCCACCAGACTCGGCTCGTCCTCTTCCTCATCGTCTTCTTCGGCCTCATCGTCTTCTTCGACCTTGGAGTCCTCGTCTTCGTTTTCGTCTTCCGGTTCCTGGTAGGCAAACAACGGCTCCACGTCGATCACGCGCAGCTCGGCCGCCAACCCGAATCGCAGGTGACGACTATCGGGGGACCAGTCGAGGAACTCGCCCGCCACGTCGCTCACCTTGTGCACGGGAAGGTTTCCCATGCTCGGACCTACCGCAATCGCGCGACCCGCCGCCGGTCGTCGCGTCACGTACACTTGCCACAACTCTTCGAACGCCAGCCAGCGGCCGTCGGGTGAAAGGGTGATTTCCATGGCGCGTTCACTGGTGGCCAGATCGCGACGATCGCCCCCCATACGGTTCACGCTATACAGCGTTTTCGTGGAGCCACGCTCGAACAGCAGAATACGCTGGTCGTCTTCGAAGAAACGCGGACGCGAACCGTCGCGCGTAACGCGCGTGGGCTGGCCGCCCTTGGCGCCCACCACGTAGATCCCCTCTTCGCCGGTGTACGCGCGACCACGATAGAAGTCGCCGCCGCCGCGACGGTAGACAATTTCGGTGCCGTCGGAAGAGAAGCTTGGTTCGCTGTAATGACCGGGTGTGTCCACGACCACACGGCCAGCGCCACCGTTGGCGCGCACCGTGCGCACGCGACCGCCGGTCTTGTCGTTCCACGTGGTGTACACCAAGCTGCGCCCGTCGTTGGACCAGGCGGGGTGGAACTCGAAGTCACTACCATCGGTCAACCGACGCGGCGTTCCAGCTTCGACCGGGCGCACCCACAGATGACCCAGCGCCTGGAACACCACCGTCTTGCCGTCGGGGGAAACGCGATGCCAACGCAGCACCTTGACGTCCATGTCCGATTCGCCCACGTCCTGGGGAAACCGCAGGGCCTGCACCACGTCGTGTTCCAGGTTGGCCTCGAAGGGGATTTCACGAGCGGCGCCGGTGGCCACGTCGACGCGCATGATCTTGCCTTCGGCCCAGATGACGATGGAGCCGCCGTCCGGCGTCCACGCGAACCCGGGGTACACGCCGAAGATGGCCCAGGTCTCCTGACTGTCGAGTGAGAGGCCATCGAACAGCACGCGATCTTCGCCGGTCTGCAGATCGCGAACCATGAGAACGCTCTTCAGACGCACGCGTCGCACGAACGCCAGGTGTTTGCCGTCGGGAGAAATTTCCGGCCGGACCGAACCGCCGGCTTCGCTCACCACGGTTTCGGTGCGACCCTCGTCCAGATCGAGCCGCCGGATTTCGTAGATGGTGTCGTTGGGATCCTTGTTGTACTCGAACCGCGATCCCGGCGTGGAGTCCAGGCTGTAGTACAGGTAGCGACCGTCGGGGCTGACCTCGGGCTCGCCCACGTCTTTCTGGTCGTTGGGCTTCTCGGTGAGTTGCACGCCACTACCGCCGCTGTTCACGTCGTACAGCCACATCTCGCCCGCGCCCAGCGAACGCCCGCTGGTGAAATGTTTGCGCGCCACCAGGGCCGATCCGTCGGGCATCCAGGCGGCGTTGTTCAGCAGTCGAAAGCTTTCATCGGTCACGGCCCGGGCCTGCGATCCGTCGGCGCGCATGACCCACACGTTGTCGCCGCCGCCACCGTCGCTGGTGAAGCTGATCCATTGGCCGTCGGGACTGTACCGGGGTTGCACGTCATAAGCGCGCCCGCCTCGCAGCAGAGTGGCTTGACCACCGGCCATGGGTAGGGTGAACAAGTCGCCCAGCAGGTCGAACACGATCGTCGAGCCGTCGGGAGAAACGTCGAGACTCATCCACGTGCCCTCGTCGACGGTCCAGGCCTCGGTCTCGCTGGCCGCCAGCGTCGAAGTGGCCACATCCCACTCGTCGGATTCTTCGGCCTGGGACGTCGTATCCTGCGCGGCCTTTTCCATGCCCGCATGCTCTTCGTCGTGAGCGTCGAGTTGGGCCGCGCCCATGTGGGGCCAGGCCAGGATCACAATCGGAAGGAGAAGGGCAAAGAGCGCACGCATTTTTTACTACACCCGGGGCAAGAGTCTTGATGGACAACGAGCGAAAACAATACTGCACCGCGCCACCAAGTGCGAGGCCCCAGCCAGCGAGCCGAGGAAGACAACCGTAGGCTTGCCTGGTATTGTGCTCCGATCCCTTGCACGGAGACGACCCATGCTTCTGTTCCGCACGCTCGCAATCATCTCCGCCTCAGGCGTGGCCATCGCTTTTGCTCTGGCGTTGGCGGTCGCGCCCGTCCAGGCCCAGACCGAGGCCCATTCGGAGCTGCACTCGACCTACATCGACCGGGCCGGCGCCATTCTTGGCCACGCCCTTACCTCCGATACCGCCTACGAAACCCTGGGCGAACTCTGCGACCAGTTCGGGCATCGACTGAGCGGTACCCCTGAGTTGGAAGACGCCATCGATTGGTGCGCCGAACGCATGCGCGAGTTCGGCCTGCAGAACGTGCACAAGGAAAAAGTCCTGGTACCCACGTGGGTACGCGGCGAGGAGAGCGCATCGATCGTGGTGCCACGTCACCACGAGCTGACCATCCTGGGCCTGGGCCGAAGCGTGGGAACTCCCACCAACGGTATCGAGGCTCCCGTGGTGGTCGTCGATAGCTACGAAGAACTCGAGGCCATCGGCGAAACCGCCGTGCTTGGCAAGATCGTGCTTTACGACGTGCCGTTCACCAGCTACGGAGAAACCGTGGCGTACCGTTCACGCGGCGCGAGTGAAGCGGCCAAGCTGGGAGCGGTGGCGGTGTTGGTGCGGTCGGTGGGACCCAAGGGACATGACACTCCTCACACCGGCGCGTTGCGCTACGCCGAAGACGTGCCGCAGATTCCCGCCGCAGCGGTAACCGTGGAAGATGCGGAGCGCCTGCACCGCATGGTCGACCGCGGCACTGAAGTCGTGGTGCGCCTCCTCATGGACGCGCAGACCCTGGATGACTCCGTCTCCTACAACCTGGTGGGAGAAGTCGTAGGCTCCGAACTACCCGACGAGATCGTCGTGGTCGGCGGTCATATCGACTCGTGGGATGTGGGCCAGGGCGCCCAGGACGACGGGGCCGGCTGCATCATCTCGCTCGACGCCGCGCGCATCATCCAACACCTGGGCCTGGCGCCACGGCGAACATTGCGCGTGGTGCTGTTCACCAACGAAGAGAACGGCCTGCGCGGCGGCGAAGCCTACCTGGCCGCCCACGAGGACGAACTGGACAATCACGTGGCCCTGATCGAGTCGGATACGGGCAACGGCTTGGCGTCGGGTTTTCGTTTGGACGTTCGCGAAGCCGCCGTACCGGAGGACGCCGAGGATCCCGAGGCCGCGCTCGAAGAACTCAAGCAGGTGGCGCTAGCGAATCTGAACCAGCTGGCGTCTCTGCTCGCTCCGTTGGGCGCGAACCAGAACATCCTGGCGTACGGCGGCGCCGACATCAGCCCCATGGTGAAGCTGGGAGCGGTGGGACTGGGAATGCACCACGACACAACGGGCTACTGGCCCATCCATCACACGCCGGCCGATACCTTCGACCGTATCGTGAAGGATGATCTGGACCGTAACGTGGCCATCATGGCGATCGCCGCGTACGTGTTGGCGGATATGCCTGGCCGACTTATTCCGCGTGCTCGATGACGATGCGTACGCGACCATCGAGCTCGGACCGCAGGTCGGGGCGCTGCTCGGCTTCGGTCTCGATCTGTTCCCGCGGCACGATCATGCTGCTGGCCAGGAACGAGGCCACCGCGTCGGCGCGATCCTCGGCCAAGCCCAGATCCTCGGCCAGTACGTAGACGCGCACGGGGGAATAGGGATGCTCGCGGATGACGTCTGAGGCTCGCGTCAGCCAGTCTCGACCCGTGTCACCCAATTCGCTTTCGAAGCGACTGAACAACTCGTCGCCGGCCAACTCCAGGTGGCGATTGCCACCGTCGTGGTAGTCCAGTCCCGGCACCCGGAAGCTCACGCCCGCGTGGTTGTAGGTATTGGTTCCCTTGTCGGTCAGGCTGAACACGTAGCTGTACGGATAGCCAGGTTCCAAAATGGTGCCGTCGTCCCCACGCCCATCCCACTCGAGCTTCTGGGGCGGTGTGCCCCCACCGGTGAATTCACGGAACTGCGACCCGCGGAAGTCGGTAATGACCAGTTTCCAGTCGCGAACCTTGTGGCCCTCGGCCTCTTCGGGATAGAACGTGGCCACGGGCTCACGACTCATCTCAGGCAACCAGTAATGCGGTGGCTGGTCGCTGGCCAGGGTCTCCAGGTTGTTCAAATGAGGTTGTAGACCGCTGACCGGACTCATGCCCAACGCCTCGGCGTCGGTTACCGTGTAGAACGAGTCCACCTCGGCGGCGGTCAGTTCGAAATCGAACGCACTCTTCTGTATGTCCTGACGCACCTGGTTCTGCGCCTCCACCACCATCTCGGGTAGTGCAGCCCCCTCTTCACCGGCCTCGGTGAATTGCTTGCCCTCAGTCGCTTCGTCCTCGCCCACCGCAATGGTGGTCGACAGCGCCAGAATGATGGCGGTGCTCGAAGTGAATCCCAGAATCTTCTGTCTGCCGGCCATGACGTTCCTCCGTCGGGTCCCTAGCTCAAACGAAACACGATGGTAATGACGCCCCACTGCTCGACCTGGGGTTGGTTCCCCGGTAGCGGAGCGAACCGAAACTTCTTGATGGCGCGCATGGCGGCCTGGTTCAGATCACGATGCATCGAGGTCTGCTCCAGGTACATGTTGTCCTTCACGCGACCGTCGGGCATTACGGTGAAGTGCACGCCAACTACGCCTTCCCAACCCTCACGCCGAGCGCGATCGGTGTACTGGGGCGGCACGCTCTCGAGAATCTTGCGGCCCTTGATCTGGCCTGAGATCGTCATCTTCATGCCATTGGCGTCGATCTGATCGGCCGCGGTGTCGGCGATCTGAGCCTTGGGCGAAGATGCCTTGGGCTTCACGACAGCCGAAGGCGCTTCAGCCAGGCCGCCGCCTTTGCCTTTCAACCCGCCGCCACCTTGGCCGTAGTCCAAGATGGTGCGTCGCCCTTTTTCACTGGAAGATCGACCCGGATTCGGTGAACCCGTGGCGTCCGCGATTCCCTTGCCCCCGCCGCGGGAGCGCAGGCCAGAGGTTGGCGGCGCATAGCTGCTGGTACCGCCAGAAGTTCCGCCCGAGCGACTCTTGAGCGCGGGACCATCATCGGTGGCCAGCTTGCTACCCGGGGTACTCTTCAACGAGCTGCCGGCAATATCGGCATCGGCAACCGCCAGCGACTTGCCGCGACTCTTGAGCGCGGCGTCGTTGGGCATGAAACTCTCACGACGTTTCGTAGGCGGCACGTAGGGAGCGGAGATCTCCGCCACGTCCTTGGACGAGAGTTCGACTCGTCCCGGCAATTCCATGGGCGTATTGCGCACGGGCTCGCGCGACTCCAGTTTGGGCGCCGCCGCCAACTCCTGCTGCGACGTACGTCGCGTCGGCGTGGGCGCTTTGGGCTCGGGCGCCTTTTCGGACGCCGAATCCTTCTTGGCCAGCGACTCGGTCGAGATTCCCTTGCCCGGCGGATCAGGGCTGGGCTTGGGTGCGGTCTTGATGCGCACCTTCTTGGCGACATCTTCGCCGTACGTGGCTTCGATGTACGAGATGCGCGTGAGCTCCTCGGCTTCCGGTACATCGGCCGCGCGCTGAGCGACGATCACCAACAGCAACAGTATGGCCGCGTGCAGCCCAAAGCTCGTCGCCAGCCCCCCGCGCGTCGATTGCGATCGATTTATTGATTGGCGAATCATTCACCCGACTCCTGGTCGTGTTGGCGCGTCGCCAACGCGATCTGCGCGGCCTCGGCCAACTCGATTTCGGCTATCAATCGCTCCACGTCCCCGTAGAGAATGGCGCGATCGGCTTTGACGACGGCCGTCGAGTGCGGACTCAACGCAATCAACTCGCGCAGGTACGGTTGGACCTCGCTGAGTTGAAGCAGTTGCTCATCCACCCAGATCTCACCGTCCAGCGTGTACGTGATCTCGATGTTCTCGCTATCCTCGGCCTCGCTGGCGTTGGCCTGGGGCAGGTCGACCGGGTGCTCACTGCTGTCCAGAAAGGGTGAGATGATCATGAGCGTGAGGACGATGACCAACGACACGTTGATGATCGGGACCACATCTACCTTCACCTCGAACCCCGGTTGCGATTTCATCGCTTCGATTCCTTCAGGTTGAGAAGAGCCAACGATCCCGCGCCGCTGGCCTTGGCCACGTCGAGTACCGCCACCACCTCGCCCAACTCCACCAAATCACTGGGCACGACCACGACGGTCTTGTCTTCGCGTTCGGCGAGACGCTCGACCAACTTGGGACCCAGATCGGCAAATTCGATGGGCTCGCGATTCAACGTCAGGCCGTCGGGCCGGACCGCGATAGTGAGCAGGGTGTTCTCTTTCGGGGCCTGGCTTGAAATCACCTGGGATCCCCCCTCGGCTTCGGTGGCCTTCACCTCGATACCACTCCATAGAATGGTAGGCATGGTCACCAGGAACACGACAATCAGGGTCGTGGTCACGTCGGCCAGGGGCGTGATGTTCGCGCCCGTGATACCCGCTGCGGTGCCTTTGTTCTTACCAAACATCTTGAGCTTCCGTTCGCCCTAGGAAAGAAAACCGCTGGGAGCCGGCTCTTGCGAGGAAGCGCTCTGCGGTTGCGTGTGGTTCGAGACAGCCAGGGGTGCCCTCGGCAGCAAGGCAAAGAACTCTTCGCGCGCATCTTCGAGCTCGACGGTGCGGGTTCGGATCATGCGCACGAAAGCGTTGAAGAATACCGTGGCGATGACTGCGACCACGATTCCAGCCGCCGTGGTCATGAGCGCTTCAGCCACACCCATGGCCACCACCGAGCTTCCACCGGAACCGGTTTTCGCGATGTCGGCGAAGGCCCGGATGATACCGACCACCGTTCCGAACAGACCCAGAAGCGGAGCGATGTTGCTCATGGTGCCAAGCACGCTGAGGTTGCGCTCCATCTCTACCTGCTCCACCTCGATGGCGGTGTTGATGCGATTCTTCAGTTCGTCGCGGCCCATATGCAGGTGATTCAAACCCTGCGCAAGCACGCGAGCCACCGAACCGCGCGACTCCTCACACAGGGTGAGAGCAGCCTTGGTGTTCTGCGACTTCAGCTTCGGCGCCAGCTTCTTCATGAAGCCACCCGACTTGGTTGCGTGTCGCGCAAAGTACATCCAGCGCTCCACGGCGAAACCCACGGTGACGATGGAGCACAGCAACAGCACGGTCATTGTGGGCGACGACCGAAACAGCTCCAGAAGGGTTAGATCCCCAATCATGACGTTTCTTCCTCTCCTTGGGGTCTATCGACCCACGTCCAGACCACCGCGAATGGCGTCGATTCTCTCTTGCGCCATCGCGTTCCACTCGGGCTTGCCGCCCGCACTCAGAATCTGCTCGTAAGCTCCGACGGCCTCGGACCACTCGTGCCGATCCTCGTGAATCGTTCCAATCTGCACCAAGCTGGCCACGGCAAACGGGTCAGCCCCGCCATTTGCCGCGCTCGCCGAAGCTTGGTAGGCCGCCAGAGCGTTTGCCCAGTCCTTGGCCTTCTCGTGACACTGGCCCTGGTAGTAGTGAATTTCGACGGCCGAGCCCGCGCCCTGCGCCAACGCCTTGCCGTAGGCATCGACGGCTTTGGCGTAGTCGCCCAGTTCGTCCTGATAGAGCGCGGCGACTTCGAGCCACGCGCCCGCGGAACGTTCGTTGTCCGGGTAGTCATCCAGCAGCTGGACCAAAGCACCAATGGCCGCGGTCCAATCTTCCACCTGCTGGAAGGCCACGCTGCGGTTGTAGGCGGCCAGCGGCGCGTACTCACCAGTGGGATACTCGTCGAGCAGCGTCTCGTAGGTGGCCGCGGCCGACGCGAATTCCTCGAGCTTGAACTCCACCGTGGCCGTTCGGAACATGGCCAGTTCCACGAACTCATGCCCGCCGTGCGTGGTCAGGAAGTTGCGGAATCCCGCGCGGGCTGGCTCCCACTCTTCCAACCGGTAGTAACTCTCGGCCAGGTAGAAGAGCGCACCGGCTCCGCTTTCGCTGCCCGGATAGTCCAAGGTGACGCGTTCGAAGGCCTTGGCCGCCGCCTTGAATTCTCCCGCCGCGAAGGCATCTTGACCCTGGTTCCACACCACATCGGCCGCCAGCGCGCTGTCGGGGCGCTTGGACAGGTACTCTTCCATGTTGCGACCGCTACGGTAGTAGCTGGATTGGATCCCCAACTCCGCGTCTTCGACCCGCGGGTCGTCGGGGTAGCGTTCAACGAACTGCGTGAAGGCTGCGATCGCGCGATCGTCCTGACCCAGGTTGTAGGCACAGTTGGCTACACCAAACGCGGCGTCGGCAGCGTGACTCGAATTGGGATACGCCGCCTGGAGACTTCCGTATGTGGCGTTTGCATCGGCGTATTGACCCAAGCCAAACTGCGTATCGGCGATCCGATAGGTGGCGTCGCCCACTTCCGGAGCGTCGGGAAAGCGACTCACGAGTCTCGACCACATCTGCAGAGCCTGCTCGTAGTACTGCAGGCGATAGTAGGCATCGCCGGCCTTGTACAGCGCGGCCGCGGCCTCGGGTGCGTCGGGGTGCGCCTCGATGAAGTCCAGGAACTCCCGCAGGGATTCTTCGTACTTGTGCTGGTTGAAGTAGATGGAGCCCACCGCAAGCGAGTTCGTTCCCTCTTCGCTGTCGGCATTGGCCAGCTCGAGCAGGAACTTCTCCTGCTCCTGCAGCGCCAACTCGTACTCGTCCATCTGGCTCAGGCTGGCGACCAACCCCTGCAACGAAGAAGCGGCTACGTTGCTCTTTGGATAGCCAGTAAGCACCAGGCGATACATACCGCTGGCTTCGCGGTACAGGCCTTCGGTGTAGTACGCCTCACCCAGATGGTAGTAGGTACGAGCTCGCCACACGCTGGGCGTGGGCAACAGACGGCTGGCAATGAAATTGTAGTTGGTGATCAGGCGATCGTAGTCGCCCTGTTCCTTGTGCGCGAGCGTAGCCAGGAACAGCGCACGCTCGGCCACATCGGTGTTCACGTTCTTGTCCAGCACGTTCTGGAAGGACAGGATCGCCGCGTCGTATTCCTCGAGCCGGTAGTGCGCGAAGCCTCGCAACACCGAAACGCGGGCTTCAAGGCGGTCTCCCGCGTACCGACGTTCGAATTCCTTGGCCATCTGGATCGACTGGCCCCAGTTTTCGTCTTCGGCGTAGGCGTACACGATCTTATGCAGCGCGGCGCTGGCCACCGTGGAGTCCTCGAAGTCCTTGACCACGCCGGTGTAGGCGAAGATGGCATCGGCCGTTCGTCCCAGGTGCATGTAGCAGTCGCCCGTCAGATAGGCGGCGTACGCACACACGATCGTGCCCTTGAACAGTTTGCAGATTTCCTGCAGTTCGCGGATGCTCTCGTCGTAGCGACCCTCCTGGTACGTGACGCACGCCATCTTGTAGCGGGCGTTGGGTACGAAATCCGATTCGGGAAACGACTCGATGAATTCCTGGTAGCTGCGCACCGCCACCGCGTTCTGACCACTCCGGTAGAATGCCTCGGCCACGCTGAAGGCCACGTCATCGCCGAGTGGACTGTCAGGAAACTGCCGCTGAACCTGCTTGTAGCGCTGGATGGCCAGAATGTACTGGCCGGTGTCTTCGAGGCAACGGCCCAGGTAGTACAAACCGCGATCGCTGGGTACCTGTTCGAAATAGGCAATGGCTTCGTCGTATCGCTCGTCGTGGTACGCAAACAGACCCAACGCGAACTTCACCTGCGCCATTTCACCGTAGCCGGGACGCGCGTCGAGCAGGCGGCGATAGGCCGCCTTCAGTTTCAGCCAGTTGCCATCGACGATGTAGGCCAGACCCACTTCGTACAGGGCCTCCGACAACAGGAAGCTGTCTTCGTACTTGTCGATCAGCCCGGTGTAGGTGGCAATGGCGGCGTCCATGTCGCCCACGTTGAACCAGCACTCGCCGATGCGCAGCCTCACGCTGGCGTCGAGGTAGTCGGTGCGTCCCTTGAAGTCCTTGACCCGAGCAAACTCCTTGCGCGCGGTCTCATAGTCGCCGATTGCAAAGTAGCATTCGGCCAACATGAACTGCGCCTGGGCGGCATGCTCACTCTTGTTGTAGGTATTTACGAACAGTCGGTACTGCTGCATGGCGGCCGACTTGTCCTGCCCGTCCTGGAAGGCGGCTCCGGCCGCGCGCCATAGCGCGTCTTCGCTCAGAACCTGCCGTTCTTCAGCCGCCTCCGCCACCGCGCTGAACATCAGCCAGGCAACGACGAGAAAGAGGCTCCCCCGCAGAGTCATCGGTCCTTCCCTTCCTGCGGTTCGCTTTCGCTACCGCTGATCTCAACCCGGATCGGCGACCTTGTACGGCTCTGGAAGCCCAGAATGCGTACGCTGGTGTCGTAGTCCCATTGCTCGCCCAGCTCGTCGAGAATCACCACTTTCACGTGGTAGTTTCCGTCCTCGACCAGGCGGCCGTTGTCATCTTCGCCGCTCCAGGTGACGCCCTCGGGCGGCGTCCCGTGCCCTTCGAGCACCCGTACCTGCTTACCCGTATCGTCCTGAATCACGAGCTGCCAATTCTCAACCGTGCCGCGCACGGCCGTATCGATGGCGAACTCGACCGCCTTGTCCTCACCCGAAGGGCTGAACAACGTGCGGTCTCGATGGACCTTCACACCGTAGGGCACACCAAACCGTAGCGTGGCGCTGAGCACGTTCGTGCCACCCAGGGCGTGGTTCAGGAAGCTGTAGTCGATCTGCCAGTTTTCCCAGCGGAAGGCCGCACCGAACGTCGATTGCTCGGCCACGGTGTCGTAGCCCGACCGCAACGCGAACGAACGGTTGGCCCAGACCTCGATGCCGCTGCGAAAATCCAGGTCCATGGTGTCGGTCTTTATCAGATCCGAGCTGACCAGCAGTCGATTCTGGAAGAAGTGCAAAGCCGTTCCACCGCGCAGGCTGCGTGCGAACTCTTCGGGCTGCTGATCAAGCGTGATGGTCGGCGCGATGGCGTTCTGGTACGCCATGCCGAAGCTGATGCTGCGGTGCGGCCGAAAGTACAGACCCAGATCGGCGCCGATGCCGCCGCCGCTGGCTCCGGCCACGGTCTGCGACACCGATTTCAGGCTGACACCCCACGCGAACCGTCCGGTGCCCCGGGCGTAACTGAGCGCGAACAAGCCTGAACTCTCTGAAAAGCTCTCGTCGAGGTCTTCGAACAGGGTGGCTCGCTCGAAGCTTCCGCTGGTGAAGAAGGATCCCGTGAGCGCGAACGTGCCCGCGTTCTCGGTGGGCAACCCGAGACTGAAGAACGTGAACTGGGTATCGTCGAACAACGTGGCGCCCATCCCAGTGAGTTCCATGGTTCGCAACAAGGCGAGCCCAGCCGGGTTCCAGTACGCACCCGCGGTGTCGTCGGGCATCGCGGTTACCGCGTTGCCCATTCCCAAGGTCCGGGCACTGCTACCAAAGCGTAGGAACGCTCCGGCCACGCCGGCGTCATCCGCGGCGTACGCGATTGACCCAACCATCGGTGCGGCCAACAGGACCGCCAAGGAAAGCGCCATTGCGCGGCGGGGCATCATTTGAGCACTCCAATTTTGCGCCGGAGATCTATTCCCGGCCCCTGTACCCGCAGGATGTAACCACCGTTGGCCACGGTGGACCCCTGCCCGTTGACTCCATCCCACACGAACTGTGCCGTGGTGCCGCCATCCACACGGAGCTGACGACTGAACACGGTGCCTCCAAACAAGTCATAGATCGTGGCCGTCACCGTGCCGCTGGTAGGTGCCTGGAACAGGACTACCGTGGACTCCTGACCGGCCCGGAACGGGTTCGGTCGGTTGGTGATGGGACGATCGGTGCTTAGCGCGGTGCTGGTGTACAACCGCACTGTCTGCACTTCTTCGATGACGCCTGACACCTCTTCGGCGAAGAAACGGATCGTGTGCACGCCCGGCGCTCCTCGGCCCAGATCGTCCAGGGAGAACGGACCCGTATAGACCTGCTGCGGCAGCGGCGGGTCACTGACATCCACGTCGACGAAGATGGCCTGGATGCCGCCCGGATCACCGGTCGTGGCCTGCAACTGAATGAGCGTAGAAGACGACAGGTAGAAACCGTCTTCACCGTAGGGTGAAGCCTCGGGCGCGAACGAGATGGTCGTGCGCGGTGGTCCCAGGACCTCCACCAACACGGTGTTGGAAAGGATGCCGCCCACGTAGGCGTTCAACAGAATGTCATCGCCCGCGGTATCCAGAATCCGTAGATCCGCGTCGGCGCGGCCGTTGCCATCGGTTGCCACATCTACCGCGGTAGCCTGGGCCGAGCCCAGACGACCATCACCGGAGGTGACCTGCATGGTCACCGTTCCGCTGGGGATGGGATTGCCCGACGCATCGGTCAGACGGGCGGCCACGAAGGCCAGCTCGCCTGGACGCAACGGACGATTCAACGGCTGACCAGGCAGTTCTTCCACGAACAGATTCAATTCCGCGGCAACATCCGGAAGTACCTGGATGACGGTACTGAACGTTCCTTCGTCAAACGAGTCCGTCAGCTCCAGGAAGATTGCCTCGGCGCGGTCGTAGCACTGTCCGGCCAGCGTAACCGTGCCACCGGAGGTGGTACCCGAAGTCGTGCACAACACACCATTGGGATCCAACGCAATGTCGGGTCGCGGTGCGTTGCCGCTGAACGCGGTCAGCGTGAAATTGCGATCGTCACTGGTCACGATCTGTCCGGTCACGATGTCGATGCGCTGCACGTCCATGGACCACGGCTGGCCCGCGTAGACGGTGTCGGGTACCGCGACCGACCAGGTAACGCCCACCGGGGCCACCACCAACTCGTCGCTGTAAGCCACGCGTCCACGCGAGTCGGTAACCTCGATGACGATGGTCTCGCTGGTCGCGTAGTTCTGACCGGTTACCTGCGCCTCACCCGCCACCAGGGTACCGGTATCGATACCCAGGGTATTGCTGGCCGCGGTCCGGTCGGGAAGCAGTGCCCGCATGTTGAAGTCGTTGCCGGCGTTGATCCGTTCTTCCGTCTCCGGATTGACCAAGCGGACAGTGACGGCAAACGTCGACGGAGGACCCGCGGTAACCACGGCCGGGTCCGGCAGAATCACACGGTACTCGGCTTCGTTCACCGGAATGTCAACACGACCGGTGCTCACCGAAGGACGACTCTCGTCGGTGGCGAACACCGCCACCACGCCGGGATCACCCAATATGATGCGGAAGTCGCGCGCGCCGTTCACGAACGGAGCACCCTCATCCACCGGATCCTCGAGCAACAAGGTGTTGCCGGAGCTGGTCAGCCGGATCACGCCATCGGAAATGGTGTTCACCATGTTCCAATACTGATCGACCGCGCGGATCTGAACGCTGAACGGGACCTCGGCCTGCTGCGTCAGCACGACCCCCGATTTGCCGGTGCCCGACAAGGCGCCGGCTTCGGGCATCTCGCCGGGCGCCACGATCTGCAATCGCTTGAAACCGTCGGCCAGCACACGACACGTGTTGCTGATTCCGGTCACCCCGGTGTCGTCGTTCACCTGCAGGAAGATGTCTTCGGCCTTGGAGTAGGTTTGCGAGATCGTCAACAGGCCCTGTTCCAACAGTCCCTGCCGAACGCCTAGCGCCCCCGTACCCGCCAGCCCGGAGCTGGCGCTGAACACTTCGATGTCGACCAATCGGTCCTGCGTGGTGACCCGCTCACCGGTGTTCGAATCCAGCAACTCGACCGTGAGCGGGAAGCTCACGGGCGGACCGACCGTGGCCGAATCGGGAATCGATACCGAGAAGAACAGTCCGCCGGTATCCATTTGGATGACCGTACTGAATGCTTCACGACCGAAGTCATCGCTGACCCGCAGAATGATGTCTTCGACCGTGCTGTAGCTTTGGTTGTTGACCACGGCGGCACCGTCGATCAACTGCGTTTCCGGTACACCCAGGGTCCCACTGGCCAGCGCCAGATTGGTCTGCAGCGCGGTGAGATACACCCGGTTCTGGGCCGATGGCACCACATTGCCCGTGGTGGGGTCGATCAACGTGACGACCACCTGGAAACCAGGCACCGGGCCCGTGCTCGCCGTGGCGGGCACCGTGATCTGGTACTCGTACGGAGGATCGATCGGCACGCCCACCGTCTGCTCCGGCTTGGCCAGATCGGCTTCATCGTACACGGTGACATCCACCGTGCCCTGGTCGGTCAAGAAACCCGTGAAGGTGCGACGGCCGTTCACGAACGGCACGTTGTTTACGTTCGGGTTGCCCGGCAATGAAAACGAATTGTCACTGGCTACCAGTCGCAGGTCGCCGGTATCGATATCCGATGCCAGGTTCCAGTACTGATCCACCGCGCGAACCGTAATGGGAAAGGGCTCACCCGAACGATGCCGGTCCGGCGTACCCGACTTTCCTTCGGCGTCGAACGCGGCCACGCCTGGCTCAACCACTTCGCCCGGCGCCACGATCTGCAACCGCTTGTAGCCGTCGTGGGCCACGGCAAAAACAGGACTGAAGCCTTCCAGACCCGTCGAGTCGCTGATGCGTATGTAGATGTTCTCGGCGCGCGTGTAGCTTTGCTGGAATGTAATGGTACCGCGGTCGAGTCGTTGGTTCGTAACCGCCCAGACGCCCGCGCCCAACCCGCCCAGCGAGTTGTAGACCTCCACCGTGAAATCGCGGTCGTCATCGATGATGGTTTGCGTATCGGTGTCGCGCAAAACCACGCTCACCGGGAACGTCGCCGGGGGACCGACGCGCGGCGGCGGATCGGTGCCGACCGTGACCACGTACTCCAGACCGTTGGCGGTCATGATAATGGGATTGCTGTAGCTGGCCCGCCCTGACGCATCGGTGATCTGCAGAACGATTTCTTCCACCGTATCATAGGCCTGATTCGTGATGGTCACCGTACCGGCGTTCAGCTGCGCCTGCGTTACCTGCAGCGTGGACGACGCCGGCTGCAGATTGCTTCGGAACGCCTTGATGTCCACGAAGTTGTTGGCTTCGGGGACCGGGCTTCCCAGGCTGTCCAGCAACGCAATGGTCATACTGAACGCGGCCGGTGGCCCCACCGCCGCGGTAGCCGGAGTCGTGATCTGGTACAGCGACCCCTGCTCCACCTCCACCGTCACCGACTGGCCGACGATGGCCAGATCGTCCAATGCCGACGTCGACAACGTGACGAAGCCGGTCGTCGTAAGGAACATGGGCATGATGATCTCGCCGTTCACCAACTGCTGGTCATTGTTGACCGGGTTGGTGGGCGTGACCGAAGCGTCGTCGGTAGCCAGATGAATGTGCTCGGTACTGTTGTCGACCCGGTTCCAGAACTGATCCACCGAATGCATGCGCACATCGAAATCAATGCTGGCGATCTGGGTCGTGGGCGTACCCGTCTTGCCATCGGCCTCGGGGCCGCCGGGCTGGGCTGTTTCTCCGGGCAGGAGTATCATCAGGCGCGCGAATTCGTCGGGTGATACCAGGATGTCCGACTCATCGGCGTTGGCCGGTGTAATCAAATCGGAAACCGAAAGCGTTTGCAACGTGGCGGCCCGGAACAACAGGTCGAACGTGGCCGTTCCGTCGGGATCCAACGGCTGATCGTTGGCCGAGATCATCTGGAAGTAGTCGCTGCTGGCCAGGTGTACCGCGGGTTGCGACGTAACCGGGTTCCAGTACGCGTCGGTCGCCAGAACGGTAGCCACCACGGGATCGCCCGCGATTGTCGGCAACGGCGTACCCACCTTGCCCGGCGCGATACCGGGAGTGTGCGATTCGCCCGGCAAGAGCAACACCAGGTCGCCGTAGGGGCCGGCAAAGACCGTGAACGCGTTGCTGCTGTCGGTGGTGGCAAACAGTTCCTCGCGTGCGAACAGTCGCACGTCGACGCCGGCCTTGGTGATCTGAATCGGCCCACGCCAGACACCCTGGTAGGTGCCCGAGCCAAAGCCATCGCCCATGCTCACGGTCTGCGGCGTAAGCACGTTGGTGCCATGATCGACAAACAGCGTGACGTCGTTGGTGTAGTCAGCGATGTGGTTGTTGAACACATCCCGCGCCACGATGGTGACGTTGGGTAGCGATGAACCCGCCTGGTGATCGGGAATGTCGAGCAGCACGTCATTGGGCGTGGGATTGCTCGAGTTGTTCACGCCGATATCGAAGTGATCGATGATACCGGCCTTGAGCGGAATCGGCACGAAGGCCGAGACTCCGTTCGCGGGATCATCCACTTCCACCGTCTGCTGATTCGGGTCGGCCAGCGTGATCAGCGTGACCGTGAAGTCCACCGAGTTGTCGGTCAGGGACTGCGGCGACGAAGGCAGTACGGCGGCCGGGTCGCTACTGTCGAAGTTGGTGGAAATGGGCAATGCGGGATCAAGGTCGGTAATGGGATTCCAGTAGGAATCCACCGCGTACACCCGTACGTCGAAGGGCACGCCGGCGTCCTGCACCGACGGGTTGCCGATCTTTCCGTCGTCTTCGAGCGTGTCGAAGATTCCCGGATCCAGGGTCTCCCCCGGAGCCTCCACGACCATCCGCCCGTACGGCGCGGGCGAAACAAATACACCGCTGGAGGGTTCGGGGCCCACGCCACTGGCGTCGCAGGTAAGCGTCTGTGTCTGGTACGTGCGAAGGATCACGCGCACGTCCACCGGGTTGTTCAAGGAAATCAGATTGTTCGGATAGTCGGGCAGCTCGAAATAGCCCGTGCCCGACGACACCGTGACGTTGCGTTGGCCCGACACGATGTTGCCGTAGCGATCCACCGGACGCACGGTAACGGGAAACACTTCCGCCCCGGCCACGGTGGAGTTGGGATTTCCGATGTTGCCGCTGAACGTGTCGTCGTTCAAACCAGGCACCCAGGTTTCGCCCGGCCACGTAGTCATGATCCGATCCAGCGGCCCTGAGTTCACCTGGAAGCGACCACTGGTTCCAACCACGGCGCCGTTGCTGTCGACAATGACGCGGGCACTGAAGGCGCGCTTGGTTACCTGCACCAGGGCGTCCAGCTGTCCGTTCACGAACGTGCTGTTGTTGACGATGACGTAATCTTCGCTCTCGTCCGACGTGCCCAGCAGGGCGCGGATGGTGACCTGGCCGTTGAACGGGAACGGATTGTTGTTGATGTCCTCGGCCCGCACGCGCAGCTGGAACGGAATTGTCGTGACCTGCACGTCCGTCGTGTCCCAGACCGCGTAGTCGAACACGAAATGGTCAAGACCTTCGGGATTCAACTGCACGAAGCTGTCGCTGCTGGAAGAAATCGCACCGCTCGCGGTCGCGGTCACGCGACGCAGGCCCGACGAGATCAGGGTGACCGACTCGTCGAGTTCGGCGTTGCCCGACATGCCGCCGCCGGCCGGAAGTGAGACTCCGCCGCTGGGGTCGTCGGTGCTCCACGTCAGCGTGGGATAGGTCGGCGGCTCCACCGGATTCCAGTGGAGGTCGGTGGCGTAGACGTCGACGCCGGGGAAGGCGATACCGGAAATCTGGGCGTTCGGCGTGCCGGTCTTACCTGGGCTCACGCCGGGCGTCAGCGTTTCACCGGGCAACAGCAGCATGACGGTGTTCAGCGGACCCGGCCGTAGCGGCGTAACCGTGGCCTGACCCGACGCGGGAAGTCCCTGCCCGGGATAGGTGATGGCGTTGGTGGCCGTGAGTTCGTTTTCGCGCGTGGCGGGATCAGTGCCCCAGAACGTCACCGGAACCGTGACTGCACCCAGCGTAAACGAGGTGCCCGCCACGTTCGTGGTGGGACCCGACGCGAAGTCACCCACCAGCGCGTCCAACGTAACGTCGTCGCGGAAGTTCAGGACCAGATCGCCGTTCTGATCCAGCGCCTGCAAGGTGATGTTGATGGCCTGGTCGACGAACTTGTCGCCGCCGGGTACCACCACGTTGAATCGATCCACGAAGTTGTAGCAGTCGATCAGGATTTCGCCGAACGGGACCGAGCCGTCGTCGGCGTCGCGCACGCGCAACCGCACGGGCTGTCCGTCGGCCAGCATGACCAGATTGTCGAACTGACGTTCGCCCGCCTGCAGGTACGCGCTGGACGGTAGCGTCGCTGGCACGTCAGGCGAGTACAACTCGGCGTTGATGAAATCGGCCGTCGTGTCGGTGGTACCGTTGGCATTCACGGCGCGAACGCGCACGCTATAGGCCACCTCCACCGTTACCGCCGGCCGGCCTTGGACGATCTGCGGGTTGACTACCGTTATTTCCAGGTAGTCGAACGCGTAGGCCGTCTGCGGAACTATCATGGCCAGGACCAGAGCGGCCGCGACCAACCAGGCGTTGTTTCGAATCATTTTGCGCTCGCGTTGTTGTCGGTTCCAGATCGCGCGCCCGATCTGAGCAATGATGTCGATACCTGCGCCACATAACGCAGGGAGCGACCGAGCTGTAACGCAAAGCACATGCCATGGGTCGATGCGGGGCCCCCGTTCCCCAGCTTGCCCTGTGGTTCCCCGAACCGCCCAAACGCTGGCGAAACGCGAATGCGGGGCCGGGCATGGGTCCCTTTACACTGCGACCACAGACCAGCTATGCTAGTGGGCACATCGGGACCAGCCCCCACTCTGCCACGACATCCCTAGGAGTCAGCCAGGATGAAGGTTCTCGCAATTTCCGCGACGATCATCTCGCTCGTCGCGCTCGCCCTTCCATGTTCCGCGTCCTCCTGGGACCAACCGCAACCAACGCCTCAGATCGCGGTCCCCAATCCGAACGCGGTCCAGCATGGTGGAAAGCCGGGGCTCTCGAAAGCCTCGGTAGACACCTTCAACATCTACGGAGGCAACCTGAAAGGGGTCAACAACCGGCTCCCCGAAGGTCAGTTCGAAACACCGTTCCTCGCGCCGGATCAGCAGGGCTGGACGAGTGTGGATCGAACCGAGAATCCTGCGTTCTGGCACGAGAGTACATTCAACGCCGACACCCTCGATCCCGCGCCGGGCAACCTGGCCATGTGGTCGGGCGTCCCCGCCGGTGCTCCGGGCTACGCCACGCCACCGGGTTACGGCAACTCGTGGGACGATCTGCTTGCGTGGTCAGTGGTAACCAACCCCACGATCAACAGCGACGTTCGCCTGACCTTCGACTTCAACCACGACACCGAGCCCGGCTACGACTTCTTCTGCGTGGAAATCGATTCCGGTGGCGTCTGGGTTCCGCGTCTTTGCCTCGATGGAACGAACAAGGACGGGGGCGGCGTATTCACCCCGGTGAGCTACGACGACACCTTTTTGTTCACCCCGCTCATGTACAACAACTTTGAGGTCCGTCTACGCCTGCGCGTGATCAGCGACAGCGGCTGGTCGGACGAAGACGGCATGTGGCCCACCGACGGTGCGGCGCAGGTCGACAATATCCGCGTCTACATCAATGGAGTCCTCGTCACCAGCAACGGTGATGACGGCGTGGCCACGTTCAGCGACGTTGGGGGCGGACAGTTCGACCGCGAGGGTTGGACGCCGTCGGCCGCCGACTTCGTGGGCGACTTTGGTAAGGTCATGCCCCAGCTCCGCGACGTCGACCCCTGCCGGGACAACCTCTCGCCGCAGATCGGCTTCGTGGACGATGGTACCCCGCCCAACAACGGCGCGGGCCAGTCGACCGGGGGCACGATTTCCAGCAACTGGAACTACGGTGTAATTGGCTCCTGGGTCCTGAACTACAACGGTGGCCTTACCAACGGCCTGGTTCCCCTGAACAACGAGTGGTGGTCTCCCGAAATCGACTGGGACGACGCCGGTAGCACGCTCGACGACGGGCTCATGGGTGGCGCGTTCATCCGTTTCTCGGTTTGGCAACATCTGCCCCTGGAGAACGGCTTCTTCTGGACCTGGCAGGTGCGTAGCACCGACGGCGTGGGCGATTGGAGCCCCTGGCAAAGCCGCGGCTTCGTGTACTTCGGCGATGGGGGCGGCACCTACACCAACGTGCAAGCCGACGTCAGCGATCTCATGGTACAGGCACCCGACAGGGTGCAGTTCGCGCTGGGCGCCCTGGACCTGGCCGACCTGTTCGGATCGCCCGGCGACGACTCCACACCCTCGCCGGCCTTCGACAACACGTCGTTCTGGCGCTACGACCTGGGTGGCCCGGCGTTCGCGACGCGCAACATCGACACGTTCAACGACGGCTTCCCCACCAATGGTTCCTTCGACTATTCCATCGACCCCGCCCTCATGTCGGTACGCCTGGATATGGCCCGCGACATAAGCACGGGTACCAACAACATACCTGGCGATTCCATGATTGTGGATGTCGTACCGACGTTGCCGGGATCGTCCCTGGTGGGCAACCCCACGATGGAGTGGATTCTCGAAGCCAACCCACTGTTCGACGGCGTGCGCGTCATGCCGGCGGGAGCCACGTTGTCGGGTACTACGATATTCGGCTGGGACCAGTGGACGGGAAGCGCACCGGGCGACTCCGCCCGCGTCGGCATTACCGGTACCGTCATCCCCGACCGCTTCGTGTTCGATTTCCCCAACGAGGGCCCCGCCAACCTGAGCGCGCCGTGGCAATCGAATGAAGACGCCATGTTCTTCCCCGGCGATATCATTCGGTACTACATCTCGGCCACCGACGATCAGTCGAACACGACCACGCTGCCGGGCGACATCTCGGGCTTCGTGAGCGGCGATGGCTACAGTCGCGTGTTCACGATCCGCGCGTTGCCCTCGCTCCGCGTCGGCATGGGCATCACCCAGCCCAAGGCACTCGTGATCAACGACTTCGGTCACCGCGGCGGCGAGAACGACTTCCTTGGCGCGGCCGGCCAGATAGGCATGCTCGAAGGCATGGATTTCGACACCTACACCGTGCGCGGACCCAGCTCACAGGTCAGCAACGGTATCGGCTCGGCCGGTGCCCATGGAGCGACCGGCGCGCAGCTGGGTGGATACGACTGCCTCATCTACTTCAGTGGCAATCTATCTGACGACCTGTTGAGTGACGGTTCCGACGACGCATCCAACGACAAGGGCGACGATCTGGGTACTCTGACGGCCTGGGACGGGTTGGCCGGCGACCGTTACATGGTGTACTTCGGAGACAACCTGTCGTCGTTCCTGGGCAGTGGCGGCGGAGCGGGTTTCACGTACCTAAGCACGATCATGGGCGTGGACATCCAGGACGACAACGTACGCGACGAGATCGACGGCCAGGCCTCGCCCATCGTTCAGCCCACGGGCAACGTTCCCGGCGTGTTCTCGCAGAACTACGTTGCCTTTGGAGGGTGCCTTGGCATCAACCAGTTCGACAGCATCAGCCCGCTTCCCGGCGCCGTATCGAGCCACGGGTTCGTCAATCCGACCACCATGGGGCTCTACAACAATGCTTCGGCGGGTGTGTGGCACGAGCGAACGGTGACGATCAACACCGTGCAGTACCAGCGGGTGAACCTCACGTTCCCCTACGGTTTCGTATACGTGAACGATGTCATCGTGAACGCCAAGGGACCGGGCGGAATTGCCAACCGCGCACTGCTTCTGCAGGAGATCCTCCAGGGCTTCGGACACGGCAGCGGCAGCGGGTTGCCGACCGCCGCTGATGACGTGCCCCAGAAGTTCTCGGTGGCTTCCAATCACCCCAATCCGTTCAACCCCATCACCACGATCCGGTTCACCGCGCCCACGCGTGGCGAGGTTTCCGTCAAGGTGTACAACATCCGGGGCGAACTGGTCCGGACCCTCCTGAACGAGGTGGTCGACGCCGGTGAGCATCCGATCCAATGGAACGGAACGGACGATCAGGGTCAGGCGGTCAGCAGTGGTATCTACCTGTACTCGGTGGTGGGCTTCGATCAGTCGATCACCAGGAAGATGACGCTCTTGAAGTAGCGGCCCGGTAATTCGAGAGACAGGCCCCATACCAGTTCGACCGGGCCGCTTCTTCATCTCGGAGACGGCAGCACGCCAAGAGAACAAGCCCCTCGGTACAACACCGAGGGGCTTTTCTCTTTGTCGGAATCAGAATCAAGAGGCGACGCGGTCGAACTTGGTACGTGGCCTGCCTCCCGAGTACCGGGCCACCCCTATCCGCGTGCCTTCACCGGCCCGCCAAAGGGATTCGAACTCTCCGGCTGATTCGCGGGATCCGAAGCAGAAGGCGTCAGCGGCGGCGGCGCGTTGGGAGTGGTCAGCGGACCATCGATCACGTCGTACCCTCCCATTTCGGCCAGCTCCCGGTACGAAGGAATGAAGCCCGACCACGCCTGCTCCACCTGACCCTGGCTGATCCATACGCCTACCGGGTAGTCACGCGTCACACGATGGAACTCCGACTCCGTAACCACCAGAATCGGAAACTCGGGCGCGAACGAGAGTTGAAACTCGCCCAAGGTCTGCGGATCGCTGAAGGTTACGCCGTAGGTCTGAAAATCGGGCAGCCGCTTGGCCATTTCGCTGACGGTGGAACTGAACGCCCAGCAGTGATCGCAGTCGGCCGAGAAGAAGAACAGGAACCCTTCCTGCGGCAATGCGACCGAAGGCGACGCCCGCTGCAGGATATCGAGCTGAGCCAGCTCCACGGTCACCTCCTCTTCGCCGCCACCGGCGGGGTTGCCGGTCAGGAAAATGAACGCGCCCACGATGATCCCGCCGTAGGCCAGCGCGTGACGGACCGGAGCCGACGACCAGTTGACCGATCGGCCACGCCATAGCACGACCCCCACCAGGACCAGCAAGACCGAGTCGATCACGATCTCGGCGGCGGGGGGAATCTTGATCAACTCGCCGAAACAGCCACAGCTCTCGAGTCCCGCCTGGGCCGCGTAGACCAGCATGCCCAGGAAGAACAGGATCATGGGAAGAGAGATCCAGGCCGCGGCACGCCGGAAGATGCCCGTGATGAGCAGGATCCCCAGTCCGAACTCGAGGCCCACCAGAGCCGTGGACGACGCCAACGGAAACGGCACGAAGGCGAAGCGCTCGACCGAGGCCACGAAGGCCTTGGGGCCCATCATCTTGGTAATGGCCGAGAAGGCCAATACGGCGCCCAGGAGCACCGATGCGGCCACGGCCAGGCCCTGGCCACCCGCAGCCGGGCCAGATGACTGACCACCCGCCGGGCCCACTCCTGTTGCTGCAGACTGATTCGACATGATTCCCAACTCGGCTAGAAGGAATGAAGGTCGCCAGCGGGTGGGCCGCTCACCGACCCATTCACTACAGTGGCTGGCCAGCCCCGACTTTCGCTATACTCAAGGGCTGATACGCCCGATGACAATAGTGAGTTCGGGTCTTTTACACAAAGCGTACAAGTGGGAGAATCGCCAATGACCGACAGCGTCCTCAAGGGAGCCCAAACCGCGAGCAGCCAGGAAGTGATCGATCTGGCCGAACGGGTGGGCGCCCATAACTACCATCCCCTGCCGGTGGTCGTTTCGACGGCCAAGGGCGTGTGGGTCGAGGATCCCGAAGGCAAGCGCTACATGGACTTCCTGTCGGCCTATTCGGCCGTGAACCAGGGCCACCGTCATCCCCACATCATCGGCGCCCTGAAGGACCAGGCCGACCGCTGCACGCTGACCAGCCGCGCCTTCCACAACGACCGCATGGGTGAATTCCTGGATCGCCTGTGTACCTACACCGGCTTCGAGATGGCGCTACCCATGAACACCGGCGCCGAGGCGGTCGAGACCGCCATGAAGATGGCTCGCCTGTGGGGACACAAGGTGAAGGGCGTCGAGAACGGCAAGCAGGAGATCATCGTGTGCGAGGAGAACTTCCATGGGCGCACGATCAGTATCATCTCATTCAGCACCGACCCCGAGGCCAAGGAAGGCTTTGGCCCCTACACGCCGGGGTTCAAGGTGATCCCCTACGACGACGCCGGCGCACTCGAGGCCGCCATAACCCCCAATACCGTGGCGTTCCTGGTCGAGCCCATCCAGGGTGAAGCCGGGGTCTGCGTGCCCGCCGAGGGCTACCTGAAACAGGTCCGGGAAATCTGCACGCGTCACAACGTGCTGATGATCGCCGACGAGGTACAGACCGGCTTCTGCCGCACCGGCCGCAAGTTCGCCGTGGACCACGAAGACGTGCGCCCCGACGCCATGTGCCTGGGCAAGGCCCTGGGCGGCGGTGTATTTCCAGTGTCGGCCGTGGTGGCCAACCAGGACGTCATGGGCGTTTTCTTCCCCGGCAGCCACGGCTCGACCTTTGGTGGCAACCCGCTGGGCGCCGCCGTGGCCATTGCCGCCCTGGACGTTCTGGACAATGAGCAGCTCGAACGCAAATCCCGCGAGCTTGGTGAGTACCTGCGTGAGCAGCTGCGGGGCATCGATTGTCCCCGCATGGTCCAGGTGCGCGGCAAGGGCCTGTTGAACGCGGTTGTGTTCGAAGACGGCTTCCAGGCCTGGGACGTTTGCGTGGCCCTGAAGAACAAGGGCTTGCTTGCCAAGCAAACCCACGGGAACATCATCCGGTTCGCTCCCCCTCTGGTCATCACGAAGGACGAAGTGGATCACGCCCTGGGTATCATTCGCGACGTCTTCTCACAGATTTCCTGATCCTGCCTCGCGTGCGGCCGTCGAACCGTCGACGGCCGCCACCAAGAAACGGAGACCACATGTCCATCCGCGCAGCGGCGTGGCTGCTGACCGCAGCCCTACTGACCGTGTCGACCTCAGCCCAAGCTCAGGGTGACGTTGAAATCGAAGCCACCGAATTGGCCACGGGCATCTACATGCTCACCGGATCCGGCGGTAACCTGGCCGCCTGCGTGGGTGAGGACGGCGTGTTCCTGGTGGACGATCAGTTCGCTCCGCTGACACAGAAGATCCAGGCCAAGCTGGGCACGTTGTCGGACCAGCCGGTCCGCTTCGTCATCAACACGCATTGGCATGGTGATCACACCGGCGGCAACGAGAACTTCGCAAACAGTGGCACCCTGGTGGTGGCCCACGACAACGTGCGCGTGCGCATGAGCGCGGATCACTTCAACGAAGTGTTCGACCGCGAAACGAAAGCCGCACCGGAAGCCGCCCGCCCCGTCGTTACGTTCGACGAAACGGTGACGTTCCACTACAACGGCGAAGAGATCCACGCCTTCCACGTGGTGGACGCCCATACCGACGGCGATTCCATGATCCACTTCCGCAACGCCAACGTGTTGCACATGGGCGACGTCTACTTCAACGGCTTGTACCCGTTCATCGACAAATGGAGCGGCGGATCGCTAGCGGGAACCATCGCGGCCGTGAAGAACACGCTCGAAATGATCAACGACGACACGATCATCATTCCCGGACACGGCGCCGCTTCCAACCGCGAGGAACTGCGAGTGTACCTGGCCATGCTCGAAGACGTGCACGCGACCATCAAGAAGGAAGTGGACGCCGGCAAGACCAAGGAAGAAGTCATTGCCGCCAAGCCCACCGCGAAGTACGACGAGAAATGGGGTCAGGCGTGGCTCAACGGCGACAAGTTCGTGGAGATCGTCTACGCCGGTCTGACTGACAAGTAGATTCGACCAGTAGCCCCGACCACTGGCACAGGCAAGTAGCATGAAAAAGGGCCCGGCATAGCCGGGCCCTGAACATCCTTCAAGAACAGCGGGTCAGCCAACGGTGTAGGTAGATTGCCTACTTGCCCGCGGCGTCGCTTGTCACGCCCACCGCCGCCAAAGCCTTGCGCAGCACGCGCTCGGGCTGAGCGCCAATGAAGTGCTTGCGCACCACACCCTGGCTGTCGATCACCAGCACCACCGGAATCGAGGTCACCCCGTACTTGCCGGTGACCTCGCGCTTTCCGTCGATCAGGCTGGGGAACGTATACTGGGCCCGCTCCAGATATCTGCGCACGAGCGCGGGCTGTTCGCTGCTGATGGCCAGCACCGTGATATCGTCCACACCGAATTCCTCGTGCAGCTTCTGGATGTGCGGCAGCTCGATCTTGCACGGCCCACACCAGGTGGCCCAGAAGTCGAGCAGCACCGGCTTGCCCCTCAGGTCCGACAGACGCACCGAGTTGCCATCGAGATCCGTCAGCTCGAAGTCCGGCGCCGGCTTGCCCACCAACGGGCTGTTGTTCTCAATGCCCTGCGCCATGTTGAAACTGTCGACCTGCCCCGCCCCATCGGGGGGCGTGAACACGAACTTGGACTTGGGAATGTCCTGGTCGACCTTTACCTCGCGATAGGTGGCGGTGGCCACGACATCAATGGTCATGGGACCGTTGGGACCATTGACGCTCTTGGCGCCACGACGCTCTTCCCTGAGCACCACGTGGTTGGCTCGGTCGACCCACAACGTCATCTGCTCGCCGGTCGGGGCCAGCGAATGGATGACCACGCAAGGAACGGACTTACCGGCGACATCGATGCTTTCGTCACGCAGGAGCGTGGGCTCGGGCAGCTGCCACGGCATGATCTGCGACAGAACGGAGGCCCGCGCGTCGCCGGCCACCGAATTGCCCGTGTCTCCACCCGTCTCGGTGGCGGCGTCGCTCCCCACCGATTGCACGGTGAAGGCATTGCTCTGGGCCGAGTACGTCCATACCTGCACACCATCGGAAACCACCAGGGTGCTGCCGCTACGCGGACTCTCAACGGCCATGCGCAGCTGTCCCGGCTCGGCGAAGGCGATCTCCAGTTCCGTGTCCTCGCGCGGCGCGATCGGCCGTCCGGCGTGCTGAGCCTCGATGCTGCGACTGCCCCGTAGCGAAAGGCTGACAAGGCTTTCGCTCTTCTCCTTCATGTCTTGCAGGAACTGGTCGAGGTCGACACTCGACTGGGCCTGCGCGGTTGGCGAGCCGGCGATCACGGTGGTCGCGACCACGACCCCGATCGCGGCGCTGAAGACTTGGCGGAACATGCACTCTCCCTTGGAGTTGGTTCCAATCATGGTACCGAACCGAACCACTGACCGGTTGCAAAAAAAAAGGTAAAACCCACGGTGGCTACTGATACGTGTACGCCCTATTTTGGATCCCGTTCCCGTGAAACGACTCCGGATTCCCGCTACTGGACTCGCGAGGACGGCCTGAGAAGGTCGCCCATACGTGGAGAGACATGGCTCAGATCTTCCACCGCAGCACGAACGCTCTCTCGCGTATTACCATCTTTGGCGGAGTCTTCTTTCTCGCGGTTCTCATCTGGGCCGCCGACCAGTGGACACGGTCGTCCTATATGACCGGCCAGGACGTCGTACTGCACCAGCCGGTGCCGTTCAGCCACGACCACCATACCGCCCAGCTTGGCATCGACTGCCGCTACTGCCACACGTCGGTCGAGGAATCGGCATTCGCCGGGATTCCCCCCACGGCCACGTGCATGAACTGCCACAACCTGATCTGGAACGAAAGTCCCATGCTCGAGCCCGTGCGCCAGAGCTACGCCACCAACACGCCCATCCAGTGGCAACGGGTCCATGATCTACCCGACTTCGTGTACTTCAACCACAGCATCCACGTGGCCAAAGGCGTGGGCTGCGAAAGCTGCCATGGGCGCGTCGACGAGATGCCGCTGATCTACCAGGCCGAAACGCTCCAGATGGAGTGGTGCCTGAGCTGCCATCGGGATCCCGCACCCAACACCCGCCCGCGCGATCAGGTGGTCACCATGGGCTTCGACCCCAAGGATCACGGCGTGGATCCAGCCCAGCTGGCCGAAGAGTACAACGTTCAAAGCCTCATCTACTGTTCGGTCTGCCACCGATGAAAGACGACACCACCATGGACGGATCGCTTCCCGAGGAAGCAACGGTCGAGTCGACCTCCATCGAGCAGGTACGCGCTCAGCTGCGTAAGGCTACCGGGCCGCGCTACTGGCGCAGCCTGGAGGAATTGGCCAGCACCGAGCGGTTTCAGAATCTACTCGAACGGGAGTTCCCCAGCCTGTTGCCAATAGACGGCTTGAGCAAGGCGCCGGTCGAGAGACGCCGCTTCCTGCAGCTCATGGGTGCATCCCTGGCCCTGGCCGGTCTGAACGGCTGCACGATCCAGCCCGACGAGCGCATCGTGCCCTACGTGAAGCAGCCCGAGCAGCTGATCCCCGGCAAACCCCTGTACTTCGCCAGCGCCCACGCGTTGGTCGGCGGCTACGCGCGGGGGATCCTGGTGGAGAGCCACATGGGACGGCCTACCAAGATAGAAGGCAACCCCGACCACCCGGCCAGCGGCGGCACCAGCGACCTTTTCACGCAGGCCTCCATCCTGGATCTCTACGACCCCGACCGCGCGCAGACGCCGCAGAACCTCACCCGGATCCGCAGCTGGGGTGCATTCGGCGACGAAATGGAAGCCCAGCTCGCCGCGCAGCAGCCCCTGGGCGGCAGTGGGATTCGGTTTCTCACCGAGTCCACCACGTCCCCTACGCTGGCCCGGCAGATGCGCGAGTTCCTCGCGCGTTTCCCACAGGCCCGCTGGGATCGCTACGACGGCGCCCACCGCAATGGGCTACGCGAAGGCACCCGCGCGGCGTTTGGTCGCCGGGCGGAATTCTATTTCGACCTTTCGCGGGCCGACGTGGTCCTGACCCTCGACAGCGATTTCCTTACGCAGGGGCCCGCGGCGCTGGTGTATGCGCGCGCCTTCGCCGACCGCCGTCGCGTGGTGGACGACGGCACGTCGATGAACCGGATGTACTGCGTGGAGTCGAGCCCCACGGCTACCTCCACCACTGCTGACCACCGGATGAATCTGAAACCGCAGCAGGTGGACGCGTTCGCGTTGCACGTGGCGCGCGCGCTCGGCGTGCCCGGTCCAGCTCCCTCGGTAGACCTTCCCGAGGCGGCCATCAAGCTGGCGGACGAAGTAGCCCACGACCTGACGCAGGCCCGCGGGCGATGTGTAGTCACCTGCGGCGATCAGACCAGCGCCGACCTCCAGGTCCTGGTTCACGCCATGAATGAACAACTGGGCAACCTGGGTACCACGGTCCAGCTGATCGACCCGGTCGAGGTGGACCCGCAGGACCAGGCGGCTTCGCTGACATTGCTGGTGGAAGAGATGCGCCGCGGCGACGTGGATCTGCTGATCATGCTGGGTGGCAACCCGGTGTTCACGGCGCCAGGCGAACTGCGGTTCCGGCAGGCCATGGAAAAGGTCGAAACCCGCGTGCACCTGTCGCAGTCGTTCGACGAAACGTCCGAGTACTGCCAGTGGCACCTGCCCGAAAGCCACTACCTGGAGAGCTGGAGCGACGTACGGGCCTTCGACGGCACCACCAGCATTACGCAACCGCTGATCTCGCCGCTGTACGACACGCACAACGTGCACGAGTTCATGGAACTCATCGCCGGCGACCCCCAGCCCGACGGGCACGACATCGTGCGGGCCACGTGGCAAGCAACAACCGATCGGGACTGGCGACGCTCGTTGCACGACGGCGTCGTAGCCGATACTAAGTCTGCGGCCATTGCCGCCACCGTGTCGCCGGCCGCCGTGACCCAGGCCGCTACAAATTTGTCGCGGGTGCGCAGCGGCCTGACGTTGGAGCTACGGCCCGATACCACGGTGTACGACGGGCGCTTCGCCAACAACGGCTGGCTGCAGGAGTGCCCCAAGCCGCTCACCAAACTCACCTGGGACAACGCGGCGCTCATGAGTCCGCGCACGGCCGAGGCGTTGGGCGTGGAGAACTTCGACAACGTGTCCATCAAGCGCGGCACCACCGAGGTCACCCTTCCCGCCTGGATCCTGCCGGGACACGGCGAGGATTCCATCACGTTGAACGTGGGGTACGGCCGCACCAAGACCGGCTCGGTGGGCAAGGGTGCGGGCTTCAACGTAAACCCACTGGCCACCGCCGATTTGTCGTGGCGAATCCATGACGTGCAGGTAACGGCCGCGGGCGGTAGCCATCCCCTGGCTTGCACGCAGGACCATCACAGCATGGAAGGGCGCGACATCATCCGCTCGGGTTCGTTGGATGCATACCAGAAGAACCCCTTGCACTTCGCGCACCACGGCCACCATGTCGACATCAACGCCTCTCTCAACCCCGGCTTCGCCTACGACGGCCTGAAGTGGGGTTTGACCATCGACCTTACCGCGTGCAACGGCTGCAACGCGTGCGTCATGGCCTGTCAATCCGAGAACAACATTCCGGTGGTGGGCAAAGACCAGGTCATGCGCGGACGCGAGCTGCATTGGATACGCATCGACCGCTATTTCGAAGGCGACCTGGACCAGCCCGACATGGTGCAGCAGCCGGTCATATGTATGCACTGCGAGCAGGCACCGTGCGAGATCGTGTGCCCCGTAAGCGCGACCGTGCACAGCGACGAAGGCCTGAACGACATGGTGTACAACCGATGCGTCGGCACTCGCTATTGCTCGAACAACTGCCCGTACAAAGTGCGCCGCTTCAACTACTACCAGTACGCGGACAACAACACCGAAACGCTGAAGATGCAGCGCAACCCCGACGTGACCGTGCGCCATCGTGGTGTCATGGAAAAGTGCAGCTACTGCGTGCAGCGCATCAACCACGCGCGCATCGAAGCCAAGAAGGACGATCTACCCCTGGGCGACGGCACCGTGACTACCGCATGTCAACAGGCGTGCCCCAGCCAGGCCATTGCCTTCGGCGATCTCAACGACCCGCAAGCCAAGGTGGCCAAGTGGCAGGCTTCGCCGCTGAACTACGGGTTGCTCGAAGAGCTGGGCACGCGACCCCGCACCACTTATCTGACACGCGTGAAGAACGAGAACGCCAACCTGACGGCGGGAGGTGACCATGGCCAAGAAGCGCACTGAGCCCGACCGCCCGATTCAAATGCGGCACCCGATCATCGCTGAGGGCCATACTCCGGCCACGGTG
Organism: Candidatus Krumholzibacteriota bacterium; assembly: GCA_029262065.1. Classification (GTDB taxonomy): domain Bacteria; phylum Krumholzibacteriota; class Krumholzibacteriia; order JAJRXK01; family JAJRXK01; genus JAJDAC01. The sequence continues at coordinate 9,029 of JAJDAC010000014.1, read as the reverse complement.
ACCGACCAGATCTCGGCGGTGGTGCTGACCAAAACGCCCAGGTGGTGGTACGTCGGGTTCGCGGTGGCGTTCAGCCTGGTCATGGTGCTGTTCATGGCCCTGGCGCAACTGTTCGTGAAGGGCGTCGGCATCTGGGGCCTGAACAACCCGGTGAACTGGGGCTTCGCCATCATCAACTTCGTTTGGTGGATTGGTATTGGGCACGCCGGCACGCTGATCTCGGCCATCTTGTTGTTGTTGCGGCAGAACTGGCGCAACTCCATCAATCGCTTCGCCGAGGCCATGACCCTGTTCGCGGTAGCTTGCGCCGGATTGTTCCCGCTCATCCACATGGGCCGGCCGTGGCGCTTCTACTACATGCTGCCCATTCCCAACACGTTCGACCTGTGGCCGCAGTTTCGTAGTCCGCTCATCTGGGACGTGTTCGCGGTAACCACCTACGCCCTGGTATCGGCCTTGTTCTGGTACGTGGGCCTGATTCCGGATCTGGCCACGCTGCGCGACCGGGCCAAGAACAAGTTCGCGCAGCACGCGTACGGAATCCTGGCCGCCGGCTGGCGCGGTTCGTCGCGACACTGGCACAACTACGAAGTAGCCTCCATGCTGCTGGCCGGTCTGGCGACACCGCTGGTGGTTTCGGTGCACACCGTGGTCAGCTTCGACTTCGCCGCCTCCCAGCTACCGGGCTGGCACGCGACCATCTTCCCGCCCTACTTCGTGGCGGGTGCCGTGTTCGCCGGCTTTGCAATGGTCATCACGCTGGCGGTGCCATTGCGCGCGCTGTTCGGCCTGAACGACTTCATCACGCTGCGCCATCTGCAGAACATGGCCAAGGTCATGTTGGCTACCGGCATGGTCGTGTCCTACGGCTACGCCATCGAGATCTTCATGGCCTGGTACAGCGGCAACGGCTTCGAGCAGTTCATGATCACCAACCGCATTGGCGGTCCGTACAAGTACGCGTGGTTCGCGCTGATCCTCTGCAACGTGCTGTCCATCCAGTTGCTGTGGTTCAAGCGCGTGCGCAAGTCGGTGCCCATGCTGTTCGTAGTGGCCATGTTCGTGAACGTGGGCATGTGGCTGGAGCGATTCGTGATCATCGTCACCAGTCTGCACCGCGACTTCCTGCCATCTTCGTGGGACATGTACTCGGGCACGCGCTGGGACTGGGCCACCTACGTGGGCACCATCGGCCTGTTCCTGGCGCTCATGTTCCTGTTCATCCGCTTCCTGCCCATGATCTCGATTTTTGAGATGCGCATGATTCTGCCCGAGGCCGACGAGGTCAAGGAGGGCAAGAAGTGAACGACAGAGCCACCGGACTGGAACTGCAGGGGTACCTGGCCGAGTTCGGCGGACCCAATCGCATGCTGCGCGCAATCGAGCTGGTAAAGAAGGCCGGCTACGAACGCGTGGAGGCGTACTCGCCGTACCCCATCGAAGAGATCTCCCATGCCCTGGGTGCGCACAGCAAGTTGCCCTGGATCGTGCTGGCCGGCGGCATCACCGGAGCGCTGAGCGGTTGGGCGCTGCAGTACTTCACCTCGGTGCATGCGTACCCCATGAACATCGGTGGCAAGCCGTTCAACAGCTGGCCCGCGTTCATCGTGGTGATCTTCGAAATGACCATCTTGTTCGCGGCGTTTGCCGCGGTGCTGGGCATGTTCGCGCTGAACGGACTGCCTCGCCCCTATCACCCGCTGTTCAACGTGGAGCGGTTCGCACTGGCGTCGAAGGACCGGTACTTTCTTTACATACTGGCCGACGACCCGAAGTTCGACCTCAAGCGCACGTGGGATCTGCTCGAGAAGACCGAGTGTAGCGAGGTGACCGCCGTTGAAGACTAGATCGGCCTTTCTCTTCGCACTGCTCGTGCTGGCCACCGGCTGCACCGACATGAAAGACCAGGCTCGGTTCGAGCCGCTGGAATCCAGCGCGTTCTTCAAGAACCAGCAGTCTGCGCGCCCGCTTCTGGAACGTACCGTGGCGCGTGGTTTCCTGCGCGAGGACGACGCAATGTATCGCGGCCTGGCCGCCGACGGCAGCTTCGTGCAGACACTACCGGTGGAAGTGAACGCCAAACTTCTTGCGCGCGGACAGGAGCGGTTCAACATCTTCTGCTCGCCGTGCCACAGTCGCACGGGCAACGGACGCGGCATGATCGTGCAGCGCGGCTACAAGGAACCCACCAGTTTTCACGATGCGCGCCTGCGGGCGACCGCGCCCGGGTATTATTTCGACGTGATCACCAATGGCTTTGGCGTCATGTCCAGCTACGCGTCGCAGGTTCCGCCCGACGATCGCTGGGCCATCGTGGCCTACATCCGCGCGCTGCAACTCAGCCAACACACCGACGTGACGCTGATTGCTCCCTACATACGATCTCGCCTGGAGGCTGGAGAAGTCGTGGATCCCGCAATGTCCGTGGAGGAAGCTCATGACGAGCACGACGGCCACTGAGGCGCGCTACGCGCCCAGCGACTTCGCGCCCCCGTCCGCACTGGCACAGCCACAGCGGATGGCCGCGATCGTGGGCGCGGTGGCCGCGTTGGCGTGCGCCGTGGGAGCCGTGCTGGACCCCGCGCAGTTCTTCCGCAGTTATCTCGTGGGCTATCTGTACATCCTGGGCTTCCCCATGGGTTGCCTGGCGTTGGCCATGCTGCACCACGTGACCAAGGGTGCGTGGGGCGTGGTGATCCGGCGCATTCTGGAAGCGGCTACTCGCACGCTTCCTTTCATGGTGATTCTGTTCATCCCCGTGATCGTGGGAATGAAAGAACTGTTCGTGTGGACCGACCCCGAGGTACTGGCGCACGACGATCTCATTGCCGGCAAGACCCCCTACCTGAACGTGACCTTCTTCCTGATCCGCGCCGTCATCATTTTCGGCGTGTGGGGAATACTGGCATTCTTCCTGAACCGTTGGTCGCTTCAGCAGGACGAGACGGGCGACAACCGACTGAGTCTGCGCATGCAGGGACTCAGCGGCGCCGGCATTGGACTGTACGTATTGACCGCGTCGTTCGCTTCGTTCGATTGGCTCATGTCGCTGGACCCCCATTGGTTCTCCAGCATCTACGGCGTGTACTTCGTGGGCGGCCAGGCCCTTACGGCCATGGCCTTCGTGATTCCCGTGGCGCTGTTCCTGTCGCGACAGGCACCCATGGATAAGGTGTTCCGGCCCTCCCACTTCCAGGACTACGGCAAGCTCATGCTGGCCTTCACCATGTTGTGGGCCTATTTCTCGCTGTCGCAATTCCTGATCATCTGGTCGGGAAACCTGCCCGAAGACGTGTCCTGGTACATGACCCGCACCGCGGGCAAGTGGTTGATCGTGGCCCAGGCCATCATGTTCCTGCACTTCGGACTGCCCTTCCTGTTGTTGCTGAACACCGACATCAAGCGCTCGGCCCGTCGCCTGAGCATCGTGGCCGGGTTGATTCTGGTCATGCGCTGGGTCGATCTGTACTGGCAGGCGGCACCGGCCATGAAGGTGGCCGGCCTGCACTGGATGGATGTGGTCATGCCCTTGGCGCTGGGCGGCCTGTGGCTATGGGTGTTTTTCTGGCAGCTAGCGCGGCGACCGCTTTTGCCCGTGCACGAGCCCTTCCTGAAGGAGGCGTTGCACCATGAGTAAACCCAAGCTTCCGTTCGCGGACGGCTACGACCGCGAAATCAGCATCAAGGGAATCGTGGGCTTTCTGGTGGTGCTTACAGTCATCACAGCCGCCGCGTTCGGCTTGATGTACTTCCTGCAGACCGAGTTCAGGGACTTCGCCAACGAACGCGATAGACCACGGTCGCCGCTGGCCGAGGCCAACGAGTTCCGACCGCCGCCCGAGCCCAGCCTGCAGGCTTCGCCGCGAGAAGACTTCCTGCAGTTCCGCGCGGCCGAGGAACGCATGCTCAACAGCTACGAGATGATCGACGCCGAGAACGGCATCGCGCGCGTCCCCATTGACGAAGCCATGCGCTTCGTAGCCGAACAGGGTCTACCCGAGTGGCCGGCGCCGACTCCGACACCAGAAGCCGTGGCCGACGAAGGAGTCGAGTGATGTCGATGAAGCAAACCGGCCGCATCTTCAGCGTGGGCGTAGGTTTGGTCGTTCTATGCATGATGACCGCCGCGCCTTCCTGGGCGCAACAGGCTCCCAACGAACAGCTGCCTGGCGCACTACGCGAAGTTGGCTTCGAGCAACGACTCGGCCAGCCCGTGAATCTGGGTCTGGATTTCGTCGACGACACCGGCCAGGCGGTGAAACTGGGCGACTACTTCGGCGAGAAGCCGGTGATGCTGGCGCTCGTGTACTACGAGTGCCCCATGATCTGCAACATGGTGCTCAGTGGGCTCACATCGAGCCTGAAGGTTCTGCAGATGGAACCGGGCAACCAGTTCGAACTGGTCGTGGTGAGCTTCAACCCCGATGAAGAGCCGCCCCTGGCCGCCGCCAAGAAGGCCAACTACGTGGACCTGTACGGGCGGCCCGAGACCAAGGACGGCTGGCACTTCCTGACCGGCAATCAAGACGCCATTGCCGAACTGTGCGACAGCGTGGGCTTTCGCTACACCTACGATGACAAGATCGGTGAGTACGCGCACGCCACCGGCCTCACGATCATCACCCCCAGCGGGCAGGTATCGCGCTACCTGTTTGGCATCGAGTACCCACCGCGCGACATGCGCCTGGCGCTGGTGGAAAGCGGCGAGGAAAAGATCGGCGGCGTGGTCGAGCAGCTCCTGTTGTTCTGCTACAGCTACGACCCGGCCACGGGCAAGTACGGCGCGGCCGTCATGCGCCTGGTCCGCGGCGGCGCGATCCTCACCACGCTTGGAATTCTGGGATTCATAGTGATCATGCGTCGCCGTGATCGACGGATAAGCATGACCAGCATGGGGCACGGCACGGCATGAATTTCGACATCCCACTGTTCCCCGAGAGCGCGTCGTCGCTGGCTTCGCAGGTAGATAACATCTACTTCTTTGCGTTGGGCGTATCGGTAGTGTTCTCGGTGCTCATCGCCGGGACCATCTTCTTCTTCGCCTCGCGCTACAAGCGTCGGCGCGTGGACGAAATGGGGACGCCCGAGCAGACCAATATGATGTTGGAGCTGACCTGGTCGGTCATCCCCCTGCTCATCATGCTGTTCATGTTTGCCTGGGGCACGAAGGTATACCTGGAGAGCTATCGCGTACCGCGCGACGCCGATCAATACTACGTGGTGGGCAAGCGGTGGATGTGGAAGTTCCAGCACCCCGAGGGCAACCGCGAGATCAACACGTTCCACGTGCCCAAGGGTCGCCCGATCGAGCTGATCATCACCTCGGAAGACGTGATCCACTCATTGTTCATTCCCGCGTTCCGCATGAAGCGCGACGCCGTGCCCGGTCGTTACAACACGGCCTGGTTCGAAGCCACCAAGACCGGGACCTACGATATTTTCTGCGCGGAGTACTGCGGCACCGAGCACTCGCTCATGGTGGGCAAGGTCATCGTCATGGAACCCTACGAGTACGACGACTGGCTGCAGGGCAACAAGCCCGAGCAGTCATTGGCCTCCAGCGGGGCGGAGCTGTTCGAGGCCAAAGCCTGCCACACCTGTCACCGACTGGACAGCAACGCGCGCGCGCCCATTCTGGCCAACATTGCGGGCAAGCCGCGGCTGCTGCAGAACGGCAAGACCGTGGACGCCACCGATACGTATCTGCGGGAATCGATCATGAACCCCAAGGCCAAGATCGTGGCGGGGTATCAGCCCATCATGCCCACATTCCAGGGCCAGCTTACCGAGGAACAGCTGTTGGAGCTGATCTCGTACATCAAGAATCTCGGCGCCGACCAGGCGCAGACGCCGGCCGATCCGGCCGCGGAAGGTTAGACGCATGACTCCCCTGGTATCCACGGGCAAGCGTATACCCGATTACCTGAACGCAGCCTACGGCCTGAAGTCGTGGTTGTTCACCACCGACCACAAGCGCATCGCGTTGTTGTACATGGCGTCGGTCACGATGTTTTTCTTCCTGGGCGGCCTCATGGCCGTGCTCATTCGCCTGGAGCTGGTGACTCCCCAGGGCGACCTGGTTGAGCCCGACGTGTACAACCGCCTGTTCACCATGCACGGCATCATCATGGTGTTCTTCTTCCTGATACCAGCCATTCCGGCCACGCTGGGAAACTTCCTGATACCAATCATGATTGGCGCCAAGGATCTGGCGTTTCCACGCATCAACCTGGGTAGTTGGTACGTGTACAACGCCGGCGGCCTGTTCACGATGTATTCCATCTTGAACGGCGGCGTGGACACCGGCTGGACGTTCTACACGCCGTTCAGCACGACGTTTTCCAACACCTATGTATTGGCCACCGGGTTGGGCATATTCATTACCGGGTTCTCGTCGATCATGACCGGCCTGAACTTCCTGGTGACCATCCACCGCATGCGGGCTCCAGGCCTTACCTGGTTCCGCTTGCCGCTGTTCGTGTGGGCGCATTACGCCACCAGCATCATCATGCTGCTGGGCACCCCCGTACTGGCCATCACGGTCCTGTTGGTGGCGCTGGAACGGTCGTTTCATATTGGCGTGTTCGACCCGGCCTACGGTGGCGATCCCATCCTGTTCCAGCACCTGTTCTGGTTCTATAGCCACCCCGCCGTATACATCATGGTGCTGCCGGCCATGGGTGTGATCAGCGAGCTCATCACCTGCTTCGCCCGCAAGCGTGTGTTCGGCTACCGCTTCATTGCGTACTCCAGCGTGGCCATTGCCGTGCTGGGCTTTCTGGTGTGGGGCCACCACATGTTCACCACCGGTCAGTCGATCTACGCCTCCACCATCTTCTCGGTGCTCAGCATGCTGGTGGCGGTGCCCTCGGCCATCAAGGTGTTCAACTGGACGGCGACCCTATACAGAGGGTCCATCTCGTGGGACACGCCCATGCTCTACGCGCTGGGCTTCATTGGGCTGTTTACCATCGGCGGTCTGACGGGCGTAATGCTGGCCACGTTGGGTATCGACATCCACGTGCACGACACGTACTTCGTGGTGGCGCACTTCCACTACATCATGGTGGGTGGCACCATCATGGGGTACTTGGGCGGTATTCATTTCTGGTGGCCCAAGATCACCGGCCGCATGTACCCCGCGTTCTGGTCCAAGTTCGCGGCCATTACCATTTTCATTGGCTTCAACCTCACGTTCTTCCCGCAGTTCATTCTGGGCTACATGGGCATGCCGCGCCGCTACCATGCCTACCCCGACGAGTGGCAGGTGCTGAACGTCATGTCCAGCGCCGGCGCCAGCATTCTGGGCGTGGGCTACCTGATTCCCATGATCTACCTGGCGTGGTCCATGCGCTACGGCCCGCGGGCCGAGGCGAATCCGTGGGGCGCGGTGGGACTCGAGTGGGAAATCCAGTCGCCACCCACGGCGCACAACTTTGAGACCGAACCGGTCGTGGACAAAGAAGCCTACGCCTACACCGCCGAGCAGGGGTACGTGCCCCCCACCAAGGAGGCCGAGTTTGTCTGACGCATCGGCGGTCCAGCACCCCAAGCTGCAGCATTATTTCCACAGCCTGCGCCAGCAGACCGAAACGGTCACGCTGGGCATGTGGATGTTTCTGGTGACCGAAGTCATGTTCTTCGGCGGCCTGTTCGCCGTCTACGCGTTGTACCGCAGCCAGTACCCCGAGGCGTTCGCGGCAGCCAGCTCGCACCTGCCCATCAATCTGGGCGCCATCAATACCGCGGTGCTCATTGGCAGTAGCTTGACCATGGTGTTGGCGGTGTGGGCGGCGCAGACCGGACGGCAGAAGATGATCGCCGTGTTCCTGCTGCTCACATTCGTATTGGGCGCGGCGTTCCTGGGAATAAAGACCGTGGAGTACGCCGACAAGTGGAACCACCACCTGGTACCCGGGCCCAGCTTCCAGTTCGAGGGCGCCGACCCCGGTCAGGCCCGCATGTTCTTCCATCTGTATTTCGCCATGACCGGCCTGCACGCGGTGCACATGATCATCGGCATGGTATTCATCCTCATGTGGGTTCCCCGCGCGCTGCGAGGCGAATTCACGCGCGAGTGGAATGATCCCGTGGAGATCCTGGGCCTGTACTGGCATTTCGTGGATCTGGTGTGGATCTTCCTGTTTCCGCTGCTGTACCTCATCGGCCGACACACGGGCTGACCCGACAAGAACGGACTCCCTCGAGGAAATCGATCATGGCCAACCACGACCACGACACTCCCCACATCACCGGACTGGGCACCTACTTCGCGGTGTTTGGCGCGCTCATGGTGCTGACCGCAGCCACGGTTTTCGTGGCCTTCCAGGACCTGGGCATGATGAACAACGTGGTGGCGCTGGGAATCGCGACGCTGAAAGCCGTTTTGGTGCTGTGGTTCTTCATGCACCTGGGTCACGCCACCACGTTCACGCGAGTGGCCATGGCGTCGACGTTGTTCTTCTTCTTCTTGCTGTTGGCGTTCCTGTTCGGCGACACGTTGACGCGCGATCTGCTGGATGTGCCGGGGCGCGTGATCGAGCTGTAACGCGGCCCTTCCCACTTTGATGGGCGAGCGGAATCACCCATGTGCACAGAATGGACACTCCCAGGTGTACCCGGGTACTCGGTTGGCATTTATAAAGTTAACTGATCTTGGGGTAGCGGCTATTTGCCCGTGCCCGGTGAAGACGAACGGCGTCTCGCCCGCGCGCTAGGCAGCGCGGTGCCTCGCGGATACCCCGCTACTGCTTGCGACGTATCTGCGCAGGCAGACTCCCGCAAACATTTGTTGTCGTGGAGATTGGTGATCTTGGCCCGCCAGCGCGTTGGCGCTACACTGCAAATGGCTGCCCAGTCATTGAGACTAGGTTTGCCGCATACTACTTGTTAGGGCAGACTGAAGATGATAACCGAGACTCCCGAGGTCGCCTGCATCGGCTGTGGCGCGGTCGTCCCCGCGATCGACGGACCGACTCACCGGTACATGGAGTCCTCACCGGGTTGCTGGCAGTTCTACGGCGAGGTCC